>JANINJ010000026.1 GCA_024508855.1 Xanthobacteraceae bacterium
ACGACAGGGGTTTCCGCAATCTCGTCGACGTGTGGGGCGCCGATCACGGCGGCTATATCAAGCGCATGCAGGCGGCGATCAAAGCGGTCACCGACGACAAGGCCGAACTCGACGTGAAGATCGTGCAGCTCGTCAAGCTGTTGCGCAACGGCGAGCCGGTAAAGATGTCGAAGCGCTCCGGCGATTTCGTCACGCTGCGCGAAGTCGTAGATGAAGTCGGCTCCGACGCCGTGCGCTTCATGATGCTGTTCCGCAAGAACGATGCGGTGCTCGATTTCGATCTCGCCAAGGTGATCGAGCAGTCCAAGGACAATCCGGTCTTCTACGTCCAGTACGGCCACGCTCGAGGCCATTCGATTTTCCGAAACGCGCGTGAGGTCATTCCGGATCTTCCGGAAGATGCGGCCAAGCGGCTGGAAATTTTTCGCGGCGCGCAGCTCGATCGGCTCACCGATCCCGTCGAACTTGATTTAATTCGTCGCCTTGCGCTTTACCCGCGGATCGTCGAAGCTGCGGCGCTGGCCCATGAGCCTCACCGGGTTGCCTTCTATCTCTATGATTTGGCGAGTGAATTTCACGCCCACTGGACCAAGGGGCGGGATGCGCCTCATTTACGCTTCATTATCAATAATGATGCAGAGATAACCTTAGCCCGACTGGCGCTTGTTCAAGGGGTCGTCTCGGTTCTGGCGTCCGGACTTGCCATCCTTGGTGTCCATGCGCCGACCGAGATGCGCTAAGCGAAAGTTGGGCCGTCGCTCGCAAGGGACTTGTAGCGGCATCTGGCAGCGACTGTTTCGTTAGAATGACGGGTCGGCGCTTTCCCGAAGGGGATGCAACACCACATGGCTGATCGATATCAAAACAGAGCTTATTCCACCGACGGTCGCTCGGGTCGGGATTACCAAACGGCTTCTCAAGGTGAGGGCGATCCGTTGGCCGAATTGGCGCGGCTGATCGGGCAGACTGATCCGCTTGCAAACCACGGCCGCGGTGTACCGCAGCCGCCTGCGCCGCAGCAGACTTCGTCGCGCGCGCATTTCCGTCCGTCTGCGCCGCCGCCGGAAGCGGCCGATGACGATCTGGATATCCCGGAGCAAACTCCGGCTGGTCCGCCGCCCTGGATGTTGACACGGGCGACGCCGCAAAAGCCGCCTGAGCCGACCTATCAAAGCGATACGCATCCGGTCCGCCGCTACGCACCGCAGCAGACCGCGCCCCAGAGTTATAACGAGCCAGTTGCGCATCAGCAGCGAGGCGAGTTTGTCGAGACCGAGCGTTATGACGATGCGCTCTATGGCGCGCCCGATGCTGCCCCGGAATACGGTGCGCACGACAGTCAATCTCACGGCGGCTACTACGATGACGCCTACGATTATCAGGATGGCGACGACTACGAGTCGGAAGCTCCGGAGAAACGGCGCGGTGGATTGAAGACGGTGATCGCGGTGTTGGCGCTTGCAGTTATCGGTACCGGTGCAGCGTTCGGATATCGCAACTATGTGGGATCGCCGCGCACCGGCGAGCCGCCGATCATCAAGGCCGATGCCGGACCGAACAAGGTGGTGCCGCCGTCCGCCTCAACGGACAATGCGGGCAAGCAAATGGACCGGCTCGCTGCGGGCAATGGTGCAGAGCAGATTGTCTCGCGCGAAGAGCAGCCGGTCGATGTCAAGGACATTGCGCAATCCGGTCCGCGGGTCGTATTCCCGCCGCTGAACCAGAATGCCAATCCGCCATCGACGGCCAGCGTTTCGCCGGACAATCGTATGCCTGCGAATGCGGCCAACGGAACCATCTCCGGTAGCGAGCCCCGCAAGATCAAGACCCTCAGCGTCAGGCCGGATCAACCGGATGCGGCTGCGACGCCTGCCGTCGCGGCGCCAGCAGCTGCGCCTGTAACGACCGCGTCGACACGCGCCATTGCTCCGGCTGCCGCCGCGCCGTCAGCCACCGCGCCGTTATCCCTGGCGCCGCAGGGAGGCAGCGACGCACGCACCCATGTTGCTTCGACCAATCCGACTCAGACGCCAGCTACCAGCGGCGGTTATGTGGTTCAGGTGTCGTCGCAGCGGAGTGAAGCCGATGCGCGCGCGTCGTTCCGCGTCCTGCAAGGCAAATTCCCGTTGCTCGGTTCGCGCTCGCCGTTGATCAAGAGGGCCGATCTGGGGTCGAAAGGCGTCTATTACCGTGCCATGGTCGGGCCGTTCGCATCCTCGGATGAGGCTTCCCACTTCTGCGGCAGCCTGAAGGCTTCCGGCGGACAGTGCGTCGTCCAAAGGAATTAACGGCCGTTTCCTTGACCCTTGGTGCGCGCGCGGGCTAATCGGCCCTATGGATATGCGCGCATTTATCACTGGTGTTTCCGGGCTAACGCTTACGGCGGACGAGCGCGCATTTATGCGCGAGCAGCGGCCGTGGGGATTTATTCTCTTCAAGAGAAACGTCGATAATCCACAGCAAGTATCTGATCTTGTGAGGCAGTTGCAGGATTCGATCGGTCGAGACGACGCGCCCGTGCTGATCGATCAGGAAGGTGGCCGGGTTCAGCGTCTCGGTCCGCCCCACTGGCCGGTCTATCCGCCGGGGGCAGTGTTCGGAGCGCTGTACGACGCGGATGCCGAGGCCGGACTGACGGCGGCGCGACTGTCGTCGAGGCTGATCGCAGCCGATCTCGCCGACCTAGGGATCACGGTCGATTGCCTGCCGTTGGCCGATGTACCTGTCGATGGAGCCGATGCTGTGATCGGCAATCGGGCGTATGGAACGAACCCCGAAAAGGTCATCGCCATTGCACGAGCGGTAACGGAAGGACTGGAGCAGGGTAGCGTGCTGCCGGTGCTCAAGCATATCCCGGGGCACGGCCGGGCGACCGCCGACACCCATTTCCGGCTTCCGGTGGTGGATACGCCCAGGGCGGAACTCGAACGGACCGATTTTGCCGCTTTCCGACCGCTGGCGGATCTGCCGATGGCGATGACCGCACATGTTGTGTTTAGCGCCATTGATCCCGCCCAACCGGCGACGACTTCTGCGACAATGATCGAGCAGGTGATTCGTGGCGTGATCGGGTTCCAAGGTTTGCTGATGAGTGATGACGTGTCGATGAATGCGTTGGCGGGGTCGATCACCGACCGCACCAAGGCGATTTTTGCTGCCGGCTGCGATGTGGTTCTGCATTGCAACGGCAAGCTGGACGAGATGCGCGAAGTTGCCGCCGAAACGCCTGTACTTGCGGGTGAGGCGTTAAGCCGGGCCGAAAAAGCACTTGCAGCCCGGACCGCTCCGCAGGCCGGGTTCGACCGCAAGGCGGCGCGGGCGCAGTTGGACGAACTGGTCCGTCGTGCCGGGGAGATGAGCGCATGAGCGCTGAGATTCTATCGTTTGAAACCGGACGGCCGGCGGAAACCGTAGCCATCGACGATGAGGTTGCGCTCGTCGTCGACGTCGAAGGCTATGAGGGACCGCTCGATCTGTTGCTGGCGCTGGCGCGGCAACAGAAGGTCGACCTCGCCAAGATTTCAATCCTGGCGCTCGCCGATCAATATCTGACGTTCATCGAAGCTGCGCGGAAGGTACGCCTGGAATTGGCGGCCGACTACCTGGTGATGGCCGCGTGGCTGGCATTCCTCAAGTCGCGGCTGTTGCTGCCCGAGCCTGCGGCTGAAGAGGGCCCGAGCGCCGAGGAAATGGCGACGGCGCTCGCCAATCGTCTGCGCCGGCTCGAGGCCATTCGCGAAGCATCGAACCGCCTGATGACGCGACCGCAATTGCAGCGCGATATTTTTCCGCGCGGCCAGCCTGAATCGATCGCCGAGATCAAGCATCCGAATTTCACCGCGACATTGTTCGATCTGCTGAGTGCCTACGCTGCACAGCGTCAGCAGCGCGTGCTCGCAACCGTCCATCTCGCGAAACGCACCGTGTGGTCGTTGTCCGAAGCGCGGGCCTCGCTCGAGCGGCTGGTCGGGATGGCCGAGGACTGGAGCCGGCTCGACGAATACCTGATGAGCTACGTGCTCGATCCGTCGCAGCGCGCGACCGTGCTGGCGTCGAGCTTCGCTGCCGCGCTTGAACTGGTGCGCGAGGGCGCGATGGAAGTGAATCAGAAAGAGGCGTTCGCGCCGTTGTATTTTCGCAAGCGGGTGCCGCAGGCATCCGATGCAGTGACTGCACCTGACACTCCGGCGCAGTAAGTGGAAGAAGGGGACCTAGCCATGGCAAGCCTGGCGGAAAAGCGCGTCGAACACATCGAGGACGTCGAGGTCGAGTCGGAACAGCCGAACGCGCGGCCCGAAGAGTTGCGGTTGCTGGAAGCGCTGCTCTTTGCATCCACTGAGCCGCTTGATCAGGCGGCGCTGGCCAAGCGCATGCCGGAAGGCGTCGACGTCAAGAAGGCGCTGCTGCAACTGCAGGCGGACTACGCCATGCGTGGCGTCAATCTCGTGCGCGTCGCCAACAAATGGACGTTCCGCACCGCCGGCGACCTTGCGTGGCTGATGACGCGGGAGAGCACCGAGACGCGGAAGCTGTCGCGTGCAGCCATCGAAGTGCTCGCGATCATCGCCTATCACCAGCCGGTGACGCGTGCGGAGATTGAAGATATCCGCGGCGTCGTGACCTCGAAAGGAACGCTCGATGTGTTGCTGGAGACCGGATGGATTCGTCCGCGCGGCCGCCGCAAGACCCCGGGCCGTCCGTTGACGTTCGGCACCACGGAGGCGTTCCTGTCGCAGTTCAGCCTCGAGGCGCTCGGCGATCTGCCGGGTCTCGAAGAGTTGAAGGGCACGGGTCTGCTGGATTCCCGCCTGCCGTCGGGTTTCAGTGTTCCGATGCCGTCCGACGATCCGGCGCTGCGCGACGATGAGGATCCGCTCGAGGCCGGCGACAATCTGGAACTCGCACTAGCGCCTGCAGTAGAGCCGGAAGAGACGCCCGCAGAGCCGGAACGTGCGTCTGCCGAGGAGCCCGAACAGGCTGCGGCGGAGCCTGAAAAAGACAATAACGACTAACGGCTACATTGCGCGGCGGCCCGGTTAACGGTAGCGGCATCACGATGTCGCGCCGGCCATTTGGCACGGCTTATGTTCTTGTTTTTACCGCCCTCGCAGCCTAGGTTCAGGCGAGGACAGGCCGGGCTTCCGGCCGCGCGTTTTGGAGGAATGCAGGATGGGTTCACTTAGCATTTGGCACTGGATCGTTGTGATCGCGGTGGTCCTGCTGCTATTCGGTCGTGGCAAGATTTCCGATCTGATGGGCGATGTTGCGCAGGGCATCAAGGCCTTCAAGAAGGGCATGCAGGACGATGAGAAGACCGCGGACAATACCGAGCCGGTCAAGAGCATCGACCACAATGCACCGCCGTCCAGTGCGGCGCGATCCGACGTCGGCAGCAAGGCGGTTTGATCGGTCAGACCGCCGGAACATTGGCTGCGGCAGCGTTGCGGCGAACCCGTGACCGAATTGTGCAGCTTGCGGCATGACCGGATAGGGGCGACGCCGGGCGCAATGGGCGCCGTACGGGCGGATTTTTTCATGTTTGGCGTTTCCCATGTTTGACATCGGGTGGAGCGAACTGGTCGTCATCGGGGTCGTCGCGTTGATCGCCATCGGCCCGAAGGAATTGCCCGGCGTGCTGCGCATGGTCGGGCAGTGGATGGGCAAGGCGCGCCGCATGGCGTCCGAGTTTCAGGGCCAGTTCAACGAGGCGATGCGCGAGGCCGAAATGGCCGATCTCAAGAAATCGTTCGACGAGATCAAGGAAACCGCCTCGACCTTTTCCAAGAACAATATCCTGACCTCGATCACCAGCGACGTGACCGATGCACTCAAGGTCGAGGATATCGATCGGCCGGTGATGATGCCGACGACGCCGGAGACACCGACCGCGCAGACGCTGGCCGATGCGGAGAGCCACGCGCAGACCATCGGGACGGTCTCCGAGCCGCTGGCGATCACCAGCGAAGCTCAGGTTGCGAGTGGGAAGGTCGTGAGCGCCGAACTGCCGCCGGTCGAGACCACGCATTCGGAAGCACCGAAAGTCGATGTGCAGAGCCCGGCCACCGCGAGTCCTGATATCCACAAGGATGTCAAAGCGTCATGAGCGCCGACGATATCGAGGCTAGCAAAGCGCCACTGATGGATCACCTGATCGAGCTGCGTTCGCGGCTGATCAAGGCGTTGCTGGCGTTCGGCGTGGCCTTCATCTTCTGCTTCTTCTTCGCCAAGCAGATCTACAACGTGCTGGTGTGGCCGTTCGTCTGGGTCGCCGGGCCGGAGAATTCGAAATTCATCTACACGGCGCTGCTGGAATATTTCATCACCCAGTTGAAGCTGGCGATGTTCGGCGCCGGCTTCATCTCGTTTCCGATCATCGCGGCGCAGATCTACAAGTTCGTCGCGCCCGGCCTGTATCGCAACGAGCGGCAGGCCTTTCTGCCGTACCTGATCGCGACGCCGTTCTTCTTCGTGCTCGGCGCGCTGGTGGTCTATTTCCTCGTGCTGCCGATGCTGATCCGTTTCTCGCTCGGGATGCAGCAAGCGGCTGGAGCCGAGACCGCACAGATCGCGCTGTTGCCGAAGGTCGGCGAATACCTGTCGCTGATGATGTCGCTGATCTTCGCGTTCGGCATCGCCTTCCAGTTGCCGGTGATCCTGACGCTGCTCGGCCGGGTCGGGATCATCACGGCGAAACAGCTTCGCGACAAGCGTCGCTATTTCATCGTCATCGCCTTCGTCATCGCCGCCGTGCTGACGCCGCCGGACGTGCTGAGCCAGGCCTCGCTCGCCGGGCCGCTGCTGATCCTCTACGAGGGTTCGATCATCGCCGTCAGCATGGTCGAGAAGAAGGTCGCCAAGCAGAAAGCGGCCGACGCCGCAACGCCGCCGGAGGCCACGCCGCCCGCCGAAAGCAATCCGGCCGAATAGCAGCTTCGGCGTTTAAGCCGATTCTCTCCGCCTCTCTCCGTCATGGCCGGGCTTGTCCCGGCCATCCATGCCTTTACTCGTTGAAGCGTTTAAGACGTGGATGGCCGGAATAAATCCGGCCCTGACGAGATAAGTTGCTTCGTTTTCATGGGCCAATCGTCCGGCAATGCCTCACGCGAACGTGCTGCATACATCGCATGCGGCCGCATACCTGCCGAACGCAACATTGCGCGACTAGTGTCGGTGCCGATGATCCGGCGAACCTTCGCTTCGACGAGATCATCGTTCCGTTTCGTGCCGCACGCGACAGGCCCCGTGCCGCTACAGGTCATGCATGGACGCGCGTTCTTCCCAATTCGAGTTGTCCGGAACTGACGGCCTGCCGCCGGAACGACGCCGCTGGGCGGCGCTGGCGATCTTCACCGCGCTTGCGATGTCGTCGCTGGATACCGCGATCGCCAACATCGCACTGCCGGCGATCGCCACCGATCTCCATGCCAGCCCGGCCGATGTGGTGTGGGTGGTCAACGTCTATCAGATTGCGATGGTCGCGACGCTGTTGCCGCTCGCGGCGCTGGGCGAGATCGTCGGCCATCAACGGATCTACCTTATCGGCCTTGCGCTGTTCACGCTGGGCTCGCTGGCCTGCGCGTTTTCGGGGTCGCTGCCGATGCTGCTGATCGCGCGCACGCTGCAGGGTCTCGGTGCCAGTGCGTTGATGAGCGTCAACACCGCGCTGGTCGGCTTCATCTATCCGCGCCGCATGCTGGGCTACGGCTTCGGCATGAATGCGCTGGTGGTCGCGCTGGGCTATTCGCTCGGGCCGACGGTGGCGTCGTCGCTGCTTTCCGTCGCGCCATGGCCCTGGCTGTTCGGCATCAATGTGCCGTTCGGTATTGCCGCTATCCTGATCGGCCTCAAGACCCTGCCGGCGACGCCGCGTGCAACCCATGCGTTCGATATTCCGGGAGCGATGATGGCCTCCGCTTGCCTCGGGCTGTTCATCGTCGGGCTCGGCAGCGCGGGACACGATGCAAGTCCGGTGACGGTGGCCTTCGAACTGATCGGCGCCGTGTTGCTCGCGATCGTGCTGATGCGCCGCCAGCGCGGACACCCCGCGCCGATGCTGCCGATCGATCTCTATCGCCGCCCGATGTTCGCGCTGTCGTCCGCGACTGCAGTATGTGCCTTTGCCACGCAGGGCTGTGCTTTCGTCGCGCTGCCGTTCTATTTCGAGCATACGCTGGGGCTGACGGCAGTCGCCACCGGCTTTCTCATCACGCCATGGTCGGCCGTGGTCGCGATCATGGCGCCGATCGCGGGAAAACTGTCGGACCGCTTTCCGGTCGGCATTCTCGGCGGCATCGGTCTCGCGGTGCTGGCGCTCGGCATGGTGCTGCTGACGACCATGCCGGCCGACACCACGGTCACGGGCATCGTGTGGCGGATGGTAGTGTGCGGCTGCGGGTTCGGCTTCTTCCAGTCGCCCAACATGCGGGCGATCATGAGCAGCGTGCGGTCGGAGCGCAGCGGCGGCGCCAGCGGCGTTGCAGCCACCTCCCGGCTCACCGGGCAGACTTGCGGAGCGGCGCTCACCGCGCTGTGTTTCGCGCTCGGGGGCGGCGAGGGGCCGACCATCGCGCTGGGGGTCGGCGCGGCCTTCGCCGCCACGGGCACCATTGTCAGTTTCCTGCGGCTGGCTGCTCCGAAACCGCAGGATTGACGGGGCGCGATCCGGCGAGAGCCGATTCGCGGCCTTGAACTGCGTGGCCGGTTGACGTTGCAGCGGTTCCGGCTGTCGTTCGAAAACGGACGATCCAGTACTCTCCGCCGCCAGACTGTTCCAATCCGCAGCCATTCGGGTTACTGGATGCCCGCCTTTCGCGGGCATGACGCCCGTGATCCGGCATGCGCGACGCCTCTGCACGACGCCTCTGTACGACGCCTTGGGACCCGACCATGCACGACATCAAATCGATCCGCGACAACCCGCAAGCCTTCGATGCCGCGCTGAAGCGGCGTGGGCTGGCTCCGCTATCGGCATCGCTGCTCGCCATCGACGAGAAGCGCCGCGCGGCGATCCTTTCGTCGGAGCAGGCGCAGGCGCGGCGCAACGCGGCATCCAAGGAAATCGGCGAAGCCAAGAAGGCGAAAGATGACGCGCGCGCCAATGCGCTGATGGCGGAAGTCGCGGAATTGAAGACGACGATGCCGCAGCTCGAACTGGACACAAAAGCGGCCGACGAGGAATTGCGGAAAGAGTTGGCGCAGATTCCGAACCTGCCGCTCGACGAGGTGCCGGAAGGTACGGACGAGCACGGCAACGTCGAACGGCATCACTTCGGCGCCAGGCGCAGCTACGCTTTCACGCCGAAGCCGCACTACGATCTCGGCGAAGCGCTCGGCATGATGGATTTCGAGGCGGCGGCGAAACTCTCCGGCGCCCGCTTCGTCGTGCTGAAGAACAAGCTGGCGCGGCTGGAGCGCGCCATCGGCCAATTCTTCCTCGATGTGCACACCGGCGAGCATGGCTACACCGAAGTCAATCCGCCGCTGCTGGTGCGCGACGACGCGATGTTCGGCACGGCGCAGTTGCCGAAGTTTGAAGATGATCAGTTTTTCGCTACAAGCGGCGCGTTCAATATCCGGCGCCTAGCTGAAGCTCTACGCGAGAATGCGATTGAACGGGAAATCGATGCTGCGAACTTATCATTAGCGAAGCTATCAGCAATTTTCGATTATGAGAATGCCGACGAGAAGGCCAAATCTTTATTGGCTGAAATGCTGGAGGATGCTCGCGTGCGCCGTTGGCTCATCCCCACCGCCGAAGTCCCTTTGACCAATCTCGTTCGCGAATCCATCGTCGATGAAAAAGAACTGCCGATGCGGCTCACCGCGCTGACGCCGTGTTTCCGTGCGGAGGCGGGCGCGGCGGGGCGCGACACGCGCGGCATGATCCGCCAGCACCAGTTCACCAAGGTCGAACTGGTCTCGATCACGACGCCGGAGGAATCGAAGAACGAACACGAGCGCATGCTGTCCTGCGCCGAGGAAGTGCTGCGGCGGCTGGGCCTGCATTATCGCGTCATGACTTTGTGCACCGGCGACATGGGCTTTGCCTCACAGAAGACCTACGACATCGAAGTGTGGATGCCGGGGCAAGGCGAGGGCGGCGCGTTTCGCGAAATATCCTCGTGCTCGGTGTGCGGCGATTTCCAGGCGCGGCGCATGGACGCGCGCTATCGCGGCAGCGATGGCAAGCCGCGCTTCGTGCACACGCTGAACGGTTCGGGCACGGCGGTCGGCCGCGCGCTGATCGCCGTGATTGAGAACTATCAGCAGGAAGACGGCTCGATCGCCGTTCCGGATGTGCTGCAGCCCTATATGGGCGGCGTGAAGGTGATCGAGCGAGGCTAACGTCAGTCGAGGCGTCATGGCCGGATTTATTCCGGCCATCCACGTCTTTCTTACTCCCCAAACGTGGATGGCCGGGACGAGCCCGGCCATGACGGAAAAAGAATCGTTGAAGTCTATTGGCGTCGCCACGATGCGGCAGCGTTCTTGCTGCACGGCGCTTCGTTATATACCATCGGATATGACAGCGTTGATCCGCAAGCCGATCCTCGCTGTCGGTGCGACAGCGCAGCAGGCAAGCGCTGCGATGGGGGAATTCGATGAGACGATATCTCGCGGCCGCGCTGGCTTTCCTGATCATGGTTTCGTCGCAGGCGCATGCCGAACCGGTTCGCGTGATGGCTGCGTTCGTTTTCAAAAGCGCGCTCGACGATGTCGTTCATGCGTACAAGGCGCAAGGCGGCGGCGACGTCGTGATGCAATACGGCATGACGCCGATGCTGGCGAAACAGGTAGAGAATCTGGCTCCCGCCGATGTCTTTCTTTCCGCCGATGCCGAGTGGATGAGCTATCTGCAAAATCACAATCTGATCCAGACCGGCACGCGGGTCGACCTGCTGACCGCCGACCTCGTTCTGGTCGCGCGAGGTGACAACGCTGCTGCGCCAACGAATGCGACCATGGGTAGGGATTTTCCGTTGCAGAAGATCGTCGGCACCGCACGCGTGGCGATGTGCAATCCGGCGCACGATCCGGCCGGCCGGCTCGGCCGCGCCGGCCTCGAGACGCTGGGGTTGTGGCAAGGGGTTCAAGACAAGGTCGCGCTCGCTCAAGGTCCTCCGGCGGCGGTCGCGCTCGTCGAACGCGGCGAAGCTCCGGTGGCGGTGGTGTTCTCGGCAAATGCCGCGGGCGTCGCGGGGATCAAGATTGCCGGCGTCTTTCCAAAGGATTCGCATCCGCCGATCGTGTTTCCGGCCGCCATCCTGCGCGACAGCCACAATGCCGATGCAGCGCGTTTTCTGACCTTCCTGAAATCGGAGCAGGCAATGGCTGTATTCACGCGTTTCGGCTATCGGCCGCTCGTGACTGCGCACTGAGTTCGGCGCGCGCAGTCAGAGGCTTCGGCGCGCGACGTGATCCCGGCGTCGGCAAGGCTGCGTTGCGGGTCTGAGGGGTTTGCCAGCGTGGCCGGAGCCGGATAAGACGGGGCCGACCTGCGTCGAGCCAACCGGAAGGGCCTCTCAAAGCATGCGCATTCTTTGCACCAATGACGACGGCATTCACGCGCCGGGGCTGCAGATCGTCGAACAGATCGCGAAGGCCTTGTCGGACGATGTCTGGGTGGTGGCGCCCGAACTCGATCAGTCCGGCGTCTCGCATTCGCTGTCGCTGAACGATCCGCTGCGGCTGCGCGAAGTCGGCCCGCGCCATTTCGCGGTGCGCGGCACGCCGACCGATTGCGTTATCATGGGCGCGCGGCACATTTTGAAAGACAAGCAGCCGGACCTCGTGCTGTCCGGCGTCAACAAGGGCCGCAACGCTGCGGAAGACGTGGTCTATTCCGGCACCATCGCAGGCGCGCTGGAAGGCACTATTCTCGGCCTGCCGTCGTTCGCGCTGTCGCAGGAATTCTCGTTCGAGACGCGCAGCAGTCCGACCTGGGAAACCGGCCTGCAGTTCGGACCGCAGATCATCCGCAAGGTGATGGAAGCGGGCGTGCCGAAGAACACCGTCATCAACGTCAACTTTCCGTCGTGTCCGCCGGAAGAAGTCGCGGGCGTGCTGGTGACGCGGCAGGGCAAGCGCAATCTCGGCTTCCTGAAGGTCGACGAGCGGCGCGACGGCCGCGGCAATCCATATTTCTGGATCGGCTTCGAGCGGCTGGCGATGGTGGATGCCCCGGCGGAAGGTACCGATCTCGCCGCGCTGGCGTCGAAGCACATCTCGGTCACGCCGCTGCGTCTCGATCGCACAGACGACGTGTTCTCGGAGAAATTGACGGCGACGTTGAAGTAGGGGAAGGCCGCAAGCCGTCTCTGCTGTCACAGGAACGACGCGGCGTTTGGTTCAAGCCGCAGCGCTACCGAGCGCCTTCTCGATCATGCCCGCGAGCATGTCCATCTGAAATGGCTTCTGCAGTGCTGGGCGGCTGCGGAATTCCTCGGGAATACCCTGCACGCCGTAGCCGGTGACGAAAACGAACGGCAGCCGGCGCGCCTCGATGGTCTTGGCCACCGGGGTGACGACCTTGCCGTTGACGTTGACGTCGAGGATCGCGACGTCGAAACGGGCGGATTGGGCCAGTTTGACGGCCTCGTCGATATCGCTGGCCTCGGCGGTGACGGTGTAGCCAAGGTCTTCCAGCATTTCCGCGACCATCATGCGGATCATCGCCTCGTCCTCGACGAGGAAGACAGCGCCGATCTTCCGCTTGGGTGTCGTCATGATGTCCTGCCCGGTTCCCCGCTCAAGTTCGCAAATTATACCGGCGAAAGCAATCTTCGCCGTAGCGTGTCGTCCGACGCTCATCCGGCGAGCCGGAATACGCAAGCAGCGCGACCGGTGCTTGTGTTACTGCGGGCAGCCGCGAAATTCTGTAAACTTATCCGCGCTATGGCTTGTGAAGCATTCGGCGTGAAGGCGCTGCGTCGTGGCGGCGACACCGTACCTGTCTAGAATGATCCGATGCATTTGCGAGGCTGCCATGCCGTCTGCCGATAAACTGCCCTCGGAAAAGCTGATGCTGCAGCTCAGCCTGCGCCGGCGCGGCATCAGCGATCGCGCCGTGCTGCGCGCGATGGAGGAGGTGCCGCGCGACCTGTTCGTCGAGACGCCGGATCGAGACTCCGCGTGGTGCGATACCGCCCTCGGCATCGCCTGCGGGCAGACCATCAGCCAGCCGTTCGTCGTCGCCTATATGACAGAGCAGTTACAGCTCGGGTCGAAGCACCGGGTGCTCGAACTCGGCACCGGTTCCGGCTATCAGGCGGCGATCCTGTCGCGGCTGTGCGGCAGCGTGCTGTCGGTGGAGCGGTTTCGGACGCTGGCGGATCGTGCCCGGCAGCGGCTGGAGCAGATCGAATGTCACAATGTCGAGGTGATGCTGGCCGACGGCCTCAATCTCCCGGACAACATCCGGCCGTTCGACCGCATCATCGTCACCGCCGCGATGCGGGAGATACCGGCCTCGCTGACCGACCGGCTGGAGGACGACGGCATCCTGGTCGCGCCGGTCGGACCGCCCGACGGCCGCCAGACCCTGGTGCGTGTGCAGCGCACCGCCGAAGGCATCGTGCGCCGGGAACTCGTCGATGTGCGGTTCGTGCCGGCGCTGCCGGGCCTTGCGCGCGAAATGTAGGCGGATTTGGCGTCTGGATAACTTTCGCCGGAATGGTGAATCGAATCCCTCGACTCTTAAAGGCTTATTTACTGCCGCTGTGTTTACTCAAATTTGTAGTTGAGTTGCGTAAGAGTGAGTAACCATGTCGCGCATAGTCGAGTTGCTTTACTCGCGTCAGACCCCGCGGATCGCGGTGCTGGCGCTGATGTCGATCGGTTTCAGTGGCTGCAGCGCCGATATGTCGACGCGGTTCGCGCAGGACCCGCTCTCCAACCCGTTCTCGTCCCGCTCTGAAGCCACCGGTTCGGTGCAGGCGCCTTACGCCGCGCCGACGCCGCGGGTCGAGCGGCGCGAACTTCCGCAATATCGCCGCCCGGCCTATTCGTCCTCGGAATTGCCGCCGCCGGTCTCTGCGCCGCAGAGCTATCCGGTGTCGTCCGGCGTGTCCGGAGGTGGGCGCGGGGTAGGGTCCTATGCGCCGCCCTCGCGACCGGCGATCGAATCCACCGGTACCACCACGCCGCGTTCGGTCGCGGCAGCGCGCCCTGCGGGGCATGAGCGCGGCACCACCATCATCGTCGGCACCAGCGATACGCTCGAAGGCATAGCGCACCGTTACCATGTTTCCTCGGCCGAGATCCTTCGCGCCAACGGCTACCGGGGGCCGCGCACGCTGCAGCCCGGCCAGCAGCTGGTCATTCCGCGCCAGACCGCTGCCGCGCAGCCGGCTGCTGCTGCACCGGCGGCCCGGGTCGCTACCGCTTCGACGCCCGGCACGCATTACGTCAACCGCGGCGATACGCTGATGAGCATCGCCCGCCACAACCACGTGTCGGTGGCGGAACTCGCGCGCGCCAATCATCTGTCGCCGTCCGCGCCGCTCAAACTCGGCACCCGGATCGTCGTGCCCAGCAAGCGGGTTGCGGAAGCCGCTCCGGTGACCATGGGCGCGCCTGCCGCACCGCTCGGTGCGACCGCTCCGTCCGTCGCCGCCGCACCGGTGCAGCCAGTGCAAGCAGCAGCGCCGGCACAGGTTGCGCAGGCTCCCGCCGAGCCGGTCCAGAAGGCTCGCCTCGCCAGTGCGGTCGAAACACCCGCCGCTGCGGCGGCTCCCTCCGCGGTGAAGTCCGCGGAAGCCACCGGCGCACTGCCGACGTTCCGCTGGCCGGTCCGTGGCCGCATCATCGCGGCCTACGGCGCCAAGACCAACGGCAAGTCCAATGACGGCATCAACGTCGCGGTGCCGGAAGGCACGCCGGTCAAGGCAGCGGAAGATGGCGTCGTCGCTTATGCAGGCAACGAGCTGAAGGGATACGGCAACCTGATCCTGGTGCGGCACGCCAACGGCTATGTCACCGCCTATGCTCACGCAAGCCAACTGCTGGTGAAGCGCGGTGAAACCATCAAGCGCGGTCAGGTGATCGCCAAGTCGGGTCAGTCGGGTGAGGCGGGATCGCCGCAACTGCACTTCGAGATCCGCAAGGGATCGTCGCCGGTCGATCCGATGCAATTCCTCAGCGGCGCGTGAGCGCGCCGTTTCAGGTCCAATATCGGAAGACGTCATGGCCGGGCTTGTCCCGGCCATTTACGTTTTCCTGCTGAAATACGCCAAGACGTCGATGCCCGGGCCGAGCCCGGGCATGACGAGGGTTTGACTGCGCCGAAGACTACTTCGCCGTCAGCCGCACGCCCATGCGGCCTGCCAGTTCCTGCGTGAACTGCCAGGCGACGCGGCCGGAGCGTGAGCCGCGCGTCGTCGACCACTCCAGTGCCTCGCGTTCGAGTTCGTCGTCGTCGACCTTGATGCCGAAGTGGCTGCAATAGCCGCGCACCATAGCGAGGTATTCGTCCTGGCTGCACTTGTGGAAGCCGAGCCACAGGCCGAAGCGATCCGACAACGAGACTTTCTCCTCGACCGCTTCGCCCGGATTGATCGCGGTGGAGCGCTCGTTCTCCACCATCTCGCGCGCCAGCAGGTGGCGGCGATTGGACGTTGCATAGAGGATGACGTTGTCGGGACGGCCTTCGATGCCGCCTTCGAGCACCGCCTTGAGCGATTTGTAGGACGCATCGTTGCCATCGAACGACAGGTCGTCGCAGAACACGATGAACATGAAGTCCGATGCGCGCAGCAACGACATCAGCGTCGGCAGGCTCTCGATGTCCTCGCGATGGATTTCGATCAGCTTGAGCCGGCCGTCGACATCGGGCCGCGCGTTGACGCTGGCATGCGCCGCCTTGACCAGCGACGACTTGCCCATGCCTCGTGCGCCCCACAACAACGCGTTGTTGGCGGGCAGGCCGGTGGCGAAACGCTCGGTATTCTCGATCAGGATGTCGCGCATCCGGTCGACGCCCTTGAGCAGGCCGAGCTCGACACGATTGACCTTCGGCACCGGAATCAACCGGCCGCTCGGATGCCAGATGAAGGCCTCGGCCGAGGCCAACGAATCTGCCGCCGATGTGGCCGGTACGCCGGCCGATAGATGCGCGGCGATGGTCTCGAGCGCGCGGGCGATGCGCTCGTCGGTCGCGGCTGGGGCGGCCGATCTGGCGGGGGTCGGGGGACGTTTTGTCGCGCCGGAGCGGGGTTTGGCCGCAGCGGCACGGGAAGGGGCGCGAACGCTGGTTTTACGGGTCTTTTTTGACATCTTTTGGGTTCCTTGCGCAGCACCCTTATCGGCCCTTGTGGCAGGCCGCAAGCCGGGCAAACGAAGGCCATAGGGATAAAGGCAGGCGGCGTTGCAATTGGGAGCGCGGCCGCTATAGTCCGCGCGAATTTGCCTGAAACCGGGCCTGACGCCATGGCGCGCCGGTTTGCTTCCATTTCACAAGGAATCTCTTGATGCTGATTACCCCTGCTTTTGCTCAGGCCGCCGGTGCCGCCGGCGACACCAACAGCATGTTGATGTCGCTGCTGCCGTTCGCGCTGATCTTCGTCATCATGTATTTCCTGATTCTGCGGCCGCAGCAGCGCAAGGTGAAAGAGCACAACGATCTGGTGAAGAATATCCGCCGTGGTGACACGGTTGTGACCAACGGGGGGCTTGTCGGCAAGGTCACGAAGGTGGTGGATGACGAGCAGATCGAATTCGAAATCTCGGACGGGGTCCGGGTGCGGCAGATGCGGCAGATGATCTCCGGCGTCCGGACCAAGGGCGAGCCGGCCAAGGACAAGGGCGAAGCCGCGAAGGATGCTTCCGCGAGCTAACGTCCAATTGTCGTCGCTGCAATTCCGGAAAGTCTGACGGGTCAACTCCATGTTGTATTTTACGCGGTGGAAGGCGCTGGCGATTATCGCAACGGCGCTGCTGGTTTGCCTTTGCGCCGTTCCGAACTTCTTCCCCGAGTCGACCGTGAAGACCTGGCCGAAATGGGCGCAGCGCCATCTTGTGCTGGGCCTCGACCTGCAGGGCGGCTCGCACATCCTGCTCGAAGTCGACGCCAAGTCGGTCAAGAAGGACAAGCTCGATCAGGTGCGCGACGATACCCGTCGGTCGCTGCGTGAAGCGCGGATCGGTTACACCGGGCTCGCGGTGAAGCAGGACGCGGTCGAAGTTCGCGTCAAGGAACCGGACCTTGAGAAGGCGCTGGCCAAACTGCGTGAACTGTCTCAGCCGCTCGGCGGCATTCTCGGTTCGAACGGGCAGCGCAGCCTCGAGGTCAGCGATGCCGGTGGCGGCCTCATCCGCATGACGGTGCCGCCGGCCGCGATCAACGATCGCATCCGGCAGTCGGTCGATCAGTCGATCCAGATCGTCGAGCGCCGCGTCAACGAACTCGGCACCGTGGAGCCGCTGATCCAGCGGCAGGGGCTGGACCGCATCCTGGTGCAGGTGCCCGGTCTGCAGGATCCGACCCGCCTGAAGGAATTGCTCGGCAAGACCGCGAAGCTCGACTTCCGCATGGTCGATACGTCCGTGCCGGCGGAGCAGGCGGTGCAGGGTAACGTCCCGGCCGATTCCGAAGTGCTGATGAGTTCGACGGAGCCCAAGGTTCCCTATGTCATCAAGAAGGAAGTGCTGGTTTCCGGCGCCGATCTCACCGATGCGCAGCCGGGCTTCGACCAGCGCACCAGCGAACCGATCGTGAGCTTCCGCTTCAACACGTCCGGTGCGCGCAAGTTCGCTGATGCCACGCTGAAGAATGTCGGCCAGCCGTTCGCCATCGTGCTCGACAACGAGGTGATTTCGGCGCCGGTTATCCGCGAGCCGATCACCGGCGGTTCGGGACAGATTTCCGGCAACTTCACGGTGCAGCAGGCCAACGACCTCGCGATCCTGCTGCGCGCCGGTGCGCTGCCTGCGCCGCTGACCATCATCGAGGAGCGCACTGTCGGTCCCGGCCTCGGCCAGGACTCGATCGAGAAGGGCGAGCTTGCCGCCTATGTCGGATCGATCCTCGTCATCGTCTTCATGCTGCTGACCTACCGGCTGTTCGGCGTGTTCGCCAACATCGCGGTGGCGATCAACGTGGCGATGATCTTTGGCGTGCTGTCGCTTCTGAACGCGACGCTGACGCTGCCCGGCATTGCCGGCATCGTGCTGACCGTCGGCATCGCGGTGGACTCCAACGTGCTGATCTATGAGCGCATCCGGGAAGAGTTGCGTGGCGGCCGCACCGCGATCTCGGCGATCGACGCCGGGTTCAAGCGGGCGCTGGCAACTATTCTGGATTCCAACATCACCACCTTCATCGCCGCCGCCGTTCTGTTCTACATCGGCACCGGCCCGGTACGCGGCTTCGCCGTCACCCTCGGCATCGGCATCATCACCACGGTGTTCACCGCCTTCGAGGTGACCCGGCTGATCGTCGCCGGATGGGTGCGGTGGAAGCGGCCGCAAAACGTGCCGATTTGAGAATGCGGAGTCGGCTGTGACACACTGGATTTTGCTGGGCCTCGCTGGTCTGATCGTGGTGCTGACGCTGCTCAGCATCTTCAACGTGCTGCCGTCGCTGCGCATCGTGCCGGACGACACCCATTTCGACTTCACGCAGTTTCGGCGCATCAGCTTTCCGATCTCGGCGGTGCTCTCGATCTGCGCGATCACGCTGTTCTTCACTCACGGGCTGAACTTCGGCATCGACTTCAAGGGCGGCACGCTGCTCGAAGTGCAGAACAAGGCCGGCCCCGCCGATCTCGCCAAGATGCGTTCGACGCTGAGCGCGCTTGGCCTCGGCGAGGTGCAATTGCAGCAGTTCGGCAGCCCCGACAACGTGCTGATCCGCGTGGCGGAGCAGCCGGGCGGCGACGAGGCGCAGCAGGCGGCCGTGCAGAAGGTGCGCGGTGCACTGGGTGACAATGTGGAATACCGCCGCGTCGAGGTGGTCGGCCCGCGCGTCTCCGGCGAGTTGCTTGCCTACGGCATGCTCGGCCTGATCCTCGCCATCGTCGGCATCCTGATCTATCTCTGGTTCCGGTTCGAATGGCAGTTCGCGCTCGGCGCCATGGTCGCCAACGTGCATGACATCGTGTTGACGATCGGCTTCATGTCGATCTCGCAGGTCGATTTCGACCTCACCAGTATCGCGGCGCTGCTCACCATTCTCGGCTATTCGCTCAATGATACCGTGGTCATCTACGACCGTATCCGCGAAATGCTGCGGCGCTACAAGAAGATGCCGATGCCGGAGCTGCTCAACGAGTCGATCAACTCGACATTGTCGCGCTCGATCATCACCCACGTCACGGTGACGCTGGCGTTGCTGGCGCTGCTCCTGTTCGGCGGCAACGCGATCCACAGCTTCACGGCGGTGATGATGTTCGGCGTGGTGCTGGTCGGCACCTACACCTCGATCTTCATCGCGGCGCCGATCCTGATCTATCTCAATGTCGGCATTCATCGCGAAGACGCGGCGCCGGAGAAGCCCGCCAAGGGCGAACTGCCTGCCGCCAAATCGTCTGCAGCAAAGGCGGACCAGCCCGCGAAAGCCGCCAAGGCCGAGAAGTCGCCGAAGCCTGCGAAGCGCTGACCATGCCGTCGCCGTCGGACGCTCCGCATCTTCCGAGATCGGCGCCGATCGATGCCTACGGCGCGGGCGGCTTTCGCTTTGCGGACATGTCGCATCGCGGCTCGCTGCTGTGCCTGCCGGATGCGATCTGGGCGTGGCCGGTCACCAGGCCGCAGGATATCGACCGCGCATCGCTGCTACGGGTCTTCGAGGCGGCATCCGGCATCGATTCGCTGATTATCGGCACCGGCAACGACGTCTGGCTGATGCCGAACGATCTGCGCGAGGCGTTGCGCCGGCATCACGTCGGCGTCGATACGATGCAGACCGGTGCTGCGATCCGGACTTACAACATCATGATCGGTGAGCGACGGCGCGTCGCGGCGGCGCTGATCGCCGTACCATGAGCAGCGCCGCAGCGAACGGCGATGCGGCGGACTTCTGCGCTGCCGAGGTGCGGCTGCATGACTTTCCGCGCTATGCCGCGACATTATTCGTGACGCCCGAGCAGCGCCGCGCGTTGCTCGCGCTCTCAGCCTTCAATGTCGAGGTCTCGCGCGTGCGCGAACATATCCGTCAGCCGCTTGCGGGCGAAATCCGCCTGCAATGGTGGACCGACATGCTGGCGGGCAGCGGCCACGGCTATGTCGAAGGCAATCCAGTGGCAGCCGAACTGCTGCATGCGATCAAGGCCTACGATCTCCCGGTGGCACGGCTGACGCGGCTGATCGAGGAGCATCAGTTCGATCTTTACAACGATCCGATGCCGACGCGAGAGGCGCTGGCCTCTTATCTCGACGGCACCGTCGCGCCGCTGTTTTCGCTAGCCGCGAAAATTCTCGGCGGGCAATCGCCGGAGATCGAGCACGTCGCGCGCCACGCCGGGCAGGCGGCAGGCGCGGCGGAGGTGATCGCGACGCTCGCTGCGGATGCATCGCGCCGGCAACTGTTCGTGCCGGTCGAACTGCTCGAGGCGCACGGCGCCAATGTCGAGGAAATGTTTTCCGGTATCGAGACGCCGATGTTGCGCGCGACCCTCGACCAGTTCATCGACGAGGCGATGACGCATCTCGACGCGGCGATGAAGGAGATGAAGGACGTTGCACCTGATGTGCACCGCGCATTCCTGCCGCTGGTGTTCACGCGGCGCAGGCTGGAGACGGCACGCCAGCCCGATTACCAACTGTTCGTGCCGCATGCGACATCGCGGCTGCGGGTGCTGTGGACCTTGTGGCGCGCGTCGCGGTCGACGTTATTTCGCGGCTGACGTTGGGACACCGCCGTCCGCCGTTTCGAAATTGAAGCGGTCGCGCAGGTTCTTGCGGCCGTCGAGAATATCGCGCATCAGCGCACGGTCGGCGTCGGTGGTCAGCAGCGGATCGATCAGGTCGACCTGGTTCATCGCCACCAGTTGCAGGATTTCGGTGCGGACATTGCCGCGGGCGTCGCGCGGCAGCGCCGGCACAACCTGGATATGCTCCGGCGGCTTCGGATCCTTCGAGGCCGCGAATTGCGATTGCAGCGCGCTCTCGATCTCGAGCCGATCGGCTTCGGCAAAGGCATACAGCCCGACGCCGCTGCGCCGGTCGGCAAAGGCGACGATGGCGACATCGCGAACGTCCGCGTTGCGCAGCATCGCTTCGCGAAGCACCGGCGCGTCGTTGACGAGGCGGCGGCCGCCGCCCTCGCGATCGGTGAAGTTGAACACGCCGCGCGTGATCGCCTTGTAAACCTTCTTGCCGGTCATCAGCCACAGCCGCGCCACGCCGGACTTGCGTGCAAGCACCTTGCGCTCCTTCGGCGTCAGCGCATCCGGTGCGTAGGTGCGCTTGTGCTTGAGCATGTGCCGCAGGTCTTCATAGGCGGCGATGCGGAACAGTTTGCTGCGCTTGCGGAAGCAGACCGCGAGTTGGAAGTCGGTGACATAGGCCTTGCCGTCGCTGCCGCGCAGCCAGTTCTGTTCCTTAGCGAGATCGTTGTGGCAGACGCCGCGACGATGCAGCTTGCGCAGCGCCAGCTTGGCGGAGCGGAAGTATTCGACGTCGTCGACGGGT
The DNA here is from genome assembly GCA_024508855.1 of Xanthobacteraceae bacterium. Classification (GTDB taxonomy): domain Bacteria; phylum Pseudomonadota; class Alphaproteobacteria; order Rhizobiales; family Xanthobacteraceae; genus 62-47. The sequence continues at coordinate 21,628 of JANINJ010000026.1, forward strand.
TTTGCGAGATGCAGCGCCACGCCGTCGATGAAGCCACGCACCAGCGCCTTGCGTCCGGCCCAGAGCAGTTCCGGACCGACGTGGAGGTCCTGCGCCAAGGTCAGCGCGCGGCGCTCCCGGCTGAACAAGTGCCAGGCAACGCCATACGACCACCACGGCACCTGATCGAGGCGTCGCAGCACCGCGTCGACTTCGCCGCTCGCCGTGCGAAAGCGGCCGCGCTCGACCGTCGAGAACACGTCGCGCTTGAGCAGCACGCCCTCGGTCCATTTCGCGGACAGCACCGCGGTGTCCTGTTTCGGCAAAGCCATGGATGATATCCGCGCTGGTCAGGCGGCGCGCGCGACGCGCAGCATATCCGCGATCCAGCGATCGAGATCGGACAGCGCGCGGGCACTGATGGCCTGCTTCTTGGCGATGCTCTTCTCGTTGCCGCGCAGCCGCGTGCCGTCGGCCTTGCGGGTCGGCGGATTGGCGAGCGGCGGAAACAGCCCGAAGTTGATGTTCATCGGCTGGAACGAGCGCGGTCCCGCATCGATGGTCTCGATATGGCCGCCGGTGATGTGGCCGAGCAGGCTGCCGAGCGCGGTGGTCGGCGGCGGCGGCGGCAATTCGCGGCCTTGCGCGTTGGCACCGGCGCAAAGGCCGGCGATTAGGCCGACGCTGGCGGATTCCACGTAGCCTTCGCAACCGGTGATCTGGCCGGCGAAGCGCAGATGCGGCGCAGCGCGCAGCCGCAATTGTGCATCGAGCAGCTTCGGCGAATTGAGGAAGGTGTTGCGATGCAGCCCACCGAGCCGCGCGAATTCGGCGTTCTCGAGGCCAGGAATGGTGCGGAAGACGCGGGTCTGCGCGCCGTGCTTCAGCTTGGTCTGGAAGCCGACGAGGTTGTAGAGCGTGCCGAGCTTGTTGTCCTGGCGCAGTTGCACGATGGCATAGGGCTTCACCGTCGGGTCGCGCGGATTGGTCAGGCCGACCGGCTTCATCGGGCCGTGACGTAGGGTCTCGCGGCCGCGCTCCGCCATCACCTCGATCGGCAGGCATCCGTCGAAGTAGGGCGTGTTGGTTTCCCAGTCCTTGAAATCGACCTTCTCGCCGCTGACGAGCGCATCGACGAAGGCGTCGTATTGCTCGCGCGTCATCGGACAGTTGATGTAGTCGGCGCCATTGCCACCGGGGCCGACCTTGTCGTAGCGCGACTGAAACCACGCCACGTCCATGTTGATGGAGTCGCGATCCACGATCGGCGCGATGGCGTCGAAGAAGGCGAGGGCGTCCTCGCCGGTCAGGGCACGGATCGCTTCTGCCAGCGGCGCCGAGGTCAACGGGCCGGTGGCGACGATCACATTGCGCCATTCGGCCGGCGGCACGGCGGCGACTTCGTCGCGGCGGATCTCGATCAGGGGGTGGCTGGTGATGGCCGCGGTCACGGCGGCCGAAAAGCCGTCGCGGTCGACCGCCAGGGCGCCGCCGGCAGGCACCTGGTTGGCGTCGGCCGCGCGCATGATCAGCGAGCCGAGCCGCCGCATTTCGGCGTGGAGCAGCCCGACCGCGTTGTTGGCGGCGTCGTCGGAGCGGAACGAATTGGAGCAGACCAGTTCGGCCAGCCCGTCGGTGTGGTGCGCCTCGGTGCCGCGCGTCGGCCGCATCTCGTGCAGCACGACGGGCACGCCGGCCTCGGCGACCTGCCAGGCGGCTTCGGAGCCGGCGAGGCCACCGCCAACGACATGGACAGGTTCGGGCGAAATTGGACGATCGGTCATGGCCGCACAGGTAGCGCGTTTTACGCGCCAGTGGAATCCGATTTGCCCGAAAGATCGGGCTTCCACCCAGCCTTTGCGGCGATCTGGCCGATGGCCGCCGTAGTTGACACCGGACACGACAACGCCCGCACGAGGCGGGCGTCGGCCGGTATCAAACTAGCGTCGGATAGCGGTTTAGGCGTTGTACGAACCAGCAGCGACGCGCTGGATGTCCGAGCGGTCGAGGCCGATATCAGCCAGCTCGCGATCGCTGAGCTGGGACAGTTCTGCGACGTTACGCTGGTAATCACGGAACGCCTGGATCATGCGGATGAGCGAGAGGAACATGGTATTCTCCTTGTATTCACGATTCAGCCCTTGGAGGGAAGCTTCATCGTTCGAAGGCAATATAGAACCTTCTTCGCAATGCAACAGAGCAAATGTTGCGATGCAGCTAATCGAATAATGCATACCTCAGCAAGAAATGATTAACCTTTGAGATGCTCATTCGCTGGTTAGCGTGGGAAGCGAGGCGCGCGCTCGATCGGTTTTCCGGAATTCAAATATAATTCTTTTAAATCGGTATGTTAGACTGATTCCATAGCAATCGGATTGAATCCCGGGAAGCGACTTCGTGTCGGCCGAATGGCGTGAACAGGTTCCAAATTCGGTGTTTTACCGGCTGGATCTGGCCATGTAGGAGACGGGAAAGGTCATGCAGGTGTCGCATATGCGACCGCGAATCTGAATATCAGTTCATATGAAGGTCCGACTCAGCCTGCGCGGGTAGGCGACACGATGCTGGTCTTATGGGCCGCGCGCCAGCTGATCAGCGAAATAGGCGATGGTCTTGGCGTAGACCTCGCTCTTGTTCCATTGCTGGATCACGCCGAAATTGGCCGAGCCGGGCTCCCAGTCCTTGCCGCGCTGCCAGCCGTAGCTGGCGAGGTAGTTCGCCGTTGAGGCCAGCACGTCGGTCGGGCTGTGCAGCAGATCGGCGCGGCCATTGCCGTCGAAATCGACCGCGAACTTGACGTAGGACGACGGCATGAACTGGGTCTGGCCGATTTCCCCAGCCCAGGCGCCCCGCATCTCGCCGGGCTTCAGGTCGCCGTGCGCGACGATGCGCAGGGCATCGAGCAACTCGGCCCGGAACATATCGGCGCGTCGGCAGTCATAGGCCAACGTGGCGATGGAGCGGATGGTGGGAAACTTGCCGATGTTGACCCCGAAGTCGGTCTCCAGCCCCCAGATCGCCACCAGCACTGCGCCGGGCACGCCATAGCGTGCCTCGATCCGGGACAGCGCCGAACCGTATTGCAGCATCATGTTATGACCGCGCTTGAGCCGCGGCGGCACCATGCGGCCGGAGAACTGCTCAAAACTTTGTTGGAAGACATGCTGCTCGCGGTCATGTCCCAGCACGCTCTGATCGAGCGTGACGCCGGCCAGTCCCGTGTCGATCGCGCTTTGCGGAATGCCCTTGGCGGCCGCTTCGGTTTTGAAGTCACTTAGCCACGCCTCGAAATTGCCGTTGCCGCAGCTTGGTGCGGCACGGGCGGAGGCGAGGGGAATAGCAATGGAAAAAAGGACAAGTGGCAGGAAATGACGCGCCATCATGGGAAAATTTCCGGTTCGCCGCGTATCGGCTTTCCTCACGCGGTGCAGCGAATGTTGTCCCAGACCGCGGCCAAACCATGGCTGAAGGGCGGACGGATGTTCCTGTGCTTTCAGCCAAGCCGGTTGTGCGGCATTGCTGCAATCAGGCCATGAATTGCTTCATGACCTGATTGCGTTGCGCTCCGTCGATGCGCGGATAAGCTTCCGCGCTTCAATGCTTCTTATGCTGCCATGGGAAAAGCGCGGCCGGGAAATCCGCGGCCGAGCGGGACTCGCGCACCGGCGGCAGCACTTCGGATTGCGGGTTCGGATTGGGTTCGACAACCTTGCGATAGAGATGCCAGGTCGCATGGCCGAGCAACGGCATGACGATGGCGAGGCCGAGGAAGAACGGGATCGATCCTGCCAGCAACAGTAGCGCCACGATCAAGCCCCACGCAGCCATGGTCACCGGATTCTTCGCCACGACACGCATCGAGGTCAGCATCGCATCCGCGACGCTGGCGTGCCGGTCGAGCATCATCGGGAAGGCGACGACGCTGATGCAGAGCGCTAGCAGCGCGAACAGGAATCCGATTCCGCAACCGGCGATAATCAGCGTCCATCCTTGCGATGTCGTCAGCACCTTGCCTGCGAAGTCGGGAATATCCGCTGCCGGCTCGTAACCGAAGGTGGCGACATAAATCGCCTGCGCCACGGCGACCCACACTACGAACAGCGCCAGCAGCAACACGCCGAGACCCAGCATCGAACCGAACGAGGGCGAGCGCAGCACCGAGGTGGCCTGCCATGCGGTGGGCTCTTCGCCCCGTTCGCGGCGGCGGCTGAGTTCGTAAAGGCCGAGCGCGGCGAACGGGCCGATCAGCGCGAAGCCGGCGGCTAATGGAAACAGCAGCGGCAACACAGAGTAGCCGAGCACCGCGCGTGCCAGCACGAGGCCGAGGATCGGATAGATCACACACAGGACGATGGCGTGACTAGGCACTGCCTTGAAGTCTTCCCATCCCAGTCGAAGTGCGTCGTGAAGGTCGGAAATGCCGATGCGATAAACCGCAGGGCTTGCCGATGCGGAGGCACCGGTGTGAGCGAGCGGTGTGACATTGCCGGTATATGACGTAGCCATGGTCGCTGTCTCCCTTGCCGCAAGGACAACATCGACCGTCTCAAACGGCAGATGTTGCCGCGATTGGACACGCCACGATCAAGCCAGACGCGAGAGCAAAGTGACTGGACTTGCCGCGACCTGTTACAGTGAGTCTAACGCCGAACACGGCCATTGTCGCTCACTGTTTGGTGAAAAAAATGCAGGGCCCGTATGGGTCTTACCGCGCACAATTGCTTCGCAGCGCGGTAAACCGGCTGCAGCATCGAGCGATCGTCCAGAGTGTCGTATGCGTCTCGCACGCATCCACATCGGGGCGCGGCAACCACAATAGTATGACGCTGGTGTGTCTTTTGCGGCTTGACGCCGTGGAGAACCAGCAAGCCGGAACCGGGCGCTTGCATTGGCAAGCGCCGATCCAGCCGTTAAGGTCTTGCCGATCCGGATGTCCTGTCCGGTGCGTGGTCTCAGTTTCACTCCGTCTTTGAAGTTCATTGGGAGCAAATGTCATGAGCATTTTCGGAAAAATCATGGGCGCGATTTTCGGCACGAGCGCCGAAGCCGCAACGCCCGGCACCGCCCCGGCTGGTGGCGCGTCCGGCGGCGCTGCGCCGGCTTCGACCGGTAGCGCGCCCGCCGGCGGCGCGGCTGCTGCGCCGACCGTCGACGTTGCGCCCATCCTCGACAAGGCTGTTGCCGCCTCGGGCGAGAAGCTCGACTGGCGCAAGTCGATCGTGGACCTGATGAAGGCGCTCAATATCGATTCGAGCCTGTCCGCCCGCAAGGAATTGGCCAAGGAGCTTGGCTATACCGGCGACACCAACGACTCGGCGTCGATGAACATCTGGCTGCACAAGCAGGTGATGACCAAGCTTGCTGCGAACGGCGGCAAGGTGCCGGACGACCTCAAGCACTAAGCGTTCAACGCGATCGATCGCGTGTGAAAGGCCCGCAGCGATGCGGGCCTTTTTGCATTGCGGTAATTTCGTCGCCGCCGGGTTTGCATTCGACGATTTATCGCTTGAGCGGTGCGGCATGATGGCGCAATGGTGTCCGCGCACCGTTCGCCGCTTTCTGCAAATGGCGCGGAAACAACAAGAACCGATCACGGAGAGGAATACCCATGGAACGCATGAACCGCCGGACCATTCTGGCAACCGGAGCCGTCGCGCTCGCCGGTGCCGCGTCGCGCAGCAGCATCGCGGAGGCGCAGACGCCGAAGCCGATCTTTCAGGTCGCTGAGGTGACGATCCCGATCGTCGGGGAGGCGGGGGTATTTCCGGTGCGTCGCATCTACTGCATCGGCCGTAATTATGCCGCGCACGCGATCGAGCGCGGCTCCGATCCCAACCGCGAGCCGCCGTTCTTCTTCCAGAAGCCCACCGACGCGATCCAGAACGTGCCGATCGGCAAGGTCGCCGATCATCCGTATCCGTCGCTGACCAAGAACTATCATCACGAGGTCGAACTGGTGGCGGCGCTGAAATCCGGCGGTACCAACATTCCGCCGGAGAAGGCGCTGGACCATGTCTACGGCTATGCGCTCGGTCTCGACATGACGCGGCGCGATCTGCAGAACGAGATGGCCGGAATGAAGAAGCCGTGGGAGATCGGCAAGAGTTTCGACCACGCGGCGGTGCTCGGCCCGATCCATCCGGTCAGCAAGGTCGGCCACTTCACCAAGGGCGCAATCTCGCTGGCGGTGAACGGCAAGGTGCGTCAGGACTCCGACCTCAGCAAGATGATCTGGAGCGTTGCCGAGCAGATCTCAAAACTGTCCGAGGCGTTCGAACTGAAGGCCGGCGACATCATCTATTCCGGCACGCCGGCGAATGTCGGCCCGGTGGTGAAGGACGACGTGCTGCTGTGCAAGCTCGATGGCCTGCCGGACATGTCGATCAAGATCGTCTGACGGCGATTTCGCACGGCGAAGACGGTCTCGCTCGAGATAAACGCGATGTGCGGCTGCAACTGCACATCGTGTCGTTCGTACCGGATGCGGCATCAGGTGCCGGGCGGTGGCGCGAAGAAGCAGCGGCGTGAACCGTCGGGCCGCTTGCAGCGCCAGTAGGAACCATCCGGCGAGGGTTGCGCTTCGCTCATCGGGACGAACTCGCCGTTGGTGAGCCGATAGCCGGTACTGGTCATGGTGACGCTGTCGGGTGGCAGGGCCTCGCAATCGCCTTCGCCGCAGCACCATTCTCCGACGGTGTTGCGAAATCCGCCGCGGGAAATCCAGCTATCGTGGGAGAACGCAGGAGACACGATCGCCAGCGCGAGGACCGCGGCGGCGATACCGAACGTCGAATGTTGCACCATCGATGGACCTCGCTGTTGTCCCGGCGTTGGCGACTGCTCGACTCTTTCCAGTTAGTTTTTGGTCTTTTCTTGGCTTTCTACGCGTGGCTGGCCGCTTGCGCAGACACAACCCGCTCCGCGATACCGTTGCAAATGCGACTCGAATGTCCAATACGGACAGGATATCGCCGGTTGCGTGAAATGCCGGATCACTTTTTGCGGCGGAGCACAGTTTCGAGGCAGCGTTGCTGATCGCTGCGTAACTGGACTGCGCAGCCGCGTCAGGCTTCCAGATCCGCATCCTCCGGATGCTTCTGCAGGTAATCCACCACGAAACTGCAGCCGGCGATCACCTTGCGGCCGTCGGCACGGATCAAGTCCAGTGCACCTTTAATGAGCTGCGAGGCGACGCCGCGTCCGCGCAAGGCGTGCGGCGTTTCGGTGTGGGTGATGATGTCGGCGTTCGCGGTGCGGCGATAGTTGGCGAACGCCACGCTGCCGTCGACATCGAGTTCGAAGCGATGCAGTGCGGTGTTGTCGCGCACGGCGCTGGTCGGCTGGGTCATTCCTGAGTCCGTATTCTAGAGCCTTTTCCGGTTCTGATGGAATCAGAACCGGGGCTCCATGATTTTGTTGTGACGCGTTTTCTTCACGCGAACCGGTATCCACTTCGCTTGAAAACGCTCTAGTTCGCGAGCAGGTCGGCGTATTCGCCGTGCTTTTCGATATAGGCTTTGACGAACGGGCACTGCGGCACGACCTTGAGGCCCTCGCTGCGGACCTGATCGAGCGCGCCCTTCACCAGTTTCGAGCCGACGCCGCGGCCGGCCAGCGCATCCGGCACCTCGGTATGGACGAAGGTGATGACGCCGTCGGCGATCTTGTAATAGGTCGCGGCGAGATGGCCATCGACGGTGAGTTCGTAACGGTGCTCCGCGGGGTTGTTGCGGACGGTCTCGGTCATTGAACTGTCTTTCCGGTTGTGCGCTTAGTGGCACAATAGAATTTGGAGCGTACGATGGCCAATGAAAAGGGTCCCAACGTCAAGAAGAAGCAGGTCTGCAAGAACTGCGAAGGCAAGGGCCTGGTCAAGAAGGGTGACCGGGTAATGAAGTGCCAGCGCTGCAAGGGGACCGGCGTGCGTTGAGGGGCCGGCATGGCCGGGCGGGACTCAATAAAATTGGCGCGCCCGGGCCTTGCGGCGGTTTGCCCGCACCTTACGTGAATCCATGGACATACGCCCCGATGCGGCTGGAATGGTCGTTACGGTCGGAGCGCAGTGGCTGCCAGCCGCCGACGTATGCCTCTCATCGATGGAGGCTTCGATGTTCATCACCCGCTTTTTCAACGCCCATCGAACCTGGGAAGACTGGTTCGGAATGCTGCTCGGCCTCGCCATCGCGCTGTCGCCGTGGGCGGCCGGTGACGCTCACGTCGGTCGCATCGCGGTGTGGAATACGGTGGCGATCGGCGTACTGATTTTCTTCATCGCCGAACTCGAATACGTGGTGCTGCAGCGCTGGGAGGAGACCGCGCAACTCTTGCTCGGCCTCTGGCTGATCGCATCGCCTTACGTCTTCTATTATTCGACCGGCGGCAGCCTGCGCTTCTGGCACTCCACGCTCGGCGGCCTCGTCATCCTGCTCGCCGCACTGGAGCTGTGGCAGGACTGGGAGCGGAGCGACCGGGAGATGCTGGACAATGGGAGGCTGTTCGGGAAGTGAAGTGCGGCGAGCGTGGCTCGTGGTTGTTGGGCTGACGTTATGTGATGCTGAGACGCGATCGTAGCCTGCACAACACGACATGCAGGCACAGCGCTCCCGGATTTCGCTGCGTTTGGCCTAACGCTTCATTTTGCTTATTTCGATTGCTCTTGCGTCCGAAGCTAAATCTCTTTGGAATTTTTTTAGTGAGACTCTTCGTGAATCGCGCTCAATTGCGAATTCCATCATGCCTGATCCGTTATACCAATAAATGAAATCCACGGAATTCATGTCGCGATCTTGAGAATAGAAATCAAGAAAACCGTCGACGACAAAATCATGATAAGATGCATCCCGAAATTTGAACCACTCGCCTTTATGCCACTGATCCGCGAGTCCTTCATGAAGCATCCGTTCAAGCCTGCTGATATTCCAAAACGGCTTCATCGCTAAAATTTCGATATTGGGTGCCCAAGTCTTCGCATCGCGAATGCGTCGCTCGGGATTTTTGGTCTTGCCAATTTTGAACAGGCCTTCGTTTTTCATGAGATAAAGCCAACCGGGGTCGTTCCGCCTGACACCAAAAATATCGAGGTTTGGTCTGAACTTACTCCAGTCATCCATGTTCCTTCTCCGGCGTTTGCGCAGAAGCTATCCGCTTCATCATCGCCTCGCGATAACTGTTGCTCGCTTCTCTAAGCGCTTCGTCGAGATCAATTTCCCCAACCTTAAAGTTTTGAGGAACAGAAAAAAGCAATTCGTGCCGAATGAGACATTCGACTAAATAATCATATCCGATGTGATCTTCGTGGTATTCGATCGCGTACAGATCGAAGTGCTTATTAATGAGAGGGTCGATGTTGTAATACAAAAATTCCAACGCCAGTCGGCGCATATCAACGTCCTCGGGGGTGCAGAAATGCTGTATTTCGTTTCTTGCCTTTCGAAGCGCTTCAAAGCTCTGACCGTGTGGTAACCGCTCGCCTGCCGCGACCCAAAGTAATTTTGGAAGGTGTTCAAAATTGTATGTACGACCTCGTTCGATAAGTTGCTCGATCGTCAGATCTTCATTTCCTGGATTGTCCAACTGGAACAGATCTCGAAAAATCAAAAGAGGATGCTCTTTTGCAATAATCGCCTTAAGGAAAAGTTCTCCCGCGAGCGCGGCATTTAGAACGCCCATCTGGCTCCAATGATCCATGCCGGGATCGTAGAAAACCGCATGATGATTGGCTTGGATGAGTGCACCTACTGCAGTTGTAAGGATACGGCGTTGTACCTTCTTCAACTCCAAATGCATGAAGGCTCCTCTGACCTTTACTCCGCCGCCTCACTTGCGCTCCGCCGTTTCGGTTTGTTCGCTTTCTCCAGCACCGGCTTCAAGAATTGTCCGGTGTAGCTGCGCGGAGCTTTGACGATGTCTTCGGGCGGACCCCAGGCGACGATTTCGCCGCCGCCGTCGCCGCCTTCGGGGCCGAGGTCGATCACCCAGTCGGCGGTCTTGATGACTTCGAGGTTGTGCTCGATCACCACCACCGTGTTGCCCTGCGCGACCAGTTCGTGCAGCACCTCGAGCAGTTTCGCGACGTCGTGGAAGTGCAGGCCGGTGGTCGGCTCGTCCAAGATGTAGAGCGTGCGGCCGGTGGCGCGCTTGCTCAATTCCTTCGCGAGCTTGACGCGCTGCGCTTCGCCACCCGAGAGGGTGGTGGCCTGCTGGCCGACATGGATGTAATCGAGCCCGACGCGATGCAGTGTCTTGAAGGTCTCGCGCACGCGCGGCACCGCCTTGAAGAACTCGGCGGCTTCTTCCACCGTCATGTCGAGCACGTCGGCGATCGACTTGCCCTTGAATAACACCTCCAGCGTTTCGCGGTTGTAGCGTTTGCCCTTGCAGACGTCGCAGGTGACGTAGACGTCGGGCAGGAAGTGCATCTCGATCTTGATGACGCCGTCGCCCTGGCAGGCTTCGCAGCGGCCGCCCTTGACGTTGAACGAGAAGCGGCCGGGCTCGTAGCCGCGCGCCTTGGCTTCCGGCAAGCCGGCGAACCATTCGCGGATCGGCGTGAACGCGCCGGTATAGGTCGCCGGATTGGAGCGTGGCGTGCGGCCGATCGGCGACTGGTCGATGTCGATGATCTTGTCGATATGCTCGAGGCCTTCGATGCGATCGTGCGGGGCTGCGCCTTCGCTGGCGTTGTTGAGTTTTCGCGCGATCGCGCGATACAGCGTGTCAATGAGAAGCGTCGACTTGCCGCCGCCGGAGACGCCGGTGACGCAGGTGAACAGGCCGAGCGGGATTTCCGCCGAGACGTTCTTCAGGTTGTTGCCGCGCGCGTTGATGACCTTCAACGTGCGGCGATGGTTCGGCGGCCGCCGATCGGGGATCGCGACGAAACGTTCGCCGGTGAGGTATTGCCCGGTGAGCGATTTCGGATTGGCCATGATCTCGTCGGGCGTGCCCTTGGCGACGATGTGGCCGCCATGCATGCCGGCGCCGGGGCCGACGTCGACGACGTGATCGGCGAGGCGGATCGCGTCCTCGTCGTGCTCGACCACGATCACGGTGTTGCCAAGGTCGCGCAGCCGCTTCAAGGTTTCCAGCAGGCGCGCGTTGTCGCGCTGATGCAGGCCGATGGACGGTTCATCGAGCACATAGAGCACGCCCGTGAGGCCCGAGCCGATCTGCGAGGCGAGGCGGATGCGCTGGCTTTCGCCGCCGGACAGCGTGCCGGATGAGCGCGCCAGCGTGAGATAGTTCAGGCCGACATCGAGCAGGAACGACAGCCGCTCGCGGATTTCCTTCAGGATGCGCGCCGCGATTTCGGTCTGCTGCTTGTTGAGTGTCGACGATGCGGTCTCGAACCATTCACCGGCGCCACGCACCGAGAGTTCGGCGATCTCGCCGATATGCTTGCCGCCGATCTTGACGCACAGGGCTTCCGGCTTGAGGCGATAGCCGGTGCACGCCGCGCACGGCACGTCCGAAAAATACTTGCCGAGTTCTTCGCGCGCCCATTCGCTTTCGGTTTCGCGGAAGCGGCGCTCGATATTGGTGACGACGCCCTCGAACGGCTTCTTGGTGTCGTAGGAGCGCACGCCGTCTTCGTAGGAGAACTTGATCTCGTCGTCGCCGGAGCCGTGCAGGATGGCGTTCTGCGTCTTCTTCGGCAGGTCCTTCCACTTGGTGTCGAGCGTGAACTTGTAGAATTTGGCCAGCGCAGTCAGCGTCTGGATGTAATAGGGCGACGACGACTTCGCCCACGGCGCAATCGCGCCCTTGCGCAGCGTCAGCTCCTTGTCCGGGATCACGAGATCGGCGTCGATGTGCTGCTCGATGCCGAGGCCGCCGCAGGCCGGGCAAGCGCCGTACGGGTTGTTGAACGAGAACAGCCGCGGCTCGATCTCCGGAATGGTGAAGCCGGATACCGGACAGGCGAATTTCTCCGAGAACAGGATACGTTCCGGCCCGCTCTTGTCGTGGATCTTGGCGGTTTTCTTCTCGGTCTTCTTGTCGTCGGCAGCCGCCGCCGGGGCGTCGGCGTATTCGATCACCGCGAGACCTTCGGCGAGCTTCAGTGCGGTCTCGAAACTTTCCGCGAGCCGCTGGCCGAGATCGGGCCGCACCACGATACGATCCACCACCACGTCGATGTCGTGCGGGAATTTCTTGTCGAGCGTCGGCGCATCGGCCAGCTCGTGGAAGGTTCCGTCGATCTTGACGCGCTGAAAGCCCTTCTTGAGATACTCCGCCAGTTCCTTGCGATATTCGCCCTTGCGGCCGCGCACCACCGGCGCGAGCAGATAGAGCCGCGTGCCTTCCGGCAGCGCCAGCACGCGATCGACCATTTGCGATACGGTCTGGCTTTCGATGGGCAGTCCCGTCGCGGGCGAGTAGGGCACGCCGACGCGCGCCCACAGCAGGCGCATGTAGTCGTAGATTTCGGTGACGGTGCCGACGGTGGAGCGCGGGTTCTTCGAGGTGGTCTTCTGTTCGATCGAGATCGCGGGCGAGAGGCCGTCGATCTGGTCGACGTCCGGCTTCTGCATCATCTCGAGGAATTGCCGCGCATAGGCGGAGAGCGATTCCACGTAGCGGCGCTGGCCCTCGGCATAGATGGTGTCAAAGGCGAGCGAGGACTTGCCGGAGCCGGAGAGGCCGGTCAGCACCACCAGCTTGTCGCGCGGGATCTCGACATCGATGTTCTTGAGGTTGTGCTCGCGCGCGCCGCGAATGGTGATGGCGCGCTGGTTCGCACCAGCGGTCTGTTGGCGTTGTTTGGCCTTGAGGACTTCATCCATGCTCGGCATTCCAGGACGCGTATCGCGCGCCGCTTTTCGGGCGCGCATCGCCGGGGAGCCGGGATCAGACGCCGATTGATTGTTCTCGGAACATAGGAAGAACGCGCGCGGATTTCCAGTGCCCCGTGCAAGCCATCAACGGTTTGTTGCGGCCAGGGTTTCGTGGGGCCGGTGAACCGAAAACGGCACAAGGCGGAGGTGGGGAAACGGCATAAAAAAAGGCCGGCTGCAAAGCCGGCCTTTTCGAACGTCAAGTCAGGGAGAAATCAGTACTTCGCAACAACCGGTCCACCCCAGCCGAAGCGGTAGTTGATACCGGCCTTGATGGTGTGCTCGTCGTTGCGGAAGCGACCGAGGAAGGCGCCGGTGGTGCCGTCAAACACGTTGACGTTGCCGAAGTCATAGTACTGGTATTCGATCTTGCCCGACCAGTTCTGGGTGAACAGGTATTCCAGACCGGCACCGACGGTGTAGCCGTCACGGCCGCCATCGCCACCGAAGCCGTTGGTGAAGCGGGTGTCAGCCCAGGCATAACCGCCCTTGGCGTACAGCATGGTCTGGCCCCAGGTGTAACCGAGGCGACCGGTGACCGAACCGAGGTTGCGGTTGGCGAAGGAGCTGTTGGTGTCCTTGAAGGTGTAGTTGGCTTCAAGACCGGCAACCCAGTTCGGCGAGAACTGCGTGTCGTAACCGATCTGCACACCGCCCATGAACGTGCCGTCGCTGCTGCCGCCGAGGACGTTGTTGTCGTCGCCGCGGAAGGCGCCACCGACGTGACCGCCGATGTAGAAGCCGGTCCAGTTGTAGATCTGGGGCGGGATGTAGGCCGGAGCCTTGGTGTAGGGGCGGGCAGCCAAGTCAGCGGCGCTGGCCGAACCAGCGATGCCGAGGGCAACCAGTGCCACAGTGCCCAGCAGAATTTTTTTCATTGGTATTCTCCGTCCTCTATCACCCGTAAGACCGCGCGAGAGCGCCACACCATCGCGGCAGGCCTTGAATTCGATGGGTCGAATATAGACGGTTTTGCGGAAAAGGCCGTAACCCGTTTGCAACACTCGCGGCTGAAATCCCGCGCGCAATAACGGCTTAGAATGCCCCGGAAAATTCGGCAGGCAGAATATTCTTGCCGGATTCCGGACATGAAAAGGCCAATTCTTTCGGGCGCCCACACAACTTTACCGCCCTTGGCCCTTGAATGGGAACAAATAGGGTACATAATGCTGTCGTGGATAACACCGTGGGCGGCGTCTCGCAGTCCCGTGGAAAGAGTATAGGTACGTCAGAGACCGCCGCGGCCCGGGCAACCGGCCCGACCGAGTGGTGTGAGGTGCGAAATCGGTGGTGGTTTCGGGATTGGAGAGCGTCGATGGCTGGAAGCGTGAACAAAGTGATTCTCATTGGCAATCTCGGAGCCGATCCGGAAATCAAGCGGACCCAGGACGGCCGGCCGATCGCCAACCTGCGCATCGCGACGTCGGAAACCTGGCGCGACAAGAACAGCGGCGAGCGCAAGGAAAAGACCGAGTGGCACCGGGTGGTGATCTTCAATGAAGGACTGTGCCGGGTTGCCGAGCAGTACCTGAAGAAGGGCGCCAAGGTTTATATCGAGGGCCAGTTGCAGACCCGCAAATGGACCGACCAGAGCGGCGTTGAAAAATATTCGACCGAGGTCGTGCTGCAGGGCTTCAATTCGACTCTGACCATGCTGGATGGCCGTGGCGGCGGTGGAGGCGGCAGCTTCGGCTCCGACGATTCCAGCGATTTCAGCTCCGGTGCACCGTCCGGCGGAGCGCCACGCCGCGCCGTAGCCGCGGGCGGCGGCGGTCGCAGCAATAGCGATATGGACGACGATATCCCGTTCTGAGCCGGGCGAGTGGCGGCGGATGTTCATCCGCAACGAGACGATCGCTGACATCGTAAACATAGCCGCCGTCATCGAGCGCGCGTTTGGCCGTGCCGATGAGGCGCGGCTCGTGGAGCGATTGCGTAACGACGGCGATGCCGCAATTTCCCTGGTTGCAACCAGCGGCGACGCGGTGGTCGGGCATGTGCTGCTCTCGCCAATGTCAGCGCCGTTTCGTGCACTCGGCCTTGCGCCGTTGTCCGTACTGCCGCAGTGGCAACGGCGCGGCATCGGGAGCGCTCTCGTTAAATCAGCCGTCCAGCGGGCGCGAGCGCAGGAATACCGCGCAATCTTCGTCCTCGGCGATCCGGATTATTACGGCCGCTTCGGATTCCGGACGGATCTCGCAGTAGGTTTTTCGTCGCCGTATGCCGGTCCTCACTTCATGGTGCTACCGCTCGGAGGCGCATTGCCGGTCGTGAGGGGAAGAGTCCAATACGCTGCGGCTTTCGCCAATCCGAATCTGTAGTCCCGCAGGGACGCATCCGTTCAAAGCGTGCCCGTCGTCACCGCGAGATAGATCAGCCGACCGAGTGCACCCAGCAGCAGTATGAAAGCGGCGACGCCCTGGATGAAGAATCCAGGGCGTGGTTTTTCTGCGGCCGCAGTGTAGCCCAGAAAGTAGATGACCCGTCCGACGATCCAGACCAAACCCAGCGCGGCCGCGACATGCGTGCTCCAGTAGATCGCAAACAGCCACAGCGACGGCAGGAAGATCGGAAACCATTCGAGCGTATTGACGTGGGCGCGGATCGTGCGCTCGAGCGTCGGGTCTCCGCTTGTGGCAGGCGCGTAGATACCGACCCGGGCGCGGGTTCTGGCCACCGTGATTGCCATCCAGAAGTAAACCAGCGCAGCCAGCAGCGTGACGAGCGCGACGGAAATGTAAGGCATGGTTGGCTCCCTGCTTGGTGTTTCGGGCTGGCGGCTGCGCTGTTCAGGTTCGTGGTTTTCAGGCCAAAATCAACGCTTGTTGTCGGTCGTCCGGCGACCCCCAGGCCGCTCTATGTTTTTCCAACTAAGTGGCGGAAAATAAAACGGAAAAATCGGGTGGAGGAGCGTTCCGAGGGGTGGTTTCCGACCGGCAGATACGCTATATGATTCTGAGCAAGAACTGACCGGATTTCACCCTTGGCCGATAACGAAGATAAGACCCCGGAGGAGCCACCGGCTTCCTCGGATATTCGTCCTGTTTCGATCCTCGACGAGATGAAGCGCAGCTACCTCGATTACGCGATGAGCGTGATCGTGGCACGCGCGCTGCCGGATGCGCGCGATGGATTGAAGCCGGTGCATCGGCGCATCCTCTACGCGATGTACGAAAACGGGTTCGAGTGGAACAAGCCGTATCGCAAGTCGGCGCGCACGGTTGGCGACGTCATCGGTAAATACCATCCCCACGGCGACCAGTCGGTCTATGACGCGCTGGTGCGCATGGCGCAGGATTTCTCCATGCGCGTGCCGCTGATCGACGGGCAGGGCAATTTCGGCTCGGTGGACGGCGATATGGCCGCCGCCATGCGATACACCGAATCCCGCCTGACCAAGATCGCGCAGTCGCTGCTCGACGACATCGACAAGGACACGGTCGATTTCCAGGCCAATTACGACAACAGCGAGAAAGAGCCATCGGTTCTTCCCGCGAAGTTTCCGAATTTGCTGGTCAACGGTGCGGGCGGCATCGCCGTCGGCATGGCGACCAATATTCCGCCGCATAATCTCGGCGAAGTCATCGACGCCTGCGTGGCGCTGATCGACGATCCGGCATTGAGCATCGACGACCTCATCAACATCGTGCCCGGTCCCGACTTCCCGACCGGCGGCATCATCCTCGGCCGTCAGGGTATCCGCTCAGCCTATCATCTCGGCCGCGGTTCTATCGTGATGCGCGGTAAGGTGACGATCGACACGATCCGCAAGGATCGCGAAGCGATCATCATCTCGGAAATTCCCTATCAGGTGAACAAGGCCAGCATGGTCGAGCGCATCGCCGAACTGGTGCGCGAAAAGAAGATCGAGGGCATTTCCGATCTGCGCGACGAATCTGATCGCGAAGGTTTTCGCGTCGTCGTCGAGCTGAAGCGCGATGCGGTGCCCGAAGTGGTGCTCAATCAGCTCTACAGGTTCACGCCGCTGCAGACCAATTTCGGCGCCAACATGGTGGCGCTGGATGCGGGGCGTCCGCGGGTGATGAACCTGAAGGACCTGCTGACGCTGTTCGTTGCCTTCCGCGAACAGGTGGTGACGCGCCGGACCAAGTTCCTGCTCAACAAGGCTCGCGACCGGGCGCATATTTTGGTTGGCCTCGCCATCGCGGTCGCCAATATCGACGAGATCATTCGTGTGATCCGTACCTCGCCGGATCCCAACACCGCGCGCGAAACGCTGATGTCGCGTGATTGGCCGGCGAAGGATGTCGCGGCGATGATCACGCTGATCGACGATCCACGCCACCGCCTCAATGAGGACGGCACTGCGCGGCTGTCGTTCGAACAGGCCAGGGCCATTCTCGATCTCCGTCTGCAGCGGCTCACGGCGCTGGGACGCGAGGAAATTTCCGACGAACTGGACAAGTTGGCGATCGAGATTGCGGACTATCTCGATATCCTGCGCTCCCGCGCGCGGGTGCAGCAGATCGTCAAGGATGAATTGCAGGCGGTGAAGGCCGAATTTGCGACACCGCGCAGGACCGTCATCATCGAGCAAGAAGGCGAGGTCGAAGACGAAGACCTGATCCAGCGCGAGGACATGGTCGTCACCGTGTCGCATCTCGGTTACGTCAAGCGCGTTCCGCTCTCGACCTATCGCGCGCAGAAGCGCGGCGGCAAGGGCCGTTCGGGCATGCAGACCCGCGACGAGGATTTCGTCAGCCGGCTGTTCGTTGCCTCGACCCATACACCGGTGCTGTTCTTCTCGTCGCGCGGGCAGGTCTACAAGGAAAAGGTCTGGCGGCTGCCGGTGGCGCCGCCGAACGGCCGCGGCAAGGCGCTGATCAACATCCTGCCGCTGGAGCAGGGCGAGCGCATTACCACCATCATGCCGTTGCCCGAGGACGAGTCGTCGTGGGCCGAACTCGACGTGATGTTCGCCACCACGGGCGGCAACGTCCGCCGCAACAAGCTGTCGGACTTCGTCGACGTACGTCGTTCCGGCATCATCGCGATGAAGCTCGACGAGGGCGAGGCGATCGTCGATGTGCAGATCTGCACCGAACGCGACGACGTGTTGCTGACCGCGGCGGGTGGACAGTGCATTCGCTTCCCGGTGCCCGAGGTACGGGTATTCTCCGGCCGTACCTCGATGGGCGTACGCGGCATCGCGCTGTCGAAGGACGACACCGTGATCTCGCTGTCGATCCTGCGTCACGTCGATGCGACGTCCGACGAGCGCACCGCCTACCTGAAGATGCGCCGGGCCGTATCGGGCGAGGGTGTTACCGAGGAGCCGGCCGAGACCGACGCCGAGGAGACGACCGGCTCGATCCAGCTCAGCTCGGAGCGCTATGTCGAGATGTCGGCGGCGGAGCAGGTGGTTCTGACCGTTTCGGAAAATGGCTACGGCAAGCGGTCGTCATCCTTCGAGTACCGGACCACCGGTCGCGGCGGCAAAGGCATCGTCGCGATGTCGGTGAGCGAGCGCAACGGCAGGCTGATCGCCTCGTTCCCGGTCGAGGATTCGGACCAGATCATGCTGGTGACCGACAAGGGCCAGTTGATCCGCTGCCCGGTCGAAGGCATTCGCGTCGCCGGCCGCGCCACCCAGGGCGTGATCGTGTTCGACACCGCCGACGATGAGCACGTCGTGTCGGTGGAGCACATCGGCGAGGATTCCGAAAACGGCAACGGGAATGGCAATGGCGGCTGAGGGTTTTCTCGGCTGCCGCTTCCGTCTTCGTCGTGCGATTTGAAGCGCAGCCGGGCTTGCCGCGGTCAGGTTCGCGCCATTGATTGGCGCATTCTGTAACGAAGTGGCCGCGCCCCGCGAGCCGTGTTCGCCAACCCAAATTGGGTAGTCCCGGTTTTCTTGACACCTGGATAATATCAATTTTGCAAAATGAGAACTGGCCCGGACAGGCAAAATTCAAAGGTCTGTCCGAACGATGCTGCTTGACGCAGATCGGGGAGTCTCATTAGCATCAATGTGTTCTAAATCTGTCTTTATTTCAGTTCGCTTTTGCTACCGCTTTTTTCAACATCTTCAAATTTCAGAGGCATCGCCATGCGCTATTCTCGATTCCTTTTCAGTGGAGCCCTTGCCGTATTTTGCCTGAGTGCCGGGACGGCCTTTGCCATCGACCCAAGCTACGTCAGGTCGGACGGTTCCGACAGCAACGCCTGCACCTTGGTGGCCCCTTGCAAAACGCTTCAGAAAGCCCACGACGTTACCGACGACGGCGGTTCGATCTATGCACTGGATGCTACAGCGGATTACGGTCGGCTGACGATCACCAAAGGGATTACCATCTACGCGCCGACCAACGATCCATCGCAGCGGCCTTCGATCAGCGTCAGCACCGGCAACGCCATTACTGTCAGCGCCGCGTCCAATGACACCGTGACGCTGGTTAATATGCAACTCGACGGACAAAATGCCGCGAACAATGGCATTCAATTCAATTCCGGATTCGAGTTACGTGTCTTTGGTGGTGTGATCCGAAAATTCAAGGCAGCGGCTCCGAATGGTTTTGGTATTAAGTTTGCTCCTGCAGCGTTGAGCAAGCTCCTTGTGCAAGAGTCGACGCTGATCGGAAATGGCGTGGCCTCGACCGGCGGTGGAATCCAGATTGCGCCGGTCGGCGGTGGAGCGCAGGTTCTGCTATCTCACATTCGTTCCGAATTGAACGGATTCGGATTCGCGATCGATACGTCGGGCAGTCCCGCCAACTCCGGTGTCAACGCCGTCGTTAACGGCGGGGAGATCCACGCCAACAGAGTGGACGGCATCGTCGTCGTCGGCGGTGCGCCGGCCGGCGTTCTTGTCAAGGACGCGACTATTTTTGCCAACGCAGGCTACGGCGTGCGCGCCATAGGAACCGGCATTTCGGCTCGTCTTTATCAAACTGCGATTGCTGGCAATGGCACGGGCGTTGCCGGTGTCAGCGGCGGCGCGGTGCTGTCTTATGGCAACAATAGCATCGATGCCAACGGAACGAATGGAACGGTAGCGTCCATTCCGCAGAAGTAGAATCGGGATTGTCTGGATAACGATCTGGTACGAGCGACAGGCGCTGAATAACGCATTGGCGGGCCCTTTCGGGGCCCGCCTTTTTTCGAGCATACTATTGCGACCATTACGATCCGACATTTTCGACGGCAGTAGATACGCGGCATGAAGAGAAGCCATATGTGAATTCGGGAGGTGCACACGGGGATCGTTGCGAGGCGATATCGAAATCTCAATCCGCTATCATGAAGCCTGCGTTGCTCGCTCAGGATTAACGCGAATGTATTCGGGTGCTCGCTAGGAATCAGCCTGTTTGAAATGAACGCTCCTTTGTTGAACCGAACTGCGACCAATCGGCGGGACTTGCGATGGGCTTGCGGCCTGACGGTCTTGGGAATCGCCATCGTCTATTTTTCGCAGTGGCTGCAGATGCCGCTCTATCAGGATGAGGTGGCCCTGCGAGTGCTGCGGGCGCGGTTCCTGGTCGACGGCGCGACGGACTACGGTCTATTCGCGCAGTGCGCATCCAATATCCGAACGATAGCTCCGATCTTCTGGCCGGTCGCGTGGCTCTACGCGGCTTTCGATGGAGCGTTCGGCTGGGCGGGCGTTCGTGCCGTGCCGATCGGGATCGTTCTGTTCGCGGTCGGCGTCGTACTCCTGCAAATTCTTGGGACACGCGGGCGGGCGGCCGCGCTGCTGCTGCTGGCGGGCCTGATTGGTGTCGCTGGATCGGGCCTGGTGTTGTCGCGCATGGAGGCGCCGACGCTATTTTTTGGTGCCGTCTGTCTCGCCGGCTATGCGCTGATCAGGCGTCCGGCGGTTTCGCCGCTTGTGCAGGTCGCCTATCTCGTCTTTGCGACTTTTGCCGCTCTATTTGCGTTGTTCATTCATCCGCAAGCGATGGTGTTTGTGCCGATCATCCTGCTGCTTGCGGGAATGATGGTGGTGCGCCCCTATCCATGGTGGGCAAGGGCGCTGGCATGTCTGTCGGTCGCCTGTGTAGCGGTTGCGGCCGTCGCCGCCTGGGACAATACCGCGCTTCGCTGTCCGGAAATGCCGGCCCTCGAAAGCCAGTTCGATCAGATGGGATTGCCGGGGCTGGTGCAGGAGCAGGGTCTGTCCGGCGTGCAGGCCAATTTGCAGGGCAAGTTCGCCCGCTACGCCGGCAGCTTCCTGTTCCGGAAGGATTACGATATCGGCTATCTGCCGGGCATTGAGCCGGCGTCGGAGTGGGGCGTTCTTTTCCTGGCGTTCTTGAACAATGCGATCTGGGGGATCGTACTGCTGAATCTGCTGCTCGCATGCGGCGTCGCCATTGTTACAGCCTGCCTTTCTATTCGCATGGCTTTTCACGCGGGGCGCCGCTTGCATGAACAATGGTGGTCGATTGCTTTCGCGCCGTCGACCTTTCTGTTTCTGGCGTCGAGCAGCCACCTTGCGCTGTTCGTCTATGACACCCCGACAAATTTCTATCGTGCGTTCTACATTCACTTCGTTCTGGTTGCGGTGAATGCGCTTGCTCTATCGGGCGTAGGAGCGCGATTTGGGCGAATTGTTTTCGCGGCAGGGGCTTGCGCCGTTGTCGTATGCGGTTTGTCAACGGCGGTCGTCCATCAGGAAATCCGACCGAAATTTATCGCGGGTTGGGAAGGTCCATCGATTTCCTTGCGGACCGGCTGGCCATCCGTGCGTGCCGACGTTCAAAAGGTTGCGGCGCGCTGTGACATCGGTTCAGACCTTCCAAGGATCGTGATCGACGATATCGCTTACGATGCGACGAAGCGACATCGCCATCTTTTGCCGTTGAGATGGGTTGTCATGGGGCAGGATTTCCGAACCATGAATGATGCCGATGCCGTGCAGTTCTTTCGAAACCTTTCAGCAACGGGCATCGTCGCCCAATGCAAAAACTTTGATGCATTTCATCTTCCCGTTTCCGGTCAGGTCAACGGAGTATGCTGCCTGAAATTCTAGGACGATGAGGGGCTGCGCCGATTGAGTCGTGCTTGGGATTGCATCGCGCCCGACTAAATCTCGATCTCGGTTCCGAATTCAACCACCTGTCCCGTCGGCACACCGAAGAATGCCGCGGTGCGTTCGGCGTTGCGTTGCAGGAACGCAAACACCGTTTCGCGCCATACCCACATGCCCGCAATCTGGTCGCTCGGGATAATGGTCTCACGGCCGATGTAATAGGTCACGTCGGTCAGATCGATGCCGGGAAGTTTGCCCTGGTCGCAGGCCAGGCGAAGTCCGTCGTAGATCGTCGGATACTGCATGAACCCGTAGTGCAGGATGACGCGGGTGATGCCTTCGATGATCTCGATCACTTCGGTTTTGTTGTCATCGTCGATACGCGGGGATTCTTCAATAACGACCGTGACAAGCACCACGCGCTGGTGCAGCACGTGATTGTGCTTGACGAATTGCGTCAGCGCGAGCGGAACGCCATTCGGCGCAGATGCCAAGAAAACTGCCGTACCGGGCAGTCGCGTATGACATTTGCTGACGGCGGTTTCGATCAAGTCTTCCTCAGGCTGGCGTAGCTTGGCGCGTGCGCGCTCGACCAGCCTAACGCCGCCGCGCCAGGTCAACATGACAAATG
This sequence comes from Xanthobacteraceae bacterium, assembly GCA_024508855.1. Classification (GTDB taxonomy): domain Bacteria; phylum Pseudomonadota; class Alphaproteobacteria; order Rhizobiales; family Xanthobacteraceae; genus 62-47. The sequence continues at coordinate 44,066 of JANINJ010000026.1, forward strand.
CCACGATCGCTGCGAGTAGCAACGGAAACCAGCCGCCCTCAAACAATTTGGCTGAATTGGCGGCGAAGAAGATGCAGTCGATCGCGAAGAAGAAACCATTGACGGCGATGACGATGATCGGCGGATATCCCCATTGGATCGCCACCAGCGCGGCCAGCAATGTGGTGATCGCCATCAGCAGCGACACCGCGATGCCGTAAGCGCCCGCCAACGCATCGGACGTACCGAATGCGAACACCGCCCCGAGCGTGCCGGCGGCGAGCAGCCAGTTCACCAGCGGCACGTAGATCTGGCCGATCGCGTGGCTGGTGGTGTGGATGATCTGCATGCGCGGCAGGAAGCCGAGCTGGATCGACTGCTGCGTCAGCGAGAAGACACCCGAGATGATGGCCTGCGAGGCGATCACGGTCGCCACCGTTGCAAATGCAACAAGCGGATAGTGCAGGATATCGGGCACGAGCTGGTAGAACGGATTGTCGAGCGCGCTGGGATCGCTGATGAGCAGCGCGGCCTGACCGAAATAATTGAGCACCAGAGCAGGCAGCGCGACCGCGAACCACGCAAGGCGGATCGGTACGCGGCCGAAGTGCCCCATGTCCGCATACATCGCCTCGCCGCCAGTCACCGCCAGAAATGCCGCGCCGAGAATGCCGAAACTGACGTGAAAGTTCTGATGGATCAGGAAGTCGAAAGCATAAAACGGGCTCAAAGCCACCAGCACGCCCGGAGCTTTCAAGATGCCGTGGATGCCGAGCAGGGCCAGCACGACAAACCATGCCAGCATCACCGGTCCGAAAATCCCGCCGATGAATCCGGCGCCCTTTTTCTGGACGAGGAAAAGCCCGATCAGGATGGCTGTCGTCAGCGGCACCACCGCGGGGGCCAACGATGGCGCGTCCACCTTCAGGCCCTCGATGGCGCTGAGGACGGAAATGGCTGGCGTGATGGCGCCATCGCCATAGAGCAGGGCGGCGCCGATCAATCCGACGATCAGGAGTTGCGCGCGCCATGTGCCGGGCTTCGCGTTGCGTGCAGAGAGAAGCGCGAGCAAGGCGACGATACCGCCTTCGCCGCGATTGTCGGCGCGCAGAATGAGCATCGCGTATTTCAGTGAAATGATCAGGATCAACGCCCAGAGGATCAGCGATACCACCCCGAGCACGGCGCTCTGCGTCAGCGGACCTCCGTGGGTTGCCGCTTTGGCGGCTTCCTTGAGCGCGTAGAGCGGACTGGTGCCGATGTCGCCGTAGACGACACCGAGCGCGCCGATGGTTGCCGTGAGCGGAAGTCCGGTGGAGCGAGCTGAAGCTGCGGCTGGCGTGGCAGTCACTGAGGCCCTCGCTTGGTCCTTTGTCGCCGGATTGAAAACTGGCGACGTACGACGGGCAATCAGTCTGCGATGACGCGCTGTAAATTGCTACGAAATTTGCGTTGAGGAGCGACAGAGAAGTAGCTTCAAGATGCGGATCGGTAAAATGGAAGTGGTCTGACGCCGATTTCGATATTCCTGGTCCGGCAGTTGCCGGACCGCCGTTAGAGGCTGGCGTTTAAATACCGTCCACGGGTCGGGGCAGGGGCGGGTCGAAGACTGACTTAATGCCCACTCAACGGATCGCACTGACGATGCGGGCTTCCTGGATTCGTCCCTTTGAGCCGGCCTTGCGCAGGCACGACGCTTCGAAATTCGGCCAGGCCTGCTGCGAGCAATTATGCCGACCCGAGCGAATGTCGAGGCGGTCGCTCTTGGCCAGCGGCGGCGCGTTGACGCCCGCTTCGACCTCGGGGGCAAATCCGGGCAGCACAGTCAGGGCGGCTGCGATAAAAGCCGCGATAGCCATTGCTGAAAGAGCCTTGATCATGACGGTCCCCTTGTCATTTTCGGACCTTTGCGGCCCGTTTGGTCGTTTCCACGATCGCCTGAATACCCAGCGTCCGTTTCACGTTGTCTTCGCCGGGCGCCAAAAACGGCTTCATCCCGCCGGGGAATTGTTTCGTGCTCAGTCGCGCGCGAAACAGAGGTGTCGCCGGCGCTCCCACAGGAGACGCGCGAGGTCGCCATCCGGTTCACCGGCCCCGTTAAAACAATCCACGTCTTTGATCGGATTTTCGGGGAACCGGCCCGGCTTGCAGGGGCAGGCGCGGCGGGGTAGACGGAACCCATGACCCGCATCGCCCTTTATCCCGGTTCCTTCGATCCCGTCAGCAACGGCCACCTCGACGTGGTTCGGCAGGCGGTCGGCCTGTGCGACAAGCTGATCGTCGCCATCGGCATCCACCCCGGCAAGAAGCCGCTGTTTTCCACCGAGGAGCGCCTGGCCATGGTGCGCGAGGTCTTCGGGCCGATCGCCGCCAAGGCCGGCTGCGCTTTCGATGCCGTGACCTATGGCGGTCTGACGGTGACGTCCGCCCTCGACCACGGCGCCACGATCATGATCCGGGGTCTGCGCGACGGCACCGATCTCGATTACGAAATGCAGATCGCCGGCATGAACGAGACCATGGCTCCGGGCGTGCAGACGGTATTTCTTCCGGCCTCGGTGCGCGTTCGCCCGATCACGGCCACACTGGTGCGTCAGATCGCGGGGATGGGCGGGGACGTATCGCCGTTCGTACCGCCGTCGGTCGCTAGGGACCTCAAAGCCAAATTCGCCGGTTAAAGCTACCGGCCAGATTCACGATCTCTTATCCGGAGTTGTCATGATCCGAATTCTCGCCGTTCTCGCCGCGCTGGTCTGTGCCGCCCCTGCGCTGGCGCAGCCGTTGCCCGCCAATCTCGACAAGGCGAATGCCATCGTTATCGACACCACGAAGGGGCGGGTGGTGATCAAGCTTCGCACCGACCTCGCGCCGAAGCATGCCGAGCGGATCAAGCAACTGGCGCGCGACGGCTATTACAACAACGTTCCGTTCCATCGCGTGATGGCGGGCTTCATGGCGCAGACCGGCGACGGCCAGAATTTCAACGGCACCGGCGGTTCGAAGTATCCGAACCTCAAGGCGGAGTTCTCGAACGTTCCGTTCAAGCGCGGCGTCGTCGGCATGGCGCGTTCGTCGAGCCCGGACTCGGCGAATTCGCAGTTTTTCATCTGCTTCGCCGATGCGCCGTTCCTCAACGGCCAGTACACCGTGGTCGGAGACGTGGTCTCGGGTATGGATGTCGTGGACAAGCTGAAGAAGGCGCCCGCCGGCTCGCAGAGCGGCACCGTCACCGATCCCGACAAGATGGTGAAGGTGCAGGTCGCTTCCGACGTCAAGTGACATGTCGCCGCGAAGCCTGCGATCGTTGGTGGTCGGGGCTTCGCTGCTCGCAACCGGTTTCGCGTCGATAGGGACAGGCTCCGCGGAAGAGCCTCGGATCGATAACATAAAGGAGATGTTTGCGAGGCTGCGCACCTGCTGGAAACCGCCAGCGCTGCCGCCGGGCGATCCCGGCATGCAGATCACGGTGCTGTTCAGCTTCAAGCGCAACGGCGAAATTCTCGGCAAGCCGCGCATCACATTCGAATCCGCAAGTGCCTCCGATGCGGACCGGATCGCTTACCGAACTGCCATCATGGAGACATTGCAACGCTGCGCACCGATGCCATTTACAGACAGCATGGGCGGCGCAATTGCAGGCCGGTTGATTACGTTCCGGTTTGACGACCGTCGAAACCACCCCAAACCAACAGAGAAGAGAGCATGGCTGACAACGACAACACTTTGATCCTCGAAACCACCCAGGGTCCCGTCACCATCGAGATGCGTCCGGATCTCGCGCCGAACCACGTGGCGCGGATCAAGGAACTGGTGCGCGAAGGGTTCTACGACGGCATCGTGTTCCATCGCGTCATCGATGGCTTCATGGCGCAGACCGGTTGTCCGCAGGGTACCGGCACCGGCGGCTCGGGCCAGAAGCTCAAGGCCGAATTCAACGCCGAGCCGCATGTGCGCGGCACCGCCTCGATGGCGCGCGCGGCCAATCCGGATTCCGGCGACAGCCAGTTCTTCATCTGCTTCGACGATGCGCGCTTCCTCGACAAGCAGTACACTGTGTGGGGCAAGGTGACGTCCGGCATGGAGAACGTCGACAAGATCAAGCGCGGTGAGCCGGTGCAGAATCCGGACAAGATCGTTAAGGCGCACATGGCTGCAGACGCGTCCTGATCGCTCGGACTTTCAACAAAGGTGCAATGGCCGGATTTACTCCGGCCATTGACGTTTTGGGCCCGTCGGGTCCAGTGAAGATGTCCTGCAATTGACCCAGTTCTCCCATGCGCACCGACCTGTTTGATTTCGAGCTTCCGGCGGACAGCATCGCGCTTCGCCCGGCGAACCCGCGCGATACTGCGCGGATGCTGGTAGTTGAGCCCGGCGCGGCGTTGCAGGACAAGACGGTCGCGGATCTGCCGCAAATGCTGCGGCCTGGCGACCAGCTTGTGGTCAACGACACCAAGGTCATTCCGGCGCAGCTTGCCGGCCGCCGCATCGGGCGCGATGCCGAGCCGAAGATCGAGGCAACACTGATCAAGCGCATCGACGGCTCGCGCTGGCAGGCGCTGGTCAAGCCGGCCAAGAAACTGATCGAAGGCGACAGGATCCGTTTCGGCAACGAGGGGCGTGTTTGCCTGCTGGGACATCTCGACGCCGACGTCGAGGCCAAGGGCGAGAGCGGCGAGGTGACGCTGGCGTTCTCGTTCCACGGCCCGACGCTGGACCAGGCGATTGCGGACATCGGCGCGCCGCCGTTGCCGCCTTACATCGCCTCGAAACGAACGCCGGACGAACGTGATGCGACCGACTATCAAACCATGTTCGCGGTCAATGAGGGCGCGGTCGCTGCCCCCACCGCAGGACTGCATTTTACACCGGCGCTGGAGCAGGCGCTGCGCGCCAGGGACATCGCGATCCACCGGCTGACGCTGCACGTGGGAGCGGGCACCTTCCTGCCGGTCAAGACCGATGACACCGCCGGGCACCGCATGCACTCCGAGTGGGGCAACATTTCCGTCGAGACGGCCTCGGCGCTCAATGCCGCGCGTGCGGCAGGCGGCCGGGTAGTCGCGGTCGGCACCACGTCGATGCGGTTGCTGGAGAGCGCCGCGACCGAGGACAACAGGATCCAACCGTTCTCCGGCGAGACCGATATCTTCATCACCCCCGGCTATCGGTTTCGCGGCGTCGATGTGCTGATGACCAACTTCCATCTGCCGCGCTCGACGCTGTTCATGCTGGTGTCCGCATTCAGCGGACTGGAGACGATGCAGAAGGCCTATGCGCACGCCATCGCCAGCGGCTATCGCTTCTACTCCTATGGCGATGCGTGTTTGCTCTTTCCAGATAAATCCAGCCGATGACGCTTCCCAATCATTTCGAACTCAAGCACCGCGACGGCGATGCACGCACCGGTGTGCTGACCACACCCCATGGCGAGGTGCGCACGCCGGCCTTCATGCCGGTCGGCACGGCCGGTGCGATGAAAGGCATCCACTGGCGCGACATTCGCGAGACCGGCGCCGATATCGTGCTCGGCAACACCTATCACCTGATGCTGCGGCCGGGCGCGGAGCGCATTGCGGCGCTGGGCGGTTTGCAGAAATTCACCACCTGGAACGGGCCGATGCTGACCGACTCCGGAGGCTTCCAGGTGATGTCGCTGGCGAAACTGCGCAAGGTCACTGAACATGCGGTGACGTTCCGTTCGCACATCGATGGCGCCAGCGTCGAGCTGTCGCCGGAGCGCTCCATCGAGGTGCAGCGGCTGCTCGGCTCCGATATTGCGATGCAGCTCGACGAATGTGTGCGACTGCCGGCAAGCCGCGAGGATATCGAACGCGCCATGCAACTCTCGCTGCGCTGGGCAAAGCGCAGCAAGCGCGCGTTCGAAACCGCGCCTCCGGACTACATGCTGTTCGGCATCGTGCAGGGCGGCGACGTGGTCCCGCTTCGCCAGGAGAGCGCCGCCCGCCTGATCGAGATCGGCTTTCACGGATACGCGATCGGTGGATTAGCGGTGGGCGAACCCCAAGACGTTATGCTCGCGATGATCGAGGCAACTGCGCCGCATCTGCCGCAAGACCGCCCGCGCTATCTCATGGGCGTGGGCACGCCGGACGACATGCTTGAAGCGGTTGCGCGCGGTATCGACATGTTCGATTGCGTGATGCCGACGCGAAACGGCCGCCACGGCCTCGCATTCACGCGGCGAGGGCCGGTCAATCTGCGCAACGCGCGCCATGCCGACGATCCGCGTCCGCTCGACGAGGAAAGCAACTGGCCGCCTGCTCGCGACTATTCACGTGCCTACCTGCATCATCTCGTGAAGTCCGGCGAAACGCTCGGCGCCATGCTGCTGTCCGAGATCAACGTCGCTTATTATCAGGAGCTGATGCGGGGCATGCGCGAGGTGATTGCCGGCGGTACCTTCGCGGAGTTTCGTGAACAGGTCCGAACAACCTGGCAGGCCGGCGACATTCCGCCGCGCTAGGCGTATCCCAAGCTAGCTAGCTAGTTGCAGGCAATCGCCTTGAACGAATGCTTGGTCACGAAGCCGTAACCGCAGGTGTCACAGGTCCACAGATAGCTGACCAGATTGTCCGAAACGAATGCGGACGCTTCCGCGGCAACCATCGAGTCTGCACAAACCGGGCAGGCGGGCAGTTCGCTTCCGCGCGGCGCGGGATGCGGCGGCGTGGTCGGCGAGATTTCAGCGAGTGCTGGCATCGTGACCTCCTCTGCATCGGGTTTGCATGAGAAGATATACACTGCAATGTTTGACGATGTCGCAACACAAATGCGTTTCTTTTACGATTTCCAGTCTGTTGGGCGTGCAGTGCAGCGAATGTGATCGGCGCGTGATCGCGACTTGCTTCACGGCGGCCGAACATCTTAATTGAAGCATTCCAGTTTTCGTTGCGGTGCAATGAGGAGAGACGTCATGGACAAGCCCACGAATACCACTGCAACGCAGCCACATCGGCCGGGTCGCGGACGCGTGTTCGACAGCATCGTCGAGGCGATCGGCGACACGCCCATTGTGCGCCTGGTCAGATTGCCGCAGCAACACGGGGTCTCGGCGACCATTCTCGCCAAGCTGGAATACTTCAATCCCGCTGCCAGCGTGAAAGACCGTATCGGCGCGGCGATGATCACGGCGATGGAGAAGGCCGGGGTGATCAACGCCGATACGGTGCTGATCGAACCGACGTCGGGCAATACCGGCATTGCGCTGGCTTACGTTGCCGCGTCGCGCGGTTATCGGCTCAAGCTGGTGATGCCGGAATCGATGTCGATCGAGCGGCGCAAGATGCTGGCGTTCCTCGGCGCCGAGATCGTGCTGACGCCGGCAGCCCAGGGCATGAAGGGCGCTATCGCGACGGCGGAAGAGTTGCTGCGCACCACGCCCAATTCGGTGATGCCGCAGCAGTTCAAGAACCTCGCCAATCCGGAGGTGCATCGCCGCACCACGGCAGAAGAAATCTGGAACGACACCGGGGGCAACGTCGATGTCATCGTCGCGGGCGTCGGTACCGGCGGCACCATCACCGGCGTCGGCCAGGTCCTGAAGCCGCGCAAGTCGTCGCTGCGCATGGTCGCGGTCGAACCAGCCGAGAGTCCGGTGCTGTCGGGCGGCCAGCACAGCCCGCACAAGATCCAGGGCCTCGGAGCCGGCTTCGTTCCCGACGTGCTGGATCGGTCGGTCATCGATGAGATCATTAAGATCGATAGTGCGACCGCGATCGAAACCTCGCGTGCGCTGGCACGGCACGAGGGCATCCCGGGCGGCATCTCGTCCGGCGCAGCGATTGCGGCCGCACTCGAGATCGGCAAACGTCCCGACAGCGTCGGCAAGGTCATCCTGGCCGTTGTGCCGTCGTTTGCAGAGCGCTACCTGTCTACGGTGTTGTTCGAAGGCATTTGAGTGCCTCTATTGGTTTGATTGACGCGTTTTCTTCACGCGAAGTGGTATTCACTTCGCTCGAAAACGCTCTAGCAGAGTGAGTCACGATCATGTCGGAAACACCGCGCCGCCCTCGCACGCTCAACGATGCGCGTACCGAGGCGGAGGCCGCGTTCAAGAAGGCTACCGCCAAAACCGCACCCCCGGTGCCGCGTCAGAATGCGGTGCCGGGTGTGAAGGAGCAGGTCACGCTGCGCATCGATCAGGATGTACTGGAGCATTTCCAGGCCGACGGTCCCGGTTGGCAGGACCGTATCAACGACGCGTTACGCAAGGCGGTCGGGAAATAGCACCGCTCACGCGGCCGCGCGCACCGGCGGCGACGGGCTCCGCAGGTTAAGCAGGTTGCCGCACAGGATCAGTGCGGCGCCCAGTGCGGTGAGCAGATCGATCTGTTCGGCATAGAGTAGCCAGCCGACGATGGCGGTGAGCGGCACGCGCAGGAAATCCATCGGCACCACGACCGTTGCATCGGCATAGAGCATCGCGCGGGCCATGCAGTAGTGCGAGAAGGTGCCGCAGAAGGCGATCACCAGTACCCAGCCCCAGACATGCGGCGAGGGCCAGACCCAGACATAGAGCGCGGGGATAATCCCCGCCAGCGACTGGATGACGGTCATCCAGAAGATGATCTTCACCGTGCTCTCGGTCTGGGTCAGCGATTTGACCATGGCGATCGAGACGCCGAACAGCACGGCGGCGCCAAGCGCGATCAACTGTCCCGGATTGATATGAGAGATGCCGGGACGGACGATGATGATGACGCCGACGAGCCCGAGCACGATGGCCAGGGCCTTTCCCGCGTTGACCCGCTCGCCGAGGAAGCTGGCGGCCAGGATTGCGGTCCAGATCGGCGTGGTGAACTCGATGGCCACCACTTCGCCGATTGCAATCAGCGTCAACGCGTAGAACCAGCCGAGCTGTGCGCCGTAATGCGCCAGATTGCGCACGAGGTGCTGAAGCGGCCGTCGCGTTGCCATCGCGGCAAATCCACCGCTGCTCAGGACCAGCGGAAGCACCATCAGGAAGCCGATGCTGGAGCGTAATTCCATGATCTGAAACACGTTCAGTTCACGGGTCGCCTCGCGTCCGGCAACGGCGACCACCAGCAATTGCAGCAGCCAACCGGCCATCCAGATTGCCGCTTTGATTTTGGATGGCGTACGAGTCATCAGGAATGAAGTGCCTTGTGGTGATGGGACGAACGCGGAATCGGCCGATGCGCTTCAAAGCTGGTATCGGCGCATCTCCCGGCTGGCAACGTTCAAATTTGCCGAGCTCTCATGCGGCGATCTGTGTGAGCCGATCGCTGTGCGCAGATGCCGCGAAGCGTTGCCGATTTTGCAGTGGGACGCACGGATCAATCATGCGAAACTATTGCAAGCCCGGAAGCCGCGGCACGAATTAAGAAATTGGGAGACGCCAGATATGACGACATTGCAGCCCGCCGACTGGAGCAAGCCGCGTGGATTTTCTCACGGCGTGACGGTGGATAGGCCGGGACGCTGGGTTGTTCTCGCCGGACAGACCGGCAGCGACGCGCAGGGTGCCTATCAGTCCGACGACATGGGCGAGCAGGTCGGCGCCGCGTTGCGCCGCATCGTCAAGCTGCTCGGTGAGGCGGGCGCCGGGCCGGAGCATATCGTCCGGCTGACATGGTATCTGACCAGCCGCAGCGACTACGAAGCGGCAGGCGCTGCCATCGGCGCAGCCTGGCGCGAAACGCTGGGCCGCAATTTCCCGCCGTCGACCCTGCTTTACATTGCGGGACTGGTCGACCCGCGCGCCAAAGTTGAAATCGAGGTGACGGCTTTCGTGCCGGCCTGAATGATTAAAATCCCGTCGTCGTGAGACGGCGGGATTTGAGATCCGTCGCAGTTGTCAGAGATATCGCTTACGAGCGCGCCAGCGTGATCGACGCGCTGCGGAACGCACCTTCCGAGCGGATGGTGACCTTCTGCTTGTTGCCTTGGGTGGTCAGCGACAGATTGGCCGTGAATGACGGGGCGCTGACCACGACGTCGAAATGGCCGTTGCTGGCGCGCCCTTCGAGGCTTCCGCTGACGTTGCGACTGGCTTCGCTCCAGTTGCCGCTGAGCGCGCCGCCCTTGGCCAGCACATTGCTCTTCAGGTCGAACTTGTAGCTGTCACTGGCGCAGGTGAGGGTCTGGTTGAGACCCGTTCCATCGCGGCTGACCGCATAAGTCGCGCGGCAGCGGATGCGTTCGCTCTGGCCATTGTCGAGCGCCACGGAGCCGCTTCCCGACCACACGCCGGCCATGCCGCTGAAAGCACCCGGCGACTGCGCCGAGGCCACGGAAGCCATTCCGACGAGGGCACTTGCGCCGATCGCGGCTCCGAGCGCCCAACGGCGCAGTCCGGTAGCGTTACCTTCGACGATGGCCCAAGTCATGTGATGATTTCCTTATTGACGGGAGGCTTCCCAGCGGCCACTGCACGGAATGCCGCCGGAGGCGCCGTTCCATTTGCCGGAACCGGTTTTACCACTAAGTTGACCGTTGGCGTAGGCACCCTGGATAGAGACCTTGACGAGGCCGGCGGGGCCAACGCGACCGGAGACTTCAGCGCCTGGAGCTGAAATCACACCGTCGGTGACGGTAAGAGGATACTGTGCGTGCTTCTCACAATTTCCAGTATTGGTGACGATCGTCACATTCCAAAGGCCGTCATACGGCGTCTGTGCCGAAGCGGACTGAGTGGCGATGCCGGTGGCACCGGCGATGGCCAAGCCGCAAAAAAGCGCGCGAAAGCGATCAAAACGCATTGAATATATCCCTGATGTCATGATGGCGCGCTTGTTGCCGCTTAATGTGACGAAATTTTGCTGCAATGCCGCATCCACGACCATCTACATCCAAATATGTGAACAAATTCGGCAACGAATTGTTCCAGGCCGTGAACCCGCTCTTGCTCTTCGGGTCAGCCCAGTTTCGGTGCATTGGTGGCGAACTGCTCGTCCTGGGGCACGGCACGAAGGCGGCCGTTGGCCTTGGCATCGTCGATCACCTGGGCGAGCAGCCTGAGCCCGAGCGGAGCGAGGGCACGCTCCCAGAGTTCGCGGGCGGTTTCACCCTTTTTCACGAAACACCAGTCCTGCGCGGCGATTGCGCCGGCGTCCATGCGATCGGCGAGGTGGTAAATCGTGCCGCCGGCAATCGGATCGCCTTCGCGGATCGTCCACTCCACGGCTGCGATACCACGGTGGCGCGGCAGCAGTGACGGATGATAGCCGATGCCACCGAAGCGCGCCGTCGCCAGCGCCTCCTTGCTGATGCGGGCATGGCTATGGGCCGTCACGATCAGGTCGGTGTTCGGCGCGATTTCGCTTGCCACCACGAGTTTCGGGTCGGCTTGCACGGTCGTCTCGATGCCTGCTGCGCGGGCGGAGGTTGCGAGGCGATCATCGGCATCGGCGACCACGACACGCGCGATCTCGACGCCGTGCTTGCGCAGCATGTCCAAAGTCGTCACGCCGAAGTGGCGCGAGCCGACAAGCGTAATCCGCATGATCAATTTTCTCGCATTATCGAAGGGAAGAGACTTGGGTTGGAACGATCGGTTTGAGTGTTCGGGCAGCTGATCAGATCGGCCACCCGGCAGATTCATCCAATCGCAACCCGTTCCTGACGGCAAGGGCGTTTCCGGGTTTCCCACGGCCGACAGCAAAGCCCCTGCATTCGAAGAGGTTAGGGAGGGGGCGTCAACCTTCCTGTGAGCCTGTGGCCGGCCGCAGGATAGGCTGAAGGCAGGCCGATTGCCGGTCGCGTCTTTTTTGATTCGCGCGCGCAACCAACGTTACGGAAGAACGTTGCGGGGGTGCTGGGTGGCTATTCCCAGGAGCGCACCATGTGTGAATATAGCCTTCATGCGGTCGCGACACGGCCGGCCGAGGTGGGAGAATCGCTGATCTCAAGCACCTTTCCCCATACGACGACGCGCGGATTTGCCTCCGAGAATGATCCGACAATGGCGGTCTGTCTGCGTCCGGGCACGGAACTGGCGTTTGAAAATGAAGTGATGCGCGACGGGCTGGTCTTCCACCGGAGGATCGGCGACCGGCTGGCACGCTTCCGCCAGATCAACACCGACGATCCGAACCGGCATCACGACGCGCTGGAGTTTGCCAACGGCGTCATGGTGATGGTGACCGATCTGATGCCCGGACAGCGCGTCATCGTACTGCAACTGCCCGCCGATCCGGCCGAGATGCCGGCCCGGGAGGAACGGACAGTGCCGGACGAGGCGATCGTCGGGTTGCATTTGTAAGGTCGCAGCAATCGGCCAGCGAAGCGATGGTGTTAAATGCGCCATCGCGGCCCGCTGATTGACGAGCAACAATGTCGTCGCCGCATCGCTGTGGCTGCGAGGGCGATTTGACGTTTGCGATTGATCCATCGACAGCTGGGGCGACGCTCCGGCCTACCCGGAAACAGGCGTCGGCCAGCCAACCAGTGTCGTCGGACACCAGCGAGCCTTTCGGCGGGCGATGCGTCCCTCGGCATCCTCGGCGTCGTAGTTGCGCGCCTCGGCCGTGCGCGTGAATAGCGCGCGATCGTCGAGCGTATCGACGTTAAGGACACTCCACACCTTGCCTCCGTCGGTCAGCGTCATTGCGACATAGACGCCGCATTGTCGGCAGATAATCTGATCGGAAGTCTTGAGACCGAACCTGTAGCGCTGAAGATGCTGTGGGTCCGCAGCCGTCAACGTCAGGTGCGCCTTGGGATCGGAGAATGCCCGCGCATTATGCTTGCGGCAAAACGAGCATTGACATGCGCCGAGGACCTGGTCGGCTGGCTGCCGGTCGGTCGCAAGCTCGACACGAATGGCTCCGCAGTGACACTGGCCCTTGAAGAGCATCTATCGATCCTTTCTCCGAATTCGGCCCAAAAGCCCTGCACCAACATTGGGGATGTTCAAGGTGTCGCCGACGTCATGGTCGCACGTATGAGATGACGCCGCAAAATCGCTTCGGTGTGAACCGCTTCACACCCGACGATCCGGGAGAGTGCTATCCGTTGCGTCGGAGATCATATCTCCTCCCTCGGAAGCGTCCCTTGACTTGCCGCGCTGAATGTCTCCTCAGCGCGGCTTTTATTTCAGGTAACTCTCAAGCCAACGTGTTCTTATAGATGCGCCCGTCCTTCACGATGATCTTCAGGTTTTTTTCGGGATCGGCGATCAGCTTGATGTTGGCGATCGGATCGCCGTCGATCAACAGCAGATCGGCATAGGCGCCGGCCTCGATGACTCCAACCTTGTTGGGGTAGGGGTTGCGCGGACCCGACATCGCGAGAAGCTCGGCATTGGTGCCGGTCGCCATTACCAGGATCTCGTCGTTCGAGTACCAGCGCGACATCGTCGTCAGGATCGCGCCCTGATTTTTGGTCATCGCGGGGTTGAACAATAGGTCCGTGCCCCAAGCTGTTTTGAGCTTGTACTTCTTGGCCAGACCGTAAGCCGTGTCGGTGCCCGCGTACATCGTGCGTTGCTTTGCCTGGTTTGCCGATCCTTCAGGATAGGAATTGGAGAATTCGTTCTCGATGAAGGCCTGCGAGGAAAACCAGATTCCCTTGTCGGCGATCATTTTCGCCGTGTCCTCGTCCATCAACTGGCCATGTTCGATGCATCGCACGCCGCCGCGTATCGCGGTCTGGATGGCGCGCGATGTATAGGCGTGGACGGTGACATAGGTGCCCCAGTTCTCGGCACAATCGACGGCGGCGCGGAATTCCGGTTCGGTGTACTGGCTGACGTCGATCGGATCGAAATTCGAGGCCACGCCGCCTCCCGCAGCGAGTTTGATCTGGCTGGCGCCGAGCATCAGTTGCTCACGCGTGCGCTTCAGCACCTGGTCCACACCATCGGCGATCATTCCGGCACCGGCAGCTTCGCCATGGGTGAGCGAGGCATCGATCTGTGCCGGCACCTCATAGGGCAGGCGGAAGTCGCCATGGCCGCTTGTCTGCGAGATCATCGCGCCCGACGGCCAGATGCGGGGGCCGGGATTCAATCCGCGGTCGATGGCGCGCTTGAGGCCGAAGGAGGGACCCGCCATATCGCGGATAGTCGTAAAGCCGCGCATCAGCGTTTTTCGGGCTTCCTCGGCGGCCACGAGGTTGATGTAGCCAATGTCTGCCGTCATCAGGTCCATCATCGGCACCGCAGCCATCATGGAATGCCAATGGGCGTCGATCAGGCCGGGCATCAGTGTGCGGCCGCCGCAGTCGATGGTTTCCGAACCGGCAGCGAGTGGGGACGCGGCTTCCTCGATCGATTTGATCTTGTTACCCTCGATGACGACGCGCTTGCCTTCGATCAGCTTGCCCGATTTGCCGTCGAACAGCTTGATGTTGGTGAAGGCGATCGGGGACTTCGGCGCATCGGGAATGGCGGCAGATGCCTGCTTCGGCCAGAAGGCTGCTGCGCCGACGACGGCGCCTGCGCCGGTCAGGAACGAGCGCCGGGAGAACCGTCGCTCCACCATGTCATTGAGACGGGCAAAGGCCGGGCTGTGGCACAGGCAGGTGAAGGCCTGTGGTTCGGTCTCATTGACGGGAGTGCAAGTGAACATCGTCGGGCTCCTCGTTGTCATGCCGGTGGGTAGTCCCGGTAGTGTAATCTGGCGTTTGCCCGATTGCCGACGTCGAAGATCGACGAGTTTGGCTTCCTGAATTCCTTCGGTGATTTCCAGAAAGATCGTCTTACCGTCAATTCGAAACTTCTGGGTTGAGAAGGGGCGTTCGTCGTGGACCTCCTCAGCCGCGCGCTGATAGCACTCGCGGATGGTCGGCAGGCCAAGTCCAATGTCGCGAAAGGCCTTCACGAACCTCAGTTCAATTAGGTCGCGAAAGCTGAACTCGATCAGATCGTCATCGTTGGAGTAGTCTGGCCGCCACAGAAGTTCGGAATGACCGCCGGATTCTTCATTGCCAAAGTCATACCCGCGGAGCCACCGCGCCACGGTGCTCCGGGAAACATGACGTACAGGGGTCGATCCGCGGCTGAAGTTTAAAAGACGCAAGCCCTCAGAGGCGCTGTAAGCGCCCCGGCTCAAAGCGTCCGGTTCCCGCGATTCCGAGGTACGCATGCAGAATCTCTAGCGGATTGCCGACGCCGGCGAAAGCGGGCCATCCCCCGTCCGGTCCCGAAGAATGTTCTTTTACTCAGTATTTTGATGGACATGGGTGTGACAAACCCGGACCAGTGAAATCGGCCTTTTTCCAAATCAGGAATGCCATTGTCTTGCAAGCGAGGCGAAGCGGCCGAGTGAGCCTTTCGGGCTCAATACTCGAGCTTGGCAGGCTGATGGCTTGCGCCGAGGAGGGGGTAGGCATTAGTGGCGAGGAGTATGCGACGGCTCTGTGTCGGCCATGGGCTCTCGCAGGAAGCTTGCCCGGGATGCGCATATTGATCGGCCATAGCAGCGCGAATGGCCGCGCTGGACGCTTTCATCGGCGCCCTACAGAGCATTCGGCGCTCTGGGGGAGAGATTGGAATTTTAGGTCGCCCCAATTGAAGCGCGGGCTGTAGCAGCGTGCCGGCTATCCATTGAGCCGGAAAAGCACAATGCAAAGCGATGGCGGTTGCAGGTGTTTCCGTACCTGAAGTTTTTTCCTTATGAGTTCTTGAGATTGGTCTTTCGTCTATAGAAAGGCGATATGCCATTGAATCTTCTCGTCAAAGTTGTACGCTAGCTCGTTGGGGGCGATCGATCGATGAAATTAAAAAGTGCTCCCCGAAGTTGGGGGAACGGTGGGAGACCCGGGGGAGCTTAAGGCAGCGTTTCAGGCCTTGATTGCGGCGAGGGGGCTAAGCCATCCTGATGCGCGACCGTTGTATGCTTATCGGTTCGAACGCACCGACTACGAGCACGTTTGTGACGTCTTAAGGCGTTTTGGTCCGTCAGCAGTTCTCGACCGGCATGGCGCTGCGCTTGTCGTCGCCTATGTGGCTGAATGGTTCCGGCGTGAGCGGAGCGGAGGTCATTGGGATTGGATTCGGCCGCTAGGGAGCATTGGCTACGAGTATGGACCTCATGCTCGGATCCAATACCGAGACATCGAGAACCTAGTGAGTTCTGGTTTGACCGCGTGGCGGCGACCAGAACCAAGAGGCAGCGAACGGCTCCTTGCAATCGTAAGAGAGGCCGGTTTCCCTGTAGCCTCGGTTCGAGAAGATCCGCGGATTGCGTCATGGCTCAAGAATGCGGTGAGATGCGCGGAGAAAGGTTTTTCCGTTCGGGATTCAGTTGGCGCAGAAGCTTGGCGCGTGTCGGATCGGTTGGCCCAAGCCCTGTTCGAGCCAGCCACTGAACTGTGCGAGAAGATCGTAGAGCTGCGCGTTTGCCTGCCCGCACAGCAGGAGCGGGGAAGCGACCCGGTCGACTACCTCGATCAGACGAGACCTAACTGGCGCCATGAGCTTCCCTTCGACGTGGAAGGCGAAGACATCCGTACGATGGTGGAGGAGATTGTTCGGCTGCGCGAAGATCCTGGAGCCGCCCTGGATGTAATTCGCAATCTCGTTCTGTCCGATGATGGATGGCATCCCCGAGCGTCACTTGGATTGTCCGGCAATGTTGACCTGAAGCGACTACCTCCTAGCGTTAGTGACGCCGTGCGAAATGGTCGTCGAGTTCGAATCTTTCCGCGGCCACCGTTCTGTGACGAACTCGTAGCCGTGGCGGCCATCGAAACGGTCGAGGCCGATGACGAGCCGGTGCACGAACTTCGGCGGTTCGTCACGACCTTTGAAGCTCCTCTTGCTTTGGCAAACGAAGCGCGTCTCCTCGTGCAATCCGGAAATAGTACGATCGGTGAGTTCATTGCGCCTGGCGGAGACTCGCTGCTTCACCCGATCATTGCTCTTCAGGTCGAGCAAGTGAGCGAGGACGGCGCGCCCAAGAGCCTGCGAGTGTTAGGAACTTCGCCGGCCCAAACAGGTCGTCCCGTGCTCGCACTCGCAATCCGAGAAGAATCTTTCCATTCGGTCTCATTCTCCGACGGTTTTACCGACCTTGGACGTTGCGTTGGATCCGACCATCGCGTCATCAGCTTCCAAGGAACCGCCAGCATCATGCTCGGTGGGACGCGTTGGATATGGCGTACCGCCGCCGAACGTGAGGTCGACGGTCGCTTGGTCCTCGTCGGAGGCCTCGTGCCGAGCGTGCGAGAGCCGGTCTTTCTTGGCGTTCCCCAAGTGTGGATCGAACGCGAAAACCATTTGTCGACCCCGCGCCGCCAGTCGCTTCATTGGCGCCCGCGCGGAAGAGGGATTTGGCATCCGATCGACAAGGGTAAACCTTGGGGTGACGTGGACCTGGCCATCATCGAAGACGGCGAGCTGCGTTATGCGATAGGCGCATCTATCGTCTCGCCAAGTTTCACAATCGAAGTGGACCGCCGAAATCGCGCGCTCCGTATTGCAGACGTGCAGACTCGTATCGTTGCGGCTCGCGCCGAGGATAAGTTGAACGTCCGATTGGAAGGCGAGCACGCTGTCATTGCTCTCGGAGTACCCACAAAAGCAGCAACAATAACGCTTTACCTCAGATGGGATGCCGAACTCCAAGTGACTTTTGCAGACCCGAGCTATGAGCTGCGAATAGTCGATGAGAACGATTTCCTCATGCGGTCAAGGATGACATTATCGGTCGACGCGCTGAAAGGGCTCCGGCTGATAGCAACACGGGAGGTTTCTCTGTGCATGGAATTGCGCGCAAACGATATTCAGCGCATTTCAGTCTCCAGGACCATCTCGGGAGAAGTGCCGCTTTCAGCATTTGCCGACACCATTAATCAGTTGCTCGGTAGTTCGGAAAACCTGGATGCTCGAGTCCGTCTCTCCGCCCTCGGAGCGAGCGATCACATAGCAGATGTTCGCTGGTATGATGACGAGATCGATCCCTTCAATGCACCACCCCCAAATGCATTCGCCGCGCTCGGTATCCTGAACCGACTTGATGTCCATGCATTTTGTCTAACGCGCCCTGCGGCCGGCACAATCGACGTTGACGCTCCCGCGAGCCAGGCAGTCATGCGATCGGAGCTTGCGACCAAACTGCCGCCCGGGCCGTGGTTGATTTTTGGGCGGCGGCGACAAGGACCCAAGATTAGGCCGAGGATTGTCCCGTCGGAAGGAAGGAGGTCAACGGCTGAGGCTGAGAGTACGGCCTTGGAGCGAGCGATCGAGATTGAGGCATCTGGTGTACGTCTGAACGCGCTTTTGCACGCGTATTCGAAGCCCGATCAGCTTTCCATGCGCGAGCTTCGAATGATCATGGATCTTCTCGTGCTCTCACGGAAGGAGGGGCTGCCGATTTCCTCCGTTGACGCATTGAGGTTACTCGGGCGTTGCCCCCCTCTCGCCGTCTCGCTGCTCGCCTCTTGCGAGTCGCTGGCAGAACGCGCCGCGCTGCTCGATCTGCAGCGGGAGCTGCCCTTTTTGTGGTGCTCCACCTCCGTTGGGGATTGGCTCGAAGCGTTTTCGCTTCGCCTGAAGCAGATAGGCGAGAAGCTCGCTGCTGTCGGAATCGAGAGCGCAGCTGGGATTAGAAGCATAAGTGGTGCCCTTGATGATATCGTCAATCTGAGGCCCGAGTTGTCGGCACATGCAAAATTCGTCTTTCTTGTTTGTGTCGCTGCGGAAATGGCCAAACATAGAAAGACGATTGATGGAACAACGCTCAATTTTCGTCAGTCCCCTCGTCGCGATGGGATTCGGCGGGAAGTGGATCGACTGATCGGCCGGCATGATGACGATACATTGCCTCCGCAAAGCATATTCAGCTCGAAAACCCTGCTCTCTAGGCGACCGTACTTCGAGCCTTACAACTCGAATTTTTCCGAGGTTATCGCGGCGCCGCTGCTCGTCGCCGATCATGCGAGCGGAAGAGTTAGGCTTGAGCAAGACGAACTACGGCGTAGTCGTGACGCGTGGCTGTACGATCCTGAGTATTTCGAAACGGTCTTTCCAATGGGGCTAGACGAAGCGCTTCGCAGCTCTGCGAGCGCTGAGAAGGTGCGGGCATGATTGATCTCGATCGCATGATGACGCGGTTGCCGGAGCAGGCAGCTGACGCCATCATCGGAATGTTGCGTCCACGCTCTCGCACCCTGGCGAGTTACCTGCGTAGCGTTTGGGGGGCGTCGGCCGGTAGCCCCGGCTCCCTGATTGCCGAGCCGTTCGTGGAAGGTGCTTTCCCCTGGCTACCATTGAAGGGAGGATGGTCCGGACTTGACCAAGGGTTATTCGATCGTCGAACGATCGACGTGCTCAATTCGGTATCGTATCCGCCATATGCTCACCAGGCGGACGCTTGGAAACGCCTGACGTCCGCCGATCCACGCTCGGTGATTGTGTCCAGCGGCACGGGTTCGGGTAAGACCGAATGCTTTCTCGCGCCGATTCTCGATCGGCTCATTAGGTTGTCCGATGGGGGCCAAAGGCAGCTGGAGGGCGTGCGCGCTCTGTTGCTTTATCCGCTCAACGCGTTGATCAGCAGCCAGGAGGAGCGGCTGGAACGCTGGTTCGCACCCTTCGGAGGCAGCCTGCGGTATTGCCTCTACAATGGCGAAACGCCTGAAACGGCCCGAGCTTCTGTGAGAGCCGAGCGGCCGTGGCGTGTTGGCGACCGCACCGCGCTACGCGCCTCACCGCCACCAGTGCTCGTGACAAATGCCACGATGCTGGAATACATGCTGATCCGTCAAGTTGATGCGCCGATCCCGGCGCTGTCTCGGGGCACGCTGGACTTCATCGTTCTCGACGAGGCTCACTCGTACATGGGAGCGCAAGCTGCGGAGATTGCGCTTCTTCTGCGCCGCGTTGCGCTCGCATTTGGCCGAACGCCCGATCAGATTCGCTATGTGGCGACCTCCGCCACCATAGGCGGAGCCAATGCGAGGGCAGAGCTCCATGATTTTCTCTGCAATCTCTCTGGCGCGCCACGTGACGCCGTGGACGTTGTTGAAGGTTATCGCGCGCCCCTACCGCTGATGCCGACCTCTCAAGAGGGTGGTCAGATTCCGGTAAACGACCTCTCCGAGTTTGATCCGCTGGAGAGTGGTCGAATACTGGCCGAATCGAAGAGATTGCGAGCCGTGCGAGAAGAGCTTCGGTCCGGCCAAATCTATTCCTGGCGTGCTTGGGCTCGCGAAACGGCGGCGCTCGGTGTTGGACAGAGCGATGCGACAAGGTTTCTCGTGGAAGCGGCCAGGGCGAGGGATCCCCAGGCCGACCCGGCGATGGCTGCCATCGGCGGAGATTCCATTCTACCAAACCGAGTTCACCTATTTCATCGGACGGTGAATGGGCTCTGGACGTGCATAAATCCCAACTGCTCAAAGAGTCCTGCACAGGGAGCGGACGGCTCTGATTGGAACTACGGAGCGATTTTCTCGGAGGCTCGCGAACATTGTCTGTATTGCGGGTCAATTGTGTTGGAGTGGGTCTGTTGCCAGCTGTGTGGCGACGGAGCGTTGAGAGCCGAGGAGCTTGATGGTGGCTCCCGAATTGCTGCATGGAGCGAAGGTGACGATGAGGATGAGTTCGAGCAGACGCTCGAGCGAGAGGACCCAAGTGAAGATTCAGAGGACGATGATGGGGCAGCGATAGATGCCCCCGCGCTTATTTCACGCCGATATCTAACCTATCCCCCGAAACCTGGGTCACGTCGACTGGATCTGGATTTGAAAACGGGAAGATTGGACGGGAATGCAAATGTAACGTTCGCTGCAAGTCGGGACATCCTGGAATGCGCGTGTTGCACGCGCGCGCCAAATCGGTTCGATCCAAGTCGCGGTGCAATGCGCCCGGTGGTAGCAGGTGCGCCATTCCTGATGGCTCAAATCACCCCAGGCTTTCTCGCAGACTTGTCCCCGGAGCTCGATGCTTCCGAGCCACTTCCGTTCGATGGGCGTCGTCTCATCACGTTTACTGATGCCCGCCAGGGTACGGCGAGGCATGCGGCCAACGTCCAGATCGCGTCTGAGCGGATGTTTGTACGATCATTCATCTATCAGTTCGTGCAAGAGGCCCCTCCGGTCAATCAACAAGAGCTCGAAGCGCTGAACGCAAGAATCGCGCGGCTCAGGGAGTTTCCGAACGATCCAGAGTTCGCCCGATTGGCAGATGACTTCGAGCGCCAGCGATCGGCGATGCTTGATGGCGGTGCGAAGCGGTGGCGTGAACTGGTGCAAAGGCTAGCTGCGCACACCACGGTCAATACTTTCCTGAGAGACCTTTGGACCACAACTAATCGAGACGATCGCTTTCAAGATCCAGAGGTACTCGCAGAATTTCTGCTGTACCGAGAAGCGATGAGACGGCCAGTCCGTGCGAACTCCGCGGAGACGCTCGGATTATTCCGATTTGAACTACCTGGGATTGACCGCGCGGAGCCGCGAGTGCCTCCTGTGGCGCAGCGCATTGGTATGACCGATGAGGATTGGCGCGATCTACTTCGCCTCTTGGTCACGCACTTCTTGCGGACGAACGTCGCGCTCGACTTTCCACGATGGTGGTTGAGTTGGATAGACCGACGCCAGAGCCATATCGAGGTCAAACCGTGGAGCCCTGGGGAAAAATCAAGCCGATATGTGCGTCTTTGGCCAAACGCGCAGGGCCCGCGACTAACGCGCGTAGTACGGCTTCTGTTTCAGGCCCTGCAACTCGATCCTGACAGTCGCACTGACAAGGACAGCGTGGACGAAGTACTCACGGCTGCTTGGCGAGCACTCTTTCGTTTTTTGACTACCTCGGACAACGGATTCCGTTTGCGGCTGGGAGATCTCGCTGTTGCTCGAGTCGACAGGGCATTCTGGTGTCCAACAACGAGAAGGGTGCTGGACACGACCATTCGAGGACGAAGCCCCTATGACATCGACGGGGTTCACCCCGTCGCGACACCCATTACAATGCCACGCCTGCCATACTCTTGGCGTCGGGATTCGGTCGGGCAGATCGTGACCGAAGACCGGATCGACAACTGGCTGGCACTTGATCCGACCGTTGTGTCGCTTCGAAGTCTTGGAAGATGGGGCGATCAACAGGACCGTGCGGCGAAATTCTCGCCTTGGATACGCGCGGCGGAACACTCCGCACAACAGCCGAGTACAGCACTCCGCCGGTATGAGAGAGAGTTCAAGGCCGGTAGGATCAATGTTCTTGGCTGTTCTACGACCATGGAAATGGGTGTCGATATCGGCAGCATCGAGGCGGTGCTGAATACGAATGCACCGCCAGAGATCGCGAATTATCGCCAGCGCGTTGGTCGGGCAGGGCGGCAGCGTCAGCCGATCGCAGTAGGACTTACGCTCTGCAAGAATCGTCCACTGGACCAAATGACGATTTCGAATCCAATGGAGTATCTCCAACGTCAGGTGCGAACGCCTCGGGTGAGTCTTGACAGCCCGACCATCGCAACGCGTCATGCCGCTGCACTTCTCTTGTCGGAGTACCTTTCAAGCCTTGGATCGGAATTGCATAAGCTGACCAATCAGGCATTTTTTGGTCTCGCGGCGGAGGCGAACGCACCGACTGATCCACCACCGGCCTCGGCCTTCATGGCTTGGCTCGATACCGTGCCTTCGACTCCGGCGCTGTTGGACGAGTTGACATCGTTGCTGGCCGGTACTCCCGTCCGGCCGGGTTGGGATCTCGTTGAAGTGCTGAGAGCTCGTATGGATCGGATCCACTCCGAGATTCAGGCTGAATGGCAGGCGCTGGCGCCTGCCACCCCAGGGGGCTTGGCTGGAGATGTCGAACTCGCGGCAATCAACAGGGCGCGAGAAGTTCAGAGACTTCGTTTGGAGAGAGGGTATCTACTAGGTGAGTTGGCCGGCAGAGGCTTTCTTCCATCCTATGGCTTCCCAACCGACGTCGTTCAATTCGTAACCGAGACAGCCAGCGAGAGAGCGGCACGAGCGCGCCGAGTTGAGGAGGGGGAGGCGCCGCAAGAGCAGAGCTTCGGTCGGGGTTATCCGTCGCGGTCACGCGAAGTGGGTATCTATGAATACGCGCCAGGCCGTGGGATCGTTGTAGATGGTGTTGTTCGCGAGTCTGGAGGCGTCACTCTCAACTGGCAAAGGCCCATATCACAAGATGGCCTTCGCGAGATACAAAGCTTGAGAACGATGTGGTCCTGTAGAACCTGCGGCGCCCTGAGCTCGAAACCGTCCGCCGTTGGTCAAACGCCCTGCATCGAGTGCGGATCGAGTAGCTTCACGCCGATCCGGTATCTAAGTCCTGGAGGGTTTTCGGTCGATGTTCGGTTTAAGGTGCACGATGATCCATCTGATCTCGGCGGTTCGAGGGTTATAGACCCGTGGGTTTCGGCGCGAGAGGCGCCGTGGCGCTCACTGCCAGACCCTGACATCGGCCGCGTGCGTGCAAGCGCGGACGGAACGATTTTTTGGTTCAATCCGGGGGATCATGGACACGGGTATGCAGTCTGTCTTCATTGCGGCCGTTCTGAAGCCGAGACAGTGGCGTCTGGCGGGCCTGGCCTAACAGGCCACAGGCCGCTGAGAGGTGCGCCAATGGCGGCCGATGGTCAAACCTGTACTGGCGCTCCGGAATACTCGCCCTATGCGGTCGTACGAAATCTCAATTTGGGGCACGAAATACGGACGGACGTCTGCGAAATCCAGCTCTATGACTGTCGTTCGAGGGACGTTGCGTTGACGATCGCTCTCGCGCTACGTGAAGCCGTAGCCAAGAAGCTGGGCATTGACGCCGACGAAATGGGCTTTGCGGCGCCAGCTGCGCCAAATAACCGCGGCGCGGATTCTTATAGCGCGGTGATATTCGACAGGGCCAGCGGAGGAGCGGGTTTCTCGACCGTGATCGCGCGTGACCCTGTGGCTTATTTGAGGGAGGCGCTTACTTTCCTCGACTGCTCGGCAATAGGTCGATGTGGAGACCGAGATGCGGTGCGGGTTTGTCCGCGTTGCGTTCTCGCGCCGGATGCGCAGCACACAGTAGAAGGCACGGATCGCTTGAGTGCCTATGCGTTGCTGGCGCAGTTACTCTCGCGCATTTCACTTCCTGAGCAGCATCGCCTGTTTGGGGTGGAGACGGTGTACGAGTCGGCTGCCCTTGCGGACGCGCTGAACGATTTGATCTCAACAAACCCAGCGGCCGACCTAACGCTGATATTGCACGGTGACCCAAGTGCGTGGGACTTTGAACGATGGCCCGCCGCCTCCGTCGTAGAGCGGTGGGGTGCCCGTGGGCGCAGTGCGTCGGTCGAAGTGAACGGGGCGATCTTGCAGCAAGCGGATGCAGTTACTCGCCGGAGAGTTGTTCTTTGGCTCGAAAGGGCGAGAGCTTCACTCCGGAATATGTCTCCGGGCAACGAGGACTTCCTTGCGGTGGTCACCGAGGCCGGACGAGAAATCACCGCGTGGCGATCGCTTGATCGGTCGGCTTATTCCATCGACCTGAATTGGGCGAGCACCACAGAGGCTCCCGTCGTCCGAGGCAACCTGGAAGCGGCGCCCGAAAGCACGGGGAATATCGATCCTCACACGTTGCTTGTCGAAAGAATACGTGAAGCCATCTTCGAAGTCGGCGCTGAACTTGATGGGCCTGTGGACGGCTTTGGAAAGCGGCTCAAGGCTATCATCGCGGGGCGGAACGATACTCTCGCAGCCGTGCTCTCAGAGCCCTGCATCGAACTGCGGTACTCAGATCGGTATCTTTTCAGTCCTCTCGTAGTAAGGCTTGTTTCCGAGCTGTTGAGAGGCTTTTCCGATCAGAACACTGAGATCGTCGTAGACACTCTGCTGCAACGCCGTGACCAACGTCGCCCAAAGATGGGAACGACGGTCAAAGATGATTGGGCAGACATGGATTCTCGTACAGTTGTTTTTGAACATCTGCTCAAGGGGGTGTCCGCTACAGCAAGGCTGGGACTACACCAGGATCTCGCTCACCGTCGTCGGCTCAGTTTCCGTACCGCTCGAGGAGAAGGGACGATTTTCTTCGATCAGGGCGTCGGATCGTGGAGTCCCGTGGGGTCAGTTGCCTTCAATCCAATGGCCGCAATTGCGGACCAACTTCAGGCAGTTCAGGCACCATTTCTTGTTAAGAACGGAGGAAATGGCACATTTTTGGCGTGCAGGTTGGATTGACGGATTGGGAACGAAATGAGAACAGTGTTAACCTGACAAACGGGTGGTGCTCGATTCGCTGAGTTGGGGTTGGAAGTGAAGGTCGCGGGATTATTCGCCGGCGTTGGGGGATTGGAGCGGGGCCTTGCTGCGGCGGGGCATGAGCCGAGCCTGCTTTGCGAAATTTGGGAACCCGCTCGTGCCGTCCTCGCGGCGAGGATGCCTGACGTTCCCTGTAAGCGGGACGTTCGAGACCTCAAGACCCTGCCGAGGGAAGTCGACCTGATAGCAGGCGGATTTCCCTGCCAGGATCTTAGCCAGGCAGGCCAAACTCTGGGTATTGGAGGCTCTCGGTCTGGGCTAGTGGGTGAAATCTTCCGTCTGCTCGACCGACGGCGCGTGCCATGGGTCGTGCTTGAGAATGTTTCATTCATGTTGCAACTCGACAAGGGAAGCGGCATGCGCACCCTGGTCGAAGCATTTGAGGAGCGCGGCTATCGCTGGGCTTATCGCGTCGTGAATAGTCTCTCGTTCTTGCCACAACGGCGGGAGCGTGTGCTTTTCGTCGCGACTACGACTGATGTCGATCCTGCTTCGGTCATTCTGACGGACGAAGCTGAGCCAAATGTGCTCCCAACCAATCTCGATGCGTATGCTCACGGCTTCTATTGGACCGAAGGAATACGTGGTCTCGGGTGGGCCCCCGATTCGATTCCTACATTGAAGAATGGCTCGACCGTTGGGATCGCTTCTCCACCCGCGATCTTACTGCCATCAGGGGATGTCATTACACCCGACATTCGGGATGCAGAGCGCCTTCAAGGGTTTCCGGAGAACTGGACCCGTCCGGCAGAACAGGTTTCTCGTGCTTCGCTTCGCTGGTCGCTCGCGGGGAACGCCGTCACAGTTCCGGTTGCAGCGTGGTTGGGCAAACGTCTAGCTCGACCCGGCAAGTATGACGCCGATCGAGATGGCGCACTTCCTGCGAGTGGCAGGTGGCCAACAGCGGCACGCTATGACGGCAACGGCCGATATGCAGTTCGAATCAATTCCTATCCAAAATGGGAAGCGCGACCCGCCTTAACGCAGTTTCTCCGTCACGATGGAAAACCCCTTTCGGCGCGTGCTACGCGGGGATTTCTTTCGAGGACCGAGCGAGCAAAGCTGCGCTTTGCGGACGGCTTTCAAGATCGACTTCGCGAGCATCTCTTTCGGATGGACGCCCTTGAGAACCCGAAGTTCGCTGTTGCTGCCGAATGAAGGCGGCGCGCCCCGATGCCGAAACATCCGCACGAATGGCGCGGATCAGGCAAAAGGGTACAAAGATTGAGACGATCGTCTCGACCGTGCTGCGCGATCTGGGGGTCCACTATCGCAAGAACGTAAAAAAGCTTCCCGGCAGTCCCGATTTTGCGAACCGCTCAAAACGCTGGGCTGTCTTCGTAAATGGGTGCTTCTGGCATCATCACAAGGGTTGCCTGAGAGCGACAATACCCAAGTCAAACCGGAATTTCTGGCTTGCCAAATTTCGTGACAATAGACGCAGAGACGCACGAAGCATAACACTTCTTAGGCGTGAAGGTTATCGCGTCATCATCATATGGGAGTGTGAAGAGAATCAAATCCGAGGCAAGCTAACTAAGATCCTTAAATCGCGTCGCGTAGATGCCGGATAGCCGAGCAATCATGTTTTCATAGTTGTATATGTCGCCTTTGGGCGGCGCCGGCGGTCCACTCACGAGCTTAACAGCACTCCCGTCGTTGGCCATATCTATGACGACGATCGAAATCGCATCATAGCCCACACCGCCTACCTTTGATCGACGCGGGAGTTGCTTGATTTTGTCGATCGCTAGCTGGGCGTCGCGCGGCTGTTTGTGCTTACTCCACTCTGGATCTGACAACTTGTTCTTCTTGTTCAAATCTGGACTAAGGTAATTCTCCGCGACATTCACCATGGTATAGGCGACTGCGATTGCCTGATCACTCGCTCCGTGAACGGTGAGATGCGACGAGTTTAGTTCGTCGTACAGGCGAGGAAGTGCACGCTGATGCGCGGTCATGCAAGCTTTGGCCTCAAGCGCCATGATTACCGACCCGACAGGGGCACGAACGAGTTGCGGAAGCTTGTCAAAGACGATCCGCTCTTCGTCGGTCAGTTCGATTTGGTAGCTTCTTCCCATACTTGCCAAGGTCTCAGTCGTGGTCGCACCGCCCGGCGTGCAGAGTACGAGGTCAAGATTCTTCTTCCGGTCGTGAACGAAGTCTCTCATTTCATGATTGATGCCGAAGCAAACTGCGCCGACCTCTACGTGACGCCTCAAGAGCGGGGTAGAGGCCATCAAATCAAAAATCACTCCCCAGCAGGCAATTTTCGAGTGATGATCACTCCGCGAGTGATACTGCCAGTCGTTGCGATAGCGGTCTCGAATGCTGGCCGACGATAGTGTTCGCGCCAATATTGCAGGCCCATTCATACGTGCCTCAAAGTTTAGTCTTAATTTCTCGCTTTTAACTGATTCCCCCATGGGAAGCGGTCTTCCCGACGGATTCTCGCCAATAAAGCTCGCCGGGCGGGTTGAGCTCACCCCGCCCGGCGGAGCAGTCTCCGATCGCCAATGCTGGCGATCAGTTCCAGGCGGTGCTGGACACTTTGGGATATGGATCCGACGACCCGCGAGCAGCTTTGCTCAGGGCGATGCGTACCAACCGTGGTCGTTGCTGCGTTAGACAAACGGGGATGTCCCGGCCGGCGCTGAAGCCAGCGCCAACTTGCTGCAAGGCTCGACGCAGGCTGTGTCCGCTTGGCGCCGTCCGTAGCCTGCATACTAAGTCGACGAGGTGGCCTCTTCCGCGTCGACTTCATTCATTTCCGGCCCTAGCACCAAATGCCGCGCCATCCGTCACGGTCGCAAGCGCTTCAGCGCCCTTCTTCGAAGTAGGATCAAGTTGAAGCGCGCGTTGGTCCCACTGGAAAACTGCCGGTAAGCACCGCAAAGCCGCTCGCCCGCTACGGCGCTATTTGGGAGCGCGCGTCCGGGCGGCTTTGCTCTACGGAGGTACACCACCACTAGGACACGACCGTGGCGCCGAACATATCGTCAAAGGTTGTAGGAGAATTTGACGGGATGGAACGATGAGAGTAGGGCGCGGGACTACGGTCCCGCGCATCGGAGGAAATATGCTCGACGAGATTCAAGCGTTCATCGATCGGCTCCGCGATCAGAAGCCGCCGCCCGTAAAGGACATCTCGGCGACCTGGCCGGAGATGGATAAGCGGCTTCGAGAAGATCAGGCCAAGGCCCACCAAGGAATGCTCGACGCGGCCGACGGGATCGAGGAGCACTTACGCAGGCTTTACGAACAGGGCGCAGACAGCCCTGACGCAATCGATATACTCGATCAAGTCGTCGCCATTTATTCGGCGACAAGATCTGACCGATTCATTGCGGGTTCGGGAATTGGCGATCCTTTTCGGGCAAGGGCACAGGCTCCGATGAAGATCATGCCTTGCGTGGTTCGTGCGCGACGAAGGCGCTGAGCGATCGACCGACTTGCGGGGTATCGTTGGAAAGCTCGTAGTCGCCGCGGAGTTCGTTCGCGATGCCCTCCACCACCTGCTGGGTGCCCACGGCGCGCTCCGGCGTGGTGTATACTGTGGGGTGCCATCCGTAAACGGGATCCCGGTGCACGCCGATGCGTACTCCGACAACGCCAAGTCTCGCGAGGATCATCTCTTCGATTTCCGCCGCAGTCGCTTGCTGTTTCTGGTGGGGCTTCAGGATCATCCGGCCTTCGGCGTCCACATCTTTCGACGGAAGCCATTCTGCCGATCCCGGGATGATCGTGCCGCCGATCAAGGCGATTCGATCGGCTGTGCTCTTTCCCCTGGGTTGGACCATATCGCCGGCCCGATGGTCCCATACCTTGAACCCGTGGACCTCCACCAATTCAGCGGCGTGATTGACCGCAGCGACCAGCATCCCGAACGACCTCTGGTAGACTTCGAGCTTTGCGCCGAGGTCCTTCCAAACCCCCTTGGGCACGTTCTCGGTGCCGGCCAGCCAGCGGCGCAAGCTCCGCTCGTTGACACGCAAGTCGCGAGCCAATGGAGCTTGCCACTCTTCACCGTAAAAAAACTCGCCAACATTTCGAAGAATGTCTTGGTGCATAGTGGGCCTCCTGCCCAGTATCAGCGGCGGGGCCAATCCCCATCCGTGCACTTGAAAAGATAAGCGCGCGCGATCGGCGGCGCAAGGTCGCGGTCAACGAGGATTGACGACCCGGGTTATCTCAAAAAGGAGGTGATCCACGGTTTGGTCCGCGATCACCTCAGGATTGGGCACCGCCCCAGCAGCCCGCGACGGGTACCGCATGAAGTGGGTGCGGTGGAGTTCATTCAAAAAATCGATGTTCTCGGCAAGGGTCGAGTCGTGTTCAAGCCCGAGCCTGACAGCGGCTTCATACCAGCCAACCAGATCATGCTGCCTTGGTTCGTCGGGTATGGTCTTGCTGCTGGCCGAGTGGAAGACAAAGCCCTTCAGCGTCAACTCAATGGCATGGGTCACCAGCGCATATTTCGGCCAGTTCTGTTCTCCGCTTCGGGAGTCGGGCAATCGTATCGCCGCTTCCCGAAACTGACGTGCGCGGTTCAGATATTGCTGCGCATCGCTACTGCCGGACGGCGGTGGGAATATCGGCGGCCTCATGCGTGTCATCTCAATTGATTTGTAGACACAGTGCAGACAAGAACTTTTTATTGGAGCTAGGAATTTCGACTTAAACTATTGATTTTATTGGTGAGCGCGGAGGGACTCGAACCCTCGACCCCATGATTAAAAGTCACGTGCTCTACCACCTGAGCTACGCGCTCACTCGCCGCGCTGTGTAGGGGGCCGATCCGCGCGGGTCAATAGCCCCTGTGAACAGCCTGCCGGTCCGAGATATCGCGAATTCTCTCGATTGTGCCGGCGGTTGGTATCGAATATTCGAGTCGAGTTGCAGCAATATCCGAATGCCGCAACGTTCAGTTTCCGTCCCGTCCGACGTCCGACGTAACTTGCCGCTGCGCGCCGACGGCAGTCGGCATCGGCACCGGGCGCAGGCCGATCAGCTCCGCGGAGCGGATGCGGGCGTGGCGCCAGAAGGCGAACGAGTTGATGCGCGAGAGCTCAAGCGTCGCCAGCGCGACCGCCGACATGAACGGCAGGCTCTGCAGTACCAGCACGCCGGCGAAGATGTAGATCTCGGTGATCTGCCGGAAGCTGTTGGTCACCACCAGCACCACCGCGCCGGCCAGCAGCAGTACGCAGATGACCGCTTCCCAGAACGCCTGGAATTCGATCGACATCCGCGACAGGCCGCCCTTCGAGGTGCGCGCGAACGGAAGGTGTTCGGTGATCATGCCGTTGGCGACGGCGCGCGACACCGTCCATTGCACCGACATCGCCGCGATCATCGCGCCCAGCATCTGCGGCGTCTTGATCGACACGCGCAGCCGGTAGAGCGCGAGGAAGTGCGCGAGCGATACGACGAATGCCGCGATGATCGGCAGCGTCAGGATCTTGTCGGGGATTGCGATGTCGGCAAAGGCGACGATCGGCACCCAGATCAGGTTGAGCAGGGCGACCAGCACGCCGAGGCTTTCGGCGCCGAGCCAGTTCAGCCAGCCGAGCGCGAATTCGCGCTTCTGGTCCTGCGACAGGCGGCTCGCGCCGGGGAGGAATCGCCGCCAGTGCTTCTTGACGATCTGGAAGCCGCCATAGGCCCAGCGATGGCGCTGCTTCTTGAAGGCTTCGTAGGTGTCGGGCAGCAGGCCGTGGCCATAACGCTTGTTGGTGTAGTGTGTCAGCCAGCCTTGCTCGATGATGGCGAGGCCGAGGTCGGTGTCCTCGCAGATGGTGTCGCCGGCCCAGCCGCCCGCCTTGTCCATGGCGTCACGGCGGATCAGACACATGGTGCCGTGCACGATGATCGAGTTGAACTCGTTGCGCTGGACCATGCCGATGTCGAAGAAGCCGGCATATTCGCCGTTCATGACGTAGTGCATCAGCGACAGGTCTTCGTCGCGATGATCCTGCGGCGCCTGTACGAGGCCGACGCGTGGGTCGTCGAACGCCGGCACGAGGTCCTTCAACCAGTCCGGCTGCACCACGTAGTCGGCGTCGATGATGCCGATGATTTCGGCGTCGGCGGCGGTACGCTCCATGGCGATGCGCAGCGCGCCGGCCTTGAAGCCCTGTACCTTTTCGGCATTGATGAACTTGAAGCGTTCGCCGAGCGTGCGGCAGTGATCCTGGATCGGCTGCCAGAATGCCTGATCGGGCGTGTTGTTGATGATGACCACGCACTCGAAGTTCGGATAATCCAGCCGCGCGACCGCATCGAGCGTCTGCTTGAGCATCTCCGGCGGCTCGAAATAGGCCGGGACGTGGATCGAGACCTTCGGGAATTTGCGTTCTGCGACCGCGGCTGCGGCGGTTTTTTCGGGAGAGAGCAGGCGCACCGGGCGATGGCCGAAGGCGACGGTGGCGATTTCCTCGATGCGCGCCATGGCGATCAGGATCAGCGGCACCAGCAGGGTCAGGCCCAGCGTCATGGCGAAAGCGGAGCCCCAGACGAAGTAGTGGCCGTTCCAGTAAGCGAACACGGTTGCGACCCATGCTCCCACGCCGTTGGCGGCGGCCGACAGCACGGCGGCCTGCATTACGGTGGGGCGGTAGAGGCGCAGGATCGGGAGCGACAGCAGCACGCCGATCAGGAGCGCGATGCCGGCAAGCTTCCAGTAAGCCGGATCGACCACCGGACCGGTCCAGTTGAACTTCGGTTCGCGGCTGGCGTTCAGAATGCCCCAATAGGGTCCGACGCCGCCTTCGAAATACTTCCACGGCTGATCGATGGCTTCGACGATGTTGTATTCCATGCCGATGGACTCGGCGCGGGTCACGAAATTGCGCAGCGTCACCGCCTGTTCGAACGGCCCGGGTACGGCGTTCTTTAGATTGTAGCCCGCGCTCGGCCAGCCGAATTCGGCGATCACGATGCGCTTGCCGGGAAAGGCGTCGCGCAGCTTCTGATAGATGATCAGCGCCTGATCCACGGCCTGCTTGTCGGAGAAGCCTTCCCAGTACGGCAGGATGTGCGCGGCGATGAAGTCGACGGAGGAGGCCAGCTCCGGGTGTTCAAGCCAGATATTCCAGATTTCACCCGTAGTTACAGGAACATTTACCTGACTCTTGACCTTCTGGATGAGCTTGATGAGGTCGTCGACTTTCTGATCGGCGCGGTAGATGGTTTCGTTGCCGACGACGATGCCGTTGACGTTGCTGTTGTGCTTGGCAAGTTCGACCGCCGCCTGCATTTCGCGCTCGTTGCGGTCGACATGCTTGTCGATCCAGGCGCCGACCGTGACCTTGATGCCGGCCTCGTTGGCGATCGGGGGCACCAGTTCCACGCCGCCGGTCGACGAATAGAGGCGGATGGCGCGCGTCAGCGGCGCCAGCACCTTCATGTCGGCACGGATTTTCTCGGCGGTTGGAATGTTGTCGACGTCGGGATGGCCGCTGCCGTCGAACGGCGCATAGGAAACGCTCGGCAGGATACCGCGAAAATCGGGAGCGTCGCGCTTTTCGCGCAAGACGCCCCAAAGCGCCGCATGCGCAGCAGTGACGATCAGCAAAACGGCGACGACAGCACGCATCGCGACTAAACCATACGGGGGCAGCTTGTTGGCGAAACGGATCCGTCCCCTAGATCCGGCCGAGATGGCGGCGATTCAAGCATAGCTTTGCCACGCAATTTATCCACTCGTGTGACGCGATGGCCCTTTAAGGGCGATACGTAGCCCAAACGGCAAATATTCCGGATCGTTCCCAATTATTTGGCCGGCGCCGCGGCCGGAGGCGGTGTAGCCGGCGTCGATGGCTGCTGCCCGCTGGGAGCCGGCGCAGGTGTCGCGGCGGCGGGAGCGGAGCCCGCAGCAGGGGGAGAGTTGTTCGCCGCCGTTTGCGGCTGCGCATTCGGATTGACCCAGCAGGCGTGAACGCGGCTGTTCAGGCTGTCCGGAACCTTCGGATCGATACCGCCGCCGAACCGCACCAGGCAACGGAATGTCGCCTGCACGTGGCCGCCGGGACATCCAAACCGGTCATAGAGGTCGAGATGACGGAACGCGGTGTCGAGATCGTCGCGCCACATCAGCGCCACGACGCGACGGCCGAGCCATACGCACTCCGGATTGCCGGCAGGGCCGTTGATGGCCTTGGCAGCCTCGGCGAATTCGTCGATCTTGCGCTGGCTTTCCTTTGCCGCAGCGGCAGCCTCGGCGGCGTTGGCCGGATTGGCGTTCTGTTGCTGCGCCGGCTGCTTGGCGTTCTGGTCCTGCGCGCGCAGGTCGCCGCTTTGCGCAATCGCGCCGCCGACGCCAAGCAACAACGCCAATCCCGGCACTGCCAGTGTCCGCAGAACCGCGCTTCGGAACTCAACCAGAATTTGACGCATACCATCCCCGAAATTCGATGCCCGCCCGCGGCAAAAACCTGTTGTCCAGATGCCGCTTAAATGGGTCCCCAATGCGGCGATGGGCAGATTAGAATCCCTTGTAGCACAAAATGCTTTTTGTCCAGTAAAGGCCAAAATTTTCAGGACCTCATCCGGGCCCGTCGTTGACAGAAGCGTGGATTGGTCTTCGGCTGCCCTTGGCAGATCGTCGATGACCGGTTAATCGACGACTCCGGGTGCACACTGTGCGGATGAGGCAGACCGATTTTTGTCCGGAAAGCGTGCAAGTCACCGTTTGAAACAGGAGGATCGGCCGATTTACGTTCGAACGCCGTTAGCCCTCCTCTTGTTATCGCTCTGCGCGATCGCCGGCATCTGGTGGTGGCTGGCCGAGCCGATCCGGCTCGCACACGCACCGATCGAATCGAACAGCAAGCTGGAATGCGTTTCCTACGCGCCGTTCCGCGAGGGGCAGAGCCCGCTTGTGAAGGGAACGGAGATTCCGCCCGAGCAGATCGCGCAGGATTTCGCCCAGCTCGCCAAAATATCGAAATGCGTGCGGACCTATTCGATCGAGAACGGTCTTGACAAGGCGCCGGAACTGGCGCGGAAGGCGGGGCTCAAGCTGATCCTCGGCATCTGGCTCGGTAGCAACCGGGTCAACAATCTGGTCGAGATCGCCACCGCCGTCGGACTGACCAAGGAATACGCAGACGTCATTACCGGTGTCGTGGTCGGCAACGAGGTGCTACTGCGCGGCGAGATGACGGCTACCGATCTGGCAGCGACCATTCGCTCGGTCAAGGCACAGGTCAAGGTGCCGGTCACGTATGCCGATGTCTGGGAATACTGGCTGCGCAATCGCGACGTCTACGACGCGGTGGATTTCGTCACCATCCATATCCTGCCGTATTGGGAGGACATCCCGATCCGTGCGCGTTACGCAGCCGCGCATGTCGACTCGATCCGCAAGCGTGTGGCAGTCGCATTTCCCGGCAAGGAAATTCTGATCGGTGAAACCGGCTGGCCGAGTGCCGGGCGCATGCGCGAGGGCGCGCTGCCGTCGCGCACCAATCAGGCGCGGGTGGTTTCTGAAATCCTTCAACTGGCGAAGCGCGAGAATTTCCGGGTCAACCTGATCGAGGCCTACGACCAGCCCTGGAAGCGCCAGCTCGAAGGTACCGTCGGCGGCTATTGGGGATTGTTCGACGCCTATACGCGCGCGCTGAAATATCCCGCAGGGGAGCCGATCAGCAATTTCCCGCTCTGGAAGCAGGAAATGGCGGGCGGAATGGTGCTCAGCGTTTTGATCTTCGCCGCAGCGATTTGGACGGCGCGGCGGAGGCCGTGGGCACCACCTTTCGCCTGGTGGCTCGGCGTGTTCGCGTCAGCCACGGTTGCGGGTACGCTGCTGGGCGTCGCCGTCGACAAGATGTTGTACGAAAGCCTCGGCGTCGCCGGCTGGGTGCAGTGGGGGGCATTGCTGGCCGCCGGAATCCTGTCGCCGCTGTTGTCGGCAAGCGCGCTGATGTCGGGCCGGTCGCTGCCGACGTTCCTGGAATTTCTCGGACCGCGCCCCGGACGGACTTCGTCGCGGCGGCTGGTGCTGCTGGGCCTGGTGCTGATGGTGACGACGGTGATCGCCTGCGAAACCGCGCTCGGTTTCGTATTCGATCCGCGCTATCGCGATTTCCCGTTCGCGGCGCTGACCATGGCGGTTGTGCCGTTCTGGATGCTGATGACGCTCAACCGGCCGCAATCGGGCGTGCGTCCGGTCGCCGAGGCTGCTTTTGCGGGATTGCTGGCTTTGTCGGCGATCTATATCGGCTTCAACGAAGGGCCGGCCAACTGGCAGTCACTGTGGACCTGCCTGATCTATCTGATGCTGGGCGTCACACTGTGGCGGGCGCGGGCCGCGCAAATCCCAGGATAAGCAACCCGATCGCAAGGCCGGAAAGCGCGACATTGTAGAGCACGATGCCGAGACCGGCTGCGATCAGTCCGCCGGTCAGCAGCACGATGGACGGCCGGATCACGTGCAGCACGGCAATGATCAGCGCCACAATGCCGAACACCGAATTGCGGAACAGGTAGGTTGCCAGCAATCGCGCCTTGCAAAGATAGCTTTGCAGACCGGCGTCGCAGGCCAGCGTCACCGTGGACATTTCGATCGCCATATATCGCACATACAGCGCGTAACCGACGGTGACGAAACCGACGATCAGCAGCCATTGCACCTGATAGGGCGTGAGACGAAACGGGTCTTTTTTCATACCGCGACTATGGTTCGGATCGTGCGAACGGGCAAGCCAGGCCGGGGCGGGGCTGTGCATGACCCGTGGGTGAGGGATGTATCTATCGCGCCAGTGCCGGTGGCGATGCCGCGGGCTGGGCTGCCGGTTTGGCCGGTTCCCGCTTGACGGTCCGCGGATGAACTCTCCGGTGGACCACGTGCTGCGCCGGTGGCTCGACATTGAACGAGAGCCGCTGGCCGTCGAATACCGATGTGGCGCAGGCCTGTCGCCGTGTCGCCAGCGCTGCACAGATTTTCGCGGCCGTGGCGGCGTCATCGAGCGGCCCGGCTATCAGCCGCAGATGGAGCTTCATGCCAGGGTGGCTTTCCTGCACCGAGATCAGGGGACGCAACCCGGCGAGTTCCGTATTAGATGCACCGACCCGCCGCCAGAGTGCGCGCAGTCCCTCGACGGAATTGGCGCCGCCGAGGTCGACGCCAAATTCGGTCCGCTGCACGGGGACTTCCGGCACCGGTTCGGTGGACGCGACGGTTTGTTCGGGTTCGTTTGATGCGGGCTGTCCGGTCCGCGCATGTGCATCCGGCGCGGTCAGTTTCGTTGCGGCCGGGTCCGGCGGCGCGAGAATTGACGGGGTTGGTGTCATCGGCGGCGAAGCCGCGATCTCCGGCGCACTCTGTAGAGCCGATGTTTCGGCTGCGTCTGTTGAACCGGCCGGCGCAACTATTGGCGCGGCGGTCTTTTCGGACTTCGGCGATATCGCCGAAAGCTTGCGCGTGGTTGGGGCGTCTGCGGTGGACGCTTCAGAGCCTGAGGGCGGTGGCGACATGGACCTGTCGGTTGTCGCACTGGGCGGTGCGTTTGAAGCGGACGGCGAAGTCCCCTGTGCCTGTCGGGCAATGGATCCGGTCACCGAGTCCAGCCCTTGTTCGAGCGTCGTGACACGCGCGTACAGCCGGTCGCGGTCGCTGTTCAGTGTCTGGATCGCCGACGACAGCCGCTTGTTCTCGACCTCGGCTTCACGGGCATAGCGCTGGATTCGCTTCGATTGTTGGTCCAGATCGGCGGCGGCGATCTGATCGCGTTGCGTATGGACATAGGACTTGTTGGCCAGCACGGCGATCGTAATCGCGGCGACCGCAGCCATGCCCCATGACCCGAGCCGCCACAGCGCGCGTTTGTCGAAGCTGTCTTCGTCGGCCAGAAAGTTCGTCAGCCAGCCGCCCTTGTCGTCCGCCGCGAAGCCGTTCGCCTTTTCTTTGCGATCTTTAGCCATCCGATTCTATCGGGCCCCACACCGGCGAATCACGTCGAGACCTTATCAGGAATTGACCTGCGGTCGTCCCGTACCGGCAATTTGCAGCGGCGGTTCCGTTTGATCTTTGGTGGAAAATGCTTATTGACGGGCAACCGATGGATTTCGCCAGGCAGAACCAGCAATGACCGCCAGAACGATTTTGACAATTGTGCTTGCCGCAGGCGAGGGCACGCGAATGCGCGCCTCACTGCCGAAAGTGCTGCACGCGGTGGCCGGCCGCTCGCTGCTGGCACACGTTCTCGACGCCGCGCCGAAAGGCGAAGGCACGTCGCTGGCCGTAGTCGTCGGACCTAACCATCAGGCGGTGGCGGATGAGGCGCGGCGCGTTCGTCCCGACGCGGCGATCTTCACGCAGACCGAACGTCTAGGCACCGCGCATGCGGTGCTGGCGGCGAAGGATGCTATCGCACAAGGTTTCGACGATCTGCTGATCGCGTTCGGCGATACGCCGCTGATCTCGCACGAGACATTCGAGCGGCTGCGTGCACCGCTGAAAGCCGGTGCCGGATTGGCCGTGTTGGGCTTCCATGCCGCCGACCCGACCGGTTACGGCCGGTTGGTCGTCGACAACGGCCATCTGACGGCGATCCGCGAACAGGCAGACGCCAGCGCAGACGAGCGCAAGATCACGCTGTGCAACGCCGGCGTGATGGCGTTCGACGGCCGCCTTGCTCTGTCGGTGCTCGAAAACATCGGCAATGCCAACAGCAAGGGCGAATTCTATCTGACCGACGCGGTGTCGATCGTTCGCGAACGTGGGCGCGATGCCGTTGTCATTGAAACCGGAGAGGACGAAGTGCGCGGCATCAACACCAAGGCCCAGCTTGCCGAAGCGGAGCAGGTGATGCAGGCGCGGTTGCGCCGTGCGGCGCTCGACGCCGGCGTCACCATGATTGCACCCGACACTGTTTTCCTTGCGCCGGATACGACCTTCGGCAAGGACGTCACCATCGAGCCTTACGTGATCTTCGGCCCCGGCGTGTCCGTCGGTGACGGTGCCGTCATTCATGCATTCTCGCATATCGTGCAGGCGACGATCGGCAAGAACACGTCGGTCGGTCCATATGCGCGGCTGCGTCCGGGCACGTCGCTTGGCGATGGCGCGCGGATCGGCAATTTCGTTGAGACCAAGGCCGCGACGCTGGAGGCCGGCGTCAAGGTCAACCACCTGACCTATATCGGCGATACCCATGTCGGCGCCAATGCCAACATCGGCGCCGGCACCATCACCTGCAACTATGACGGCTTCAACAAGCATAAGACGCAGATCGGTGAGGGCGCCTTCGTCGGCTCCAATTCTTCGCTGGTCGCGCCGGTGAAGATCGGCAAGGGCGCCTATATCGGCTCGGGTTCGGTCATCGCCCGCGATGTGCCGGACGACGCGCTGGCCGTCGAACGCAGCCAGCAGAGCCTGCGGGAAGGCTGGGCCAAGCGGTTTCGCGAGATGAAGGCTGCCGAGAAGGCCGAGCGCGGCTGAGCGTTGTCAGATGACGGGTTAGCGGCTTAACCCTGTGGCAATTCGCAATAAATTTTGAATATCACTGCATCTGTGATGTTGGCTAAGAGAGCCGTGCCGGTTCCCCGGCGGGCGACGATTTGGAGATATGGAACCGCATGTGCGGCATTGTGGGGATTCTGGGTCGCGGCCCGGTTGCCGATCAACTGGTCGATTCACTCAAGCGTCTGGAATATCGCGGTTATGATTCCGCCGGCGTGGCGACGCTGGAGGGTGGCGATCTCGCGCGGCGCCGTGCCGAAGGCAAGCTGAAGAATCTCGAGACACGCCTGAAATCCTCGCCGCTCGACGGCCATCTCGGCATCGGCCATACGCGCTGGGCGACGCATGGCAAGCCGACCGAAACCAACGCGCATCCGCACACCGGCGACAATGTTGCGGTGGTTCACAACGGCATCATCGAGAATTTTCGCGAGTTGCGCCAAAAGCTCGAACGCGACGGCGCTCGCTTCGACAGCGAGACCGATACGGAAGTCGTTGCGCATCTGGTCGATTCCTATCTCGCCAAAGGGATGTCTCCCGCAGAAGCGGTGAAGTCGGCGTTGCCGCAACTGCGCGGCGCATTCGCGCTGGCGTTCCTGTTCAAGGACCATGACAACCTGATGATCGGCGCGCGCAAGGGGTCGCCGCTCGCGGTCGGCTATGGTGACGGCGAGATGTATCTCGGCTCCGATGCCATTGCGCTGGCGCCGTTTACCGACAACATCAGCTATCTCGAAGACGGCGACTGGGTCGTGCTTTCGCGTACCGGCTGCGAAATCCACGACGAACAGGGTGCGGTCGTCCAGCGCGACGTGTTGCGATCGGGGGCCTCGTCGTTCCTCGTCGACAAGGCCAACTATCGTCACTTCATGGCCAAGGAGATCCACGAGCAGCCGGAAGTCGTCGGTCATACGCTGGCGCGTTACGTCGACATGGCGACCGAACGTGTCGAGATGCCGGTCAAACTGCCGTTCGATTTTCGCGACGTGCAGCGCGTTTCGATCACCGCGTGCGGCACGGCGAGCTATGCCGGTTTCGTCGCACGATACTGGCTGGAGCGCTTCGCGCGGCTGCCGGTCGAACTCGACGTCGCGTCCGAATTCCGTTATCGCGAAGCGCCGCTGCGCAAGGGCGATCTCGCTATTTTCATCTCGCAGTCCGGCGAAACCGCCGACACGCTCGCCGCGCTTCGTTACGCCAAGGCGCAAGGCGCGCACAC
Source organism: Xanthobacteraceae bacterium (assembly GCA_024508855.1). Lineage (GTDB taxonomy): Bacteria > Pseudomonadota > Alphaproteobacteria > Rhizobiales > Xanthobacteraceae > 62-47. Next base: position 83,929 of record JANINJ010000026.1, read on the forward strand.
GCTCTCCGTCGTCAATGTGACCACATCGACCATCGCCCGCGAAAGCGAGACCGTGCTGCAGACGTTGGCCGGCCCGGAAATCGGCGTTGCCTCGACCAAGGCTTTCACCTGCCAATTGATGGTACTGGCGACGCTTGCGATAGCCGCCGCCAAGGCGCGCGGCGAATTGTCGGCCGAGGAAGAGACGAAGCTAGTCCACGGCCTAATCGAGGTGCCGCGATTGATGACCGCGGCGCTGACCAGTGAACCGCAGATTGAACATCTGGCGCGTGACATCGCGCGCTCCCGCGATGTGCTCTATCTCGGCCGCGGGACCAGTTATCCGCTGGCGCTCGAAGGCGCGCTGAAGCTCAAGGAAATCTCCTACATCCATGCTGAAGGTTATGCCGCGGGCGAACTCAAGCATGGACCGATTGCGCTGATCGACGAGAACATGCCGGTGGTCGTGATTGCGCCGTACGACCGCGTATTCGAGAAGACCGTCTCGAACATGCAGGAAGTGGCGGCACGCGGCGGCAACATCATCCTGATGACGGACGCGAGGGGCGCCGCCGAGGCTACCGTCGAGTCGCTGGTGGCGATCGTCCTCCCGGACATGGAGCCGAGCTTTACACCGCTGGTCTATTCCATTCCCGTGCAGCTGCTGGCCTATCATACGGCCGTCACCATGGGCACCGACGTCGATCAGCCGCGCAATCTAGCGAAATCGGTAACGGTCGAATAACCGCGACATTCTGCGCACGCTTCGACGAGCCCTGAAAAGCAATGGGTCGTCGCGGTGATGCAAAAGTCTGCTACAATACCCATATGGCATGGGACATGCCGCAAATCCGCGCCTGATTGAATTTTGGAACACGAATGACCCGCGACAGTCTGCCGCCCAAATCTGCACCGGGCACGCCTCCGCCGGATGCACCGCGCGGATTCATGGGGCGGATGCGCAACTACTTCCTCACCGGGCTGGTCGTCGCGGGTCCCGTCGCTATTACATTCTATCTGACCTGGTGGTTCATTACGTGGGTGGACGGTCTGGTCCGGCCATTCGTGCCGGTCGATTATCGTCCCGAAACTTATCTCCCGTTCGGATTGCCGGGCTCCGGCCTCATCGTTGCGGTGGTCGCCCTGACGTTACTAGGCTTCCTGACCGCGAACCTGATCGGGCGAAAGCTGGTCGGGTTGGGCGAAAGCCTGCTCGGGCGGATGCCCGTCGTGCGCGCGATCTACCGCGGGCTCAAACAGGTGTTCGAGACGCTGTTCTCCGGCAACGGGTCGAGCTTCCGGAAAGTCGGTCTCGTCGAGTTTCCGTCGCCGGGCATGTGGTCGATCGTGCTGATCTCGCAGACGCCGAGCGTCGAAGTCGCGGCCAAGCTTCCTGTGGAAGAGCACATCTCGGTATTCCTGCCGTGTGCGCCGAACCCTACCACCGGATTTTTCTTCTACGTTCCGAAAAGCAAGATCATCGAGATCGACATGAGCGCCGAAGACGCGGCGACGCTGATTATGTCGGCCGGCGTCGTACAGCCCGGATCGGACCCGCAGCGGAAGATCGCCGCACTAGCTGAAACCGCCAATGCAGCGCGCGTCGCCAATACGGCCGCGTTGAATGCGGCGACGGCGAAAGCCGAGTAGCCTTCAGCCCGCGCCGATCAGGGGGATCGCTTCGTCACGCTCGAACAGGTAGAGCAGGCAGCGTAGCGCGTCGCCCTGTTCGCCGGCCAACTTCGGATTGTCGCGCATGATCCGCAATGCTTCGTCGCGCGCCTGCGTGATGAGCTGGGAATGCACTTCCGACCGCGCAATGCGATAGCCGGGCAGGCCGCTCTGCCGCGTGCCGAGTACATCGCCTTCGCCACGCAGCTTCAGATCTTCCTCGGCGATGCGAAAGCCGTCGGTGGTCTCGCGGATCACACGCAGCCGTGCCGCGGACATTTCACCGAGCGGCTCACGATAGAGCAGCAGGCAGGTCGAAGCTTCGGAGCCGCGGCCGATGCGGCCGCGCAATTGATGCAGCTGCGCAAGGCCGAAGCGTTCCGCATTCTCAATCACCATGATCGTGGCAGCCGGTACGTCGACGCCGACTTCGACGACGGTAGTTGCGACCAGCACCTGAATTTCGCCGGCGGCGAACGCCGCCATCACACGATCCTTCTCCGTTCCCTTCATCTGCCCGTGGACCAGCCCGACCTTGTCGCCGAAACGCTTCTGCAGGCTTTCGAACCGCGTGGTGGCGTCGGTGAGATGTTCGATCGCTTCCGATTCTTCCACCAGCGGACAGATCCAGTAGACCAGCTTGCCGGCATCGACTGCGCGGCCGACGCCGTCGATCACCTCAGTGAGGCGGCTGCTTGGGATCGCGCGGGTGTCGATGGCCTGACGGCCGGCAGGTTTTTCGCGCAACTCGGAAATGTCCATGTCGCCGAAATAGGTCAGCACCAGCGTGCGCGGGATCGGCGTGGCGCTGAGCACCAGCACGTCGACGGCTTCGCCTTTCGACGTGAGCGCCAGCCGCTCGCGGACGCCGAAGCGATGCTGTTCGTCGACGATGGCCAAAGCCAGCGCCTTGAAGATCACATCGTCCTGGATCAGCGCATGGGTGCCGACCAGCAGGTCGAGTTCGCCGGCTGCGAGGCGGGCGAGGATATCGCGGCGCTCCTTGCCTTTCTCCCGGCCGGTGAGGATCGCGACGCGCAAGCCGGCGCGCTCCGCCAGCGGCGCGATCGTTTTGATATGCTGGCGCGCGAGAATTTCGGTCGGCGCCATCAGCGCCGCCTGCTTGCCGGCCTCGGTGACAGCGGCGGCCGCGAGCAGCGCGACCACGGTCTTGCCTGAGCCGACATCGCCTTGCAGTAGCCGCAGCATGCGGACCGGCTGCTGCAGATCGGCAGCGATGGCGGCTGCCGCCTCCTGCTGCGATGAGGTGAGGGCGTAAGGCAGCGCGTCGATGATCCTGTTGCGCAGATGACCGTCGCCGGTGTGCCGCACGCCGGCAGGACGACGCAGCTGCGCGCGGATCAGCGCGAGCGCGAGTTGTCCGGCGAGCAGTTCGTCGTAGGCGAGCCGCGACCAGAACGGACCGTCCGGCAGGATGTCGGTGAGTTCGAGCGGCGCGTGAATCCGGTTCAGGGCTTCGGCAAGCGGCGGAAACCTGCAACGGCTGATGACATCGGGTGCAATCCATTCAGGCAGTGCAGGGAGCTTCTGCAGCGCCTGCGCCACCGCGCGCCGCAGGGAGCCGAGCGCAAGGCCCTCGGTCAGCCGATAGACCGGCTCGATGCCCGAGAGTTTGGCAAGCCCGGCTTCGTCGACGACGCGGTCCGGATGCACCATCTGCAACGTGCCGTCGAACACCTGCACGGTGCCCGAGACGTAACGCTTCTCGCCGACCGGCAACAGCTTTTCGACATAACCGGGCTTGGCGCGGAAATAGGTCAGCAGCACATCGCCGGTGTCGTCGCTGGCATAGACCAGATGCGGCGCACGGGAGCGGCCGGGCGGCGTGGGGCGATGCCGGTCGACCGTCACTTCCAGCGTCACCACCGTGCCGGGCACGGCATCGTGAACGGTCGGGCGCGCACGCCGGTCGATCACGCTGGTCGGCAGATGCAGCAGCAGATCGACCAGCCGTGGCGTTTCACTGCGGTCCAGCAGGTAGCGCAGCAGTTTGTCCTGCTTCGGGCCGACGCCCGGCAGGCTGGTGACCAGCGCAAACAGCGGATTGAGGATGGCGGGGCGCATCAGAGAACCTAAAGATATTCCGGGCCGTCATGCCCGGCTTTATGCCGGGCATCCACGTCTTTTTTGTTATCCGGCGATCCGTGCAGACCGACGATTCACAGAACTCAAGGGCTGACATCGTCACCCCCGGGGTCTATATCAACCGCGCCCGGCACGTCCGGGCTTTCTGCGTTACGCAAGGTTGGGACATGACGGGAACGACACGATCGAGCCATGGGCTCGATGATCGACGCAAGCGACTGCTCTACCGGTGCTGGCATCGCGGGACGCGCGAGATGGACCTGATCCTCGGCCGGTTCGCCGATTCGGAGATCGCCTCGTTGAGCGAGATCGAACTGTCGGAACTCGAGCGCCTGATCGACGCTCCCGATCCCGATCTCTATGCCGCGCTGACCGGCAATACCGAGCCGAACGCCGAATTCGCGGGCGCGCTGTTCGAGCGCATCAAGTCGTTTCGGGTAGCGGACCACAACGCATGAAAGCTCCGTCGCGATCTCCCGCAGAACTACTCGCGCCAGGCCGCGCGCTGACGCTCGCCAATGTCGCCGAGGGCGCGGAAGGGCTGATCGTCTCCGATCTCGCGCGCGCCGTGGCCGCGCGGCCGAAGGCGCCCGCCGTCAGCCTTGCGGTGATCTGCCGTGACGGTCCGCGCATGTCGCAACTGGCGCGCGCGCTGGAATTCTTCGCGCCCGATCTGGAGGTGATGCAGTTTCCGGCGTGGGACTGCCAGCCCTACGACCGGGTGTCGCCGCACGGCGGTATCGTCGCGCAGCGCGTGACCACGCTTGCGAAGCTTTCTCGCCTCAAGGGCAGCGAGAAGCCGCTGATCGTGCTGACCACGGTGAACGCCGCCACGCAGCGCGTTCCGGCGCGGGAGGTGATCGCGGCGCAGGCGCTGTCGGTGGCGCCGGGCAACGTGGTGCCGATGGACTCCATCGTCGCGTGGCTTGAGCATAACGGCTACAATCGTTCCTCGACGGTGCGCGAGCCCGGCGAATACGCGGTGCGCGGCGGCATCCTCGACCTGTTTCCGGCGGGGCTGGATCAACCGGTGCGCTTCGACTTCTTCGGCGATGCGCTGGAATCGATCCGCACCTTCGATGCGGAAACCCAGCGCACGCTATTGACCATGCGCGGTCTCGACCTCGTGCCGGTCTCGGAATTCCAACTCGTCACCGAGACCATTCGCCGCTTCCGGATGGGCTATGTCGCGGCGTTCGGCGCGCCGGAGCGTGACGACATGCTCTACGAAGCCGTCAGCGAAGGCCGCCGCCATCCCGGCATGGAGCACTGGCTGCCGCTGTTTCAGGAGCGGATGGACACGCTGTTCGACTACCTCGGCGATGCGCCGGTAACGATCGAACCGCAAGGTGAGGATGCCGCGCGCGAGCGCTTCACGCAGATCAACGACTACTACGAGGCTCGGCGCGAGGCGCTCGAGCATCGCGGCGGTGGTGCGATCTACAAGCCGTTACCGCCGGACCGGCTCTATCTCACCGAACAGGAGTGGGGTACGCGCCTTGCGGATGCCGCGCTGGTACGGCTGACGCCGTTCGCGGTGCCGGAGGGCAGCGAGGGCGTGATCGACGCCGGCGCGCGGCAAGGCCGCAGCTTCGCGCCGGAGCGTGCCGACACCTCCGTGAATGTCTTCGAATCCGTCGTGGCGCATGTTCAGGGGCTGCAGGCGGCGCGCCGCAAGGTAGTCATCGCGCTGTGGAGCGAAGGTTCTCGCGACCGCATGGCGAGCATGCTGAAAGACCACAAGCTGCTCAACCTGACCAACGTCAACACATGGCGCACGGTGCAGGCAACACCGCGTAACGAAACCATGCTGGCCGTGGTCGGCATGGAATCCGGTTTCGAGACCGACAGCGTCTCCTTCATCACCGAGCAGGACATTCTCGGCGACCGGCTGGTGCGCCCGCGCAAGGCGAGCCGCAAGCTGGAAAACTTCATCTCCGAAGTCACCAGCCTCGCGACCGGCGATCTTGTCGTCCATGTCGAGCACGGCATTGGCCGTTTCGTCGGCCTGCAGACGCTGGACGTCGCCGGTGCGCCGCATGATTGCCTCGAACTGCGCTACGCCAACGAGACGAAGCTGTTTCTACCGGTCGAGAACATCGAATTGCTGTCGCGCTACGGTTCCGACCAGGCCAATGTCGAGCTCGATCGGCTGGGCGGTGGCGGCTGGCAGGCACGCAAGGCCAAGCTCAAGAACCGCATCCGCGAGATCGCCGGCGAACTCATCAAGATCGCGGCCGAGCGGCATATGCACGAAGCCCCGAAGATGCCGGTGCAGCCCGGCCTCTACGACGAATTCTGCGCGCGCTTTCCCTACGAGGAGACGGAGGACCAACTCACCGCCATCAACGCGACGTTGCACGATCTCGAAAGCGGCAAGCCGATGGATCGGCTGGTTTGCGGCGACGTCGGGTTCGGCAAAACCGAGGTGGCGCTGCGCGCGACGTTCGCGGTCGCGCTCGACGGCAAGCAGGTCGCGGTGGTGGTGCCGACGACGCTGCTCGCGCGGCAGCACGCGAAGAACTTCGCCGAGCGTTTCCGTGGCTTTCCGGTGAACGTCGCGCAGGCGTCACGGCTGGTGTCGTCGAAGGAACTGAGCCAGACCAAGAAGGGAATTGCCGACGGCACCGTCGACATCGTCGTCGGTACCCACGCGCTGCTTGGCAAGTCGATCAAGTTCAAGGACCTCGGGTTGCTGGTGGTTGACGAGGAGCAGCACTTCGGCGTCAGCCACAAGGAGCGCCTGAAGCAGTTGCGCGCGCAGGTGCATGTGCTGACGCTGAGCGCCACGCCGATCCCGCGCACGCTGCAATTGGCGCTCACGGGCGTGCGCGACCTGTCGATCATAGCGTCGCCGCCGGTCGATCGCCTCGCGGTGCGCACCTTCGTCGCGCCGCACGATCCACTGATGATCCGCGAAGCCTTGCTGCGCGAGCGTTATCGCGGCGGACAGGCATTCTATGTCTGCCCGCGGATCGACGATCTCGCCGAGGTAAAGGATTTCCTCGACAAGAACGTGCCCGAGATGAAGGTCGCGGTCGCGCACGGCCAGATGCCGCCGACCACGATCGAGGACATCATGTCGGCGTTCTACGATGGCAAGTACGATATCCTGCTGTCGACCACGATCGTCGAATCCGGCCTCGATATTCCGTCCGCCAATACGCTGATCGTGCATCGCGCCGACATGTTCGGCCTCGCGCAGCTCTATCAGCTGCGCGGCCGCGTCGGCCGCTCGAAGCTGCGCGCCTATGCGCTGTTCACCTTGCCCGCGCAGCAGAAGATCACGCCGCAGGCCGAACGGCGGCTCAAGGTCTTGCAATCGCTGGAAACGCTCGGCGCGGGATTTCAGCTTGCATCGCACGACCTCGACATTCGCGGCGCAGGCAACCTGTTGGGCGAGGAGCAGTCCGGTCACATCAAGGAAGTCGGTTTCGAACTGTACCAATCGATGCTTGAGGAGGCGATCCTCAATCTCAAGGCCGGCATTTCCGAGCCCGTGGCCGATCGCTGGTCGCCGCAGATCACGCTCGGCATGCCGGTACTGATTCCGGAGGACTACGTGTCCGATCTGCCGGTCAGACTATCGCTGTATCGGCGGCTTGCCGATCTCGAAACCGAGGAAGAGATCGACAGCTTCGCCGCCGAATTGCGCGACCGGTTCGGTCCGCTGCCGGACGAAGCGCGCTACCTGTTCAAGGTCGCGACCATCAAGGCCTATTGTCGCCGCGCCAACGTGGAGAAGATCGATGCCGGGCCGAAGGGCGCGGTGATCACCTTCCGCGACAATAGCTTTGCGCAGCCGGAGAAGCTGGTGTTCTTCATTCGCCAGCACGGTCAGGCCGCCAAGGTGCGGCCGGATATGAAGGTCGTGTTCCTGCAGAACTGGGAAACGCCGGAAGATCGCCTGACGGGCGCCACGGAAATCCTGCGCCAACTGGCCAATCTCGCGGAGGGCCGAAAGGCCGCTTGAACGGAGCCGATTCCGGGCTGTCTACGACGCGGCGCGATGCGCGTCGCTGTCGAGGCGAGACAGCAACATGGCGGCGGAATCCGTCGGAAGCAGCGTCTCCACTACAACATGCGGATCGACGCGAGCATCGCGTTTGGTGCTGTGCACGGTGTGCTTCACGACGCTGGCAAGCCGCCGGGCAACCGAGCCTGCGGTTCGCGAACTGGCTCCAATGAAGACCGCAACGATCGAACCGTCATCGCGCATCGTTGCAAAGTCGGTCCGCCGCATCAGCCGGCCGATGATGCGAGCCGCGTCGTACTGCACGCGGGCGGGCTGATCGCCGAGCGTGAACCGCGCCACCGAGAGACCGGCGCCGCGGCTCAAGGTCTGCTCGACCGTCCTGGCGAAATCGCGGTCGAATGCAGCCGGCGTCAGCAGACCGGTGCGCGGATCGAGCAGGCCGCCGGCATCGATCGACCGCAGCGTGCGCACGAGGCGTTGCTCGAACGCGTGCTGCCGGATCAGTGGCAGCGCATTGGTCGCGACATCGACGGGATCGCCGGCGATCATTTCGAGGTTGGGCAAATCGTAGCCGCGCGTCAGGCGAGCGGGAACGATCACCGGAAGATTGCGGAAGCGGGTGTCTTCCGCCAGCACGGTCAGGAATGCATCGACCACACGAGGCGTGAAACCATCGCCGATGACGATGCCGTCGACGTCGCGAGCGTTGAGATGTTTCGCTGCAGCCTCGATGCTGAGTGCACCGACGATGCCCATGCGCTCGCCTAGCGCTACCGAGAGCGCCGGATAGGAGACGCCGCGCCCGATTAGCAGCACCGTCGCGTCCTGGATCGGATCGCTGTCCGCGAGGCGGCTCTGAAGGGTCGGGCTGTCTGCGAGGCGGCGCAGCATGGTGACGTGCAATGACCTGACGCGCAGCGCAGCGCGCAATCGGGCGCCGAGGCGATCCGGATTGCTGTCCAGCGCCGATAGCGGGATCGCATTGGCAGGCAGCCGCGTGGTCGGGTCGATAAGGATCAGCGGGACATATGGCTGATGGGTCGTCAACCGATTGGCAAGGCGCGTGAGGGGGTCCAATCCCTCCGCCGGCATTTCGGCGACGATGGCGGCCGGCAGCAGCCTGGCGACGGCGTCCGATGCGTCGGCCCAGGCCACCTCGACCATCGGAAACAGTTTCGCATCCGTTAGCGCGGCCGTCAGCGAAGGCGACTGATTGATGGCGATAACGACGATGGGGCCGTGCTGGGACATCTGAACCGCAATGAGAATGATGCGGTCCGCACGCTAGGCCGTTGGACTTAATGTGGCGTCAACGGCATTGTTCGAGTTTATCTAATCCTGTGCGGTTCGTTCGCGAAAGGCTTCCACCATCAAGGGGTTAAGTCCGAGTTCGGAAAGCGCCGCACGCGCCCGTCCGTTGTCGTTGGCGCGTCCTGCCAGACGATAGCCGCTGACCCGGTTGGGCAGCGCGGTCAGCATCGCGCCTTCGCCGAGCCGTTTTGCCCAGGCATGCAGGTCCTCGGCCAGGAAGCGATAGCCGCCGACCGCCATCAGGCCCGGCGGCGGAGCGGTGATGCAGATGGTGCCGGTCGCGCGATCGAGGCGGGCGGCGTAGCCGGTGTCGACATAGTTCTGCGCCGGGGCGCTGCTGCGCACATCAAGGGCCGCAGCAGCGGCCGCATAGACCGAAGTGGGGACCATCGATCCGCGCAGTCCCAGCGTTCCGCTGGGCGTCAGCACGATATCGCCGGCGATCGGCGATTGAGCGTCGTCACGCGGCGCGCCGAATGGGCCGGGCATGATCGGGGCGGGCAGTCCGTCGTCCAGACGCCGCGCGCCGAACAGGCCGATTTCGCCGAACAGATAGACGTCGGTGAATCCCACATTGGTCGCTGTCCACGCCGCGCTGGCTGCAACCTGTTCAGGCGCGCGCCAGAGACCGATGACATTGCGCAGTATCGGAAGGCGCGACACGGCGCCATCCTCGTCCAGTCGCATCGCGATGGTCGCCGGCGCAATCAGCGTGTCGCATTCCAACTCAGTGATCTGTCGCTCGAGCACCTCGTCGTCGAACGGATGGTGCAGCGCCAGCGTGCCGCCGCTGAGCAGCCAGCCCATCAATGCGGCGGCGATGCCGGCAAACGACGTCATGGTCTGCGCGGACAAAATGCATGCAGCCTGCGGCATGCCGCTTTCGAGGAACACCGCAAGACCTCCGGCGATCATGCCGAGATGGGTACGCGGAACGGGAAGTAAGCCCTGCGGCGTGACGTCGAACGAGATCATGGCCGCCTGTCGCGCATCGGGCGGCGGCATCGACGGCAGGATTTCGCCGTGGGCGATGACATCGTCGAGCGGGATCATCCCTTCCGGCAGGCTGGCGCCGAAGCCGCAGACATGGCGGATCGAGAACACTTCGACGGCGGCATTCATCGCGAGGTCGGCGTGGCTGACGCCATCGATCATGGCACAACTGACGATCGCGCGGGCCCCGATGCGATTGAGCGCTACCGCGAGTTCGGCATGGCGCCAGAGCTGCGGCAGCAGCGCGACGACGAGGCCGGCGCGATGCGCGGCGAGGATCGTCAGCGGCAGTTCGATGGTGTTCGGCAGTTGCAGCGCAATGATTGAATTCGGGGGCAGGCCGGCGGCGATGAAATGCGAGGCCAGTGCCGCAATCGCCCGGTCGGCCTGTGCGAAGGTGAGTTGTCGCGGCGATTGTCCGGTCACTCGCAGCTTGTCGAACGGATCGGCCAGCGCGAGCGCGTGCGGCTGGCGCGCCAGCACGCGCCGGAACAATCCATCGAGGGTTGGCGATGCGGGTGTCGTCTGCAGCACTCAATCACCTTTGCCGCGGCCGGGCGCGCTCTCGGGCTTGTGCCACCATGTCTCTGGAAGATATCCGGTCAGCGCGGTGGTCGCAGGCCTTTCTATCCGATTCCAGCGTGCGATCCATTGTTCCCGGACGTTGTACAGCGGAATTGCGTAGAAGCCCGAGATCAGTACGCGATCGAGCGCACGCACGGCAGAGACGAAGGCGGGCCGTTCGTGTGCAGCCAGCAGCGCCTCGATCATGGCGTCGATGGCGGGATCCTTCGCGCCCATGTAGTTGCGTGTACCCTGATGATCCGCGGCCTCGCTGCCCCAGTAGAACGATTGCTCGTTGCCGGGCGAGAGCGACTGGTCCCAGCGATTCTGGATCATGTCGAAATCGAAGGCGAGGCGGCGCTGGTCGAACTGCACCGCATCAACGGCGCGGACCGAAGCCTGAATGCCGGCGCGCTTCAGGCTGGCGCTGAACGCCAGCGCGATGCGTTCCTGATCCCGCGTCGTCACCAGGATTTCGAATGCGAACGGCGCCTTGGTTCCATGCCGGCGAAGCTTCCCGTCTTTCAGTTCGTATCCAGCCTGCTGCAGCAGTGTCAGCGCGCGCCGTAACGTTGCGCGGTCGCGGCCGGAGCCGTCGGTGACCGGCAGCCGGTAGCTGCCGTCAAGAATGTCCGGGCGAACATGGCCTGCAAACGGCGCGAGCAGGGTGCGTTCGCGCGCATCCGCCGGGCGCGTGTAAGCCGAGAGTTCGGAGCCCGCGAAAAACCCGGCCGATCGCGCATAGAGGCCGAAGAAGTAGTTCCGGTTGATCCATTCGAAATCGTAGAGCAGCGACAGTGCTTCGCGGACGCGGATGTCGGCGAACAGCGGCCGGCGCGTGTTGAAGACCAGAAATTCGGAAGGATTGGGAACGCCGGGCTTGATGACATCGCGGATCAGCGCGCCGGATTTCACCGCGGCGAGATCGTAGCCTTCGTGCCAGCGTAGCGGTTCGGTCTCGACGCGGAAATCATAAAGCCCGCGTTTGAAGGCCTCGAACTGGGTGTTGGCATCGCGGTAGAAATCCAGCCGGATCTCGTCGAAGTTCCAGAGCCCGCGGTTGATCGGCAGATCGCGACCCCAGTAATTTGGATCGCGCGTCAGCGTCACGCTGGTGCCAGGCTTCACGGTCGTCACGCGATACGGACCGGAACCGAGGGGCGGCGCCATCGAGGTATCTTCAAAGGTCGCGACATCGACCGCGTGTTTCGGCAGCACCGGCATCAGGCCGAGAATGAGCGGCAGTTCGCGGTCGCCCGCGTCGCCGAAGCGGAACCGCACGGTATGTTGGTCGATGGCTTTCGCCTCGGTCACCTTGGCGTAGTAGAGGCGGTGGTTGGGGCGGCCATGGTCGCGCAGCAATTCCCAGGAGAACAGCACGTCCTCCGCCAGCACTGGATGTCCGTCCGAAAACCGCGCGAGCGGATTGAGGTGGAACGTCACCTCGGTTCGGGCATCGTCGGTCTGGACGCTGTCAGCCAGCAGGCCATAGAGGGTGAAGGGCTCGTCGTTGCCGCGCGCCAGCAGGCTCTCGATCACGAATCCGCGAATTTGCTGCACCGCGAGGCCCCTCACGATCAGCGGATTGAGGCTGTCGAAGGTCCCCAGGATACCCTGTACCAGCCGCCCGCCTTTAGGGGCGTCTGGGTTGGCGTAGGGGAGGTGGCTGAAATCCGCCGGCAGGGCCGGCGTGCCGTGCATCGCAATGCCGTGGCTCGGTCCAGCTGCGAAAGAAGGCGCACCGGCGAGTAGGCTTAGGGCTGGCACAAGGGCCACCACCAATCGGGCTGCGTGCTGTGCGGCCCGCAGAACAGGCGCCCAACGAGAGGGATTTGATTCGGTGCGGTTCACCGGGGAAATTTACCACAGCGGCCATGCTTCGGCCCCGGTCGGACGGCAAAGAAGGTTGTCGGCATTGATCTTTTCGTTTGCCGTTGTATTGAAGGCGTACAATTGATGTTGGTTGCTCGGCCTGTCACTTAACCGCCTCATTTGGCAAAGAGACAGCGGCCAAACAGCCAGGTGCGGCGCCCATTTGCGGTTTCGGGCGCTCCCATTCAGAAAGGGCTTTCCGCAATGAATTTTCCTAAGATGGCCGCGCTGGCGTGGCCGCGCGCGCAGGCCTTCGCTGTGCTGACGGCAGCGGCGTTTGCCGCGACGACGAGCATGACCCCGGTTCAGGCGCAGCCAGCCAACAACCACAAGGCCCCGGCCAAGACGGCTCCGAAGGCGGCTCCTGCCCAGAAGGGTGCTCCGGCCGCTCAGGCGCCGGCAGCGCCACAGGCCCCCGCAGCCGGCCAGCAGCCGCCCGAACAGCAGGTGCAGTTGATCTATGCGCCCTGGACCAAGTTCTGTCTGAAGGGACAGGATGCCAACGCCAAGCAGGTCTGCTTCACTGGCAAGGACGGTCGTATCGAGTCGGGTCAGCCGGTGATTGCCGCGGTCATCATCGAGCCGGAAGGCGAGGCCAAGAAGATCCTGCGCGTGACGCTGCCGCTCGGCATGCAGCTCGTCCATGGAACGCGCATCATCATCGACAACAATCCGCCGATGCAGAGCCCGTACGTGATCTGCTTCGCCAATGGCTGCATGTCCGACTACGAAGTCACGCCGGACATGATCAACAACTTGAAGAAGGGCCAGAACCTCATTGTTCAGGCGATCAATTCCAACGGCGCACCGCTGACGCTGCCGCTGCCTCTGGCCGAATTCGCCAAGGCCTATGACGGTCCGCCGACCGACCCGAAGGTGTTCGAGGAAACCCAGAAGAAGCTGCAGGAAGAGCTGCAGAAGCGTGCTGCCGAGGCCCGCGCCAAGCTCGAGGCGCAGCAGCCGGCCGGAACGACACCGCCTGCGGCAGGTACCACGCCGCCCGCCAATCCCGCCGGGAAATAACCGCGGGAACATCAAATCAAAAGCGCCCCGGTTGGGGCGCTTTTTTCTTGGCTCGTTTCTGAAACGCGAGAGGGAAATCAGTTGAGCGAGGGATTCCGTGGCCGGTAGCCGCCGGATTTATCTCTCACGAAGATTTCGGCCACCTGAGAATGGCGGATCGGCTCGCCGGAATCGTCCGGCAGTAGGTTCTGCTCGGAGACGTAGGCGACATATTCCGAGTCCGAATTTTCGGCGAGCAGATGATAGAACGGCTGGTCCTTGTGCGGACGCACTTCCTCCGGAATCGACAGCCACCACTCTTCGGTGTTGGCGAACTCCGGGTCGATATCGAACACCACGCCCCGGAACGAAAAAATCCGGTGCCGGACGATCTGGCCTATCTGAAACTTTGCGGTCCGCGTCTTTGCCATGCCCGTCGAATAGACCAGGATTGTGGCCGATGCTAGAGGCAAACACCCCTACATTAGGCTGCCAGCGCGCTAAACTCCGCCGTGATTCCGGGCCGAAAATGAAGAAAATCCCGCTTTCATGATCGATATTCTCAATCTTGCGTTGCCGTATTTCGGTCTGATCTTCGTCGGCTACGTCTGTGGAAAATGGAGGAACCTGCCGGAATCCGGGCTCGCCTGGATGAATTTCTTCGTGCTCTACGTCTCGTTGCCGGCGCTGTTCTTCCGCATCATGTCACGCACGCCGTTCGAGCAACTGGCCAATCCGCCCTTCGTGATCGCGACGACCTCGGCGACGGCAGGAGCGTTTTTCCTCTCGGCGCTGGTCGGCAAGCTGATCGGGCGGCTATCGATCCGCGAGGCGGCGATGGCGGGTCTCGCCGGTGGCTACGGCAATATCGGCTATATGGGGCCAGGGCTCGCACTCGCGGTATTCGGCATGCAATCGGCGGTGCCGACGGCGCTGATTTTCTGCTTCGACAGCATCTTCCTGTTTTCGGTGATCCCGCTCTGGATGGCGTTGACCGACGGAACGCGGCGGCCGCTATTGCCGACGGTCTGGTTCGTCATCAAGGAAATCGCGCTACATCCGCTGATCGTCGCGGTCTTTTGCGGAACGCTGGCGGCGGCGTTCCACGTCCAGATGCCGGTGGCGATCGACGGCATGCTGCAGTTCCTGCAGAACTCGGCGGCGCCGGTGGCGCTGTTCGTGCTCGGCGTGACGGTGGCGCTGCGACCGTTCGGCCGTGTGCCGTGGGAGGTTCCTGGCCTTGTCGTCGTGAAATTGTTGATCCATCCGGCGCTCGCCTTCGCGCTGGTATGGTGGCTTGGTCCGTTCACGCCGGAATGGGCCGCGACCGCGGTGTTGATGGCGTCGTTACCGCCCGCGTTGAACGTCTTCGTGATCGCGCGGCAGTACGATACTTGGACAGAACCGGCGTCCGCTGCAGTCCTGGTCGGAACCTTCGTGTCCGTTGTGACCCTTACCAGCGTGATGTGGCTGATCAAGACCGGCCACATCTCATTCTGATGCTGCGAGCGAATGCTAGACCGGACGCCGCCATGTCGGCGCGAGGCCTTCGCGCATGGCGATGCGGCGTAGCGGTCCGACGGCGCTCAACAGATGCAGCCCGGCGGCGCGTGCGATCTGCACCGGCAGGAAATCGTTCAGCAGTGATCGGTTGGCCAGATCGATAGCCATGGTGCGGCTGGCAATGTCGCTGCGGCGCCGGGAATCGAACCGCGCCAGCACGAGCGGACCGCCGGGGTCTTCGCCACGCGCGATGGCGTCGGCCGCGATGTCCGCAATATCGGCGCCGTCACGTAATCCCATATTGAGACCCTGTGCACCGATCGGCGGCAGCACGTGCGCAGCTTCACCGACCAGCACGACTCGGTTTTTCGCAAACTGCCGGGGCTGTTCGATACCGAGCGGAAAAAGATGACGTCCCGGCTCGGCGCGAACCCGGCCGAGGATGGAATGCATCGCACGCTCGGCGGCATCGGACAGATCGTCATCGCTCAACGCCATCAGCCGCTCGGCTTCGGCCGGCGAAGCGACCCACACCACGCTGGAATGGTCTCCCGGAAGCGGAACGAATACGCACGGCCCTTCGGGGGTGTGGAATTCCGTCGAGACGTTCCGGTGCGATCTTGTGTGGGAGATGTTGAACGTGAGTGCCGCCTGCTTGAGCGGGCGGCGCTTGACCTCGATGCCGGCGGCATCGCGGCAGATCGATTGCCGGCCATCGGCGCCGATAACAAGTCGAGCCGATGCCGCGTTGCCCTGTTGCATATGAACGGTGACATCGAGCTCGTCGATCTGGATTGTCTCGGCCTCGTCGTCATAGCGAACGAGATGCGTCAGTTCGGCGGCGCGCGCTTCCAGTGCGGCGAGCAGGTCGCGGTTCGCGATATTGTATCCGAATGCGTCGAGCCTGATCTCGTCCGCGACGAACCTGACCTCGGGCGCGCGGATCAGCCGGCCGGTGTCATCGACCAGTCGCATTGTTTGCAATGCCGCTGCCTTGTCCTGGCAGCGATCCCATACGTCGATCCGCTGCAGGAATTCCACCGAACCGCGCAGCAGTGCCGTGGTGCGATTGTCCGGGTAGGGCTTTCGGCTGGCGATCAGCGCGACGCGAATATCCGCCTGCGCCAGTGCGATCGCCGTTGCCAGCCCGACTGGACCGCCGCCGACCACGATGATGTCATGTTCGGCTTGTTGTGAAGAAATACCGTTCATTCCGGGACAATCGGTATTCGCACGGGTAAATGCAAGCGCCGTCGCAAGGGCGTGGCGCAAATTTGATTGCGCGGCGGAACGTCGCAAGCCTCAATATACAAGACAGCGTGATTCCTGCTAAAACGCACGAACCCTATGACGCCGATGAACCAATCAGAACAACCGTGTCCGTCACGGTCCGCGCGCGCCGCGGCCTTCGGCGTCCATGTCTTTACGGCGCTGGGGGCGGGGATCGCCCTTGTGGCGCTATTGGAGGCCGTGCGTGAACACTGGGCGGCGATGTTTGCCTGGCTCGGCGTCGCATTGATCATCGACGGTCTCGATGGGCCGATCGCCCGTCGCCTGAATGTCATCGAACTTCAGCCGGACTGGTCCGGCGAGACGCTCGATCTCGTCGTCGATTTTGTCACCTACGTTTTCGTTCCGGCCTATGCGATTGCGGCAAGCGGCCTGCTGCTGCCGATCGCGGCTCCGGTGCTCGGCGCGGGAATCGTCGTGACCAGCGCGCTCTATTTCGCCGATCGGCGGATGAAGACCGACGACAATCACTTTCGCGGATTTCCGGCGCTGTGGAACGCCGCCGCGTTTTATCTGTTCCTGCTGCATCCGTCGCCGGCGCTTGGGACGCTGGCGATCGCGGGACTGATCGTTCTCACATTCGTGCCGATCCATGTGATCCACCCAGTCAGGGTGACGCGAGCGCGGAATTTCAATCTAATCCTGATCGGCATATGGGCGGTTCTCGCGATCGTCTCGGTGATCGATGATTTCAATGTGGGTTTGCCGGTCCGCGTCGCATTATGTGCGATCGGACTGTATGTCGTTTTCGGTGACGCGGTGATCCGCCTGATGAGGCCAGCAAAAGCATGATCGACCTATTGACCAGCCCCGAAGCGTGGGCGGCGCTGTTGACCCTGACGGCGCTGGAGATCGTGCTTGGCATCGACAATGTCATCTTCCTGTCCGTCATCGTGTCGCGCATTCCGCCGCGGCAGGCGAAACGTGCGCGGCAGATCGGACTGGCGCTGGCGCTGGTGTTTCGTATCCTGCTGCTCAGCCTGCTGGTGTGGCTGATCGGATTGACGCAAGCCGTGTTCACCGTCAACGGCATCGGGTTTTCGTGGCGCGACATCATCCTGATCGGCGGCGGTGCATTCCTGATCGCCAAGGCGACGCACGAGATTCACGGCGAGGTCGAAGCGCGCGAAGGCGGAGGGGATTCGGCGCAGCCCAAATCCAGTGCGTTCTTCTGGATCATCGTCCAGATCATCATCATCGATCTGGTGTTCTCGCTGGATTCCATCATCACTGCGATCGGGATGGCGCAGGATCTCGAGGTCATGATCGCCGCGGTGATCATCGCATGCGCCGTGATGTATGTGTCGTCGGGGCCGGTGGCGCGGTTCGTGGCGGAACATCCGACGACGAAAATGCTAGCGCTGGCATTCCTTGTCTTGATCGGCGTCGCGCTGGTCGCGGACGGCTTTAAATTCCATATTCCGCGCGGCTACATCTACTTCGCCATTGCGTTCTCGCTGGCAGTGGAGGTGTTCAATATTCTCGCCCGGCGCAACCGGCAGCGGGTGCCCTGACGCGGCGTTCACCACGCCACTGTACCCGAGTTGACAACGAGGCGGGGTTGGTTATCGATCATGCCAAGCAGGTTTCGGGAGGCATGAGATGATCAAGGCCGTGCGTGTGCATAAGGTGGGCGGGCCGGAAGCGCTGGTTTACGAGTCCGTCGACGTGCCTCCGCCCGGCGCCGGCGAAGTTCATATCCGGCAACATGCGGTCGGCCTGAATTTTATCGACGTCTACTATCGCACCGGCCTCTACAAGGCGCCGTCGATGCCGTTCGTTGCCGGCAACGAAGCCGCCGGCGAGGTCGTCGCCGTCGGTCCCGGCGTGACCGATTTTCATCCCGGCGATCGGGTTGCTTATTACTATAACCTCGGCGGCTACGCGACCGAGCGCAACATTCCGGCCGAGAAACTGGTGAAGCTGCCGGACCACATCACCTACGAGCAGGGCGCCGTGCTGATGCTGAAGGGCCTCACGGTGTGGTACCTTCTGCACAAGACCTTCAAGGTCGAGCCGGGACATCGCGTGCTGATTCATGCGGCGGCAGGCGGGATCGGTTTGTTGGCGTGCCAATGGGCCAAGGCCCTTGGTGCGCACGTCATCGGGACGGTGGGATCGAAAGCGAAGGCCGATCTCGCGCTGGCCAACGGCTGCGATCAGGTGATCCTCTACAACGAGGAAGACTTTGTCGCGCGCGTCAAACAGATCAGCCGCAACGAATTGTGCGACGTCGTCTATGACGGCGTCGGCAAGACGACGTTCCCCGGTTCGCTATCATGCCTGAAGCCGCGCGGCCTGTTCGTCAGCTTCGGCAACGCGTCGGGTCCGGTGCCGCCATTCGCTCTGGCCGAACTGAACAATCATGGTTCGCTGTTCGCGACCCGGCCGAAGCTCAACGATTATGTCGCCAAGCGGTCCGATCTGATCGAAGGTGCCGACACGCTGTTCTCCGCAGTGATCAACGGCAAGCTGCACGTGCCGATCAATCACGCCTATGCGCTCAAGGATGCCGCCAAGGCACATATCGATCTTGAAGGCCGGGCGACGACCGGCGCGGCGATCCTGAAGCCGTAGTGCGTTGCGACATATACGAGACGGTTGGCAAAATACCTGACGTCGTCCCCGCGCAGGCGGGGACCCTTACGCCGTGACTTTCATGGTGATCGGCAGTACTTATTGCCGCACCGGTCTTCCTCACCGTTGATGCCGATGGTTATGGGTCCCTGCCTTCGCAGAGACGGCCAATCAGGTGGTTGATTTTCTCAAAACCCCGCGACGGTGCCGTGCAGGTCGTACTGATCGGCGCGCTCGATCTTCGCGGTGACGATCTCTCCCACTTTCAGCGGACGGCGGCTGGACACATACACCGTGCCGTCGATCTGCGGCGCGTCCGCCTTCGAGCGTCCTTTCGACACCGTGGGGCCGACCTCATCGATGATGATTTGCTGACGCGTGCCGACCTTGCGCTTGAGGCGTCGCGCGGAAATCTTCTGCTGGCGCGCCATCAGCGCATTCCAGCGCTCGGCCTTGACCTCGTCCGGCACCGGATTCGCGATGGCGTTCGACGTCGCGCCGGCGACCGGTTCGTACTTGAAGCAGCCGACGCGGTCGATCTCGGCTTCATCCAGCCAGTCGAGCAGGTAGGCGAAATCGGATTCAGTCTCGCCGGGGAAGCCGACGATGAAGGTCGAGCGCAACGTCAGCTCCGGACATTGCTCGCGCCACTTCTTGATGCGTGCCAGCGTCTTGTCCTGCGCGGCGGGGCGGCGCATTTGCTTGAGTACGTCGGGGCTCGCATGCTGGAACGGGATGTCGAGGTAGGGCAGGATTTTGCCGTCGGTCATCAGGCCGATGACTTCGTCGACATGCGGATAGGGATAGACATACTGCAGCCGCACCCAGGCGCCGAGTTCGCCGAGTTCGCGTGACAGGTCATAGAATTTGGCGCGGACCTCGCGACCCCTCCATGGACTCGCCGCGTATTTCAGATCGATGCCGTAAGCCGACGTGTCCTGCGAGATGACCAGCAGTTCCTTGACGCCGGCCGCGACCAGCTTCTCGGCCTCGCGCAGCACGTCGGCCGCCGGGCGCGACACCAGATCGCCGCGCAGCTTCGGGATGATGCAGAAGGTGCAACGATTGTTGCAGCCTTCGGAAATCTTCAGATAGGCATAGTGCCGCGGCGTCAGCCGGACGCCCTGCGGCGGCATCAGGTCGAGATGCGGATTGTGCAGCGGCGGGATCGCGCGATGCACGGCATCCAGCACGCTCTCATATTGCTGCGGTCCGGTAATCGACAGCACGTTGGGATAGGCCTCTTCGATCTGCTCGGGCTCGGCGCCCATGCAGCCGGTGACGATGACCTTGCCGTTCTCGGCCATGGCCTCGCCGATGGCGCCGAGCGATTCCTGCTTGGCGCTGTCGAGGAACCCGCAGGTGTTGACGATGACGACGTCGGCGCCGTCGTGCTTGCGCGCCAGCTCATAACCCTCAGCCCGCAGCCGCGTGATGATACGCTCGGAATCCACCAGCGCCTTGGGGCAGCCGAGGGAGACAAAGCTGATTTTCGGGGCGGCGTCGTTCATATTCGAGGGTCCGGGTTGAGGCCGGATGGCTAACCCCGATCGGAGCTTATTTCAAGGCACCAATCTGCGGCTGAACGGGCAGTTTGCGCGAGTTTGGGCAGACTTGCCGTCTGCCGTGCGTGCGATCTGCCCAAGCGACGGGCGGTACGCACATCGGCGTGCCCATTTTGGCGTCAGGAGATAGGCGGGCACGCCACGGACGGGGTGCTCATCCTTATTCCCGCACCTGTTTGGCGTCTGGCACGCCGATTGCTCTTGGTTAGGCGGGCCCACTGGGTCGTCAGTGAGCCGGCGCTTCCAGCCGGCTGCTGCACGAGGTCTGGCCCCGAACGGTTTCGGCGTTGGACTGCGGAGGCGGGTGTCGACGCGGATCGGTTCGGGCAATTCGACGAACATTAAAGGAGCTTCGATGTCCTATCTCGTACCTTCGGAATTCGTCACCAAGATGGTGGATGCGGGCGAATCCAAGATCTTCATGTCGACGCGCGACACGATCATCCGGGCCTACATGGCGGGCGCTATCCTGGCGCTGGCGGCGTGGTTCGCGATCACGATCAACGTCAATACGGGCCAGCCGCTGGCCGGCGCGATCCTGTTCCCGGTCGGCTTCTGCATGCTCTATCTGCTGGGCTTCGATCTCCTCACCGGCGTGTTCGTGCTTGCACCGCTGGCCTGGATCAACAAGCGCCCCGGCGTCACGCTTGGCGGCGTTTTGCGCAACTGGGGTCTTGTCTTCATCGGCAATTTTGCCGGCGCGCTGACAGTTGCGTTCATGATGGCCTTCGTCACGACGTTCGGTTTCACGCAGGGCCCCGACAAGGTCGGTGCCGTGATCGGGAATATCGGCGAGGGGCGGACCCTCGGCTATGCCGCGCACGGTGCGGCCGGCATGGCGACGCTGTTCATTCGCGGCATGCTTTGCAACTGGATGGTTTCCACCGGTGTCGTGGGCGCGATGGTGTCGACCTCGGTGAGCGGCAAGGTGATCGCGATGTGGATGCCGATCATGCTGTTCTTCTACATGGTGTTCGAACATTCCGTCGTGAACATGTTCCTGTTTCCGGCGGGCCTGATGCTGCATGCGCCGTTCTCGGTGATGGACTACTTCATCTGGAACGAGATCCCGACCGCGCTCGGCAACCTCGTGGGCGGCCTGACCTTTACCGGTCTCACGCTTTACGCGACGCATGTGAAGACCGCCCCGGCACGCGAACTGCGGACCGTGTCGCCGCGCGTAGCCTGATCGCCGTTGGACGGAGGAGCCTCGCCGCACTAAGGTCGAGGCTCCTTCGATGTGATATCATCCATGCCTAGCGAGCTCAGCTTGTCCGTCGGGCAATATTCCGACAAGGGGCGCAAGGAAACCAACCAGGATTTTCATGGCGTTCTGATTCCGGGCGAGCCGTTGCTGTCGATGAAAGGCATCGCAGTCGTTCTCACCGACGGGATCAGCAGCAGCGATGTCAGCCGGGTCGCCAGCGAGTCCGCCGTCAAGAGTTTTCTCACCGACTACTACTGCACATCGGAAACCTGGTCGGTGAAGACCTCGGTGCAGCGCGTGATCGCTGCGACCAACTCCTGGCTGCACGCGCAGACACGGCGAGGGCGGCATCCTTACGATAGTGACAAGGGTTATGTCTGTACGCTCAGCGCGATCGTCTTCAAATCGACCACAGCGCACATCTTCCATATCGGCGATTGCCGCGTCTATCGCGTCGCCGGGAATACGCTGGAGCAACTGACCGACGATCACCGTGTGGTCATCTCGTCCGCGGAAAGCTATCTGGGTCGCGCGCTTGGCGTAAATCCGCGGATCGAGATCGACTACCGGCCGGTTGCCCTTGAGGCCGGTGAGGTGTTCGTGCTGGCGACCGACGGCGTATACGAATACGTGTCGCCGCGCTTCATCACCGAGACGATCGCGGCCAATGCCGACGATCTCGATTCCGCAGCGCGTGTGATCGTGCAGGCATCGTTCGATCAGGGCAGTCCGGACAATCTCACGGTTCAGATCGTCAGGGTGGATCAACTTCCCGATGCCGAAACCGGCGAGTTGATGCGCGTGCCCGAATTGCCGCTGCCGCCACTATTGGAGGCGCGCGCGGTGTTCGACGGCTACCGGATCATCCGGGAGATTCACGCCAGCAGCCGCAGCCATATCTATCTCGCTACCGACATGAGTACCGACGGTCTCGTTGCACTCAAGATACCTTCCATCGATTTGCGGGACGATCAGGCCTATCTCAGGCGTTTCATGATCGAGGAGTGGGTCGCGCGCCGGATCGACAGTCCACACGTACTCAAACCGCAGGTGCAGTCCAGGCCACGGCACTATCTCTATGCAGCAATGGAGTTCGTCGAAGGGCAGACCCTGACGCAATGGATGATCGACAACCCGAGGCCGGATCTGGAAACCGTGCGCAAGATTGTCGAGCAGATCGCCAGCGGCCTGAACGCCTTCCATCAGAAGGAAATGCTGCATCAGGATCTTCGGCCCGACAACATCATGATCGATGCCACCGGCACCGTCAGGATCATCGATTTCGGCTCGACGCGTGTCGCGGGCGTGGCCGAAGCCCTGCCGGCAGCCGGGGAGGACATCCTCGGAACGGTTCAATACACCGCGCCGGAGTATTTCCTCGGAACCATCGGCACGCCGCAAGCCGATCTCTATTCGCTTGGCGTGATCGCCTATCAGATGCTGACCGGCGAGTTGCCGTTCGGCGCTTCGGCCGCTCGCGCCCGTACCCGGTCGCAGCAGCGAAAGCTGAAGTACAGATCGGCCGCAAATGGCGATCGAAATATTCCAGTCTGGATCGACGGCGCTCTGAGGAAGGCGGTGCATCCGGATCCGGCGGGGCGATACGACGCGCTGTCGGCGTTCGTGTTCGATCTCCGCCATCCCAACCCGGCATATCTGTCGTCATCGGCGCCGTTGCTGGAGCGCAATCCCGTCATCTTCTGGCAGTGCGTGTCCTTGCTGCTGGCCGGGTGTGTCGCGGCGCTTCTGCTGCACGCGGCCTTCTTGCGATGAACGAAATTAGTGCAGCGCACAAACAATAGGCAACTCCGCTGAAATCGCTGGCACCGGGCCGTTGCGCGAAAGTTCGCGCGTAAGGGCTAATTTGCCACAAGCATCTGATTTAGCTGAAAAATTACTGCCCGGATGCGTGGCACGGAAATTGATTAGGCAATGCTGTGGAGCTTTGGCTCCGACCTGAAACCAACAGTCGGTTCCATTCGGGGCCGAACAGCAGAGAATCGCCGCGCACGATGAAGCACGAAACTGTCACGGAAAACTTCAGCGACGAACAGAAGCGCTATCTCGAAGGCTTCATGTCCGGCCTTCAGATCGGGCGCGTCGGGCGCGGCGCTGTGCTCGGTGGTGCAAAGAGCGAAGCCAAAGCCGATCCCGAACCGACCGGGCCGGATGCCGCGCACCTGAAGGCGCAGGATCGGTTTCTCCGCGACGGCAAGAAATTATCCGACCCGGAGAAGTTCAAGCGCGAGCAGCATCCGTTCGATGCCTATGAGCGGCTGAAGGAGCAGGCGCGCACCAACACGCCGCCGACGCCTGCGGATAATTTCCGCTGGCGCTATTACGGCATGTTTTATGTCGCCCCGGCCCAGACCTCCTACATGTGCCGGCTGCGCATTCCGAACGGCATACTCAGGCACGGACAGTTCGCAGGACTTGCCGATCTCGCCGAGCGATATGGCGGCGGCTACGCGCATGTCACGACGCGCGCGAACATCCAGATCCGCGAAATCGAGCCGAAGAACACGGTGCCGATGATCGAGGAGATTCAGGATCTCGGATTGTGCTCGCGCGGCTCGGGAGCGGACAACATTCGCAATGTCACCGGCACACCGACGGCCGGGATCGATCCGGTGGAGTTGCTCGACACGCGGCCATATGCGCGGGAATGGCATTTCCACATCCTGAACGATCGGTCGTTGATCGGCCTGCCGCGTAAGTTCAACGTGGCGTTCGACGGGGCAGGGATCATTCCCGTGCTCGAAGACACCAACGACATCGCCTTCGCCGCGGCGGAGGTGAAGGAAGGCTTCGGCGTCGAGCCGGGCATCTGGTTCCGCCTCGGTCTCGGCGGGATCACCGGCCACAAGGATTTCGCTCGCGATACCGGCGTCATCGTCAAGCCGTCCGAGACGACGATGGTGGCCGATGCCATCGTGCGCGTGTTCACCGAGCATGGCGATCGGACCAATCGTCTGAAGGCGCGATTGAAGTATGTGCTCGATGCCATGGGTTTCGACAGGTTTCTCGAACTGGTCGAGGAGCGATTGGGTCGCAAGCTGGCGCGAGTCGGTGCCGACGCAATCGCTCCCCGGCCAGACCATGACCGGTCGGCGCATATCGGCGTGCATGCGCAGAAGCAGCCGGGAATGAACTGGATCGGCGTCGTGCTGCCGGTCGGCAGACTGACGCCCGAGCAGATGCGCGGCCTCGCGACAATTTCCCACGATCTGGGCGACGGCGATATCCGGCTTACGGTGTGGCAGAATCTGCTGATCTCCGGCGTGGCGGATGCGAACGTGCCTCTCGCAATTGCTGCGATCGAAGCGCTCGACCTCGCAGTCAAGGCGTCGTCGATCCGCGCGGGACTGGTTGCCTGCACGGGCAATGCGGGCTGCAAGTTCGCGGCATCCGATACCAAGCGTCACGGCGACGCCATTGCATCGTGGTGCGAGGAGCGGGTGAAGATCGACGGCCCGCTTAACGTTCATTTGACCGGGTGTCATCACTCCTGCGCGCAGCACTATATCGGCGATATCGGCTTGCTGGCGGCCAAGGTGTCCATCAACGAGGAGGGCGATACGGTCGAAGGCTATCACCTCTATGCCGGCGGCGGCTTCGGTGCCGACGCCGGCATAGCACAGGAGGTCTATCGCGACGTGAAGGCGGAAGACACGCCGACAGCGGTCGAGCGGCTGCTTCGCGCCTATCTGGCCAATCGCACGTCGCCGGACGAAACCTTCGTGGCGTTCTCGCGGCGGCATGACGGCGAGGCGTTGCGGAAACTGGCCGACGCGGAGGTGATGGCATGAACCAGATCACGCCGTCTGCGCGACTGGAAGTCATTCCGGCATCGGCGCCGTTCTCCGAAAGCCAGCGGGCATGGCTGAACGGCTTTCTCGTCGGGTTGCTGGAACTCGACGGCGCCGTGCCGCTTTCGCCGGAACAGAACAGTGCCGTCGTCAACGGCGTCGTTGGAGATGGCGACGACGGCGAAGCGCCGTGGCACGATCAGACCATGCCCATCGCCGACCGCATGAAGCTTGCGGAAGGGCGGCCGTTGCGCCGGCGGATGATGGCAGCGATGGCGCAGCAGGATTGCGGCCAGTGCGGCTACAACTGCAACGACTATGCGGACGCGCTCGCCAGCAAGGCGGAAGGCAGGATCAATCTGTGCGTGCCCGGCGGCAAGGAAACCGCCCGCATGCTGAAAAGCCTGCACGAAGAACTGGAGAAGGCCCCGGGAGCGGCTGCCGCCGAAGCGTCGCCGGCGCCCGCGGCCGCACCGGTCCCCGGAACGCTCGGCCGTTCGCGGGATAATCCGACGCTTGCCAAATTCATCTCCCGCCGGTTGCTCAACAAGCCCGGATCGGAAAAGGAAACCTGGCACATCGAGTTCGATCTGGAAGGAAGCGGCATCGACTATGTCGTCGGCGACTCGTTCGGCGTGTTCGCGCGCAACGATCTCGGGCTGGTCGATCAGATCATCGCGGTGCTCGGTGCCTCGCATACCGTTCAGGTCAACGGCAAGGAACTGCGCGATGTGCTGCGCGATGACGTGTCGTTGTCGCCCGCGCCGGACAAGCTGTTCGAGTTGCTATCGTTCGTGAGCGGCGGCGCGTTGCGCGAGAAGGCACGCGCACTGGCGCAGGGCGAGGATCCCGACGGCGATGCGGCCCATCTCGACGTTCTCGCCGCCTTGCAGAAATTCATGGGCGTGCGGCCGCATCCGGAAGCCTTCATCGAGGCGCTGGAGCCGCTGCAGCCGCGGCTGTATTCGATCTCGTCGTCGCACAATGCGACGCCGGGGCGACTGTCGCTCACCGTCGATACAGTGCGTTATATCATTAGCAAGCGTCAGCGGCTGGGGTTGGCTTCGACCTTCCTCGCGGAACGGATCAATCCGGGAGATGAATTCAGGGTCTATGTCCAGAAGGCGCATGGTTTTGCGCTGCCCGAAAATCCCGATACGCCGATCGTCATGATCGGTCCCGGCACCGGCGTGGCGCCGTTCCGTGCCTTCCTTCACGACCGCGCGGCGACGAAGGCGAGCGGCCGCAACTGGCTGTTCTTCGGCCATCAGCGCAGCGATCGCGATTTCTTCTATGCCGATGAGCTGAATGCGATGAAGACGTCCGGCGCATTGACACGGCTGTCGCTGGCGTGGTCGCGCGATGGCGAGAAGAAGTTCTACGTGCAGGACCGCATGCGCGAGGTGGGACGCGATCTGTGGAATTGGCTGGCAGACGGCGCGCACGTGTACGTCTGCGGTGATGCCAAGCGCATGGCGAAGGATGTCGAACGGGCGCTGGTCGATATCGTCGCGCAGTTCGGGGCACGGACGACGGACGAGGCGGTCAGCTTCGTCGCGGAACTGAAAAAACGAGGGCGGTATCAGCAGGACGTTTACTGAGAGTCGCAGGATTCACCAAAAAAGCCGGCGAATAAATTGTTCGTCGAACGGGTCTTGGAGAGAAATTTGATCTGCCGGCAGGGGGTTGCGCGCAACCCCTGTCGTTATTTCACGGACGCTCTTGCCGCTGGCGATGGCGGCGCTTCAATGTTGCACATCAAGGCGTTGGAGACTGTCCATGAACGACCCCGAAGCTCCCCTGTTTCCCTATGCACGAGTGCTGTCCGGCCGCACCGAAGATCGCGTGCACGCCGTTGCGCTGTGCACCGCCTTCATCCTGATCGCCGCTGTGTTGTTCGGCACGCTGTCGTTCCGGCCGTTCTAGAACCGGATTCCGATACCGGCCGACAATGAGCGGCCGTCAGAACGGACGGACCTCGATCCCGCTATCCTTGAGCGCCTGCCGAACCGCACGCGCGATCTCAACCGCTCCCGGCGTATCGCCGTGAATGCAGACCGTGTCGAGTTGCACCTTGATCGTTTTGCCCGAGACCGAGACGACGGCGCGGTCCTGCACCATCCGCACGACGCGCTGGGCGATCTGCGCGGTGTCGTGCAGCACGGCGCCCGGCTTGCGCCGCGACACCAGCGTGGCGTCGTCCTCATAGGCGCGGTCGGCAAACACTTCATGGACCAGAGGCAGTCCCGCCGCTTCGCCCGCGGTGACGAGCCGCGAGTTCGCCAGCACGACGAATTTGAGATTGCGGTCCACCGCCTTGATGGCGGATGCGATGGCGCGCGCGGTCATGTCGTCCTCGCAGGCGACATTCGATAGCGCGCCGTGCGCCTTGACGTGCGTAACCTTGTGACCCGCGAGCGCCGCAACCGCCTGCAACGCGCCGATCTGGTAAGCCACGAGATTCTCGATTTCGGCGGCGCTCAGTCCGGCCACCGGCCGGCGCCCGAAGCCATGAAGGTCGCGATAGCCCGGATGCGCGCCGACATTGACGCCGCGCGCCTTGGCGAGTTGCACGGTCTTGCGCATGATGTCGGCATCGCCGGCATGAAACCCGCAGGCGACGTTCACGCTGGTCGCGAGATCGATCATCGCGGCGTCGTTGCCCATCTCCCACGCGCCAAAACCTTCGCCGAGGTCGCAGTTCAGATCGATCGTCATGAGGTTCGCTCCGTGTCGTGTCTTTCTTGTCTTGGGTTCACGGTTGATGGCCGGACGAGTTGTCGGGCTGCCAGGTGCCGGCATCGAATGCATTCACGGCCGCGCCGGCGACGTTGGCATTTTGCAGCGCTTCGATATTGAAATCAAAGCCGCCCGGTTCGCGCAACCGGCTCGGCAGACTGTGCAGCAACGCGTCCATCGCGCGCGCCGCGGCCTGCGCATCCCTCATGCTCACGGCCTTGAAGCGAAAGCCGCGCCCGGCGGGAATCTGCGCGAAGCGTCCGATGTCGGCGCTAATGACAGTGGCGATCTTCGGGTAGCCGCCGGTGGTGCCGCGATCCGGCATCAGCACGATGGGCTGTCCGTTGCCGGGAACCTGAATGCTGCCGTTCACGGTGCCGTCGGACACGATGTTATGTCCGTGAAGATGCTTGATGACCGGTCCCTCCAGCCGATAGCCCATGCGATCGCTGGTGCCGGAGATTTTCCATTCGCTGTCGAGAAAGAGGCTGAGCGCGTCACCGAACTCATCGTCCTGCGGTCCGGGCACAATCCTGATCGGCCCATCGGACTTGGCGGGAAGAGCGATGGAACGTTCGCCGGACACCGACGCCGCGGCGACCTGCAATTCATCGCCGGACTGCAGCGGGCGAGGGTAGGGGCTTCCCAATCCGGCTCGCGCATTGACGGCGAGGCTGCCGAACATCGGCACGCCCGGGATACCGCCGCCGATGGCCAGATAGCTGAAGACTTCGCCGCGCGCCGATCCCAGCGTGAGGCTTTCGCCGTCCGCCAGCGTCAACGACTGCAGCAGCGGTACGTCGTGCGCGCCGACCTTGGCGCTACGCGGCGCGCCGGCGACCGCGATGCGGATCGCTCCGTCGCGCGCTGTGAACGTGGCGCTTAAAGGTCCGAGTTCGATGGCCGCGCCGAACATTGGATTACCCGCCAGGCAATTCGCGGCGGCAAGCGCCAGCCGATCCATCGCGCCGCTCGGTGTCAGGCCGTAGCGTTGCGCGCCATAGCGTCCGCCGTCCTGCACGGAGGTCGCGGGGCCGACCGCTGTGACGACGAGCTTGCTCATGACGCGACCAGCTCGGCGACGATTTCGCCATGCTCTGCCGCACGGTCGCGCTCGATGAATTCCTTGGCCTCGATCGGGTAAAAGATCACCTCGTCGCCGGGCTCGAGCAGGAACACCGGTTCGCGGTTGAACTGATAGGTTCGCACCGGCGTGCGCCCCAACAGATGCCAGCCGTTCGGGCCTGCAAGACATTGAATGCCGGCCTGCACTCCGCCGATCGGAATTGTGCCGGCCGGAGTCACCAGGCGAGGATTCAGGCGGCGCGACAGTTCGAGCGTCGGATCGAGGCCGCTGAGATACGACCAGCCCGGCGTGAAGCCGATCATGGCGACGCGATAGGTCGCGCCGGCATGCCGGGCAATCAACGTTTCGGTTGATAGATCGAGCGCCTTCGCAGTCTCTTCAAGGTCGATGCCGTATTCGCCGCCATAGGTCACGGGAATGCGCCAGCGGCGGGCTGCCTCGCGCTGCGTCGGCGGCTGTTGCGCGAGGGCCGACAGGTTTGCGCCGAGCGTTTCGTAATCGACTCGGAGTGGATCGTAGTGCACCAGCAGCGACCTATAGGTCGGCACCGTTTCCGTGACGCCGTCGACCGGCGAGGTCATCAGCAGGCGATCCAGCGCCAGTACGCGCCGGTTGGCCTCGTCATCGATTGTGCGGCTGAATTCAACCGTGATGGCGGCGTCGCCACTCGGCAGAATGCGAGGCGGGGAAAGCGTTGCGGCCATGCCAGTCAGAAGCCCTGCTGCGAGTGCACAAGCCATAGCGCGTTTTGATCTTCGTTGGAATCCGGTTTGAGAGAGAAATGCGAGCGACTTCAATAAATTAATATGCATCGCCGTGATAAGGTGTGATGATCGGCGGCGAGATTGCCGGCAAAACCGGCAGATTTCGCGCGCTGCACTTGACGCGGTCGCCGCCGCTCGCAAGATGCGCCGCAACCCACCCCGACCGGAGCTGTTTTTCGATGTCCCTGACCCCACAAGCCATTGCAACGCTGTCGCATGTCTCCACCGCGACCATCACCACGGTGCTTCTGAAGAAGGGGCTGCGAAATGTCTGGTTGCGCGGCTCGCGTCCGCTGCTGCCGGGACAGAAGCGGCTGGTCGGCCCGGCCTTCACGCTGCGGTTCGTTCCCGCGCGTGAAGATCTCGCGACGCCGGAATCATGGTCGTCGCCGATCTCGACACGCACCGCCATCGAGGCGATGCCGGAAGGCTGCATCGCCGTGGTGGATGCCATGGGCATTACGGACGCGGGAATTTTCGGTGACATCCTTTGCGCGCGCATGGTCAAGCGCAAGGTGACGGCGCTGGTGACCGATGGTGTCGTCCGCGACCTCGAAGGTGTGCTGGGAACGAACTTGCCGGTGTGGTGCGCGGGGCAGGCGGCGCCGCCTTCGGTTGCGGGCCTGACCTTCGTGGGCTGGGGCGAAGCGATCGGTTGCGGCGGCGTTGCCGTGTTCCCGAACGACGTCATCGTTGCGGACCAGGACGGCGCGGTGGTGATCCCGCAGGCATTCCTCGATCACGTTCTGGCGGAAGGCCCGGAACAGGAACGAATGGAAGCGTGGATCGTCAATGAGGTGAACAACGGTGCTTCGTTGCCGGGTCTTTATCCGATGAACGCCGACACCAAGGCCCGCTACGCCGCATCGAAATCGAAAGGCTAGAGCTATGGACGTTTTCCCGAACGGTTCGCGGCCCACGATACGTGCGCCGAAGGACTATTTCACCGGCACCGTGTGGCAGGATCCGATCATCGCGGCGAGCGCCCCCGCGCGCCTGATGGCGACGCGGGTGACGTTCGAGCCCGGTGCGCGGACGGCATGGCACACCCATCCACTGGGGCAGACGCTCTACGTGGTGTCCGGCGTGGGGCGGCTGCAGACCGAAGGCGGTTCCGTGCGCGAAATCCGTCCCGGCGATACGGTGTGGATTCCGCCGGGCGAAAAGCACTGGCATGGCGGTTCGCCGACCAGCGGCATGGTCCACATCGCGATGCAGGAAGCCGTCGACGGAAGTGCCGCGACCTGGCTCGAACAGGTGTCCGATGCCGACTACGGCGCGCCGCTCGGAAGCTGAGCGACCGCTACGTTTCGTCACGATCGTTGACGCATGCCCGCGAATTGAATCGCCGCAGCAACATCAGCGCCGTCCCTGCGAAGGCAGGGATCCATACGCCGTGCGTTCATGGTGTGGGGAGCGCTTATTCCGCAAGGACAGATCAAGCCGAATGTGCGATTGAAGCATCGCGCCACATCACCGACGCTCCGGAATATGGGCTCCTGCCTTCGCAGGGACGACACTGCGGGCGTAGCTGGCTATTCAAACCACTTATCGTAGATTTTCTTGAAGCTGCCGGTCGCGATCGCGATGTGCAGCCACTGATCGACGAAGGCCTTGAGGGCGACGTCGCGCTGCAGCCAGTAGGCCTTTTCGGCGAAGTCGAAGGGCTTGTCCGGATGGATGGCGCAGAGCACGCCGGGGTGGCGCTTCTGCTGATAGCGCGTCTCCGATGCGTCGGTCATCATCAGGTCGGCATCGCCCTTGGCGATCTCGTCGAAGATCGTCACGTTGTCGTTGTAGACTTGGATGCCGGCGCTCTTGATGTGCTCGCGGGCGAACCGCTCGTTCGTGCCGCCCGGATTGACGATGACGCGCGTGCCCGGCTTGTCGATGTCGGCGAGGGTCTGGAATTTATCCTTGTCGGTGCAGCGTGCGATCGGTGTCTTGCCCTCGCGTAGTACGGGGTCGGAGAACAGTCCGACCTTCTGCCGGTCCAGCGTGATCGACACACCGCCCATCGCCACGTCGAAGGCGTCGGATTCAAAATCCTTCTTCAAGGTCGGCCAACTGGTTTTGACGAAAGCGACCTTGACGCCGAGCGCCTTGCCGAGCGCTTCGGCCATGTCGACATCGAAGCCGGTAAACTGCGACGCAGCCTGGTCGTAATGCGTGAACGGCATGTAGTCGCCGGTCATGCCGACGCGCAGCGTTCCGCGACGCAGGATATCGTCCAGACGCGAAGCCGGCGCCGGTTGCTGAGCGGATGCAGCCGATATCGTCAAGGCGAGACAAGCCGCGGCAACCCGCATGAGTGTTTTCACTAGCGCAGTTCCTGTCTGGCAAAAATCTCGTTACGGCTCGCTCGGCCGGTCACGCTCGGGCGGATTTGGACCCGTCATTTCGGTTTTCAGTTTTTCGAAGCGTTGCCGTGCGGCCTGTTCGCGCTCGTCGATGAACTGGATCGCGGCCTCGCCGCTCATCGGTGCGCTGGTGATCGGCGTGGAGCGTTCGCCAATCGTCTCGTCGACGACATAGCGTCCGCCACCGACCGCGCGTGCGGTCCACTTGACGCGGATGGCATTGATCGGGCCGGGGCCGGCTTTCGAATAGCCATCGATCTCATGCAGCTTCGCAGCGGTATCGGGGGGAGTTTGTTTTCCCGGCTGGTCGAGAATGCTCGCGATCGCAGCCAAAGCGTGGTCGGTTGGATCGGTTGAGGTCACGGCAATACCTCCAGAAGAAAACGATCAATAAAAGCGCAGTTTGGATGCGGCGGGTGTGACGGCCGCATCTTAATGCACGCCATTCGTCATGCACAGACCGGCGGGATTCGGTCTTTCCAGGGCCGTGCCTGTTCGAGCTGCGCCGCAAGGCGGAACAGCGTCGCCTCATCGCCGTAGCGCGCTGCGAACATCATGCCGAGTGGCAGGCCGGCGGCATTCCACGCCAGCGGCACCGACATCGCGGGCTGGCCGGACATGTTGAACATCGAGGTGCCGGGCATATAGCGGCGCAGCGCCCCCGGAATGAACGACAGGTCCTCGGCCATGGTGTTCAGTTCGCCGATCCGCACCGGCGGCGTGCAGAGCGTCGGCGACAGGAACACGTCGCAGTGTTCGAAGAAGGCCGCGAGGCTGCGCGAAATCTGGAACGCAGCGAGTTGAGCTGCGACATAGTCCGCGGCGTTGGCTTTCTCGGCGTTGTGCGAACTCGCCAGGGTCAGCTTCTCGAAATCCCGGTCGGTGACGGTGCGGCCGAGCCGCTGGGCGATCAGGCGCACGGTCAGCGCGGTATTCGCGCCGACGATGGTCGCCATCACCACGGCCGGATCGGCCGGCAGCGAGGGGGCACGTTCCTCGACATGATGCCCCAATCCGGAAAGCATCTTCGCCACGTCGCGCACGGCGCTGGCGATCTCCGGATCGATGGCATCCCCATAGGGCGATTTGTCGGTGAAGAAGACCCGCAGCTTGCCGGGTTCACGCGTGATCTCTTCAGCATAGGGCCGCTCCGGCGGTGGCGCGACGTAGGGGCTGGAGGCTTCCGGTCCCTGGATCGCGTCCAGCATCGCCGCGCTATCGCGAACGCTGATGCTGACGACGTGATTGCAGGAAAAACCGCCCCAGCCTTCGCCGCGATCGGGGCCGAGCGGCGTGCGGGCTCGCGTCGGCTTCAAACCGAATACGCCGGAAGCCGATGCCGGGATCCGGATCGATCCGCCGCCGTCGCTGGCGTGAGCGACCGGGAGGATGCGCGCTGCGACTGCCGCCGCGGCACCGCCGGATGAGCCGCCCGAGGAATGCTCGAGATTCCATGGATTGCGAGTGGGCCCGAACAAGCGGGATTCCGTTGTCGGCATCAGTCCGAATTCCGGGCTTGATGACTTGCCGAAGACCGTCACGCCGGACGCGAGGAAACGCGCGGCCGCGGTGCCGTTGTGATCGGCGACATAATCCTTGAGGGCGGTGGCGCCGGACGTGGTGCGCGTGCCGGCAAGAAGCTCGAGGTCCTTCAGCAGGAATGGCACGCCGGTAAAAGGACCGTTCGGCAACCCGGCCTCGATCTGCTTGCGTGCATAGTCGTAATGCTTGACCACGACGGCATTGATCTGCGGGTCGACCTTGGCCGTCCGGGCGATCGCCTCATCCAGCAACTCGACTGGGCTGACCTGCTTCGCGCGGACGAGTTCGGCGAGGCCGAGCCCGTCGTAGTTACCGTATTCCTTGAATGTCATGGGGATTCCGCTGTGGGAGAATTGATCGACGCCCGACAGGCGTCGTGCGGTTGTCTGGGGCTGTACCCGGCTTAGCCCAGCACGTCCTGATTGATGACGTTCTGGCGAATATGCTCACCGTCGAGCGCGCTCAGGATGTTGCGCGCTGTTTGCTCACCCATGCGGTCGAGCGCTTCACGCGTGACGCCCGCAACGTGCGGAGCGATGATTACGTTGGGAAGCTCGAACAGCGAATGACCGACCGGTGGCGGCTCCTGTTCGAACACGTCGAGGCCGGCGCCGGCCAATCTGCCTTCCACCAGTGCATCGTGCAGCGCGGATTCCACCACGATGCCGCCGCGGGCGGTGTTGACCAGATAGGCAGTCGGCTTCATCAGCCTGAGGCGCGCGGCATTGATCAGCCCGACGGTTTCCGGAGTCTTGGGGCAATGCAGGCTGACGAAATCGGCGCGGGGCAGGGCCGCATCCAGATCGCTCACCGGCTCGCAGCCGGCGGCCTTGATCTCAGCAGCCGATTTGTACGGATCGTAAACCAGCACGTTCATTTCCATCGCGAGACAGCGCTTTGCGGTGCGGGTGCCGATGCGGCCGAAGCCGACGATCAGCAGCGTCTTGCCGTACAGGTCGAAAGGCAGCAAGCCGAGGCGCGTGGCCCATTTGCCATCCCTGACGAGAGCGTGCAGTTCGGTGCCACGCTTGGCCAGTGTCATCATCATGAAGATCGCCTGTTCGGCAACCGAAGGCGAATTGGCAGTGCCGGCTACCATCAGCGGCACGTTGCGCTTGCTCAGCGCCGGAACATCTACGGCATCGAAGCCGACACCGATGCGGGCGACCACCTTCATGTCCTGCGAGGCGTCGAGTTCGTTCTCACCGAAGGCGGTGGCGCCGAGCGCCACGCCGTGAACCGGCGCGTGCTGCCGGAGCATCGCGTCGAAATCCTTGGCGGAGATCATGTTGGGAAATTCGATGGCTTCGACGTCGCCTCGCTCTCGAAACAACTTCCAGCCCTGTTGTGACATCGACTCGGTGATGAGAAGTTTCTTCTTGTTGGTCGCCATATCCTGCCCTTGCTTGACCTTCTTATCGGTCCGTCAAATGACGGCCCCGGTTGCCTCATTTAACAGGTGCATGTGATTGAGGTCTACTGCCAGCCGCAGCGGGGCACCTGCGCGCGCATCGACGGCGGGATTGACGCGGCCGCAGACCTGGCCGCCGGCAAGCGGGAAATACACAAAGGTCTCCATGCCCATCGGTTCGATGACGTCCGGCGTCGCGTCAAAGGTCTCGACGCCGGCGCCCGAGTTGAATTTGGCGTCCGCGACGTGTTCGGGACGCAGGCCCAACAATAGTTTGGTGTCCCGCGAGACGGAATTGTAGCGGCTGGCGCGTACGCCCGGCAGCGGAAAGGCCAGCGTATCGGTGACCCGGACATGCAATGTCCCGCCGATATCTTCGAGCCGGCACGGCACGAAGTTCATCGCCGGCGACCCGATGAAGCTGGCGACGAAGCGCGTGGCCGGCTTGTGGTAGAGTTCGTTCGGCGGTCCGACCTGTTCGATGCGGCCATTGTTCATCACGACGACGCGGTCCGCGAGGGTCATGGCCTCGACCTGGTCATGCGTGACATAGACAGTGGTGGTGCGGACTTTCTGATGGACCTTCTTGATCTCGATCCGCATCTGCACGCGAAGCTTGGCATCGAGATTCGATAGCGGCTCATCGAACAGGAAGACCTTTGGGTTGCGGACGATGGCGCGCCCCATGGCGACACGCTGGCGTTGCCCACCGGATAGTTGCTTGGGCTTGCGATCGATCAGCTCGGTAATGTCCAGCATGCGCGCGGCTTCGGTCACACGCTGCTTGATCTCGGCCTTCGGATAATGCTTGAGGCGCAGGCCGAACGACATGTTTTCCGCAACCGTCATGTGCGGATAGAGGGCATAGTTCTGGAACACCATCGCGATGTCGCGGTCCTTCGGCGGAACGTCGTTGACGATGTCGCCGCCGATCATGATGTCGCCGTCGCTGATATCCTCAAGGCCGGCGATCATCCGCAACGTGGTCGATTTTCCGCAGCCGGACGGGCCGACCAGCACGACGAACTCATGATCCGGAATATCGAGATCGATGCCGCGCACCGCCTCCACGTCATCGTAACGCTTGACGACCTTGCGCAAAGTTACATCGGCCATGAGATCAACCCTTTGTCGCGCCGGCGGTGAGGCCGGCAACATAATAGTCCATGAGGAAGGCGTAGATGATCAGCGGCGGAGCTGCGCCCAGCAGGGCGCCGGTCATGATCTGCCCCCAGTTGAAGACATCGCCCTTGATGAGGGTCGTGATGATGCCGGCCGGCATCACCAGTTGATCGGTCGATGTCGTGAACACCATCGGGTACAGGAACTGCGCCCACGACACGGTGAACGCGAAGATCGTCGCGGCGATCAGGCCCGGAAGGGCAACCGGGATGAAGATGCGGGTCAGCGTCTGGAACCATGACGCACCGTCGATAATGGCGGCCTCGTCGAGTTCCTTCGGAATAGACGCAAAATATCCAATCATGATCCAGGTGCAGAACGGCACCGTGAGCGTGGGATACACGATCACCAGCACATACCAGTGATTGATCAGCTCGATTCCGGTCCAGTTGCTGAAGGTCGCGAACATCTTGAACAGCGGAAGAAACAGCAGCGTGTCGGGAATGAGGTAAGTCAGGAAGATACCGGTTGCGATCGTTGCCGAACCCCAAAAACGCATCCGTGCAAGGGCGAATGCGGCCGGCACGCTGATGAGCATGGTGATGATGACC
The DNA here is from genome assembly GCA_024508855.1 of Xanthobacteraceae bacterium. GTDB lineage: Bacteria > Pseudomonadota > Alphaproteobacteria > Rhizobiales > Xanthobacteraceae > 62-47. The sequence continues at coordinate 120,990 of JANINJ010000026.1, forward strand.
ACGAAAATCGACACCAGCGCGGAGTTTCGAAAGAAGGTCAAAAACTGGCTAGAGCCCAAAAGGGCGCTGTAGTTCTCCAGCGTGGGGTGAAATACCCACCAGGGATTGGTTGCTGCGGAGATTTCGGTGCTGCTCTTGAGTGACGTGATCAGCATGTAGATGGGCGGCACCAGCGACATGAAGGTGAAGATCACGAGGAAAAAGTACGACCACTTCAACGCCCAGGCTCGATCGCGGCTGATGCTGCCGTATTTGATCTTGCGCGTCGGCGCGGCCTTGTCGATCACTGTTACGCTGGTCATCAGGCTTCATTCCCACGTTTGTTGATATCTCGCAGGATAAAGATCGCCGCGACGGCGAGGATCGGCACCATGAACAGCGAGACGCTGGCTCCGAGCGGAATGTCGCTGCTCTCGATGCCGAGCTTGAACGCCCAGGTCGCGAAGAGGTGCGTCTTGTCGAGCGGGCCGCCTGCGGTGAGGATGCGCACGATGTCGAAATTGGCGAACGTCACGATCAGCGAGAACAGCGTCGTGATGGCGATGATGTTCCGCATCATCGGCAGCGTCACGTACCAGATGCGTTGCCACCAGTTGGCGCCATCGATCGCAGCGGCTTCGTAAAGCTGGTCGGGCACGGACTTCAGCGAAGCGAGGTACATGATCATGAAGAACGGCATGCCGTACCAGACATTGACCAGGATCACCGAAAAGCGTGCCCAGTCGGCGTCGCCGGTCCATGGAATAGGCCCGATGCCGAAAAAGGAGAGCGTATAGTTGAAGGCGCTGTAGGACGGATCAAACAGCCACAGCCAGCCCAGCGTGCTCATCGCCGGCGGAATGACCCACGGCACCAGCAGCATGCCGCGCCACTTGCGCTGTCCCTTGGCCGGAATGTTGTGCACGAAATGCGCGACGATGAATCCGATCAGCGCTTTGAAGATCACCGCAGTGATGGCGAAGATGCAGGATTGCTTCACTACCAGCCAGAAGGTTTCCCGGGTGAACAGGAACGTGAAGTTGCTGAAGCCGACGTAGCGCTGCATCGATTTGTTGAGCGTCGCGAGGTGCAGCGAATAGAATGCCGGATAGATCACCAGCACTGCGACGAGCACGATCAACGGCAGCGTCATGAAAAACGCCGACGTCGACTTCCGCTTGAGCGCATTGCGTAAGGAGGCTCTCTTGCGGGTGGCACTCGTTCGATTGGCACGGTTGGGCTGAATCGCAACGTCGACCATGATGCAGTCTCCTCGCTCCACGCCGGGAGCGATATTCAGCGAAGCTTTTGAAGTCGATCAAGGAGCGGCCGGTTCGTTACCGGCCGTTCGCTGAAGTGGCGCAATCGATATCGTGCGGATGGATGTCATCTGCGGTTGCACCGAAGTGCATCCGCAGATGGCGATCCGGATCACCGCCTAGCTGCGCATGAAGCCTTCGCACTCGCTCTCGGCCCAGGACAGCGTCTTCTCCATGTCTTCGCCCTGGAAGTGTCGGACACACATTTTCGTAATGGTGGCCTGAGCGTAGATTTGCTGGGCGATCTTCGGCGGCGCAGGCGATGCCGCGATCGACAAGGTCTGGAGATGATACGGGTCCGGGTAGCTGAAGAGGGTGCCCTTGGGCGGACCTTCTTCGGCCCAGGTCTTCAGCTTGGTCAGATTGGCGAACGATGGAAGGTCGTATCCGCCGCTGGCTTCCACGAGCCGCGCAACGGAATCCGGTTGCGAGAGATGTACCAGCAGGCTCTTCGCGGCCGGCTTGTTCTTCGAGAAGCTCCAGATCGTCCACAAGAAGGGCAGGAATGGAGCGAAGCGGCCCTTCGGGCCTTTCGGCATGCCGTGCGTCCAGCATTGCTCCGCAATCTGCGGGGCGTCACGCTTGGCCACCGCCCATGCGCTGGGCGGATTCATGATCAGCGCCCCGCGTCCGGACACCAGCCATTTGTTGTTCGATGCATCGTCCCATGCGGTCACGTCGGCCGGCAGGAACGCCATCAGCTTCTTGTAGAATTCAAGAGCCTGACGGACGTTGTCGGTCTTCACCGTGACGTTGCCCTTCGCATCCACCAAATCGGCGCCGAACGACTGGAAGAACGCGCCGGCGGTATCGACCGAGTCGGTCGTCTCGCCCAAACCGATGCCGAACGGGGAGCCGCCCTTGTGGCATGCTTCCGCGGCTTTCAGGAAGGCATCGTTGGTCCAGGCGTCGGCCTTCGGTTCGGACCCGGCGGGATACATCGCCTGCACGTCGATGTTGGCGAATTTCTTCATCAAGTCGATACGGGAGCAGGGACCTTTGATCTGGCTGCCGATGGTTGCCGGTACGGCAAGCCATTTGTCGCCCTGTTTGCCGAGATACTTCACCGTGTCGTTGACGTCGCCGTTGAGCTTGATCAGCGGCTCCATGATGTCGTTCACGGGTTCGATATTGTCGGCGTAAGCGTGTGGCCACCATGTCGGCATCGCGAGGATGTCGTGGCCGGATTTTGCCTGCGCTTCGGCGGCGATGGTGAGAAGGTTCTTGTTTCCCTGACTGGTAATGTAGTCGATCGAGACTTCGACTTTTTCCTTTGCCGCCCATTCGTCGACGATAGCGGTGCAGGTTTTGTTGGCGCCCGGTACCCAGTGATCCCAAAAGCCCATCGTGAGCTTACCCGCTGCATGGGCAGTCCGGACGAACGGTGCGCTCATGAGAGCGGCCGACCCCGCAGCGGTCGCGGCTACAAATTGTCGGCGAGACAGTGTCCTCGACATCGTGTTCTCTCCCTTGTGAACCACAACTGTGTTTGTTTTTATCCTCCGTCTGCCAACGATACCGATGGCGGTTGCGCGGAACTGCGGAGATTGTTGTTTTGATAATCTGAGCAGAAATGCCGCCGTCTGTCGAGAAAGCAGCGCACGAACGGGCAGCAAAGTTTTTGCCGGCCGCGAATGCAGCGCAACATGAAAGCGACGGATGGATCGACGATACCAAAAGACGACAGATGGGCGGACCGGGATTACTGCGATGCACACGATGGCCAGATTTGCGCAGGCAAGATAATTCCGACAGAGTTCGATCGATACGCATGGGCCGCGGGACGCCGGTATCAGACAGGAGAAAGCCATGCAGGCCAGCCTCAAAACGCAATGCTGCATCGTTGGCGGCGGTCCCGCCGGGATGATGCTCGGCTATCTGCTGGGGCGGGCGGGTATCGAGACGCTGGTGCTTGAGAAGCACGCCGACTTCTTCCGCGATTTTCGCGGCGACACGGTACATCCGTCCACGTTGCAGGTGATGGACGAACTCGGACTGATCGACGATTTCCTGAAACTCCCGCATGACAAACTGCAGAAACTCGACGGCTACTTCGGCACGACCACGCTGCGGCTTGCTGATATCAGCCGCACCGGCGCGAAACATCCGTTCATTGCTTTCATGCCGCAGTGGGATTTCCTGAATTTCCTCCGCGACAAGGGGCAGCGGTATCCGAAACTGAAGGTCATGATGAGCACCGAAGCGACCGATCTGCTCTGGTCGGACGGCGTGGTGACCGGGGTAAAGGCCAAGGGCCCAGAGGGGCCGATCGAGATCAGCGCCGACCTGGTTGTGGCATGCGATGGACGACACTCGGTGGTTCGCCCCAGCGCCAAGCTCGATGTCGAGGAAATCGGGGCGCCCATGGATGTGCTCTGGTTCCGGGTCAGCAAGGGTTCCGAAAGCGAGAGTGTGCTGGCGCGGATCGAAAGCGGCAAGATGATGGTGACGCTTGACCGGGGCACTTATTGGCAATGTGCCTACGTGATTGCCAAAGGGCAGTACGAGGTGGTGAAGGCTCGGGGGATCGAAGCTTTTCGCGCCGACGTTGTCGAACTTGCTCCCATTCTCAAATCGGGAATAGCGGACGTCAAAAGCTGGGATGACGTGAAATTGCTGACGGTCGCGATCAACAGATTGACGCGATGGACGCGGCCCGGGCTGCTCTGCATCGGAGATGCGGCGCACGCGATGTCGCCGGTCGGCGGCGTAGGCATCAACCTTGCAGTGCAGGATGCAGTTGCTACCGCGAACCTGCTGGCGGCGAAGATGTTGAAAGGCCGTCTATCCGAGGACGATCTCGATGCCGTACGTCGGCGGCGCGAGTTCCCGGTTCGGATGACGCAGGCCATGCAGGTGATCGTGCAGAACAACGTCATCACGTTGGCGCTCAAGCCCGGTAGTGAGCCGATCAAGCCGCCACTGTTCGCGCGCGTTGTCAACGCCATGCCATGGCTACAGGGAATAACCGCGCGGTTCATCGCCATCGGTGTGCGGCCTGAACACGTCCACTCGCCGGAGGCGATCTCCTAGCCCGAAATGGAAAAGCCGCCGTCGACCGGAATAGCAGTGCCGGTGACGAAGTCGGATGCGGCCGAGCTCAGGAAGACGGCAATTCCCGCGAAGTCGGCGGAGACACCCCACCGTGCCGCCGGCGTACGGGCCAACACCTTGCCGTGCAGACCGTCGACTTCCTGACGAGCCCGCTGGGTCAATTCCGTGTCGATCCAGCCGGGGAGGATCGCATTGACCTGAATGTTGTCCGCCGCCCAGGCACAGGCGCAGGAACGGGTGAACTGCACGATGCCGCCTTTGCTTGCAGCATAGGCCGGCGCGAAACTGGCGCCGAAGATCGACATCATCGAGCCGATATTGATGATCTTGCCACCGCCCGTGGTCTTCATGGCAGCGTGCGCCGCTTGCGAGCACAAGAACGCGCTGGTGAGGTTGGTGCTGATGACGGCATTCCATTCGTCGGCGGCCAGATCCTGCGGCGGCTTGCGGATGTTGATGCCGGCATTGTTGACGAGAATATCGAGCCGTCCGAATTGATCGGCCGTGCGCGCCACTGCGGTTTTGACCGCGTTGCGGTCGGTGACGTCGGCCTCTATGGCAACGGCCTTGCCGCCTGCCTTGGCGATCCCGTCTGCGGCCGCGACTGACTTGGTCCGGTTCCTGCCGACAATCACGACGGCGGCGCCCGCATCCGCCAATCCGCGCGCCATTCCCAGTCCGATGCCCCCATTGCCGCCGGTGATGATGGCAACCTTGCCGGTGAGATCGAAAAGCCTGTTTGTCATGAGTTCGGCGCAACCTCGCTTGAGAAAGTTGCGGTGCAGGCTAGTCAACTACCGCCGGCTGCGCCAGATCAGGACCGCCCCCACAATTGCAAGGCAGGCTCCATAATAGGCCCACTGGATCTGGCGAATCATGAAGCTCGATTGCGGCCAGGCGATCGTGCCGGTGCCTTGACCGACCCAGAGCAGGCCGATCGCCAATGCGAGAATGCCAACGAGAAGGACCATCGTCCGCATGTCGGGCACCTCCTTGTAACCCGGTCTAAACGTCCAGCAATTCCTCGTCGGCGAACTCTGCCTTGTCGGAGATGAAGGCGAACCGTGCTTCCGCCTTGGTGCCCATCAGGCGCTCCACGGAATCGGCAGTGCCCTCGCGGTCGTCGGGCAGCAGCACCACGCGGAGCAGGGTGCGCCGCGCCGGGTCCATGGTGGTCTCCTTGAGCTGTGCGGGCATCATCTCGCCGAGGCCTTTGAAGCGGCCGACGTCGACCTTGGCATTGGCGTTGAATTCGCTCTTCAGCAGGGCGTCCTTGTGGGCGTCGTCCCGGGCATAGATCGTCTTGCTGCCATGGGTGAGCCGGTAGAGCGGCGGCACGGCGAGGTAGAGATGACCCTCGTCGATCAGCCGCGGCGTCTGCCGGTAGAAGAAGGTGATGAGCAGCGAGGCGATATGCGCGCCGTCGACGTCGGCATCGGTCATGATGATGATGCGGGCGTAGCGCAGGTCCTCTTCGCGATAGTGCGCGCCGGTGCCGCTGCCGATGGCCTGCATCAGGTCGGAGAGCTGCGCGTTGGCGGTCAGCTTGTCCTTGGTTGCGGAAGCGACGTTGAGGATCTTGCCTCGCAGCGGCAGCACGGCCTGCGTCTTGCGGTCGCGCGCCTGCTTGGCGCTGCCGCCGGCGCTGTCGCCTTCGACGATGAACAGTTCCGAACCTTCGGCGGCTGTGTTGGTGCAGTCGGCAAGCTTGCCGGGGAGGCGGAGTTTCTTCACCGCGGTCTTGCGGGAGACTTCCTTCTCCTGCTTGCGCCGCAACCGTTCGTCGGCCCGCTCCAGGACGAATTCGAGCAGCTTGTTGGCCTGGACGGGATTCGCCGAAAGCCAGTGGTCGAACGGGTCCTTGATGGACTGCTCGACGATGCGCTGCGCCTCGGCGGTCGCCAGGCGGTCCTTGGTTTGCCCCTGGAATTCAGGTTCGCGGACGAACACCGAGAGCATCACCGCGGCCCCCACCATCACGTCTTCGGAGGTGATCGACGAGGCACGCTTGCCCTGGCCGGCCCGCTCGGCGTGATCCTTGAGGCCGCGCGTCAGAGCACTGCGCATCCCAGACTCGTGGGTGCCGCCATCCGGGGTCGGGACCGTGTTGCAGTACGAAGACAGGAAGCCGTCGGCGTCGGCGGTCCATGCCACCGCCCATTCGCAGGCGCCGTGAGCTCCGTTGCGGCCGCTCTTGCCGGAGAAGATGTCCGGATGCACCAGCGTGTCGGAGTGGACGGCCGCCTCGAGATAATCCTTCAGCCCGCCCGGGAAGTGGAAGGTGTCTTCGGCCTTGACCTCGTCGAGGCCGCGCAACAGTTCCGGATCGCAACGCCACCGGATTTCCACGCCGCCGAACAGGTAGGCCTTGGCGCGGGCCATCTTGTAGAGACGCTGCGGCTTGAACGCCGCCTTGGCTCCGAAAATCTCGGTGTCCGGCTTGAAGCGGATGCGCGTGCCGCGTCGGTTGTTGACCTTGCCGAGTTCTTCGAGCTTGCCCTTGGGATGGCCGCGCTCGAACACCATGCGGTAGAGCTTTTGCGCCTTCGCGACCTCGACTTCGAGCCGGGAGGACAGCGCGTTCACGACCGAGACGCCGACGCCGTGCAGGCCGCCCGAGGTTTCGTACACCTTGGAGTCGAACTTGCCGCCGGAATGCAGCGTGCACATGATGACTTCGAGGGCGGACTTCTTCGGAAATTTCGGATGCGCATCGACCGGGATGCCGCGGCCGTTATCGGTGACCGTCAGAAATCCGTCGGCGCCGAGTTCGACTTCAATGAAGGTCGCGTGCCCCGCCAGCGCCTCGTCCATCGAGTTGTCGATGACTTCGGCGAAGAGGTGGTGGAGCGCCTTTTCATCGGTCCCGCCGATATACATGCCGGGCCGACGCCGAACCGGCTCCAGTCCCTCCAGCACCTCGATATCGGCGGCGGTGTAATCGCCTTCGGAGCCGGATGACCGCGCTGCAGCCTTCGGCGCAGGCCGCGCTTCAGCGCCACCGAAAAGGTCGTCAGATTTCTTTTTAGCGTTTTTCGTCAATTGTTTAATCGCAGATTTTGATGTTTTGCATTCGCGAAATTCGCGCGAATCGACTTCCCCGACTATGCCACGGTTGGGGTCCGAAATGTGACTTGGAACGGAGCACGGATCGAACGGCCGTCGCTGGCGCCGGAGGGTTACGCCTGCGCAGTCCGGAAGACAATGACGACGAACAGCGCCATGGCCGCGACCACGATCAGCGACCCGAGCACGGGTGCAATCAGGAAAGCCGTCCCCTTGAGCACCACGAGGGCGACACCGGCCGGAAATAGGATCGCGCCGGTCATATGCAGCCAGCCCTGAGCCTTGGCCAGCGTCGATCGGCCGGCTGCGGGGATGAGCCGGTAGTAAAGGCCGAACAGGAAAAGCAGGACGCCGCCGACCAGATTGAGGTGCGCATGGGCGGGTGCGAGGACGAAATTTTCCTGGATGCCCATGACGATGCCGCCGAGCATTCCGATCAGCAGCAGGACGACACTCAGGCACATCATCAGCGAAGCGATCATTCGGGTTCCTGTTTTTGGGAAGCGGACCCGATATTCGGCCCGGAGCGATGGCGCGCGTACGTGCCGCGTGCCGTGACTTGATGTCACGCGGGGCGCCGGTTACGCCTGCTTAGGTTATGAAATCGCAGAAAGGTTCAATCGTGAATCAGGTCCCTGCGGTGAGGGAAGCGGCGACATGGACGGATATGTGCACGGCCTGATCGATTTCGTGCGCGATCATCGGGCCTGGGCGGCGCCTGTCGTTCTGGTTCTGGCTTTCGGGGAGTCGCTGGCGTTCCTGTCGCTTCTGATCCCGGCATGGGGCGTCCTCGTTGCGATCGGCGCCATGTTGGGAGCCGGGCAGATTGCCTTCTGGCCGGTCTGGCTGGCGGGCGGAATCGGCGCGGCTCTGGGCGACTGGTTGTCCTACTGGCTGGGATTCAAATTCAAGGACCGCGTCGCGCACATCTGGCCCTTGTCGCGTTACCCGGACTTGCTGCCGCGGGGCGAAGCCTTTGTAAAACGCTGGGGCGTTCCGGGAATTTTCATCGGCCGTTTTTTTGGTCCGCTGCGCGCCTCGGTTCCGCTGGTGGCGGGCATTTTCGAGATGCCGTACTGGCGCTTTCAACTGGCGAATTTTTCGTCCGCGCTGGTGTGGTCAGCAGTGCTGCTGTTGTTTGGCGACGTCATTTCCCGATTGGCCGAGTGGATCTGGCGGAGCGTATAGGAGGCTCCCGGGAATAAGACCTCGGCTGCGGTGTCATGAAGTGCAGTCCAGCGGGCGGTCGCGACGTCGTGACTACGCGGAAAGAACGGCGCTTGATAGGTTTCCGAAACAGGCGGGACTCATCGGAAATCCACCTCGACTGATTGCTTCACCGGGAGAGAAACAAATGCAATTGTCACGGCGACAGGCGCTCATAGGCGCGACTGCGGCGGCAGCCTTGCCGCTGATCAAATCCGAAGCGGCACACGCCGAAGCTCCGGCCGCCACCCGGCAGGCTGCGAGCTTTTATCGCTACAAGGTCGGCGACGTCGTGGTGACGGCGGTGTCCGACGGTGCCGCCACGTTTCCGATACCGGACAATTTCGTCATCAACGCGAGCAAGGATCAGGTCAACACGGCGCTCGAAAAGGCATTCCGGCCGAAGGACAAGGTCACGATCGCATTCGGTCCGCTAGTCCTGAACGTCGGCGGCAAGGTGGTCGTGGTCGACACCGGCAGCGGGGCGGGCGCCTATGCGAAGTCCAAGGGAGCGATCGGGCAGTTCGGGGTCAACGCGGCCGCCGCCGGCTTCGACCTCAGCAAGGTCGACACGGTGGTCATCTCGCACTTCCACAGCGATCACGTCGATGGCCTTCTGACGGCCGACGACAAGCCGGCATTTCCCAACGCGGAAATCCTGGTGCCCGCGGTTGAGTGGAAATTCTTCATGGACGATGGCGAGATGAGCCGCGCGCCCGCGGGGCGAATGCAGGCGGTCTTCAAGGACAATCGCCGCGTGTTCGATGCGCTCGGCCGCAAGGTCACGCCTTACGAATGGGGCAAGGACGTCGCCCCCGGACTGCTGGCGGTCGAGACCATCGGCCATACGCCGGGTCATACGTCGTTCGTGCTGTCGTCGGGTAATGACAAGGTCTTCATCCAGTCGGATGTCACCAATAATCCCGACCTGTTCGCGCGCAATCCCGGCTGGCACGTCTTCTACGACCAGATTCCGGATGTCGCCGAGGCCACCCGCCGCAAGATTTACGACATGCTGGTCGCCGAGCGCCTGAAGGTGCAGGGCTATCACTATCCGTTCCCGGGCGTCGGTAACATCGAGAAGGACGGCGCGGGATACCGCGTAGTGCCGGCCGCCTGGAATCCGTCGATTTGACATTGTGGAATCGGCTTGACGAAAACGAGGTGCGGCTCTATAGCCGCGCCCATGATCAACGCAGCGACCATCATCATCGCCCGCCGCCGCCGTACGTTTGCGGTATGGGCGGACGCTCGCGTTTAAGATCGTCACCCCTGCCGCCGGATACGGTCCCGCGGCAGTTTCTCAAGACAGCGTGATCGATCCGGCGGCTTCCTCACAAGCAGGAGCCTGTCATGTACGTGCCACCCAGATTTAAGCCCGAACGCGCCGCCAGCCTGGCGTTTGCGGAAGCGCGCGGATTCGGCGTGGTTTGCGCCCATGACGGCCGGAAACCGGTCGCGTCGCCGCTGCCGTTCTGTCTCGACTACGGCAGCGACGGCACGCCCTATGCGGCGTTCCATGTTGCGCGCGGCAACGGCCTTGCGGCGTTGGCCGACGGCAAGAGTCCATGGCTGATCGCCGTGACCGGCGCGGACGCCTATGTCTCCGCGGATTGGTATCTGTCTCCCGACCAGGTGCCGACCTGGCTTTACCAGGCGGTGCATTTGTCAGGGCCGGTCCATGTGATGTCGGATGACGATCTCGGCCGGCATGTCGATGCGCTGAGCGAGAAGTTCGAAACCCGGCTTGCACCCAAGCCGCCGTGGACCTCCGCAAAAATGACGGCCGGCCGGCTCAATGCAATGAAGAACGGCATTGTCGGGCTCGTCATGACGGTTGAAGACGTGGAGGGCAGCCTCAAGCTCAACCAGCACAAGTCCGACGCCGATCATATCGCTGTCGCAAATGCGCTGATACTGCGTGCCGAACCTGCCGCGCAGGAGATCGGACGGCAGATGGTCGCGCTGCGGCCCCACTTGGATTACATAACACAGGCGCCGGTCAGCGGGCCCGCCGAAGCAAGGAAGACGTCATGACTGTCGCCGACACAAAACAGCCGAAAGGCCCGTCCTCGTCGAAAGAGGTTTCAACCAAGCCCAGCGTATTCGTCGATGGCGCGGCCGGGACGACGGGGCTCGGCATCCGCGAGCGTCTCGATCAGCAGGGCGACGTGACGATCAGGAGCATTGCCGACGACAAGCGCAAGGATGCTGGAGCCAAGCGCGCGCTGATGGAGGAGGTCGATATCGTCATCCTCTGCCTGCCGGATGACGCCGCGAAGGAAACCGTCGCATTGATCGACAGCATGGGCACTTCGGCCCCGAAAGTGCTGGATGCTTCCACGGCATTTCGTGTGGCGCCGGACTGGACTTATGGCTTTCCGGAACTCGCGCCCGATCAGGCCGACAAGATCCGCACGGCGCGGAAAGTCTCGAACCCCGGTTGCTATCCGACCGGCGGAATCGCGCTGCTGCGCCCGCTGGTCGATGCCAGTCTTGTGCCGTCGGATTACCCGATCTCCATCAATGCGGTGAGTGGCTACTCCGGCGGCGGCAAGTCCATGATCGAGAGTTTCGAGAACGGCACGGCGCCGGCGTTCGAACTGTACGGGCTCGGGCTGGAGCACAAGCATCTGGCGGAAACGCAACTCTACTCGAAGCTTTCGCGGCGGCCGATTTTCGTGCCGTCGGTCGGCAACTACCGGCAGGGCATGCTGGTGTCCGTGCCGCTGCATCTCGATACGCTTCCGGCAAAGCCGGACGGCGCGGATCTGCATGCCGCGCTCGCGAAGCGCTACGCAGGCAGCACCTACGTCTCGGTCATGCCGCTCGACAATGCGGCGACCAAGGGAGGGCGGATCGAGCCGGAAGCGCTCAACGAAACCAACATGCTGGAGCTTTATGTCTTTGCCAGCGCCAGGCATCGTCAGGCGGTTCTCGTCGCGCGTCTCGATAACCTGGGTAAAGGCGCCTCTGGCGCGGCCGTGCAGAACATGCGGCTGATGCTGGGTCTTCCCGATGCGGCCGGTCTCGCCTAGGGCCTTTCCGGTTCTGATGGAATCAGAACCGGGGCTCTATTGTTTTGATGTGACGCGTTTTCTTCACGCGAACCGGTATCCACTTCGCTTGAAAACGCTCCAGTCGGCGAAGTCGCAATAGGCGGACATCATGATTACGATAGCAACATATGCCGACCGATATTTCGGCGGAGTGGACGGGCTGTGGCGCGAAGCGTTTTCCGACGATGCGCCACGCAATACCGCAGCTATTGCGATCCCACAGAAGCAGCAGTTTCAGCCGGAACTGTTCTTGGTGGCGATCGAGGAAGATGAAGTCATCGGCTCGCTGATGGCCGGTTACGACGGTCATCGCGGCTGGATTTCTCGCGTGGCGGTGAGGCAGACGCATCGCCGGCGTGGCATTGCGCGCGCGATGTTTGAGGAAATCGAACGACGGCTGGCGGCGCTTGATTGTCCGAAGGTGAACCTTCAGGTGATTACGTCAAACGCCGCCGTGGTGCCGGTTTACGAGCGGCTCGGCTATCTGGTCGAGCCGCGGATCAGCATGGGCAAAACACTGCCCAGCGGCGGTGCGCTCAAAACACCTTGAAGATCGCCAGCGCCAGAACCGCCTGAGCGAGGAAGCCGACCGTGAAGGCGAGGGTCCGGAACACCGGGATGCCCAGCGCATAGACGATCAGGTGCGCGACGCGCGCCCAGAAATAGACCGCGCAGGCCAGCACTGTCCATTTGGTGGAATAGTCGATGGCGTTGAGGATCAACACCAGCGGCGCAAAGATGACGAGGTTCTCGATCGCGTTGTCATGGGCGAACATCAGGCGGTTGGCCCATTCCGCTTGCGGCTTGTCGTTACGCGTCGGGTTGGCCATTGCTCCGCCGAGCCCCCGGACCTGGCAACGGTTGAGGACATACGGCACCCACAGCAGCCCGGTCAGAATCACCGTCAGCGTGAGCCAGAACAATTCCCGTGTCATCACTTCTTCCTTTCAAGATCGCGATCGCTGCGGGAGTCGATGACGCAGCCTCAAGACTCGTAGTTTATGCCCGTTCGCATGCCTGATTGTCGAGTGGAAGTACGCTGCTGCCGGACACTGCCATAGCCCACGCCCGTTCCGTGGCCCGTTGCTCCGGAGCTTGCAGCCCCGCTCTAGCGGTCACCAACTGGCACGAAGGCCGACATTGCCTTGCACGGTGTCCCGCTGGTTGCCGTCCAGATTGGTCGTATATCCGGCCGATGCAAAAACACCGAAGCCATTGGAGAGCTTCGCTACCACGCCGCCGCCGATTTCGAATGCGGTGGCCATGCGCTGAGTATCGATAACGTCGGTGCCCGCGAATGTAACTGTGTCGTGACCACCGAAATTTCTCCAGAAGTTTGCCTTCAGGTACGGCTGCAACAGGCCGGCCTCGCCCTGGAAGTTGCCCTGGAGTCGCAAGCCAATTCGGCCGCTGACGGCATCGGAGGCACCATATGAAACCGCGGAAACGAGGTCCTGCGTGTTATCGAGGGAGAGGTGCTGATAGATCAGCTGAGCCTCGGGTTCGAGAGTGATGTTTGGTGCGATCAACACCGGATAACCACCTTCGAGCGACACGATCTGTCCAGTGCCGTTTGCGCCAGCCGTGAGGCTGTTAATGGAATGCGGCGTGCCGGTGTACCAGGTCTGCATTGCAACGGCATCGATGTACCAACCACTCGGCCCGATATGGGTCCAGTATCCGCCCGCACTGGTGGCGTTTATCGACAAACTACCGACCGCTACGTTCTGGAAGCCGCCGGCAAAGCCTCGCACGTCACCGACCGCGCGCCCATAGGACGCAAAGAACCCCACGCGATCGCGATGACCATTGTTGTTGTCCCAGCCCAAGATATCGAAGCCTGACTGAACGCCGATCACCGATCCACTGAATGAAGGATCGGCCATGCCGGACCACTGTTGGTTGGTGTGTTCGCCGTACGCGCGTGCCCAGGCTGCAGAGACGGGGCCGGTGCCGCCCATCAGAGTCTGGTCGCCCTGACGGTCATGAAAGGTGCCGAGATTGGCCATTCCAAGTTCACGCGCCACAAACGGCATTGCCGAATAGAGCGCAACTTCCGGTCGATATAGTGGGATCGGCGATACGACTGGAACGGCAGCGGGCGGACTACCGGGCTCGCCGCCGGGCGATCCCGGCTCCCCTGGCGGCGTCCCGGGTTGCGTTTCGGGGGAAGTCGGCAAGACCACAACGGGTGTCGTTGGTGTGGGTGGCGGCGGCAAGGCCGGCGTGCCCGGTGCGGCGACCGGCGGGGGCACTGCCGGCGGAGGAGTGGGATTGGTCGGCGTTGCCGGTGGCGCAACCGGAACAGGCGGTACGCTGGAGCGCAGATACCAGTTGTTTTCGGTGCCCGCGGTAACACCGCCGTGGAACAAATAGTACTCATAAGCGCCTGCAACGAGTGGGCCGCTGCTCAGGGCGAATGCGGTTGGCGCGGTCGTTGCCCCATTTGTCGCCTGCACCACAAGAATGCCGCTGTCGATCGTCAGGCCGCCTGAGCCGCCAAGATTGGTAACACCGAGGCTGGTCATCCCCGATGCGGTCCCGCCGGAAATCACAAGCTTGTCGGAGGGAGAGTTGTCGGCGCCGAGCACCGTTTTAACATTCATCCGTCCGTTGTTGCCGACATAGTTGCCGACGATTGTGAGGCTGTTGGCGGCTGGCGACGATCCATTGGTGAGATCGATCAGGCCCGCGTTGGTCACAGTGATCGCGGGGCCACCGGGATAGGGTGTAATCGATGGATTGGCGCCGTTGCCGGCGAGAAGGCTGGTGCCTGCCGCGATGGAGACATTGCCGGTCAGGGAGCTTTGCAAACGAAAGGTGCCGCCATTGATGAAGGTATCCGCGAATGTGCCGCTGCCGTGCCAGGTCCAATCCGTGCCTTCCATGTTCAAGGTTTGAAAGTTTGCGAACGTGTTGGTGATTTCACCGGTGCCCTCGAGTCGCACCACGTTCGCACCGGCGCCCCCATCCGCGAGGCCAATGATTTGGGAACCAGTTTGAAGCGTAAAATTGATGTTGCCGTTACCGCCATTCAGAGTGATGCCGTTTCCACCGCTCAGCAAACCCGCATTGTTGATCGTTGTGGCACCGTTCAAGGTGCGAAGGGCCGGGCCTTGATCGCTGATGATCTGACCGCCGACCAGGTTGTCGATCGTCGCGACGAAACCGGAGCCTGCGGTATTCGAAAATACGCCCTCCGAGCCGCTGCCGGTCGCATGGATCGTACCGCTGTTGATCAGGTGGTCGTTGTTTCCTTGCATGTAGACAGCAGTGCTGCGTGCGCCATTCGTCAGCAGAGTGCCGGTATTCGTGACGGTGCCGTTCTGCCCCAGAATGGATGCTGCGCGGGCGTTACTGCCGTTAGTTGTCACCGAGCCGTTGTTGACGACGGTGTTGTTGGACTGCCCGACGTTTGTTTGTCCCCAGCTTGCGGTCATGCCATACGCGTTCGGCCCTGCTGTGGTGATTGTGCCATCATTAATGAGAGTGTTGCTGCTCCCATTCGCTGCCATGCCATCATTGAATGCGCCGGTGGTATCGATGACTCCCGACGCACTGTTGGTCAGCGTGTTGTTATTGTTCATGCCAAGCATGGCAGCACCACGATTGCCGCCAGTACCGCCACCGCCGGTCAGCGATATCGTGCCAGCGTTATTGATTTGGCTTTCGGTGTCGACGCCGACTGCGACCGGCGATGTCGTTCGCGCGATGGAGAGGGAGCTGTTCGGCTCAATATTGACTATGACATTCGAACTTCCAGGGACGGCCTGAATGTTGGTCGATGTCGGATTCGGCGGCGCTGTATCGCAGGTGACTGTTTGGCCCGATGCCGGAGCCGCGCTGCTGCAAGCCGCGATTGCCGAACTCGAAGCAAAAAGTGCGCTACCGATCGTCAATCCCGCTACACAATGCCCGCGCAACCTTTGCTTTAGCGGTGAGTGTGGTTGAGTAGTTTGGCCGATTGCTTCGATGCATCGACGGCCTGAACGAGTTGCGGGTTTCTCCCGCAGACGAAAGCGGCGGCCAGTTTTTGTTTTTGCCATATCCAATCTCGCCAATTGGAATCGGATTTTATTTGTCGAGCGCGCGCCACTTTCGTCGAGAAGCACCGTTCCGTCAATTTTTCGCCACGAGCATGAAAGTTCCATAGCTGCAGAGATCCCGCAGCTATGGAGAATCAAACCTGGAAATGTCGGGCTTTTAAAAAAGATTTGCGAAATTGCTCACAGTCGGAGCGTTGACTTCATTAGAAAATAACGATTCCAGAGCACTCGATTGCAAATCGAACGCGTCCCGATCAGGCCTTAACCCGGACGTAACTACCCGGCGCATCCTCTATGGGTGGCAAGGCTTCACTGCCGACCGTGCGCGCGGGAACTTCGTCGGAATCAAGGTCGCCGAGCCAACCGCGCCAGTCCGGCCACCAAGAGCCCTTGTGCTCCTCGGCGCCCTCGAGCCAGTCCGAAAGCGTGACTTTGTCGGTCGCCTTGTTGGTCCAGTACTGGTACTTCCCGGACGCCGGTGGATTGACGACGCCCGCGATGTGTCCCGAACCGGACAGCACATATTTCACGGCACCGCCAAAGAATTGCGAGCCGTAGAGCACGGATTCGGCCGGCGCGATGTGATCCTCGCGGGTTGCGAGATTGTAGATCGGGATTTTGACCTTCGACAGATCGAGCAACGTATTGTCGATCACCATGGTGCCGCTCGACAGTTTGTTGTCGAGATAGCAGTTGCGCAGATAGTAGGAATGGTTCGCGGCCGGCATCCGTGTCGCATCGGAATTCCAGTGCAGCAGATCGAATGCCGTGGGCGCCTGGCCTTTCAGATAATTGCTGACGACATAGGACCAGATCAGGTCGTTCGAGCGCAGCATGTTGAAGGCCATCGCCATCTTGCTACCCTCGAGCACACCTTCTGCCTGCATCGTGCGTTCGAGTGCGGAGATCTGATCCTCGTCGACGAATACCAACAGGTCGCCCGCATGCGTGAAGTCCACTTGCGCCGCGAGGAAAGTGGCCGACGTCACACGGACGCGCCGTTTCTCGGCCAGCCATGCGAGCGTCGTGGCGAGCAGGGTGCCGCCGACGCAATAGCCCATCGTGTGAACCTTCAACTCGCCGGTGGCCTGTTCGATGACGTCCATCGCGGCGAGCGGGCCTTCCTTCATATAGTCCTCGAAAGATTTTTCTCCGAGGCGCTTGTCCGGATTGACCCACGAGATCACGAACACCGTGACGCCTTGATCAACGCACCATTTGATGAACGATTTTTCCGGACGAAGATCGAGGATGTAGAACTTGTTAATCCACGGCGGCACGATCAGCAGCGGCGTGCGCATCACATTCGGCGTCGTCGGCTCGTACTGGATGAGCTGCATCACTTCGTTCTGGAAGATCACCTTGCCGGGGGTGAGGGCAAGCTGTTCGCCGACGCGCAAGTTGACCGAGTCGGATTGCCGGATGCGTAGATTGCCGTGACCGGCCTCGATGTCCTCGGCCAGCATCTTCATGCCCTGCGCCAGATTATCGCCGTTCGACGACACAGTCTGCCGCAACACTTCGGGATTGGTGAGGACGAAGTTGGATGGCGCGATCGCATTGGTGATCTGCTGGACGTAAAACTCCGCTTTCTTCCGGGTGTGCGGGTCTAATCCTTCCGCATTGCGCACCAGGTCGTGCGCCCATTGCGTCGTCAGCAGATACGCCTGCATGACGAAGTCGAAAAACGGATTCGACTTCCATTCCGGATCGCTGAACCGCTTGTCGCGCGGCGCGGGTGCAATCGTCGGGGGCGCTTCCTCGCCTGCCATCCGGCGCATCGCCGAGCCCCACAGTTCGAGATATGCCTTGCCGAGTTTCATCTGCAACTCGGCCGATCGCGTCTGGTCGGCCAGCCAGTATTCCGCAACGGTGCCCAATGTCTTGATGACCTCGGCGATCTCGCTCGGGGGCCGATCGTTCGGATCGATGTTCTGTCGCGGTTTGAGAAAGGCCGCGAGCGCGCGGCCGCTGTTCTCCATGGCGCGCGCCAGATTGAGCGAAAAGGCTTCGGGATCGAATTTCCCTTGAGGCTTGGTTTCGGTCGTGACGCTATTCATGACGGGCACTTCGAACGTGTTGCTGTGGCCCGGCGGTCCTGTCGTCGGGCAGGGGAATGATGGCACAGTTCAATAGGATCGGGTGATTTCAATGTATTGCAATGCGACAAGACATCTTTGTTCGGTCATATTGAGGTCTTAAGTCAGCACTCGTTTTCGGGGGCTTAATTGTTACGCGGGATATTGTCGCGAGTTTGGATTTGACGATCTGTGTCTGACGTCAAACTGTCGCAAATATCTTCGGCAAAGGATCGGGCGATTGTTAGGACGAGTTTGTAACGGCGGTAGGATTTTGCTGGTGGCGGGGTCGGCAATCACGTCGCTTGCGTTGGCTTCCTGCTCCGTGCCGATTGCGGATTTGCCGGGCATCGGCGTGCCTGATGGAGCGCCGGCGCGTCCCAAGGATCCTGGAAGCTTTCCAGCCGTTCACGATATGCCGGCCGACCGCAGCCAGCCTGCGCTGGCGCCAGACGAGCAGGCCAAGATCGAGGGCGAACTCGCCGCCGCGCGCGATCAGCAGGCCCGAGCCGCTGCGGCGGCCAATGCAGCAGACGCGCCAAAGCAGGCGCAGACCGGAAACTAATGAAAACCTTCGGTCTTTCGCTGGCGGAACGGCGCTACCGTGTTAAAAAGAACCCGATTCAATCATCACCCGTCGAATGCAGCCATGGCCGCAGCGACCGGCAATTTGAATCTGTTGTAAGTATTTGAAACTTATCACGTATCCTTGTGTCTCTGGAATCGTCCAGCTCCCCAAGGGCGTGGTTTTCCATCGTCGTCGCCCCGGAGTCTAAGCTCATGGAAGAGTTTTACCGCATCCGCCGTCTGCCGCCCTACGTGTTCGAGCAAGTCAATCGAGCCAAGGCCGCCGCGCGGAACGCCGGGGCCGACATCATCGATTTGGGGATGGGCAACCCGGACCTGCCGACCCCACCCCACGTCATCGAAAAACTCAAGGAGACCTTGGGCAAGCCGCGGACCGATCGCTATTCGGCGTCGAAGGGAATTAACGGGCTACGTCGCGCCCAGGCTGGCTATTACGCTCGCCGGTTTGGCGTGAAGCTCAATCCGGAGACCCAGATCGTCGCGACCCTCGGGTCGAAGGAAGGCTTTGCCAACGTCGCGCAGGCAATCACCGCGCCGGGCGACGTCGTGCTCTGTCCCAATCCCAGCTATCCAATCCATGCCTTCGGGTTCCTGATGGCTGGCGGTGTCATCCGTTCGGTGCCGTCCGAGCCGACGCCGCAGTTCTTCGAGGCTGTCGAGCGAGCGATCATTCATTCGATCCCGAAGCCGATCGCGCTGATCGTTTGCTATCCGTCGAACCCGACCGCCTGCGTTGCAAGCCTCGATTTCTATAAGGATCTCGTCGCATTCGCGAAGAAGCACGAAATCTTTATCCTGTCGGATCTGGCCTATTCGGAAGTGTATTTCGACGACAATCCGCCGCCATCGGTATTACAGGTGCCCGGCGCCATCGATGTGACCGTTGAATTCACCTCGATGTCGAAGACGTTCTCCATGGCTGGGTGGCGCATGGGTTTTGCGGTGGGCAACGAGCGGATTATCGCTGCACTCGCTCGGGTCAAATCCTATCTCGACTACGGCGCCTTCACGCCGATCCAGGTGGCGGCGACCGCAGCGCTCAATGGGCCAGACGACTGCATCCGCGAGATGCGCGAGACCTATCGCAAGCGGCGCGACATCATGGTCGAGTCCTTCGGTCGTGCCGGATGGGATGTTCCGCCGCCGAAAGCATCGATGTTCGCATGGGCGCCGTTGCCGGAAGCTTTCCGCGAGCTGGGCAGCATGCAGTTCGCGACCTTGATGGTGGAGAAATCCGGCGTCGTGGTTTCGCCCGGCGTCGGCTTCGGCGAGCACGGCGAAGGCTACGTCCGTATCGCCATGGTGGAAAACGAGCAACGCATCCGCCAGGCGGCCCGCAATATCCGACGCTTCCTTGAAAGCGGCGTCGAAACATTGCACAACGTGGTTCCGCTCGCCACCCGGCGATAGTTTCTTCTCCGACAGGTCAAATTAGCGATGGTCGCACCACTGAGAGTGGGGATCGCGGGCCTCGGCACCGTGGGTGCCGAGGTGGTCCGCACCATTGAACAGCAGGGACGGGTGCTGTCCGCCCGATGCGGCCGCGGTGTCCGCGTGGTCGTGGTGACCGCGCGTTCCAAGGCCAAGAAGCGTGGCGTCGATTTGCGCGGCATCACGTGGGCGAAAAACGCGCTGGCGATCGCCACCGATCCAAACGTCGATTGCTTTGTTGAATTGATGGGCGGTGCCGGTGACCCGGCGCTGTCGGCCATCGAAGCGGCGCTCAAATCCGGCAAATCGGTTGTGACCGCTAACAAGGCGCTGATCGCCCGTCACGGACTGCGGCTCGCCAAGATTGCCGAAAAGCATGGCGGCCCGCTGAACTACGAGGCCGCAGTCGGCGCGGCCATTCCCGTCGTGAAGACGTTGCGCGAAGGGCTTGCCGGGACCGATATCGATCGCGTTTATGGTATCCTCAACGGCACCTGCAATTACATCCTGACACGAATGGAACAGGAAGGCCTGTCGTTCGCCGAATGCCTGAAGGATGCGCAGCGGCTCGGCTATGCCGAGGCCAATCCGTCGTTCGACGTCGACGGTCACGACACCGCGCAGAAACTGGCGATCCTTGCTAGCCTCGCGTTCGGCACTAAGGTGGCGCAGAGTGCCGTCTATGTCGAAGGCATTTCGTCCATTGCGCCGGAAGATTTGCGCGCCGCGGCGGAGCTTGGCTACCGCGTCAAGCTGCTGGGTGTGGCGGTGCGGACCAAGACCGGGATTGAGCAGCGCGTGCATCCGACCATGGTGCCGCGCTCGTCATCGATCGCGCAGGTCATGGGCGTCACCAACGCGGTGACGATCGACGGTCAGGGCATCTCACCGATCACGCTGGTGGGTCCGGGAGCCGGTGGCGCTGCGACCGCATCGGCGGTGATCGCGGATATCGCCGACGTTGCCCGCGGCATTCAGGTCAAGCCGTTCGGCCGGCCAGCCGCGCGGTTGCGCGCAACCCGCAAGGCGCCGATGGAGCGCCATGAAGGCGGCTATTATATCCGCCTGATGGCACGTGACTTGACTGGAACCGCTGCCACGATCGCGACGCGCCTTGCGGAACGCAAAATTTCGATTGAATCCATTGTGCAGCGCCATCCCGATCGATCGTCAGACGGTGGACGCGCGAATGGCAAGTCTTCACCGGTGCCGGTAATTCTGATTACCTACGCGACCAATGAAGATGCGATGCGGAGCGCGCTCCAGGCCGTGCAACGCGACAAGGTGATCAGCGGACGTCCGCAGGTGATACGGATTGAAAAGAACTAACACACGGCCGTGGAGCAGGGTGACGCGCTTCGCACTGGGTCGTGTGTTTCTTAAATTGTGACGGACGGTTGGTTCGTCCGGATCGTCAAGGAGTAGTATCGATGTCGACACACATTTCCGTTCCGCCGCAGCAGTTGCTGGAGCGCATCCTGACGCTCGAAATCGTGCGCGTGACAGAGCGTGCCGCGGTATCGGCAGCTCGATTGCGCGGTCACGGCAACGAAAAGGCCGCGGACCAGGCGGCGGTGGACGCCATGCGCCGCGAGCTCAACAAGATGCCGATCGAGGGCACGGTCGTGATCGGCGAGGGCGAGCGCGACGAAGCTCCGATGCTGTTCATCGGCGAAAAGGTCGGCATCAATGCCGGGCCGCAGGTCGACATCGCAGTCGATCCGCTCGAAGGCACCACGCTATGCGCCAAGAACATGCCGGGTGCGATTGCCACCATGGCGATGGCCGACGGCGGTACGCTGCTGCACGCGCCCGACGTCTACATGCAGAAGATCGCGATCGGTCCCGGCTATGCGAAGGATGTCATTGATCTCGATGCCTCGCCGGCTGAAAACATCAAGCGCCTCGCCAAGGCCAAGGGTGTCGAGATGTCGGCGATCACCGCGCTGGTGCTCGATCGTCCGCGCCATGCGGATATCATCACTGCGATCCGAGGCACCGGCGCGGCTGTGCGGCTGATCACCGACGGTGACGTCGCCGGCGTCATCCATACGGCGGACCCGGAGAACACCGGCGTCGATATTTATATGGGCACTGGCGGCGCTCCCGAGGGCGTGCTGGCCGCAGCAGCGCTGCGTTGCATCGGTGGCCAGATGCAGTGCCGGCTCATTCTCGATACCGAAGAGAAGCGCGACCGCGCCGCCAAGATGGGTGTCAAGGATCCCAAGATGATCTACGGCATCGAGGACATGGTGCGGGGCGACTGCCTGTTCGCCGCGACTGGCGTCACCAGCGGCTCACTGTTGTCCGGCGTCAAGTTCCGCAAGGATGGCGTGATCGAAACAGATACCGTCGTGATGCGGTCGGTGACCGGCACCGTGCGTTACATCAAGGGCGAGCATCGCCAGCTGGAAAAATTCCATCTCGACTGAGTGGGGAATATGGGCGCGAACGTTGTCATCAAGCCTGTCGGGCAGGATGAGCGTGAGGCGTGGGCTCCGCTGTGGGCCGGCTACCTCACGTTCTACAAGACCAGCGTCCCTCCCGAGACGAGCGACATCACATGGGCGCGCTTCCATGATCCGGCCGAGCCGATGTTCGTGCTCGGCGCCTATGTGGACGGTAAGCTGACAGGGATCGTCCATTACCTGTTTCATCGCTCGACCTGGACGCCGGGCAACTACTGTTATCTGCAGGACCTGTTCGTGGCGGACAGCGCGCGCGGACTGGGGCTCGGGCGCGCGCTGATCGAGGCGGTCTACGAGAAGGCCAAGGCGGCCGGCGCCAGCCGCGTACATTGGCTTACCCATGAGACCAATGCGCAGGCACGCATTCTCTACGATCAGGTCGCCGACTATCCCGGGTTCATCCAGTACCGCAAGATTTTCTGACCGATCGCATCCGCCGATATCTGAAGCGAGGCACGCATGAATACGTCGTCCGGGGTTCCCGCCGTCAAAGCCTTGGTGTTCGATGTGTTCGGCACGGTGGTCGACTGGCGGATCAGCCTCATCGACGATTTCACGGCGTGGAGTAAAACGCGCGGCATTCAAGGCGACTGGACCGGTCTCGTCGATGCCTGGCGCGGCGCTTACGTTCCGTCGATGGACGAGGTGCGGAAGCATCCGGAGCGCGGCTATCTGGCGCTGGATACGCTGCACCGGCAGTCGCTCGAAAAGCTGGTCACGCAGTTCGCCATTTCGGGATTGACGGAAGACGACCTCAGCTACATGACGCTGGGCTGGCATCGCCTGCATCCGTGGTCCGACAGCGTCAGCGGGCTCACACGGCTAAAGACCAAGTTCACCATCGGCACGCTGTCGAACGGCAACGTCGCGCTGCTCAACAATATGGCCAAACATGCCGGCTTGCCGTGGGATCTGATCTTGAGTGCCGAATTATTCGAGCACTACAAGCCGGATCGCGAAGTTTATCTGGGCGCCGCGCGGCTGCTTGGTCTGCAGCCGGAGCAGGTGATGATGGTCGCGGCCCACAACAACGACCTCAAGGCTGCGCAGGACCTGGGCCTGAAAACCGGCTTCGTTGCGCGGCCTACGGAATATGGCCCGCTGCAGAAGCGCGATTTCAAGGCCGACGGCGATTGGGATGTCGTCGCAACGGATTTCAACGATCTGGCCGCCCGACTCGGATGCTGATCGCGTGCATCGGGTCGCGAATCATTGAAGCCCTGAGCGCGATGCTTATGTGCTGCACACCATGACGCCTCCCGCATCCGCATTGCCTGTCGAAATGCCAACCGCATTCCTCGGCGTTTCGAAATCGGCAACCGGACGCATCTGGCTCGATCGCCTCGATCCGCGTGGCGCGGCCCGCGCGCTGGCTATCGTGCAACGCTACCAACTGCCCGAAATGCTGGCGCGGGTGCTGGCGGGGCGCGGCGTCGAGATCGACGCCGTCGAGGATTTTCTCGACCCCACGATCCGCAAGCTGATGCCGGATCCGCACACCGTGACGCAGATGGAAACGGCAGCGGCGCGGATCGCCGATGCCGCCATGCGCAAGGAGAAGGTGGCGATCTTCGGCGACTATGATGTCGACGGCGCAACCTCGGCGGCGCTGCTTGCCTGGCATCTGCGGCACTGCGGGCTCGATCCGCTGATCCACATTCCGGACCGTATCTTTGAAGGCTATGGCCCCAACGTCGAAGCGGTGAGGGGGCTGGCCGCGAAGGGCGCGACGCTGCTGGTGACGGTTGACTGTGGCACCACAAGTATCGAAGCGCTGGCGGAAGCCAAGAAACTCGGGATGTCGGTCGTGGTGATCGATCATCACCAGTGCGGCGACGATCTGCCGGAGGTCGATGCATTGGTGAATCCCAATCGGCCGGACGATCTGTCGGGGCTCGGCCATCTCGCCGCGGTCGGGCTGGTGTTCGTGACGCTGGTCGCGGTCAACCGCGAGTTGCGGCAGCGCGGATTCTGGACCGGCGAAAAGCCCGAGCCGGATTTGCTCGGCATGCTGCATCATGTGGCGCTGGGCACGGTCGCTGACGTTGCGCCGCTGACGGGACTTAATCGCGCCTTCGTCGCCAAGGGCCTGATTGCGCTACGCCGCCGCGATCACGTCGGCCATACGGCGTTGATGGATGTCGCGCGCCTCAGCGGACCGCCGGAGGCGTGGCATCTCGGCTTCATGCTGGGCCCGCGCATCAATGCCGGCGGCCGCATCGGGCGCGCCGATCTCGGCGTGCGGTTGCTGCTCGAAGGCGATGTCTCGGAGGCCGCGCGGGTCGCCGCCGAACTCGACCGCCTCAATACCGAGCGCCGCGCGATCGAACAGGTTGCGGAGGCGCAGGCGGAGGCCGAAGCGCTGGCGGCGCTCGGCCTCGAAGACAAGGGCGCGGTGATCGTCACGGCGTCCGAAGGCTGGCATCCCGGCGTCGTCGGTCTCGTGGCGTCGCGGCTGAAGGAAAAATTTTCGCGGCCGGCATTTGCCATCGCGCTGGAGCCGGGTGGCATCGGCACCGGGTCAGGGCGCTCGATTTCCGGTGTCGATCTCGGCAAGACCGTGCGTCAGGCGGTGGCCGATGGTCTGCTGATCAAGGGCGGCGGCCATGCGATGGCGGCCGGCATCACGTTGCGCAAGGAAAGACTCGCGGAGTTTCGCGCCTACGCGGAGGCTGCGCTCGCGGAGGACGTCGCGCAGTCGCGCCATGCGAATGAGTTGTTCATCGATGGCGCGGTCAGCGCGCGCGCGGTGACGCCCGAACTCGTCACGACGTTGAATCGTGCCGGTCCCTATGGGAGCGCCAATCCCGAACCGGTCATCGCGCTGCCATCGCATCAACTGGTCTTTGCCGACGAAGTCGGGCAGGCGCATGTGCGCGTGCGCTTCAGGTCCGGCGATGGCGCCATGGTCAACGGCATCGCGTTTCGCGCCATCGGCCAGAAACTCGGCAACGCCTTGAAGGAAAACCGCGGCCAGCTGTTGCACGTCGCCGGATCGCTCACGGTAGACCGCTGGCAGGGATCGGAGCGCGTACAGTTGCGGGTGATCGACGTCGCCGTTCCGGACGAGGGGCCGGCGCAGATCCGCTGAGGCACGGACCGCCCGCCCTTCGCCGCATCGTCAGGCAAGCCGTCTGCGTTCACGGCCCTTGGCGCAGCCGCGCGAGGACCTTCAATCCGGCGTAGCCGTCGGCGGGCAGGCCGGTCTTGGTCTGGAAATCCTTCACCGCCTTCATGGTGTCGTTGCCGACGCGGCCGTCGGTGCCGCCGGTGTCGAAGCCGGCTTTGGTCAGGCGTGTCTGCACTTCCTGCACTTCGGCCAAGGTCAAGGCGCGCTCGGAACCGGGGAAGGGGTGGATGAACGGGCCGGCACCGAGGATGCGGTCGCCGAGATGGCAGATCGCCAGCGCGTAGTTCATCGACGGATTGTAGCTGCGCACCGCATAGAAATTCGGACCCAGCAGAAAGGCCGGACCGCCTGCGACGGGCACCCACAGTTTCGCCGAGGCATTCGGTTGCGGAAACGGCTGGCCATCGGCGCGGCTGATGCCGGATGCCGCCCAGGCGGCATAGCTGCGGCTCGCATTGGAGGAGCCACCCTGCGCGCGGACTTCGTAGCCCCAGTGTTCGTTGCGATGATAGTGACCGCGATTGACGAGGAATTTTGCCGTAGAGCCGAGTGCATCGTCCGGCTTGCCGAACGGCGAGACGCGGCCATCGTGATCGTAATCGATGCCGACATTGAGCCAGACCTCGGGCATCCATTGTGTATGCCCCATCGCGCCGGCCCATGAGCCGCGCATTTCTTCCGGCGTGCTCCAGCCGCGCTGCACGATGCGCAGCGCGTTGATGAGTTCGGCTTCCCAATAGGTGCGGCGACGCGGTTCGTTCCAGGCCAGTGCCGCGAGCGATGGAAATACCGGGCGCATATGGTTCTGCTGCACCAGCGGATCGCCATAGGCGGACTCGACGCCCCACAGCGCCAGCAATGTGCCGCGCTCGACGCCGAAATCCTTTTCGATCCGCGCGAACAGCGGCAGATGTTTTCGCAACGCTTCCTTGCCCGCAATGATGCGCCAGTCCGAAACGCGGCGGTTGATGTATTGCCAGGTCTGCTCGCGAAACTCCGGCTGGTTGCGCATCTGCTTGAACACGCTCATGTCGGGCTCGATCCGGCCCATCACGCGCGTGTAGGTCGCATCCGAAATGCCGCGCGCCGTGGCGCGTGCGCGGAAGGTCTCGCGCCATGCGTCGAATGCGGCTGGCGCGGCGGTCGCTGGATTGCCTCCGGCGAGCAGGGCACCCATCGCCAACGTGGATTGCAGCAACGTTCGCCGGTTCAGGCCGGCAGGGGAATCGGTTTCATCCATGGCCGCAGTCTAGGGTCTGACTGCGCACGCGTACAAAGGCTTTTGGTCGCGGCACGGTTCCCGGCCGAGGTTCAGCCGTTGGTTCCCGCGGACGGCGGCGGCTTCGCACTGTCGGCCGTGGGTGCCTTGGTGTCGGCAGGCGGCAAGGCGGGAGCGCGTTTGATCTCGCGGCCGCGGCCGTCGATCAGGCGTTCGTACGCGGAGATCAGCGTGACGTAGGGATTTACCCACAGCCATCCTTCGCGCGTAAACACCTGCACGTCGAAGTGGAGGTGACTGGTCGTTCCGCCGGGATAATCCTGATAGTTGGAAACCATGCCAAGCTTCTCGCCTTCCGCGACGCGGCGTCCGCTCAATACGCCATCGGCATCCATCTGCGACGGGTTCATGTGCATGTAGCGAAAGCGAATGTGCTCGGTCATGGTGTTGACCAGCAATGTTGCAGCCTGCTGTTTCGGCGCGCGGATCAACACGCCGTCGCGCACGGCGACGACGGGGAAATGGTTCGGCTCGCAGCGGTCGGCGCCGTCGTTGCGCAGAATGCAAGACGAGGGGCGAATGTCCTGTCCCTGATGGCCGAAGCCGCTGGCGCATTGCCCGACGCCGAAATCGCGCGCTTCGCAGAAATTGTCCTGCCACGGATAGGAGTAATTTTCGGCGGCGGATTCATCGAACACCAGCGGCTTGTCGTTCGACTTGCAGTGATAGTGCGCGCCCTTGCGATGCGGAGGCGGCACGCGGCCGCGCATGAAGCAGTCGCCCCAGTTCAGGAACGATTGCGAATTCGCGTAGGCCGGCGCGTTCTGCAGGGGAAAGCGAATTTGCGAATAGACGGCGAGATCCGGATGGCCGTCCTGCTCGCGATAACCGCTCTTCTCGATGATCTCGCCCGAGGGACGGTAGGTGAAATCCGGCGAGGCCGTGAACGGACGCGCGGCGACGGTCGACGGCGCATTGGAGCGCGGCCGCGACGGTAAGCCGCCGGCGATGCGCAGTGCTTTCAGGAATCGCTCGGCAACGGCGGACGCTTCATGACATGACAAGCGTAAGCTGCGCGGCGCGCTGTCGAGGCAATGGATCGAGACGACATAGGGCACGCCGAAGCGGCTGAAATGATAGCGCACAAAGCCTTCGCGGATCACGCGGCGCAAATCCGTGAACTGCCCCTCGAGGGCGCGAACCGCTTCGCCCTTGCCGGCGAAGGGATCGTCGATGTCGTAGACCAGGATCGATCCGGTGATCTGCACCATCACCGGTTTCGTGTAGACCCGATCCGGCGCGCCTTGTCCCGGCGGCAGGGCAAACACGGCGTCGTAACCAGACAGTCCGGCAGCAAACATTTCGGCCGGCCGGAAGCCCGACTGGTAGTGCGAGACCGAGATGCCTTCGGGAACGCCGCCGGCGCGGTCATTCAGATAGGAGGCCGTGTCGAACGGCAGCAGCACCGGGATCGGGCTTCGGCTGATGCCGGTATAGATCTGCGATGTGACGGCGTTGAGTTGTTCGAACGCCGGCATGCTGCGTGGATCGAATGCCGGCAGCCGGCGGCGGCTTGCGAAGGTGAAACGTTCGGCGATCGAGGGCTGCGAGCGCAACTCGGATTTGAGTTGATCCAGCGCAGCCCGCCATTCGACATGAACGGCCGACACCGAAGGCGTCTTGAATTCATCGGCGCGGGCCGCGTTGCATGAAGCAAGAAGAACGACCGACGCTGCGAGCCAACGTAAGCTTGACCTGATCGCAGCGTATCTGGAGGTCGTTCGTCTCAATCCTTCGGCTCCCCCGAGCGTCGATCGAATCCTCTGCTATGTCGCGGGGCTCAGTCCTTGGCGCGTTCGACGTAGGAGCCGTCTTCCGTCAGGACGACGATGCGGGTGCCGACGGCGACATGCGGCGGCACGCCGGTACGCACGCCGTTCGAGAGCAGCGCGGGCTTGTAGGACGACGACGCCGTCTGGCCCTTGGTGACCGGCTCGGTTTCGACGACTTCGAGCGTCGCGCGCTGCGGCAACGTGATGGCGACCGGCACCATTTCGTGCAGCGAGAGTTTCACCACCATGTTTTCCTGCAGATAAGGCGCGGCATTGCCGACGATATCCTTCGGCACCTGGACCTGATCGTAGGTCTCGCCATTCATGAAGTGGAAGCCGTCCGCGTCTTCATAGAGATAGGTGAAGTTGTGATCCTCGATGGTGGCGCGCTCGACCGGATCGGTGGTCTTGTAGCGTTCGGAGATCTTTACGCCGTCGCTGATTCGGCGCATTTCGATCTGGCTCACCGGGGTTCCCTTGCCGGGATGGATGTTTTCGGCGGACAGGACCACATAGAGCTTGCCGTCTTGATCGATGACGTTGCCCTTGCGAATAGAACTGGCGATGACTCTCACAGATAAAATTCCTAGTGTTCGGGTTCGGGACCGATCCGGGCTTGACCGATCCAGACTTGGACGTCCCGGGGCCGGCGAAGCGGTTTCGGGCTGCAACATACTGATTTGGAGTGCAGATGCCAGCATTTTGCGCCCCAAGCGCCAGGAACCTTGATGAGTTTGGTTGATCAGCCGTCCCCCTGGTGGACCCCGGACCGCCACGCCGACCGCCGGGGTTTTCTGGCCGCGCGGAGCGCGATTACGGCGGCCGTTCGCGGCTGGTTTGCCGGGCAGGGGTTTATCGAGGTCGAAACCGGCATCCTGCAGGTCTCGCCGGGTAACGAGACCCATCTCCATGCCCCCCGGACCGAGGTGACTGACGCGGCCGGGGAACGGTTGTCGCGATATTTGCGGACCTCGCCGGAATTCGCCTGCAAGAAGCTACTGGCGGCAGGCGAGGACAAGATCGTCGAGTTCGCGCGGGTGTTCCGGGATCGCGAGCGCGGGGACCTGCACCTGCCGGAATTCACCATGCTGGAATGGTATCGGGCTAACGAGACCTATGAGGCCGTGATGACCGATTGCATCGTCGTTATCGCCCAGGCCGCGCAGGCCGTGGGGAGCAGCCGATTTTCATTCCGTGGCAGGATCGCCGATCCGTTTGCGGAGCCGGAACTGCTGACCGTCGCGGCGGCCTTCGAGCGTTTCGCCGGCATCGACCTGCTGCCGACGATCCGGGATGGCGAGGGCGACCTCGACGCTTTGGCTGCGTCGGCCAAGGATCGTGTCCGGGTCGCTGCGGACGACACCTGGTCGGATATCTTCAGCAAGGTGCTGGTCGAACATGTCGAACCGAATCTCGGGCAGGAGCGGCTGACGGTGCTGTTCGAATATCCGTCGCCGGAAGCGGCGCTCGCCAAGACGAAATCTTCCGACCCGCGCGTCGCGGAGCGGTTCGAGGTCTATGCCTGCGGTGTTGAACTCGCCAACGGCTTCGGTGAACTGACCGATGCGGCGGAGCAGCGGTTGCGGTTCGGGCAGGCCATGGACGAGAAGGATCGACGCTACGGCGAACGCTATCCGCTCGACGAGGAGTTTTTGGCGGCGCTGGCACATATGCCGCCGGCCAGCGGCGTCGCGCTCGGCTTCGACCGTCTGGTGATGCTGGCCAGCGGCGCGCAGAAAATCGAGCAGGTGGTCTGGACGCCGCCGATGGATCGCTCGCAATGAACAAGCCGATGATGACACTGCGCCAGCCCCGAGAGCTGGTAGCCGAGGGGCTTGTTTCCCCGAACGTGCTGCCTGAACTCGAGAAGGTCGCCGGCCGCTACGCCGTGGCGCTGACGCCGCACGTCGTGTCGCTGATCGATCCGTCCGATCCCTCCGATCCGAACGATCCGATCGCCTTGCAATACGTGCCGACCGCGAAAGAGCTGGAAAGCGAACCGGGTGAGCGCGCCGATCCGATCGGCGATGCCGCGCGTTCGCCGGTCGAGGGCATCGTGCACCGTTATCCCGATCGCGTGCTGTTCAAGCTGGTGCATGTCTGCGCGGTGTATTGCCGGTTCTGTTTCCGGCGCGAGATGGTCGGGCCGGGCAAGGACTCCGCGCTGTCAGCGGAGGTTTATGCCAAGGCGCTCGATTATATCCGCGCGCATTCCGAAATATGGGAAGTGATCCTCACCGGCGGCGATCCGCTGATGCTGTCGCCGCGTCGCATGGCTGAGGTGATGCACGATCTGGCCGCCATTCCGCATGTGAATATCATCCGCATCCATACGCGCGTGCCGGTGGCCGATCCGGCGCGGGTCAGCGATGAGATGGTGGCGGCGCTGCGCGTTGCCGGCGCGAGCACATGGATGGCGTTGCATGCCAATCACGCGCGCGAGTTGGACGACGCGGCGCGCGGCGCGTGTGCACGGCTCGTGAATGCCGGCATTCCGATGGTCAGCCAATCCGTGTTGCTGCGGGGCGTCAACGACAATCCCGCTGCGCTGGAGGCGCTGATGCGCGCCTTCGTCGAATGCCGGATCAAGCCATATTATCTGCATCACGGCGATCTGGCGCCCGGCACACGGCATCTTCGAACGACGATCGAAGAAGGGCAGCAATTGATGCGGTCACTCCGCGGTCGTCTGTCGGGCCTGTGTCAGCCCGACTATGTGCTCGATATCCCCGGCGGTTTCGGAAAATCTCCGATCGGGCCGGGCTATTTGTCGCACGATCGTGATGAACGCGCGGAATCGCGTTATCGTATCGTGGATTACTGCGGTGACGTGCACCTTTATCCGCCCGACTTGTAGCAATGGCGGATGCATGAAAAGGGCTTGATTGTTTGCCGCAGGGAAGGCGCAATGGCGGAACGATCGAGATTCTTCGTCGTTTGCAATTTGCACCGTTCTCCGTGGGTGGGAGGGTTGAATGAAAAAAATCGTTTTGCTGGCAGGGCTCGTACTTCTCGCTTCGGGGCCGCTGGCTGTCGCTCAAACCGGGCAGGGTGCCGCAGGCTCTTCGTCCTCGATGCAGAATTCCGGCGGAATTCCTCAAGCGCCGATCGGTCACCGCCAGCCGCGCAGATCGGATACACCCTCAGAGAAAAATCTGAGCAATCCGAACGATCCGGCCAACCGTGAAGACGCGGCCCTTGACCGCAAGATCAAGAGCATCTGCCGAGGGTGCTGAGACGCGCCGTCAGTTGTTTCGCGCGGCCAGCGCCATGGCGATCAGCGAGGCGCCGCCAAACAGCAGGTTGATTCCGACCAGAAGGCCGATCGCCCACAGCGCAGAGCCGGGAAGTCCGGCCACGATGATGCCGGCGACGATGATGTCCATGATGCCGGCCGCGACCATCCAGCCCCAGCGCCGTGAAAGCTCCTTGCGGTGCTCCAGCGCATACATGATGGAAGTGACGCCCTCGGCGAGGAAGTAAGCGCCGACTACGATTGTCAGCGTCAGCGTGCCCTGGATCGGCCGTGCCAACAGGACGATGCCGACGGCAATTCCCAGCAGCGCGGAAACCAGCGACCACCAGAAGCCCGGCATCTGCCGCGCCCAGAAGGTGAGGATCAGCCCGGCGACGCCGCTGATCAGAAACATCCAGCCGAGGAAGATCGTGACGGCCAGGCTGGCGAGTGGCGGAATGACCATCGCCGCAAGCCCGAGGATCACGAACAGAATGCCCTCGAACAAAAACACCTTCCAGTGCTCTCGAACGGCCGCACTCATTTTGGCCTGAAGATCACTTGCGTCATGCGGAAGCGTCATCGATCAACCTCCTTGCGCCAGGAGCGGCATCAGTGGTCCATGATAGCTTACCCGATGTGGATGTCAGCACGTCAAATCGGCTTCGAGCGCCGCCGCGCGGCAGCATCGCACCGGCGCATAGCGCCTATTCGTCGATGATGGCCACGGCGCGCGTCCAGCCGGCAGAGGCGCGTTCGATCTTCACCGGAAAGCACGAGACCGTGAAGCCGGTGGATGGCAGTTGCTCGAGGTTATGCAGCTTCTCGATGTGGCAATAGCCGATGTGGCGGCCGGCCTTGTGCCCTTCCCAGATCAGGCTGGCGTCCTTGGTCTGCGCATATTTCTGCGCGGTGTAAACGAATGGCGCGTCCCAGCTCCAGCCGTCTATGCCGGTGAGGCGTACGCCGCGTTCGAGCAGATACATCGTTGCCTCGTAGCCCATGCCGCAACCGGAAGTGACGTAATCGGCCTGACCATACTTGGCGCCGGCGCTGGTGTTGACGACAACGATGTCGAGCGGTGTGAGCGTATGCCCGATGCGTTTGAGTTCATTTTCGACGTCGGCCGCTGTCGCCACATAGCCGTCCGGCAGATGACGGAAATCCAGTTTGACGCCGGGCTGCAGGCACCATTCCAGTGGCACTTCGTCGATGGTCCAGGAGCGCTCGCCGCGATTCATGGTGGGATGGAAGTGCCAAGGCGCATCGAGATGCGTGCCGTTGTGCGTGGACAGGTTGACCGTCTCCACCGCCCAGCCCTGACCGTCCGGCAGATCCTCGGCTTTCAGGCCGTCGAAGAATTGCAGCATGCGCGGCAGGCCCTGCTGGTGATCGATATATTGAATCGTTGGATGATTGCCCGGTGGGTCGGCCGGCACATCGTTCTGCAGGGGGACGGAAATATCGATCAACCGGCGCGACATGGTGGCTCCTTGTGAGGCTTTGAAATTCTGTACGCGCCGCAATTCAATGCTATCCGCGGGTGGCCTTTAGCCGGAGTTTGACGCCCACAGCCGATTGCGGCCCTGAACGTAAACCGCTGCGGTCATCACCAGCAGACCGACGCCGATCAGGATCGAGGCTATACCGGCGGGTGCGAAGGTTGGGGGCACCTGAGCATCGGTGGCGATCCACCAGCGGCGCAGCGTCGAGAGTACGAACGCGAAGCCGGCGAACCCGGCGCCGCCGCCGCCGACCAGCAGAGCCCACATGCCGCGCAGATGGCGCAGGCGCACCCGCGCCAGTTCCGTACGAGGCGCGTGATGCGCGCCGACCCGCCATACCAGGCGCGCGGCAAGGCCGATGGTGCCGAACCCGATCACGAGCCCTGCGGCCTCGAGAGCGGCACTGACCGATCCGTCGAATTCCGGATGCATCTGCAGCGCCAACAAAGGAAGGTCGAAACTGGCATGGAGCAGGATCGGCACAAGGATGACCGATAGTCCCAGCCGCATGCGCGCCCCGCCGCGGTCGCGATGGTGTGCGCCGAGTGCAAGGCCCGAGCGCGCGATCGCGAGATAGGCCCCGGCGATGATCCCGAGCGCGCCGTGGAACGGAACCGTGAGGATGCTGCGGATCAACGCAAGCGATCGCCACATCTCGGGATATCGCGTGAGATAGACCAGGTTTTCGTAAGCGGCAAAACCAAGACCGACAGCGGCGCCATAGATCACGGCATCCATCGGATCGGCCAGCGGCCTGCGCCATGCGGCTACCAGCACGATGACCGCGACTTTGACGATCTCCTCCGGCGTCGCAATGGCGAAGATCGAATGCAGCGCCAATGCCGGCCATGGATCTCCTGCAGTCGCGGTGAACAGCACGAATGGCGCACGCACGATGCCCAGCATCGAAATGCTCGCCGCTCCGAGCAGAAATGCCGTCCATACGCGCAGTGGTGACGCCGGCCGCTCGTCTGTGGCAATCACCAGCCACAGCACCAGCAGCGCGGGCGCCAAGGCGGCCGTACCGACAACGGTGGGAACCGCTTCAATGAAATGCATGCGTGCAATCGGGTTGGGTTAAGGCACCGTATATATCTATGCGGAGGCGATCCTTCGTACAGGCATGATAACCGAGGTTATTCCGAAACGCCGCGCGGAGAAGATTCCGGCCGGATTGTTCCACAACATGCGCTGGAACATCGAAGCGGGCTTGCCCACCCGGACAAACGACACTATACGTTCGCCGCTGTCTACCGATCACGTGCGCGTGGCCGTTCCAATCTACTTTCAATGTCTTCTATAAGCCATTGATTCAATTTGATTATTGGATGACAGTGCAAAGCGGTGTGCGGCCGAATCCTATCGGATGCCACCCGGTTTTGCTCCCTTCGTCTATCGGTTAGGACGCCACCCTTTCACGGTGGAGAGAGCGGTTCGATTCCGCTAGGGAGCGCCATTCGGTCTTTTCCTCACAACGCGATCCGGAAACTGTGACCGATTCCGCATCGGGATGAACCGTCGTTCTGTGCTGGAAGTGCCGCACGACGCTCGATGACGCGTTTCGCGACGCGGCGTCGTTGAAAGGTCACGAGGCCGCGCATCCTGTGCGAATGGCCGTTGTGGCAATCTGCATATAACCGAATTTCGGGTTCCGCAGATGCTCCGGTAACGAGCCGCCTGCGGCATCCGTATGCCTTCAAGGCAAAAGCTGTCGTCGAACGATGCCATCACAAATCCCGAATGCTAAGGTCTTTCGGAACTTGCGCTGGCGCATAGACGCCATCGAAAAGCCGGTGGCATTTGGTGGCGCCATACGCCGCAGGCTAGAGGGACACAGGCAGGGACTGAAATGCTCAATGGTTTATACAAGGTGGAATTCGAAACACCGCGTCGACGGAACGTTGGAGTGATTTACGCGAGCGGTGGCAAGCTGTACGGCGGAAGCGGGACGTTCTCCTATATCGGCACGTATGAGCAGCACGGCAATACGATCCGCGGCGTCGTTACAACCAAACGCCACACGGATGATCCCGACCATCCGCCTGTATTTGAGTTCAGCGGTGTGAGAATTACATTTAACGGTGTCGAGAAGAACGGCCTCGCGTCGATCGAGGGGACTGCCGACGAGGCGCCTGGCACGGCGTTCAAGGCGCTGCTTACTCACTTGTCCGATTGATGTCGCCTTGCAGGTAGAATGGCTTTCGCCCGTTAGTCGATGAACAGGATTTGAAACGGATATCGGCCATGCGCCTTCTCACCATTTCGGCCACTGCGATGGCACTCTCGATCTCGGCGGTAGCAGCCCAGCCGACCAGTCATCTCGGTGACAACACGGCACGCAAGCAGGAAACCAAGCGCCTGACTGCCAAGCCGGCTCCCGCGCGATCCTGCGCCGAATTCGGTCCTGGATTTATGATGGTCGAAGGCTCGACGACGTGCGTGCGGGTCGGCGGTTCGATCAGCGTCGGTGTGGGCGGCAGCACGGGCCGTGGACGCTGAACGGATCGTTTCTTTGTCGAGGCAAGGTAATGAACCTCGAGATACTCGTCCCATTCCTGATGTGCTGTGCGCTGTTGTGGTGGTTCGGCCAGGGAATGAGCTGGACGCGGCGCGCAGCCGTTACCGCAGTTACCCTTGCCGTGATCGTGTGTATTCTTTTGTTCGAGCGATGGGGCGGCTGAATCCACGTCGCGCCGCAATCTCGCTCCGAAAAAAAGCCCCGTTAACCGGGGCTTTTTCGCGTGCAACCGTTATCGGAAGAACAACCAAAGCAGAATAATAATTGGAATCGGCACTCCCAACAGCCAAAGCAAAATACCGCGTCCCATCCTCGCCTCCGTACATTTGAAATGTCGAAGAAAGAACGCGGCTGCAGGTCACTAGTTCCTGCTGGTTACTCACCAATGTCCGGTGTTGGGCATCGATGTCCACGGCTCCGCCGGCGGCAAGGCATCGCCCTTCTGAAGCAGTTCGATCGAATGCAGGTCCGGTGAACGGACGAACGCCATCTGGCCGTCGCGCGGCGGACGATTGATGGTGATGCCGAGCTTCATCAGCCGATCGCAGGTGGCGTAGATGTCGTCGACTTCGTAAGCGAGATGGCCGAAGTAGCGGTCTTCGCCGTAGGTCTCTTCGTCCCAGTTGTAGGTGAGTTCGACCAGCGGTGCGCCGCGGCCCTTGCACTGCGCGAGCAGGCCTTCGTCCTCGGGAGCGCACAGGAACACCAATGTGAACTTCGCCTTGTCGTTGTCGACGCGGCGGACTTCCTTCAGTCCCAGCGCGTCGCTGTAGAATTTCA
This sequence comes from Xanthobacteraceae bacterium, assembly GCA_024508855.1. GTDB lineage: Bacteria > Pseudomonadota > Alphaproteobacteria > Rhizobiales > Xanthobacteraceae > 62-47. The sequence goes on from JANINJ010000026.1 coordinate 157,503, forward strand.
ATGCGGCGTCAAGATTACGCACGCGCAGCATGGTGTGCAGATATCGCATCGTCTGGTTCTCCCGGCATTTCTTCCGATTGGGTGAGACTGCGGTTCAATATCAGCAAAATGCCGCAAGGGGCAGGGTGCGTGCGGGGCGGGGCCGCCGTTCGAGCGGTCGATATCCGCAATCGAATATCAATCTTTTGTTAACACTGGATCGCATGGCCGCTTGGGCGGAGTTCTGGCGATGATAATCTGGCGGAATGATCCACCTCGCACCAGTCGCTGTCGTTCAAGCATCCGACACCGGTGTACGGCCGCCCGCCGTCATCGATGCGGCGGATGCCACGCAGGCGGATTATTGGGCCTATCGCCTGAGCGTCTCGCACGACGAGTTGTTCGCGGCGATCAACCACGTCGGCTCGTCCGTTGCTGCGGTGCGACGGCATCTCGGAAAATAGCTGCACGCTTTTCCGCCTTCGACTGCACGCGCGCTCATCATCCACAGGCGATATCCAGCCGGACTGGTCTGGGACAGAATGCGCCCACATATATTCGGACCGGACCGTCCCTTTCGGATCAACAGCCTGGAATTTTTGAATGATCGCAGCAGATCTTCGTCACGGCGTCGAGCAACTCGGCGACATGATCGCGTCGGCAAAAGTCATCGTTCCCTTCACGGGCGCCGGAATTTCGACGGAGAGCGGCATTCCCGACTTCCGCTCGCCAGGCGGATTGTGGAGCCGCAACCGGCCGATTCCCTTCGACGAATTCGTGGCGAGCCAGGACGCACGCGACGAGTCGTGGCGCCGTCGTTTCAACATGGAACCCACCTTTGCTGCCGCGCGGCCCGGCCGCGGCCACCGCGCGCTTGCTTCGCTATACAAGGCCGGGAAAGTCCCCGCGGTGATCACGCAAAACATCGACAATCTGCATCAGTCTTCCGGCTTTGAGGCCGACCATGTGGTGGAACTGCACGGCAACACCACATATGCGCGATGTCTCGGCTGCGACAAACATCACGACCTGGTGTGGGCGAGGGAACGTTTCGAAACGACGGGCAAGGCTCCGGATTGCGACGACTGCGGTGAGCCCGTGAAGACGGCGACGATTTCCTTCGGGCAACCGATGCCGGAAGACGCGATGCGTCGCGCCAGCGAACTGGCACAGAACTGCGACCTGTTTCTCGTCGTCGGATCGTCGCTTGTCGTGTGGCCTGCTGCGGGCATGCCGTTGCTCGCCAAGAACTGCGGTGCGCGGCTTGTGATCGTCAACAACGAACCCACCGAGCAGGACGAGGTTGCCGATCTGGTCATCCGTCACGACATCGGCGAAACGCTCGGACCGTTCGTCGGCAACTGAACCCGCGTGATTCGTTTCCGCGCAAGCTGTTTATAGATCGGGAAACGTCGGTTTTTTGCCTTTGCCACCGATGCGAGAATGTTATCTTCGAATCAGAAGATTCGCGGAGCTTCATCGCCAAGTTATTGCCGATGAATGAATCCGTTGCCGGTGTCACCGAGGTGGTGCGCCTGAATTCAATGCCGATGTGGGGTCCGGGGTCATGGGGTCGGACGGATTTGATTCAAAACGACTGGGGGGACAGCTGGGTTCTACGGGCAGGACCCGCTCCGAGGCGTTTGCCGCAACCGATACCAGGGCAGGTGTCGACATTGCCGGACTGGGCGATGGCACGAACCTCGTCGAGATCAGCGGCGCCATCAAATGGTTCGACGCTTCGAAGGGATACGGCTTCATCGTGCCGGATAACGGCGCGGCCGATGTCCTGCTGCACGTCACGGTACTGCGCCGCGATGGTTACCAAACCGCTTACGAGGGCGCGCGCATCGTTTGCGAATGCGTACAGCGGGCCAAGGGCTATCAGGCATTCCGCGTGGTCTCGATGGACGAATCCACCGCGATCCACCCCGCGCAGATGCTGCCGCCGCGCACCCATGTCAGCGTTACACCGACCAGTGGGCTCGAGCGCGCGCAGGTCAAGTGGTTCAACCGCTTGCGCGGCTTCGGCTTCCTGACCTGCGGCGAGGGGACACCGGACATTTTCGTGCACATGGAGACCCTGCGCCGCTTCGGCATGACCGAACTTCGCCCCGGTCAATATGTGCTCGTTCGCTTCGGGCCCGGCTCGAAGGGAATGATGGCCGCCGAAATCCAGCCGGAAAACGGCCCGCCGGGATTGCTCTCGCACTAGCTGGCCAGACCGCTCCAGCGGATTTTGAATTTCGTGCCGCTGGACGGTGCATCGTTGCCTTCTCCACCGGTATCGGCCATATCGTTGCGCCAAGAGACGGAGGCGCATCATGCCCGCTCGCATCAACTGGACCTGCATGTCCCGACGAGGGTTTGTCGGCGGGCTCGCCCTTGGCCTCATGTCTGTCCGCGCGTTGGCGCAGGGTATGGGTGACCTTTCCCAGATCGTTGCCCGCGGCAAACTTCTGATCGCCATGCCGGACTTTGCGTCGCCGCCGTTTTTTCGGGCCGCTGGCGAAGCCGAAGGCGGACTGGATGTCGAAATGGGACGGCAGATTGCGGCCGCCATACAGGTGCCTGCGGTATTCGTCCGCTCGGGGAAGACGTTCGACGACGCGGTGGAGCAGGTCGCGAACGGGCAGGCGGATTTGGCGCTCTGCAAATTGAGTCGTACGCTCCGCCGCGGCCGTATCATTCGATATGCGCGTCCCTATGCCGAATTTCATCATGGGCTGATCGCCAATCGGGTGCGTTTCGCACGCCTGGCGAACGGGCGTGAAGGCGCGGACGTGGTTCGGAATTTCCGTGGCGAACTCGGCGTGATCGCACAATCGGCTTTTGCGGAATTTGCCGCCACATCGTTTCCCGATGCACACGTTCGGGAATTCGAGAACTGGCCTTCGATGGTCGATGCGGTTCGCTCGGCGGCGATCGACATGGCCTATCGCGACGACTTCGAGATCAAGAAATTGCTTGTCGACGATCCCTCGCTGACCGTCGTCGCCCGTTCGATCACACTGACGGACAGGACCGATACGCTGGCGATCGGCGTCCGGCCGGATGCCCCGCATCTGGCATCGTTTACGGACCTGTTCCTCGATCTGACACGACACGGAGCGGTAATGAAAACCGATCAGCTCCTTGCCCGCTATCGCGCGGATTCGGGTATCTGAGCATGTCGGCATCGGTTGCGGTTCAGAAGGCAGATGTTCGGTTCGGCGCTGTCTTGAAGCGCATTCTGCGTTCGCCGGTTACGATCCTCCTTGTGATCGCGCTGGGCGTCGTCTGTGGGCTCTATGCCCCCGCGGTCGCACACGCCCTGGCGCCGGTCGCTTACGCCTATTTGAATCTTCTGAAGATGGTTGTTCTGCCGCTTCTGATTGCTTCGGTGATCTTTTCGATCTCCTTGATGATGCAGGATCCGCAGACGGTAAAATATCTGGGTCGCGTCGCCGTGGCCGTAGTGATTATATCGTTCGTCGCGGTTGTCGTGGCCGGCACGCTTTCGCTTATTCTGCAACCGGGCAACATCGTCGATCCCCAATCGCGCATCGAACTCGGCAAATTCATCAACTCACAGGGAACGGTCTCAACCGATCTGGAACTTGCCCTGACACCGCCGACCGATCTCGCGCCGCCCAAGGGATTGCTGTCGATCGTCCTGAACCTGATCCCGAATAACGTGTTTGGATCGCTCGCGAGCGGCAACACGATTCAAGTCCTGCTGTTTTGTTTGTTGTTCGGGCTGGCCATCGGCCGAGTACCGAAGCACACGACGACCAGCTTCGCCCAGGGGCTGGATGCCGTTTACAGAGCCTGCCTCATTCTCACCGGTTGGTTTATCTGGGCGCTTCCCTTCGCCACCTTTATCCTGATTGCGGATCAGACGGCGTCCATCGGACCACAGCCGATCATGCTCATGGCCGGGTTTCTGCTTGTGATGGGCATCGCTGCCGCGATCTTCATGGTTGCCGCTTCGGTGATCGTTTCCCTGCAGTCCGGACGTCGTTTCTGGGCGACGGTCAAAGCATTTCAGCCCCTGGTCATGGTGGCGATCACAACCCGCTCATCGGTCGCCTCCATTCCGTGGATCGTCGAGTTGCTGGTGGAGAGGTTGAAGTTCGACAAGGTGACGGTCGAACTGCTGGCCCCGCTGCAGATTGCCCTGCTGCGGACCGGGCCGACATTGCTTTACGTCTCCGGAACGATCTTCATCGCCCAGCTTTATGGCCGCTCGCTATCTGGCGGCGATCTCGCTTTGATTGGCGTCGCCTCAGCCTTGCTGGCGTTGACCACGGCCGGTATGGCCGGATTGGTCATCACGTCCCAGATATCCGTCCTGTGCGGTTACCTGAACTTGCCTTTCGAGGCGGCATTCGTGCTGTTCGTCGCAGTAGACACGGTTACGGACATGTTCATGACGCTTGCCACGGTCTCCATGGTCACAGCCAGCACCGCGACGATTGCGCCGCAGGGAGCCGAGGAGGCGATATCCCAAGAGGATGCGATCTCCGAAGAGTCATTGGTGGCTGTGGCTGGCCGGCCATGACAGGAAATTGCAAATTGCGCCTCGGCGTGATCGGCGGTCTCGGACCGCTCGCTTCCGCGGATTTTTATCGAAAGATCACCTTACTGACGCCGGCAACGAAAGATCAGGATCACCTGTCGCTCGCATTGTTGAGCCTGCCCGATCTTCCCGACCGGTCGAGCGCGATACTCGATCAGCAGGACGCTCCGCTCGATTCCCTGCTTGAGGCCGTGGCGATGCTGAATGCGATGGGCGTGGAGTGCATCGCCATGCCCTGTAATACCGCGCACCATTGGTACGGCACTCTGACTGCCGCCTCGAAAGCGGATATCCTTCATATCGTCGATAGTGTGCTTGCAGATTTGAAAGAGCGAGGTTGCGGCTTACGTGTTGCGTTGCTGGCGACCCAGGGGACGCTAGCCTCCGGCTTCTACCAGTCGCGGCTGATGGATTGCGGATATCGGATATGTCTTCCGAGGGGCGCTGCGTTCCAGTCTCGTGTGGACAGTGCCGTGGCGCTGGTGAAGGCAGGCGTTCTTGACAGGGCCTTGGAGGACTTGCGCCGCGCCGTGCAATATTGCGTGGAAGCCGATGCGGACGTTGCGATTCTTGCTTGTACCGAATTGTCAGTTCTCAGCGATCAATTAACGGAATCGCCCATTGAGGTGGTGGACAGCAACGAGGCTTTGGCCAGATCGAGTCTGCGCAGATTGGGTATCGCCCCTTTCGGCGTTACGGCGGTGAGTTCGCCAACCGGTCTCACCGCTTGAGACAACCCGCCGCCGATGTCGAGCTTTACGACATCTTGGGTCTGGCGGTTTTGCTGTTTCGTCCTACCTTCTTGTTCGATAACAATTCCCAATCTCGTCAACGGGTCTGCTCTCATGTCCATCCATCATCGTTCTGGCTTGCGCGGTTGGTGCGCGGCGCTGTCGATCGCAATCCTGACGCTGTTGGTCTGCGGCGGGCTTACGGCCACCGACGTTCGGGCGGCCGATCTCAAGACGCTCGAGATTGCCACCAAAACTGGCGTTCAGGTGTTTTCCATCGAGGTGGCAACCACCGAGGAGGAGAAGCGAACGGGCCTGATGTACCGCAAGGAACTGCCGGACGGACGCGGCATGCTGTTCGATTTCACCCCCGAACAGGAGGTGTCGATGTGGATGAAAAACACCTACATTCCGCTCGACATGATCTTCATCCGTGCCGATGGCCGCATCCTTCGGATTGCCGAGAATACCCAGCCTCTCTCGACCAGGATCATCCCGTCGCGGGGGCTTGCCAAAGGGGTGCTGGAGGTGATCGGCGGGACGGCGAAGAAATATGGCATCGCGCCCGGTGACCGGGTGGCTTATCCGCTCTTCAATGGGCAATGAAGCGGGCGCGGCGCCTTGCTGGCGCCGCCGCAAGCGTGTATCGACACGTTTTCCAGGAGGTTCGGGGTATAGCGCAGCCTGGTAGCGCGGCAGTTTTGGGTACTGCAGGTCGTTGGTTCGAATCCAGCTGCCCCGACCATTTGAACGAGTGGCATCCCATCAGTTCGGAATTAGTCCCGGATCTTGCCGAAGCCGATCCACAGGAATCCCGTCAGCACGACGAGAACGCACATTGCTTCCAGGCAAGACAAGAAATCCCCCGATCCAAAACAAATTCACTTGTTAAGCATCGATTTGTTGTTTGGTTCGGCGGTACAGAAAAATTTCCAAATGATACCGGCGCAGCGGTTGTCAATTACCGGTTGCGCGGCTTTCGGAACGTCCGGGGAAGAGGGGCGTTAGCGTTGGCTGGCAGCCCTTAGCCTTAACCCCCATCGGGCTGTCACAGCGTAACGACGCAATCTCTAACTGGCTCGGCTGTAATGCCGGGCTTTATTTTTCGCGCGCGGACGAACCTCAGCTATCGCCTATATCCCCGCTAGTGGTGTTGTGTTGCAGATCGACCGGCCGGACATGAATTCGGCGAGCGGGCTGTCGGTTGGCGACGATAGTTTCAATCGATCGTCACGCGACCTTGGACCTGGCGGCCTCGGTGGCGACAGCCTCGAACTCTTCTTTCGATCGGGCTCCATTCTTTGCCGACCGGAGGATTTGTTCAGCCATCAGCGCCTGCGTGGATGAATCGGCGCGCATGTAAGCGGCGACCTGAGCAAGCGCCGCACGCATCAAGGCAAGTTGTCCCGGCTCGAATGTCTGCATCTGGTTGCCTCCGCTGTGGCCACCGCTGTACCGCGGGCGGGTGACAGTGTTGTTGCGGAAATCGGGCAGCCGTGAGTCGAGTGCATTACACTTCGGTCATTTTGAATCACGCTGATGCGAGCGCGTATTCGCAAGCAACCTTGTGCGAGCAGGCACGATCAGAGGCGCAGTCGTGCATGCCCGTGCGGCGCGTTAGGTTGTCGCAGCGAGGAACACGTATCCGGCGACGATGGCGGCGGTGAAGCAAAAGAGAGCCTGAACTTCGAACATGGCAGCGCTCCATTATGGCCAACGAACCATGAATCGATTTGGTTAAGTCCCGGTAAATCGGCCGAACGGCCAATTTACCGTGCCGAGCCGGCCGTCGGACCGCCATTGTCGTGATGACAGTCATTTCGGCGTCCAGGGGCATAGGTGGCTTGACACCGACTCAGCCCCAAAAAGGGGGCCTGGAACTCGTCAAGAGGTGGATTACCAGCGAAAACCCTTTCCGCAAAAGCCACTTCCGCTAGTGTTTTCGCATTGCGAATCAGAGGAGACTAAATTGGCCACGCAAATGTCGAAGTCGCAGCTCGTCGAGCAGATCGCGACCAAGTCCGAACTTTCCAAGCGGGACGTGAAAGCGGTCCTGGAGCTGATGACCGAAATCGGTCACAAGGAACTGAAGAAGAACGGTGCGTTCGTCGTTCCCGGCTTTGCAAAGTTCGTCGTCATCAAGAAGCCCGCCACCAAGGCGCGCAAGGGTACCAATCCCTTCACCGGCGAAGAGATGATGTTCAAGGCGAAGCCTGCACGGAAGATCGTGCGTGCACGGCCGGTGAAGGCTGCCAAAGACGCGGTCTGAAATTAAGAGGCCCCCGAAACGGGGGCCTCTCTTCGTCCGGGCGTCTTAAGTCCCAACGAGGAATCAATTTCCGGACGGGACAACTATGACCGCGCCCCGTGACCGAGAGCAAGCGGCTCGTTAGCCGCCAGCCGACGATTGCGTCGTTTCTGGTGATTTCGCCGGGGCGGTCGGCGTTGCCGCGGTCGTCGCAGGCGCGGGCTTTGGCAGGGGCTTGTCCTGCTTCTTCGACCACGAGATGTAATAGGCGACCACCGTCATCATGGCGATGCCGGCGATGCTGACGACGATCTGCGCCAGCAGCGATCCGGAGCTCATCAGCAAGGTGAAGTGAGCCACGAACGACAGGAATACGCCGACACAAAACACAGCCAGCGATTGCTGACCGCATTTGATGACCGGCTCGAAGATACGCCACTGCAGACCGACCCAATCCTTCGAAACGAAGCGCGTCACGAAGAACGCGATGATGACGAAGTGCAGCACCCGATAGGGAGCCAGATTGGTTTTGTCGTTAGGGTTGAAGGCATCGTACAGCCACTGCGGAAACAGGGCTCCGAATTCCGGAAATCGTCCGGCCATGGTCATGACGAGCGCAAATATCAAATACGCCAGCCCAAAATATAACAGGATCGGCGAGTTGATGATGGACCGGGATTCCGTGGCGCCGCCGAGCGCAAACCAGGCGCCGAACATGAACAACAATTGCCAGGCGAACGGATTGAAATACCAGCCGCCCTCCGGATAGGCGTGCAAATTCCAGCCGAACTGGCGGGCCAGGAAATACAGCACCAGCGATCCGAGCATGGTCATGTCCGGCCGGCGCAGCATCATCCACAGTACCGGCGGGAAGAATGCCATCAGCACGATGTAGAGCGGCAGTACATCCAGATTGAGCGGCTTGAACCGCAGCAACAGGCCTTGCGTCAGGGTCTGTATCGGATTGTCGACCAGTCCCGCGACGTTGAACTCGTTGATGATCTCTGCATCGTTGTAGCGCTGCGCGACGTAACCGATTGCGGCAACGTAAATCACGAAAAGAACAACGTGCGCGACATAGAGTTGCCACACGCGCTTGAACAGCCGCGTCGCGCCGACGATAAAGCCGCGGTCCAGCATCATCTTGGCGTAGACGAAGGACGCGGTGTAGCCTGAGATGAAAACGAACAGGTCGGCGGCATCGCTGAACCCGTAATTCCGGGTCGTGATCCAGTTCACCGCGTTGTCGGGGATGTGATCGAGGAAGATCGCCCAGTTCGCGATACCGCGGAACAGATCGAGCCGGAGGTCGCGGCCTTTGGGGGGAAGGGTTGCGTGGATGTCCATAATGGGCCGTTGGCGTGATTTAAATCGGGGTAATTGGGACGAGAGCAGGTAGTGTCGTGCCGCGATTGTCACAAGGCTGAGGACAGATTATACCAAAATACCAGATCGGCAGCCGGTTACTTCTGCCGTCCGAATCCTCGAACGGCTAACCTATCGTGAGGTCGCCGTTTGCACAAATTGACGTATCTTTGAACGACAGCCCTCTGAACACAGGCCGCATTACCCAAATGACCGCACGCATTTTCAAGCCCGCCAAAACCGCGATGCAATCTGGGGTCGCCAAGACCAAGGAATGGCAGCTCACCTATGAACCGGAACAGCCGCGGATGGTCGAACCGCTAATGGGCTGGACGAGTTCGGGGGACATGAAGCAGCAACTGACGCTTCGTTTCGACACCAAGGAAGATGCCATCGCTTATTGCGAGCGGGAAGGCATCCCCTACGAGGTGTTGGAGCCGAAGGAGCCCATTCGTCGCCAGGTCGCCTATGCCGACAATTTTGCATTTCGTCGGATCGATCGCTGGACGCACTGAATACCGTTTCTGCGTGGCTCGTGCCGGACGCGTTGCCTGTCCGGGGCTCGGCGTGCGACCGGTCGCATTCCCCAAAGTTGATGTTGCGTCGCGCCCGGTCTCAATGACAACATAACCGCTCCTTCGACGCGACCGCGTAACCCATTGGTAGGCCATGCCGCTTCATTCCAACATCGATCCCACCTCGCAGGAATTCCAGCAGAACTCTTCGGCGATGCGGGGGCTGGTCGAAGAACTGAAGAACAAGCTGAAGGGCGTTGCGGAAGGCGGCGGCAAGGCGTCTCGCGCCAAGCACATCGCGCGCGGCAAGATGCTTGCACGCGAACGCGTCGATCTTCTGATCGATCCGGGGACCGCGTTTCTCGAATTGTCGCCGCTGGCGGCGAACGGCCTTTATGGCGGTGACGTTCACTCGGCAAGCATCGTTACCGGCGTGGGGCGCGTCTCGGGGCGCGAATGTATGATCGTCGCCAACGATGCGACCATCAAGGGCGGCACCTATTACCCGATGACGGTGAAGAAGCATCTGCGCGCGCAGGACATCGCACGGCAGAACAACTTGCCCTGCATCTACATGGTGGATTCCGGCGGCGCGTTCTTGCCGCAGCAGGACGAGATCTTTCCGGACGAACGGCATTTCGGCCGCATCTTCTACAATCAGGCTAACCTCTCGGCGCTGGGTATTCCGCAGATCGCTATCGTGATGGGTTCTTGCACGGCAGGCGGCGCCTACGTGCCGGCGATGTCGGACGAGAGCATCATCGTCCGCAATCAGGGCACCATCTTCCTCGGCGGTCCGCCGCTGGTGAAGGCCGCGACGGGCGAGGTGGTGACCGCGGAAGAACTCGGCGGCGCGGACGTGCATTCGCGCCAATCCGGCGTGACGGATCACTATGCGCAGAACGACGGCCACGCCATCGGCATCGCACGCCGCATCGTTAGCACCCTGAAGCCGCCGCAGCGGGCGGTGCTGAACTGGCGCGAACCGCGCGAGCCGCTCTATGCGCGCGATGAAATTTATGGCGTTGTGCCCGCCGACAATCGCAAACCGTTCGACGTCCATGACATCATCGCGCGGATCGTCGACGGTTCGGAATTCGACGAATTCAAGAAGCTGTATGGGCAGACACTTATTTGCGGCTTCGCGCACATCTGGGGATACCCGGTCGGCATCATCGCCAACAATGGCATCCTGTTCAGCGAGAGCTCGCTGAAGGGGGCGCACTTCATCGAACTGTGCTGCCAGCGGAATATTCCGCTGCTGTTCCTGCAGAACATCACCGGCTTCATGGTCGGCAAGAAATACGAGGCCGGCGGCATCGCGCGCGATGGCGCAAAACTCGTGACGGCGGTTGCGACCGCAGGCGTGCCGAAATTCACCGTGGTGATCGGCGGTTCCTATGGCGCGGGCAATTACGGCATGTGCGGCCGTGCCTACTCTCCACGATTTTTGTGGATGTGGCCGAACGCCCGCATCTCGGTGATGGGCGGCGAGCAGGCGGCCATGGTGCTGAGCCAGTTGCGCCGCGACAATATCGAAGCCAAGGGCGGCACCTGGTCGGTCGAAGAGGAAGAAGCGTTTCGCGCCCCGACGCGCGCGCAGTTCGAGCATCAGGGCAGCCCGTATTACGCCACGGCCCGGCTGTGGGATGACGGCGTCATCGATCCGGCGGATACGCGGCTGGTGCTAGGTCTGGGATTGTCCGCGGCGGCCAATGCGCCGATCGAGCCGACCCGCTTCGGCATTTTCAGGATGTGATGATGGCTGGCTCAGCAAACTATCGACGCTTCAACACTCTGTTGATCGCCAATCGCGGTGAGATCGCCTGCCGTGTCATTCGCACCGCGAGGGCGATGGGACTGCGGACCGTTGCGGTCTATTCCGAAGCCGATCGCGACGCGGTGCATGTGGCTATGGCCGACGACGCCGTGCTGCTCGGTCCGGCGCGGGCGCGCGATAGCTATCTCAACATCGAGCGCGTGCTTGAGGCTGCGCGATCGAGCGGTGCGGAAGCGATCCATCCCGGTTATGGCTTCCTGTCGGAGAATGCCGAGTTCGCGCAGGCTTGCGCCGATGCCGGACTGGTGTTTGTCGGTCCGACCGCAGCGATGATGACGGCGATGGGCTCGAAATCCGGGTCAAAGGCGCTGATGGAGAAGGCCGGGGTGCCACTGGTGCCAGGCTATCATGGCGAGGCGCAGGATGACGCCACCCTGGCCGCCGCGGCGAAGAAGATCGGCTTCCCGGTTCTGGTCAAGGCTTCGGCGGGCGGCGGCGGCCGTGGCATGCGGATCGTGCGTTCGGCCGACGAACTTGCTCCGGCCATCGTCAGCGCCAAACGCGAAGCCAAGGCGGCGTTCGGCGATGACCTGATGCTGATCGAGAAGTATGTCGACAATCCGCGTCATATTGAGGTGCAGGTGATTGGCGACAGCCACGGCAACCTGCTGTCGCTATTCGAGCGCGAATGTACCTTGCAGCGGCGGCATCAGAAGGTGATCGAGGAAGCGCCGTCGCCAACGCTCGACGCCAAGCAACGCGAGGCGGTGTGCGAAGCCGCGCGCAAGGCGGCGGGTGCCGTCGACTATGTTGGCGCGGGCACCATCGAATTCGTTTCCGATGGCAAGGACGTGTTCTTCATCGAGATGAACACGCGACTCCAGGTCGAGCATCCGGTGACCGAGTTGATCACCGGGATCGACCTCGTGGAATGGCAGCTTCGCGTCGCGTTCGGTGAGAAACTGCCGCGGACGCAGGACCAGATCGAACTGAACGGCCACGCCATCGAGGCACGCGTTTACGCGGAAAATCCGAACAAGAACTTCATGCCGTCAGTCGGCCGCATCAGGACCTGGCGCACGCCGCCGGAAACTGACGGCCTTCGCATCGACACCGGCTACCGGCAGGGCAGCGAGGTCTCGCCGCACTATGACGCGATGCTGGCCAAGGTGATAGCCTGGGCGCCGACACGGGATGCCGCGATCAGCCGGCTCAATCGCGGGCTCGAAGAGACCGATGTGCGCGGTGTTGTCACCAACATTCCGTTCCTTTCCGCGCTGGTGACGCATCAGGACGTTCGCAAGAATGCCATCGACACCGGATTCATCGAGCGGCACCTGCAGCAACTGACGCCCGCAACGCCGGCGCCGTCCGACCTCGAACTTGCGGCCGCGGTTGCTGCCATCCTCGATCATGAGGATCAGTCGGCTCGGATAGACGCGCAGTCGCCGTGGCATGTGTCGGGCTGGATGCCGGTCGGGCACCGCAAGCGGACTTTTCTGTTTCGTCAGGGGACTGCGGCCGAACACAAGGTCGTGCGGCACTATGGCGAAGGCGTTTCGACGCTGACGATCGGCGATCGGGAGACGCCGTTCGCTTACAAGTCCAATGGTGCGGGCGCGCTGGACCTGACGCTCGGCAATACGCGCAGCCATTGCGTCGTCGTTATCGAGGGTCACGAAGTATATCTGCGCACCCGCAACGGCCGTTTCGATCTGCATTGGGTCGATCCATTCGGCGGCGACGATGAGGAGCAAGTCGGTGAGGACAGGATCGTCGCGCCATTGCCGGGCACGGTCGTCGCGTTGCTGGCCGAGGAGGGGGCAACGCTCGAAAAGGGCGCCGCCATCCTCACGTTGGAGGTGATGAAGATGGAGCAGACGCTGCGTGCGCCGTTTGCCGGCGTCCTGAAGCGCGTGAAGTGCAAGGTCGGTGACATCGTTCAGGAAGGCGCCGAACTGGCGGAAATCGAGCCGGCAGAGGCGTGAGGTTTGTATGAGCGATGACGTCCGCATCATCGAGATGGGTCCGCGCGACGGGCTGCAGAATGAAAAAACCACGATAAGCGTCGAGGCCCGTATTGCGTTCGTCGAGGCGCTGGTGGCGGCGGGTCTGCATACCTGCGAGGTCGGCTCATTCGTGTCACCCAAGGCCATTCCGCAGATGATCAATTCGGATCAGGTCCTGCGGGCGGCCAATCGCTTGCCGGGCGAATTCCACGTCCTGGTCCCCAATGAGAAGGGATACGACGCGGCGATCGCTGCCGGCGCGAAGGTGGTATCCGTCTTTGCATCGGCCTCGGAGGGATTTTCGCGGGCGAATATCAACTGTTCGGTTGACGAGTCGATCGAGCGGTTCAAGCCGGTCACTGCGCGCGCCAAGACGGACGGCATCAAGGTGCGCGGCTACGTGTCGTGCGTGCTCGGATGCCCGTTCGACGGCGAGGTGAAGCCTACCGCTGTCGCCAAAGTTGCCCGACAGCTTTCCGACCTCGGCTGCTACGAAATCTCGCTCGGCGATACGATCGGCGTCGGCACGCCGGCCAAGGCTCGGCAATTGCTCCGTGTCGTCGGGCAAGAGGTGCCGGTATCCAACCTCGCGATGCACTTCCACGACACCTACGGGCAGGCACTGGCCAATCTGTATGCCGGGATGGAAGAGGGCGTGCGCGTGATCGATTCCGCTGCGGGCGGGCTCGGCGGCTGTCCCTATGCGCCGGGGGCCACCGGTAATGTCGCTACCGAGGATGTCGTCTACATGCTGGAAGGCATGGGGATCGCTACCGGCGTTGACATGCAGAAGCTGCTGGCGGCGACCAATCAGGTCAGCAGCCTGATCGGGCGGCCGCCGGTCAGCCGCGTCGCGACCGCGCTCAACGCCAAGCGGGCCAAGTCAGCAAAGCACTGACCTAACGGCCCGGTTCGGCGCCCATCAGGATGTCCGGGATCGCCGTCGAAATCTGCGGCACGAAACACAGGATGACGACCGCCACCATCATCAGGAGAACGAAGGGCAGCGTTCCCCAGATCACTTCGTTCAATGGAATGTCCGGCGCGACGTTTCGGATGACGAAAATGTTCAGTCCGACCGGTGGATGTATCAGTCCCATCTCCATCACGATCGTCATGACGACGCCGAACCAGATGATGTCGAAGCCGGCAGCCCGCAGTGGCGGTAGGATAATCGGTGCCGTCATCAGGATGATCGACACCGGCGGCAGGAAGAAGCCGAGGATGACCACCATCACCAGGATCGCCGCTAGTAATTCCCAGCGCGGCAACTGCATCGCCACGATCGATTCCGCGGCCGATTGCGAGATGTGCAGATAGCTCATTACGTACGAATAGAGCAGCGACATGCCGATGATCATCATCAGCATGGTCGACTCGCGCACTGTCGCCTTCAGGATGGGCGCGAGGGCGCTTGGCCGCCAGACGCTGTAGATGGTGGCAATCAGGAACAGCGCCAGCAGACCACCGAGACCGGCAGTCTCCGACGGCGTGGCGTAGCCGCCATACAGCGCGACCATGACACCGGTGAGCAGCAGCACGAACGGCAGCACGCGCGGCAGGGCGCTGAAACGCTCTGCCATGGTGAAATCGTCGCGCTTGAGGATCGCGGAGGTCTCGCCCGTCGCCTCATAGGCGGCGCTCGCGGCGGCATATTCCTTGCGGAAGCGGAACACCGCATAGATGCCGAACAGGGTCACCAGCAGCAGGCCCGGACCGATGCCGGCGAGAAATAGTCGTCCGAGCGATTGCTCGGCAGCCACCGCGAACAGGATCATGGTGATCGACGGCGGCAACAGAATGCCGAGCGTGCCGCCGGCTGCGATGATGCCGGCCGCGAACCCGCCGGAATAGCCGCGCTTGCGCATTTCGGGAATGCCTGCAGAGCCGATGGCCGAGCAGGTTGCCGGCGACGATCCAGCCATCGCCGCAAACAGCGCGCAGGCAAAGACGTTGGCGATGCCAAGCCCGCCCGGCACGCGATGCAGCCAGGCATGCAACGCCGAATACAGATCCTGACCGGCGCGGGATCGGCCGATGGCTGCACCTTTGAGGATGAAAAGCGGAATCGAGAGCAGCGTGATCGAGGCGATTTCCTCGTAGACGTTCTGCGTGACCGTATCGAGCGATGCGCCCGGCATATAGATCGCCATGAAGACCACGGCGACGGCGCCGAGCGCGAACGCGATCGGCATCCCGGAAAACATCGCGACCAGCGTCGCAATGCCGTAGCTGATCCCAATTCCAAAAACCGTCATGAATGCGTCCGCCGCATCAGGTGTCCCACGATTTGCATCACGATTTGCAGACAGAGCAGCGTCATGCCCGCAGCCATCAGCGCGTAGGGAATCGCGAGCGGCGGCGACCACATCGAGTTGGAGACCTGTCCATCGACCCATGCTTCATGCGTGAGCGTCCACGACTTCCACGCGAAGAACGCGCAGAACAAGAGCGTCGCGACATCGACAAGGAGGACGCGCAGCCGGTTCATGGTGGGCGAGAGCAATCCGACGAAGGCCTCGATGCCGATATGGCCGCGCTGGCTTTGCACGAAGGCCGACGTCATGAAGGTGACGCCGACCAGCAGGAATACCGACGCTTCATCCTGCCAATAGGTTGCGCTGTGGAAGAGGCTGCGGGTAATGACGCTGTAGCTCAGGATCGCGCAGGCGGCGACCAGCGCAATCGACGCGAGAACGACCATGAAGTCGTTGAGGATGCTGAGCCCACGATCAATCGCCGCGACAAACGGGTTGTTTGCCGCGGCGGATGGGAGGTCGCTTTGGTCCTGAGCAGGGCCGTGCATTATGCGGGAACGTCGCTCGCGAGTTTCAACAGGTTTGCTGCGGTGGCGGACTTCTTGCTGTAGTCCACCCATGCGGTATCGCGGGCGATATCGCGCCATTTTCCGACGGTCGCGGCATCGAGCGAACTGACCTTGGCGCCGGCCTTCTCGTAGACCTTGGCGACTTCGATATCGTCGTCCTGCGCGCCCTTCTTGCCGAACGCTTCCATCTCGGTGCCGACGGCCAGGATGATATCCTGATGCTTCTGCGGCAGCTTGTCGAAGATGGCTTTCGACATCATCAGTGGCTCGCACATGAACCAGTAGGAGTGCCCGGCACCGGACGTCAGGCTCTTGGCAACTTCCTCGAGCCGGAACGAGATCAGGCTGGTGGAGGAGGTGATGCCGGCGTCGCAAGCGCCGGTCTGCATCGCGGCATAGATTTCGTTGGAAGGCACCGACAGCACCGCAGCGCCGGCCTTTTGCAGCACCATGTCCATCTCGCGGGAGCCGCCGCGCACCTTCAGACCCTTAGCGTCTTCGGGGGCCACGATGGCACGCGAGCGGCTGGCGACGCCGCCGGCCTGCCAGACCCAGGTCACGATGACGATGCCCTTGTCCGCTAGGAAGTCCGTCAGTGCCTTGCCGACCGGCTTGGTCTTCCAGGCCAGGCCCTGATCGTAGGTAGACACCAGCCCCGGCATCAGGCCGATGTTGGTTTCCGGCAACTCGCCGCCGGCATAGGGCATCGGGTAGAGGCTCATATCGAGCGCGCCCTTGCGCATGGCCGAGAACTGCGCATTCGTCTTCATCAGCGACGAGCCGGGATAGATTTCGGCGGTCAACTCACCACCGCTGCGTTTGGCGATCTCGGCAGCGAACACACGCGTCAGGCGGTCGCGGAAGTCACCCTTGTCGATCGTGCCGCCCGGAAACTGGTGAGAAATCTTCAGCGTCGTCGCGGCTTGCGCGGCTCCGAAACGGAGAATGGCGGGCGCGGCGAGAGCCGATGCGATGACATGGCGACGTGTGATCATAAATCTCTCCCTGATGATTTTTCTTTGTGCCGGAGCGTCCCCGATCCGGAACTTCTATTTAGCCGCTTTAAGCGTGGGCTGTCTAACATCTTAGTCGACTTATAGAAACGACCATGCCTCGTTGTTGCACCGCACGCAGATGAAGAAGGCTTACAGCTGCGGGCGTAACAAATCGCCTCCACGAACGTAGAGCGTCAATAGCGACATTCGTCGCAGCAATGTTTCAACAGGATGATACGCCCATGACCTTCAGCGCCCGCCTTGCACTTGGATTGTCCGCCATCGCCGTTTCGCTCAGCCTGGCCTTGGCGCCGGCGGCGTTTGCTCAGGATAAAATGAGCAAGGACAACGCCATGAAGAAAGACACCATGTCGAAGGATCACATGTCGAAAGATTCGAAGGATTCAATGTCGAAGGACGGAATGAAGAAACATGACGGCATGATGAAGAAAGACGAGATGAAGAAGTAATCCGCCCGATGCTGACTTCGCTCCGGTCTGCGGAGCGAAGTCATTGCCGCGAATCCTACAACGTCGATGAGTGAACGGGGCGCGGCTTATTTTTTCCGTGCCTTCCGGGCGGCATAGCGTGCGTCGCGCGCGGCCTTGCGCTCCGCCTCGAGCGCTACTTCCCGGGCGGCCTGTTCGGCCTTCTCACGCTCCAGTTGTTCGGCTGCCTGTTGAGCCAGTTCGGCTTCACGGGCCTTCTGTTCGGCCCTGGCGGCCTCGCGGACTCGCTTTGCTTCTGCCTGGACGGCGGCACGCGCCTCGCGCTCCGCGCGGCGCTGCTGCACGGCCGGATCGTCCGCGCCGGGCTGCGCGCGGAACTTTTCGAGAATGTTTTTCTTGGCTTCGCGTGCCGCCTGCTGACGGTCGGCAAAGCCCGGTTCCTTGAATCGGCTCATAAGTCGCTTTCGATAGATTGCAGATAGCGCGGCAGACAGGGCCCGCCAGGTCCACTGTCAATACGGCGCTTGTCGCACTCAGATATCCGCTTGTTCAGGTTCTGTCGCGCGGAATCTTGCGGTACGGGCAACTGCAAGCAAGGTATGGCGATCTTCGGGCAGAGCCGGCGAGAAGGCAATAAAAAGCCCCACCTCGCGCGCGCGAAGTGGGGTCAGTTGATGTCCACGGACGTACCGCTATGAAGTCAGCCCGTGGGCCGATGCTGCCACGGCTCGGACTTCAGAAAAACCTGCCCGGATAGGTGGAGGCGGGCGGTAAGGATCGTCGTTGGCCCTGCGAGAAGTGGCTGCGGCAGAAGCAGTTATCCCATTCCGTCTGGCGGAGTGGGAAGTTCGCCAACTGGTGAGTGACAAAAAATCCCGAGCGTCAAAGAACCAGGTTTAGTGGCCGTAGTGAGCTGCCGCGTGGGTGGTTGCCATCGTCGGCGATGCATCAGTCGACTGTCTGCACCACCGCGGAGATTGCACGCGCATTGCTGGATTTGACCGGTTGCGCCAGCTTGGCGATCATCTCGTCATATTCCGGCAGCGTGGTCAGCATCTCCTTCGGCCGCAGGTGAACCACCTTGTAGCCATTGGCCTTGAGCTGGGCGAGCAGTTGCGGCACGGCGGCAGCTGACCACTTGTGCAGGTCGTGCATCAGAATGATGCCCTTCTGCTTCTTCTTGAGCTGCGTCATGATCGAGACGACAAGCTGGTCGGGATTCTTGACCTTGAAGTCCTGCGAGTCGATGTCGATCGAGAACGCGGCGATATTGCGCTGGGCGAGATAGGCCTTGAGCTCGGGCGTCTGGCGCAATTGCGGATAACGGAAGAAGGGGGCGACCGGCGTGCCGGCCATCATCGTCACCGCGCTGATACCCTTCTCGATTTCGTCCTTGGCCTGCTGGAACGGCATGTGCGCGAGGTTCTTGTGCGACCAGGTGTGCGTGCCGACGGTATGGCCGGCCGCGATCACCTGCTTCAACACACTCGGGTGCCACATGGCGTGCTCGCCGATATTGAAGAAGGTTGCCTGCAGGCATTCGGCCTTCAACGCCGCCAGCACCTGCGGCGTCGTCACCGGCCACGGGCCGTCATCGAAAGTGAGCACTACTTCGCCGGGCTGGAGGAAATCGTAGTCGCGGTATTGCGACATGCCGAAGCCGGGGCCGCCTGTAGTATCGATCTGTACCGTACGCGAAACGCCCATTGCGCTCGGGTTGTCGCAAGCCGGCTTGGTCACGGTCGCTTGCTTTTCAGGAGCGGGCGGCGGCGGTGCGGTTTCCGGTGCTGCGACCTGCGGCTCCGGTTGGGGTGCCGCGGCGGCCTGTCGCTCGACGCCAGGCTTGGGCCAGCGGGTTTCGATCGAGCCGGTGGTCAGTTCCGATTTCGCGGCTGCCGTCGTCTCAACGGCAGTGGAACCGAGAAAATGATAGGCCGTAACCGAAACGACGCTAAGGGTCGCGATGGCGGCGGCGGCGACGAGAGCCGGAAACTGACGCATGGGGACTCCGCTGAACAAAGAGGACGTCGTGCCGAGTCAAGACATCCTCGCCCGACAATCCGGCGAAATAGTTAATTGAGCGTATGTTCAGCGCGTCGTTGAAAAATTTTTGCCTTGAAAATCAGAAGGTCAGTACCGAGAACCTGCCCCTCCGGACGCCAATACCTATTGCCGCTTCAGTTCCTGGCCGCCGCACATCATGACCTCGACGCCGCCGGCCAGGTCGTCGCGCGTCATATCGAGGCCACCTGTCACGCAGCGAAGGACCGTCATCCACCTGCAGAATTGATCCGGCGGAAGCAGGAGTTATCGCGGGAAGACGGTTGGCTGGAGCAGCCTATGCTGTGCGCCCCCGGATTGCTCGCCACAGGAATATGATGATGCAAGCGCCGACAAAGCCGGCGATGAGGTAGCCGAGCCAGCCACCGATCGCGATACCAAATAGTCCGAGGAGCCAATTTGCGAGGGCTGCACCGACGATACCCAGGATGATATTCGCCAATATCCCGGTTCCGGACTTCATGAACATTTCGGCGAACCAGCCTGCAAGTCCGCCAATGATGATGGCAGCGATCCAGCCAATTTCTGCGTCGTTCATATTTGATCTCCCGACAGAGTGTGCATCAGAACCTTAGCAAGAGAATCATCTCACATAAACACAAGACCGTATTCGTCGCGGTCCCGAATGCCTGCCGAGGAACAGCGGCTCGGCACCAGCCGAATCAGCACGCGGCGTTCATCCGTCGTTTCGCCGGCGCGTATCGTCAGGCTAGCTGATGAACACGACGCGGGTATCCAGAGAAACCCGTTTGTAGAGATCCTCAACGTCGGCATTCACGAGCCGGATGCAACCGGAAGCGACGAGGTGGCCGATGGTTTGCGGCGAGTTTGTCCCGTGGATGAACAGCGATGGCTTGTCCAGCAACAGCGCTCGCGCACCCAGTGGGCTGCCGGGTTGAGCGGTTGCCGACAGCAGCACATCGGTGCTTTTGCTATTCGAGTCCGACGGCCGCCACTCGGGCCATTCGAGTTTTTTGATGACGTGAAAGAAGCTGCCGCCCTTGAGGCATTCCTGCGCAACTCCGATGCCGTAGCGGCGCGCGGAATTGTTGGAATCGATCAGATAAAGGAAGCGGTTTTCCCGATCGATCACGATCGACCCCGGAACGATGGTCGTGCGATAGAACACCACCTGCCGCTGCAGCGCGAACGGAAGGCCTTCGCCGGTCGAGCCGCCATCGACGCCGGCCTTCAGGTCCGCCACAACGGTATCGCGGCGTTGCGCCGCTTTTGATGAGGACGCGGTGATGCCAGCCTTTGCGCCGGAATTCCTGGTTGCGACGTATTTGTAGAGCAGCGTCGAGGCGGCAACGACGGCGACGACCGCGCATAGGCTGACGATCAATGGCTTCCAGTTTCTGCCTGTCGACAGCAATTCGTTGATCTCAGCGTCGTTTCCGACGCTCGTTTCCTGGGAAGCGATATCGTCTTCGATGCGCTGGATAGCCTCTCTCAGCGCAGCCTTGTGGGAGGCCGCGGCCTCGGGCGAGAGCTGCGAGCGCGCGATCAAACCAATGGCATCCTTGTAAATCCTGTCGCGTGATGCCGCATCCTTGCCGCCAACCGCGTTCGTGAGCAGCGAATAGTAATCTACGGCCATGCTGTGCTCCCCGAAAATTACCTGACGGGAGGTGCGTACTGGATGCCGCCTCGCGTCCAGAGCGCGTTCAATCCACGCGGAATGCTAAGTTGGGACTGCGTTCCGACGTTTCTCTCATATATCTCGCCGTAGTTGCCCACTGCTCGGATGGCATTCGCTGCCCAGTCCTTTGAGAGCCCCAATTGCGCGCCAAATTCGCCTTCCGTACCGACCAGACGCCGGATATCGGGGTGAGACGATTGCATCGCAGAGTCGATCGTTGACGACTTGACGCCCAGTTCTTCAGCGTTGATCAACGAATAGAGCGTCCACTTGACCAGGTTGAACCACTGATCATCGCCTTGTCGCACCACGGGTCCGAGCGGTTCTTTTGAAATGACCTCCGGAAGGATCATGTGGCTGTCGGGTGCGGTGAGCTTGAGGCGCTCGGCGTAGAGCTGCGAAACGTCGCTCGTGAGCACGTCGCATTTGCGATCGTCGTACGCCTTCCGGCTTTCTTCGGCCGTGGCGAACGTCGCGACTTTCAGCGTCATATCGTTGGCGCGGAAATAGTCCGACAGGTTCAATTCGCTTGTCGTACCGGTTTGGGCGCATACGGTTTTGCCGCTCAATTGCAGGGCGGTGTCGATGCCGGCATCCCGGCGCAGCAGGAAGCCCTGGCCGTCGTAATACGCCACGCCGGCGAACAGGAGGCCCAGCGAGCTTTCTCGTGACATCGCCCAGGTGGAATTGCGCGACAGCATGTCGATCTTGTTCGACTGCAGCGCCGTGAAGCGGGTCGCCGCATCAAGCGGTACGAACGTCACTTTTGCCGGATCGCCAAAGATCGCCGCCGCCACCGCCCGACAGATATCGACGTCAAAACCTGTCCATGCATTCTTGTCGTCCATGCTGGAGAACCCGAGCAATCCCTGACTGACGCCGCAATTCAGCGCGCCACGCTCCTTGACTGCATTCAAGGTCTGGGCATGTGCTGGATCGCCGCTTGCGAAAACGAAAGTCAGGAACACGATGATTGGGAAGACGATGGATCGCTTTTTAGAACCGGGCATTTGGCTCTCGTAATCGGGTGGAGATGCGTTCGTCACAGTGATCCGCGCAAGCTAACATAACCGGAAGAGCTACCAATACCCTTCCACGAACAGGTGCTCGTCCGGTTTCGCTTGGGCCAAAAACAGTATCGGTCCGGGCGCAACATCTTGCTGCCGTCTTTCAGTGGAGAGGTTGCGAGGGTCGATAGAGCCGTGGGGTCGCCTATCGTCCACCGCTTGCCGCACAGGGGTGCGGAGAGACCACTTTTTTGCAGAAGCCGAGTGGCGATCCCAGCAGGATTCGAACCTGCAACCCACGGAGTAGAAAACTGCTACTCGCCGAGGCAGAACATGCGACAGAACAAATGCTTATGCCGATCCATGGCGCGTCTTCGGGGGGGCTTCGGGATTTCCAGATACGGCGGTTGGATCTAGAACGGGGTGAACGCAGGCAAGCTGATGTCATGGTTCTTTGCTGCTGCCTGCAATTTCGCATTTACGATGTTGAAGTCACCTCTCGTTTTCATCCTCGCAACGTCCGAGGCCAAAGTAAGTCGGGCTCCATCATCCATGAAGGGTGCAACAATTGTTTGTGCCTGCGCCAGATAGTGGACGCCGTTTGAGATAAATGCAGTCCGCACAAGATCGAGCATGAACGTGACGCCGATCACACCACCGATGAATATCATCATCATCATCAAATATTTTAATCGGCGAACAGATCGGACCCATGATGGCTGGGGTTTTGGTGGGCGAGGGATATATCGTTCAACCGACGTTCTTATGTCGCGCATCACGAACTTGGAGACGTAAATTGCGATAATCAAAAAAGTGGGTGCAACTAAACTCGTTGCAAGGCTGAACATACTTAAGCTCGTTTGATCGCCGCGAGCTATCCGTAGATATAGGTCATCTCGCAACGACGTCATTCCGAGGGTGGCAACATTCAACCCGAAATCGGTCAGTAGAATGATTGCTGGTTTGAGAAGCAATTCCCAAATAGCATTCCCCAAAACGCCCAAGCCGATCGCGCCCAATATCGTGATGAGCGCCCGTCGTGAACGAAGCCTCTGCATTGATTCCCCCGCCGTTTCTTATGACCCTCCTTAATATAATCCTCGGAAAGCCTCAATTGGCGAGGGCGCTCGACAGCGCGGGCCACACGTGCGTTTCTGGCGCCTGGGCGGGTTAGTCGTCGTTCCCGGCGCCGCGCTTGGCGGCGGGCTTCGGCGCCGGCGTTGCCGCGGCCGTGGTTTCCATCGCGGCACGGACGTCCTTGAGCAGGACGTGGGTGTAGAATTTCGCGGTGATGGCGATGTCCTTATGGCCGAGCAGCATCTGGGTGCTGCGTAGGTTTCCCGTGGCGCGTAGCACGCGGGATCCTGTGGTGTGGCGCATGTCGTGGATCCGGGCGTCGACACCGGCCTTCTTTTTCCAGCTCCGCTTGTTCGATCCCATGCCGTAGTAGGTGATCGGGTAACGCTGGCCCTTGATGAACAGGAACGGCTCGCCGGTTTTAGGGTCCTTCGTCTTGGGGCATTTGCGGGTGCGCTGGGCCACGAAGGTGAAAACGAACTCGGGGTGATGGCCTCGCCGCGACCACAGGATGGCGTAAGCTTCCTTGCTCAGCGGCACCTCGCGAAACACGCTGCCCTTGGTGATGACGCGCACCACGGCCTCGTCAAAATCTACCTGCGACCAGGTCAGGATCAGGTTGCGACGGCGCAGCCCGGTGATGATGGCAAAGCGGTGTTGCGCGATATCGGTTTTGACGGTTTAGGCCCCTTCTGTTCTTCGTTAAGGCCGCGGCAACGCCAGCTTTCACTTTTTAAAAGAACCCCATAAAGTCGGGGCTTTTCTTTGCTGCGTTGGCGATCCCAGCAGGATTCGAACCTGCAACCCACGGAGTAGAAATCCGTTACTCTATCCAGTTGAGCTATGGGACCGTCGAATCTCTTTTATCACTATCGTTCGGAATTCAAAAAAGCCGACCTTTGGGCAAGCAGCAGGACCTTCGCACGGCCGCTCGCCCATCCGAACCATTTAGCTGTTCATGACGACAAAGCGAAGAGGTGCGGCCGCATCTTGTTTTCAATAATGTCGCACCGGCACAGGCGCGTCAGGTTTGAGGCCTATCCATGAGTGATCGGACGACCTCCGGGGCAGGCGGCGCAGGCGCCATCAGCCTGTCACGATTTGCCGCATCTTTTAAGACCGGCGGGCGAGACCCGCGAAGGGAGTCCAGCATGATCGGAATGGTCCGCGCAGTCGGCATTTGCGCTGTTCTGGCATTCGGTCTGGCAACGGCGCAGGCGGCGGACAAGACCTTCAAGCGCGACGATCTGGCCGATTCCGCCGTCAAGCTGGAGGCTCAGATCAAGAGCGAGGCGGGTAACATCGTCAAAACGGTGCCGACCTTGCGGGCTGATGCGGATGCAGCCTTCAAACGGGGCAATTTCCGGGAAGGGCTGCAAATCCTCGGGCAGATCGCGGTGATCGCCCCGGACGACAGTGGCAACTGGCTGCGGCTCGCCAAGACCATTTTCCAGGTTCGCCCGACCACGAATTCCGAGCAGACGTTTTTGCGTGAGCGGGCTTCCACCGCCGCCTATATCGCCTACCAGCGCGCTGGCAATCCGGCCGACGAGGCCGATGCGTTGGCGGTGCTGGGGCGCGCCTTCTCGGAGCGAAAGCTGTGGCGGCCGGCGCTCGACACGATGCGGCTGTCGCTGGACCTGAAGGAAGTCGCGGACGTTCGCGGCGCTTACGAAAAGCTGCGCGACGATCACGGTTTCCGGCTGCTCGATTACACGATCGACTCGGATTCCGCGTCGCCGCGGGCCTGCTTCCAGTTCTCGGAAGACTTGGCGAAGCGCACCGATTTCTCGCCGTTCCTGGCCCTTGCCGACAACGACAAGCCGGCCATTTCCGCCGAAGGGAAGCAGTTGTGTGTCGATGGCCTGAAACATGGCGAGCGCTATAACGTCAACCTGCGCGCCGGGCTTCCGTCGACCGTGAGGGAGACACTGCCGAAGTCCGCCGAGTTCAATATCTATGTGCGCGACCGCAAGCCCTTCGTGCGATTTACCGGGCGGGCCTACGTGCTGCCGCGCACCGGGCAACAGGGAATTCCTGTTGTCAGCGTCAACACCCAGACGGTTTCCGTGCAGGTGTTCCGGATCGGTGACCGCAATCTCATCAACACGGTGCTCGGCAGCGATTTTCAGCGCTCGCTCAGCAGCTACGACCTGTCGACGCTGGGTGGTGAGCGCGGCGTGAAGGTGTGGTCGGGCGAACTCGCGACGGCTTCGACCCTGAACGCGGACGTCACCACCGCCTTTCCAGTGGATCAGGCGATCGGCGAATTGCAGCCGGGCGTCTATGTGATGACGGCCGCACCCAAGGGACCTCAGGCGGGCAGCGATGAGGACTCCGGATCGCTGGCCACGCAGTGGTTCATCGTCTCCGATCTCGGCCTGACGGCGTTTTCCGGCAACGACGGAATCCACGTTTTCGTCAATTCGCTGGCGACTACCGACGCCAAGGCCGGTGCCGAGGTTCGGCTGGTCGCGCGCAACAACGAAATTCTGGCCACCCGTAAGACCGATGCAGTTGGGCACGTATTGTTCGAAGCCGGGCTGGCGCGCGGCGAGGGCGGGTTGTCGCCCGCGATGCTGACGGTGACCGGCGAAAACGCCGACTATGCTTTCCTGAGCCTGAAATCGACCGCGTTCGACTTGACCGACCGCGGCGTCTCGGGCCGTGCGACTCCCGTGGGCGCCGATGCCTTCGTCTATGCCGAGCGCGGCGTCTACCGTTCCGGCGAGACCGCCTACCTCACTGCCTTGCTGCGCGACGGTCAGGGCAAGGCGCTGCCCGGCGCTCCGCTGACTTTTGTCGTCGAACGTCCGGACGGCGTCGAATATCGCCGGGCACTCGTCGCCGACCAGGGCGCGGGCGGTCACAGTCTGACGCTGCCGCTCAATTCGGCTGTGCCGACCGGGACCTGGAGGGTACGCACCTTCACCGATCCGAAGGGGAGTTCGGTCGGCGAAACGACCTTCATGGTGGAAGACTATGTTCCGGATCGGATCGAATTCGATTTATCCAGTACAGCCAAACAGATTACGGCAGAAGCTCCTGTAGAACTTAAGGTCGATGGCCACTTCCTCTACGGAGCACCGGCCTCGGGGCTGCAGCTCGAAGGCGACATGCTGGTCTCCAACGCTGCCGGCAGGCCCGGTTACGCCGGCTATCAGTTCGGCGTTGCGGATGAAGAGGAGAGCAACAGCACCGAACGCACGCCGATCGAGGATCTGCCGGAATCGGATGCCAATGGCGTGGCGACCTTCCCGGTGAGCCTGGCCAAGCCGCAGGCGTCGAGCCGCCCTCAGGAAGCGCAGATTTTCATCCGGATGGCGGAAGCCGGCGGCCGCGCCGTGGAGCGCAAGCTGGTGTTGCCGGTCGCGCCTGCGGCGGCGATGATCGGCGTGAAACCGCTGTTTCAGGACAAGAACGTCGCGGAAGGCGACAACGCCAACTTCGACGTGGTGTTCGTCGCTCCGGACGGCAAAGCATTGCCGCGCAGCGGTCTCCGCTATGAACTGTTGAAGGTTGAATCCCGCTATCAATGGTATCGGCAGAATTCCTCGTGGGAATACGAGCCGATCAAGTCAACCCAGCGCGTGGCCGACGGCGACGTGAACATTGTGGCCGACAAGCCGGCACGCATCCAGCTCTCGCCGCAACCCGGCCGGTATCGGCTCGACGTCAAGTCGACCGAGGCCGACGGACCGCTGACCTCCGTGACGTTCGACGTGGGCTGGTATTCCGACGGCAGCGCCGACACGCCCGATCTGCTCGAAACCTCGATCGACAAGGCGGAATATCAGTCCGGCGACACCATGGCGGTGTCGGTGAACGCGCGTACTGCGGGCAAACTGACCGTCAATGTGCTCGGCGACCGCCTGCTGACCACGCAGACCGTCGACGTCAAGGAAGGGACGACGCAGGTCAGCATTCCGGTCGGCAAAGATTGGGGCACGGGTGCCTATGTGGTCGCCACGCTCCGACGCCCGCTGGATACCTCGGCCAAGCGGATGCCGGGCCGAGCCATCGGCCTGAAGTGGTTCGGCATCGACAAGAAAGAGCGAACGCTCTCGGTGAGCCTGTCGCCGCCCGCCCTGGTGCGGCCGAGTACGACGCTGAAGCTTCCGGTGAAACTTGGCGGGCTCAGCCCCGGCGAAGACGCTAAGATCGTGGTTGCCGCGGTCGATGTCGGCATCCTGAATCTCACCAACTACAAGCCGCCGGCGCCCGATGATTATTATCTCGGCCAGCGTCGTCTCTCGGCAGAAATCCGCGACCTCTACGGTCAGTTGATCGACGGCATGCAGGGCACGCGCGGCCAGATTCGTAGCGGCGGCGATGCGCCCGGTGCGGAATTGCAAGGCAGCCCGCCCACGCAGAAGCCGCTGGCGCTATATTCCGGCATTGTGACCGTAGCCTCCGACGGCACGGCCGAGATCGATTTCGAAATACCGGAATTCGCCGGCACGGCACGCGTCATGGCGGTGGCGTGGACGGCGACCAAGCTCGGTCGCGCGACAACCGACGTGACGGTCCGCGATCCTGTAGTGCTCACCGCGACGCTGCCGCGCTTCCTGCTCAGCGGCGATCACGGCACCATGAGTTTCGATCTCGACAACGTGGAAGGCGAAGCCGGCGATTACACGATCACGGTGAATGCCACGGGACCGGTGAAGGCTTCTGGAAATTCGACGACAGTGGTGAACCTGAAGGCTAAGCAGCGATCGTCAACGTCGTTGGCGCTCGAAGCCAGCGGCACCGGCACCGCGCAGATCGATGTCGCGATCAAGGGACCGAACGGACTGACGCTGGCGCGCCACTATGCGCTCGACGTCAAGGCCGCGACGCAAATCCTTGCGCGCCGTACGGTGCGGACCTTGGCGAAGGGCGAAAGCCTGACGCTGACGTCGGACATGTTCTCCGACCTGATATCGGGCACGGGCGGCGTGTCGCTGTCGGTGAGCCAGTCCACGGCGCTCGACGCCGCGACCATTCTCAAGGCACTCGACCGCTATCCGTTCGGCTGCTCCGAACAGATCACCAGCCGCGCGATGCCGCTGCTCTACGTCAACGATCTCGCAGCGGGCGCGCACCTTGCGATGGATACCGCCGTCGATCAGCGCATCAAGGACGCCATCGATCGGCTGCTGTCGCGGCAAGGTTCGAACGGCTCGTTCGGACTGTGGTCGTCGGGTGGAGACGATGCGTGGCTCGATGCCTATGTCACCGACTTCCTCTCGCGCGCCCGCGAAAAGGGCTTTGCGGTTCCTGACTTTGCCTTCCGCAGCGCGTTGGATCGCGTTCGCAACTCGGTGGTCAACGCCGACGAGCCGGAAAAGAACGGCGGCCGCGACCTGGCTTATGGGCTGTACGTGCTGGCCAAGAATGGCACCGCGCCCGTCGGCGATCTGCGTTATCTCGCCGACACCAAGATCAGTAATCTCGCCACGCCGATCGCCAAGGCACAATTGGCCGCGGCGTTGGCATTGGTGGGCGATCGTACGCGTGCCGAGCGGGTCTACGCGGCCGCCGTCGAAAGCCTCAATCCGAAGCCGGTGCTGGAGTTCGGCCGTACCGATTACGGTTCGGCGCTGCGCGATGCTGCCGCGCTGGTTTCGCTCGCCAGTGAAGGCAATGCGCCGCGTGCGACGCTGACACAGGCTGTTCAGCGGGTTGAATCGGCGAGGGGGCTGACGCCCTATACGTCGACGCAGGAGAACGCGTGGCTTGTGCTGGCATCGCGGGCTTTGGCGAAGGAGGCGAACACCATCTCGCTCGATATCGACGGCAGTCCGGTGAAGACGGCGCTGTACCGGAACTACAAGGCGGCGGAACTGACCGGCAAGCCGATCAAGATCACCAACACCGGCGAGACGCCGATGCAGGCGGTGATCTCGGTTTCCGGCGCGCCCATCACGCCGGAACCGGCGGCATCGAACGGGTTCAAGATCGAGCGGAACTATTTCGCGCTCGACGGCACATCGGCCGATCCCGCGAAAGCCAGGCAGAACGACCGCTTCGCCGTCGTGCTGAAAGTCACCGAGGCCAAGCCGGAGTACGGCCACATTATGGTGGTCGACTATCTTCCGGCAGGCTTTGAGATCGACAATCCGCATCTGGTCTCGTCCGGCGATACTGGTACGCTGGACTGGATCGAGGACGGTAAAGATCCTGCGCATACCGAGTTCCGCGACGATCGCTTCAGTGCCGCGATCGATCGTGCCAGCAACGACAAGGCGGTGTTCACGGTGGCTTACGTCGTCCGCGCGGTGTCTCCCGGCAAATACGTGCTGCCGCAGGCCTATGTCGAGGATATGTATAATCCCTCGCGCTATGGCCGCACGGGAACGGGAGCAGTCGAGGTGCGTTCGGCAAAATGACGACCACGGTTGCATTATCACCGCCAGTCCGATCCGGGCGCCTCTGGCGCGGGATCAAATGGGCGACCGTGCTGGTGCTGGCGTCGTGTCTGGTCGTGGCGGCTGCAATCGGTGCCTGGACGATTTCGCTCGGGCCGCTCTCGCTCAAGGAAGCGAGACAAGTCTCCACTACGGTCGTTGACCGGAACGGCAAGCTGCTGCGCGCCTATGCGATGAGCAACGGCCGCTGGCGCTTGCCGGTCGATGCCAGGACCGACGTCGATCCCGGTTATGTCGACCTGTTGCTTGCTTATGAAGACCAGCGCTTCCGGTCGCATATCGGCGTCGATCCGTGGGCGCTGGGCCGCGCGGCATTCCAGTTGGTGACGCGGGGACACATCGTTTCCGGCGGCTCGACGATCACCATGCAGTTGGCGCGGTTGATCGAGCCGCGCCGTCGCCGCTCGTTCTACGCCAAGCTGCATCAGGTCGTGCGCGCGCTGGAGATCGAGCGACGGCTCGACAAGGATCAGATCCTCAATCTGTATCTGGCGTTGGCACCGTATGGCGGCAACCTGGAAGGCATTCGCGCGGCATCGATCGCCTATTTCGGCAAGGAGCCGAAACGTCTCTCGCTGGCGGAAGAGGCACTGCTGGTCGCCTTGCCGCAGTCCCCGGAGACGCGACGGCTGGACCGGCATCCCGCGGCGGCGCAGGCGGCGCGTGACCGCGTGCTGGATCGCATGGTCGAAGAGGGCAAGGTGTCGGCGGAAGACGCTGCGCAGGCGAAATCCGTTGCGGTGCCTCGGATGCGCAAGCACATGCCGATCCTGGCGCCGCATTCCGCGGATCGCGCTACGGCTACGGTCAAGGACGCAACGACGATCCGGCTGACATTGGATGGCAGCCTGCAACGCACGCTGGAAACGCTGGCGAAGGATCGCGCAGTTGCGTTGGGTCCTGATATTTCCGTGGCAATCGTTGCCGTCGACAATCAGAGCGGCGATGTCCTGGCGCGTGTCGGGTCGCCCGATTATTTCGACGATCGTCGCGCCGGGCAGGTCGACATGACCCGCGCCATCCGTTCGCCGGGCTCGACTCTGAAGCCATTCATCTATGGTCTCGCCTTCGAAGATGGCTTTGTACATCCGGAAAGTCTGATCGATGATCGGCCGATCCGGTTCGGCAGTTACGCCCCTGAAAACTTCGACATGACATTTCAGGGCACCGTGTCGGTGCGTCATGCTTTGCAACTGTCGTTGAACGTGCCCGCGGTTGCGTTGCTCGACCGCGTCGGCGCAAGCCGGCTGTCGTCGCGATTGAGGCAGGCGGGAGCCGATCTGGTGTTGCCGACGAACGAAGTGCCTGGGCTTGCCATGGGACTGGGCGGCATCGGCATCACCTTGCAGGACCTCGTTCAACTCTACGCAGGCCTCCCGAGGCTGGGCAGCACCGTGCCGTTGCGGGAGATCGTGCAGGCGGGTGAGAGCCCGCGTGAGCCTCTGCGGTTGCTGGATCGGGTTGCTGCCTGGCAGGTCGGGAACGTACTGATGGGAACACCGCCGCCCGAAAATGCAGTCCGCAACCGGATCGCGTTCAAGACAGGCACCAGTTACGGCTATCGCGATGCCTGGTCGGTCGGTTTCGACGGCCGCATGACGGTCGGGGTCTGGGTGGGCCGTCCGGACGGTGCGCCGGTTCCCGGACTGGTCGGCCGGGCCGCGGCGGCGCCGATCCTGTTCGATGCCTTTGCCCGTTCCGGCAAGCTTCCGGCGCCGCTGCCCAAGCCACCGCCGGGGACCCTGATCGCGGCAAACGCCAAGTTGCCGTTACCGCTGCGCCGATTCCGGCAGGCCGGTGAACTCGTCCAGACGAGCAGGGATCGCCCGCTCCATATTCAATTTCCGCTGAACGGCTCGCGGATCGACGCCAGCACGACCGACCCAGCGCAGCGGTATTCGGCAGTCCCGGTCAAGGTAGCGGGAGGGGTGCTGCCGATGACGGTGCTGGTCAACGGGGTGTCCGCGGGCGACTTCGATAGCCGGCGGCAGCGGCTGGTCGATCCGCCGGGGCCGGGCTTTGTGCGTCTCACCGTAATGGACGCGACTGGCGCGGCGGACACAGTTGTCGTCCGAATTCAATAAGGCGTCGCTAACTGGTTGTGGCACCGTTGGTTTCATCGTATGCGGAACCAATGGCCGAAAGCAGCTACCAATCCAGATTTGGCGCGCCCCGGGAACCCAAAAACCGGGTCAATCCCGGCCGCGGACTTGTGACCGTGATCGATTTCGTCACGGTTAGCGATGTACGGGCGATCGCATTTCTGATTCTGTGCGGACTGCTGATGTTCTTGCCGGGATTCTTCAACATCCCGCCGATCGACCGTGACGAAGCACGATTTGCCCAGGCCACCAAGCAGATGGTGGAGACCGGCGATTTCGTCGACATCCGATTCCAGAACGAGGTCCGTTATAAGAAGCCCGTCGGCATCTACTGGCTGCAGGCGGCGAGTGTCGAAGCCGCGTCGTCGCTCGGCCTGCCGCGCGCGCAGGTGCGGATCTGGCTCTACCGGATGCCGTCGCTGCTCGGAGCTATCGGCGCGGTGTTGCTGACATATTGGACGGCGCTGGCGTTCGTCACACGGCGAGGGGCCGTGCTGGCCGCGCTGCTGATGTGCGGCTGCGTCCTGCTGAATGTCGAAGCGCGACTGGCGAAGACCGACGCCATGCTGCTGTTCACGGTGGTTGCGGCGATGGGCGCCATGGCACGGGTCTACCTGTCATGGCAGCGCGGCGAAGATCCGGCCCGGCCACCTTGGACATGGCCGATTATTTTCTGGACGGCGCTGGCTGGCGGCGTGTTGCTCAAGGGACCGCTGATCTTCCTGTTCGTCATCCTGACCATCGGGACGCTGGCGATCCTGGATCGCTCGGCCGACTGGTTGTGGCGGCTGCGGCCAGCATGGGGACTGATCTGGCTGCTGGTGCTGGTGCTGCCGTGGTTCGTTGCCATTTTCTGGCGCGCCGGCGACACCTTCTTCACCGACTCGGTCGGTGGCGACATGCTGAGCAAGCTTGCGGGCGGGCAGGAGTCTCACGGCGCACCGCCGGGCACTTACTTCGTGCTGTTCTGGATCACGTTCTGGCCGGGTGCGCCGCTGGCCGGCATGGCTGCGCCTGCGATCTGGCGCGCGCGGCGCGAGCCGGGCGCGCAGTATCTGCTGGCCTGGCTGATCCCGTCATGGATCGTGTTCGAACTCGTCATCACCAAGTTGCCGCACTACGTGCTGCCGTTGTATCCGGCGATTGCGATCCTGATCGCCGGTACACTCGAGCGGCGGATGCTGTCGCGCTCATGGGTAATCAAGGGGGCGGCGTGGTGGTTTGCGATCCCCGCGATTACGTCGGTGATCGCCGTCGTGGCGGCGATCACGCTGACCCGGCAGCCCGTGTTTCTCGCTTGGCCGTTCGTCGCGGTGTCGCTGATCCTAGGTTTATTCGCGTGGTGGCTGTACGATGACTATCGCGCGGAGCGGTCGCTGCTGAATGCCGTTGGTGCCTCGCTGTTCCTGAGTTTCGCCATCTACGGCATCATCATGCCTGCACTGACGCCGCTTTTCCCCAGCGCCGAAATCGCAAGGGCGTTGCGTAATGTGGTGTGCGTCGGGCCGAAAGCGGCTGCGGCAGGTTTTCAAGAACCCAGCCTTGTCTTCATGACCGGCACGTCGACGCAATTGACCGACGGTTCGGGCGCTGCTGATTTTCTCAATCAAGGCAGCTGTCGATTTGCGCTGGTGGAATCACGGTCGGAGCGGGCGTTCGCGCAGCGCGCCGAAGCGCTCGGTCTGCGTTACAACGTCTTCAGGCGGATCGAAGGCTATAACTACTCGCAAGGCAAAACGATTTCCGTTGCGATCTTCCGATCGGAAGGCACGGAATAGGATGCCTTCCAAATCCGGCATCGACGAGGCTTCGGGCTATTTCGTCAACGTCATGCTGGTGATCTGGCTATCCGTCGTTCGCATTCTGCGTTCGCCCTCGCATTCCCGCCGTGCGGATGCGGCACGGCGGCTCTCGCGGCGATTGCTGTTGCTGACCATGATCGTTGCGCTTTTGATCATCGCTCTGATGTTCGTGGTCGATGCCCCGGAGATCAGGTTGATGCCGCCGCGCGGCACGGCCAGCCTGTGGCCCGTCAAGATCATCACCGACTTCGGAAAATCGACCTACGTGCTGTGGTTTCTGGCGGCAATATTGTTGCTGGTCGCTGTCACTATTCCAATCGTGCACGCAAGAGCCCGGACGGTAATGATCGGACTGGGAACCCACTTCCAATACATCTTCCTTTCCGTCGCCATTGCGGTTCTTGTGGGCGAGGTCGTGAAAGGCATCGTCGGACGCGGGCGGCCGTTTGTCGGCGGCCACGCAAATCCGTTCAACTATTCGCATTTCTCATGGAACGAGGCCTATGCGAGTTTCCCGTCCGGTCATGCCATCACCAGTTTCGCATTGGCTTATGCGGTTTCGTCGGTGTGGCCCCGGCTGCGGCTGGTGATGTTCGTCTACGCGACGGTTATTATCGCAAGTCGCCTGGTTCTCCTGGCTCATCATCCCAGCGACGTGGTTGGTGGCGCGCTGCTGGGCGTACTGGTGGCCATGATCGTGCGGCAATGGTTCGCCGCACGCCGCCTCGGCTTCACCATTCAGCAGAATGGCGAAATCGTGCCGCTGGGCGGGGTCGGCATCTCCGACCTTAAAAGGGTTGCCCGGGGCGCCGTTGCCCCATATGAAGCGGGCTCCCCAGACCGGCGTTGAAGCGCGGTTTGCCGTTTATCGACCACCCGGAACAATGAGCGGTTCCTTGCCGTCACCCGAAACCGATCCCGTCGAAATTTCCATCGTTGTGCCGGTCCGCAACGAGGCGGGAAATATTGCGCCGCTGATCGCCGAGATCGTTGCGGCGCTGGGTGAGCGCTGGCGCTACGAAATCATCTACGTCAATGACGGCTCCACCGACGCAACCGACGAGCAACTGGCAACGCTGATGAGGCAGCGCCCAAATCTGAGGCACATCCGGCACGCGGAATCCCGCGGACAGTCGGCCGCGGTGCGAACCGGAGTCCGAGCGGCGCGCGGCGGCATTGCGGCGACGCTGGACGGGGACGGCCAGAACAATCCGGCGTTCCTGCCTGATCTGATCCTGGCCATCGAGAATGGCGGAGCGCGCGTCGGACTTGCGGCCGGCCAGCGCGTGGGACGCAAGGACACCGGCTTCAAGCGGATGCAGTCGCGGATTGCCAACGGAATCCGCAACGGCATTCTCCGCGACGGGACACGCGACACCGGTTGTGGCCTCAAGGCATTCCGGCGCGACGTATTCCTTACGCTGCCGTATTTCGATGGACTGCATCGTTTCCTGCCTGCTCTGGTGCGCCGGGAAGGTCACGACATTGCCTATATCGATGTGATCGATCGGCCGCGGCGGTCCGGCGTTTCGAACTACGGCTTCTTCGATCGCTTATGGATCGGGATCATGGATCTCGCCGGGGTGTGGTGGCTGATCCGTCGCAAGAAGCCCACACCGGTCGCAACCGAGGTTTTGGTCGATGGTTAGTACGCTGAGCGCCATCAATGCCTATCTACACGACGTCTTCGTCATCAAGTTCGATGGCTGGGTGGTTCTTGGATTCGTCGCGCAGGCGTTTTTCACCATGCGCTTCGTCGTGCAATGGATTGCCTCGGAGCGGGCGCGCCAAAGCGTGATGCCGGTCGCGTTCTGGTTTTTTTCGATCGGCGGCGGCGTGTTGCTGTTGATCTACGCGCTCTATCGCCGCGATCCGGTTTTCATCGCCGGGCAGGCATTCGGCCTCGTCGTCTATATCCGCAATCTCTATTTCATCATCGTCAACGGCCGACAGGCTTCGACGGCCGGCCCGGACTAGGTCCTAGCGTGCCGACGGATGTGCATTCGGCGGTGGGTCGATAACGACCGCCTGGTCGGTGGTGTGTGCATCCTCGAGCTGGCCCGCAGCATCGAGCACAGGGTAGGCGACCGAGCAGATGTGCGAGTGAATGCGCTTGAGATCGCGCAGCACATCGAGGTGTAGCGAGGTGGTCTCGATCGTTTCCGGACGGCCTTCGCGAAGGCGATCTAGATGCCGTTCGGTGGCGGCCAGTTCTGCGTTACGCAGCGCGGCCTTCTCGGCGAGCAGCTTCTGCGCCTCATTGACGTCGCCGGACATGAACACGCCGAAAGCGATCCGTAGGGATTCCAGCGTTCGCCGGTGAAAGTCCAAAAGTTCGGCAGCACCTTCCGGCGAGAACTGGAAGCGGCGCTTGATCTTCTTGGTGGCGAGTTCGCTCAGGTTCTTGTCGACGATGTCGCCGATATGTTCGAGATTGATCGCGAAGGAGATGATCTCCATTGCCCGATGGCCTTCGCGTTCGTCGAGGCTGCCGCGCGTGAGCTTCGTCACGTACAGCTTGATGGCTTCATCGAGGCCGTCGACGCTGTTGTCCATCCGCGTCACCTGATCGACCAGCGCGCGGTCGTTGGTCATGATGGCGGTCATCACTTCCCGCAGCATCGATTCAACCATGTCCCCCATGCGCAGGGTTTCGCGCGCTGCGTCGGCAAGCGCCAACGACGGCGTTTCCAGTGCGCTCTCGTCCAGGTAGCGCGGCCGTGCGGGGTCGACGGCCTGTT
This sequence comes from Xanthobacteraceae bacterium, assembly GCA_024508855.1. GTDB lineage: Bacteria > Pseudomonadota > Alphaproteobacteria > Rhizobiales > Xanthobacteraceae > 62-47. The sequence continues at coordinate 193,807 of JANINJ010000026.1, forward strand.
GGCGCTCGGGCAGCAGTCGGATCAGGAACGCGGCTACGCCATTGAGGAGTCCGATCGAAAGGGCTGCGGTCGCGAGATTGAACGCAATGTGGAATCCGGCCGTCATCTTCGCGAGGTCGGGCTGCCAGCTCTGGAACAAGTCTGCGATGGGCCCGAGGAAGGGGGCAACCAGCAGCACGCCGACGACGCGATTCAACAGATTACCCACCGGCAAGCGATAGTTGGCCGGGTTATCGCGCTTCGCGCCCTCGAATACGGGATTGATGGCGCTGCCCAGATTGGCGCCGAGCACCAAGGCCAGCGCCGCAAACGGCGTCACGAAATGCGCATAGGCCAGCGACATAATCAGCAGGACGGTCGCGACGCTGGAATGCACGGCCCAGGTGACGAGTGCGCCGATCAGGATGCAGAGTACGGGATCGCCGGTGATTGCATTCATGAAGACGCGCATGCCGGGAGCATTCTCGGCAGGGGCCAGCGTGCCGAGCAGGATATGCAATGCCAGCAGCATCAGGCCGAGACCGATGGCCACGCGGCCGATATCCTTGACGCGAGTGCGCGGCCCGGTGCGGAAGGCCACCAGCCCGATGATGAACAGCGCAGGAGCCGCCGCCGAGATATTGAACGAAAGCACTTGAACGATCAGCGTGGTGCCGACATTCGCCCCGAGCATGATTGCAAGTGCCGGTACCAGCCCCACCAGACCTTCCGCGGCGAATGAGCTGGTGATCAGCCCGGTTGCGGTGCTGCTCTGGAGCAGGGCGGTAAGGCCCAGCCCCGCGGCGAATGCGGCGAGCCGATTGCCCAGCGCCTTGGCCATCAGCAGACGAAGGTTCGGACCGAAGGCACGCAGAATGCCGCTCTGGACCATGTGAAGGCCCCAAAGCAGCAGCGCTACGCCACCCATCAGGTCAAGAAGAACGATCGATCCCATACCTGCTCGTGATCCATTCGAGTCAAACAGTCAGGCTACTGCCAAACGGTCGGGGATCAACTCATATATTTACGGAACCATGCGACTGCCATGATTCCGGAAGGCTATTTCAGGCAACACCCACAGGGCAGTGGAAATCTTCGCGACCTCACGACGCGGCGTTGAACGCATCGAAGCCGCGAGACAGATCGGCTTTCAGGTCGTCGAGATTTTCGAGCCCGATATGCAGTCGCAAGGTCGGCCCGCCGGGGGCCCATTTGGTTGCCGTCCGGTAGTCGCTGCAGTCGAACGGGATGACAAGGCTTTCGAAGCCGCCCCACGAATAACCCATGCCGAAGAGCTGAACCGTATCGAGCAGAGCGTCGACTGCCTTCTGCGGAGCCGGCTTCAGGACAATGCTGAACAGTCCGGAAGCCCCCGTGAAGTCGCGTTTCCAGATTGCGTGACCGGGATGGCTTTCCAGCGCTGGGTGCAGAACCTTCGTGACTTCCGGCCGCTTCGCCAGCCAGTGAGCCATGTCGAGCGCTGCACGCTGATGGTGCGCGAGCCTCACCGCAAGAGTACGGACGCCGCGCAGTGCCAGGAACACGTCGTCGGGACCGGCGCAAACGCCGAGCAGGCGAATGGCATCACTCACCAGCGGCCACGCTTTGGCGTTGGCTGAAATCGTTCCGAACATGATGTCGGAGTGCCCGCCGATATATTTGGTCGCAGCCTGGATGCTGATGTCCACACCCTGTTCGAGCGAGCGATGAAATAGCGGCGTCGCCCAGGTATTGTCATCCAGCACAATCGCGCCGCGCTCGTGTGCGACCTTGGCGATCGCGGGAATATCCGGCATCTCGAACGACTGTGATCCCGGAGCTTCGACCAGAACCGCCTTGGTGTTGGGCTTGAAATGCGCGCCAATACCATCGCCGATCAGCGGATCGAAGAAGGTTGTCTCGACGCCATAGCGCGAAAGGAAGCCGTTGCAGAAATTGCGCGTCGGCCGATAGGCATTGTCACAAACCAGCAGGTGGTCGCCGGACTTCAGCACGGCGAGAAGTGCGGTCGTAATCGCTGCAACGCCGGAAGGCGCAAGACCGACACCGGCGCAGGCCGGTCCCTCCAGCGCCTGCAAAGCTTCCTGCAGGGCTTTCGTCGTCGGCGTGCCGTGGCGGCCATATTGGAATTCGCCGCGATGTTCGTGCAGATCTTCGGCGGTCGGATAGAGCACGGTCGAGCCGCGGACTACCGGCGGATTGACGAAGCCCTTCTGCGCCGCAGTGTCGCGGCCCGAAGTCACCAGCGAGGTTTCGATGCCGCCCGGTTGGGTTGATTCAGTGGTGGGTTTCATGCACGTATCGCCGACCTGAAGACGTTTTGCCGCGGCCCATTTTGCGAATCGCCACGCAGGGCAGGCTGGTGCGTTGGGACTAACATTGGCTAATAACAGGACACACGAGATCGCCGTCAACCCCTTGACCGTGCCGCTCAGTCGTTCTGTGATGCAATAAGGTGAACTAATCGCCGCTTTGGCGATTGTATTGCGGGGAAGTTTGCATTCGCCGGCTAGTTTCTGGATACAAGTCGCTCGCTGAACGGTCGTCCAACGGCATCGATCTGGGCGCATAAGGCCAATACGCTATCCTTGGAAAGGCAATACCATGAAACGTACATTTTTCGTTGCTGCAGCCGTCCTTGCCGCAAGCCTTTCCGGCCAGTCCGCATTCGCGCAGACGCTCAAGACGGTGAAGGATCGTGGTGTTCTGTCGTGCGGCGTCAGCCAGGGACTGCCGGGTTTCTCCGCACCGGACGACAAGGGTAACTGGACCGGGCTGGATGTCGACGTCTGCCGCGCGATTGCTGCGGTCGTGTTCAACGATCCGACCAAGGTGAAATTCGTTCCGCTGTCCGCCAAGGATCGCTTCACCGCGCTTCAGTCCGGCGAGATCGATGTGCTGTCGCGCAATACGACCTGGACGGTGTCTCGCGACACCTCGCTGGGTGTGAACTTTACTGGCATCACGTATTTCGACGGGCAGGGATTCCTGGTGAAGAAGGCGCTCAAGGTCAATTCGGCGCTGGAGCTGAATGGCGCATCGATCTGCGTTCAGACCGGCACGACGAACGAGCAGAACGTTGCTGACTATTTCAAGAGCAACAATATGAAATACGAGATCATTGCCTTCGGTACCGCCGACGAAACCGTCAAGGCCTATGAATCCGGACGTTGCGACGTCTTCACCTCGGATATTTCCCAGCTTTATGCCGAGCGTCTCAAGCTCAGCAATCCGGCCGATCACGTCGTGCTGCCGGAAGTCATCTCGAAGGAGCCGCTCGGGCCGCTGGTTCGCCACGGCGACGACCAGTGGTTCGACATCGTCAAGTGGACGCTGTTTGCGATGATCAATGCCGAAGAGCTGGGCGTGACCCAGAAGAACGTCGACGAAATGGCCAAATCGACGAAGCCCGAGATGAAGCGCGTGTTCGGCACCGACGGCAATCTCGGCGAGCAACTCGGTCTCACCAAGGATTGGGTCATCCGGATCGTCAAGGCCGTCGGCAATTATGGCGAGGCGTTCGACCGAAACGTCGGCGCCGGCTCCAAGCTGGGTATCGCCCGTGGCCTCAACCAGCTCTGGAACAAGGGCGGAATCCAGTACGCGCCGCCGATCCGCTGATCGGCGCGCGGAATGTCCATGACGACCGACGGGCGCAAACCTCCATCGCAGTTTGTCTTCAAGCTTCGCCGTGCGCTCGGCGGACAGGCGGGGTGGGCAGGGTTTGTTTTCCAGATCGTCTTCGTCGCGGCGCTGATCTGGATCGGCTACGAGATTTTCGCCAATGCGCGGGCCAACCTGCAGGCGCAGCGGATCGCGTCGGGATTCGGTTTCCTCTGGCAGACGGCGGGCTTCGGCGTCAGCCAGACTCTGATCCCGTATGCCGAGACCGATACCTATGCCCGCGTCTTTCTGGTTGGCCTGCTCAACACCTTGCTGGTCTCGATCATTGGCATCGTGCTCGCCAGCATCATCGGATTCATCGTCGGGATCGGCCGGCTGTCGCCGAACTGGCTCGTAGCGCGAATTGCCGGTGGCTATGTCGAACTGGTTCGCAATCTGCCGCTCTTGTTCCAGATCCTGTTCTGGTATCTCGCGGTGCTCGGCGCATTGCCAGGGCCGCGGCAAAGTATCTCGCTGTTCGACGAGGTTTTCCTCAACAACCGCGGATTGGTGGTCCCGAAACCGCTGGCACAGAACGGCCTGACTGCATTTCTGATCGCGCTGCTTGCCGCCGTTCTTATCTCGACCGCATTGCGGGTCTATGCGCGCCGTGCGCTTTTTCAGCGTGGTCAGGTCGTAACGATCTGGCCCTATGTCATCGCGCTGCTGATAGGACTGCCGCTGACCGCAGCGCTGGTGTTCGGTGCACCGCTGATGTTGGAAATTCCGCGACTGAAGGGATTCAACTTTTCCGGCGGGCTGCGGGTCGTGCCCGAATTTGTGGCGCTGACGTTGGCGCTTTCGACCTATACCGGCGCCTTTATCGCGGAAAACGTCCGGGCGGGCATCCAGTCGGTACACAAGGGGCAAAGGGAGGCGGGCGCGTCGTTGGGACTCTCGCATGGCGCGACACTGCGATTGATCGTGGTGCCGCAGGCGATGCGGGTGATCCTGCCGCCGCTTACCAACCAATATCTCAATCTGACCAAGAACTCCTCGCTCGCAGTTGCGATTGGTTATCCCGATCTGTTCTCGGTGTTCGCAGGAACGACCATGAGCCAGACCGGGCAGGCGATCGAAATCATCGCGATCACCATGGGCGTGTATCTGTTGATCTCGCTGGTGACGAGCGCCGTCATGAGTTTCTACGGATGGCGGTTGAACCGGAGTCTCGGGACATGAGCGATTCCGCAGACCTCTTCGTTCGCGATGCGCTTGCGCCGGAACGGCGCGCACCCGTCTCCACCACGGGCATTGTTGGCTTCATCCGGACCAGACTGCTCAACACGCCGACCAACGCGCTGCTTTCCGCCATTTGCGTGCTGCTGCTGTGGTTCACGATCGTTCCGGCCGTGAGATTTCTGCTGATCGATGCAGTCTGGCAGGGCGATGACCGCGCGGCTTGTCTCGCGGAGAATACTGGTCACGCGGTCGGCGCTTGCTGGCCTTTCGTGCAGGCCAAGCTGAGCCAGTTCATCTACGGCTTCTATCCGGAACCGGAGCGGTGGCGAGTCAATCTGACCTTCGTACTGGCAGCAATTCTGTTGCTGCCGCTGTTGATCCCGAAGGTACCTGCAAAGGTGCCGAATGCATTCCTGATGTTCGTTGCGTTTCCTTTCGTCGCGTTCTTCCTGCTCTATGGCGGCGGGTTGAACGGTTTCGCGGTAGGGTGGGTCGCAGATACTCTGTCTAACCTTATTGTCAGTATCGGGGACGCGGGCGCGAAGCTGACGAGTCTCGGTCTTACCGCGCATTATCCCGTTGTCGCATGGTTGTTGCGGCGGCTCGGCGATGTTGTCGTGATTTTGGGAACGGCAGCGCTTTACATCGTTTTTCCGCTCGAATGGCTCAAACAGCAAATCCAGGCATCCGGCCAGCCGGTATGGGCGGACCTCGCTGCGACCGCGTTGATCGTTTCGCTCATATTGTTCGTTCTGAATGGAGCGTTCCGTAACGGCTGGCGGGCACTGCTGACCAGCCTCGTGGTGTTCGCAGGCATTGGCATCGTCATCGCGGTAATGCGTCTCGATCGTGGAGGCTTGCCGATCGTCGATACGAGGTTGTGGGGCGGCCTTCTCGTTACGCTTGTCGTGTCGGTCACCGGCATCGTGGCTTCGATGCCGGTCGGCATCGCGCTGGCGTTGGGTCGACGTTCGACGATTCCGCTAGTTCGGATATTCTCGGTCGGATTCATCGAGTTCTGGCGCGGCGTGCCGCTTATCACCGTGCTGTTTTTTGCGACCTATATGCTGCCGTTGTTCCTGCCGGGCAACTTCACGGTCGACGGGCTGGTTCGCGTCCTGATCGGTATCGCGCTGTTCGCCGGCGCCTATAACGCCGAAGTCATTCGTGGCGGCTTGCAGGCGCTGCCGCGAGGACAGACCGAAGCTGCCAAGGCGCTTGGTTTATCGCACTGGAAAACGACCGGTCTGATCGTGCTGCCGCAGGCGTTGCGCCACGTCATTCCAGGCATCGTGAACAGCTTCATTGCGCTGTTCAAAGACACGTCGCTGGTGTCGATCGTGGCGCTGTTCGATCTCCTGGGCAGCCTGCGTGCCTCCTTTGCTGACCCAGCCTGGGCGACGCCGACGACCCTTTTCACCGGTTTTGCATTTGCCGGGATCATCTACTTCGTGTTCTGCTTTGCGATGTCGCGTTATTCTTTATTCGTCGAACGCCGCCTGAATGTTCATCAGCGAAGCTGAGTAAGATCACCATGACAGCAAATCCGATCGTGACCGTCACCGGTCTGAACAAGTGGTATGGCGAGTTTCACGTGTTGCGCGATATCGATCTCGATGTCGGCCGCGGCGAGCGCATCGTCATCTGCGGTCCGTCAGGCTCGGGCAAGTCGACGTTGATCCGCTGCATGAATGCGCTGGAAGAATTTCAGGAAGGCAGGATCGTCGTCGACGGCATCGAGCTCGGTCCAAATCTTCGCCGTGTGGATGAGGTGCGCCGGGAAGTCGGCATGGTGTTCCAGAATTTCAACCTGTTTCCGCATCTGACGGTGCTTGAGAATTGCACCCTGGCGCCGATCTGGGTCCGGCATATTCCAAAAAGGGAAGCCGAGGCGGCAGCGATGAAATATCTGGAGCGCGTCCGCATTCCGGATAAGGCCAACAAGTATCCCGGGCAGATTTCCGGCGGTCAGCAGCAGCGTGTTGCCATCGCGCGCGCGCTGACGATGAACCCAAAGATCATGCTGTTCGACGAACCGACTTCTGCGCTGGATCCGGAGATGGTCAAGGAAGTGCTCGATACCATGGTCGATCTCGCAAAGGAGGGAATGACCATGCTGGTGGTCACCCACGAAATGGGATTCGCCAAGGAGGTCGCCGACCGCGTCGTATTCATGGACGCCGGTCAGATCATCGAGGCGAACAAGCCGGCTGAATTCTTCGCTAATCCGCAGCACGCACGGACCAAGCTCTTCCTTAGCCAGATCCTGCGCTGAACGAACGGCGGCGACTTATACTTTTTCGAACGGAACCGAGAAATTTGTTCGTCGCTCCAACCATGCCGGGACAGGCAGGTTCTTCGAGCGCATGAACTCAGGATTGAACAACTTTGATTGGTAGCGATTGCCGGAGTCGCACAGGATGGTCACGATGGTGTGGCCGGGCCCCATCTGCTTGGCGAGGCGGATCGCGCCGGCGACATTGATGCCGGTCGAGCCGCCGAGGCAGAGACCTTCGTGCTCGAGGAGATCGTAGATCACCGGCACGGCCTCTTCATCGGGAATGAGATAGGCTTCGTCGACCTTGGCGTTGGCGATGACGGGAGTTACACGTCCAAGCCCAATCCCCTCGGTGATCGAGCCGCCCGGCGTTGCCTTGGCTTCGCCATTCTTGAACAGTTCGTACATGGCTGCGCCGCGTGGGTCCGCGACGCCGATCACGATGTCTTTTTTCTTTTCCTGCAGGAAGGCGCTGGTGCCTGCCAGCGTGCCGCCGGTCCCGATCGAACAGATAAATCCGTCGACCTTGCCGCCGGTCTGCTCCCAGATTTCCGGCCCCGTGGAGACATAGTGCGCCTTGGGATTATCGAGGTTGTTCCACTGGTCGCCGAACAGCACGCCGTTCGGTTCGGATTTGCGCAGTTGCTCCGCGAGCCGTTCGGCGACGTGCTGATAGTTGTTGGGATTGCTGTAGGGCAGCGCGGGCACCTCGACCAGCTCCGCGCCGCACAGGCGAAGCATATCCTTCTTTTCCTGGCTCTGGGTTTCCGGAATGACGATGATGGTCCGATAGCCGCGCGCAGATGCGACGACAGCGAGTCCAATCCCGGTGTTACCCGCCGTACCCTCGACGACAAGACCGCCGGGTTTTAGGTCGCCACGCTTCTCCGCTTCGAGGATCATCTGCTTGCCGGCGCGGTCCTTTACCGACTGGCCAGGATTCATGAATTCGGCCTTGCCGAGAATGGTGCAGCCGGTCGCCTCGGACGCATGCTTCAACTTGATCAGCGGCGTGTGGCCGATAGCTTCGACCACGTCTTGATTGATTTTCATGGGAAGGACGTTCTTGCCAGTAGGTTACGGAGCTTTCATGGCAACGTAGTCCACCGGGCAGAGGCACACAAGGGAGCCATTTTGCTACGCAACGACGTTCGCGCACCGCTCGATTATGAGGGCTTTGCAAGGATCACTTGTCGCACGTCGATATTGCCGGAGAGGAATCCCGCCTCGCAATACGCCAGGTAGTATTCCCAAAGGCGTTTGAAGCGATCGTCGAAGCCGAGCGGTTTGAGGTTGGGCCAAGCCGCACGGAAATTGTCTCTCCATATGGCGAGCGTCTTGGCATAATCTTGTCCGAATATCCGCTCCCGGATGACAGGTACGCCGAAACGGTCGCCCATCGACTTCAGGATGGAGGGCGAGGGCAGCATTCCACCGGGAAAGATATACCGCTGGATGAAATCGACTTCGCGGCGGTAGGTCTGGAAGAATTTGTCCTGGATCGTGATTGCCTGAATCCCTGCAAGGCCACCCGGCAGCAATCGATCGCGGATCTGCGAAAAATAATGCGGCCAGAATTGCTCGCCGACCGCTTCGATCATCTCGATCGATGCGATGCGATCGTATTGACCGCGTTCGTCACGATAGTCCTGAAACCTGATTTCGACCTGATCGCTCAGTCCGGCATCCTGAATGCGTTTGCGGGCGAAATCGTGCTGCTCCTTGCTGATCGTAAGGCCCACGACATTGACGTTGTAGTTTTTCGCGGCGAATTCGGCGAAGCCGCCCCAGCCGCAACCGATCTCCAGCAACTTTTGCCCGGGCTGCAGATCGATGGCCTCCGCGAGCCGGCGAAATTTGTTGTGTTGGGCCGTCGTCAGATCGTGCGCGGGATCTTCGTACAAGGCCGACGAATAGGTCATGCTCGAGTCGAGCCATGCCGAGTAGAATGCGTTGCCGATGTCGTAATGCGCATAGATGTTGCGGCGTGCCTGCCTCGGGGTGTTGCGGTTGAACCAGTGCCGCACAATCTGGACGAAGCGCATCACCGGATTGTCGCCGAGCATCGCCTTGATCAGGTCCTGGTTGACGCAGAAGAGATAAAGGAACTGAGTTAGATCGGGAGTATCCCACTCGCCGCGGAGATAAGCTTCGGCGACGCCGATATCGCCGCCATTCAAAAGCCGCGTCGCGAAACCGAAATTGTACAGCGTCATTGCGGCCGAAGGACCGGGCTCGATGCCACCGAGGCGAATCCGCCGTCCATCCGGCAATGTCACATCCAGCGTGCCGCGCCGTAATTTTGAGCCAAACCGAATTGCGAGCTGCGCTGCGCGCGGCAAATCCGGCAATTGCGTTTCCACATTTTCCGGAGTGACCCGGATCACGTCAGGCATGGGCAGACCTATCATTGATGGCGGTCCTGCGTCCCAATGGCGCTTGATCGTGAACGCTGACTACAGTCACCGTCCTGTCGGACCGCTGCACTGTCCTCCTATGGCCTGGATTGGTGTCGCCCCCAGGCATTACGGTAACACTATAAGCCGAGCTTTCTAGGATCGCCAAGCGGGCTTCTGTTCCAGCGGCGCCGCATTTTGCCGACTGGCAGTATTAAATCTTGGTGAGCCGCGTCCGCGCTTGCCGGCGGGAGCCGTATTTCACCAATAAGTGCCGCGAGAATCACTAACGCAACGGCAGATGGAGGCGTTTGAAGTAAGGCGTTGGAAAACCTTGAGGGGACTGTCCGCGGTTAGGGCCGGCAGCTAGAATAGCGGCCTTGATTCAGAAGAGGCCGAGCTTTGAACACGAGGGGAACAGACTTCCTTGAAACCATGCCCCGCGGTTTGACGGGTGGGATTCGCCGCAGGGCTGCGATCCAGGAGGGCAAGTGAGGGGCGGGGCGCCAGTTAGTCCAGGAAAGAAGCGTCGATTCGGTTCGTCGGACTCTCGTCCGGCGAGCGGGATCGGTGCGATGGCGCTTGCCGTCCTGTTGTCCGGTTGCATGCTGACCAAGGACCTGCCGGATCCTGCACTGGATATTCCGGGGAAGTATGCGGCGGCAAAAGGGACCGGACAGCAGGACCTTCCGAAGCTGGATTGGTGGCGCGGGTTTCGCTCTCGCGAATTGACCACGCTGATGGAGGAAGCACAGACCGTCAATCTGGACATCGCCGCGGCAACCTCGCGCATTCGCCAGGCGGATGCCTTGGCGCGCATCGCCGGAGCGGCGTTGCTTCCATCCCTGAGCGCCGGAGATCAAGCCACGCATTCGCGGATATCCGGGTCGAGTTCGAGCGGCCTGACCAACGGCGGCAGGGAAGTTACAAACTACTCATCGTCGCTGAGTGCGAGCTACGAAATCGATTTCTGGGGCAAGAATCGCGATGCTGCGCTTGCCGCCGAAGAGACCGCGACGGCGAACAGATTTGATCGCGATGTGGTCGCCCTGACGACGCTGACCAGCGTCGCCAATGCCTATTTCCAGGTGCTCACTGCGCAGGATCGTATCCGGACCGCTGAGCGCAATATCGCCAGCGCCCGTCGTATTCTCGACGCCATCAAGGAGCGGTTGCGCGCGGGAACGGGGACCGATCTCGATGTCGCGCAGCAGGAAACCGTGCTCGCCAATCAGCGGGCCGCCGTCCCGCCGCTGCGGCAGACCTTGGCGCAGAATATCAATGCGCTTGCGACGCTGGTGTCCCGTCCACCGGAAAGCCTGCATGTCACCGGCGGGTCGCTCGACCGGATTTCGTCACCCCGCGTGACGCCCGGATTGCCCTCGGAATTGTTGACGCAACGCCCCGATATTCGCCGCCAGGAGGCGCAGCTTGCCTCAGCGACCGCGAACATCGGGAGCGCCCGGGCTCAATTCTTCCCGAGCATCCAGCTGACCGGGCAGGGCGGCTACCAAAGCGCGGCGCTCGTCTCGCTGTTTTCACCGCATGCTGCATTTTTCAGCCTGGCGGCCGGATTGACGCAGCCGATCTTCGATGGCGGTGCGATCCAGGGCAATTTCGACAACACCAAGGCCAAGCAGGACGAACTGCTGCAGACGTACCGGAAAACCGTGGTTTCCGCGTTCGCCGACGTGGACAATGCGCTGGTGGCGATCAAGCAGACGAGCGAGCGCCTCCGCCTGCAGCGCGAGGTGGTCGCCACGTCCCGGCGCGCCTTTCAGCTCTCCGAGCAGCAATTGCGGGCGGGAACCGCTGACATCGTGACTGTCCTCAACACGCAATTGACGCTATTTCAAGCTGAAGATTCGCTGTCGCAGGCCCAGCTTGCCCGCTTCCAGGCGATTGTCAGCCTTTACCAGGCGCTCGGTGGCGGCTGGGAGCCAAAAGCAGAAGGGCCGGTCAATGCTCTTTAAGCCGGATGCAAAACAGACGGCGAAGTCCGCGGGTGAGAAGGTTGAGGTTGTGGCGTCGCATGCCCGACGCCGGCTCGTATCCATCATCATCGTGCTCCTGATCCTCGGCGGTCTCGGCTACATTGCCTGGAACTCGTATGCGCAAAAGCGGACGCAAAATCAGGTTCGGCCGGATCTGACCGTGCCTGTGCTGGCGGCAACGCCTCGCATTGAGGATGTCCCGGTCTATCTCGATGGGGTCGGCACGGTTCGGGCGTTGAATACGGTCACGGTGCGCGCGCAGGTCGACGGCAAGTTGATCGCCGTGAATTTTGTCGAGGGACAGGACGTCAAAAAGGGCGATGTGCTCGCCGAAATCGATCCGGTCATCTATCAGGCACAACTCGATCAGGCGACCGCCAAGAAGGCGCAGGATGAGGCGCAACTGGCCAACGCGCGCATCGATCTTACCCGCTATCAGCAACTGGCAACCTCTAATGCGGGATCGAAGCAACAGGCCGATACGCAGCGTGCGCTGGTCGCGCAACTCGAGGCGCAGGTACGATCCGATCAGGCCGCGATCGACAATGCACAGGCCACGCTCGGCTATACGAAGATCATCGCGCCGCTTGCCGGGCGGGCCGGGCTTCGTCAGATCGACCAGGGCAATATCATTCATGCCTCCGATACGACGGGCCTTGTGGTCATCACGCAGTTGCAGCCAATCGCCGTGCAATTCAGCCTGCCGCAACAACAGATCGTTCGCGTCAACGCTGCGATCGCCAAGGGGCCTCTTACGGTCGACGTGTTCGGCAATGACGGAAAAACGGTTGTCGATAGCGGTGCGTTGAAGGGCGTCGACAACCAGGTCGATCCGACGACAGGGACCGTGAAACTGAAAGCGGAGTTTCCCAATGCAACCTATCAGCTGTGGCCGGGACAGTTCGTCAGCGTCCGCCTGAAGGTGGAAACGCTGACGCAAGCTGTGGTCGTTCCCACCTCGGCCGTGCAGCGCGGCCCGGTCGGAACCTTCAGCTATGTGATCGGCGACGGTGATATCGTTAAGGCCAAGCCGATTACGGTGACACAGCAGAACGAAACCGACGCGGTGATTTCCAAAGGGTTGTCGCCCTCCGATCGTGTCGTCACGACGGGATTCGCCAACTTGTCGGATGGAGCCAAGGTCCGGATCGGAAGGGCCGATCAGGCGCCGACCCTCGACCTTGCTCCCCGCAAGCGCGAGCGGCGGGGCGGCCGCGATCACGGCGGAAATGGAGAACGCCGGGCCAAACAAAAGAACGGCGAAGATCACCAGAAGGGCCAAGCCGCGCCGGCACAAGGCAGTCAGCAATCGGGTGACGGTGCCAAGGCGAAGCCGTGAAGCGATACGGATCGCTTTGAAATTGGACCCGCAGCATTGAGCGTGCCGCCATGAGCGTCTCGGAACCGTTTATCCGTCGTCCCATCGCAACGTCGCTGCTCGGCATTGCGTTGCTGATCGGCGGCGCGCTGGGCTATTGGGGATTGCCGGTTTCGGCACTGCCGCAGGTCGATTTCCCGACCGTGCAGGTGACGACGCAACTGCCGGGCGCTAGCCCCGACGTGGTCGCCGAACTGCTTACAGCTCCGCTGGAACGACAGCTTGGGCAAATTCCCTCGCTGACGTCGATGACGTCGACCAGTTCGTTCGGCGTCAGCCAGATATCGCTGCAGTTCGATCTCAATCGTGACATCGATGGCGCCACGCAGGATGTGCAGGCTGCCATTAATGCCGCCGCGGGAATTTTGCCGAAGAACCTGCCGTATCCCCCCACATACGCGAAAGTGAATCCGGCCGACGCGCCTGTGATGACGCTGGCGCTGACGTCCGACACGATCTCGTTGCGGGCGATGAGCGACATTGCCGATACGTTGCTAGGGCAACGCCTCAGCCAGATTTCCGGTGTCGGGCGCGTTGCGATACTCGGCGGACTGAAACCAGCCGTGCGCGTTCAGGCCGACCTGTCCCGGCTCGCGGCCTATGGCATCGCCATGGAAGATTTGCGTGCGGCGATTGCCGGTGCGAATGTCTCGGGTCCCAAGGGATCGCTCGACGGCGCGCAGCAGGCCTATACCATCGCAGCCAACGACCAGATCGCTGCGGCAGAGGCCTACAAACCCATCATTATCGCGTACCGGAACGGTTCGCCCGTCACCATCGGCGATGTTGCCAAGATCGTCGACGGGTTAGAAAACGATCGCACCGGCGGATGGTATCAAGGCACGCCGGCGGTCATCATCGACATTCAGCGGCAACCCGGCGCCAATGTCATCGATGTTGTCAGCCAGATCAGAGCTCAAATTCCAAAGCTGCAACAGGCCATCCCGGCCGGGGTCAAGCTCACGGTCGTGAGCGACCGTACGGTGACGATCCGGGCATCGGTTCACGACGTGCAGTTCACGCTCATGTTGAGCGTCGTACTTGTGACGCTGGTGGTGCTGCTGTTCCTGCGATCGATGCGGGCAACGCTGATCGCGGGTGTCGCGCTGCCGCTGTCGCTGATCACCAGCTTCGGGATCATGTATTTTGCCGGGTTCAGCCTGGATAATCTGTCGCTGATGGCTCTGACGATCGGCACTGGCTTCGTCGTCGACGACGCCATCGTCATGATCGAGAACATCGTCCGTCATATGGAGAACGGCGAAAGCGCGATGGAAGCGGCGCTGGCCGGCGCCCGCGAGATCGGATTCACCGTTATATCGCTGACCGTATCCCTGATCGCGGTGTTTATCCCCTTGCTGTTCATGTCGGGGCTGGTCGGGCGAATGTTCCGCGAGTTCGCGTTGACCTTGACGATCGCCGTGGTGACCTCGGCCGTCGTTTCGCTGACGCTGACGCCGATGATGTGCTCGCGGCTGCTGCGACATGCCGGCGAGGAGCGGATCATACCCGGGCTCGGGGCGATCAGCCGCGGCATCGACCGGATGGTCGAAGCCTATCATCGGACGCTGTTATGGGTGCTGCGGCATCAGCGCGCGACGCTGGTTGTGACATTTCTGACGATCGCAGCCACGCTGGTGCTCTATGTGGTAGCGCCGAAGGGTTTTCTTCCGCTGCAGGATACGTCGTCGATCACGGCCGTCACCGAGGCCGGTCCCGACGTGTCGTTTGCAGAGATGCAAAGCCGCCAAGCTGCGGCGGCCAGTGCAATCAAGGCCGATCCAGATGTCATAGGTGTCGTTTCGGTGATCGGCGCGGGCTCGGTGAACCCCACGACCAATGTCGGCCGACTGGTGATGACATTGAAGCCGCGCGGCGAACGGCGGGCCGGCGTATCGGAGGTGATCGAGCGTCTGAAGCAACGGGTGGCATCGATCCCCGGCATGACGGTGTATTTCCAGCCGGTGCAGGATATCCAGATCAGTACGCAAGCGAGCCGATCGCAGTACCAGTACACATTAACCGGAACAGACGCCGCCGAAGTCACGCGCTGGGCCAATGAGCTGGTATCGGAGCTACGGCATGATCCGTTGTTCCAGGACGTATCGTCCGAAGCGCAAGAAGGCGGATTGCGCGCCGCGCTCGATATCGACCGGCAGCGGGCAGGGCAGTTGGGTGTTTCCCTGCAGGCAGTCACCGACACACTGAACGACGCTTTTGCCCAACGGCAGATATCAACGATCTACGGCCAGTCCAATCAGTACCGAGTCGTATTGGAGGCGTTGCCCGAATACCAAAGCGATCCCTCGGTCCTGTCGAAGCTGTACGTGCCCGGCGCCGGCGATGCGCAGGTGCCGATTTCTGCTGTGGCGACTCTCAAGCGAACGACAGCACCGCTCGCGATCTCGCACCAGGCACAATTTCCCGCCGTTTCCCTCAGCTTCAATCTGGCGCCCGGTGCAGCGCTGGGCGACGCGGTCGATGAGGTCAAGGTCATCGAGACCCGGATCGGGATGCCGAACAACATCGTTGGCCTGTTCTCTGGCGATGCCGCCGAATTCTCGCGATCGCTTTCCGGGCAACCGTGGCTGATCCTCGCCGCCTTGATCACGATCTATATCGTGCTGGGTGTGCTCTATGAGAGCTACATCCATCCGATCACGATCCTGTCGACGCTGCCGTCCGCAGGCGTAGGAGCCATCCTGGCACTGATGTTATGTGGGCAGGATCTGTCCGTCATCGGTCTGATCGGCATCATCCTGCTGATGGGCATTGTGAAAAAGAACGCCATCATGATGATCGACTTCGCACTCGAAGCCGAGCGGCATCAGGGCATGACGTCCTACGATGCGATCGTGCAGGCCTGCCTGCTGCGTTTCCGGCCGATCATGATGACGACGCTCGCCGCACTGTTCGGCGCGCTGCCGCTGGCGCTGGAGAGCGGCACGGGAGCGGAGCTGCGGTTTCCGCTCGGCATTTCCATCATCGGCGGTCTGCTGCTGAGCCAGCTGCTTACCCTGTACACGACGCCGGTGATCTATCTGGCCCTCGATCGGCTGAATCGACGGATTGAAAAGGCCGTGCCCCCGGTCGAACCGAAACTCCCGCCGGTCGCCGGTGCGACGGAAGGGATGCAATAGATGGCGTCGCTGTCCGAGCCCTTCATCCGAAGACCGGTCGGCACAACGCTGCTTGCGATCGGGCTGTTTCTGCTGGGTGTGGTGGCATACGAATTCCTACCGGTTGCGTCTGTTCCCAACGTCGATTTTCCGATGATACGTGTGTCGGCGACGCGACCGGGCGCCGATCCGTCCGTGATGGCCTCGACCGTCGCGGCTCCGCTGGAACGGCGATTGGGTGAGATTGCCGGTATCGATCAGATCACTTCGACCAGTTCGCTCGGATCCACCAGCATTCAGCTCCAGTTCGCGATCGGGCGCGACATCGACCGCGCCGCCCGCGATGTGCAGGCGGCCATCAATGCGTCGCTCGCCGATCTGCCGACGGATTTGCCGACGCTGCCACGCTTCCGCAAGGCAAACTCCGCCGCGGCGCCGGTCTTCATTCTGGCACTGACGTCGAAGACGATTTCGTCGAGTGCGATTTACGATGTGGCCGATACGGTCATCGCGCAACGTATTTCCCAAGTGCCGGGCGTAGGCGAAGTAACCGTCAGCGGGGCCGATCAGCCGGCGGTGCGGATCGAACTCAATCCCGTTGCGCTCTCCAATGCAGGGATCGCCACCGACGATGTCCGCACCGCAATCGTCAATGCCAATCCGCTGGGGCCGGTCGGGATTTTCAACGGAGGACGGCAAAGCGAAACGCTTGCGATCAATCCGCAGATGCGCACCGCGGCGCAGTACCGCGATATCGTGATCAAAAGCGCCAACGGCAATTTTCTCAAGCTCGCAGATATTGCCACGGTCAGAGACGCGACGCGCAACAGCCGCTCCATCGCCTGGTTCAACAAGCAGCCGGCGGTGCTGCTGCTGATCACCAAGCAGGGTGACGCCAACGTGATCGACACCGTCGACCGGGTGAAGGCGCTGCTGCCGGAATTGAAGCAATGGATTCCAGCCGCCATTGAAATCTCAACGCTGACCGATCGCACCGGGACCATCCGGGCAAGCGTCGATGATATGGAATGGACGCTGGGCGCGACAGCGCTGCTCGTCATGCTGGTCGTGTTCGTCTTCTTGCGCCGGATAACGCCGACGATTGCCGCGGGCGTATCGGTACCGCTTGCATTGGCGGGCACCTGTGCCGGCATGTGGCTGGCCGGATTTTCGATCGACAACCTCTCGCTGATGGCACTGGCGATCTCGGTCGGTTTCGTGGTCGACGATGCGATCGTGATGATCGAGAACATGTATCGCAATCTCGAACGCGGCCTGCCGCCGTATCAGGCTGCGCTCGACGGTGCGCGGCAGATCGGCTTTACGGTGCTGTCGATCAGCCTGTCGCTGATCGCGGCTTTTACGCCACTGATCTTCATGGATGGTATTGTCGGCCGGTTGCTGCGTGAATTTTCGCTCACGCTGACGTTCGCGATTGTCGCGTCGACGCTGGTGTCGCTGACCGTCACGCCGATGATCTGCGCGCATTACATCAAGGCGGCGGCATCCGATAACGAGACGTGGTTCGATTCCATCGTCGAACGCTCGTTGGCGCGGATCGTCAGGTTCTACGAACGCACATTGCGGGTAGTGCTCGGATTTCCGATCCTGGCGATGCTGGTGTTTCTCGCCACCATAGCGCTGACCGTGACCCTCTACATCAAGACCCCGAAGGGCTATTTTCCGTCCGACGATAGTGGCCTGATCATCGGTTCGACACGTGCGTCGGCCGATGTGTCGTTCCAGTCGATGCGCGATCTCCAGCAGAGCGTTGCCGACATCGTCATGGCCGATGACGCGGTCGAAGGGATCGGTTCGATCGTCGGCGGGACGAACGGCACCGGAGGTCAGAACCGGGGAAGGATGTTCATCAGCCTGAAATCGCCGGAGCAGCGAGCCGGGCTGTCGACCCAACAATTCATCGATCGGATACGCCCCAAGTTGAGCGCCATCCCCGGAATCCGTCTCTTTCTGTTTGCCGCACAGGATATTCGCACTGGCGGACGGCAAAGCGATTCCGATTACCAGTACACGCTAAGCAGCACCGATCTCGATCTGTTGCAGAAGTGGGCGCCGCTGGTGGCCAAGCGCATGGAAACGGTCGAGGGGATCACCGATGTATCCAGCGATCGCGATCCAGGCGGACTGCAACTGAATCTGACGATCGATCGCAAGACTGCGGCCAGCCTCGGCGTTCGGGTGCAGGACATCGACAACGCGCTCAACAATGCATTCTCGCAGCGGCAGATTTCGACTGTGTACACCCAGCGCAATCAGTATCAGGTCGTGCTGGAGATATCGCCGGATTATCAGAACGACCCGTCTGACCTCGACCATATTTTTGTCGCAGGGGCCAACGGCGCGCAGGTGCCGCTATCCACTGTAGTGCATTACACGCGCGGATTGTCGCCGCTTGCAGTCTATCATTCGGGGTCGTTTCCCTCGACGACGGTCTCGTTCGGGCTGATGCCCAATGTGCCGCTGGAGGTTGCGACCGCAAATATTCAGCGTGCCGTGGCTGAGCTGCACATGCCGGAAGGCATCCGCGCCAGCTTCGAAGGTAACGCGGGAGATTTCCAAAAGACCACCGGCCGGCAACCCTTGCTGATTCTGGCGGCGTTGATTGCGATGTATATCGTCCTCGGCGTCCTCTACGAGAGTTTGCTGCATCCGCTGACGATCATATCGACATTGCCATCTGCGGGATTGGGGGCCTTGCTCGCGTTGCAGGTAACCAACTCGCCGCTCACCATCATCGCGTTCGTCGGCATCATCCTGCTGATCGGAATCGTGAAAAAGAACGGCATCATGATTGTCGATTTCGCGCTCGAGGCCGAGCGTCAGCGCGGTCTCTCATCGCGCGACGCGATTTTCGAGGCCTGCATCGCCCGGTTTCGGCCGATCCTGATGACGACGATGGCCGCGCTTTTCGCCGGACTGCCGTTGATCCTGGCGACCGGACCCGGCACCGAGTTGCGCCGCCCCTTGGGCATCACCATCATCGGCGGCCTGTTCGTGTCGCAGATCCTGACGCTGTACACGACGCCGGTGATCTATCTGCTGATCGATCGCCTGCACCGGCGCCGGGAGCCATTGCCAGCGGCCGCTCCGGCGGAATAGCGACCTGCACGCCCTGAGTATTGTTGCTGGCGCCAAGGGCGCGGCGTATAGCGAGGCATGACAGAACATCATCAGTCGGCTGCCGATGGGCAACCGGACGCGATTCCCGAATGTCCAAGATGCGGCAAGCCGGAACCACTGTGCGTATGCGACAGCGTGACGCCGATCAAAAGCCGGCTGTCGCTTCTGATCCTGCAGCATCCGCAGGAGCAGGACAGGGCGTTGGGGACCGCACGCCTGACGGCACTCCATTTCAAGGATGCCGTGCTCAAGGTCGGGTTGTCGTGGCCGAGCCTGTCCAAGGCACTCGGCCGGCCGGTTCACGATCCATCGCGTTGGGCGGTGCTTTATCTCGGCTCCGCCAAGGTTTCTGATCTTGAAACCGACCGCGCCGTCGTGGCGCTGGATCGCAAAGGCGCCATGGAGGAGCACCAGCGGAGCATTCTGAGAGATATAGAGGGGATCGTCCTTCTCGACGGCACCTGGAGCCAGGCCAAGGCATTATGGTGGCGCAATGCCTGGATGCTGAAATGCCAGCGCGTCATTCTGGGGCCGCGGCAGCCTTCGCGTTACGGAAAGTTGCGGCGTGAACCGCGCCGCGATGGACTATCGACGATCGAAGCAGCAGGGATGTTGATGGCCGAGCTTGAGCAGCGGCCCGACATCGCGGCGACGCTGAATGCCAGCTTTGACGGGATGCTAGCGAAATACCGTCAGGCGCAGTCTGAATTCCCCGAATTGCGGGATCGTCCAAAGCCTCGCCGCGATTACCGGCGGCGGAAGAAGTCCTGAGGGGCTCGGTTGCCTATCGCGCCGATGGCGTATATGAGAGCGCCCCAAGGGGCCACGTGGCGGAGTGGTTACGCAGCGGTCTGCAAAACCGTTTACACCAGTTCAATTCTGGTCGTGGCCTCCAATTTTCAATCAAATCCTGAAATCGACAGGCCGTTCGCTGGGTTCCCGCGCGATGGGAACAGCATGGCGTTTGCTCGACAGTGGCTGTGCCGGGGCAGCCTTCAGCAGGACGCGATCCATCCTTGAGGGAACGGGATGAAGGGCCACTCCAAACCATTGTCATTGGCGGCTTGGGGCACAGGATCAAGGCTTACTGAATAAGCCGAAGGATGCTCGTCAAAATCCATCGCCATCGATGTTCTGACATCATCCAGCAGTCGGTTGAATTCCATCTCGGTCATGGCTGTCCTCGCGGTTGAGGCCACCATGACAAGGAGGTTTTGTTTCCCGATTGCAGAAACCGCTAAAATTGTATCGAACCGCCAAAAAAGCCGGCCGGATTGTCACAAGAATGCTCTCGGGTGACAAAGGAGCGGCGGCGCGGCGCATCGGTTCGAGCAATGAGGGTCCTATGGAAATATCGAATAGCGATAGCAAGAATGTCGATCAGATCGCCTATTGGAACGGGCCTGCCGGAGAGCGCTGGACCAAACAGCAACAGATGCAGGACGTGGTTTTCGCGCCCGTTTCAACGCTTCTGATCGATCGCGCCCGCCCCCGGCAGGGTGAACGAATAATTGACATCGGCTGTGGTTGTGGCGCGATAGCCATCGCGTTGGCCTCAATGGTGGGGGCTTCGGGGCAGGTACTGGGAGTTGACGTTTCCGAGCCGATGCTGGCGCGCGCGGCGCAACTGGCACCGGCCGGCTTGCCTCTCGAGTTCGCGCTTGCAGACGCGACGACTTATCCATTCGCGCCGGCGCAGGCCGATCTCCTCATCTCGCGCTTCGGCGTGATGTTCTTCGCCGATCCGGCGCCGTCGTTTGCCAATATGCGCAAGGCGCTCCGCGAGGGTGGGCGCTTGACGTTCGTCTGCTGGCAGGAGCCGAAACTCAATACCTGGCTGATCGAGCCGATGAGAGCCGTCTACCGGCATGTCCCGAAGCTGCCGCCGCTGGGCCCGGAGGATCCGGGGCCGTTTTCATTCGCGTCGCCGGAGCGCGTAAAACGTATTCTCGGACAAGCGGGTTTCGCCGACGTGAGTATGGAGCCGCATAGCCTCAAGCTGGATATTTCCGCGGGTGAGGGCATCGACGCGGCTGTCAGGTCGGCGGCGGAGATCGGTCCGGCCAATCTGGCGCTGGAAGGCCAGCCGGATGCGGTAAGGACCGCAGCGGTCGCATCGATCCGCGAATCTCTTCTGGCTCACGTGAAGGACAATGGCGTCTGGCTGGATGCGGCAGTCTGGATCGTGACGGCAACGGCGCCATAGGCGAGGCGCGTCCGCTACGCAGAACCAGCAATGGAATGAGTTTGCTTAGAGTTGGCTCCCCGGGCCGGATTCGAACCAGCGACCAACCGGTTAACAGCCGGTTGCTCTACCACTGAGCTACCAGGGAACAGTGCCGAAACACATCTTGCAGCCGGGAGCCGTATAACAAAGCCTCCGGAGCTTGCAAAGCGGGAAATGCTCCAAAAAGGATATCATTGCCAACACATCGGGTAGTCGGCGCAGGCTTTCAAGAGGTTCAATGCTATTCGCGTGCTCCGGTGTGGGTTATCGGACACGACCCATGAGAAACCCTTGAAATTGCCTTGCATCGTCCGTGCGGCTGCCCTAGTTGCTCGAAGGGAACAACCCCGTCTTTTCGTGAGGATAACCGATGTCCGACTTCGCGATCGCACGCCAGAACATGGTCGATTGTCAGGTTCGCCCCAGCGACGTAACCGATAATCGAATCATCGATGCGATGCTGGCCATTCCGCGCGAAATTTTTGTCCCTGAGGACCGGCGCGCACTGGCATATCTCGATCTTGACCTCATAGTCAGTGCTCCAAATGCGCCCAAGCGCGTCCTGATCAAGCCGGCCGTTATCGCCAAGTTGCTGCAGGCTGCGGAAATAGGGGAGACCGACAGCGTCCTCGTGGTCGGCACTGCCTCGGGTTACACGGCAGCCATTGCCGCCAAGCTCGCGCAGCGGGTCATAGCCACCGATCCAGATGCCGCGCTGGTGGCAAGCGCGAACGCGGCATTTGCGCAGCTCGGCCTTGCGACCGCGACGGCGAAGCTGGCCAAGCCGGCCGACGGCGATGCCGGGGATGGTCCGTACGATGTCATCATCCTTGAAGGCGCGACCGCTATCGTTCCTGAAACGCTCTACCGTCAGCTCAAGGATGGCGGCCGACTGGCGGGGGTCTTCTCGGATGGCAGGGTGCAGAGAGCGACGATCATTACGCGTTCGAGAGACGATTTTGGCAGCCGGATCCTGTTCGATGCCTCTGCGCCGGTTCTTCCCGGCCTTGAACGAACTCCAGAATTTGCCTTCTAATCACCGGTGCCTTGCTTTTAGGCATGTAACAAACTGTGGCTAGGATGTCCCAGCCTTCGAGTTTCGGTGAACAGTTACCCTCGCGGGGTTCCGTACAGCCGCAACGGCGAATATGATAGATCGCGGCGGGGGCTTGGCGAACTTTGATCGATTCGGTGTTCAGCTTGAGTCGGCGACGGGACGGTGGATTGTCTGGATGGGTGGCGTGAAAGTAGTAACCGGAGCAGCACTTGCGGTGTTGATGTTGGCCGTTTCGGGGACGGCGCCCGCTCTCGCGGACACGATCGAGGCCGCGCTTGTGCGCGCCTATCAAAACAATCCGCAGCTCAATTCGCAGCGGGCGTCGGTACGCGTAACGGACGAAAACGTTCCCCAGGCTCTGTCGGGCTATCGCCCGAAGGTCTCGATTACGGCCAGCGCGGGATACCAATACTCCGACGTGACGGCCGTATCGGACGGACTGACTGGAGCCGCCCATGGCACCCAGGTGCCCCGTTCGGCTGGAATTACGGCCACCCAGACCCTGTATAATGGCCAGCAGACCGCCAACCGTACACGTGCGGCGGAAGGGCAGGTTTCGGCGGCGCGCGAGGGATTGCGCGTACTGGAACAGACCGTGCTCCTCGCCGCGGCGACGATCTACATGGATTACCTGCGCGACTCGGCGATCGTCGAAGTGCAGCGCAGCAACGTCCGCGTCCTTGAGCAGACCCTGAAGCAGACGCGGGACCGGTTTAATGTCGGTGAAGTAACCCGAACCGACGTGGCTCAGTCCGAAGCACAACTTGCGGCAGGCAAGTCGCAGCAGCTCGCGGCCGAATCGACCCTGACCTCCACTCGCTCGAATTTCCGTCGCATCATCGGCAACGAGCCGAGCGCGTTGGCGCCCGGTTCGCCGGTGGATCGCTATCTGCCCGGTACACTGGCCAGTGCAGTAAATCTCGGGCTGGTCGAAAATCCGAATGTGACCGCGTCGATGTTCGGTATCGACGTCAGCTACCTTCAGGTCAAGGTT
Organism: Xanthobacteraceae bacterium; assembly: GCA_024508855.1. Classification (GTDB taxonomy): domain Bacteria; phylum Pseudomonadota; class Alphaproteobacteria; order Rhizobiales; family Xanthobacteraceae; genus 62-47. The sequence continues at coordinate 217,215 of JANINJ010000026.1, forward strand.
GCGGAAGGCGCGCTGTTCCCGACGGTGTCGCTGCAGGTCGGCGCGCAGCAGGCCTACGAGCAGCAGATTTCGATCCCCAAACAGTTCGTCGCCTCGGCGATCGCCCAGGTTTCGGTGCCGATCTATCAAGGCGGCGCGGAGTATTCGCTGATCCGCCAGTCCAAGGAAACGCTGGCGCAACAACGTTTGGCCCTTGAGCAGGTCCGCGATCAGACCCGCGCAAGCGTGGTTCAGGCGTGGGGCCAGTTGATCGCGAGCAAGGCACAGGTTTCATCGGCACAGTCGCAGGTGCAGGCTTCTGAAATCGCTTTGAACGGTGTCCGGGAAGAGGCCAAGGCCGGTCAGCGAACCACGCTCGACGTCCTCAACGCGCAGCAGGCACTGGTCAACGCTCGCGTCGCGCTCGTCACTGCGCAGCATGACCGGGTGGTCGCGTCTTACTCTGTCCTGAGTTCGGTTGGACGGCTTTCGCCGCAAGTGCTTCGGTTGAAGACCTCGGTCTACGATCCGAGCGTCCACTATCACCAGGTGCGTGATAGCTGGTTCGGCGTTCGCACACCCGACGGGCGCTAACTGACAGTTCACGTTCGATCGTGTCGCAAGGGGTTACATTTGTGGCCCCTTGCTTGCATTCATTCGTCGCAATGACATACCGTCGATGATGAGCGCGGGCCGATTCGCGTGCTGATCGCGATTCCCTGCTGCTGTGTGCGAGAGTATCGCCACAATGTCGGAACGCTTGATTTGGGGACAACGCGCGCGGGCCGGGTAAAGCTTCGGGCAAGAGAGTAAGCTGCTTTGCGTATCGCGTATACGCAGCCTCGGTCACTGCGGAATTATTGACGATGTGGAGTCGGACATGAGCCAACCTGCAAAGGTCCAGGAACCCTCCATGGAGGAAATTCTGGCGTCGATCCGACGCATCATCGCCGACGACGAGACGAAGCCCGCAACGGCTGGCGATAGCTCTGCAGCGGCGAAATCTTCACCGGGGCCGGCTGCTTCCAAGGGACCTTCGGCAGCGAGCAATCCGCCAGCGCCTCCGGCTCCGCCTGCATTCAAGCCGGCTGTCGCGGAGAAGAACAGTCAGGATGACATCGACGCGTTGCTGGCGGGCCTCGATTCCTCGACCACCGAAGCCGAGATACGGCCGTCAGCGCCTGCCAATGACGTGCTCGAATTGACCGATGATATGGCGTTGCCGGATCTTCCGGAAACGACCTTCCAAAAGGTCGAGCCGGAGAACGACATCGAGTTCACGGAAGTTGCTACTGAACGACGGCGTCCGTCCGAACCCGAGGAACCTCTCTCCGCTGAACCGGCACCCTATCGCGAACCGATGACATCGCCGTCGCCACAGATGCTGTCTCAATCCACCGTCTCGGCCGTCGAGTCGGCGTTCAACTCCCTTGCCAGCACGGTCCTGAGCAACAATGCCCGGACACTGGAAGATCTGGTGCGGGAAATGCTGCGGCCGATGCTCAAATCCTGGCTCGACGACAATCTGCCGGGTCTCGTGGAGCGCATCGTGAAAGCCGAAATCGAGCGGGTTTCGCGGGGCCGCTGATTGCCGCCGGGTTGCGTGCCAACTCCGGCTGGCTGTTTTCTCACGTTTCCGAATGTTGACTTGCGACCCGCTGGAAGCTTTCTAGCGCACAGGTTTGCGCGTATTCTGCCGCATCTTCCACAACATCAGGCCGATATACCCGAAAATGGGCCTGAGATTTCGCTGTTCTGACCCCTTTGCCGAGTGCTTGTGATCGTACCCCATGATTGAAAAGACCTATCAGCCCGCGGACATCGAAGGCCGCATTTCACAAGCTTGGGAAGCCACGCAAGCCTTCAAGGCCGGTCAACCGGACCGTCGGGACGCCGAACCCTTCACCATCGTGATTCCGCCCCCGAATGTCACCGGTTCGCTGCACATGGGGCATGCCCTGAACAATACCCTGCAGGACATCCTGTGCCGGTTCGAACGGATGCGCGGGCGTGACGTGCTGTGGCAGCCGGGCACGGACCATGCCGGCATCGCCACGCAGATGGTGGTCGAGCGCCAGTTGATGGAGCGTCAGGAGCCCGGACGTCGCGATCTCGGCCGCGCCGCGTTTCTCGAACGCGTGTGGAAATGGAAGGCGGAAAGCGGCGGCGTCATCGTCAATCAGTTGAAGCGCCTCGGGGCGTCGTGCGACTGGTCGCGCGAACGCTTCACCATGGACGAGGGGTTGTCACGCGCGGTCGCCAAGGTGTTCGTGGAATTGCATCGCGACGGGATGATCTACAAGGACAAGCGGCTGGTCAATTGGGACCCGAAGCTGCTCACCGCGATCTCCGATCTCGAAGTGCAGCAGATCGAGGTCAAGGGAAGTCTCTGGCATTTGCGCTATCCGCTGGAAGGCAAAACCTTCAATCCCGAAGACTCGTCCACCTTCATCGTCGTGGCGACGACGCGTCCGGAAACCATGCTCGGAGATACGGCCGTCGCGGTGCATCCGGACGACGAGCGCTATCGCCATCTGATCGGCAAGAACGTCATCCTGCCGCTGGTCGGCCGGAAAATTCCGATCGTTGCGGACGAATACTCCGATCCGGAGAAGGGATCGGGCGCCGTCAAGATCACGCCGGCGCACGACTTCAACGACTTCGAGGTCGGCAAGCGCCACGACCTTGCGCAGATAAATGTTCTCGATATCGAGGGGCGGATCGCGCTCACCGATAACGAAGCCTATTGGCGCGATCTGCCGGAGAACGCGTCGCCGCGAGCCGCCACGTTGCATGGCCTCGACCGCTTCGCAGCGCGCAAGCAGATCGTCGCATGGCTCGAGGAAGACGGCATACTCGAGAAGATCGAACCCAATACGCACATGGTGCCGCATGGCGATCGTTCAGGCGTCGTGATCGAGCCCTATCTTACGGACCAGTGGTACGTCGACGCCAAGACGATGGCGCGTCCAGCAATCGAGGCGGTGCGTAGCGGTGCGACGACCTTCGTGCCGAAGAACTGGGAAAAAACCTACTTCGAATGGATGGAGAACATCCAGCCGTGGTGCATCTCGCGCCAGCTCTGGTGGGGTCATCAGATTCCGGCGTGGTATGGCCCGGACGGCAAGGTGTTCGTGGCCGAAACCGAAGAAGAAGCGGTCGGCAACGCCCTTGGCTATTACGTCGAGCAGGAAGTCATTACGCCGGAGCAGGGTGCCGACATGGCGCGCGATCCGGCCAAGCGCGAAGGCTTTATCACCCGCGACGAGGATGTGCTCGACACCTGGTTCTCATCCGCTCTGTGGCCATTCTCGACCTTGGGCTGGCCCGACGATTTGAAGGACGTCGAACACTACTATCCGACCAATGTGCTGGTGACGGGATTCGACATCATCTTCTTCTGGGTCGCCCGGATGATGATGATGGGCCTCCATTTCATGAAAGACGTGCCGTTCCCGACGGTCTACATCCACGCCCTCGTCCGTGACGAGAAGGGCGCGAAGATGTCGAAGTCCAAGGGCAACGTCATCGATCCGTTGCATCTGATCGACGACTACGGCGCGGATGCGTTACGCTTTACGTTGGCCGCGATGGCGGCGCAGGGGCGTGACATCAAGTTGTCCACGCAGCGCGTCGAGGGGTATCGCAACTTCGCGACCAAGCTGTGGAATGCCTGCCGTTTCGCGGAAATGAACGGCTGCGCACTGCCGCCGGGATTCGATCCGACCAAGGCGAAGGAGACGCTCAATCGTTGGATCGCGCATGAAACGATGCAGGCGGCGCGCGATGTGAGCGAGGCTATCGAGGCCTATCGCTTCAACGACGCCGCGGGCGTGATGTATCGTTTCGTCTGGAACGTGTTCTGCGACTGGTATCTCGAACTGGCCAAGCCGGTGATGATGGGACCGGACAGCCCTGCCAAGGCCGAAACGCAAGCCATGGTGGCGTGGGCACGTGACGAGATCCTCAAGCTTCTTCACCCCTTCATGCCCTTCATCACCGAGGAGCTTTGGGCGGTGACGTCAACGCGTGAGAAGATGCTGGTCGTGACCGAATGGCCGATCAAGCCACAGCCTCCCATGGTGGTCATTCCCACGTCGGGGGTGCCGGGTGATGTGGCCAGCGCCAGCGTGGTGATATCGGCTCCTCCGACGGAGACATTCAGCGATCCTGCCGCGGAAGCGGAAATCGGCTGGGTGGTAGACCTCATCACCGCCATTCGTTCGGTGCGTGCCGAGATGAATATCCCGCCCGCAACGCTCATGCCCCTGATGCTAGTGGATGCATCGGCGGATACGCAGCAGCGCGCTCAACGTTGGAGCGATGTGATCAAGCGTCTGGCGCGACTCGCCGATATTTCGTTTGTCGATGCAACGCCGGCCGGCGCCATGCAGCTCCTGGTGCGCGGCCAGATCGCCGCACTTCCGCTCAAAGGCGTCATCGACCTGTCGGCGGAGAAGGCCCGGCTCGACAAGGAAATGGTCAAAGCCGAGGCCGACATCAAACGCGTCGATGCCAAGCTGGCGAACGAAAAATTCGTCGCCAACGCGCCGGAGGAAATCGTCGAGGAAGAGAAAGAGAAGCGCGAGGAAGCACTCGCGCGCAAGGCGAAAATCCTTGAGGCACTGGAGCGGTTACGCAACGCATCTTGAGCGCGGCGCAATTACGGGTGACGCGCAAAATCAGCGAAGCTTGTCGTCAGGAAACGCTTTGCTGAGAAAGCGCGAACCCTTGAGGCCATAACGCCACGGCAGTTCCACTGCCTTGGTGATGCCGATGCGGGGACCCGATGCGATTTCCGGTGCCTCACGACGTGCATGAATTTCGATCGGCGGAGCATCGAGCGCGAGGCCATTGTGCCGGTTGGTGATCGCCAGTGCGCCGGTGAGTTTTCCAGGGCCCGAACACAAGGTCCGCTCGTCGTGCAATCCACGACGCCGACGCATGGCCGGGATACCGTGGGTCGGCTGCAGCGCGCGGATCAGCACTGCCGCCGCCGAGCCCTCCGGCTCGCAGACGAAATTGATGCACCAGTGAATGCCATAGGAGCGATAGACGTAAGCAACTCCCGGCGGACCGAACATCACCATCGTCCGCGGCGTCGGCCCTCGGTAGGAATGCGCCGCCGGCTCGCTCTGATGGTACGCCTCGACCTCGACAATGATGCCGCCGACGCCGTCGACCAGCATCGTAGCCCCGATCAATTCCGGTGCCACCTCGTGGACACTGCGCGCGAAAAAGCTGCGATTCAGCCGTTTGCCGAGTCGGGTAACGGAATTCACGGTGTCGCTGGCTGGAGGAGGGGTGTGTTTGGTCATCGTGGGGACAATCGGCCGGATCGGAGAGCCGGTATGTCAGCGATATGCTATTGTCTGGAAAGGTGCAAATACGGGTGGGTTGCGGCTGCCCCTTCGACGGATTAGGTAAAGCCTTCGCAAATCGGACATGGCATGGTCGTTCTCGTCGATACGGTTTCAGTCACCCAGGTGCGCCCGCGTCACCCTGAAAAGGTGAATCGGCCGGATGCGCTGTCGCCACCCAAGCCGGACTGGATCCGCGTCCGCGCGCCGAACACGCGCGGCTACGCCGATACCCGCAAGATCGTGAAGGAAAACGGCCTCGTCACCGTCTGCGAGGAAGCGGGCTGCCCGAATATCGGCGAGTGCTGGGACAAGAAGCACGCCACCTTCATGATCATGGGCGACACCTGCACGCGGGCATGCGCGTTCTGCAACGTGAAGACCGGCATGCCGGGCGCGCTGGATGTTACCGAGCCGGAGCATGTGGCCGAAGCCACCTTCAAGCTGGGTCTCGCCCATATCGTCATCACCTCGGTCGACCGCGACGATCTGGCGGACGGCGGCGCCGAGCACTTCGCACGAACCATTCGAGCCATCCGGGCACGTTGCCCGACCACCACGATCGAAATTCTGACGCCGGATTTCCTGCGCAAGGATGGCGCGCTCGAAATCGTCGTTGCGGCCAAACCGGATGTTTTCAATCACAACCTGGAAACAGTGCCGTCGCGTTATCTCTCGGTGCGGCCGGGCGCGCGCTACTTCCATTCGATCCGCGTGTTACAACGGGTCAAGGAAATCGATCCGACCATCTTCACCAAATCTGGAATCATGGTTGGGCTCGGCGAAGAGCGGCACGAGGTATTGCAGGTGATGGACGACCTGCGCTCGGCCAATGTCGATTTCCTGACCATTGGTCAGTATCTCCAGCCGACGCGGAAGCATCACGCTGTGATGCGCTACGTGACGCCGGATGAATTTCAGGGCTACGAAAAGGTTGCATACACCAAAGGTTTCCTGATGGTGTCCGCAAGCCCGCTGACGCGCTCGTCGCATCACGCAGGCGAGGATTTCGCCAAGTTGCAGGCCGCACGCGACGCGATGTTTCGTTGATATGCCGCAATTCGCCAACAAGCGCCGGGTTCAGCACAGCGCCGCCGAGATGTTCGATCTTGTCGCGGACGTCGAGCGCTATCCAGAATTTGTGCCGCTCTGCGGCGCGCTTAAGATCCGTCAGCGTACGCAGAAGCCGGACGGTGTCGAAGTTATCGTCGCGGACATGACGGTCTCCTTCAAGCTGGTACGCGAAACATTCACCAGCAAGGTGACGCTCGATCGTCCCAATCTGAAAATCCTGGTTGAGTATCTGCAAGGCCCGTTCAGCACTTTGCAGAACCGTTGGACGTTCGAGCCGAAGGCGGACAAAGCCTGCGACGTCGGGTTCTTCATCGCCTACGAATTCAAGAGCCGCATGCTCGCGATGCTGATGGGCTCCATGTTCGATACTGCCTTCCAGCGTTTCGCTGCCGCATTCGAGAAGCGGGCTGATGCCATCTATGGCAAGCCGCTGCGCTCAAGCGCAGTCTCTTAGGAATACGATCGAATTCGTTTTATGATCGGGGCGTGCGCCGGAGTTTGGAGGCGGTGCGCCGCGGCGTTCGGGCGTTGCTCGCCCGGATGCGTGTCGAGACCTGCCGCCGCACTTTGACCGGGGCCTGCGGTCCGCGGGCAAGCTCCATCAGCATCCGCAGGGCTTCGACCACGGAGCGCTGGCGTACGGTGCTACGGCCGAGTGCGCCGAACCGGCACTCGCGATGCACGAGCCTTCCGTCGCGCGCTGCGACGGCGAAGTGCACGAGGCCTACCGGTTTGCCGGGCGTGGCGCCGCCAGGTCCGGCAATGCCCGTGATGGAAACGGCGAGATCGACACCGGCTCTCTCCAGCGCCCCAACCGCCATCGCCTGCGCGGTCTCCTTGCTGACCGCACCAAAGTTGGCCAGCGTCGCGGCCTTGACTCCAAGCATGCTGCGCTTGGCATCGTTGGAGTAGGTCACGAAGCCACGATCGATGACATCGGAAGAACCCGGAATATCGGTCAGCGCACCGGCGACAAGGCCGCCGGTGCATGACTCCGCTGTCGCGATGGTCAGCTTGCGCATCCGGCAAAGATCGAGCAGCGAACGGGAGAGAGCTTTGGCGTCGCTGCCACTCATGTCAGTCGCTCCGTTTGCCGGCGCTCTGAACCTGCTCATCCCAGGGCAGGCGGACTGTCGCAGTTGCCATCGCCGCGATACCTTCTTCACGGCCAGTGAAGCCGAGGCGCTCGCTGGTGGTCGCCTTTACCGCTACGCGCGACAACGGCAGCCCGGTGATTTCGGCGACGCGCGCGCGCATCGTCTCGCGCAGCGGTCCGATCTTGGGACGCTCGCATATCAACGTGACATCGAGATGAGCGATTCGCCCGCCGCGCGCGGTAACGCGATCGACAGCATAGGCCAGAAAGCGGTCCGATGCTGCGCCCTTCCATTGCGGATCGCTGGGCGGGAAGTGCGAACCGATATCGCCGTCGGCAAGCGCCCCGAGGATCGCATCCACCAGCGCATGCAGGCCGACGTCACCATCCGAATGCGCGAGGAATCCACGATTGTGCGGCACGCGGATGCCGCAGATCATGACATGGTCACCGTCGCCGAATGCATGGACGTCATAGCCGAGGCCAGTGCGCACATCGCCGAGCGCGGCGCCAAGCCGAGCTTCTTCACGGGCGAAATCTTCCGGGGTCGTGAGTTTCATATTGATAGGATCGCCTTCAAATGTCGCTACCGTCAATCCCGCCCATTCTGCGAGCGCAGCGTCGTCGGTGAAATCGTCGCGGTTTTCGCGCGCCGCGCGGCGATGCGCTTCGAGGATGACGTCGAAGCGGAAAGCCTGCGGCGTCTGCGCGATGCGCAACTGCGCGCGGTCAGGGGTGGCCTCGACATGGCCGGCCTGACCGACCTGCTTGATGGTGTCGGTGACGGGAATGACCGGGACTGCGGCACCCGTCGCGGCTGCAGCATCGATCGCCCGCGCGATCAGGGCCTCGCTCGCAAACGGCCGGGCGGCATCATGGATGAGCACGATGTCCGGAGCGAGACTCGCAAGCGCCTCAAGGCCGGCACGGACCGACGCCTGGCGGGTCGCGCCGCCGTTCACCGGACTCTGGTACCGCATCGCGCCGACCGCTTCATTGAAGATCGCGACATCGTCCGGATTAACGACGGGCTGCACAGCCGCGAGCATCGGGTGATCGCAAAACGGCTGCATCGCGCGCGAAATGACGGTCTGGCCGGCAATGGAACGGTATTGCTTCGGGCCGCCTGCGCCGGCGCGTAGTCCGCGTCCTGCAGCAACGATGATGGCGGCCGTTCGATTCGATTTGGGCATGGATTCAAAAAGCAGATCGGGAATTGGAGATTGAGCATGGCTGCTCGGCGCAGACAGCCACTTAGCACGGCAGCGAGCAAAACCAGCATTATTTCATGCACATGGGAGGTCTAAAGGCCGCATCGGGGAAATTGTGCATTGCACTTGCAAGACTGCCTGTATTGGCTAAACTGTAGGCATGAGATACATATGCCCAATAAATGAGCTATATGTGAGTGAAGAGCCGAGTTGCGGTTCGAATGTCGGGTGAGAGCAATCGTGAACGCGCCAGAATCTGACCTTGCAAGCAGTCTCAGTGTTGGCGGGATCGAAATCGCCAATCGGGTGATGCTGGCGCCGATGTCCGGCATCACCGACGTACCGTTCCGGCGGCAGGTCGCCGAACTGGGAGCAGGGCTGGTCGTCTCAGAAATGACCGCCAGTGACGATCTGGCGCAGGGCCGTCCGATGACCCTGCTTCGCGCCGAGGCGACCGGCGTGGGGCCGCATGTCGTGCAGTTGGCTGGCTGCGAAACGCGTTGGATGGTCGAGGGGGCGCGGATCGCCGAAGCCGCAGGCGCCGATATCATCGACATCAACATGGGTTGCCCAGCGCGTCACGTGACGGGTGGCCAGTCCGGTTCGGCGCTGATGCGCGATCTCGATCATGCGCTGACGCTGATTGAAGCCACGATCGGCGCGGTACGCGTCCCGGTGACGCTGAAGATGCGGCTCGGTTGGGATCATCGCTCGATCAATGCGCCGGAACTGGCGCGCCGTGCGCAGGATGTCGGTGTGCAGTTGATCGCCGTTCACGGCCGCACGCGCTGCCAGTTTTATAAAGGCGAGGCGGATTGGAGCGCGGTTCGTGCGGTACGGGACGCAATCACGATTCCTCTCGTCGTCAACGGCGACATCATGTCCTACGAGGATGCGCTTGATGCGCTCGACCAGTCTGGCGCTGATGCGGTGATGATCGGGCGCGGTGCCCAGGGCCAGCCCTGGTTGCCGGGCCAGATCGGCCGACGCCTCGCAAGCGGAATTGCAGAACGAGTACCGGAACTGTCGCAACAGTTTGATTATACACGCTCGCTGTATGACGAAGTCATTCGCCATTACGGTGTGCGCATCGGCTCCCGCCATGCGCGCAAACACCTCGGCTGGTCATTGGATTTCGCCGCAAAACACAGCGGCGCGCCACCGGTATCGCTGAAAGAGTGGCGACAGAAAATTCTCACCAACGAAACTCCCGGCGATGTGCATCGACTCCTGAAAGATGCCTTCGACGATTTTTCCTGGAGCGCTGCCGCATGACGCTCGCCGCCCAACAGTATCCATCAGCAGCACTGGCCGGAAGCGAGGCCATTCTCAATGCGTTGCCCAACCCGGTCTTGCTGATTGCGCCGGATGGCAAGATCGCTGACGCTAATATCGCGGCAGAGTCCTTCTTCGAGATTTCGACGCAATTCCTGAAGCGTCAGTCGCTCAATGAACTGGTGCCGTTCGGCAGTCCGCTGCTGGCATTGATCGAACAGGTGCGGGGTACGGGATCGCCCGTCAACGAATACCGGGTCGATCTCGGCACGCCGCGCACCGGCGCCGATCGGCAGGTCGATCTGCACGTTGCGCCGTTGACCGAGCGTCCGGGTTACATCGTGGTGATGCTGCAGGCGCGCAGCATCGCCGACAAGATGGATCGCCAACTGACACATCGGAGCGCGGCGCGATCGGTGATCGCACTGGCGGCAATGCTGGCCCACGAAATCAAAAATCCACTGTCCGGCATTCGCGGTGCAGCGCAGTTGCTCGAACAGTCCGCGTCCATGGACGACCGCGTGTTGACGCAGTTGATCTGCAACGAAGCCGACCGGATCGTAACCCTCGTCGATCGGATGGAAGTATTCGGCGACGAACGTCCGGTCGCGCGCGGTGCCGTCAATATCCATTCGGTGCTCGATCACGTCAAACGACTGGCGCAGTCCGGATTCGCCCGCAATGCCAAATTCATTGAGGACTACGATCCATCGCTGCCTCCGGTGCTGGCCAATCAGGATCAACTGATCCAGGTGTTCCTGAATTTGGTGAAGAACGCCGCCGAAGCCACAAGCGACCTCGGCCGGGATGCTGAAATCCAGCTCACGACCGCGTTTCGTCCGGGAGTACGTCTATCGGTGCCGGGCAAGAAGACCCGCGTGTCGTTGCCGTTGGAGTTTTGCGTCAAGGATAATGGCTCCGGCGTTCCGGAAGATCTTCTGCCCAATCTGTTCGATCCGTTTGTCACCACCAAGCCGACAGGAAGCGGCCTTGGGCTGGCTTTGGTTGCCAAGATCGTTGGCGATCATGGCGGCATCATCGAATGCGAGTCACAGCCGCGCAAGACGACGTTCCGCGTCCTGCTGCCGATGTTCAACACCACGAAGAACTTCTCTGAAGCCACGGGTGACGATCCACGTGAGACGTCGGCCTTGTCTTCGTCAATCTCAAGTGAGGAATAGCGATGCCAGCGAGCAGCATCCTTGTTGCGGACGACGATACCGCAATCCGAACGGTTCTTAATCAGGCGCTGTCACGGGCCGGTTATGAAGTCAGATTGACCGGCAACGCAGCGACGTTGTGGCGCTGGGTGAGCCAGGGCGAGGGCGATCTGGTGATCACCGATGTGGTGATGCCGGATGAAAATGCATTCGATCTTCTGCCGCGCATCAAGAAGCTGCGGCCGAACCTGCCGGTCGTCGTCATGAGCGCGCAGAATACATTCATGACCGCGATCCGTGCTTCGGAACGCGGAGCCTACGAATATCTGCCGAAGCCGTTCGACCTCAAGGAATTGATCGCCATCGTTGGAAGAGCGCTGTCCGAGCCTAAAGAGCGCGCGGCTAGTCAGAACGATGAATCGGAATTCGATGCGATCCCGCTGGTCGGGCGATCGCCGGCGATGCAGGAAATCTACCGCGTACTGGCGCGGTTGATGCAGACCGACCTGACGGTGATGATTTCCGGAGAGTCCGGTACCGGCAAGGAACTGGTGGCGCGTGCGCTCCATGACTACGGCAAACGCCGCAACGGTCCGTTCGTTGCCGTGAACATGGCAGCGATTCCGCGAGACCTTATCGAGTCGGAATTGTTCGGGCACGAGCGCGGTGCGTTCACGGGCGCCAATACACGCGCGTCGGGACGTTTCGAGCAGGCCGAAGGCGGCACGTTGTTTCTCGATGAGATCGGTGACATGCCGATGGAAGCGCAGACGCGCCTGTTGCGGGTGCTGCAGCAGGGCGAATACACCACCGTCGGCGGTCGCACCGCGATCAAGACCGACGTGCGCATCGTTGCCGCCAGCAACAAGGATCTCCGCATCCTGATTCAGCAGGGCCTGTTCCGCGAAGACCTGTTCTTCCGCCTCAACGTGGTGCCATTGCGTCTTCCGCCGTTGCGCGAGCGTATCGAGGATTTGCCCGATCTGATCCGGCACTTCTTCGCACTGGCCGAAAAGGATGGCCTGCCGTCGAAAAAACTCGATGTGCTGGCGCTCGAACGGCTGAAGCAGCACCGATGGCCGGGAAACGTGCGTGAGCTGGAAAATCTCGCCCGCCGGTTGGCGGCGCTTTATCCGCAGGATGTCATTACCGGCCCGGTCATCGATGGCGAACTCGCTTCCCCGGCTGTCATGTCCGGTGGCGCGGGGATACAGAGCGTCGAAAACCTTGGTGGTGCCGTGGAAGGGTATCTTGCCTCCCACTTTTCAAGCTTCCCGAACGGGGTCCCGCCGCCGGGTCTTTACCATCGGATTTTGAGGGAAATCGAATTGCCCCTGTTGACCGCTGCGCTGGCGGCCACCCGCGGTAACCAGATCAGGGCTGCCGATTTGCTTGGCCTCAACCGCAATACGCTGCGAAAGAAAATCCGCGATCTCGATATCCAAGTCTATCGGAGCGGAGGATAGAGGGCGACCGTGCCTCTCACGACCGCCTCGAACTATTCGTGGTAATACGTAGTTTGATTGTGGGGAACGCGGCCGGCTGCGCCGTGGAATTGTCGCAATTCAGCAACATTGTTGTATGAATGCATCAGTTTGCCAGTCCCCGTAATTGGCGGGGCTTTCATTTTCAGCCATTTCCGCGATGACCAGCGCAGATACGCCGGCTCCTTCGTTTGATCCGTCCGCTGCCGAGCAGAGCGGTTGGCCGCTCCGTCGCTTGCTGGCGCCGATCGCGGTTGGCCTGGCGCTGCTTTCCGCCTTCCTGACCTTTGTCGTCCTGACCGGCCTGACGCCGATCGCGCCGACCAGCTCGGTCGTAGTTACTTTCCTCCTGATCAATACGGCAACGATCCTGTTGCTGGTGGCCATCATCGTCCGGGAGGTCTGGCAGGTCGTCCAGGCACGTCGTCGGGGCAGGGCGGCTGCCCGGCTGCACGTCCAGATCGTCGGCCTGTTCTCGATCATCGCGGTAATACCGGCGGTATTGGTATCCATCGTGGCGAACGTGACCATCGATCGCGGATTGGACCGGCTGTTTTCCGGACCGACGCGGGAGGTGGTCCAGAACTCGTTGAATGTCGCAAATGCGTACATGCAGGAGCACGCGCAGCTCATCCGTGGCGATATCATAGGAATGGCCAACGATATTGCGCATGCCCGTCCGCTGTTCGATCAGGATCGCCAGACCTTCCGGCAATTGCTGACCGAAAGCGCCGCCAAGCGAAATCTTCCCGGCGCCATGCTGATCGACAAGGACCGCAACGTCCTGGAATCCGCCCAGACTGGTATCCGTCAAGACTTCACGACACCGGCGCCGGACTTTCTCAAGGGAGTCAACGACACCGAGCCGCAGATCGCCGTCTTTACGGAGGCCAACTACGTCGCTGCGGTGATCCGGCTGCGCGCCTTTGACGATACATTTCTTTATGTGGCCCGGTTACTAGACCCGCGTGTGGTCGCACAACTTCGACAAACCCAGGCCAGCGTTGCCGAATACGCGAATATCGAAGCGAGCCGGCTGGGTATCCAGGTCGCCTTTGCCCTGATGTTCACGGTGATCGCTTTGACCGTGCTGATGTCGGCGGTGCTGATCGGGCTCAACTTCGCCAACTGGCTGGTGGCTCCGATCCGCCGCCTGATGGGCGCGGCAAATATGGTCTCGACCGGCGATCTCAACGTCCAGGTCCCGGTGTTGCGCTCCGAAGGTGACCTCGCGCAACTCGGCGAGACATTCAACAAGATGACGCAGGAGTTGCGCACGCAACGCGACGAACTGGTCAGCGCCAGCGATGTGATCGACAGCCGCCGCCGCTTTATCGAGGCGGTGCTGTCGTCGGCCAGCGCCGGGATCGTCGGCGTCGATGGCGCGGGCAATATTGCCGTGCTCAACCGTTCGGCCGAAAAGCTGATCGGCCATTCGGAATCAGAGACGCTCGGTCACCCGCTGACTGAGGTGATTCCCGAACTCGACGATATGATGAAAAAGGCCCGCGAAGGTGCGCAGCGCCTAGTGCAAGGGCAGGTGACGATCACCAGGGAAGGGCGCGAACGCAACCTCTCGGTGCGTGTGAGCGCCGAGCACACCAGTCAAGCGCGCGACAGCTACATCATCACACTGGACGACATCACCGAACTGGTTGCCGCGCAACGCACCTCGGCCTGGGCTGATGTTGCCCGCCGCATTGCCCACGAAATCAAGAACCCGCTGACGCCGATCCAGCTTTCCGCGGAGCGCATCCGTCGAAAGTTCGGCAAGGTGATCGTTCAGGACAAGAATGTCTTCGAACAATGCACCGACACCATCGTGCGGCAGGTCGACGATATTCGCCGCATGGTCGATGAATTCTCACGTTTCGCACGAATGCCAAAGCCCGTGATCGAGGGTGAGGACGTCGCCGACACGGTGCGGCAAGTCGTGTTCCTGATGCGCGTCGGCCATCCCGATATCGACATCGAGACCGATATCAAGGACGACCCGCTGAAGGCCCGTTTCGATCGGCGGCTGATTTCACAGGCGCTGACGAACATCATCAAGAACGCGACGGAAGCGATCGAGGCCGTGCCGGCGGAATTCCTCACCAAGGGCCGCATCGAAGTCACGGCTGCACGCGAAAACGACGACATCGTCATCGACATCGTCGACAATGGCATCGGCCTGCCCAATGTCAGCCGCGCACGGCTTCTCGAGCCTTACGTGACTACCCGCGAGAAGGGCACCGGCCTTGGCCTCGCCATCGTCGGGCGCGTGCTGGAAGACCATGGCGGCGGGATCGAGCTCAACGACGCGTCGGCGCTTCACCCGGGTGCACGCGGTGCATGGATGCGGTTGCGGTTCGCGGTCTCGGGACAGCCGAAGGATATCGAAACGGGCGAAGCCGGAAAAAAGACTGAACAAGAAGCCACCGGCGAGGCACTCAACAATGACAGCAAGACAGGCGTGATGCATGGCGAATGATATTCTGATTGTCGATGACGAGGCAGATATCCGCGACCTCGTCGCAGGCATCCTCGAAGACGAGGGGTTCACGACGCGCACGGCGCGTGACAGCGATCAGGCGCTGGCGGAAATCTCCAACCGGCGGCCGAATCTTGTCTTCCTGGATATCTGGCTGCAGGGCAGCCGGCTCGACGGCCTGCAATTGCTCGAGCACATCAAGCGCGATCACGCCGAGGTCCCGGTGGTTATGATCTCCGGCCACGGCAACATCGAGACTGCTGTCGCGGCGATCAAGCGCGGCGCTTATGATTTCATTGAAAAGCCATTCAAATCCGACCGGCTCATCCTGGTGGCGACGAGGGCGCTGGAAACTTCGCGGCTGAAGCGTGAGGTGCGGGAGCTCAAGCAGTTGGCTCCAGCCTCGAGCACGCTCGCCGGCCGGTCGGCCTGCATGAACCAGCTTCGCCAGACAATTGAGCGCGCGGCCAAGGCGAACAGCCGTATCATGATCGTCGGGCCGTCCGGATCGGGAAAGGAACTGGCGGCCCGCACGCTCCACGCCGCGTCGGCGCGCGCGGAAGGTCCGTTCGTCGTGATCAACGCGGCAGCAATCACGCCTGAGCGCATGGAAGAGGAGTTGTTCGGCATCGAGCAGTCGAACGGCGAACAGCCGCGCAAGGCCGGTGCGCTCGAAGAGGCGCACGGCGGTACGTTGTTTATCGACGAGATCGCCGACATGCCGCGCGAAACGCAGAACAAGATTCTGCGGGTGCTGGTCGAGCAGACGTTCCAGCGCACGGGAGGAAGCACCAAGGTTCACGTCGACGTCCGCATCGTTTCGTCGACGGCACGCAATCTGGAAGAAGAGATTGCGACCGGCCGTTTCCGCGAGGATCTGTATCATCGCCTTTCCGTGGTGCCGATCCGCGTACCGCCGCTGTCCGAACGGCGCGAGGACATTCCGGAACTGATCGACTACTTCATGGAACAGATTTCGATGACGACCGGCCTGCCGAAGCGCAAGATCGGCGATGATGCCATGGCGGTCCTGCAGTCTCATGTCTGGCCGGGGAACGTCCGGCAACTGCGCAACAACGTCGAGCGCGTCATGATCCTTGCCGGCGGCGGCCCCGAAGCCGTCATCACCGCGGATATGTTGCCGCAGGATGTCGGCTCGATGGTGCCGGCGATGCCGACCGGCAACAATGGCGAACACATCATGGGATTGCCACTGCGCGAAGCTCGCGAGGTCTTTGAGCGGGACTACCTGATCGCGCAGATCAGCCGGTTTTCCGGCAACATCTCACGCACCGCGGAGTTCGTCGGTATGGAGCGGTCGGCGCTGCATCGCAAACTCAAGGCACTCGGCGTCGGCTGACGTCGACCACAGATCACTGGAACAAGCATGTCGCGCATCGCTTACGTCAACGGCTTCTACCGCAATATGCGCGACGCCTGCGTCAACATCGAAGACCGCGGCTATCAGTTCTCCGATGGGGTCTATGAGGTTTGTGAGATCCGTGATGGTCGTCTGGTCGACATGGCGCGCCACATGGCGCGGCTGCAACGTTCGTTGAGCGAATTGCGGATCGCGATGCCGATGCCGCTGACGTCGCTCGCTGTCGTGATGCATGAGGTCGTCCGGCGTAATCGTGTGCACTACGGCATCGTCTACCTGCAGATCACGCGCGGCGTTGCGCGGCGCGATCATGCGTTTCCGGCGAAGCCCGTTCAACCCAGCGTGGTCGTGACGGCGCGATCTCTGAACCTCGCTAAAAATCAGGATACCGCCGCCAAAGGGATCAAGGTCATCACCGTCCCGGAAAATCGCTGGCCGCGTGTCGACATCAAATCGGTTTCGTTGCTGCCCAATGTGCTTGCCAAGCAGGCGGCACGCGACGAGGGTGCCTACGAGGCCTGGTACGTCGACCCGGACGGGTACGTGACCGAAGGCGCCTCCAGCAATGCCTGGATCGTCACCGACCAAGGCAGCGTCGTCACCCGATCGGCCGAAAGCGGAATTCTGTCCGGCATCACCCGGGCGGTGCTGATGGACGTGCTGGCTGCCCTTCAGATCAAACTGGAGGAACGCCCGTTCACAGCGGCCGAGGCCCGGCAGGCCGCTGAGGCGTTCGTGACCTCCGCCTCGCAGATCGTCATGCCGGTGGTCGCCATCGACAACCAGCGGATCGGGAAAGGGGAGCCGGGGCCTATCTCCCTGCGTTTGCGGGAGGAATTCCACCGGTTTTCAGCTTTTTCATGATCTTTCGATGTCTTTGCCGCGGTTGGCCGCTTATCCATCTTGCCTAAAGGCGATAGCTGCCTTCTAATCGGGCGGCAGCGACCTCAGAGGGGGATCTCAGGGGAGAGCGGCACTGGACGGGGGCCCAGACAACAAAAAGGGTGTCTCGTTCGGGATCAATAAAAAGAAGCAAACGAGATTGCGAGAAAAAAACAATGGCGGCAGACCGCGCACAAAACTTACAAGACACCTTCCTCAATCACGTACGGAAAACCAAGACGCCGCTGACGATCTTTCTGGTGAACGGCGTCAAGCTGCAGGGTATCGTCACCTGGTTCGACAATTTCTGCCTGTTGCTTCGGCGCGATGGACATTCGCAGCTTGTCTACAAGCATGCGATTTCGACGATCATGCCGGGCGCACCGATCCAGTTGTTCGAAGGCGGCGAGGATGCTCCGGCGTGAGAGCAGCCTGATTGGAACCGTACAACCGTGACGGGCGCCGCGATCGGCCGCAGTCGATGCAGGGGACATCGACCGGTCAGGCAATCGTCATCGGGCCATATTTGCGGCTACGGCGCGGCGACCCAGACGCCGCGGCGGCATCTCATGTCGTGCGCGATTCCGAAGCACGGCTGGAAGAGATCGTCGGGCTCGCGCGCGCCATCGACCTGAGTGTTGTCGAGGCGGTGATCGCACCGATCAGTCAGATCAGGCCGGCAACCTATCTCGGCAAAGGCAAGGTTGAGGAAATCGTTGGCTTGATCGGCAGCCATGGCGTCGATCTGGCAATCCTGGACTGTGCACTATCGCCGATTCAGCAACGCAACCTGGAGAAGGCGTGGGGCATCAAGGTGCTCGACCGCACCGGGCTGATCCTGGAGATCTTTGGGCGTCGCGCCAAGACCAAGGAAGGTGCGCTGCAGGTCGAGCTTGCACACCTCAATTATCAGCGAAGCCGGCTGGTCCGCTCGTGGACCCATCTGGAACGCCAGCGCGGCGGTTTTGGCTTTCTCGGCGGTCCCGGTGAAACGCAGATCGAGGCGGATCGCCGGCTGATCGGCGATCGCATCACGCGGATCGAAAATGAACTCACGAAGGTGCAAGCCACCCGTCGGCTGCACCGCGCCGGCCGCCAACGAGTACCATATCGCGTGGTCGCGCTGGTCGGGTACACCAATGCCGGAAAATCGACGCTGTTCAATCGACTGACGCGGGCTGATGTTCAGGCCGCGGACATGTTGTTTGCGACGCTTGATCCGACCTTGCGCGCGCTCGCGCTGCCGCATGGCGGCAAGGCGATGCTGTCCGATACGGTCGGATTCATTTCGAACCTGCCAACACAGTTGGTGGCGGCCTTTCGTGCCACGCTGGAGGAGGTGATGGAGGCTGACGTCATTCTCCACGTTCGCGACATTTCCCATGAAGACGCCGAGGCTCAGGAGCGGGATGTCGACATCGTGTTGCGGCAGCTTGGGATCGATCCGGATGCCGGCGCAAACGTTCTCGAGGTCTGGAATAAGATCGACCGCTTCACGCCTGAAGAACGCGAGAACCTTGTGAATATCGCCGCGCGGCGGCCACCCGAACGGCCGTGCTATCTGGTCTCGGCGGAAACCGGCGAGGGCATCAACACGCTGCTGATGGCTATAGAGGATCGACTGGCCGAAAGCCGGGTAACGTTGACCCTCACCATCGACGCAGCCGACGGCGCCGGCATCAGCTGGTTGCATCGCAATGCAGAAATTCTCGCGAAGACGCTACGCGACGGCAAATTCGATATGACGGTTCGGGTGGACGAAACCAAGCGCGATATCGTGATCAACCGGTTTGGCGCGGCGCCCGCGGCTGTATCGCCAGATGAACCGGGCGGGGCATAATCACCGCCATCGCTCGAAGCTAACGCCGCAACGCAGCTTTTCGCCTGAAGCACTTGACCCGATTTGGCAGGCGACTATTCCATGCCTCCAACCAGAACCGCACCAACGTGGGAGAACCAGGTGGCCTATCAAGACACATTGTTGCTTATCAACGGCAAGTGGCGCGCCAGCAGCTCGGGCCGGACGATCCCGGTGCTCAATCCCGCGACCGAGGAAGTCATCGGCACAGTCGCCCACGCGGATCAGTCTGATCTCGATGAAGCGCTGGCAGCAGCAGCCCAGGGTTTCAAGGTCTGGCGCGCAATGTCTGCGCTCGACCGATCCAGGATCA
Source organism: Xanthobacteraceae bacterium (assembly GCA_024508855.1). Lineage (GTDB taxonomy): Bacteria > Pseudomonadota > Alphaproteobacteria > Rhizobiales > Xanthobacteraceae > 62-47. The sequence continues at coordinate 236,761 of JANINJ010000026.1, forward strand.
TGCGCAAGGCGGCGGACCTGATGCGGGAGCGCGCAGATTCCATTGCGACGCTGATGACGATGGAGCAGGGCAAGGTATTAGCCGAAGCCAAGATCGAAACGCTGGCCGCGGCCGATGTGATCGACTGGTTCGCAGAGGAAGCACGGCGCGCCTATGGACGGGTGATCCCCGCGCGCGGCCCGGGTATTTACCAGCTGGCGGTGAAGGAGCCAGTCGGTCCGGTTGCGGCCTTCACGCCATGGAATTTCCCGATCAATCAAGTATGCCGCAAGCTGTCCGCAGCGCTCGGCGCAGGTTGCTCGATCATCGTCAAGGCACCCGAAGAAACGCCCGCGTCGCCAGCCGCATTGCTCAAGACTTTCGTCGATGCTGGTGTCCCGGCCGGTGTCGTCAACCTGGTGTTCGGCGTGCCCGCTGAGATTTCCGAATATCTCATCCCGCACCCGATCATTCGCAAGATTTCGTTCACGGGCTCCACCGTCGTGGGCAAGCAACTTGCTGCGCTCGCGGGTCAGCATATGAAGCGCGCGACGATGGAGCTGGGCGGTCATGCGCCGGCAATCGTGTTCAACGACGCCGACGTCGCCAGCGCGGCGAAGATCATCCTGGGTGCGAAATATCGCAACGCAGGCCAGGTCTGCATCGCACCGACCCGCCTTTTAGTGCAGGACAAGGTCTACAAGGATTTCGTCAACGAATTCGTGTCCGCTGCAAAGGCGATCAAGGTCGGCAATGGGCTCGATCCGGAGTCGAAGATGGGATCGCTGGCGAATGCGCGGCGTATTCCGGCCATCGAGGGCTTCGTTCAGGATGCCGTTGCGAAGGGGGCCAAGCTCGATGCCGGCGGCCATCGCATCGGCAACAAGGGCTACTTCTTCGAACCCACCGTGGTGAGCGACGTTCCGAAAGACGCACGTGCCATGAACGAAGAACCGTTCGGTCCGCTGGCACTGATTTCGCCATTCAACACCTTCGATGAGGTTGCCGAAGAAGCCAACCGCCTGCCATACGGCCTCGCGTCCTACGCCTTCACCAGTTCGACCAAGACGGCAACGGCGATCGGCGCGGCAATCGAAAGCGGCATGGTTGCCATCAACAACGTCGGGCTCGGAATGCCGGAAAACCCGTTCGGCGGCGTCAAGGATTCCGGCTACGGGTCTGAGGGCGGCATCGAGGCCATGGAAGCCTATCTCAACACCAAGTTCATCTCGCAGACGGGCGTTTGAGAATTACGCGAAATTCCAGACTCTCGCGATTGAAGTGAAGAGGTGGCGGATCGTTCAGTCCGCCGCCTCTTTGGTTTTGGCCTCGTTCCACAGCGCATCCATCTCAGTGAGCGATGCGTCCTCCAGAGAACGGCCCTTCGCAGACAGGGCTCGTTCGATGTAGGCGAAACGGCGTTCGAACTTTGCGTTGGTCCTGCGGAGCGCAAGCTCCGGATCGGCGTGGACGTGACGCGCAAGGTTCACAAGTGCGAACATCAGGTCGCCAGTCTCGTCGGCGACTTCGCGCCGGTCGCCACGATCGAGGGCAGCTTCGATCTCGTCGGCCTCTTCACGGATCTTGTCGAGAACCGCGCGAGGGTCGTTCCAGTCGAACCCAACGCTGGAGGCTTTTCGCTGCAGTTGCATCGCTTGCGCCAATGCCGGCTGACCGGCTTTGATGCTCGCGAGAAGCGAAGAGCGTTCGGCTACGGCCGCCGGATTGCGCGCGGCGCGTTCGGCCTTTTCTTCGGCCTTGATCCGATCCCATGCGCCTTTCACATCCGATGATGTCAGGTTGCCATCCTTGTCCGCGAAGACGTGCGGATGGCGCCTGATCATCTTGCGCGTGATTGCCTCGACGACGTCACCGAATGCGAACGCGCCTTGTTCCTGGGCCATGCGCGCGTGGAACACGACTTGCAGCAGCAGATCGCCCAACTCGTCGCACAGATCCGGAAGATCGTTTCGCGCGATGGCGTCGGCTACCTCGTAAGCCTCCTCGACCGTATAAGGCGCGATGGTCGAAAAGTCCTGTTCGAGGTCCCATGGACAACCTGTCACGGGAGTACGTAGCTGGGCCATGATGTCGAGCAGGCGGGAGATATCGCGGGAAGGGGTCATTGCACACCGGCGAATGGAGGATCGACATTCTATGCCGGAAGATGCCGGTCCAGCCCAGCAAAAATGCATCGTGTGCTTCCAGCCGCGTTTGGCGGTTACGGCCGGTGATGCTATGGGGCTGATTATGAGCAGTGATCTTGAGCAAGGCACCGCGCTGGTGTTGTTTTCAGGCGGGCAGGATTCCGCGACCTGTCTCGCGTGGGCGCTGTCGCGCTTCGCGCGCGTTGAAACGCTTGGCTTTCATTACGGGCAGCGGCACGTCATCGAACTCGATTGCCGCGATGCTTTGCTTGCTGGCATGAAACGCATCAGCGGCGAATGGGCCTCCCGTCTGGCGGATAATCACACGCTGGAGATTCCGACCCTCGGCACGATTTCGGAAACCGCGCTGACCCGCGATGTCGCGATCGAAATGGATGAGGGGGGCTTACCGAACACATTCGTGCCGGGCCGCAATCTGGTGTTTCTCACCTTCGCGGCTGCACTGGCGTATCGGCGCGGTATCCGGCACATTGTCGGCGGCATGTGCGAGACCGATTACTCCGGTTACCCGGACTGCCGCGATGAGACGATCAAGGCGCTACAGACCGCGCTCAATCTCGGCATGGACCGGCAATTCGAGCTGCATACGCCGCTGATGTGGCTCGACAAGGCAGCGACATGGGCGCTGGCCGATGAGCTTGGTGGAGCAGCGCTGGTCGACCTGATCCGCGACCAATCGCACACCTGCTATCTCGGTGAGCGCGGAGAGCGGTACGACTGGGGCTATGGCTGCGGCAAATGCCCTGCGTGTCAACTGCGTGCCAAAGGCTGGCAGCAATATGCGGCTGCACGCGCACGTCAGTCGTGAAAATCGTCCGCTCGAAGTTCGATTGGCCTGCCGTGCGGCGTGCGATCGGCCGCGTGATCCCAGGCGTCGCGATAGCGGCGAAGGTTGTGCGCTGACGTCACGCCTTTTTCGGCGACGAGATTTTCCAATGTTGCGAGCCAATGACGGTAATAGGTCTCGCCGGTGTCGGGGTCGCCTGCTGCCTGCGCGCGCTTGATTTCTGCCGCCAAAGCTGCTGCCCATTCGTTCCATGTGAACAGCCCGCGTTCGTGAAGGCTGAGCGCCATGGCAAATGCCTGCGCTTCCCAAGGTTCGCGGAAAACCGGCCCATCATCGTCGCGGGGAATGCTCGGGACGGCGCCGGTTGCGACCTGCGCCGCAGCAAGACTAGTCATGCCAACTCCAGATATGGCTCAAACGCATCGATGGAAATCTTGACCGTGGGATCGGCATCGGCGCCCCACAGCTCCTTTCCGTCGAACACCACGGTGTAGAGCCATTGCGGGTTTTCTCCCGCTTCGTTTGCAGCCGTGTCCGGAAACACATGGCAACCGTGATCACGCTCGATCACGCCGAGATGGCCGCGTACATAGCGCGGCAAGCGCGTATGCGTGGCAGGATGAATGTTCTTGGCGCGCACACGATCGCCGGCCTTGAATTTCGCTGGCGCTGGAGCCGGGCGGCCGAATTTACCACGGACCATGACGCGCTCGACATCGTCGATCTGAAAGCCGCCGTGCTTGAGCGGCTTAGATGGAGCTGATGCATGGCCGGCCTTTACTTCATCGGCCGTGATGTAACCCTTGGCGACCAGCATGTCTTCGAGGCCAAGCAGCCACTTTTTGTAGTACGAACTCGCCAGATAGACGTCCGGTGGCAATGCTTCGCGATAAAACCGCGACGTATCGATGTTGAACGCGCCGGCCGCGCCCATCGCGCGGACCATCGCGAGCACCCGTGCTTCCCATTCGGTATGGAACATGGGCTCGTTCAACTCGGGCTCGACCTTGCCGAACCCGTCCATGCCGCCCATGTCGTGCACGCCATTCATGACGGCGCTCCCGGCATCTTCGGAAAGCCGGTGCCGATCATCGAGTCGCGGGTGACGAGTTCGGTGAGCTGTTGCTCGCTCCAGCCTTCGGTTCCGGGCGGTCGCATCGGCAATACGAGGAAGCGGGTCTCGGCCGTGGAATCCCATACGCGAATTTCGACGTCGTTCGGCACGCTCACACCGAAATCCGTAAGCACACCGCGCGGGTCCTTCACGGCACGCGAGCGATAGGGCGCAGCCTTGTACCATACGGGCGGAAGCCCCAGCATTTCCCACGGATAGCAGGAGCACAGCGTGCAAACGACCATGTTATGGCGCTGCGGCGTATTCTCGATCACTACCAGATGATCGCCGACGCGGCTGACATGACCGAGCGTCCCGACCGCTTTGGTCCCATCCTCCAGCAATGCCTTCTTGAAAGCCGGATCGGTCCAGGCCTTGGCGACGACGCGTGCACCGTTATGTGGGCCTATCTTGGTTTCATAGGCCTGAATAATCGCATCCAGCGCAGCGGATTCGATGTAGCCCTTTTCGGCGAGAACCGTCTCGAGCGCGCGAACGCGAAGCTCGGTTTCGGACAATTCCGAATGATCGTGATCGTGGTGGTGATGGCCGTGATCGTCGTGATGTTCCGTCATTGTGTCAGAATACGCCCAAGATATTGAGCCTGTCGAGCATCAGACTCAGCTAGCATCTGACGCAACAATGACAACAACATCGCGGAGCAAACGATGGCGGATTTCGTCAAGATCGAGAAAGGCCTCGGACCAGAGGGACGGATCGCCGTGGTCCATTTCGACCGCGGCGATGGCATCAACGCGCTGTCGCCCGACGCGCTGCGGCAACTCACCGACGCCGCGCGCAGCTTCGAGGACGATGCCAAAACCTCGGTCGTGATATTGGCCGGCAATGCCAAGGCCTTCAGCGCCGGTTTCGATCTGAAGGACCCCGAAGGCCGCAGCCGTGCGACCATGGACATCGGTTCGCTGCGTCGTCATCTGAAACTGGGGCCGCGATTGTCCCATGCCTGGCAGGAGATGGAGCAGATCGCCATCGGCGCCATCGAAGGCTTCTGCATCGGCGGCGGCGTGGCGCTTGCGGTAGCGCTGGATTTCCGGGTGATGGCGCGGGACGCACATATGCGGGTGCCGGAAATAGGCCTCGGCATGAACATGAGCTGGCAGAGCGTGCCACGCATGCTGCATCTGATGGGACCCGCTCGGACCAAGCAGGCCGTCATTCTGGCCGACCAGCGGATCAGCGCCACCGAGGCGTATGATTGGGGGCTGGTGGAGGAACTGGCGGAACCGGGCAAGGCCTTCGAACGGGCCATGGTGCTGGCCGAGAAGGTTGCCCGGCAGCCGCCAATCTCGGTTGCCATGACCAAATTGACCGTCAATCGGCTGGCGCATGCGCTCGACGACCTTGCAAGCCATATGGACGTCGATCAGTTTGCCCTTGCGAGCCTGACCGAGGATCACAAGGAGGGCGTTGCGGCGTTCCTGGGCAGGCGCCCGCCGCGCTTCAAGGGCCGCTAACGGCCCGGGAGCAACCAAACCCTGCCTACTATCAGGAGGACCGGCCATGATGGAGCTGAAGCCGAATTGTGAATGCTGCGATCGTGATCTGCCGCCGGACAGCCTCGATGCCCGGATTTGTACGTTCGAGTGCACATTCTGCGCAGATTGCGCCGAATCCGTTTTCAGCGGGGCCTGCCCGAACTGCAAAGGCAACCTAGTCGGACGTCCGATTCGCCCGGCCGCGATGCTGGCAAAGTATCCTGCATCCACCGATCGTCATCTGCGTCAACAACCGTGCCCGGGATAACGAAAAGTCCGGGCAATGATTGTGCGTAAATGTTTAGCTTCTTCAAATATATGTCATGAAATGCTAAAGAAACAGAGGAAATCGATCGGAACAGTATGAGCTGCGAACGGTTCTATCCGAATTCATTCGGCCGGACCTTCACACCAGGGATTTCGTTGTTATTTTAGGCGCATAGTAGTCGCGCGCCGATTTGTCGGAAGTCGCGAGGAGATCAGCCGCAATGAACGCACCCGCCGCCGTCAGCAAGCCCAAGCCGCGTCCCCGTCCGCAAGTCATGCGGTTGACGGAAGCAGCGGCGTCGCGGATCGAAGAACTGACCAAACGTGCGGATTCCGAGATCGTGGGACTGCGGGTCGGGATCAAGAATGGCGGCTGCGCAGGCCAGTCCTACACGGTCGAGTACGCCCATGACGTCCGGCCCACCGATGAAGTGGTCGAGGACAAGGGCGTGAAAATTCTGGTCGATCCCAAGGCGGTCCTGTTCCTGCTGGGAACCGAGATGGACTACAAGACGGACAAGATGTCCGCCCAGTTCGTCTTCAACAACCCGAATCAGGTTGGTGCCTGTGGCTGCGGCGAATCCGTTCAACTGACCCCGGCCAAGGTCGACGGGTAGCGCACCGGGCGTGGCCCATGGACCGCGATTTCCTCATGGACCTGTTCGCGGACTTCGGACCGGTCGCCATCCGGAGGATGTTCAGCGGTTACGGTATCTCGGCCGACGGGATCAATTTCGCTCTCGCATTGCGTAGCGGTCTCTATTTGCGAGCCGATGAGCGCACCATTCCGCGCTTCGAGGCCGAAGGATGCCAGCCGTTTCAATATACGACGCGCAGCAAAACCATCATCGTCAAGTCTTACTGGCAACTGCCGGATCGATTGTTCGACGATACCGAAGAACTGAGCGTGTGGGCGAGGGACGCCCTCGCTGCAGCCAGACAGGCGGCGGCTTCGAAACGACCGCGCCGAACCGCTACGCGAAGCAAAGCCGTGAAAAAGAAAAGTAGCAAGCCTGCCAAGAAGGTACGGCGTTCGAAGAGTTGAAATTGTCGGCTGGATTGGCGATCCAATTCAGGCTTGGCGCGACATCAAGCAACCTGAATGCGGCCTTCGGCTGAGAACTCTGGATCGGCCTCGCAAATGACGCGGTTACGGCCACTGCGTTTGGCTGCGTAGAGACAGGCGTCGGCGCGCTCGATCAGGGAATCTGTGCTGTCATCCGGCTGCAGCATGGATACTCCAACCGAAATGGTGACGCGGCCGAGGATTTCTCCGGTCGATTTCTTCTTCAACTCTTTCGACATCACCGCGCGACGAATGTTGTCGGCGACGGAAAGCGCCTGGCGGAGAGCCGTATTCGGCAGCACCACTGCAAACTCCTCGCCGCCATAGCGCGCGATGATATCCTTGCCTTTGATAGTCTGGCGTAGCGACATCGCCACCAGTCGCAGCACCTGGTCGCCGGTGAGGTGGCCGTAGTTGTCATTGAACGATTTGAAATGATCGATATCGAACATCAATAGCGAGAGCGGTTCGCCGCTTTGCTTGGCCTGTTTGACGGTCTCGATCACCGCACGGTCGAAATACTTGCGATTGCCGAGACCTGTCAGCGGATCTGTCATCGTCTCAGCGCGGATGGCCTCGAGATTGTGCTGCAGGTCGTTGATCTGCTGCTTCGATGCAGCGAGACGACTTTCCAAAGATTTGTTGGTCTGCTGCATCTCGTGCGTGGACCGCACCAGCATTTCGATGACGGATTTGATCTGCTCGCGGCTTGCAGCCTGCGTCAACCGTTGATTGGCATCCGCCAGGTGATTGCTGAAATTAGTGGTCAGCCCGAGTGCGTCAGTGATGACGTTCATGACGTCATCGATTTCGTGAATGATGCGCACGCCGACCTTGTCGATCCGATCCGTGGTTCGGGTCGGAGACAGGTAGGTCTGATAGATATGATCGAGGTCGGATTCGGTCAGCTTGCCTTGGCGAGCGAGGACTTCGTTGACGATCTTGTTGAGTGCGGGATTGGAGCCGGTCGCGTAGACGTACCAGATTTCGTAGTTACGCGGCACGGCTGTCAGACGCAGCGATTTAATCTGGCCGAGCGCAATCTCCGCGAACGCCATGGTGCGTTCATGCTCGTCGACGAATCCAGCCACTCGTGTCGTCTCCGATAACAGGCCGTTCTGCCTGTTCCTCAGCCGCGGAAAAGCTAAAAGTATCCGCTAAAACTAGAGGACGACAATGAACGACCCGTAAACGATCCGCCCGGTGGTCAGCCGCGGGCGCGGATCGGTCGGAGCAGGAAGGCCGGGAGGTGAGAGTGATCGGCGGCTTCGGAGATGGATTCGCGCTTCTGCTGCGGAGCAAGGGTGCGGCCGATCGAGGGAGTCTCTGACACGGCTGCCGCCACCGGATGGCGCGGGGAGCTTGAACGCCCCTCGCTTGGGCGGCCTTCACCCGACCGGCGCGAACGGCGTCGCGGCTTGCGGCCATCGCGTTCGCGATGCTCGGCAGGAGCCTCATGGCTTCGTTCCGCATCAACGGCGGTTTCGGCTGGCGAAACTGCGGAGGGCGAAAGTTCGGCATGGGGAATTGGTTGCCCGATCAATCGCTCGATCGCGGCGATCGACTTGTGGTCTGCAGAGTTGACGATGGAAATCGCCGTTCCGCTACGGCCCGCGCGGCCGGTGCGGCCGATGCGGTGTACGTAGTCGTCTGGATGGTGGGGAACATCGAAATTGAAGACGTGGCTGACTTCGGGAATGTCGAGACCGCGGGCGGCGACGTCGGATGCGACCAGCAGCGGAAGTTCGCCTTTGCGGAATTGGTCCAGTGCCGCCATTCGCGCGGTCTGGTCCATGTCGCCGTGCAGGGCGGCGACGCTAAATCCATGCTTCTGAAGCGATCGGTGCAGAAGCGCGACCTCGCGCTTGCGGTTGCAGAAGATGATCGCGTTCTTGAGGTCCTTGGCGTCCCGAAGGAGGCGTCGCAACGTCTCGCGCTTTTCGTGTGGCTCGCGGCCGGTCGATACCTGGGACTGGGTGACGGTGACCGCGGTCGATGCGGGCTTGGATACTTCGACCTTCTCGGGATTATGCAGGAAGGTTTCGGTGACCCGGCGGATTTCGTTCGGCATGGTCGCCGTGAAGAACAGCGTCTGCCGGGTGAAGGGGACCAGTTTGCAGATCCGCTCGATGTCCGGGATGAAGCCCATGTCGAGCATGCGGTCCGCTTCGTCGATCACCAGCAGTTCGACGCCGGTAAGGAGCAGGCCGCCGCGTTCGGTGTGGTCGAGTAGCCGGCCGGGCGTTGCGATCAGAACATCGACGCCGCGCGTCAGCTTGAGGTCTTGGTCGCCGAACGATACGCCGCCGATCAACAGGGCGACATTCAGTTTCTGTCCGACACCGTATCGGTCGAAGTTCTCTTTGACCTGCGCGGCCAGTTCGCGCGTCGGTTCGAGGATCAGGGTGCGCGGCATGCGGGCACGGGCGCGACCCTTTTCCAGTATCGTGAGCATGGGAAGAACAAACGCCGCGGTCTTGCCGGTGCCGGTCTGGGCAATGCCGAGGACATCGCGACGGGCCAGGACATGTGGGATGGCTTGTTCCTGAATGGGGGTGGGGGTGGTGTAGCCGGTGGCCGCCACGGCGGCGAGCACCTTGTCGGACAAGCCGAGTTGAGAAAAGGACATTGAGCCTCTGGTCGAATCCGCCGTCGTGATTCGCGGAAATTGGCTATCGCATTCGACCCCGGAACGGCACGCATAATTGCACGGGGGATACCGGAACACGATCAAGCGGCTTACCAGGGCATCGCGTTTCGATTGCCGGGCCGCGTCGTGGCGGAAGATAGGGCCGAAATGGCCAAAGTCAATGGACCGGGCGGCTATTTGCGCTGAAAACCTTAATGTTTTCGCCGGAAAACGCGTTTTCCGGCGGGTAATGATGCCGGCGGAGGGCGCATCGTGAACCGCTATGTTAAAGTCGGACACTACGACAAGAGACCTGTGCGGCCGCATGTCCGCGAAACGACTCGGGACTATCTGGTGAAAATTCTGCGCTCCATCGTTGCCGTAACGCTCCTTGGGCTTGCCGTTATCGCTGCAAATCCCGCCTGCGCCGCGAAGCGTGTCGCTCTGGTCGTCGGCAACAACGACTATCGCAACGTCCCGAAGCTGCAGAAAGCCGTCAACGACGCCCGCACCATGGCCGATACGCTGAAGCAACTGGGCTTCAACGTGATGATCGCAGAAAACCAGACCCGGAAGGCCTTCAGCCAGACGCTGCTGGCGTTCGATACCGCAATCGAACCGGGCGACACCGCGTTCTTTTTTTACGCGGGACACGGCTTCGAAATCGCAGGCCAGAACTACCTGCTGCCGACCGACGTTCCGGCCGCCACCGAAGGGCAGGAGGATCTCGTTCGCGACGCCTCGATCCTCGCCGACCGTATCGTCGAGCGCCTGCAAAACCGCGGGGCGCGCAGTTCGATCATCGTTCTCGATGCCTGCCGCAACAATCCGTTCGAGCGGACCGGTACCCGCGCTGTCGCCGGCCGAGGCGGTCTTGCACCGATGAACAGTTTACCGGAAGGAGTCTTTTCGGTGTTTTCGGCCGGTCCGCGCCAGACCGCGCTCGATCGCCTATCCAACAACGACACCGATCCCAATTCCGTTTTCACTCGCGCCTTTGCCAAAGAGCTCCTGCAACCGGGCGAGAACCTGGTCCAGATCGCCCAGCGCACGCGGCGTGTCGTCAGCGAGATGGCCGAAACCGTAAAGCACCGGCAAGTACCGGTTTACTTCGACCAGATGGTCGACGATGTCTTCCTCAACGGCACGGCCGCACCTAAGCCGATTGCTCAGGCTAATCCAGTTGAAGGCAAGACACAGGTTGCAGCGCTGCCGCCGATTTCCAGTCCAGCCATCGCGCCACCACAGCAACAGCAGGAGAGCCTCAACGCGCCGATCGCGATGTTCTCCCGTCACAACGGCGGATGGACCGTGGTGTTCTCGATTGCCGATGCCACGCTCGGAATTTCATGGCGGTTAGGCGACAGCGGTGCATTCAAGGAGACCGGTTTCCTCGATCTGCTCGACCCTCGCACCCGGAAACGGATTCCCAATCCTTCGATCGAGCTGCCCGCCGACGCACCGGCCGGGACCATCATGGTCCGTTACGTCGATGCCAATGGCGAAATTCAGGGACCGTTTCCGATCAGGTTCGATCCCGAAGCAGCGTTGATCAAGGATCAGCGCAAAATCCTGGACATGACCGCCACTAGCTGGTTGTCGTTCAGCGAGTTCAATGGACTACTGGTCTATTACACTCACCTGATGTCCTATCGCTGCGCGATCCGCGACGTGCGCATCGGTATCGACAGTGCTGTGCCGGACAAGGCGCTGAAATTGCCGCCATGTAATCCCAAGGATCCGATCTCGATTCCGTCCGACGTCACGCCGTATGTAAAGCTGCCGCCAGCCACCAAATCGGTGTCGGTCGAATTGACCTATCGCGACGGCAGCGTGTCCGAGATCAAGACCTTCCGCAGGTGAGGGGCACTATCGATAGAACTCCGATGGCGGCATTCCGAAATGCCGCCGGAACATGGCGGTGAAGGCGCTTTGACTGGCGTAGCCGCAATCGAATGCGACGTCGATGATGCGGTCGCCGCCGGCGATCCGTTGCAGGGCACGTAGCAGACGGGCTTGCTGGCGCCATTGCGCGAAGCTCATGGCTGTTTCTTTTGCGAACAGCCGGTGCACGGTCTTGGCCGTCAGGCCGAGCCGCTTTCCCCATTGGGCGGCCGTAGAGGCGTCTGCAGGATTGTCGATGAGTGCCTGGCAGATGATCTTGATGCGCGCCTCGTCCGGAATTGGCAGATGCAAGGGGAGGACATCCGACTCGTGCAGCTCGTCAAGCATGAGGCGCATCAGCCGGCCGTCCCGACCGTCCTCTTTGTAATCGAGCGGTATGCGTGCCGCCGCGACGATTAGCTCGCGAAGCAGCGGCGAGACGGCGATGACGCAGTTCGTATCCGGAAGATGCGGCGCAACCGAAGGCTCGATGAACACGGTTCGTATCTTCACTTCACCGTGCATTCTCACTTCGTGTTCGATGTCCGGAAGGAGCCATATGGCCCGGTTGGGCGGCACGACCCATGACCCCACCTTGGAGTGGACGATCATGACGCCCTCGATCGCATAGAGAAGCTGGCCCCGTGGATGAGCATGAAGGCCGGTCGAGGATCCGTCCGGATAATCCACCTCCATCGCGGCCATGGCGCGCGATGTGTCATGGAAATCCAGGTGGCGTTTCGTTCGCTCGTCCATCATGTCTCAAACTCTCTAAGCTCGGTCATTCTAGAGCGATACGGACTTTTGGAACAGCGCTAAGCCGGCTTCACCACACGAAGTTCAAGGCTTGGCATCATGAAAAACAAAACGGCATATCTCTATCCGTTCTTCGCCATCGTTCTCTGGGCCGGGAACGTCATCGTCTCGCGACTGTCGGCCCACACGATCGGGCCCGAGGCGATCACCTTTTACCGGCTTCTGCTCGCGGTCGCCTTGATGAGTGCGTTCGTCGCCAGGCCCGCATGGCGCAACCGCGCGGTGATCTGGTCTCATCTGGGCCAGTTCGCAATCCTTGGCTTTCTGGCCATGTGCCTGTTCCAGAGCCTGTCCTATCTCGCAGCCGAGAGTACGACGGCAACGAATATGGCGGTGTTTACCGCGCTGACACCGCTGCTGACGATGGCGCTTAGCGCTCTCATGCTCGGGGAGACACCAACGACCGGCATGGTCGGCGGCGGTGTCCTGTCGCTCATCGGGCTGATCTATCTGGTCAGCAGCGGCGATCCCGTTTCCCTGGCGCGAAATGGGGTGCACCTGGGCGATCCGCTCATGTTCATCGCGGCTCTGGTTTATGCTCTCTACGGCGTCCTGTTGAAGCGCTGGAATATTCCGGTCGTCGGCTGGCAGTCGACCTATATGCAAGCGCTCTTTGCATTGATGATCATGTTTCCGGCCTTTCTCGCTACCCCGGCGCACCTGCGCGCGCTCAACGCCGAAACTCTGCCGCTCATTGCCTATGCGGGCGGTCTGGCTTCGGTCGTGCTTCCGTTCCTGTGGGTTCGAGGGGTGGATATTCTCGGGCCGAACCGCTGTGCGCTGTTCATGAACTTGTTGCCCGTCCTTACGGCAGCCGGCGCAATCGTACTGCTAGGCGAGCCGGTGCGGCCCTATCACGTGATCGGCGGTGCGATGGCGCTTGCAGGCGTGGCCGTCGCAGAGATGTTCCGTCGGCCGCTGAGGAGGGCATCGAGGGTTGCCGGATGAAACACCGATCGTATCGGCAGACGGAAATTCCTCTTGGACGATCCCAGTCAGCGATGGGTCGGATCGTCCCTCAGGACGATTTCTCCGGTGCGGGGGTTGGTCAAAGTGACGTTCTCAACCGCCTGGAACCGCCAGACGCCATCGCGGCGCGCGAGTACGGCAAGGATCAACGTGTCGATCTTGTGCGCGCCGGCCGGATGTGCTGGCCCGGTCGTGAGCCGGCTCCAGAAATGTATGATCGCGGCATCATCCCCAAGGGGAACCACGTCGATCAATTCGTTCTTCAGAGTCGAATCCCGATAAATTGTCTCATGTATCGGACGATGAAGGGCGACGATTTCATGGACACCGCGCACGTAGTGCCCGAAACGATTCACGAAAGTCGCGTTATCGGCGAAGAGCTTCCCAAAGGACTCCATGTCGTGAACATTCCATGCGGACTGGAATGCCTCCGGGGCATCTTCCGGTCGCAGCATCGGCATCAAATGTCCTCTTTTGACGTTCCTGCGCATTGAGCCGATGCGCTTTGCCGCATTGTTTTTACTGGCGGAAGGGGTGGGATTCGAACCCACGGTACCCTTGCAGGCACGCCGGTTTTCAAGACCGGTGCCTTAAACCACTCGGCCACCCTTCCGCGAAGATCAGGCCCTTAGCAAAGCCGGACAGGGAGGGAAAGGGGCGATTGGCGCGTCTACGCCAACAGAGCGCTGCAATCGCGTTATGGTATGCCTGCTCGGACCGCCGTGGGCGCCGTTTGGGGTACGCAGGTCCTGCGTACCCCTCGAGCGCCGGTTATTTTACCGGATGCAGGACGCACAGCTTGTTGCCGTCAGGGTCGCGCAAATAGGCCAGATAAAACTTCACGTCACCGTTGTCACGGATGCCGGGCGGGTCCTCGCATGTCGTCGCGCCGTTGGCGACGCCGGTAGCATGCCACGCGTCTGCCTCTTCCTGCGATTTGGCGAGGAAGCCGATCGTGCCGCCATTGGCCGGGGTGGCGGGTTTGCCATCGATCGGCTTGGACACCGAGAACGTGCCGGTCTTGGTGCGGTAGAAAATCCGGTGTCGGTCGACGATTGCAGGCGAAATGCCCAGCGTGCCGAGCAGTTTGTCGTAGAAGGACTTCGCCTTGTCGAGGTCGTTGGTGCCGATCATGACGTGGGAGAACATCGCGCGCTTCCTCTTCTGAATTTTCTGCAAGTCGTTGCAAGTGACCGCAACTATACGGATTTCGCAAGACTTGACGAGGCTGTCGAGAGGCGCTGGCGTCGCGTCTGCATGCGGCATCGATTGCACTGAAACATCGCGCGGCCTCCGATCCGTTCGGTCTGACGTTTATCTCCCAATGGCAAACCCGCTCTGCTGGCGGCCGCCGCAAAAGCAACCAATGGTTTACCACACAGACAGCTCACCCCATTTCCGCCGTGTTTGCACGTCGATATGTTCACACCTGAGCATATAGAACGCCGGGTAGGTCAGGGGACGCGGCTGCCGTAACTGGGCAGGCGGCTGCGGCAATGGTATTTGGGGCACATGGGGATTCGCAGGTCAGCCACTTTCGTTTATGCGGCGCGGGCAGCCACCGCTGTCGGCGCCTGCCTGCTGCTGGCGAACTGCGCATCGTCGGGAAAATTCGCCAGTCGGGTCGATCCGAAGTATGGCGTCTCCAGCAGCCCCCGCGTGGTGGCGTTCGGTGAATCCGTTCCGAAAGGCGGCGGTACTTATCGCGTCGGCAAGCCTTACACCGTCGGCGGCCGGCTTTATGTGCCGCAAGAAAATCCACACTATCGCCAGGAGGGCATGGCTTCCTGGTATGGCGACGACTTCCACGGTCGTCTGACCGCCAACGGCGAAGTCTTCGACATGACCTCGCTGACTGCCGCACATCCCACGATGCCGCTGCCGTCTTATGCGCGCGTCACCAATCTCAGCAACGGCAAGTCGCTGATCGTCCGCGTCAACGACCGCGGCCCGTATCACGGCAATCGCCTGATCGACGTCTCGAACCGCGCCGCGCAGCTGCTTGATTTCCGCAGCAACGGTGTGGCTCGCGTTCGTGTCGAATATGTCGGCCGCGCGCCGCTGGAAGGCTCGGACGATCGCCAGTTGCTCGCAACGTTGCGCACCGGCGAGCCGGCACCGTCGCCTTCGAGCGTTCGGATCGCGTCGGCGCGGCCGTTCGTTCCTGACATGTCGGGTTCGGTTCATGCCGTGCGCGCCGATGTCCCGGTGCCGGAAGGACGGCCTTACACGCTCGGCAATACGTCCGCAGATGCCTCTTCGATCAACGCCACGTCGGAGATGTCGTCGGCCCGCAGCCGCCGGTCCGACGGCCGGGTTCTCGAAAATCCGCGGGCTGTCAGCTACGAGCAGAACAGCAACTACAGGCCTGCGGTGCGAACCGTCGATGCGTATGCGCCGGTCGAACGCCGCGGACCGCCGCAAGAACTTCTGGCGGGCAGGGGCCTCTACTGAGGCTCTGAGTCAGGCGGCGGTGCTGCCGCTTTCTTTGAGAAATGCAATCAGCGCCTCGTTCACCTCGGTGGGGCGTTCCTGCTGAATCCAGTGTCCCGCGCCATCGATAATCAGCTTTTGCGTGAGGTGCGGCAGCACGCGCTCCATATCGTGCACGCGCTTGGCGCCAATCAGTCCCTTGATCACCGAGTCGTTCGCGCCGGCAATGAATAACGATGGCTGATGGATTTGGGCGCCCTGCCACGGTGCGGTCAATTCCCAGTTGCGATCGATGTTGCGATACCAGTTGAGGCCGCCGCGAAATCCGGACTTTCGATAGGCTTCCACAAATTGGGACAGCTCTTCCTCGGTGATCCAGTCAGGCAGTGAACGCGGTTCAGCGGGATCGCCCAGAAATCCTTTGCCGGGCTGGACGAACAGCGATGCGGCAGGATCGGAAAACCCGCGCGCGACAACCGCACGCATGGTGAAGGCGACGTCGCGCTCGAACTCGGCTTCAGCGACGCCCGGTGTCTGGAAATATTGCCAGTAGAAGTTATCGATACCCTCCTTGCTCAAGGTTTCGAGCGGGCGGCCGCGGCCACGGAACGGCGGCGGCACGCTGAGCCCCGCGACGGCTGTGAAGATATCGGGTCGAAACAGCGCGGCGTGCCAGGCCACCGGCGCACCCCAGTCGTGACCGATGATGACGGCCTGCTTCTCACCGAGCGCGGACACCAGGGCGACCATGTCGCCGACCAGATCGAAAATACTGTAGGCATGAATATCAGCCGGCGCGCTGGTCTGGCCGAACCCGCGCATGTCCGGCGCGACGGCGTGATAGCCGGCATCGGCGATCGGGCCGATCTGATGTCGCCACGAATAGGACAGTTCGGGCCAACCGTGGCACAGCAGAACCAGCGGTCCCTGACCGGCCTCGCGAATGAAGATGTCGATCCCGTTTGCGGAAAGGGTACGTGACGACTGCATCGCGTTTTGGCTCCAGCATGGCATGGGAGTGCGACGATAGGGACATTGAGAAACCATCGCAACCGGATCGGGGCCGCAAGGCAGGTGGCGATGTTGTTCGGCTCGCGAGGGACTGTTAGACTGAGCTATTCAGGAACAGCCCTCATGAAGTTCGATCGATTGATATCCGGAATGGCCGCGGTGCATCGCCGCTGGCGAAGCGTGTTGGCCGGATTCGTCGTTATCGGATTGGCGTTCGGCGGTACGGCTTTCGCGGCCAACAACAGTGTGCAAGGCGCCAGGAAAGACGAAGGCTACAACACCGATGCGCCCACCGCGATCCTGATCGAAGCCAACAGCGGCAGCGTGTTGTTCGAGAAAAATGCCGACGAATTGCGGGCACCGTCGAGCATGATGAAACTGATGACTGTTGAGGTGGTTTTTCATGCCATCAAGGAAGGCCAGCTCAAACTGACCGACGAATTCAAGGTCAGCGAGAATGCATGGCGCAAGGGTGGCGCACCGTCCGGCACCTCTACCATGTTCGCTGCGATCCACAGCAGCGTTCCAGTCGACGACCTGCTGCACGGGGCGATCATCCAGAGCGGCAACGACTCGTGCATGATCCTCGCTGAAGGGATCGCGGGAAACGAGCCGGCCTTCGTCGAGATGATGACGAAGCGCGCCCGCGAACTTGGATTGACGCGCTCCACCTTCGGCAATTCCAACGGGCTTCCTGACCCCAATAACAAGATGACGGTCCGCGAACTCGCGATGCTGGCCCGGCATATCATCCAAGCCTATCCCGACTTCTACAAGCTGTTCGGAGAGCGCGAGTTCACCTGGAACAAGATCCGGCAGATGAACCGCAACCCGCTGCTGAACTCGCTCGACGGCGCCGACGGGCTGAAGACCGGCTACACGAAAGAGGGCGGTTACGGCATGGTCGGCTCCGCCGTGCAGAATGGAACGCGGTTGATCGTCGCCATCAACGGTCTCGCGGACAAGGACGATCGTGCGACCGAGGCGAAGAAGCTGCTTGAATGGGGGTTCCGCAATTTCGAAACGCGGACGCTGTTCGCCGCGCAAGAGCCGGTCGGGTCCGCAAAGGTGTTTGGCGGAGATCGACGATGGATACGGCTTGTGACGGCCGAGCCGGTGCGCGTAATGGTTCAGAAAAACGGCAACGACAAGCTGATCGCGCGCGTCGTATATCAAGGGCCGGTTCACGCGCCGATTGAGCCCGGTCAGAAGATCGGCAGCGTCAAGGTTTGGCGCAACGGGAGTGTCGCCGTGGAAGAGCCGCTTTACGCCAGCGGTGCGGTCGGTATCGGTACCACCATGCAACGCGCGTTTGATGGTGCCAGCGAACTGATGATAGGCGTGCTGCGCGCTGGCGTCGAAAAGCTTTGACGATGGCGAAAAACGAAATTGCCGAAAATTCCGCGCGCGGGCGATTTATCACCTTTGAAGGTGGCGAGGGCTCGGGCAAATCCACCCAGATCAGGCTGCTCGCCGAACGCCTCGATGCCGAGAAATTGCGCGTCGTGGTGACGCGCGAACCCGGCGGCTCGCCGGGCGCCGAAATCATCCGCCATCTTGTGCTGTCAGGGATGGGGAAACTGCTTGGTCCCGAGGCGGAAACAATGCTGTTCGCTGCAGCACGTGACGATCATGTGCAGACGGTCATCGCGCCCGCGCTCGCGCAAGGCATGTGGGTCTTGTGCGATCGCTTCGCGGACTCGACACGCGCCTATCAAGGCAAGGTCGGGCAGGTCGACACAAGGCTGCTCGATGGACTGGAGCGGGTGACCATCGGCGACCTCAAGCCCGATCTGACCGTCATTCTCGATCTCCCCGTCGAGACCGGCATCATGCGCGCGGCGGCGCGCCGTGGTGCCGACGCGCCGGATCGCTTCGAATCGGAGCAGGTCGATTTCCACCAGAAGCTGTGTGATGCGTATCGTGAGATCGCACTGAACGAACCGCAGCGCTGTATGCTGATCGACGCTGCTGGAACGCCGGAGGAGGTGGCGGAGAAAGTCTGGGCCGCGGTGCAGGGCAGATTATTGCCGCTGCACTCCAACGAGGCTTCCCCCGCATGAGCCGCAATACCGAGGCAACGCCGACGGTCGGCCCTCCGAAAGAAACGACGTCGCTGGTCGGACATCGCGAGGCCGAGGCCGCATTGCTTGCAGCCTATCGCAGCGGGCGCATCCCGCACGCCTGGCTGATCGGCGGTCCGCGCGGTATCGGCAAGGCGACGCTGGCGTATCGGCTGGCGCGGTTCGTGCTGAGCCACCCGGACGCCTCTGCACCCGACGTGCAGAACGCAATCGACTTGCAGGTCGATAGCACGCATCCCGTCGCGCGCCAGATCGCAGCCGGTGCGCATGGCGGCCTCCTCACGTTGGAGCGCACGGCCAACGATAAGGGCGTGATGCGCACCGTCATCACGGTCGACGAAACGCGCGAGACGATCGGCTTCTTCGGCTCGACCGCCGCCGTCGATGGCTGGCGCGTTTGCGTCGTCGACACGGTTGATGAACTCAATGCCAACGCGGCGAATGCGCTACTCAAGATTCTCGAAGAGCCGCCGCGACGTTCCATTCTGCTGCTGCTCACCCACGCGCCGGGGAAGGTGCTGCCGACCATTCAGTCGCGTTGCCGCAAACTCGCCTTGCGCCCGCTGTCGAACGACGACGTGGCGCGCGCGGCGGCCGAAGCCGCGGGCTTGAATGTCGACGACCCTGCCTTGGCGGCAGCCGCGGAAGTGGCGGAGGGCAGCGTCGGGCGGGCGCTGGGGTTGCTGGATGGCGATGCGCTCAAGCTCCACCAACGGACAGCCGAGCTGTTGCGAACGTTGCCGCATGTCGACCCCCGGCAGCTTCATGCGCTGGGTGACGCGCTGGGCGGCAGCGACCGTACCACGCTGGCCGCATTTCTCGACAGCGTCGACCGCTGGATGAGCGATCAGTTGCGGGTTGCGCCGGCAAACGCCGATCTGGCCCAGCTTGCACGGCTTGCCGAGGTATGGGAAAAGATCAATCGCACCGCACGCGACGTCGAATCCTTCAATCTTGATCGAAAACCACTGGTTTTTTCCGTGTTCGATCTGCTGTCGGAAGCTACGCGCTGACGCTTTGTCCGCGGTGAATCCTTCACTCATACCGTTCGATAAACAGCAATGGCGTCCAAGTCCGAGTCATCCCGTCCGCCTTATTTTCTTACGACGCCGATCTTCTATCCGAACGGCGAGCCTCACATTGGCCATGCCTACACCGCGATGGCATCGGATGCGATCGCCCGGTTTCGCCGCCTCGACGGCTTTGACGTTCGGTTCATGACTGGGACCGACGAGCACGGCCTGAAGATGCAGCAGACGGCGATCGCCGAGGGGCTGACGCCGCTGGAACTGGCGGATCGCAATTCGGCGCGCTTCCGTGAAATGATGGCTGCGCTGAACATCTCCTATGACGACTACATCCGCACCACCGAGCCGCGGCATGAGCGGTCCTGTCAGGCGCTGTGGGCAGCAATCGAGAAGAACGGCGACATCTACCTCGACAAATATGCCGGCTGGTATTCGGTTCGTCAGGAAGCTTATTTTGCGGAGGACGAAACCACGGTCGGCCCCGATGGCGTGCGCCGCGAACCGCTTGGCTCGCCAGTGGAATGGACCGAGGAGGAGACCTACTTCTTCCGGCTCTCGGCGTATCAGGACAAACTGCTCGATCTGTACAAGCGCGTGCCGGATTTCGTGCTGCCGCGCGAGCGGCTGAACGAGGTGGCGAGCTTCGTGCGCGGCGGACTGCAGGATCTATCGATCTCGCGTACGACGTTCGACTGGGGCATCCAGGTGCCCGGCGCACCGAAGCACGTGATGTATGTCTGGATCGACGCACTGACCAACTACATCACCGGCGTCGGTTATCCCGATGTCGATGGCGATCTGTTCAAACGCTACTGGCCGGTGAACCTTCACGTCATCGGCAAGGATATCGTGCGCTTCCACGCCGTGTATTGGCCCGCATTCCTCATGGCCGCCGGCGTCGAGGTGCCGCATCGCGTGTTCAGCCACGGCTTTCTGCTGAATCGCGGCGAGAAGATGTCGAAGTCGGTCGGCAATGTTGTCAGCCCGTTCGATTTCGCGAAACAATACGGCGTCGATCAGGTGCGCTACTTCTTCCTGCGCGAAGTCTCGTTCGGGCAGGACGGTAGCTACAATCACGAAGCGATCGTCGCACGCATCAATGCGGACCTCGCCAACGATCTCGGCAACCTCGCCCAGCGCTCGCTGACCATGATCGCCAAGCAGTGCGCCGGCGTTCTGCCGGAGCCGGGCGCGTTTAGCGATAACGACAAGGCGATCCTTGCGCAGGCCGATGGCATGGTCGCACAGGTGCGGACCGCGATGGAAACGCAGCAGATCCATCACGCGCTCAATGCGGTGTGGGCTGTTGTCGCGGAGGCAAATCGGTATTTCGCCGGCGAAGCGCCGTGGGCGTTGGCCAAGACCGATCCGGCGCGCCAGCGCACGGTGCTCTACGTGACCGCTGAGGTGTTGCGCCAGATCGCAATTCTCGCGCAACCCGTGATGCCGGAGTCGGCCGCAAAGCTGCTCGACAGTCTCGGCATTCCCGACGATGCGCGGGATTTCAGCGTGCTCGGCGGATCGACGCGGATCGCGCCCGGCACGACGTTGCCTGCGCCGTCGCCGATCTTCCCGCGTTACGTGGAACCGAAGGCTGAATGAACGGTTTGCCTTGATGCTCGTCGATAGTCACTGCCATCTCGATTTCCCCGATTTCGCCAACGAACTGGACGCCATCGTCGCGCGGGCCGAAGCGGCGGGCGTAGGGCGTATGGTGACGATCTCGACGCGCGTTCGTCAGATCGAAAAGTTGCTGCCGATTACAGCACGCTTTCCCAACGTCTACTGCTCGGTCGGAACGCATCCTCACCATGCCGACGAGGAAGACGGCATTTCGTCTGCCGAATTGATCGAGCTGTCAAAACATCCCAAGGTTGTTGCGTTCGGCGAGGCTGGGCTCGATTACTTTTATGACAACGGTTCGCCGGAAGCGCAGGAACGTGGCTTTCGGGCCCATATTGCAGCGGCGCGCGCGACCGGATTACCGCTGGTCATTCACACGCGCGAAGCCGATGAGGATTGCGGGCGCATTCTCGAAGACGAGATGTCGAAGGGGGCGTTTCGTGCGGTGTTGCACTGCTACACCGGCGGCCGAGAGCTGGCGATGAAAGCGATCGACCTCGGTCTGTCGATATCGTTCACGGGCATCCTGACGTTCAAGAAATCGCAGGCGCTGCGCGATCTTGCCGCCGAACTCCCCGCCGATCGCATCATGGTGGAGACCGACGCGCCATACCTCGCGCCGGGAAAATATCGCGGCAAGCGCAACGAGCCGTCCTATGTCGTCGAGACCGCGAAGGTGCTTGCGGAAACCCGCGGCGTCAGCGTCGATGAACTCGCGCGACAGACGACAGCGAATTTTTTTCGGCTGTTCAGCAAAGTCCCGGCAGTGACAGCAGACGCATGACCCTGACCCTGACCATTCTCGGCTGCGGGTCGTCCGCTGGTGTGCCTCGCCCCGCGCTGGGGTGGGGCGCCTGCGATCCCGCCAATCCGAAAAACCGCCGCCGCCGTTGCTCCATGATGGCCGAGCGACGCTCCGAGCACGGCGTGACGCGCGTGGTGATCGACACCTCCCCGGACCTGCGCGAGCAACTGATCGATGCCGACGTCGAGCACATCGATGCGGTGTTCCTAACTCATGAACATGCCGACCAGACCCACGGCATCGACGATCTGCGTTCGGTCGTGCTGCATCAGCGCCGGCGGATTCCGGTTTACCTGAACCAGTCGACTGCGAAGGACATCATCGCGCGGTTCTCATATTGCTTCACCGCGCCGCCGGGCAGCGACTATCCACCGATCCTCGAGCAGGCTTCGATCGAAGCAGGCGAGAGCCAAACCATCGAAGGGAAGGGCGGAGCGCTGAACTTGTCGGCGTTTCTGGTCCAGCATGGCAACATTCCAGCGCTGGGCTATCGGATCGGTGATGCCGCCTACACGCCGGACCTGCACGACATTCCGCAGCAAAGCTGGGGTGCGCTGGAGAATCTCGATCTGTGGATTGTCGACGGGCTGCGTTATGCGCAGCACCCGAGCCATTTCAGTGTTCGCGATGCCCTGTCGTGGATCGATCGCTTCAAGCCGAAGCGCGCCGTCATCACCAACATGCACGCCGATCTCGACTACGAGGTGCTGCGCAAGGAACTTCCGGCAAACGTGATCCCGGGTTATGACGGAATGCGGCTGACGCTCGACGCTACCTGAGGTCAGGCCGAGATGGCCTTGGCCGAGTTCACCTGATCGCGCAGCAGAAACTTCTGGATCTTGCCGGTCGACGTCTTCGGGATATTGCCGAATACCACGGCCTTCGGCGTCTTGAATCCCGGCATCTGGGTCTTGCAGAATGCAATGATATCCGCATCGGTCGCGGTCGCGCCGTCCTTCAATTCGATGAAGGCGCACGGCACTTCGCCCCATTTCGGATCTGGTTTGGCGACGACAGCCGCGAACAAGACCGCGGGATGCTTATAGAGCACGTCTTCGACCTCGACCGACGAGACGTTCTCGCCGCCGGAAATGATGATGTCCTTCGAGCGATCCTTGATGATGACGTAACCATCGTGATCGAGCACGCCGAGGTCGCCGGTATGAAACCAGCCGCCCTCGAAAGCCTCTCTGGTCGCAGTCTCGTTCTTGAGATAGCCCTTCATCACCACGTTGCCGCGGAACATCACCTCGCCGATGGTTTCGCCATCGCGCGGCACCTCGCGCATCGTTTCCGGGTCCATGACGGTGATCGCTTCCTGCAGTGGATAGGCCACGCCTTGCCGACGCTTGAGCTGCGCGCGTTCGTCGTTGGGCAGCGCGTCCCAGCCCGGCTGCTCGGCGCAGACCGACGCAGGACCATACGTTTCGGTCAGGCCGTAAACGTGCGTGAGCCGGATGCCGATGCTTTCGGCGCCAGCCAGCACCGCGACCGGCGGGGCCGCACCCGCGATCAGGCCGACCACGGTGCGATCGCTCGGCTTCGGCTTCGGCGCGCCGGGGGCGTTGATCAGCGTGTTGTAGACGATCGGCGCGCCGCACATGTGGGTGACGCCGTGCTTCGGTATCAGTTCGAAGATCTTCGCCGGATCGACCTTGCGCAGGCAGACGTTGACGCCCGCGGCCGCCGCGACGGTCCACGGAAAGCACCAGCCGTTGCAGTGGAACATCGGCAACGTCCACAGATAGACCGGATGCTCTCCAAGGCCGCCGGCGAGGATATTGCTGACGGCGTTGAGGTAAGCGCCGCGATGGTGGGTCACCACGCCCTTCGGATTGCCCGTGGTGCCTGAAGTGTAACTCAGCGCGATGGCGTCCCATTCGTCCTGCGGCGGGCGCGCTGCAAAGCCGGGATCGCCCGTGGCCAGAGCGGCCTCGTACTCGATCTCGCCGATCCGGCGGCCGCCCGAATAGGCGGCATCGTCCACGTCGATCACCTGTGGCTTCGGGCCCTTGATCCGGGTGAGGGCATCGGCAATCACCTCGGAGAATTCCGGATCGACCAGAATCACCTTCGCGCCGCCGTGATCGAGCTGAAAGGCGATCGCGCCGGCGTCGAGCCTGATGTTCAGGGTGTTGAGCACGGCCCCTGCCATCGGCACCGCGAAATGGATTTCGTTCATCGCCGGAATGTTGGGCAGCATCGCTGCAACCGTATCGCCCGAACCGATCCCTTGCTGCGCCAGGAACGATGCGAAGCGGGCGCAGCGATCATGCGTCTCCGCCCAGGTGAAGCTACGGCCCTCGTATACGGTGCTGACGAGGTTCGGATAAACCGCAGCGGTTCGTTCCAGAAAGCTCAGCGGGGTCAACTGGACGAAGTTGGCCGGATTCTTATCAAGACCGACGCGATACTGGTTATCTGGCGAAATATCCATCATAACACCAATTATAACAGTGATTTAGATATTTTATTTAATTCATGATCTAAGGAATGGTGTATTCTCAGATCGTGAATTAAATTCTGCATGCATTCGACTGCATCTCTTATATTTTTAGAAATCCAATCGAAATCCAAGGCACGGCGGCCACAACGATCAATCCGATCAGCAGCGCCAGCATGTAGCCGAGGATCGGCTTGATACCTTCGGCTGGATCCACGCGCCCGACCGCACAAGCCGCGTAGTAGCCTACGCCGAACGGCGGCGCGAACAAGCCGATGCCCATGGCGAGGATGACGATCATCGCATAGTGCACTTCGTGTACACCGACGGCATGCGCAATCGGAAACAGCAGCGGCCCGAACAGCACGATTGCCGGAATGCCTTCCAGCACACTGCCGAGGATCATGAAGGCCACGATCGAGACCGCAATGAAGGTGCCGCGTCCGCCCGGCAATCCCGTCATTGCCGCGGCCAGCGAACGTGAGAAGCCCGACTGAGTCAGGCCCCACGCCATGCCGGTTGCGGTGCCGATAATGAGCAGGATGGCACCGGACAGGCTGGCCGTTTCCACCAGCATCGGACGCAGGCGCCGCCAGTCGAACTGCCGGTAGACGATCAGGCCAACCACCAGCGCGTAGACGATGCCGATGGTCGAGACTTCGGTTGCCGTGGCGACGCCTTCGACCACAGCGGCGCGGATCACGAACGGGAGCGCCAGCGCGGGCAGGGCGACAACGAAGCTGTGCAGGATTTCGCCACCGCTCACCTTCTTCACGTGGCTGAGGTCTTCCTTGCGATAACGCCACCACACCAGCGCCGATAGGGTAATCGCCAGCACCAGGCCCGGCAGCAGGCCGCCAGTGAACAGCGCGGCGATCGATACGCCGGTCACGGAACCGATGGTGATAAGGACGAGGCTGGGCGGAATGGTTTCGGTCTGCGCGCCGGTCGCGGAGAGCAGGGCGACGAGATCGCCCGGCTTGGCGCCGCGCGCCTTCATTTCCGGGAACAGCACCGGAGCGACCGCGGCCATATCGGCAGCTTTGGCGCCGGAGATGCCGGAGACCAGATACATCGCGGCGACCAGCACGTAATGCAATCCGCCGCGTACCCGCCCGAGCAGACTGGCGAGAAAGCCCACCATGGCCCGTGCCATGCCGGTCATCTCGATCAGCAGTCCGAGAAAGACGAACAGCGGCACCGAGAGCAGGATCAAGTGGCTCATGCCCTCGTCCATGCGGCCGACCAGCACCATCAGCGGCGTGTGGGTCGTCAACGCCAGATAGCCGAGGATCGCCAGCCCGAATGCAAACGCGATCGGGACGCCCGCGAACACGCAGGAGCCCGCGACGATCACGAAGAAGATCACAAGGTTCAGATTGCCGAGCGTGCGCAGCCACGGCTGCATCAGCCAGAGTGCGCCGATCACCACCGCGACGCAGATGATCGCCGCCAACAATGCGCGGACATTGCGAGTCTGTGCCAGCCGCAACAACGAGAAAATTGCCATCAGCGCGATGCCAATGGGTAGTGCAGCCGCGCGCCAGATATTGGAAATCTGCAGGGCTGGCGTCGTGATGTAGCTTTCTTCGTAGGCGTATTCGTAGGCCGGCCACAGCACCACCAGCAGAAACGCCAGCGCGCTGCATACCGTGACCGCTTCAAGAAATGCCCGCAGCGCAGGACTGGCGCTGGCAACCAGCGCAGTCATCCGCATGTGCTCGGAGCGGCGGAACGCCACCACGGCCCCGAACATCGCCAGCCACAGGAACAGGATCGACGCCAGTTCGTCCGACCAGATCAGCGGATTGTGGAGCACATAGCGCGAGACTACGCCGGCAAACAGGATGACGATCTCGACAACCACGAGCAGGGCCGCCGGAATCTCAACCAAGAGGCCAAGCCGATGCTCGATCGCAGCCAGCAGCGATCGGCCGCGGGACCTTGAAGCCCCCGCGCCGACCGCGGCATCCGAAGTTCCGGCGTGAGCCATGACGCCCCGTTATCAGGCGAGTTTGCCGACGGCCTTCTCGAGAATGTCCCAGGCCTTGTCGCCGTATTTGCCTTTCCATTCCGCGTAGAACTTCGCTTCGCGCAATTTCTGGCGGAACGGCGCAACGTCGGGCTGATTGAAGATCAGGCCCTTGCCCTTCAGGTCGGCCATCACCGTGTCGTTGAGCTTTTCGGTATCGGCGCGCTCCTTGACGGCAGCGGCGTTGATGTTCTTGGCGACGATATCGCGCACATCGGCCGGAATCTTCTCCCAGGCGCGGCGATTGGCCAGGAACCAGAAACCGTCCCACATATGGTTAGTCAGCGAGCAGTATTTCTGGACCTCGTAGAGCTTCGCGGTCGAGATCAGGGCGAGGGGGTTCTCCTGCCCTTCGACGATCTTGGTCTGCAGTGCCGAATAGACTTCGTTGAAGTTGATCGAGGCCGGCGACGCATCGAAAGCCTTGAACATCGAGGTCCACAACGGCGATACCGGCACCCGGATCTTGAAGCCCTTGAAATCGTCCGGTCCGTTGATGGCCTTGGTCGAGGATGTGGTCTGCCGGAAGCCATTGTCCCAGATCTTGTCCATGACCTCGAGATTGGCCTTCTTGATCTCGCCGCGCACGTAAGCACCGAGATCGCCATCCATGGTCTTCCAGACCGTTGGATAATCCGGGAATGCGAAGCCGATGCCGTTGATCGACGCGGCCGGAACCAGCGTGGACAGGATCAGGCCGGACAGCGTGAAGAACTCGACGCCGCCGGAACGGATCTGGCTGAGCATATCGGTGTCGGACCCGAGCTGGTTGTTCGGGAAAATCTGGATATCGACGCGGCCATTGGTCTCGGTCTTGATCGCCGCCGACATTTCCTTGGCGCGGATATTCATCGGATGCGAGTCAGGGAGGTTATTGGCGAATTTGTAGCTGAATTCGGCCTGCTGGGCGCGCGCCACCAGCGGAGCGCCGACGCTTCCCATGACGGTGGCGGCTGCCGAGGCCTTCAACAACGTACGACGTGACAAACGCATCTGATCGTCTCCCTGAAAAATTTTCTTGCAGAAACGGCTTCTGAAGACCGGTGATCCGGAACGTGCATTATTGGTCAGCATTCTCCAGCGGCCCGGTCAAGCGGTTTTGGGAGAACGGCCAGAGGATGGATCGACGGATGAAATCCGCTTGAAGTGTCCCAGCGGCGCCGACCAGTACGAGGCCAGGATTTGCCGTCGAGAGGTACATAAGCGCGCAGGCCAGTGGATCGAGATTGAGATCAGTGGACTGGCCGCGAGCAAGCTACGAGGGATCAGTGGTGAGTTTGGCCGCGAAGCCGACCTAACTGGAGCTAATTAGTTCAACTTGCTGAAATTGAATGGCTAAATATATTCCATAATATACCTTATGCGAATTACGAATATGGGTGATTGCGTGGGCGCTCGGCCTTCCGCTCGCTGAAATAGTGTCGCCCCTCACATGGGTTGATCTCACAGCTTCGGCCTGACGCGCTGGCCCTTTGTGTAGCCGTCCACAGTTCTGTCCGATCAGGTGCGCGCGTGCTGGCGTTGCCAGATCGCACGGACGATGATGGGAATTATACAGACGGCATACCCGTGGGACGAAACGCAGCGACCGGCACCAGCGGTGCCCAAGATCGGAGAACAAGAATGACCGACCAGAATGCAGGGCCGACCCACGAGGCGCCATATCGCGGACTAAGGGTACTCGATTTCGGTCAGGGCATTGCCTCGCCCTATTGCGGCGCGCTGCTGGCCGCCAACGGTGCCGACGTCATCAAGGTCGAGCCGCCCGAGGGTGACTGGTCGCGACGCCTCGGAACGACCTACGGCCGCCATACGGCGATCTCCGCGGTGTTCAATCGTGGCAAGCGCAGCCTGTGCCTGGACCTCAAAGACCCCAAGGGCTTGGAGATCGCGAAGCAACTGGCGCTGCAGAGCGACGTCTTCATCGAGGGATTTCGGCCCGGCGTGGCCGCGCGGCTCGGCCTTGGCTACGAGGCGCTCAGCCACGACAATCCGGGTCTGATCTATCTGTCGGTCAGCGGCTTCGGGCAGGCGGGTCCCTACTCCAGCCGCCCCTGTACGGACTCCGTCGCCCAGGCCTTCGGCGGTCTGGTGTCGGTCAATCCAGGGAGCGATGGCCTGCCGCACCGCGTGGGCACGCCGATCTCGGACGTTGCGACCGGCGCTTACGCGTTTCAGGCCGTGTCGACTGCGTTGTATGCGCGCGCGACCGTCGGCAAAGGCCGCTGGATCGATATCAATCTCGCACAATCCACGGCAGCGCTGCTCGGTCACAAATTCGCGGAATACATGCTCGAAAGCGGTGCGCCACGCGCGCTCAATGTGCCCGCGGGATCCTATCAGACGCGCGATGGTTGGCTGATGGTGACGCTGGTGACCGAGCCGCAGTATCAACGCCTGTGCGCGGTATTGGGACGCGACGACCTCGCTGCCGATCCGAGGTTTGCCGATTTTGCCAAACGCTCGGACGCCGCAGCGGAGCTGATCAGCGAGGTGCGCAATACGTTCCTGACGAAGACCACGGACGTTTGGCTCAATGAACTGCAGGCAGCGGATATCATTGCCGATCGCATTCTCGATCCCGGTGCGTGGCTTGAGAATGCGCATGTTGCCGCGACCCACGGCGCTGTCCGCATGGAAACGCCTGGCGTCGGCACCGTCTATGCCGCCCGTACGCCCGGTGCAGCCGGGCTTGGAGAGGATTCACTATCGCCCTCGCCCGACGTCGGCCAGCACAGTCGCGAGGTTCTGGTTGCTCGCGGATATGCCGAAGCAACGATCGACGAGTTGTTCAAGGTCGGCGCCGTACGCGGTCTCCCGACGTAGCGCGGGACGCGATCGACCCGTAAGCGTTTTCATCAATCGCGGAGCCGACCGTGGACCAATTGATCCTGCACAATTACGACTTTTCGAACTACGCTGAGAAAGTTCGCGTCGCGTTTGGTTACAAGGATCTCGACTGGGCAAGTGTCATCATTCCGCCGGTGCTGCCAAAGCCCGATCTGGTGCCGTTGACCGGCGGATACCGGCGTACGCCCGTGCTGCAGATCGGGGCCGATGTCTACTGCGACACGCGCCTCATCGTGAAGGTGCTCGATCGTCTGTCACCACAACGTCCGCTATTTCCGCCGGCAACGCTTGGCATGGCGACGGCGATCGCAGCCTGGGCCGAGAGCGAGCTGGTTCGTCCATTGATCCTGTACGTTTCCGGAATCAATCAGGACGTGATGCCCAAAGAGCTTCGCACCGACCGGGCGAAAATGCGCGGGCTGCCGGAGCCGAGTATCGAAGCGATCACGCGCGCCGCCCAGCGCAACGCACCCCTCGTCCGCGTCCAGCTTCCATTAATTGAAAACATGCTGGCTGACGGGCGCGAATGGATTTGCGGCGATCGGTTCAGCGTCGCCGATCTCGCAGTCTACCATCCGCTCTGGTTCATCACCGATCGCACCGACCGGCTGCAGCATGAACTCACGCCCTATCCTGCCATTCAGGCATGGATGGCACGCATTCGTGCGTTCGGACATGGCCGCCAGACGACCATGTCCGCTGCAGATGCGCTCGATATCGCACGAGATGCTTTGCCGCGTCCGCCGGGCCGCTCGTCATCTCAGCCGGAAGACCCCGAGCCTGGCTCTCTGGTCTCCATCCGGCCGGACGATTATGCGAAGGACAACATCAGCGGCGAACTGGTTTTCATCGACGATACGGAAATCGCAATCCTTACTCGTCATGAACGTGTGGGCGATGTGGTCGTGCACTTTCCGCGTCTCGGCTATGATTTGCGGAAACGATCGAAATAAGCGCGCTGGCTAATAGATCGCCCAGACTCCGGGCGTTACGAGTTCGAGCAGGTGATTGTCGGGATCGCGGAAGTAGATGCTGTGGCCGCCGCGTGGCCAGGCGGTGCGCCCTTCGATGGCGACGCCCTGCTCCGTCAGCCGCCGCTCCCACACGGGCAACTCGTCGGCGGTGATGGCAAAAGCAATGTGCAAGGGCCCGTGGCCGTCATGCGGCGGGATGGTGCCGCCGGGCAGATGCACGGTTTCCAGCGTCGCGCCGCGATGAAACAGCAACAGCACGCTGCGACCGCCGACATCGAATGCCAGAAAACGGGAATCGCTGTTCATGGCGCGAAGGCCGAGCGCGTCCTGATAGAATGCGCGCGCACGATCGAGATCGTCGACGTAGAGCGCGGTCTCGATGACGCCGTCCAGTTTCGGCATCGCCGCGCCCTGTCTTACCACATGTTGAGAACGAGTCGGGCTTCGTCGGTCATGCGCTCCGGCGTCCATGCCGGCTCCCAGACGATGTTGACGTTGACGACGCCAACTCCGGCAACGCTGGCGACCGCGTTCTCGACCATGGTTGGCAACTCAGCGGCGGCGGGACAGTTCGGTGTGGTCAAGGTCATCTCGACGTCCACCGAACGGTCGTCCTTTAGATCGACCTTGTAGATCAGGCCGAGCTCGTAGATGTCGGCCGGGATTTCCGGATCGAACACCGTCTTCAGCGCGGCGACGATTTCGGTGCCGAGCCGCTCGGTTTCCTCGGGCGGCAGCGCCGAGATGGTCTGCATATTGCCGGTCTTGGCTTCAATCGTATCGGTCATGAGAACAAATCCCGCGCCTTGATCAGCGCTTCCGCTAGTTGGTCGACTTCCGCACGCGTATTATACATGCCGAATGACGCCCGGCACGTGGCTGTGACATTGAACCGTTCCAAAAGCGGCATCACGCAATGAGTGCCGGCGCGGACGGCGATCCCCGCCCGGTCGATGACGGTAGCGACGTCGTGCGGATGCGCGCCGTTCAATTCGAACGAGATCACCGGCCCCTTTTCGTGTGCCGTGCCGATGATGCGCAGCGAATTGATCTCGCGCAGGCGATCGTGCGCATAGGTCAACAGGTCGTGCTCGTGGGCGGCGATGCGCTCCTTGCCGATCGAATTGACGTAGTCGATCGCAGCACCAAGGCCGATCGCCTCGACAATTGCAGGGGTGCCGGCTTCGAACTTGTGGGGCGGATCACCGTAGGTCACCCAATCCTTGGTCACCTCGCGGATCATCTCGCCGCCGCCGTTATAGGGCCGCATCCCGGCGAGAAGATCATACTTGGCATAGAGCACGCCTATACCGGTCGGTCCGTAGATCTTGTGCCCGGTAAAAACGAAGAAGTCGCAGTCGATATCCTGCACATCGATATTCAGATGCACCGCGCTCTGGCTGCCGTCGACCAGAACAGGAATGCCGCGTGCATGTGCGATCTTCACCACGTCCTTCACGGGCACGATGGTGCCGAGTGCATTCGACATCTGGGTGATGGCGACCAGCTTAGTCTTCGGCGTCAGCAGCTTCTCAAATTCGTCGATCAGGAAATTACCTTCGTCGTCGACCGGCGCCCATTTAATCACCGCGCCATGACGTTCGCGCAGGAAATTCCACGGCACGATGTTGGAGTGATGCTCCATGATCGAGAGCACGATCTCGTCGCCGGCCTTGATGTTCGGCTCGCCCCATGACGAGGCAACGAGGTTGATCGCCTCGGTCGCATTCCGCGTGAAGATGATTTCCTCACGGCGCTTGGCGTTGAGGAATTCGGCGGCCTTGGTACGGCCGCCCTCGTAAGCCTCGGTCGCCGCATTGGCGAGATAGTGCAGTCCGCGATGCACATTGGCGTATTCGGACATGTACGCCTTCGTCATGCGATCGAGCACCGCGAGCGGCTTCTGCGCCGATGCGGCGTTATCGAGATACACGAGAGGCTTGCCGTAAACTTGCATCGCAAGCGCCGGAAAATCCTCCCGGACCCGGGCAACGTCGTATGAACCGTTGGCGACTGCCGGATGCATCATCAGCCTCGTGCCGCCAGCCAGCGCTCGGCGGTCGCGATCGCCAGCTCGCGCAATTGCTCGTCCGCGATGGATTCCATCGCCTCGCCGACGAATGCCTGAATCAGGAGCGCCTGCGCTTCCTTCTCCGACAATCCGCGCGCACGAAGATAAAACAGCAGGCTTTCATCCAGTGCACCGGTGGTAGCGCCATGGCCGCACTGCACGTCGTCAGCGAAAATCTCGAGCTCCGGCTTGTTATCGGCTTCGGCCTCGTCGGACAGCAGCAACGCCCGCGTCATCATCCGGGCGTCGGTCTTCTGCGCATCCGGATGCACGTTGATGCGGCCCTGGAACACCGAATGCGCCCGGTCGTCGACCACGGCGCGGAATACTTCGCGGCTGTCGCAATGAGGCACTGCGTGGTCGAGAACCAGCGTGGTGTCGCCGTGCTGGCGATCCTTCAGGAGATTGACGCCATTGATGGTGGCGTTGGCGTGTTCGCCGCCAAACCTCAAGAAGCCCTGATAACGGCTGAGTACTGAACCGCTGGTCAAGTTGAACGAATTGAATTGCGTCTTGGCACCCAGCGTGACGATAGCCGTCGAGACGTTGGAAGCATCGTGTGAATCTTCGACCAGACGCACGTGCTGTACCTGCGCGTCATCGCCAACCCACACCACGACGGCATCATGGACCTGATAGGTTTGCGCGCCGGCTGCAGCGGCAAAACTCTCAACCAGCGTCGCCTGCGCCCCCTTCCCGACCCGCAACAGCGAGCGAGTGAAGGCGGCAGTGCCGGTCTGCGTCGCGACATGGACGATATGGATCGGCTTTTTCAGGGCAACGTTGTCGTCAACGTTTAGCACAAAGCCGTCGGTGGCCATTGCGGCATTGAGCGAGACCATGACGTCCGAAGTCGCATTGGTCAGCAACAGATCGCCACGAACCTTGTTGTCGCGGTCTTCCAGAACTTCGCTCAGCGTGTTCAACCGGACACCGGCTTCTAATGCCGAAACATCCGAGAGTTTAGGAGCGAATACGCCGTCCACCAGCACCAGCTTGTACGCATCGATGACGTCCAGCGCAGCGACGGCGGTCGCCGCCTTTGCCAATGCCGCCTGATCGGGCGCAGCAGCAAGTGGTGCCACTTCGCGAAGCAGCGCGCGCAGATCGGTGTATTTCCATTCCTCGACCCGCCGGTTCGGCAGGCCGCGCTTGGCGAACTCGGCGAATGCCGCCTCACGAACCTCGGAAACGATTCCGGAGCCCGGCAGGCGGTCGCGCGCCGTGGCGAACAACTCGCCCAATGCGCGCTCCGGTGTAGGCTTGACTACTGCAACATTCATGATTGCACTCAAGCAGCTTGTTCTTCGAACTGGGCGTATCCGGACTCTTCGAGTTCGAGCGCCAGTTCCTTGCCGCCGCTCTTCACCACCCGGCCCTTCGACATCACATGCACATAGTCGGGGACGATGTAGTTCAACAGCCGCTGGTAGTGCGTGATGACAACCATGGCACGATCGCTGGACCGCAGCGCATTGACGCCATCGGCGGCAATCCGCAGCGCGTCGATGTCGAGGCCGGAATCCATCTCGTCAAGGATGCAGAGGCTCGGCTGGAACAGCGCCATCTGCAGCACTTCGTTGCGTTTCTTCTCGCCGCCCGAAAAACCGACGTTGACGCCCCGGCGAAGCATGTCCTGCGGAATGTTGAGCGAGGCGGCAACCTCCCGCACCTTCTTCAGGAAGTCCGGCGTCGATAGTTCGGTCTCTCCTCGCGCCTTTCGCTGTGCGTTCAGCGCCGTGCGCAGGAACGTCATGGTCGCAACGCCGGGAATTTCGACCGGATACTGGAATGCGAGAAACACGCCCTTCGCCGCACGCTCGTCCGGAGACATTTCCAGCAGGTCTTCGCCCTTGAACAGGATTTCGCCACCAGTCACTTCATAGCCCGGCTTGCCGGCGATAACGTGGCTCAGCGTCGATTTGCCGGAGCCGTTCGGCCCCATGATCGCGTGAACCTCGCCCTTGTTCACCGTGAGCGACAGGCCGTGAAGAATTTCACGATCCTCAACGCGGACCTGCAGGTTCTTGACTTCGAGCAATGCGGACATCGTATTTCCCTTTTTCGTCATCCTGAGGGCCGCGCCATTCGCGCCGAGCCTCGAAGGACAACCCATCGTTTCATCGCCGGTCGCTGAGGGACGCCCTGCGCCTCTCAGGAATGACGGCTGCTATCCCACGCTTCCTTCGAGCGAGATCGAGATCAGTTTCTGCGCCTCGACTGCGAATTCCATCGGCAGTTGCTGCAGCACGTCCTTGACGAAGCCATTGACGACAAGGCCAACCGCCTCTTCCTGCGAAAGCCCGCGCTGGACGCAATAGAACAGCACGTCTTCCGAGATCTTCGACGTGGTGGCTTCGTGCTCGAACAATGCCGAGGCGTTCTTGGCTTCCACATACGGCACCGTGTGCGCGCCGCATTTGTCGCCGATCAGCAAGGAGTCGCAGGCGGTGAAGTTGCGCGCCCCTAGCGCCTTGCGATGGGCGCTGACAAGACCGCGATAGGTGTTCTGCGACTTGCCGGCGGCGATACCCTTGGAAATGATCCGGCTCGTCGTGTTCTTGCCAAGATGGATCATCTTGGTGCCGGAATCGACCTGCTGGTAGCCGTTCGAAATCGCGATCGAGTAGAACTCCCCACGCGAATTGTCGCCGCGCAGGATGCAGCTTGGATATTTCCAGGTGATCGCCGAACCGGTCTCGACCTGGGTCCAGGAAATCTTCGAATTCCTGCCGCGGCAATCGCCGCGCTTGGTGACGAAATTGTAGACGCCGCCCTTGCCTTCGGAATTGCCTGGATACCAGTTCTGCACCGTCGAGTATTTGATCTCGGCGTCGTCATGCGCGACCAGTTCGACGACGGCGGCATGCAACTGGTTCTCGTCGCGCTGCGGCGCGGTGCAGCCTTCGAGATAGCTGACGTAAGCGCCCTTGTCGGCGATGATCAGGGTGCGTTCGAACTGGCCGGTGTTGCGTTCGTTGATGCGGAAATAGGTCGACAATTCCATCGGGCAGCGCACACCCGGCGGCACGTAGACGAACGAGCCATCCGAGAACACCGCTGAATTCAGTGTCGCGAAGAAGTTGTCCGACGTCGGCACGACCGAGCCAAGGTACTTCTTGACGAGATCGGGGTGCTCTCGGATTGCCTCCGAGATCGGCATGAAGATCACGCCGGCCTGCTTCAGTTCCTTCTGGAACGTTGTGGCGACCGACACCGAATCGAACACAGCATCGACTGCGACGCGGCGCTCGCCTTCCGGCCGCACCACGCCTGCGAGGATTTCCTGCTCGCGCAACGGAATGCCGAGTTTCTCATAGGTCTTCAGGATTTCGGGATCGACCTCGTCGAGCGAAGCCAGTTCCGGCTTCTTCTTCGGCGCCGCGTAATAATACAGGTCCTGATAGTCGATCTTGGGATAGTCGACGCGGGCCCACGTCGGCTCCTGCATCGTCTGCCAGCGGCGGAAGGCTTCCAGCCGCCATTCCAGCATCCAGGCTGGTTCGTTTTTCTTTTCAGAAATGAATCGGACCGTGTCTTCCGAAAGACCCTTGGGAGCCTTCTCGGATTCGATGATGGTCTCGAATCCATAGCGATATTGATCGACGTCGATACGGCGGACCCGTTCGACGGTCTCTAGTTCAGCCGGCATTCCAACCTCCGCTCGCGGTTTCAAGGACCGCGGTGGATCAACTCACAGCATCCCGACGGGACCCGCAAAATGTGTCGTTCCAATCATCCGATGTGATCTGTATCCGTCGTCCGCTCTGCGGCGTTGTCGCTCTTCCAGAGGACGTCCGAACACCTCACCGACGTGCTTTTACGCCGTTTCGCTGAGGAAATCACGTGCCTTAGAACCGTTCAAGCACTGTTTCGTCGTCCTTCTTAAGTAGTGCGCCGGAGAGCTTTCGCCAAGTCTGAATAAACCGATCGACATCAAGATCGGTTGTTGACCAGCCCAGGCTGACCCGTATCCCGCCCCGGGCCAGGTCGGGACCAAGCCCCATCGCCGTAAGCACGTGCGACGGCTGCACTTTTCCGGACGAGCATGCCGATCCGGAAGACACTGCCACGCCTTCGAGGTCGAAACCGATCACCGCCGTCTCGGCGCGGAGACCCGGCACGGTAAAAAGGGTCGTATTCGGCAATCGCGGCACGTCTGCGGAAAAGATGATGGCATTCGGTGTTGCCGCCCGAAGTCCGGCTTCCAGCCGGTCCCGCAGGCTCTTCATGCGGGCAGTATCGGCCTCCTGCGTCGCCGTCGATGCAGTTACGGCCGCACCGAAACCGGCGATTCCCGACACGTTTTCAGTTCCGGCCCGGCGCCCCTTTTCCTGGCCGCCGCCCCGAATCGGCGCGTGAAAATTGGCAACCCTGTCTGACAAGATCAGGGCGCCCACGCCTTTCGGCCCCCCAACCTTGTGCGCAGAAATTGAGAGAAGGTCGGCCTCCAATTCATTGATATAGAATTTTATTTTCCCGAATGCCTGGACCGCATCAACATGCAGCAGGCCGCCGGCCTCGTGGACCATCGCCGCCACGTCGCGAACCGGCTGCAAGGCGCCGCTCTCGTTATTCGCGAGCATGACGGAAACCAATGCGGGCGGCTGGCCGATGATCAAGGTGCGCAGATGGTCGAGATCGAGCACACCGGACGCCGTAACCCGTATGGTGTCGACTTGCGCCGCCGGGAATTGTCCGCCCTCCAGAACCGAGGCGTGTTCGATCGCAGACACCAGCAACCGTTCGACTGGAGTTCCGGAGGGGCCGCGCAACCCGGGCTGCAGGGCCAGGACGTTGGCTTCGGTGCCGCCGGAGGTGAATATCACCTGCTGCGCCTGCCCGCCGATGGCATCGGCTATGGCGTGGCGTACCCGCTCTACCAACATCCGCACGGCGCGTCCCTCGGCGTGGACCGACGATGGGTTCCCACAAACGTCGAGCGCGGCCACCATCGCTTCGCGCGCTTCCCGGCGCAGCGGCGTGGTGGCGTTCCAGTCCAGATAGACCCGGTTGTTCATTGCGTAGAATAATACCTTAAATTGTATACTGCCGACGCCATACACCGGATCTCCCACTCGATCAGGCAAGGACGTATTCTAGACCAGCTGCCGCGCAAAATCGCCGGGTCGTGCCACATGGCGGATGTCGGATCGCGGCTGAGCAAACGCAAGACGCTTGCTTTTTGCCCCACCGCTCATGCTAGAACGCCCACTCCCGTTCACCGGGCGCCGTTCGTGCTTCGCCCAATGACGCTCAAAGACGCCGCTAATGTCGCGCCTCTGTTTGCAGGACGTCATCCGTGCCTGGCACGATGGTATCCACAAGGCGTCGGCCGAATATCCAAGGAATACGGATGCCTGAAGTTATTTTCACCGGTCCCGCTGGCCGTCTCGAAGGCCGCTATCACCCGGCGAAGCAGAAGAATGCACCGATTGCGATGGTGTTGCATCCGCACCCGCAGTTCCACGGCACGATGAACCACCAGATCATCTACCAGTGCTACTACGCGTTCGTGCACCGTGGCTTCTCCGTGCTGCGCTTCAATTTCCGCGGCGTCGGCCGCAGCCAGGGCTCGTTCGATCACGGCACCGGCGAACTGTCCGATGCGGCCTCGGCGCTGGACTGGGCGCAGAGCATCAATCCGGAAGCGCGGGCCTGCTGGGTCGCGGGCTTCTCGTTCGGTGCCTGGATCGGCATGCAACTCCTGATGCGCCGGCCGGAAGTCGAAGGCTTCATCTCGATCGCACCGCCGGCCAACCTCTACGACTTCTCGTTCCTCGCGCCCTGCCCGTCGTCGGGTCTGATCGTGCATGGCGAGAAGGACGCCGTCGTCCCGCCGAAGGACGTCAACACGCTGGTCGAGAAGTTGAAGACCCAAAAGGGCATCGTCATCGACCAGCAGGTCATTCCGGGTGCCAACCATTTCTTCGACGGCAAGCTTGAACCGTTGATGGAATCGGTCACCGGTTATCTCGACATGCGGCTTGCCAATATCCGCTGAGAGCTTGCCATGGCCGCGTTCATTGCCCTGCTCAGAGCGGTGAATGTCGGCGGCACCGGCAAATTGCCGATGAGCGAATTGAAGGAAATATGCGAAGCGCTGGGGTTCGAGAAGGTCCGAACCTATATCGCGAGCGGCAACGTCGTTTTCACCAGCCGTAAATCCGAGAGCGCCGTCAAGGCGGCGCTTGAAAAGCAACTCGCGGACTATGCCGGCAAACCTGTCGGCGTATTGGTAAGGTCTGCGTCTGAGATGGCTGCAGTACTCGCCGCCAATCCGTTTCCGAAAGCACCGACCAATCGCACCGTCGCCATCTTCCTCGACAAGTCTCCGCCCGCGGATGCGATTGCAAAGGCACGCGGGCTGGCCGATGAAAAGATCAAGCTCGGAAAGCGGGAAATCTATATCCATTACGGCGATGGAATGGCGCATTCGAAACTTGTCATTCCTGCCGCCAGGGATGGCACCGCGCGCAACATGAACACCGTCGCCAAACTCGCTGCCATGGCGGCCGAACTCTAGTGGAGCGGATTTGACATTCGCTACCCACCTTGCCGCGAGTCCGGGAAGCGAATGTCAAATCCAAAGCTCCACTAGAAGCCCATATTTGCTAGTGGTCCTATAGATTCTAACATTTGCGTAGGTACCTGCTGAAACGGGATGCAGATGTTAGAATCGGACCACTAGTCAGGCCGCGACGCCGTTCTCCAGCTTGGACAGATACGCGTTGTGCTTCCGCATGAAGGCGCGCAGCAGGTCGGGATACTCCGGACTGACTGCCGATTTCACCGACGGACGTGCGGCAAGCGCGGCGCGCCAGCGCGCGATCTTGGGCTTATTCGCGAGAATTCCGAAATCGCCAATCTTGTCGAACACGTCGAAATAGCGAAACGCCGGCGCGAACACCGCGTCGACCAGCGAGAATTTCTCGCCGTCGAACCAGGGCGCCGCGACGAGCCGCGTTTCAAGCCGCGCGAACCGCGCCTCTGACTGTTTCGCCTTGGCCTTGAACGTGGCTTCGTCGGTAGCAGTCTCGAGCCCCCAGATATCGCCCAGCACCGTCGAGCCGAATTCTACCCACGCCCGATGTTCGGCGCGCGTAAGCGGATCGTGCGGATGTAGCGGATGCGGCTGGGTCTCCTCGAGATATTCGAGGATGACGGCGGATTCGAATACGACCCTGTCGCCGACCCTGAGCACCGGCACCTTGCCGAGCGGCGAAATCTTCAAGAACCAGTCAGGCTTGTTATCGAGATCGATATCGATCCGCTCGAACGGTACGCCCTTCTCGGTGAGAGAAATCACTGCGCGCTGCACGTAAGGGCAGAGCTTGTGGCTGATGAGCGTAAGTTTATCCGTCATTGCACCTCTCCCGCATCGCGGATGCGGCGGATCACTTTCGAGACCCGGCACCGCGTCACCCGGACAGCGCCGCGTGCACTGAGAAGCAACTGGGTAGCGAGGAAAACGGCATCACCGATCGGCATAGGATTCGTCCAAATCATGCATCTGCATCAAACTACATGCAATCGCATGAATTAGTCAAGATCAATGCAAGTGCATCAACCGGTCGTGATCAGGGCCGGACCATCACCCCGCCGGTCATGGGCATCGGTACGCCGGTGGTCGCCGGATAGCTCAGCGGCAGTCCCTTGAGGCTTCGTGCTGCGAGGAATCCGAACGCCTGCGCCTCGATGGCATCTCCGGACCAGCCGAGCGCATCACCACTCTCGACGGTGGCAGGTGCTAGACGTTCGCGCAGCATCCGCATCATCGTCAGATTGCGGGCGCCGCCGCCGACCACGATCCAGTTGCGCGGCGGTTTCGGCAGCAGCGGCACGATGCGCGCGATGCTCGCAGCCGTGAAGGCGGTCAGCGTCGCAGCACCGTCTGCGGGCGCGATATCTGGCAACTTCAATGACGCGAAATCGTTGCGGTCGAGGGATTTTGGCGGCGGCAGCGAGAAGAACGGCAGTTGCAATCCACGCTGTATCCAGGCCTCATCGACGGCACCCTGCTCGGCGAAACGGCCCTCGGAGTCGAAGCGCTGCTTGGTCGTAC
Source organism: Xanthobacteraceae bacterium (assembly GCA_024508855.1). GTDB lineage: Bacteria > Pseudomonadota > Alphaproteobacteria > Rhizobiales > Xanthobacteraceae > 62-47. The sequence continues at coordinate 277,355 of JANINJ010000026.1, forward strand.
GCAGCATGAAGTCGTCCAGCAACGCGTTGCCGGGCCCGGTATCGCAGGCAATCAACGTATCGTCGCCATCGATATAGGTGATGTTGGAGACCCCGCCGATATTCACCAGTACGATCGGCCCTTCGCGCTCCAGCGACTGCGCCAGGGCCCGGTGATACACCGGCACAAACGGCGCGCCCTGCCCGCCGGAGGCAACATCGGCCGCGCGGAAATCGTACATCACCGGGATCCGGATTGCTCTGGCCAGAGCGGCGCCATCGCCGATCTGTACCGTCAGCCGTTGCGCCGGCCGGTGCAGAACAGTCTGTCCGTGGAACCCGACGATATCGATATCTTCCGGGGCAATCCGATGCTGCGAGGTGAAGGCCGCCAGCGCCTCGGCGTGAGCGGCGGTGACGGTGCGCTCGGCCTCGCCCAGAATACCGGGTCGCGCGTCGCGCTGCGACAATCCGGGCGCCTCGTCCAGGGCCCGCCGCAGGATGTCCCGCTCCTGTTCGGTATACGGCCGATAGCCTGAGGGGCCGAACGCCGCGACCCGGCTGCCGTCGGTTTCGATCAACGCCACATCCACCCCGTCGAGCGAGGTGCCGCTCATCATCCCGATCGTTTTCAACATCATGGGTACGCCACCTTCGGAGAACTCGCGCCGGACGAGCAACTTGTGCCGCGGGGCTGCATCTTATAATGCCACAGGGCCAGCGCCACGGCAGCCCGGATCGGGCAGCCTCTCGGCTCATGGCAACAATGCCAAAGAAGAATGATCAGAGTCTTAGAGCCAAGAGTCCTAGAGCCATGACAGCATTCAAGTCCGATTTTCTGCGCGTGCTGCAGGAGCGCGGCTTCATTCACCAGGTTTCCGATGCCGAGGGCCTGGATGCGCTCGCCGCGAAGGGCGAGGCGATCGCCTATGTCGGCTATGATTGCACGGCTCCGTCGCTGCACATCGGCCATCTGCTGTCGATCATGATGCTGCACTGGTTCCAGAAGACCGGCAACAAGCCGATTGCGCTGATGGGCGGCGGCACCACGCGGGTCGGTGATCCATCCGGCCGCGACGAGACCCGCAAGCTCCTGACCTACGAGCAGATCGACGCCAACAAGGAATCGATCAAGGGCACGTTCTCGAAATTCATCCGCTTCGGCGACGGCAAGACCGACGCCGTAATGGCCGACAATGCCGAATGGCTGGCCAAGCTGAACTACATCGAAATGCTGCGCGACGTCGGACGTCACTTCTCGATCAATCGCATGCTGACCATGGACTCAGTGCGCATGCGGCTCGAGCGCGAGCAGGAACTGTCGTTCATCGAATTCAATTACATGATCCTGCAGTCCTACGATTACGTCGAACTGGCGCGACGCTACGGCTGCAATCTGCAGATGGGCGGCTCCGACCAGTGGGGCAATATCGTCAACGGCATCGATCTCGGCCGCCGCATGGGCACGCACCAGCTCTACGCACTCACCTGTCCGCTCCTGACCACGGCATCCGGCGCCAAGATGGGCAAGACCGCGGCCGGCGCGGTCTGGCTCAATGCCGATTTGCTGAGCCCGTACGACTACTGGCAATACTGGCGCAATACCGAGGACGCCGACGTCGCGCGTTTCCTCAAGCTGTTCACACTGCTGCCGCTCGACGAGGTTGCTCGCCTCAGTGCGCTGCAGGGCCAGGAGATCAATGAGGCGAAGAAGGTTCTTGCCACCGAGGCCACGGCGCTGATCCATGGCCGCGACAACGCGGTCGCGGCCTCGGAAACCGCACGGAAGACCTTCGAAGAAGGCGCCATCGCCAGCGATCTTCCGACGGTGGAAATTCCACAGACGGAATTGGCCAGCCTCGGCGTCGTTGCCGCATTCGTCCGGGCCGGTCTTGTCGCCTCGAACGGCGAAGCGCGGCGCCAGATCAAGGGCGGCGGCCTGCGCGTCAACGACACCGTCGTCACCGACGACAAGCAGATGCTCACCTCTGCCGATCTCACGCAGAACGGGGCGATCAAGCTGTCGCTGGGCAAGAAGCGGCACGTGCTGCTGAAGGGCGCATAGGCCTATTCGCAGAACGCGGTTGTGCTTCGCTGGAGAAATGCGCTCCATGCGAAGCGATGGCAGTTGAATCCACATTTTCCGAATCCGGATCCAGGTCCTTATGGCCTGGCCGCACGGCGTTGCTGGTTCTCGCGCTGTGTTTCGTGCTGGCACTAATCGGCCGTGGGCTGGGCGAAGCGTTCACCGTCTTCCTGTTGCCGATCTCGGAGACATTCGGCTGGGCGCGCGCCGACGTCGTGTCGATCTATTCGCTGGCATCGCTGTCGATGGGGCTGGCGTCGCCATTCGTCGGGCGGCTGTTCGATCTCTCCGGACCGCGGATCGTCTACGCACTCGGGTTGCTGCTGCTCGGTGCCGGATTGTCGCTGGCAGCCTTCGCCGACAAACTGTGGCAGCTGCAGCTTTGTGTGGGCTTTGCTGCCGGGCTCGGGACCTCCTGCCTCGGCAACGTCACCAGTTCGTTGCTGCTCGGCCGATGGTTCGGCGACAGGCTCCCGGCAGCCATGGCCGTGGTCTATTCCGCGACCGGCGCCGGTGTATTGACCCTGCTGCCGACATCGCAAGTCATGATCGACCATTTCGGCTGGCGCGGTGCGTATCACCTGACCGGCGGCGTGCTGCTTCTCCTCATCGTGCCGCTGGTGTTGCTGCCGTGGCGGCATATCGCAAAGGACACTGTGCGGTCGTCATCGACGTCATCGCCGACCTTGGAGGATGAAGGGCTCACACTGTTGCGGGCGCTTCGGCACCAGGCGTTCTGGGCGCTGTTCAGCACGTTCTTCTTCACGGCCATCGGCATGTATGCGATTGCCGTGCAGGTGGTGGCGTATCTTGTCGAAGTAGGCTTCCCGCCGCTGCAGGCGGCGACGGCGTGGGGCCTAAGCGGCGTCGTGCTGGTGATCGGAATGCTGACCGTGAGCTGGCTCGATACCCTGATCGGCCGGCGCCGGGCGATCCTGTTCAGCTACGGGCTGACCACTATCGGCATCGGGTTCCTGTGGCTGCTGCACCGTTATCCGAATCTGTGGCTGCTCGGCGGCTTCCTGCTGTGCTTCGGCAGCACCATCGGCTCGCGTGGCCCCCTCATCACCGCTGCGGCGATCAACATCTTTCGCGGCAAACGGGTCGGCACCATCTTCGGCACGATCTCGATCGGAAGCGGCTTAGGTTCGGCGCTCGGTTCACTGACCGGCGGCTTCATCCACGACTGGAGCCACAGCTATGATCTCGTCATCCTGTTCGCGCTGGTGAACGTGTTGCTGGGAATGATCCCGTTCCTGACCGTGCGAGCGCTGCGCGAATAGCCTGCTCGCCGGATTCATCATTCGCGCTAGTTGTTCGGCGAAGATGGAAGCTCGACGCCGTTATATTGTTTGCCGGTGTTGAACTCGAAGATCTTGCGCAGCACGCCGGGGGCCATCGCCGAAATAGGATTGACGCGCAGCACCGGTGCACCGGGCGTACCGACGACCTCATACGTCACACCGATCAGACCTTCGTTGCTGCCGCCGCCGAGGAACAGTCCGACAATCGGAATCTGCCCGAACATATTGTTGAGCCCGTACATCGGCACGAAGGTGCCGCTCATGCGAACCTTGTTTCCGGGATAATCGATATCGCCCTCGATTGTCGCGCCGATAGTCGGGCCTTTGACGACGCCCTCGCGGATCGACAATTTGCCGCTCTTGCGGGTGAATTCCGCCCGCAGCCGCGAGAATGCAATACCGGACCGTGTGCCCCCCGGGCCACCAGCCGCGACGCGATCGAGCGCAGCCTCGCCCTTGATCGCGAAGTCGCGGACGTTCACAAGTCCCTCCTTCGCGCGCGGCTCGGCGGTGGGCGGATCCATCGCCAGCGCGAGTTGGCCGCCGACCATCTTGGCGTAGGTGTCGGTGAAGCGGAAAAATGCACCGGCGTCGTTGGTCTCGAGATAGACAACTTCGCGCCCCTGGTTACGGCCGCGCATATCGCCGGTCAGCGGAGTGTCGCGCCCAAGTTTGCCGTTGAGCGTGAAGCTGCGGATCGAGCCGTTGCGACGCGACAGTTTAAGGTCGACGCCACGCACGGCTTCGCCGTAATAACCGGCGACCGCGCCGAGCTTGAGGTCGACGTCGAAATCCATGCTCTTGGATTTGCTCTTCGGGTCGCTCTCTTTCCCCGACATCGCGGACTTGATAAAGCCGCGACCGTCGAAGACGTCGCCGCGCATCACGACCTTGACGACCCCATCATTGCTGCGCTCCGCCCGCAGCGACGCCTTGTCGCCCTCGGATGGCGCATAGGTCGGGAAGTAGGCGTTCAGCAGATCGCCGTCCTGATCGACTTCAAGCGACCCCTTGATCAGCGTGCCGCCCCCATCGATGACGATATCGTCGAGACGCGTCGATTGCGGCTTCTGCGTCACGTTGAATGTCATGTGCCCCGATTTTCCCGGCAGCTTGATCCAGCCGGGCAACAGGTTATCGACCTTCAGCGCGGTGAGGTCGGCATCGACGCCGAGACGGCGATCCTGTTCGTTCGCACCGATCTTGCCGGTCACCTTGACGGGAATGGACCCAGTGATGGCGGAGCCGAGATCGAAGCCGAGCCGAGCGCGGCTCGCGTCATCGAGCGTCGCCTGCAATTTGACGTCGGCATCGCCGTCGGTCTGTTTGCGGTAATCCAGCGACGCAGGCTGACCGTTGATCTTCACATCGCCCTTGACCTGATAGCCCTGGTTGGTCGCAACGATCTTCAGCGCGTTGGCTTCAAGCTTCTGGTTCATCACCAGCCGGTCCGCGGAGAAACCGGAAAGGTCAGCGGTGACGGCATAAGTCGTATCGGCCTTGGTCAGTTCGCGCTTGATCGGCAATCCCAACGAGACCTGCGCGCTGACGTTTCCCTTGCTGGTGTTTGGATCGATCGGCGTGCTGTTGAAATCGCTCAGACGATCGGACGTCAGCAATTCCGCCGCAGCCGGAACGCTTCCTTCGATCTTGAATTTGACGCGGGCGGGCGAAGGTTTAGGCGCCATGTCAGGCACCTCGAACACGACATCCGAAATATTGAGTTTCCGTCCGCTGGACGTATCGGCCGCCGCTTGTCCGATGGTCACGGTGGCGGTGCGCCCGGTCACGCGCGCGCGCAGATCGGCGTCGCGGATCGATGGCATTCCGTCGACGGGATGGAGACCGACCTTGTTGGCGACGATATTGACCGACAGGCCGTCATCCGGAATCGGAGGGCCACGCCGCGACAGATTGTGGATCGGTGAGTTCACGCCGATATCGATGCGCTGCAAGGCACCGCGCTCGATCCGTTCGGTGACCCACTCGCGCACCTCGGGAACGATCAGCACCGGCCACATCCGTTTGAGCGCCGTCGCCGACATCGGCGTGCCGGCAAATCCCAACGTCAGCCGCGGCTCGGCCGCATAGTCGATGCTGCCGGTTCCGGCGACGCCGATCTCTCCGTTGCTGATGTTGGCCTGCGTCAGCAACACCTTGCGATGTTCGGTATCGAAGCGAATGCCGATCGATATCTGATTGAAAATCAGCGGGGGCTCGTTGTTGACCCCGGCCAGCACGATGGTGCCACCACTGAAGCCAAGTTGCCAGTCCGGTACCATGCCATTGGGCGGCTCGAGATGGGCCAGCAACGTTACGCGATTGGGGCCGGAAACCACTTTGAAAGGCGCCAGCAGAACGCGCCGGCCGGCGTCCCACTCGACATTGATTTCCGCCTGATCGATCCCCATCGGATAGTCCGGGGTGTCGTTATCGGTGATGGTTCCTTTTCCGACGTCGATCTTGCCGCGAAGGAACGTCGGCAAACCGTCTCGTCCCAACTCACCCTTGATTTCACCGGTCAGCGGAAGATCGGCGCTGTAGGTCAAATCCTTCACGCGCAATGCAAGCAGGATGTTCTTGGTCGAGACCTTGTTGGCACGGAAGTCGACGGACCGGACGCCGTTCTGCGGCGCGCCGACCTGAACCCGAACCGACCAGGCGTGGGCGCCCTCCTCGCCGAGGCTGAAGACCACGCCACCGCCGCTCGGGCGGCGAAGGCTCAGGCTGATGTTCTGGAATGTCGAACGATTACCGCGCTGCTCGTCGTCGACGATAAGGCTGCCGTTCTTCAAACCGATTTCGTTGAGGTTCTGACCGTCAAGCCCATTCAGGCTCAAGCTGTCCAGCCAGTCGAGGCCGGCGAGCAATCCGCTGGTGACATCGGGTGAAGCAGCCGTGGAATTGGGAGACGTCGACGGCGTCGCATCACGATCGGGCGTCGTGACAGGGATTTGACCAGGCGGTGTTGTGGGCGACCGTGCCGATGCGACGCCGGTTGCGATCGGCCTGGCGTTGTCACCTGTCGAAACCGTGACCTGTCCATCGGGCGTAATCCGAACCGCAAGAACGGCATCGACGAGGTTGAGGCTTTCGGCACGCAGTTTCCCCGTCAACAGCGCCATGCCGGAGAGGCGCACCTCCGCCTTCGGTGCGCTGGCGATAACGGTGTGGTCCTGATCGCGCACGACGATGTCGCGGATTCTCACCGCGATCCGAATTCGACCAGTACGCTCGATCTGGGTGCCGCCAACTTCGACGGTATTGCCCTGCCCGACATTGTCCTCGATCGCAGCCGCCAACCAGGGCGTCGCCATATCGAGGTTGATCGGACCCGCGCCAAGGCGCAGCCACAGGCCGCCAAATCCTGCGGCGCAGATGATGAACAAGACCCCTACGACAACAAGCAGTCGTCGGAGCCAGCGTTCGCTGGAAAGCCATTGCCGAATCGAATCGAGCCGGTCCCCCAACTCGTGCCAGCCGGAACTGGAACGCGACAGCAGACGGTGTGCACGGCGACGCGTGGCCTCATCATGCTGATCCCAGTCAACATCGTCCCACTGCGACAATTGATCGTCGGCACGCGAATTTAGCGCCGGGGGCGACTTTTTCCTTGCCATTGCCTCTCGGTGTTGGCGCTGCTGATGGGATTGGTCGCCGACGGGCGTTCGCGCGGACAGGCGTGACGAACGCTGTTGTGGCGGCATTGCTGCCAATCCTTGGTTCGAACGGTTACTTTTCACCCACCCCGTGGCAGGCACACAAGAAGCAAGGGACGATCCGGCGAATCCCCTGTAACCATAGCCCGGGGTTAGACGATTTGCCCAGCGGCGCCGGCTCAATTCTTGCGAGCCGGGGCACTTGCTGCCTAGATGATTATTGATCTGTCGAAAGCGACGAAAGGAAGGCGTATGTCTAAGAAAACGCGCAAGAAATCCTCTAAATCAACGCCCAAGAAGGCTGCGCGCCCCGCCTCGAAGACAGCAGCCAAAACGTCCGCGAAGAAATCCGTGGCCAAGAAAGTCGCAGCGAAGCGACCTCCTGCCCGCAAGGCAGCCGCGCCGAAACCGACAAAAGCGAAAGCCGCGAAAGCCAAGGCGCCGAAGTCAGCCCGCGCGCCTGCTCGCTCAGTCGCTTCGCCCAAGGCCAAACCCGTCGCAAAACCGGCGGTCGAGCCGATAATCAAGGCCGCAGCCAGACCGGCGCCCACGGCACCGACGGCCCGCGTCAGCAACAATGCAGATCACAGCACGATTCGCGGAACGCAAATCCTGGCCGAAGGGTCGAAGGTCCCTGCATTTGAACTGCCACGCGACGGGGGCGAGCGAATCTCGCTGGCCCCGAATGCCGGACGTAGCCTCGTCGTCTTCTTCTATCCGCGAGCCGACACCCCCGGCTGCACCAAGGAAGCGATGGATTTCTCGCGGCTGGCTGCGGATTTTGCCGCCGCCGATACCGATGTCGTCGGCGTTTCGGCCGACCCGCTGAAGGCGCAGGAGGCCTTTCGCGACAAGCACGAACTGAAGGTTCCCCTGCTCTCGGACGAGCCGCACGACATTCTGGAAGCGTTCGGCGTATGGGGTGAAAAATCGATGTATGGCAGGACCTTCCTTGGAATTCTTCGCACAACGGTTCTGATCGGTTCGGATCGAAAAATTCTCAAGATCTGGCATAACGTCAAGGTCGACGGTCATGCCGACGAGGTACTCGCATACGTCAAAACTCTGTAGTTTCATTCTCCGAAAATTAACCATGACAAGGTCAAATCGTCTGCAGTTTTGAGCCGAACCGGATCTGTTCCCGGCGGTGCAGGAGTGCTGATGTCATACCCCTCGAGTCATGTTTCCGAACATCCCCAGCACCATTCACACCATCATGGCCGCTCGCCCGCCCGGCGGCCTCACCCTGCAGCCAAACCGACCGCGGTACCGCATCAAAGAACCGCCAATGGCTATACCCTCGCGCATGCGGGCAAACAGGTACGGTTCGGGCCGGTGGTGTTCTGGATCGTGGTCGGGACGGTAACGCTGCTCGGCGCATGGTCGGCCGCCACCGCGACCTACTTTGCATTTCGCGACGACGTGCTGACGCGGCTGATCGCGCGGCAGGCCGAAATGCAATATTCCTACGAGGATCGCATCGCCGAATTGCGTGCGCGCATTGATCGCACGACGAGCCGGCAATTGCTCGATCAGGAGCAGTTCGATCAAAAGCTCGATCAGATCGTGCGGCGTCAGGCTGCCCTGGATTCGCGTACCGCGGCGCTCGGAGGCCTTTCCGACACCAGCGTGACGGGTTCGATCAAGGCCACGACGCGATCCCTGTCCGAGAAACTGTTCGGCAGAGCCAAGCCATCGCCGATCAGCGACAGCGGGACCTCCGTCGTTCGCCCGGAGCGTCAATCCCGACTCGATACCTCGTCCTCTTTTGCCAAGGATGAAAGCCTCGACACGACCATCAGCCGCCTGCAGGCGTCGCTCGACCGCGTGGAGAGTCGGCAGAACGCAGTGTTAGCTTCGGCGGAAGGCAGCGCCCAAGCCCGCCTGCAAAAGATGCGCGGACTGTTCACCGATCTGGGCTTGAATGCAGCACACATGGAATCGACGGCGCCGCGCGGCGTCGGCGGTCCCTATGTCCCGGTCAAACTGGCCGCCAATGCGGGACCGTTCGAGCGCCAGCTTTATCAGGTCAGCCTGACCCGTGCGCAGGCGGATCGCCTCACCCACACCCTCGCCCAGGTGCCGTATCGCAAACCGATCACCGGGCCGATTGAATTCAGTTCGGGCTTCGGCGTCAGAAGCGATCCGTTTCTCGGCCGGCCCGCCATGCATACCGGCCTCGACTTCCGAGCTTCGACCGGTGATCCGGTCCATGTCACCGCCAACGGCAAAGTGGTGCATGCAGGCTGGGCCGGTGGCTACGGTCGCATGGTCGAGGTCGATCACGGCAACGGTCTCTCGACACGTTACGGCCACCTCTCCGCGATCCACGTCAAGGTCGGCGATCACGTCCAGATCGGACAGGTCGTGGGCCTGGTAGGCTCCACAGGTCGTTCCACGGGTCCTCATCTGCATTACGAAACCCGCATCGATGGCGAAGCCGTCGATCCGCAGCGGTTCCTTCGCGCCGGCGCACGCTACGCATCCAACTGACGCTGTCTCATCGTCACGGTCATCGGCGGGCGAACTTCGGCCCTGCTTGATACGTGACGATTGACATGCTTCATGTCGATCGTGCCACGCACGCTGGAGGTGCAGACATTGAACGTCACGAAAAGCCGAATTGGGCCAACCTATCCACGGCTCGCAAGGACAGTTTTTCGTTCCGTGCAGTGGCTCAGCGAGCGCGTCATGCAGCGGAGCGGCTTTCACCGGCTCGGCAGCGACTTCGTCAATGCGCGACTTTCATCGATCAAGCAGCGATTGCAGCAGGGCGAAACGGTTTACATTGCCGGACTGGCCTCGTCCGGAACGCACAACACGGGCGTCGCGCTGATCGAGGTGACGCAGGCCCACGGCCCCCGCCTGATCGTCAACAACGAAGAAGAGCGATTTTCCGGCAACAAGCACACGACCGAATTCCCGCATCGCTCGCTCGATGAGATGCGCACCACATTGCAGCGGATGGGCCGCGACATCGACGACATCGCCGCATTCGTGACGACCTGGGATTATCCGGCGTTGATGGGCACGCTCTTTCGCACCGTTTTTGAGGAAGCGCCCGGCAGTTTCAAACTCCTGCGTCTCTCTAACGCGATCGGCATCGATCGACGTCGCCTCGATCAGATGCGGCGGACACCGCGCATCCTGGCCAGGCAATTCCATCGGTCCGAACCGGTGCCGCTGATCTGCCTGCCGCATCACGATAACCACGCATGGTTTCCTTACGCCGCATCGCCGTTTCCCGACAGCGAAGAACCGGTTGCGATCTGCATCGTGGATGGCACCGGCGACAGAGGATCAGTGTCGCTCTACGTCGTCAAATCCGGCTCGATGCAGAACATCTACTGCAACAACAGCGTGTTCGATTCACTCGGCGCTTTCTACAGCGTGATTTCATCGACGCAGGGCGGCTGGACATGGCTGTCGAGCGAAGGCCGCTATATGGGCGCGGCCGCGTGGGGCAACATGGACCGCGCAACGAACTCTTATTATGCACGGCTGCGGACGGTCCTTGATTTCGGTCCGAACGGTGAAATCAAGCTCAATCGCGCGATGGCCAACTGGTATCGCGACCCGTTCGATAATCCTTACAAGCAGCCCCTCATCGATATTCTGGGCCAGCCTCTCAAGCCGGACCAGTTGTGGAATCCGGATGCCGTGCTGCGCGTCGAGGACATCCAGCACCGCCCCGATACGCAGGATCGTCTCGACAAGGCCGCCGCGACGCAGCTGGTACTGGAAGATGCACTGATCCACATCGTCGATCACCTGCTGCGCACGACCGGGGCCAACAAGCTAATCTTTTCCGGCGGCGTCGCGTTGAACGCGCTGGCCAGCATGCGGCTGCTCGATCATTTCGACGAGGCATGGTTCGCGAAGGCGCAGAACCGCAAGGCGCGATTGCATCTGTGGGTGCCGCCGACGCCGAGCGACCCCGGCGTGCCGATCGGCGCAGCGTGGTTGTTCGCTCATCTGGCGGGAGCGCGACGCGGAGCCGCGTTCACTCATGCATTTTATTGCGGCACACCGGCCAGTAATGACGACATCGTTCAGGCCCTCGCAGCGCCAGACATCGCTTCCCAGCAGATCGGCAGCATCGCGAGCCGAGAGAATCGCGATGCCATCGCCGACCTGATGGCATACTGCGTCGCCGCAGGCGGCATCGTCGCCTTGTCGCAAGGCGCCGGAGAGACCGGACCGCGCGCACTCGGGCATCGCTCGATCTTCGCCAATCCGTGCGATCCGCTAACCCGTGAGCGGCTCAACGAACGCGTCAAATATCGCGAATCCATTCGCCCACTGGCGCCGATGCTGACGCGTGAGGCGGCCGACGAGTTCTTCGAACTGCAGGAAGGCGCGTCGGACGCCGACTACAATGCCTACAACTACATGGTGCTGACCGCGCGTTCCAAACCGTCGGCGCGCCACAGGATACCGTCGGTGATCCACGCCGACGGCACCGGCCGCATCCAGATCGTACGCGAAGACGCCGATCCCCTCACCCACGCCTATCTCAAGGCGCTTGGCCGCCGCATCGGCGTCGAAGTGTCGGTAAACACCTCGTTCAACGTTGCCGGACCGATCGCACAAACGCCGGAACAGGCGATGGAAACGCTGCGCCGTTCGAAGGGACTCGATGCCGTGTTCATGGTTGCGGAGGACGGCACGGTACATGCCGCCTGGCATGGCGGCGACCGCGACAGCGGCCGTTTCAGGCAATGGTATGCGGAGTGGTCTGCTGCGCGGCCGGCTTCACAACCAAGGTGAGCTTCACCCAGGCTTGATCCGCCCGACGACGTCGATCAGGCGTCCCTCATCGTCGTCCGGCGCGTGGACCTTTGCCGCCGCATAGACGTCAAGCGTCGCACGGCTGACTGGAAGATCGAGCTGCAGGTCTTGCGCGAGCGTCAACGCGTAGCTCGCATCCTTGTGACGGAGCGCTGCTGTGAACGACGCACCGGCGAAATCGCGCGCGACCATGCGCTTGGAATGCCGAACCACTTGCGGGCTGGCAACCGCGCCGCTGGCCAAAGTCTCCTGCACCATCGTCATATCGAGACCGGCCTGCTCGGCGATACGAAGGCCCTCGGCAAGGCTCGCGATCTGAACCGCGCCCATCAGGTTGTTGATCAGCTTGAAAACGGTGCCCGCACCGACCGGACCCAAATGCCGAATGGCGTTGCTGATCGGCGCGAGATAGGGCTGCGCCCGCTCGAGATCGGCGGCGTCAGCGCCGACCAGCAAGGTGAGTTTGCCGTTCGCGGCTGCCTCGGGCAAACCGGTCACCGGACAATCGAGATAGATCAATCCCCGCTCTCGCAAATCGTGCGCAAGATCGAGCGCGTGCTGGTGCGAAACCGTCGAGCACTCGATCGCCAGCGTATCGGGCCGTGCCGTCGTGGCTGCACCATTCTTGCCGAGCCATACCTCGCGAGACGCGTTGTCGTCGGCTACCATGGTGACGATGGCATCTACATCGCGCGCCGCATCCGCTGGCGAATCCGCCCAGCGTGCGCCTCGCGCAATCAGGTCATCAGCCTTGGCGCGGCTGCGATTCCACACTGACACGGCAAATCCGCTATCGAGGTAACGCCCCGCCATGCCGTGGCCCATGCGGCCGAGCCCGATGAAAGCAACATGGGCCATGGGCAACTCCTGTCCTCAGTCGACATCCTCGATCGCGCCCGGCGTGGTGCCGAAGGCCTTCTGCGCCAATGTCGCGGCCATGAACTCATCGAGATCGCCGTCGAGCACGCCCGAGGTGTCGGATGTCTGCACACCGGTGCGCAGATCCTTCACCATCTGATAGGGCTGCAGGACGTAGGAGCGGATCTGATGACCCCAGCCGATATCGGTCTTGGCGGCCTGATCGGCGGCAGCCTGCTCTTCGCGCTTCTTCAGTTCGATCTCGTAAAGACGCGCGCGCAGCATGTCCCACGCCTGCGCGCGGTTCTTGTGCTGTGAACGCCCGGCCTGACACACCACCGCGACACCGGTGGGAATGTGCGTCAGCCGTACAGCAGATTCAGTCTTGTTGACGTGCTGTCCGCCAGCGCCGCCCGACCGCATGGTGTCGGTGCGCACATCGGATTCCTTGATGTCGATCTTGATGCTGTCGTCGACGACGGGAAAAATCGCCACGCTCGAAAACGACGTATGACGTCGTGCGTTGGAATCGAACGGCGAGATGCGGACCAGACGATGGACGCCGGCTTCGGTCTTCAGCCAGCCATAGGCGTTGTGTCCGCTGATCTGAATCGTCGCGGATTTGATGCCGGCTTCTTCGCCTTGCGTCTCTTCGAGATATTCGATCTTGAAGCCATGTTTCTCGGCCCAGCGCGTATACATGCGCAGCAGCATCGAGGCCCAGTCCTGGCTCTCGGTGCCGCCGGCGCCGGCGTGAACTTCGAGATAGGTGTTGAAGCGATCCGCTTCGCCCGACAGCAGCGCCTCGAGTTCGCGGCGTGCGACTTCCTTCTTGAGCTGCTTCAACGCAGTTTCGGCTTCCTGCACCACGCCTTCGTCGTTTTCGGCTTCGCCAAGCTCGATCATCTCGATGTTGTCATCGAGTTCGCGTTCGACCTTGCCGATGCCCGTCAGCGCGTCCTCGAGCGAGGTGCGCTCCTGCATCAGCTTCTGAGCCTTCTGCGGATCGTTCCAGAGGTCGGGGTCTTCGGCGAGCTTGTTCAGCTCCGCCAGTCGTGCCGTCGAAGCATCGACGTCAAAGATGCCTCCTCAGCAGCCCGACTGACTGCTTGATCTCTTCGACAAGTCTTTCGATTTCAGCGCGCATGATGAATCCCGCTTCGGATTGTGCACCCTTTACCCGCCGGACCACCCGTAATCAACCGACAAATCGATAGACAACGTTCCGTGGCCTTACATACGATCGGCATCCAAACAAAAAATCTCCGGGAGGATTCATGTCGATCTTGCGCAACTTGGGCGGCATCGTTGCGGTTCTGCTCACGATCGCTGTGGCCCCTCCAGCGCCGGCAGCGGAGATGAAAGTCACCCTGCTTGGAACCGGTACGCCAACGCCGCGCCTGTCCAGTTTCAGCGCCGCAACCCTGATCGAGGCGGGCGATCAGCGCCTGTTGTTCGATCTCGGGCGTGGCGTTACGATTCGATTGTTTCAGAAGCGGATTCCTCTTGGGTCGATCACCGCAAGTTTCCTGACCCATCTGCATTCGGATCATGTGGTCGGTCTACCGGACATCTGGCTCAGCGGCTGGGTCGGCACGCCATGGGCATCGCGCAAAACGCCGTTCGTGATTTACGGCCCGCCCGGCACGGTTGCGATGACAGAGAATCTGACCAAGGCCTTCGCAGAGGATTTGCGTATCCGCACCGCCGACGAGCATTTGCCCGCCGCCGGCATCGCGTTCGACGCGAAGGATATTTCACCCGGCGTCGCGTACGAGAAGGCCGGTGTGAAAGTCACGGCGTTCGAAGTCAATCACGGCGAGAACATCAAGCCGGCATATGGCTATGTCGTCGAATACGACGGCAAGAAAGTCGTGCTCTCGGGTGATACCAAATACGACGAGCGTGTAATCGCTGCGGCAAAAGGTGCGGACCTCCTGATCCATGAAGTCGCGGTGATCGAACCGGACCTGGTCAAGACTTATCCGTCCTATCGCGAGATCGAGGGGCACCACACCTCACCGGAAGAAGCCGGGCGCGTGTTCGATCAGGCCAAGCCAAAACTGGCGGCCTATTCGCATATCGTGTTCGCGACCGTGAAGCCGGTACAGGACGTCCCCGAAGATGCGCTGCGCGAACGCACACAGTCGACGTACAAGGGCCCGTTCGTGATCGGTCGCGATCTGACGTCATTCACGTTGAAGGATGGCGGCATCACCGTTCAGCGCGCGGATGGCAGCACTGTCGAGCCTTTCAAAGCGCAATAGGCTTGCGGAGCCGACAGTCGCGCCGCCACAGAACTGCAAACGCCTTCCGTCGGCTTAGTAAAGTCCGCCGGTACCCGAGCGGATGATCGCGCGGTCCGCATCCGGCGAGACGGTGAGCGGACGTCCATCCGCATCCGCGACGCCGATCACCGAGTAGTTATCCGGCGGCGCAGTGCCCGGCTTGAATGCCTCAAGGATCGTGCGTCCGCTATCGCCAGGCCCCGCCCGCATGCCGGTCTTGGCATCGACGCGGATCAGCTTGATCCCGGCCGGGACCTTGAACGGAACCGCAGGCTTGTCGGCCAGCGCCAGCTTGAAGAAGTCACGGGCGACGGGAGCGGCCAGATGACCGCCGGTGGCACCGCGGCCGAGATTGCGCGGCTTGTCGTAGCCGATATAGACGCCGACCACGACGTCGGGTGAGAAGCCGACGAACCAGGCGTCCTTCTCATCGTTGGTCGTGCCCGTCTTGCCTGCGATCGGCTTGCCGAACCCGGCGAATGCCGGCTGGGCGGTGCCGTGCTGCACGACGCCTTCCATCATCGAGGTGATCTGGTACGCGGTCATTGGATCGAGCACTTGTTCGCGGTGATCGATGAGTTGCGGTTCCGGCTGGTTCTTCCAGCCACCCGGCGCGTCACAGCCGCGGCATTCGCGCTGATCGTGCCGGAAGATGGTGTGGCCGTAGCGATCCTGGATGCGATCGATCAACGTCGCCTTGATGCGCCGGCCGCCGTTGTCGAACATCGAATAGGCGGTGACCATGCGCATCACGGTCGTTTCGCCGGCTCCGAGCGCATAGGACAGATAGTTCGGCAGTTCATCGTAGACGCCGAAACGCTTGGCGTATTCGCCGATCAGCGGCATGCCGATGTCCTGTGCTAGACGCACCGTCACGGTGTTGAGCGACTTCTGCAATGCGTTTCGCAGCGTTTGCGGACCGTAGTATTTTTCCTTCGAATAATTTTCGGGCCGCCAGACGCCGGCACCCTGCCCCTGATCGATTTCGATCGGCGCGTCGACCACGACCGTCGACGGCGTATAGCCGTTGTCGAGCGCGGACGAATACACGATCGGCTTGAACGAGGAGCCCGGCTGCCGATACGCCTGCGTCGCGCGGTTGAACTGGCTTTGGTCGAAGGAGAAGCCACCCACCATCGCCAGCACGCGGCCGGTCCGCGGGTCCATCGCGACCATCGCACCGGACACTTCAGGAAGTTGCCGCAAGCGGTATTGGCCTTCGACGGGCTTGCCGTCCTTGCCGATCAACGGATCGACATAAATGACATCGCCGGGCGACAGCACCTGCGACACAGTCGTCGGCGTCTTGAATCGGGTCGGCCCTGCCGCAGCCTTGGCCCATTTCACGCCTTCGAGACTGATCAGGCCGGTGTCGCGCGCCTTGCTGACCGCACCGCCAAGTTCTCGGCCGGGCTGAAATCCGATCCGGGCGGATTGATCGCTGGTGTCGAGCACGACCGCCATCCGCCACGGCTGAATATCCGAGAGCGATTTGATATCGGCGAGCTTCAAACCCCAGTCGCCGGAGATATCGAGCTTGCTGACCGGCCCGCGCCAGCCCTTGGCCTCGTCGAAGTTGACCAGTCCCTTGCTCAGCGTCTGGCGCGCCTCGATCTGCAATTTCGGATCGAGCGACGTGCGAACCGACAGGCCGCCTTCGTATAGTTTCTTTTCCCCGTAGCGCTCGAACAGATCGCGGCGGACTTCCTCGGCGAAATACTCGCCGGCGAAGGTGTGCGCACCGTTGGCGCGGTTCGTGACGATGAGCGGATCCTTGCGCGCCTTGTCGGCGTCGGCCTGGCTGATCCAACCGTTCTCCAGCAGACGATCGATCACGTAGTTGCGGCGCTCGACGGCGCGTTCGTGGTTCTTGACCGGATGCAGCGTCGATGGCGCCTTCGGCAGTGCCGCCAGATAGGCAGCTTCCGCCACGGTCAGTTCATTCACCGACTTGTCGAAATAGACCAGCGAAGCGGCGGCGATGCCATAGGCACCGAGACCGAGATAGATTTCATTGAGATAGAGCTCGAGAATCTTGTCCTTCGAATAGGTGCGCTCGATCCGCATCGCCAGCAGGGCTTCCTTGATCTTGCGGCTGAAGGAAACCTCATTGGTCAGCAGGAAGTTCTTCGCCACCTGCTGGGTGATGGTGGATGCGCCCTGCGGTCGCCTGTTCGAGCCGTAGTTCTGCGCATAGAGCAGCGCGGCGCGCGCCATGCCGGAATAGTCGATACCGCCGTGCTCGTAGAAATTCTTGTCTTCGGCCGCGAGGAACGCGTTGATCACCAGCTTCGGCACGGCCTGGATCGGCAGGTACAGCCGCCGTTCCTTGGAATACTCTGCGAGCAGCGATCCGTCGGAGGCGTGAACACGCGTCATGACCGGCGGTTCGTAGTTCTGAAGCTGCGTGTAATCCGGCAGGTCCTTGGAGAAATGCCAAATCAGCCCGGCGACGGCCGCGACGCCAACCAGAAACACGATGGTCCCTGCCGCAAACAGGAAGCCCATGAACCGGAACAGCAAACGCATTCTCGACTATCCGTCCTGATCCGCGCCATCCATGGGCGGTATGTTGGCCATCAATTCGGACCGATTACCAGCCGGGCCGCGCCAAGCCACGGTTGGGCCGAGCGGTGTCCTGCTCGATTCGGTCGCACCCGTTGCGGTTTCTATAGAGCCCCGGCTGTGTCCAAACTAGGGCTTGCAGCGCACAGGAAAGGTCTTTTTTCAGTTCCAGCGGTCAGTGACCGGGTTCGGCCGATACGATCCGCTTGGCCAGGAACGCGTCGATCGCCTGCGCGACGGCTGAAACCGTGTGCGATCGCCAGTTATCCGACACCAGATGCTTGAGGTCATCCTTGTTGGATACGTAGCCGAGTTCGATCAGCGCCGACGGCACGTCGGGAGCCTTGAGCACCTTGAATCCGGCCGACTTCAGAGGATGCTTGTGCATCCGCACCGTCGTCTTCATCTCGCCCATCAGGGTTCGCGCAAAACGGTTGGAGAAGGTGCGGGTTTCGCGCTGGGCCAGATCGATGAGGATGTCGGCGACTTCCGTGGGCTCTTCGGTCAGGTTGACGCCGCCGATGGCGTCCGCCTTGTTTTCCGACTCCGCCAGCCGTTCGGCCTCCGCGTCGGACGCCCGGTCGGACAGCGTATAGATCGTAGCGCCCTGCGCATCGCCCTCGCCGCGCGGCAGCGCGTCGGCATGGATCGAGACGAACAGCGCCGCATTATGGCTGCGCGCGATCTTCACGCGATCGCCCAGCGGGATGAAGGTGTCATCGGCACGGGTCAGGACCACGCGATATTTACCGCTCTGCTCGAGGCGATCGCGCAGCGCCAGACCGAAAGCCAGCACGATGCTCTTCTCGGTCTCTCCGCTATGCGCCTGGGTTCCGTTGTCGATGCCGCCATGGCCCGGATCGATCACGATCACCGGGCGGAGGTCCGTATGGTCGGTCGCTGGAGATTCGGGTGCTGCGGCGGCCGGGTTCGAAGCCTGCGGCGGCTCGGAAGCCTTGGCTTCCCCTGCCTGGTCACTGGCCTTCTTGTCGGCCGGTGGAGACTGAACGAAAGCCGCCTTGTCGACGGCCGCCAGTTCCAGCACCAGCCGCGGCGGCTGATCGTTCGCAGCGTCGAGAACGTAAGCCTTCTCGATCTTGGCGGGCCCCGACAGGTCGAAGACCAGCCGCGAACCGCCCGGCATCACTAGACCGTAACGAAACGCCTTGATCAGGCCGCGTCCCTTCTCCCCGGAATCGGCGGGCAGATGAAACGTGACCTGGGGTGTGTCGATCACTACCCGGTACGGATTACCGAGCGTGAAAGCGCGCAGGTCGATCTTTTTGTCGAGGTCGAGGATGAAACGGGTCTGTTTGGCATCACCGGCGATACGGACGTCCGACGCAACAGGGAATGCTTCGATCGAAGATGCAACCGGGGGCTGCGCTGAACCGGTTCCCCCCGCGGCAATTGCGCTGGCCGGAAAACACGGCGCCGCGATGCCGCAAGTGAGCGCGCCAATCAACAAAAGGATGTGATTCCTGCAGCCCGCCAACGAATCCCGAGCCTCCGAGATATTCTTTCTACCGCAATAGGACGGCAGGGTTAACCGAGCCTTAAGTCGAGAGAGTTGAATAAAACGCAGTGTGTTGCAGGTCTGTGACGCTTCCCTTGCATGGAGGCATCATTCCACGTATGTATCGGAAGCTGACGGTTTAAACTTTTGGTTGTGTTGCGTTCAACCTCCCGGTGCGGCGCTGGATAACCCTGAATGTTTCAGGATCCCCGCGTTTCGTCCGCTCATTCCACGGCCAGCGCAGTGCGCGACCGTTCCGGATGACGGTCCTTGCCCGAGCGGAGTCCGATCCCAGGTCGCCACTCCTCCCAAGGATCGGTTTCCATGGATCGGCGGCACTGCACAACCAGAATCGCAGCCGAAAGGTTGCAATATGCAAAGCTCGCGAACGCCCAGGCGTTGTGCCGGCCTGTCAGCGACGAATAAGCGGCCCTTTCGTGCCGCCAACCTGTTCAGACGGGCCGACGCTTGATGCGCCAGACTGTAATACCGACCCGGACTTACGCGACGACCTCGCCGACGCGACGCATGAGCGACGCGCGACGCATGGCGCTCGCTTCGGGATCGGCACAGCGCGGCGGTTTTCGCTTCGGCCTTCCCCTCACCCCCGAATCAGGTGGACCGTCCCGTCATCCGGCTGCGCTTTGCGCGCCTGCCGTCCGACGTGCTCTCCGCCGCCAAGAGTTTCCCTATGCCGAACAAAATGTTGATCGACGCCACCCACCCGGAGGAGACCCGGGTCGTTGTGGTCCGTGGCAACCGCGTTGAAGAATTCGACTTCGAGTCAGCGCAACGCAAACAACTCCGTGGCAATATCTACCTTGCCAAAGTCACCCGGGTAGAGCCTTCGCTTCAGGCCGCATTCATCGAATACGGTGGCAACCGCCACGGTTTCCTCGCCTTCAGCGAAATTCATCCGGACTACTATCAAATCCCGGTGGCCGACCGTCAGGCTTTGATCGAAGCCGACGAGCGCGCGCATCGCGAGGCGGAGGAAGAATCCGAGCAGCGTCCGAACCGGCGCCGTTCGCGCCATCGCAACTCACGCCGCCGCAACAGCGGCGAACGCGTGCAGAGCGAGGTGATCGAGATCACCGAAGGCGAGCAGCCCTCGCAGCCGGTCGCGGCCGACGACCACTCCAGCCATCACGACAGCCAGCATGGCGACGACGTGCAGCCGCACGAGGCCGTCGAATCCGGCAGTCACGATTATGCGCCTGGCCATGAACACCACGATGGCGAGGATCATCATCCTGAGCATGGTCATCACGATCAAGACCATGGCGATGACCACACGTATCATGCGCAAGATGCCGCCCCGGCCGCGCATGAGGACGAGCCTGCCGCGACGACGACTGAAGCGCCGGCCGAATTCGGTGCGCCTGCTCCAGCCGAGATCGCACCAAATGTGGAAGCCGTTAGCAGCGATACGGCCGACCAGCCTGCCGCCGAGTTCCAAGACGAACATCACGGCGACGAACATCACGGCCACGCCGAAGACGCCTCTCAGGAGGAAACTCGGCACGACGATCATCACGCCGAGACCGACGATGGCGAAGATGACGACGACAACGGCGACGAGGTCGAGGAAGAAGTTGAATCGGTCGGTGGCGACGATGCGCTGGAGGAAATGCCGGAGCGCGCGTTCCGTCCGCGCCGTCAGTACAAGATTCAGGAAGTGATCAAGCGCCGGCAGGTGATGCTGGTGCAGGTCGTCAAGGAAGAACGCGGCAACAAGGGTGCCGCGCTCACCACCTACCTATCGCTGGCCGGTCGCTATGCCGTGCTGATGCCGAACACGGCACGTGGCGGCGGCATCAGCCGCAAGATCACCTCGGCGCAGGATCGTTCGCGCCTGAAGGAAGTCGTGCAGGATCTCGACGTGCCGGAAGGCATGGGCATCATCCTGCGCACCGCAGGCGCCTCGCGCACCAAGCCGGAAATCAAGCGCGACTTCGAATACCTGATCCGGATGTGGGAAACCGTCCGCGATCTGACGCTGAAGTCGCAGGCGCCAACCCTCGTCTACGAGGAAGGCTCGCTGATCAAGCGTTCGCTGCGCGATCTCTACAACAAGGAAATCGACGAAATCCAGGTCGCCGGCGAAGCCGGTTATCAGGAAGCCCGCGATTTCATGAAGATGCTGATGCCGTCCAATGTGCGGGCGGTGAAGCTCTATCGCGATGGCCAGCCGCTGTTCTCCCGCATGGGCGTAGAGAGCCAGCTCGACGCGATGTTCTCGCCGACCGTGCAACTGCGTTCCGGCGGTTACATCGTCATCAATCAGACCGAAGCGCTGGTTTCGATCGACGTCAACTCCGGTCGCTCGACGCGCGAACATCACATCGAAGACACCGCGCTCAAGACCAATCTCGAGGCGGCTGAGGAAGTGGCGCGACAGTTGCGACTGCGCGACCTCGCGGGCCTGATCGTCATCGACTTCATCGATATGGACGAGAAGCGCAACAACCGTGCGGTCGAGCGCAAGCTCAGCGATTGCCTGCGGCAGGATCGTGCGCGCATTCAGGTTGGCCGCATCTCGCATTTCGGTTTGCTGGAAATGTCGCGTCAGCGCATCCGCGCCAGCGTGCTGGAAAGTTCGACCGAGCCCTGCCCGCATTGCGGCGGCAGCGGCCATGTCCGTTCGGTCTCGTCGGTGGCGCTGCAATTGCTGCGCAATCTCGAAGAAACGCTAATGAAGGGCGCCACCCACAACATGGTGGTGCGCACCCGAACCGACGTTGCGCTCTACGTGCTGAACCACAAGCGCGGCCATCTGCGCGATCTCGAAACCGGCTTCAAGGTGACGCTGTCGGTGATTGCTGATCCGACGGTCAGCGCGCCGCAATCCTTCGTCATCGAACGTGGCGAGCAGGTGCATACGCTGGAAGCGGCCAAGGCGCTTCTCGCATCTCAGGTCGCGGCGCTGCCGCCGCCGTCCGACGACAGCTTCGACGACGAAGAGTCCTTCGAGATCGAAGCGGAAGTCGAGACCGAAGAAACCGAAGGATTGACCGAGGAGCAAGCTGCCTCCGACGATGGCGACGCCGAGGACGGGCGCAAGCGCCGCCGCCGCCGGCGACGCCGCGGACGGTCGGGCGAAGCGCGTGACACCAACGGCGCACGCGAGGAAACCGACGCGGTGGCTGCTGAAGCTGCATCCGATGAAACTTCCGCCGACGGCGACAGTGCGGACGACAGTTCCGAGGATGCCGCAAGCGAAACACGTAGCGACAATGGCGAGGCCGGCGAACGGCGTCCGCGCCGCCGCGGTCGCCGCGGTGGCCGGCGGCGTCGCGGCGGACCGGAAGAAGGTCTGGCCGGATCGATCACCGACGAACTCGCGCCGGTATCGGTTTCGGAAGCCGCCGATGCGGTAGCGGATTTCGACGAGGTCCCGTCATCCTCGGAAATTCAAACGCTTTCCGTCGACGATCTGCGGTCCGCGAGCGTTCAGCCCGACGACGTACAACCCCGCTTCGAGCTTCAAGCTGAGCCGCCGCACCGTAACGACGATCATCAGCCGGAGAACACCGCCGCAGCGATCTCCGAGGAGCCCGCGCAGGATAACGAGAAGGCCGCGCGTCGCCGTTCGACGGTGCGCGAGAAGGTCAGCTTCGCTACCGAGCCGCAATCGCCCGCTCCTGCGCCCGCCGAGCCGGTTGCGCAGTCGCCGGCTCCCGCCCCGGTCGCGCCGGAACCGCAGCCCGCAAGCGAAGAAGCAACTCCGGCAACCGATGCACAGCCGCGTCGCGGCTGGTGGTCTCGCCGTTTCGGCGGCTCCTGAAATTTGAAGCATCACAACAAAACCGCCCGGCATGCCGGGCGGTTTTTTGTTTGTGTGGCAATCAGCCGGTCGTAACAGCCGTTTCTACATTTGAGGTATCTACGGTCTGGCTCAGGTTTGCCTGCAGCTTGTCGCGATCGAGTTCGCCTTCCCACCACGATACCACCACTGTCGCGACGCCATTGCCGGTGATGTTGGTCAGTGCGCGGACTTCGCTCATGAACTTGTCTACCGAGAAGACGATCGCCATTCCCGGCACCAGCACCGGATTGACGACCGACAGCGTGGCCGCGAGCGTGACGAAACCCGCGCCCGTCACGCCGCTCGCGCCTTTCGACGTCAACATCGCCACGACCAGGATCGTCATCTGCTGGCTGAACGACAGGTCGACGCCCAACGCCTGCGCGATGAAGAGCGTGGCCAACGTCATGTAGATGTTGGTGCCGTCGAGGTTGAATGAGTAACCGGTCGGCACCACCAGTCCGACGACGGACTTGGAGCAGCCGAGCCGTTCAAGCTTTTCCATCAACTGCGGCAGTGCGCTTTCCGAGGAGCTGGTGCCGAGAACGATCAGAAGCTCGTCCTTGATGTAGGCGATGAACTTGAAGATGCTGAAGCCGACGATGCGTGCAATTGTTCCCAGCACCAGGACGACGAACAGTCCTGCGGTCAGGTAGAACACCGCGATCAACCCGACGAGATTGCCCAGCGCCGCGGGCCCGTATTTGCCGATGGTGTAGGCCATCGCTCCGAATGCCCCGAGCGGCGCAGCCTTCATGACGATGGCGATGACGCCGAACACGGCATGCGACGTATCGTCGATAATATCCCGCAGCTTGTGCCCGCGCTCGCCCAATGCCATCAGCGCAAAGCCGAACAGGATCGCGAACAGCAGCACCTGCAGGATGTCGCCCTTGGCAAATGCGCCGACGACGCTGTCGGGAATGATGTTGAGAACGAAGTCGACCGATTTGTGCGCTTCGGCTTCCTTGACGTACTTCGCTACCGCCGCCGCATCCGGATGTGCCGACAATCCATGCCCGACCTGCAGCAGGTTTCCCATGATGAGGCCGAGGATCAGCGCAAAGGACGAGACGACTTCGAAGTAGACCAGCGCCTTGACGCCGACACGGCCAACCTTGCGGGCATCCTGGATATGCGAAATGCCGGAGACCACGGTGCAGAAGATGATCGGCGCGATCACCATCTTGATCAGGCGGATGAAGCCATCTCCCAATGCCTTGATCCAGTCGTTGGTCGCAAATGACGGCCATAGCCAGCCGACGATGACGCCGAGGACGATCGCAATCAGAACCTGAACATAGAGGACGGTATACCAGGGTTTGGCGGCGCGCTCGGGCGCCTTGGTGGCAATCGTTGCCGACATGGGTCACTCCGCGATGTTGCGCGGGGCGCGCTGAACTGGTCCGCCCCCGGACGCATCAGCCAATCAGACCCTTAAGCGAAGTCAATGGCGCGCATGCAACATCGCGGCTCGAACGACGCTGGTCGGATCGGCATCACGCCAGCCAGCGGGCGATCCGTGCCACGGCTTCATGCATCTCTTCGCTCGACCGCGAGTAGCAGAAGCGAACGAAGGAGCGACCGTGCACGGGATCGAAATCGATGCCAGGCGTCGCGGCGACATGCGCCTGCTCCAGCATCCGCTTGGTGAAGTCGAAGCTGTCATCCGTGAATTTCGAGACGTCCGCATAAAGATAGAAAGCCCCGTCAACCGGCAGGAACTCGGTCAGTCCCGCCTTCGGCAATCCTTCGGTCAGGATGCGGCGGTTCTCCTCGTAGCCGTGTTTGATGATCTCCATCTCGGCTCGCCCATCGAGCGCTGCTTCGGCGGCGATCTGCGACAGCGTCGGCACCGAGATCGAGAGGTTCTGCTGGAGCCGTTCGATAGGCCGCACCAGCGGTTCGGGCACTACCATCCAGCCGACCCGCCAGCCGGTCATGCAGAAATATTTCGAGAACGAATTGATGACCAGCGCATGGGGCGACAGTTCGGCGGCGGTCACTGCCGGGAATGCGTAGTCGAGACCGTGATAGATCTCGTCGGAGATGAAGCGGATACCTTCGCTTTCCGCGGCCGCCATCAGGCCCGCCAGCGCCTCGCGCGACATCATGGTCCCGGTCGGATTGGCCGGGCTTCCGACCAGCACGCCCTTCAGCGGCGTCTTGCGGTGTGCCGCGAGCAACATGTCGCCGGTGAGCGCGTGACGGGTTTCGCTGGTCGTCTCGATCAGCACCGGCTCGCAGCCGAGAGCAGTGAGGATATGCCGATACGGCGGATAGCCCGGCACGGTCACCGCAACCCTATCGCCCGGCTCGAACATCGACAGAAATGCCAGGATGAAGCCGCCGGACGATCCGGTGGTGACGACAATCCGTTCCGGATCCACCGTACAGTTGTAGGTCTCGCGGTAATGCCGCGCGATCCGCGCCCGCAGCGACGGAATGCCGAGCGCCGAGGTGTAGTCGATCCGCCCGACCTCGAGCGCCGCCTTCGCGGCGGCGATCGCGACCTTCGGCGCCGACGCCGAAGGCTGGCCGACTTCCATATGGATGACATGGCCGCCCGCCTCCTCGATGCGCGCGGCAGCCGCCATGACATCCATCACCATGAATGGCGGAACCTCGCTGCGGCCGGCAGCGGTCAAGAGGCGTTTTGTCCTATCGGTCAGTGTCGCATCGAGCATGGAAATCTGTTACGTGACCGGCGCTGGAAACAGGGGAATTGACGAGATGATGCGCCGCTCTCTCGCCGTATTCCAAGGTTTGGTAGGGCATATATGGTATTCGAACCCCGGCCAATGGCTAACGACAGGCATTCTGCGATCCGTCCCTTGCGCCGCGGTTATCTCGCGCGATTGACCGCCGGTTTCGTTGCATTTGCGTTGGCGGTCGCGCCGCTGTCGGCTCAGGCGCAGGAGAATTCCGAGAAGAAGGGCCCCCGCCTGCTGCGGGATACCGAGATCGAGCAATTGCTGCGCGACTACGCGCGTCCGGTCCTGCGCGCTGCCGGCCTCGAAAAGCAGAACATCCAGGTCTCGATCATCAACGATCCGAGCTTCAACGCCTTTGTCGCGGACGGCCGACGCATCTTCGTCAATTACGGCGCGCTGATGCAGTCGACGACACCGAACCAACTGATCGGCGTTCTCGCCCACGAGACCGGCCATCTTGCCGGCGGTCATCTCTCGAAGCTGCGCTCGCAGCTCGCGCAGGCGCAGACCCAGATGATCGTCGCGATGCTGCTCGGCGTCGGCGCCATGGTTGCGGGCGGCGGCCGCAACAGCGGCAGCACCAATGCGGGCCTCGCCGCCATTGCCGGGCCGCAGGAAATGATCCGCCGCAACCTGTTGTCCTATCAGCGCCAGCAGGAAGAGAACGCCGACCGCGCCGGCGTGCGTTTCCTCAACGCGACCGGCCAGTCGGCCAAGGGCATGTACGAGACCTTCCGCCGGTTCACCGACGAAAGCCTGTTCAGTTCGCGCGGAGCGGACCCGTATCTGCAATCGCACCCGATGCCGGCCGATCGCGTGGCCGCGCTGGAAGCGCTGGCCAAGACCAGTCCGTACTGGGACAAGAAGGACGATCCGGCCCTGCAACGGCGCCACGACATGATGCGGGCAAAAACCTCCGGATTCATGGAGCGCCCGGAGACCGTGTATCGGCGCTACCCGCTATCCGACACCAGTCTGCCGGCGCGCTACGCCCGCGCCATTTCGACCTACCTGCATGGCGATCCGCGCTCGGCGCAGGCCCAGATCGAAACGCTGATCCAGACCGAGCCCCGCAATCCGTATTTCTATGAACTGAAAGGCCAGGCCCTGCTGGAGGGCGGCAAGCCGAACGACGCCATCGCCCCGCTGCGCAAGGCGGTCGAATTGTCCCATCGTGCCCCGCTCATCGAGATGTTACTTGGGCAGGCACTGGTCGCCACGGATAATAAAGCCTATGCAAACGAGGCGATTTCGATTCTGAAGGCCGCACTGGTACGGGAGACCGAAGCCCCGCTCGGCTATGCACAGCTTGCCATGGCATATGGCCGCAGGGGCGAATATGCGGAAGCGGATCTGGCATCGGCACAGGCGGCCTATTTGCGCGGCGACAGCAAGACGGCGCGGGCGCTGGCGGCCCGGGCCAAAACCCGCTTCGCGGTTGGAACTCCAGGCTGGGTCAAGGCCGACGATATCGTCAGTACGAAACACCTGTCCGACAAGAACTGACGACAGACATTCGACACACCGATACTCCATACCGGGTATTCCATAGAGGATTGAACGATGCCCTTTAAACGAACTCTCGCCCCTGCTCTTCTTGCGCTCGCTGTCTGCAGCGCACCGCTGGCGGCGTCCGCACAGAATTTCTCGGACGCGCAGCGCGGCGAGATCGAGACCATCATCAAGAATTATCTGGTTACGCATCCCGAAGTTCTCGAGGAAGCATCGGCCGAGTTGAGCAAGCGGCAGCAGGCTGCCGAAGCCGAGAAGCACGCCAATGCCGTCGCCGAGAATGCGAAGACCCTTTTCAACTCGCCGCGCGGCGTCACCCTCGGCAACCAGAACGGCGACGTCAATTTCGTCGAGTTCTTCGATTACAACTGCGGCTACTGCAAGCACGCCATGGGCGATATGCTTTCGCTGCTGAAATCCGATCCGAAGCTGCGGGTCGTGCTGAAGGAATTCCCGGTGCTTGGACCGGGTTCGGTCGAAGCCGCTCAGGTTGCGGTCGCGGTCCGCATGCAGGATCCGGGCGGCAAGAAGTATCTCGACTTCCACCAGAAGCTATTGGGTGGACGCGGACAGGCCGACAAGGCTCGCGCGCTGGCCGCGGCGAAGGACGCCGGTCTCGACGTCGCCCGTATCGAGAAGGATATGAGCAGCCCCGAAGTGCGCGCGACAATCGAAGAAAACTTCAAGCTCGCCGAATCGATGGGCATGAACGGCACGCCGAGTTACGTGATCGGCAAGCAGGTCGTCGTCGGCGCCGTCGGTCTTGACGCACTCAAGGAAAAGATCGGCTACGCCCGCTGTGGCAAGGCGACCTGCTGAGATTCACAGCACTAAAATTTCTTTTTCCATTCGGAACAAACCGAACCCGACTGCATCGCGCAGTCGGGTTTTTCGTTTGAACCCGTCGTGCGTCGAATCCATCTCGCGAATTGCAGGAACATCGCGCATTCCCTCTCGTTGTCACGCGGGCAGTGCAAAGAAGAGGAGACGAAGATGAACAAGCGATTGTTCCTATCTGCGGCGGCGGCCGCATTGATTGCTGGAACTGGCGCCGCAAGCGCCCAGGGAACGATGAATCGCGATACGCCGTCGGCGACGCAGCAAGCACCGTCGAGCGAACGCGCCCCTGGCGCCAGGACGCCGATGAACCACGGCGGCAATTCGGAAATGAAGGCCAACGAGCCGGCACAACCTTCACGCGCCGGCGAGAGCAATCAACGCGCGCAAGACAATAAAATGCAGCCCAACCGATCCGCTCAAGAGAACAACGGAAAAGGTGACAAGGGCACGATGCGGTCTGAAGGCGAACACGCCAAGGACCAGAAGAACATGAAGGCCGAAGAACACACCGGCAAGGACAAGAGTATGAAGGCCGAGGAGCCCAACGGCCGCACCAATGCCGCGGCTAAAAATTCGGAGAGCAAGACGCAAACCACAGGTCAGGCCGGCGCGGGTGCGAAACTGTCGACCGAACAGCGCACCAAGATCACGACCGTGATCAGGGAGCAGAAGGTGCAGCCGGTGACCAACGTCAACTTCTCGATCTCGGTCGGCACGCGGGTGCCGAGGTCGGTGCACTTCCATCCGTTGCCGGCAGAGATCGTCACCGTCTATCCGGATTGGCGCGGATATGAATTCTTCCTCGTCCGCGACGAAATCATTGTCGTGAACCCGCAGACGTTCGAGATCGTGGCCGTGCTGGAAGCCTAGTCGCGAATGGTCCAGGACCGCGTTCGACACATGATTCCGAGGGCCCCGCTCGCGGGGCCCTTGATCTATTCGTTAACAGTGGTTAACGAGGCAATTCTTGGCCTTCCACATGGTTTTTCATGAGTTGGCTGAACCGTTTGAGGGTTAGCTGGCGGGGTTCGGACTTCCCCTGCGACCTCAGGTTACCTATAAACGCGGGGAACCGGCGCCCCGCGCCGCTCCCAGATATCTCGGAATCCGGATGGCGAAGACAGTTTACGTGCTGAACGGCCCGAACCTCAACCTGCTCGGAACCCGTGAACCGGAGACGTATGGGCACGCGAGGCTCGCGGATGTCGAGAAGCTTTGCAGCGAGACGGCCGCGCGCTACGGGCTTGCCGCCGATTGCCGCCAGTCCAATCGCGAAGGCGAACTGATCGATTTCATCCACGAAGCGCATGCGAAGAAGGCCGTCGGAATCATCATCAATGCCGGCGGCTATTCGCACACGTCGATCGCCCTGCACGATGCGCTGGTGGCCGTGAAAATCCCGACCGTCGAAGTTCACATCAGCAACATTCACGCGCGAGAAGAATTCCGCCATCACTCCTTCACCGCCAAGGCCGCGTTCGCGTCCCTGTGCGGTTTCGGAATCGATGGCTATCGACTTGCTATCAGCGGCCTTGCCGCAAAAATCGGCGCCGCGTCACAAGCGTGACGTCTCGCCCATCCCCTCGACAGAAAGTTTCGGAATAACAGCATGGCGCGACAGCCCGAAGATTCACCAGCAGCCAAGCCCGTGCCGGGCAGCGACAGCGCATTGATCCGCGAACTGGCAACGCTGCTCGATGAAACCAAGCTCACCGAGATCGAGATCGAGCGCGACGGATTGCGCGTTCGCGTCGCGCGCAACGTCAGCATCGCTGCAGCCATGCCGGTTGCAACCGCGCATGCTGCAGCCGCGCCGGCGGCATCGGCAGCGGCCGCGCCGCCTGCGGATATCACGAAGCATCCCGGCGTCGTTCCGTCGCCGATGGTCGGCACCGCCTATTGGGCGTCGGAACCCGGCGCGAAGCCGTTCGTCGACGTCGGCAGCAAGGTCAAGATCGGCGACACGCTGCTGATCATCGAAGCCATGAAGACGATGAATCAGATTCCTTCGCCGCGCGCAGGCACGGTGACGCAGATTCTCGTCGAAGACGGCCAGCCGGTCGAATTCGGCGAACCCCTCATCATCATTGAATAGTTCGATCGGATCCAGGCGCCGCGATGTTCGATAAAATCCTGATTGCCAATCGCGGCGAAATCGCCTTGCGCGTGTTGCGCGCCTGCAAGGAGTTGGGCATCGCGACCGTCGCGGTGCATTCCACCGCCGACGCCGACGCGATGCATGTGCGCCTCGCGGACGAGAGCGTTTGCATCGGTCCGCCGCCGTCGAAGGACAGCTATCTTAATATTCCGAACCTGCTCGCCGCGTGCGAGATCACCGGCGCCGATGCGGTGCATCCGGGCTACGGCTTCCTGTCCGAGAATGCGCGGTTCGCGGAAATCCTCGCCGAGCACAATCTGGGATTCATCGGTCCCAAGGCCGAACACATCCGCCTGATGGGCGACAAGATCGAAGCCAAGAAGACCGCGAAGCGGCTCGGCATTCCCGTCGTGCCCGGCTCCGATGGCGCGGTTGGCCCGGAAGACGATGCCATGGCAATCGCGGAGTCGATCGGCTTTCCGGTGCTGGTGAAAGCGGCTGCCGGCGGCGGCGGCCGCGGCATGAAAGTCGCGCAGACGGCCGACGACCTGATGCTGGCGCTGTCGACCGCCGGCAGCGAAGCCAAATCGGCCTTCGGCGATGCTTCGGTCTATCTCGAGAAATATCTGCAGAAGCCACGCCACATCGAAATCCAGGTGCTCGGTGACGGCCGCGGCGGCGCCATTCACTTGGGAGAGCGCGACTGCTCGCTGCAGCGCCGCCACCAGAAGGTCTGGGAAGAAGGCCCCTCGCCGGTGCTGAGCCCCGCGGCGCGCGCCAGGATCGGCGGGATTTGCGCCAAGGCGATGCAGGACATGCAGTATCTCGGCGTCGGCACCATCGAATTCCTCTACGAGGACGGCGAGTTCTACTTCATCGAAATGAACACGCGCATCCAGGTGGAGCATCCGGTCACCGAGATGATCACCGGCATCGATCTGGTGCTTGAGCAGATCAGGATCGCGGCCGGCGGCGACTTGCCGGTGACGCAAGAGCAGATCGTCATCAACGGCCACGCCATCGAGTGCCGCATCAATGCGGAAAATCCGGAGACCTTCCGGCCGTCTCCCGGCAAGATCCTGCAATATCACCCGCCCGGCGGCCTCGGCGTCCGGATCGATTCGGCGGTGTATCAGGGCTACGTCATCCCGCCCTACTACGACTCGCTGGTCGGCAAGCTCATCGTCCACGGCAAGACCCGCGCCGAATGCCTGATGCGGCTGCGGCGCGCGCTCGACGAAATGGTGGTGGACGGAATCGAGACCACGCTGCCGCTATTTCGAGCCCTGGTGAGAAACCCCGACATCATCGACGGCGACTATCACATCCATTGGCTGGAGCAGTACCTGGACACCGCCAAGGCTTCGTCAAAATAAGCCTTCTCGGTGCGGAACCTTTGGTCAAACAGTGCTTTAATACCTGCCGGATGACATCCGATGCGGGGCCGCCTTGACGCCAATTCCACCGACCAGACCTTTTGCGGCAAGCTGAGATGCTTGTAACGGTCGACGCTACGCGACGCCGCCGGCTCACACAGATCATCCTGCTCGTGGCGGGACTGTTGGTGCTCGTCGCCATCAGCGCTGCCTCGATCATGCTCGTCGACAAAGCGCGCGATGACAGCTCGCTCGTGGTTCATACCGTTGAGGTGGAGAATCAGATCTCGGGCGTCCTGCTCGAAATCCACCGCGCCGAGAGCGCCGTCCGCGGCTATCTGCTGATCTCCGAGCCGGCATTCCTGACCCAGTACGAAACTGCGGTCATTGCCAGCCGCGGCACGGTCAACAGACTCCTCGGGCTGACGTCCGATAACCCGGTTCAAATCGCCAACGGCAACGAACTGAAGGCGGCGGTCGAAAAGCGTCTGCGGGAATTCAATGCGGAGATGGCGCGCCTTAAGGACAACGACCGCCAGGGCAGCATCGATCTGCTGCGTACCGCGCGTGTCGCCGCCACAACGCAGCGGATAACGGAAATCACCGACGCGATGCGCCGCGAGGAAGACCGCCTGTTCGCCGCACGGACGATTTCAGCCGATCGCAGCCAGGCACTCGCCTCCGTGGTGACGATCGCGGGCTCCGGCCTGGTGATCGCCCTCGCAGGCCTTTCGATCTTTCTGGTGCGGCGGTCGTCACGCGCCCGCGACGAGGCAGAAGCGCAACTGCGCGACAACAACCTCAACCTTGAAACGACGGTGGACGAACGCACCGCCGACCTGCGCGAAGCGAACGAGGAGATCCAGCGCTTCGCCTATATCGTCAGTCACGACCTGCGTTCGCCGCTGGTCAATATCATGGGATTTACCAGCGAACTCGAAGAACTCCGCAACGACATCTTCCGGCGCATCGCGTCGCTCAGCCGTGCCGCATCGCCCGACACTCTGGCGCCGGAGAATGTCACCGATTCCGCCGAGCCGGTTCTCGACGGGCCGGACGCGAAGCTTTCAGAGGATTTCAACGAAGCGCTTGGATTCATCAAGTCGTCCATCGGCAAGATGGATCGCCTGATCACCGCGATCCTCAATTTGACACGCGAAGGACGTCGCGAATTCAAGCCGGAAAAGATCGACGTCCGTGAATTGATCGAGACCATCGTCGCGACGGTGGCGCATCAGGCCGCGGAAGCCGATGCGCAGATCCGCGTGCAGCCGTTGCCCGACATTGTCAGCGACCGGCTGGCGCTGGAGCAGATCTTCTCCAATCTCATCGATAACGCGCTGAAGTACCTCAAGACCGGCGTGCCCGGCGATATTTCCATCAGCGGCCGCACCAAGCTGGGATTCGCCATCTTCGAGGTGACCGACAACGGCCGCGGTATCGACGCCAAGGACCATCAGCGTATTTTCGACCTGTTCCGCCGCGCCGGAACGCAGGACAAGCCCGGCCAGGGTATCGGTCTCGCCCATGTCCGTGCCCTTGTCCGACGCCTGGGCGGAACCATGTCCGTCACGTCGGAACTTCAGGCCGGCAGCACTTTTACCATAACGCTGCCCCTCAAATGGACCCTCAGCACCCGAGGCAAGAACACATGAGCACACCTGTCACCATCATCATGATCGAGGACGACGAAGGTCACGCGCGCCTGATTGAGAGGAATATACGGCGCTCCGGTGTCAACAACGAGATCAGGCCGTTCACAAATGGTACAGAAGCGATCGAATACCTGTTTGGTCCGGATGGGACGGGATCGGCGCACAAGAACGAAGCCCTGCTCGTGTTGCTCGATCTCAACCTGCCCGACATGTCCGGAATCGATATCCTGCGCCGGGTGAAAGAGAATCGTTTTCTGAAGTACGCGCCGGTCGTCGTTCTGACCACCACCGACGACGAACATGAGATCAAGCGATGCTACGAATTGGGATGCAACGTCTACATCACGAAACCGGTTAACTACGAGAGTTTCGCCAACGCCATTCGCCAACTCGGTCTGTTTTTCTCCGTCATTCAGGTCCCGCAAGCCACGACATGAGCCTCGATAATCCCCGCCTTCTGTATGTGGACGACGACGAGGCCCTTGCCCGTCTGGTCAGTCGCGGCCTCGCGCGGCAAGGCTTCGATGTCGTGCATGCGAATAACGGCGAAGCGGGCCTCGCGCGGATTGCCGAGGGCGGTATCGATGTGATCGCGCTGGATCAGTACATGCCCGGTCTCGATGGCCTCGAGATCCTCGAACGGATTCGTGCAATTCCCAATGCTCCGCCGGTGGTGTTCGTCACCGCCTCGCAGGACAGCAAGATCGCTGTAACCGCGCTCAAGGCCGGCGCCGACGATTATCTCGTGAAGGATACACAGGGCGATTTCATTCCGCTGCTGCACGTCGCGGTCGAAGGCGCGCTGCGCCAGGCCCGCGTCCGCAAGGCTCGCGACGATGCCGAAGCGGAGGTTCATGCCTCGCGCGATCGCTATGCCGCGCTTGCCGCAGAACGCGAGGTTCTGCTGCGCGAGGTCAATCATCGCGTCGGCAACAGCTTGCAGATCATCGCGTCGCTCTTGCACCTGCAGGCAAATTCCAGCACGCAGGAAGACGTCAAGGCGGCGCTGAGCAATGCCATGGGCCGCGTGGCCGCCGTCGCGCAGGTGCATCGCCGGCTTTATACGTCGCAGGACCTCAACAGCGTGATGCTCAATCAGTATCTCGAGGCGCTGCTGGAAGACCTGCGGCGTTCCGCCGAAGGCAACCGCATGTCGCGCCTGACGCTGAAGGCCGAGCCCGTCGAGATCGATCCGGACCGCGCCGTTGCGATCGGGATCATCGTCAACGAGCTCGTCATGAACGCGGTAAAATACGCTTATCCCGACGGCCCGGGCGCCATCCAGGTCGAACTGACCGCCGAGGGCGACGATCTCGAACTGTCGATCGCCGACAACGGCGTCGGCCTCAATGTGAAAAGCGATCCGCGCTCGACCGGCATGGGACAACGGATCGTCGGCGCCATGGCTGCGAAACTCTGCACCGAGGCCGAACGCGATCCCAACCACGACGGGACCCGCGTCGTGCTCAAGTTCAAGCGGGTCAATCAAAAGCCCGCGCCGACCACCATCGCCAGCTAGGCAACGCCCTGCTATCGTCCGGCATGGCCTATCGCGACTCCGCATCGTCTGAAATCACCCCGGAAGTTCTACTGCGGGCCTATGCCTGCGGCATATTTCCGATGGCCGAAAGCATCGACGATCCGACGTTGTTCTGGGTCGAGCCGGAATTGCGCGGCATTATTCCGCTTGGCGGATTCAACGTCTCCTCGCGATTGGCCCGCACGATCCGCTCCGACGTTTTTACGGTGAGCGTCAACACGGCGTTCAAGGCGGTGATCGCCGGCTGTGCCGAGCCGGCGCCGGGACGCGACAATACGTGGATCAACACCCGCATCCGCGATCTCTACACGGCGCTGCACGAACTCGGACATTGCCACAGCATCGAAGTGTGGGACGGTGAACATCTCGTCGGCGGCCTGTACGGCGTCAGCCTGGGCGGAGCCTTCTTCGGCGAAAGCATGTTCCATCGCACCCGTGACGCCTCGAAGGTTGCGCTGGTGCATCTCGTCGCGCGCCTGCTCGCGGGCGGATTCACCCTGCTCGATACGCAATTCGTCACCGAGCATCTGCGCACTTTCGGTGCGCTCGAAGTACCGCGGCGGCGCTACCGCATGCTGCTCGACGATGCCGTCAAGGAGACCGCCGATTTTTCCCGCCTGGCGGTAGATCGTCCGATCGGCGGCGCCGAAGCGCTCGCGATCATCGCCGACCGAAATCCAGCAACGCGCTCATAACAGAGCAGGCATTCTCACGCTCGCTGTTCGTGCCTGCCGCGATCCGGCAATCTCTCAGTCAAGAATGCCAATGCCATTCGGGCGGAGCATTCGCACAACGGGAGAAAACACCGTGTCATTCCGCAAGACTCTTTGGACAACGCTCGTCGTCGCCGCTTCGACATCCTCGATCACGATCGCCCCTCGCCCTGCCATCGCAGCCGATGCGATCAAGCTCGGCAACACCGCACCCTATAGCGGTCCCGCTTCCGCATACGGCACCATCGCGCGCGCCGAGGGCGCCTATTTTCAGATGCTCAACGACAAGGGCGGCATCAACGGTCACAAGATCGAATTCCTGACGCTCGATGATGCCTATTCCGCGCCAAAGACGGTCGAACAGACCCGGCGACTGGTCGAGCAGGATGAAGTCCTCGCAATGTTCAGTTCGGTGGGCACCGCGCCCAACATTTCCGTGCAAAAATATCTGAACGCCAAGAAGGTCCCGCAGTTGTTCGTTTCATCGGGCGCCACACGCTGGAACGACCCGTCGCACTTTCCGTGGACGGTCGGCCTAAACCCGACCTACGAACTCGAAGGCCGCATCTACGCGCAGTACATTCTGAAAACGAAGCCCGACGCGAAGATCGCAATCATCATTCCGAACGAGGATGCCGGCAAAGATTATCTCAAGGGCTTCAAGGAAGGGTTGGGCGAGCACGTCAATCAACTGGTCTCGCAAACGACCTATCTCACCAGCGACCCCACGATCGACTCCCAGATGGTGCTGATGGAGCAGTCCGGCGCCGACGTGTTCTTCGCCGAGGCCACGCCGAAATTCGCTGCACAGGCGATCCGGAAGGCGGCAAGCATGGGCTGGAAACCGCTGATCATCCTGCCGTCGGTGTCGAATTCGTTCTCCGCGGTGCTGCAGCCGGCCGGGCTTGAAAACGCGGTCGGCGTCGTCACCGGACTCTATCTCAAGGACCCCAACGACAAGCGCTGGGCGGATGATCCTGCGCTGAAAGAGTGGTCGGCGTGGATGAAGAAATATCAGCCCAATGCCGACACCGGCGATCTCTTCAATGTGCAGGGTTACACCGCCGCGCAGATCATGGCGGCGGTCCTCGCCAACTGCAAAGACGATCTAAGCCGCGACAACATTCGCAAGCAGGCCACCAGCCTGAAACGTATGGCGCTTCCGATGCTGCTGCCCGGCATCACCGCGCACACCGAGCCCGACAACGTGACGCCGATCCGCCAGCTTCAGATGGCGCGGTTCGACGGAAAATCCTGGGTATTGTTCGGCGACATTCTCGGTGAGCAATAGATCGCAATACGGCGGCGCCGGTTTCGATCGGCGCCGCGCCTGAATGTGGCTGGATTACTTACTGCTGAAATGGTGGCAGCGGGCCCGGTCCGGGCGGCGGCGGCGCAGGAGCACGTCGGCGCTGAGGCGGCGGCGGACGCTTTTGCGCTGCCGGTGCGGGCTTCGGCGCGGCGTCGGGCTGGGCCGCGACCACGGTCGTCTCCGGACCTTTGCAGTCGGTCAGCCAGATGTCGTAGATCGGATGCTCTACGCCGTGCAGGCCTGGGCTCGCGGCGAACATCCAGCCGGAGAAGATGCGCTTCACCTCTCCCTGCAGGGTGATCTCGTCGACCTCAACAAATGCATCGGTATTGGCGGCTTCCGTCGCCGGCCGCGTATAGCAGGCATCGGTCTTCACCCGCAGCGCACCGAACTGCACGGTCTCGCCGATATCGGCATCGAAGTTGATGATGCGGCCAGTGATCTTGTCGAGACCGGAGAACACCGCCTTCTTGTTGACGATCTTCTGCGCGGGCGGTTCGGTCACCACCTCGTCGCCGGGCTGCAAGGTTGCGGGTGCCGGCGGCGCGGTGCCGACATGAGGCTGGCGTTGCCCGGCCGGAGCGTTGGCCGCAGGCGGTGCCACGGCGACGCCCGGCTGCTGCGGCGGCGGCGCGTTGTTCGCGCCTCCGGGCGCCGGCAACGGCTGCGACTGCACCGATCCGGGCGGAGGCACACCCTGCCCCGGTGGAATGCGATTGGGAGCCGGCAGCAGCCGCCCCTGCGGCAGATCCGGCACATCCTCTTCGTCCTCGGGCGGCATCGGGCCGCGCGGAACGTTGCCCGGTGGTCGCGGCGGAGGATCGGAAAAAATCGTACCCAGCTGCGCCCGCGCCGACGGTATCGGTGCGATCAACAGCGCGGCAGCGATGGCCGCAAGACTGGCTATGCTCGTGGTTCGAAACATCGTGTGCGGCTTCAATGGGCGAATCAAGCTCGCGACATTCTAATCGAGTATCCGCCGCTCGCAGGGGCTCCGGTTAACACGGGGAATGAGGCGGGGAAAGGGCGACTTGTCCACGACGTGCCATGCGGCGATATGGCCGATGCATGCAGCCGGACCGCTGGCCCCGCTGGTTCAAAAATGAAATAGTTGTGGCGCGGCGTTCCTCACGCCGGAACCGCTCAGCAATCGACGCCGGACGATACCGGCGCAACGGGAAGGATACGCCGCGAATGGCCGATGATGCACGTTTGGATGGCAAGGTTGCCCTGATTACCGGTGCGGCCGGTGAAATCGGTTCTGCGACCATGCGGCTGTTCGCAGCGCGGGGCGCCCGCATCGTCGCCGTGGATCGTGACGAAGCCCAACTCAAGAACGCTGTCGCCAAATTGCCCGCGGACGCCAAGGCCCTCGCCCTCACCGCCGATGTCAGCAACGAGGATGCCGTCGCAGACTATGTCAGCCGCGCCGTGGACGCGGCCGGCACCATCGATGTCTTTTACAACAACGCCGGAATCGAAGGCGACGTTGCGCCGATCCAGAACTATTCGCTGGAAGCTTTCCGCCGTGTGCTGGACGTCAACGTGGTCGGCGTATTTCTCGGCATGAAACACGTATTGCCGGTGATGCTGAAGCGCGGTTCGGGAAGCATCGTCAACACCGCATCGATCGCCGGCCTCATCGGCTCGCCGCATATCGCCGTCTATAGCGCCAGCAAGCATGCGGTGATCGGGCTGACCAAGAGCGTGGCAATGGAGTGCTCGGGCACCGGCATACGTGTCAATTGCGTCTGTCCGGGCCTGATCCAGAGCCGGATGTTGTCGTCGATCATCGACGGACGAACGCCCGGTGCGCGCGCCGATGCCGATGCGATCGTGAATCGCATCCCTGCACGCCGTCTCGGCGGTGCAGCCGAGGTCGCCCAGGTCGTTGCCTTCCTCGCCTCGGACGCGGCAAGCTATGTCAGCGGCGCTGCCTATACCGTCGACGGCGCACGCACGGCCGGCTGACCGCTCGCCGAATACCAACATCCACAACTTCAACAGCGAGAATATTATCGATGCCAGTCGTACTCGATCCCGACGCTGCTGCCGTCCTCAAGGCTTTCCGCGAGGCCGGCAGACCGCCGTACGAAACGCTTTCGGCGCCGGAGGCCCGCGAGTGGTATCTCAAGGCTCGCTTTGTCGCCAACCCGGAGCCGCCGGAGCTTGCATCCGTCGAGCCGCTCAGCGCTACCGGTCCTGCCGGTGCCATTCCGATGCGGCTCTACAAGCCGTTGACGCTGCGGCAGACCGATGGCCTCGCGCCGTGCCTGGTGTTTTTCCACGGCGGCGGCTGGGTGATTGGCGATCTGGATTCCCACGACGTGGTGTGCCGGACGCTGGCGCATGAAGGCCAGCTCGTCGTCATCTCGGTCGACTACCGTCTCGCACCCGAACATAAATTCCCCGCCGCGGTCGACGATGCGATCGCCGCGACCGACTGGATCGCGGCCAACGCCGCCACTCTTGGTATCGATACATCGAGGCTCATGGTGGGCGGCGACAGCGCCGGCGGCAATCTCGCCGCTATCGTCTGCATTCACGCGCGCGACGCGGGCAGGCCGAAGATCGCGGGCCAGGTGCTGATCTATCCCGCGACCGATTTCCGGATGACGCATCCGTCGCACAGCGAGCCCGAGACCGATTGTCTGCTGACGCATTCGGTGATCCGCTGGTTCCGCGACCACTATCTCACCGGTGCGGCCGACGTCGACAGCTGGCGCGCCTCGCCCGCGCGGATGCGGAACATGGCCGGTTTGCCGCCAGCCTATGTTCTGACGGCCGGCGCCGATCCGTTGCGCGACGAAGGCGACGAATACGCCAAGCGGCTCGGCGATGCCGGCGTGAACGTGGTCTATCGAACCTTCCCCGGGCAGTTTCACGGCTTCATCACAATGGGCAAGATCTTGCCGAAGGCAGGCGTCGCGCTCGCCGATATCGGTGAATGGCTGAAGGCGTTGAATTGATCCTTCACGCCGCGCGCGCCGCCCGCCGCACCGCTTGTGGCGGCTGGCCGAAGGCGCGGATGAAGGCGCGCCGCATCCGCTCCGGATCGCGGAAGCCGATCGAGCGCGCCACCGTCTCGATCGCCTCGCGGCCCGACTGCACGCGCTGCCGCGCGACTTCGAGACGCAGGCGTTCGATCGCCTTCGATGGCGTGACGCCGGTCTCGGCCTGAAATGCGCGCGCGAAATGCCGCGTGCTCATGGCGACGCGCTCCGCCATGGTTTCCACCGTCAAAGGCTGATCGAGATGCTCGCGCGCCCAGGCGAGCAACGGCGCGAAGCGCCCTTCGGGCGTCTTGAGTTCGAGCAGCGTCGAGAATTGCGACTGGCCTCCCGATCGCCGGTCCTGAACGACGAGATGCCGGGCAGCCGCACGCGCAACATCGTCGCCGAGATCGTCCGCGATCATCGCCAGCGCGAGATCGATGCCGGCGGTGATGCCCGCTGACGTCCAGATATCGCCATCGCGTACGAAAATCCGGTCGGCTTCGAGCTTTACATTCGGATAGCTTGCTACGAAATGGCGCGTGCGTCGCCAATGCGTGGTGGCGCGGCGGCCGTCGAGCAATCCGGCCTCGGCGAGCACGTAAGCCCCCGAACAGACGCTGGCGACGCGGCATCCGCGACGCGCGGCGGCACGTACGAATGCAAGCGTCTGTTTGCAGCGCGCAGCCGTGCGGACGCCCTCGCCGCCCGCGACGATGAGCGTGTCCGCACCGCTGGCTGCCTTCAGCCCGCGCGCAAGCATCGCAACGCCGGACGAGCTGCGTACTTCACCCGGTGTCACGCTCACAACCTTGATCGAGGCAGGTCTCTGCGCAATGCGCCCCGCAATCTCAAAGGCGGAGATCGGTCCGGCTGCGTCGAGCAACTGGAAATCGGGAAAGATCAGGATCGCGATCATGACAGGCTGCCTCCGTCGAAGTCCTGAATAGAGGGAAATATGTCATTTCAGACATCAGGTGATCATGTCATTCTCAGGCCGTCAAGCCGGAGGATGCCCCGATGTCAAAACCACTGCAGATCGGTCTGCTGCTGTTTCCGAACCTGACCCAGCTCGATCTCACCGGACCGCTGCAGGTGTTTTCACGCCTGCCGAATGCGCAGGTGCATCTGATCTGGAAGCGGATCGAACCGGTGCCGAGCGACACAGCCCTTGCGTTGTTGCCGACCGTCACGTTCGAGGATTGCCCGCAACTCGATGTGATCTGCGTGCCCGGCGGCGCCGGCACCAACGACATCGTCAATGACGAAGAAACGCTCGGCTTCGTCGGGATGCAGTCGTGGTCGGCGCAATATGTCACGTCGGTCTGCACCGGAGCGCTGGTGCTGGGCGCGGCCGGGTTGCTGCAGGGACATCGCGCGACGACACACTGGACCGCGCTCGATCTGCTGCCGGCATTCGGCGCCACCCCGGTGAAAACGCGCGTCTGCATCGATGGCAACCGCGTCACAGGAGGCGGCGTCACCGCAGGCATCGATTTCGGTTTGACGCTGGCGTCGATCCTCAGCAATCAAACGACCGCCGAAGCCATCCAGCTACTGCTCGAATACAACCCTGCCCCGCCGTTCACTTCCGGTTCGCCGGACACCGCGCCGCCGGAAGTCCTCGCCATGATCAGGGAAAGAGGTGCGGCATCACAGGCGCATCGCACTGCAGCCGTTCGTCGCGCCGCAGATCGGCTCGCGAAGCAGAGCGCCTTGGCAGCGGATCGCTAGATTACTGGCCGGGCGTCCAGGCCTGATAGTCGCCGGTCGCCTTCGGGCGACGGCCCGAGGCCAGCGTCGAGCCCGACGGCCGATAGGCTGCGGGCGTTCCGGTCAGGTTCGGCTGATGCGGCTTCTGCCACTCGCGCGGCTGGTAGGCCTGCTCGGTCGGCGGAACGTCCACGGTGTGGTGGATCCAGCCGTGCCATTCGGTCGGAATCCGCGAGGCCTCGGCGTAACCGTTATAGACGACCCAGCGTCGTTCAAATCCCAGTGTCGGATCGATCTTGCCGCCTCGTGTGCGGTAATAGCGGTTGCCCTGGCCGTCCTGCCCGACCAATTCGCCGAAACGCCACGTCCACAGCTGCGTGCCGAAGGTCTGGCTGTTCCACCAGGTGAAGAACTTCAGAAAAAACTGCTTCATTACCGGAATCCGATCCGAGATTTCACCGCTTGATGCCACCCGCGGGTCCGAATGTCCAGCTGGCAATCCGCTTGCTTTCGCCACTGCCGTTGCCGCGAATTGGGCACAATTTATTCATCGGACGTACACGGCGGTTCCCACAACCTGCGACATCATCGACCGCGTCTCCGGGGAACGAAACTCGGCCCCGCGGATTGAATGTGTCGAACGTACAGGAGAACAAAATGAAACTGAAAATCCTCGGCGCAGCGGCCCTTCTCGCAGTGGCGTTGCCGCTTGCCAGCGCCGCCCCCAGCTATGCGCAAAGTCACCGTGGTGGCGCGCACGTAGGTGGTGGGGGTCACTTCGGTGGCGGCCATATGGGCGGCGGCCGCAGTTTCGGCGGCGGCGGACGCCACTTCGCGGGCGGCGGTGGCCGTATCCTGAGCGGTCCGGGTGTGGGTGGTGGCAGCATCCGCATTGGCGGCGGTGGTCGACCCGGCGGCTGGCACGGCGGCGGTCGGCCCGGTGGCTGGCATGGCGGCGGCCATTGGCACCGTCGTGGCGGCGGATTCTATCCGGGCCTCGCGGCGGGCGCACTGATCGGCGGTGCGTTGGCTGCTCCGTACGCTTACGGATATGACTACGACGACTCCTACTATGACGACGGTCCGGCCGTTGAAGTGGCGCCGGCGGGAGGCGACTCGGTCGCTTACTGTCAGCAGCGCTTCAAGTCCTACGACCCGGCCTCCGGGACGTATCTGGGCTACGACGGAATCCGTCATCCCTGCCCGTAATAAATCGCTGAATACGACGCAAAGGGCGGTCCATTGTGGGCCGCCCTTTTTGTTTGCCCGTCACGAGCGCAGCGCGACGGCGACACCACCGAGCGTGACGGCCAGCGCTCCGATTTCCCGGATACCGAGCGGCTCACGCAAGATGGCTGCCGAGGCCAGCACGCCCACGACCGGCACCAACAGTGTCCCAATCGAAGCCGTCGTGGCCGGCAGTCGTTCCAGCGCCGCAAACCAGCAGACGTAAGACAGGCAAAACTGGATCAGCGTCATATAGACCATGGACGCCCAGCCGATCGACGACAACGCGGCCACGTGAGGATGCTCCAGCAGTAGCCCCGCGAGCGCGACCGGCAGGCAACCGAGCCAGAGTTGCCACGCCGCGAGCGCGATCGGTGGCATCGCCAGCGGAAAATGCTTGGTCAGGACAGTGCCGAGCGCGACTGCCATCGCGCCGAACAATGCAAAGGCGATTCCGGGCCATTTTTCGAAACCGGCAGCGAAACCATTGCCGCCGATCAGGATGGCTATCCCGATCAGCGCGACGGCGAGCGACACTGCGCGCATCACCGATATCCGTTCGCCGAGGATTGGCCATGCCAACAGCGACGCCCACACCGGCAGCGAAATCGAGAGGATGGCGGCCTCGCTACCGCTCAGCCACAGCAACGCAACGCCCATGGAAGCGGTCCACGCCGCCATCGTCAGCAGCGACACGAGCCATAGCCGCAACCACATTTTGCGCGGTACATGCAGGCTTTGCCCGCGGAACAATGCGATAACGGCGAGCGCGATGGCGCCGACGAGGCCCGCCAGTCCGCGTGCAGAAAGCGGCGGCCATTCCGTCAGCAGGTTCTTCATGATCGGGAAGTTGATGCCCCAGCCGAACGAGGCCGCGATCAGAAAGGCGATGCCGAGTGATGCGGCACGGGGATTGGGGCCGCTGTGATCGGGAGTGGACATGAATGAAATAATCCGACGTGAAATCTCGAAGCCGTTTTCAGACTAGCGCAACGATTCAGAAATTAGTTTGATTATTCCTGCTAATATACTTGGATAACTTGTAAATTTGAGAGGCTGGATCGCGGGTTGCGCAGCTAGGAGCGCGTCGCCAGCACGATCCCTCCGAGCGTCAGAACAAGTGCCGCGATCTGGACCAGCCCTAGCGGTTCGTGCAGCGCGATCGACGACGCGACGACGCCAATCACCGGCACAGCGGTGGTCCCGATGGCCGCGACCGATGCAGGCAGGCGCGCCAGTGCAGCAAACCACGTGACATAGGCTACGCAAAACTGGATCACGGTGCTGTATCCGAGCAGCCACCAGCCGAGCATCGTCACCTGTTCGAAATGGGATGTCTCGATCAGCAGGCCGGCGATGCCGACCGGCAGGCAGCCGAGGCCGATCTGCCAGGCCGCCGCGGTCATCGGCGGTAACGGCAGCGGCCACTTCTTCGACAGCACCGCGCCGAGCGCGAAGGCGAACGCTCCGCTCAACACCATGATGAAGCCGGTCAGCTTCTCCGGGGTGATCGAGATGCCCTCGCCGCCGAGAATGACCGTCAGACCTCCGAACGCGAGGATCAGCGCGATGATTCGCAGTCCGTTCGGGCGCTCGCCCAGGATCGGCCACGCCAGCAGCGAAGCCCATACCGGCATCGTATAGGCGATCATCGACGCCTCGCCGGCCGGCAGCCACAACAGCGCAATTCCCATCAGCGCCATCCAGCAGGTGACGTTGAGGAACGCGTAGAGACAAAGCCGCGGCCACAAGGCGGTCGGAACCCGAAGGCTTTGTCCGCGAGCGATCACCACGACCGCCAGCAGCGCAGCGCCTGCGATGCCAGTCACGCCGCGCAGGGATAGCGGCGGCAGTTCGCTCAGCAGATATTTTGTGACGGGCCAGTTCAAACCCCAGCCGATCGAGGTCGTGAGGAGGAAGACGAGACCGGCAGGAGTGATTCGTGCCGTCGCGGCCGGTCGAGTTTGCGCTGTCATGGGGGTCCGAACCGATGGAATCGGCGGCACCATGCCTGTTCTTCCCGACTCGGACCATCGTCAAACCGGCATGCCCGGTAAGTGCCGCAACGCGCCGCGGCGAGTCGGTCCGACGCAACCCCTTCGCGCTAAAAAATAGTCGTCCTGTGAACAGCGGGCGAAGATCGGATCGGGCTCGTAAAAATGAATTTTTTTGCCTTCCGAATCCGTGAGGACTCACTGATACTTGGCCTCGATCAAGCGG
Source organism: Xanthobacteraceae bacterium (assembly GCA_024508855.1). Taxonomy (GTDB): domain Bacteria; phylum Pseudomonadota; class Alphaproteobacteria; order Rhizobiales; family Xanthobacteraceae; genus 62-47. Next base: position 322,121 of record JANINJ010000026.1, read on the forward strand.
TCGTTATCCCCCTTGGTTATCCCCTTTTTGCACCATATTTAGTATTTGATTCAGGAACTCGTACTAATCCTTGACGGACGCAAGGGAGTTGTCCTAGCTTTGGGACCGTTCGGCGCGAATGTGTTTGGGTCACGCCGGGCATTCCCTCAAGGGTTCCAGAATTGACACTCCGTTTGCCGGCCACGGTGACGGGGCAGCGGAGTTGTCTGCTCTGAAAAACGAGCCGAATGGCTCAGATTGCGATGTGGGGCGTTAGAGTATGCGCGGGCGGAGATCACTCCCGCCGGCGTCATGCTCCAGGGATCAACAGGGCCGGAACCACCGGCTGAGCTGCGGGCCACAAGGTCCGCGATTGGAAATCGCCGGAGCTGCCTCGACGCGGTGCCGGTTTAAAATACGGGGCACGAAACAAGATGCAGATCGAGCGGCGCTATACCAAAGACGGCCAGTCCCCTTACGCGGCAATCGACTTCCGATTGACGACGAGCGAGATCCGTAACCCCGACGGATCGGTGGTGTTCCGCCTCGATAACGTCGAGGTGCCGGAGTTCTGGTCGCAGGTGGCCTCCGACGTGCTGGCCCAGAAGTATTTCCGCAAGGCCGGCGTCGCCGCACGCCTGAAGAAGGTCGAGGAAGAGACCGTGCCGTCGTGGCTGTGGCGCTCCGTGCCCGACACCGAGGCGCTGGCTGCATTGCCCGAGGCCGAACGGTTCGGCGGCGAGCATTCCTCCAAGCAGGTATTCGATCGCCTCGCCGGCTGCTGGACCTACTGGGGCTGGAAGGGCGGCTACTTCACGTCGGAAGACGACGCTCGCGCCTTCTATGACGAACTGCGTTTCATGCTGGCCAAGCAGATGGTGGCGCCGAACTCGCCGCAGTGGTTCAACACCGGCCTGCACTGGGCCTATGGCGTCGACGGTCCCGGCCAGGGCCACTATTACGTCGACTGGAAGACCGGCAAGCTGACCAAGTCGAAGTCGGCTTACGAGCATCCGCAGCCGCACGCCTGCTTCATCCAGGGCATCGAGGACGACCTCGTCAACGAGGGCGGCATCATGGATCTGTGGGTGCGCGAGGCGCGCCTGTTCAAGTACGGCTCCGGCACCGGCTCCAACTTCTCCCGGCTGCGCGGCGAAGGCGAACGCCTCTCGGGCGGCGGCCGCTCCTCGGGCCTGATGAGCTTCCTCAAGATCGGCGACCGCGCGGCGGGCGCGATCAAGAGCGGCGGCACCACGCGCCGCGCCGCCAAGATGGTGGTGGTCGACGCCGATCATCCGGATATCGAACAGTACATCGACTGGAAGGTGCGCGAGGAGCAGAAGGTCGCGGCGCTGGTCACCGGCTCCAAGATCAACCAGAAGCACCTCAAGGCCGTGATGAAGGCCTGCGTGAACTGCCAGGGTTCGGGCGACGACTGCTTCGATCCCGAAAAGAACCCGGCGCTGCGCCGCGAGATCAAACTGGCGCGCCGGGCACTGGTGCCCGACAACTACATCAAGCGCGTCATCCAGTTCGCCAGGCAGGGCTACAAGGATATCGACTTCCCGATCTACGACACCGACTGGGACAGCGAGGCCTACCTCACCGTCTCCGGCCAGAACTCCAACAACTCGGTGTCGCTGAAGGACGATTTTCTGCGCGCGGTCGAGACTGACGGCGATTGGAATCTGATCGGCCGCACCAATAAGAAAATCACCAAGACGCTGAAGGCCCGCGACCTGTGGGAAAAAATCGGCCACGCCGCATGGGCGTCCGCCGATCCCGGCCTGCACTTCAACACCACGATGAACGACTGGCACACCTGCAAGGCGTCCGGCGATATCCGCGCCTCCAATCCGTGCTCGGAATACATGTTCCTCGACGACACGGCGTGCAACCTCGCCTCCGCCAACCTCCTGACGTTCTACGACACCGCGTCGCGCCAGTTCGATGTCGGCGCCTACGAACACCTGTGCCGGCTGTGGACCGTGGTGCTCGAGATCTCCGTGATGATGGCGCAATTCCCGTCGAAGGCGATCGCGGAACTGTCCTACGAATTCCGTACGCTCGGTCTCGGCTTCGCCAATATCGGTGGCCTGCTGATGACCATGGGCCTTTCCTATGACAGCAAGGAAGGTCGCGCGCTATGCGGCGCGCTGACCGCGATCATGACCGGCGTGGCCTACGCGACCTCGGCCGAGATGGCGAAAGAACTCGGCCCCTTCCCCGGCCACAAGAAGAACGCGGCGCACATGCTGCGCGTGATCCGCAACCATCGCCGCGCGGCGCATGGCGAATCCCGCGGCTATGAGGCGCTGGCCGTCAATCCGGTGCCGCTCGACCACGCGAGCTGCCCGCAGGAAAACCTCGTCGCGCATGCGAAGGATGCCTGGGACAAGGCGCTGTCGCTCGGCGAACAGCACGGCTACCGCAACGCGCAGACCACCGTGGTGGCGCCGACCGGCACCATCGGCCTTGTGATGGATTGCGACACCACCGGCATCGAGCCCGACTTCGCGCTGGTGAAGTTCAAGAAGCTCGCCGGCGGCGGCTACTGGAAGATCATCAACCGCGCGGTGCCGGAAGCACTGCGCCGGCTCGGCTATCGCGAAAGCGAGATCGCCGAGATCGAAGCCTACGCCGTCGGCCACGGCTCGCTCTCCAACGCGCCGGCGGTCAATGTCGGCACGCTGAAGGCCAAGGGCTTCACCGACGAGGCGCTGGCCAAGGTGGAAAAGGCGCTGCCGACCGCGTTCGACATCAAGTTCGCGTTCAACAAGTGGACGTTTGGCGAGGACTTCATCCGCGACACGCTCGGCATCGACGCGGAAGCGATGGCGGCGCCCGGCTTCGACCTGCTCGCAGCGCTCGGCTTCACCAAGCGCGAAATCGAGGCCGCCAACGTGCACATCTGCGGTGCGATGACGGTGGAAGGCGCACCGCACCTCAAGGCCGAGCACTACGGCGTGTTCGACTGCGCCAATCCGTGCGGCAAGATCGGCAAGCGCTATCTCTCGGTGGAAAGCCACATCCGCATGATGGCGGCGTCGCAGCCCTTCATCTCGGGCGCGATCTCCAAGACCATCAACATGCCGAACGACGCCACGGTGGAGGATTGCAAATCCGCTTACCTGCTGTCGTGGAAACTCGCGTTGAAGGCCAACGCGCTCTATCGCGACGGCTCGAAGCTGTCGCAGCCGCTGAACTCGCAACTGATCTCCGATGACGACGAGGAGGACGATGCGATCGAGAGCTTCCTCGACAAGCCGATGGCGGCGCGCGCCACGCAGGTGTCGGAGAAGATCGTGGAGAAGCTCGTCGAACGCATCGTGGTGATGCGTGAGCGCGAGAAGATGCCGGATCGCCGCAAGGGCTATACCCAGAAGGCGGTGGTCGGCGGCCACAAGGTCTATCTGCGCACCGGCGAATACGATGACGGCCGCCTCGGCGAGATCTTCATCGACATGCACAAGGAAGGCGCGGCGCTGCGCTCCTTCATCAACAACTTCGCCATCGCGGTGTCGCTCGGCCTGCAATACGGCGTGCCGCTGGAAGAGTATGTCGACGCCTTCACCTTCACCCGCTTCGAGCCCGCGGGTCCGGTGCAGGGCAACGACTCGATCAAGTACGCGACCTCGATCCTCGACTACGTGTTCCGCGAACTCGCGGTCAGCTACATGAGCCGTTACGACCTCGCCCATGTCGATCCGACCGAGTCCGGCTTCGACGCGCTCGGCAAGGGCGTGGCCGAAGGCAAGACGCCGGAAGGCAACCAGCCGGCGATGAAGTACCTGTCGAAGGGCCTCACCCGCTCGCGCACCGACAACCTGGTGATGATGCGCAGCGCGCCCGCGGAAACCGAAGCCCGCGCGGCCGGCAACGTCACCGCACTCGCCTCGCACGGCGCAACCGCCCGTTCGAGCGACACGGTGGAAGGCGCGACCGCGCTGAAAGCCGAACTCGACGCCGACCTGTCGCCGACCGAGAAGCTGGAAGCGCAAGCGTGGAGCAAGGCCGGCAGCGCCGCCGCGGCAACGACGACCGCCGCGCCGAGCAAGGCTGAGCGTCGCGCTGAGGCGAAAGCCAAAGGCTACGAGGGCGAGATGTGCTCCGAATGCGGCAACTTCACCCTGGTGCGCAACGGCACCTGCATGAAGTGCGACACGTGTGGATCAACGACGGGGTGTTCGTGACCCTCAGAGCCATGGCGGCTCTTCTTCTCTGTCTATAAGACCAAATACATGAAAGAGGCAGCCATTGGCTGCCTCTTTTTCTTTTGTCTAAAACAGCTCCATATGACAACCTGTGCGTGTAGCAGCGGGGGCGAGACTACATGGCCAAAAATGATGATCTGTCACTCTATTACAGGGGCAATGCAAATCCTGGAACGATGGAGGCTAGAGAGCTTATTCAAGTTCTAAGTGCTTTCACGCGCATAACCACGAAAGCTAATCGAGCCTATCACGGCTCTACCGCTAGAGCTTCCGTTCGCATTGAGCGAGTTCAACCCGGCTCCATTGATCTTCAATGGATATGCGAGGTGGCCGCAGCTACTCAAACAGCATTCGCCGCTCTACCGGCGTTGTCCTTCGGAATCAGAGATGTTGCTGGCCTTATCAAGGCGTGGCTCGATCTTTTGAAATTCCTGAAGGGACAACCGCCTCAAAAAGTCCAAAACGTGACGAATGGCAACGCCCTTCAAATTGAAAACGCTACTGGGCAAAGCATCATAATAAACGGGAACGTTTACCACACATTCATTCTGAATGGCATTGGAAGCGACGCGGAAAAGCTCGAATTACCAGTTCGGCATGGAGCAAAAAAACTCGAACTAAAGCGGGGTGGTCGAAAAATTGGCTCATATGACGCGGCCGACCTCTCAAGCTTCCGACCAATCCGGCCTAAAGACAAACCGCTCGAAAGTGAGATCGAAGCGATACTTGAAGTTATTGCTCCCGTCCTAGAGGGAGAAGGCATGTGGCGCTTTAAGTACGGCCGCATGTCCATAACTGCAAAATTGCTTGATGAAGACTACAAGCAACGTGTCTTAGGTGGCACAGAGAGCTTCAGCCATGGCGACCGATTACAGGCTAAGTTGAAGACTGTTCAAGAAAACCTTGGAGATAAAATCACAACAAAGCATTTTATCACTAAGGTTCTTGAGCGCGTCTAGACTGCAAGCGCGCTCGGATAAACATCGAAAAATTCAACACCTTTAACCACTACTATCCGATTTTAGGCTGCGCCGCACTTATCAGGGCCGCCGATCCGCTTGTCTTACTTCGGTGAACGCTAGCATATTTTGAGGGAGTTTCTATCCATGAACCTATCTAGCGATGAGCACGCGGCAATGGATATCCATCCTTACAACTCGACCGCCATTCCGCTGGACACGAGAATCTTAATTGTAGGGACTGCGCCACCTCGACGCTTTTTTTATCCAAATGGCTGGGACCAAGAGAAAGATACACCCTTCTATTATGGCTCTCGCGACAATCAGTTATGGAAAGACATTCTGAATCCAATAGCTCAAGACATGGGGTTTGAGAACATTTTATTGGGCTCCAGCGACGAGCGGGTTACTAAAATGAAGCGATTTCTTATGTGCGGGAAAATCTGGATGCGCGATGTCTTGGATACGTGTCCGCGAACTGGAATCAGTGATCAAGACAGGCACATTGATTTTCAGACCGCACAATTTTCGGACTTCGATATCATCCTAAAAAGCAGCCAGGTAGAAAAAATTGTCTTCACTGGAAAAGAACCGGCCCGTTGGTTTTTCTCTAAAGGATTGACTAGAGATGAGAAGCAAAGACAACTTTATAGAGAAGAGTTTAGCACTTTGGATCGAAAGCGTCAGAAAATTAGCGATCTCAACGTCTGCCAGAAATTTACAGAGCCACTATCGTGGCCGACCTTGGTGCACAATCGACTGATAAAATTTTATATCGCGCCATCACCTTCGCGAAGCTACCGAAAGATCGATAAAATAAAAAAACGTGGAGCATACAGAGAAATCTTATTTCCAGTTTAGACCGGATGCTCGATTAGCAAGCTCACCCAGCCACCCTCCCCGTCAGCCGAAAAAACATATTCGAGATCACCTGCACGTCGTCGCGTGCGAGGTGTTCGTCCAGCGCTGCCATGTCGCGCTCGAGGTCGTCGCGGCGGATGAATCCGGCTTGCAGCATCCGGTCGCGCACGTTGTCGATCAGGTTCTTCAGGAACAGGCGCCGCTCGTGCCCGGGCGGAAACACATGCACCACGGCATCGACGACGATGTCGACGACGCCGGCCTCGCGAAACAGCCGGTGCGTCTGCCGGCCGATCGACAGATCGATGCCTTGCGCGCGTGCATAGGCTCGATAGGCATCCATCAGCCGGTCCAGCGCCGGCAACGGCGGATCGCAGCAGCACGGAAGATAATCGGCCTCGAAGTTCGCGACCCACCCTCCCGGCCGCACCAGCGCGACCATCTCGCGCACGGCGCGTTCGGGATCGGGGACGTTGACGAGGAGAAGCCGCATATGCGCCCCGTCGAAACCAGCGCGCGGCAATCCGGTATCATAGGCATCGCCTTCCCGTACCTCGACCTGCGACAGTTCCTGCCCGGCGATGAAGTCCCGCGCCAGCGCGACGAAACGATCGCTCCGGTCGATGCCGAGCACCGAACCCGTCGGGCCGACGCGCCCGGCCAGCAGATGCAGCGCACCGCCCGGCCCGCAGCCGAGATCGACGATCTTCTCGCCTTTCCGGATTCCAATCCGGTCCAGTTGCGTTTCCGTCTCCGACGCCAGCGTCGCGATCTGACGCGTCAGCCGCGTCACTTCGTTCTCGGCGCGGCCCAGCAGGTAGTTGTCGGTCGTCGTCATGATGCCTCCACGGAAACGATCTCATCGCGAGGTGTCTTCGCACGATCGATCCGGTGGGCCCGGAACGACGAGAGCGCGCAAACTTCGACATGCGCCCACGCAACGCGAGCGGGCGGATCAACGAGCAGCGATGAAAATTCTAGGAAGGAATTCGGGCAAGATATTGCGCGGGCGCCGGGAAACCTCGATTATCCAGGCCAACTCCATTGCGATCCCAAGGGAATTCAAGACCGATGCAGTTCGATGACGTCATTCTCGGCCGCCGCAGCATCCGCGGTTACAAGCCCGATCCGGTGCCCCAAAAACTGATCGAAGAAATCATCGGGCTGGCGATGCGCGCGCCGTCGTCGATGAACACCCAGCCGTGGAATTTCTATGTCGTCACCGGCGAGCCGCTGAACCGGATCCGCGCCGGCAATACCGAGCGGATGATCGCAGGCGTCCCGCAGTCGCGCGAATTCCGCACCGGGCAACCTTTCGCAGGTCATCACCGCGACCGCCAGGTCGGCGTCGCCAAGCAATTGTTCTCGGCCATGGGCATCGCGCGCGACGACAAGGAGATGCGGCAGGACTGGGTGCTGCGCGGCTTCCGCCAGTTCGACGCGCCGGTCTGCGTGATCGTGACTTACGATCGCGTGCTGGACGGCAGCGACGATACGCCGTTCGATTGCGGTGCCGTGGCGACCGCGCTCGTCAATGCCGCCTGGTCGCGCGGCCTCGGCGCGGTCATCAACAGCCAGGGCATCATGCAGTCGCCGGTCGTGCGCGAGCATGCCGGCATTGCCGACGATCAGGTCATCATGAAAAGCATCGCGCTTGGATGGCCGGATGAAAGCTTTCCCGCCAATGCCGTGGTGTCCGAACGCAAGTCGGTCGAAGAGGCCACGGTGTTCGTCGGCTTCGATAGCTAGCAACGGGCTCCGCTGCGTCCGGACAGCGCCCTCACCCGCAATTCCACACCGGGCCGATCGGCGTCCGCGTCCAGCATGGGCCGATGCTGCCGCCGTTGAAACGGCCGCGATAGAAACCGGGCCTGCCAGGATAACGCCACTCGCCGTTCCAATTGTAGTAATACGGCGTCGGGGTGATGTACCAGTGCCGCCGCTGACGGCGCGCGTTGCGCAGCACCGAGGCCTCCTGCTTGAACAGCGGTGCCGCATTGTTCAGCGGCTGCTGATAGCCCGGCAGAAAGCCGTAGCGGTGATTGCGCTGCGAATGCTTTTTATGGACCGGTCCCGCCACCGCGGCGGCGGAGAAGAGCGACAGGACGACGACAACCGATAGAGACATGAATCGCGACATGGGCCGACGATAAACGCGTGGCAGCCCGCAGACCAATCAAATCCAGGCGGGCTGCTCCCCTCGCCCGCGGGTACGATCTCGATGATGGGCCACTTGACAAAATCACTATTTTAGGATTTAATTCCTTTGTCTCGTCCCGGTGAGAGGGGCGTATCGCGATCGTCACGGTTCGCGGGGCGGGATGCGGTGGACGCC
>JANINJ010000027.1 GCA_024508855.1 Xanthobacteraceae bacterium
CCGCCCATGGTCGCCTTAACGAAGGCGTCGCGATCGATCCCGAAGTTGAGCGCCTGACGGACCTTGACGTTGTTGAGCGGCGCCCGGGCATAGTTGATGTAAAGCTGGATGCAGTAGAGCGTCGGTGCGGTCACGACCTGCAGGGTCTTGGCACGATCGATGACCGGCTTCAGCCGCGCAGGCAGCGAGAACGCCATGTCCTTTTCGCCAGCGATGACCGAGCGCAATGCGGTCGCGGCTTCCGGAATGATAGCGAACTCGATGCCATCCAGATAAGGACGGCCGGGCCGCCAGTAATTCTCGTTCCGCGTCACCACGACGCTCTCGTTGTCGGCCCAGCTGACGAACTTCCACGGACCCGCACCGACGGGCTTGCGGTTGGTGTCCGCGCCGAGCGCCTTGATGTTGGTCGGCGAGACCATCATCCCTGCCCGGTCAGACAGGATTGCCGGCAGTGCCGTGTCGGAATTCTTGAGATGCAGCGTGACCTGCAGCGGCCCCGTCACCTCCACCGATTCAACACTGGTGAGATCGGCCTTGACGTTGGAGCGCGGATCCTGCCGGTTGCGGTCGAGATTGAATTTGACCGCCTCGGCATCGAGATCGGTACCGTCGTGGAACTTGATACCCTTGTTGATCTCGAGCACCATCGTCTTCGGATTGGGATACGACCATTTCGACAGGCCCGGCTTGGGCTTCAGCGTGTTGTAGTCCCATTCGATCAGGGTGTCGTACATCGTCCAGAGCGTGCTGTGATCGGCACCCGATCCGCCGGTCGCCGGGTCGAGCGACGACGGGTTGGTCGGTGCGGCGACCTTGAGCACGCCGCCTTTCTTCGCCGCCTCCTGCGCGAAGGCCGGCAGGCCGGTAAGCCCGGTCAAAGCGGTACATCCTGCGAGCGCCAGAATGTCGCGCCGGTTCAGCAAGCCGATGGTTCGGTTGGAATTTGTCATCAAGTCCTCCCAGTTATTTGGTGTGATTGAGATCGGCGTTCGCGGGCGGCGGCCCATCCAACGTCGAAAAGTGGCAAGCGGCCCAGTGGCCCGGCTTCAGCTCGCGCCAGGACGGCACATCCTTGGCGCAGATCGCCTGCACGGACGGGCAGCGCGTCCGGAAACGGCACCCCGACGGCGGCGCAACCGGACTAGGAATCTCGCCCTCGAGAACAATCCGTCGTTCCGTCCTCATCGACGACGGCAACGGAATCGGCTCGGCGGAAAGCAAAGCCTGCGTATACGGATGCAGCGGCCGTTCGATCACGTCTTCGGCCGCGCCGAGTTCCATCAGCTTGCCGAGATAGGTAACCGCAATGCGATCGGAGATATGGGACACCACCGAGATGTCGTGGGTGATGAAGACATAAGTGAGCCCGAACTCGCGCTGCAGATCGGCGAATAGATTGAGGATGTCGCCGCGGATGGAAACGTCCAGCGCCGCAACGACTTCGTCGCATACGATCACCTTCGGGCGCAGCATCAGCACACGCGCTATGTTGACGCGCTGCTTCTGCCCGCCGGAGAGCTGATGCGGATAGCGGTCCGCCAGTTCGCGCGGCAGACCGACGCGGGACAACGCGGCAAAGCCATCCTTGCGGCGCGATGTATCGTCACCCTCTTTCGCGATCTCGGCAGGTTCGATGACGCTATCCAGGATCGTCATGCGCGGATTGAGCGCTGCGTTCGGGTCCTGGAATACGATCTGGTAATCGCGCCGATGCTTGCGAAACTGCTCCCGACCCATCTTCGCCGGGTTCTGACCGGAGTGCAGGATCTCACCTTCGGTCGGCGCAATGAGCGACACCATCGCTCGCCCGAGCGTGGTCTTGCCCGAACCGGATTCCCCGATGATGCCGAGCGTCTCACCTGCGCGGACATCGAAGTCGACACCATCGACGGCCTTGACCGTGTCACGGCCGTCGCGTGTCGGAAACAGGATACGCAGATCCCGCACCGACATGATCGGCGCCCCCGGTTTGGCTTGCGGTCGTACTGCAGATTTGAGATCAGCCGCCATCAGTTCACCGCTCCCGGCAACGAGATCTCGCGGATCCGGCAACACCGCGCGCGGTGCGAAGCATCCAGTCCGATCATGATCTGACGGACATCGCAGGTTTCGATGGCATACGAACATCGCGGCTGAAAACGACATCCCGCCGGCATTGCGTTCGGCGACGGTACGCGGCCGGGGATCGACGGCAACACGCTGCGTCGTGCGCTCAGGCTGGGAAGCGAACGCAGCAGTCCCGACGTGTAGGGATGGCGCGGCTTGATCAGAACGTCGTCCACCGGCGCATCTTCGACCACCTCGCCTGCATACATGGTGATCATGCGCGTGCAGGCTTCGGCGACGACACCGAGATCGTGCGTAATGAAGAGCAGCGCCGTGCCGGTACGCTCGCTCAGCGTTCGAAGAAGATCGATGACCTGCGATTGAACGGTGACATCGAGCGCGGTCGTCGGCTCGTCCGCGATCAGCAGTTTGGGTTCGCAGATCAGCGCCATCGCGATCATCACCCGCTGGCGCATACCGCCCGACAGTTGATGCGGATATTCGTCGTAGCGCCGTTCCGGCGCGGGAATTCCGACATCTGCAAGCGCTGCGATCGCGCGATCCCGCGCCTCCTTGCGGTCGACCGGAAAGTGAGCCTGATAGGTCTCGCTAATCTGTTCGCCGACCGTGAAGACCGGGTCCAACGCACTCATCGGCTCCTGGAAGATCATCGCAATTTCACGGCCGCGCACCGCGCGCATTTTCCGCGCCGACAAGGTTGCAAGATCGCGGCCTTCGAACAGAATCTGGCCGGAGAGCCGGCTGGACTGTTCAGGAAGCAAACGGAGCAATGACAGCCCGGTCACGGTCTTGCCGCAACCGCTCTCGCCGACAATTCCGACGCGTTCGCCCGCGGCCACCGAGAAGCTGATGTCGCGGATGACCGACAACTCTCCCTCGGCCGTCTTGAAGCCGAGCGACAGACCGCGAACGTCCAGCAGCGGAGCCGACGCCGGCGAGGAACGCGTGTCGGTCGGATCAAGCTGCCCCATCGGGGCTTCAGCAGCATCGGCCATCGGTCAGCGGCGCGAAGCGCCGGAAGAGACCGAGCACAGCATTCCAGTGAGCCCGCACGCCCACTTCAACGGCGAGAAACAGAGAGGCTGATCTGGCACGCAACTGCCCATTGAAGTCGCTCCTACCCAATTCCGGCGGCCTGGCTTGGTTATTGCTCTTGAGGCGCACAAACTAACTAAGGCTCTGAAGTCAAAGCCATTATTCGATGGCGAACCCGCCAGCGTGTGCATTGACGGGCTCGATATAGTCATAAAGGATGAACAACGGTCAATTGTCAACAATTGACAGAATGGCATTCATAGAGGATGCTTTTCGGATGTGGGCAAATCAGAGCGGCAGCAGGCAATGACGGCAGCTCCGCAAAAGGCGGCGCGGGTGGACTTCGATACGGATGTTCGCTTTTCCCCGCGCACCATCCCCGAACAACTCGCCGAGGAGCTCGGCGCGGATATCGTTGCCGGTCGCCGCAAGCCGGGCGAACGCCTTGTCGAACTCGATCTCGCGCAACGTTTCGGCGTGAGCCGCGGCCCGATCCGCGAGGCGATCCGCATTCTCGAACGTCGTCGGCTGGTAGAATTGCTTCCACGACGCGGGGCCTACGTACGGCCGACGTCGTTGAAATCGATCGCCGACCTTTTCAACGTCCGCTGTGCGCTTTCGCTGCTGGCGGTTCGCTCCATGGCCACAGCGCCGGTGGAGAGTTATGTCGATACGCTGGCGCGCCGATGCGACGAACTCACTACGATGGTCGATGTCGACGACCCGATCGGGTTCGCACGGATCACCACCCGCGCTGTGCGGACGATCGCACATGGCTCGGGCAACGGTCTTCTGGTGGAACTCGTGACCGACCTCGCCAACCAAACGGTGTGGAGCACCATCTGGAAATCCCCGCTCGATTATTCGACGCGCAAAATACGTCGTGAAGCCGCCGTGCTCATGACCCAAACGCTCGAGTCCATCCGGCAGCGCAATCCCGATGCGGCGGTCGCAAGTCT
>JANINJ010000028.1 GCA_024508855.1 Xanthobacteraceae bacterium
TCCGAAGCATTGGAGCATTTTGCTATCGCTACCCGCTGGAGACCCCGGTCGAGACATCGTTCGGCCGCATGCTCGACCGTCCGGCCGTGTTCGTGCGGATCGAGGACGAGAGCGGCACCGTCGGCTGGGGGGAAGCCTGGTCGAACTTTCCTTCGGTGGGCGCGGAACATCGCGCGCGCATCATCAATGAAATCCTCGCACCTGCAGCGATCGGCTTTGCCGCCGGCGAACCCGCAAAACTATTCCATCACCTTACCGACAAATTTGCGGTGCTGGCATTGCAAACCGGCGAGCACGGGCCATTCGCCCAGTGCATCGCCGGAATCGATCTTGCCATGTGGGATCTGCACGCGAAGCGGCAATCGCTGCCGCTTTGGCGATTGCTGGGCGGTCAACGGAACACAATCAAGGTTTATGCCAGCGGCATCAACCCCACCGGCTCCCGCAAGATGGCGGAGGCTGCGCTGCAGGCCGGGCATCGCGCGCTAAAGCTCAAGATCGGATTTGATGCGGAACGCGATCGCGAAAATCTCGCGTCGCTGCGCGCGGCCGTTGGCGACGGTTTTCTCGCCGCCGACGTCAATCAGGGCTGGACACTCGACCAGGCGCTGACGTTGGCGCCGCAACTGGACGAATTCGCGCTGGCGTGGCTGGAAGAGCCGTTGCGCGCGGACCAGCCGTGGGCGAACTGGAAAAAACTCAAAGGACACGTCGGCACACCGCTGGCCGGCGGCGAAAACATCGCGAGCCGTGACGGATTTGCGCAGGCGATCGATGCCGATGTGTTCGGTGTCGTTCAGCCGGATGTCGCCAAGTGGGGCGGCATCACCCGGTGCATCGACGTCGCGAAATCCGTCATCGCGGCCGGCAAGACCTTCTGTCCGCACTATCTTGGCGGCGGCATCGGACTGCTGGCCTCGGCGCATCTGCTTGCGGCCGTTGGTGGCGACGGCCTGCTCGAGGTCGACTTCAATCACAATCCGCTGCGCGACCTGTTTGCCGGCCCGGTCGGCCAGGTTCGCGACGGCACCATCGAACTAACGGACGCGCCGGGGCTGGGCATCGAACCCGACCTGTCGCAAATCGAAGCCTATCGGACAGCATGAGCACAACGGACCAGATGACGGCCTCGGGTTACGACTACATCATCGTCGGGGCGGGCTCCGCCGGCTGCATCGTCGCCAATCGCCTGTCGAAAGATCCGGCCTGCCGCGTCCTGTTGCTGGAAGCCGGCGGTTCCGACCGGAATTTCTGGATCAAGCTTCCTGTCGGCTACTACCGTTCGATTTTCGACAACCGCTTCTCCCGCCTGTTCAAGACCGAGCCGAACATTGAACTCGACGGACGTTCGATCGACTGGCCGCGCGGCCGCGTGATCGGAGGCTCGTCGTCGATCAATGGACTTATCTTCATTCGCGGCCAACACGAGGACTTCGACGACTGGGAGCGCCTCGGCGCCGCCGGCTGGAGCTATCGCGATGCCCTTCCCTTCTTCCGCCGCTATGAGCGCTATCGCGGCGGCGACAGCCAGTATCACGGAGGGCTCGGCGAATTCGAAGTCTCGGACTTGCGCGTCGGCAATCCGGCCTCGGAAGCCTGGGTGAACGCGGGTGTCGAATATGGCCTGCCGAAAAATCCCGACTTCAATGGCGCGACGACCTATGGCGTCGGCAGCTACCAGCTTGGCATCGGTTCGCGCTGGCGCTCCAGTTCGGCTTCCGCGTTCCTGCACCCTGTTGCGGATCGGCCGAACCTGACCGTGATCTCGGGCGCACAGGTACGACGCGTATTGTTTTCAGGTTCTACCGCAACCGGCGTCGAGTGGATTGCGGACGGCAAGCCGCAACAGGCCAGCGCCGATCGCGAAGTCATTCTTTGCGCGGGTTCGATCCAATCTCCGCAATTGTTGCAACTATCGGGGATCGGCCCCGCAGACCTCCTGCGCTCGCTGAATATTCCGGTGGTCACGGACTCCGCCGAGGTCGGCCACAATCTTCAGGACCATTATCAGGCCCGCATCATCGTCCGCCTGAAGCAACCGATCTCGCTGAACCGGCAGGTGCGCAATCCGATCGAGCTTGCGAAGATGGGGCTGCAGTGGGCGCTATATGGCAACGGTCCGTTGACGGCGGGCGCTGGGCAAGTCGGCGGCGCAGCGTGCACCGAATACGCCATCGGCGGGCGGCCGGACGTTCAGTTCAACGTGATGCCGCTGTCCGTCGATCGCCCCGGTGAACCGTTGCACACCTATTCCGGATTCACCGCGTCGGCGTGGCAATGCCATGGAAGGTCGCGCGGCCATCTTGCCATTCGCTCCACCGATCCGTTCGAGGCACCGACGATCCATGCCAATTACTTCGAACAGGAACTGGATCGCAAAACCCTCGTCAGCGGCTTGCGCATCCTGCGCGAGATTTTCCAGCAGAAATCATTTCGAGAGCTGTGGGACATCGAGGTGAAGCCTGGCCCGGCGGCGAATAGCGACGAGGCGCTTTGGGACTTCGCGAAGCGGACCGGCGGAACGGTATTCCATCCGGTCGGCACCTGCCGGATGGGAAGCGATACCGAAGCAGTGGTCGATCCGAAATTACGCGTCAACGGCGTCGAACGGCTTCGGGTCATCGATGCATCGGTGATGCCGCTGATCACGTCGGCCAATACCAACGCCACCAGCTTGATGATCGGCGAGAAAGGAGCGGCATCGATCCTGACGTGAATAGCCGGATCGAATGCCAAATATCATGAACCTCGACGCCACCAGCCACATTCCTAAATACGCGCAGATCGCCGATATCTTCCGGCAGCGGATCGCGCGCGGTGCGTGGTCGCGCGGACAGCGCCTGCCGGCGAACGAGGAACTCGCCGCCGAATTCGGTGTCTCTCGTGTCACCATCCGTCAAGCCGTCGATCTGCTCACGCGCGACGGCCTGCTCGAAGCGCAACAGGGCCGCGGCACCTTCATCACCGGCAGCGTGCCGCAGGATCGATGGCTGCGGGTGGAGACGACACTGGCCGATCTGGCGAACGTTTATCGCGACACCTCACCGGAAATCATCAATATCGCCGAGAGCAAGAGCGATGCCCCGCTCCGCCCCGAGGATGGCAAGCCGGCACCAAGCTATGTCTTCATGCGGCGCGTGCACTCACGGAAGAGACAGGCTTACTGCGTGATCTCCATCTATCTCGACGAAACGATCTTCCGCAAATCGCCGAAGCGTTTTCGCACCAAGACCGTCATTCCGCTGCTCACGGAAATGCCCGGCAAAATCATCAAGACCGCGCGCCAGACGCTCTCGATCGGCACAGCCGATCTCGAGGTTTCCAGGCTTCTCGGTATCCCGCTGAATTCGCCTGTCGCAGAAGTGCGCCGTGTCTTCACCTCGCGCGACAACACCGTGATCTATCTCGGCGAAGTCACCTATCGCGGCGATTTCGTCCGGATCGAGATGGACCTGCGGCCGTAAGGCTCGCTGTTGGAAACGGCGTTGTGCCAGACTTTATACGATGCTGGCTGGGGAACCTGGATTCGAACCAAGACAAACAGAGTCAGAGTCTGTTGTGCTACCGTTACACCATTCCCCAACTGAAACAATGACTTAATAGCCATTTCTCACGTCGGACCGAAGCAGGATTTGAGAACCCCGTTCGCGCGTTCTTTTAGGTGCGCCGCTGCCTGTTTGCAAGAGCAAGGTTACAAGCCCTTACAGCCCCCAGCAAAAGCAAAAGTCCCATCCCCCGCCGAATATTGGTACGTCGACGTCGACAATTTCTTTCGGAGATCATTATTCGATTGAGGCCGCATGGATCACGCCTGCCATGCCGTCGAACAGCTTCAAGATCGTTAACGGTTTCTGAAACAACACCTTGCATAGTCGGAAAAATACGGGCGTCCCGCGTGGATATTTGAGTATGTCGATTGTGCAGCCAGTTGCGTCGTTTGGACGAGTTATTTCAGTCCGCGGTTCGCAGGCGCGCGTCGGCTTA
>JANINJ010000029.1 GCA_024508855.1 Xanthobacteraceae bacterium
GCATCGTGACCATCGCCCAGATCGAACCGATCGCCGTGATCTTCACCGCGCCGGAGGAAAACCTTCCGGCAATCAAGGATGCCCTCGCCGCCCATGCTCCGCAGGTGATCGCCTTGTCGACCGATGGCAAGAGGGTGCTGTCCAAGGGCACGCTTTCCCTTATCAACAATCAGGTTGATACGACCAGCGGAACGATCCGGCTCAAGGCGGTGTTCGACAACGCCGATCACGTGCTGTGGCCGGGTCAGTCCGTTTCCACGCGACTGCTGATCAACACATTGAAGGACGCGGTTGTCGTTCCGAACGATGCGATCCAACACGGCGCGAACGGCCTCTATGTCTTTACTGTCGATCAGGACAACAAGGCGAAGCTTCAGCAGGTATCGACCGGTGCGTCGACGGACGGACGGACGATCATCGAAAAGGGCCTGGCGCCTGGCCAAACCGTTATCGTTTCAGGGCAATACAGGGTGCAGCCGGGCTCGGTCGTAACGATGACCGTCGCGGATGCCGGCCAAGCCTCAGCCAAGGCTCAGTAGCCATGAACGAGAGCATCTCGGCACCGTTCATTCGATATCCGATTGCAACGTCTCTCTTGATGGCGGGCATTCTGTTTATCGGTCTGGTATCGTATCCGTTGCTGCCGGTTGCCCCACTGCCGCAGGTCGATTTTCCGACGATTCAGGTATCGGCCAGCCTGCCCGGCGCGAGCCCGGAGACCATGGCGTCGTCGGTTGCCCAGCCGCTGGAGCGGCAGTTCGCGCAAATCCCCGGCATTTCCCAGATGACGTCCACGAGCTCGCTCGGCTCGACCGCCATCACCATTCAGTTCGATCTCAACCGCAGTATCGATGCCGCGACCAACGACGTCCTCGGAGGCATCAACGCGGCAGGCGGCCAGCTTCCGAAAAATCTGCCCTCGCCGCCGACCTACCGCAAGGTGAACCCGGCGGATTCGCCGATCCTCCTGCTGTCGGTAACTTCCGACACGGTGCCCTTGACGGAGGTCGACGATTACGCCGACACGCAGATGGCGCAGCAGATCAGTCAGATATCCGGCGTGGCCCAGGTGACGATCGGCGGACAGCAGAAGCCTGCCGTCCGTATCCAGATCGATCCGGCAAAGCTTGTCGCGAAAGGATTGTCCCTCGAGGACGTCCGCAGCCAGATCGCCATCACCACCGTCGACAGCCCGAAAGGCAACGTCGATGGCGATACCCGCAGTTACACCATCTACGCCAACGACCAGCTACTGAAAGCGAAAGACTGGAACGACGTCATCATCGCCTATCGCAACGGCGGACCGCTGCGGATTCGCGATATCGGCAAGGCGATCTCGGGACCCGAAGACCTCAAGCAAGCCGCCTGGGCGAACGGCAAACGGGGCGTGTTCCTGGTCGTCTTCAAGCAGCCGGGCGCCAACGTCATCGAGACGGTCGACAAGATCAAGGCGCGGCTTCCTCAACTGATCGCCGCGTTTCCGCCGGCGATTCACGTGTCGATCCTGAGCGATCGCACGCAAACCATTCGTGCGGCGGTCAAGGACGTTCAATACACGCTGCTCCTGACCATCGTGCTGGTGGTC
This sequence comes from Xanthobacteraceae bacterium, assembly GCA_024508855.1. Lineage (GTDB taxonomy): Bacteria > Pseudomonadota > Alphaproteobacteria > Rhizobiales > Xanthobacteraceae > 62-47. The sequence continues at coordinate 1,586 of JANINJ010000029.1, forward strand.
ATGGTCATCTTCATCTTTCTACGCAACATCTGGGCGACGATCATCCCCAGCGTCACCGTGCCACTGGCCTTGTTCGGCGCATGCGCCCTGATGTGGGTGTTCGGCTATACGCTCGACAACCTCTCGCTGATGGCGCTGACCATATCGGTCGGCTTTGTCGTCGACGACGCCATCGTCATGCTGGAAAATATCAGCCGGTACATCGAACAAGGCGAGAAACCGTTCGCCGCCGCCATGAAGGGCGCCGGCGAAATCGGCTTTACCATCGTCTCCATCAGTATCTCGCTGGTAGCGGTGTTGATCCCGCTGCTCCTGATGGGCGGCATCATCGGGCGGTTGTTCCGCGAGTTCGCCGTCACGCTTTCCATGACTATCTTCGTGTCGCTGGTGGTGTCGCTGACGCTGACGCCGATGATGGCCTCACGTTTCCTCAAGGCACACAGCGAAGAAGGCCAGCACGGACGCCTTTATCAGCTGAGCGAGCGCGGCTTCAACGCCATGCTTCATGCCTACGAGAAGGGCCTCGATCTGGTGCTACGCTGGCGCTTCACCACGCTCTGCGTGTTTTTCGCAACCGTGGCGCTGTCCGGATACCTGTTCGTCATCATCCCCAAGGGCTTCTTTCCGCAACAGGACACCGGCTTGTTGACGGCGGTCACGGAAGCGGGTCAGGACGTGTCCTTCGCTGAAATGAAACGCATCCAGGAGAAGCTCGGTGCGATTGTCCTCGCCGATCCTGACGTTTCGGGCGTCGCAATGGCGATCGGCGGCGGCGGCAGCGCCTTGAATAACGGGCGCATGTACATCACTCTGAAGCCGCGCGATGAACGCGAAGCGAGTGCCCAGCAGATCATCTCGCGGCTGCGACCGCAGTTCGACAAGGTGGAAGGCGCGCGCGCCTTCATGCAGGCGGCGCAGGACGTGCGGCTTGGCGGACGCGCGACACGAACGCAGTTCGAGTACACGCTGCAGGATGCCGATCTCACCGAACTGAATTCCTGGGCGCCGAAGATATTGGCCAAGCTGAAAACGCTGCCGCAGCTACGCGACGTCGCAACCGACCAGCAGACCGAAGGCACGACTTTAACGCTGACGATCGACCGCGATACCGCCTCGCGCTACGGCATCCAGCCGCAGTTGATCGACGACACTTTGAATGACGCATTCGGCCAACGTCAGGTCGCGCAGTACTTCACGCAGGTGAACAGCTACCACGTCGTCATGGAAATCCTGCCCGAGCTTCAGGGCAAACTCGACACCCTGAACAAGATCTACATCAAGTCGCCCACGACGGGCGATCAGGTACCGCTCTCGGTATTTGCGAAATGGACGACAGTTCCGGTGCGCCCACTCTCCATCAGCCATCAGGGACAATTCCCGGCAACGACGATCAGCTTCAATCTGGCGCAAGGCGTGGCGTTGGGCCAGGCGACGGACGCCATCACTAAGGCAGTATCCGAATTGGGTGCACCACCGACATTGAACGGCAGCTTCCAGGGAACGGCCCAGGCTTTCCAGCAATCGCTCGGTACCGTGCCGTTGCTCATTCTGGCGGCGCTGGTGGTCGTCTATCTCATTCTCGGCATTCTGTATGAGAGTTACATTCACCCGATCACCATTCTCTCCACGCTGCCCTCGGCCGGCGTGGGAGCGTTGGCAACGCTGATGCTGTTCGGATTCGATTTCAGCCTGATCGCGCTGATCGGCATCGTGCTACTGATCGGCATCGTCAAGAAGAACGGCATCATGATGGTCGACTTCGCGATCGCCGCCGAGCGCGACGAACATCTTTCGCCGGAAGCCTCGATCCGCAAGGCCGCCCTGCTGCGCTTCCGGCCCATCATGATGACCACGATGGCGGCCATGCTCGGCGGTGTGCCGTTGATGCTCGGCACCGGCACCGGCGCCGAGATCCGCCAGCCGCTCGGTTACGCCATGGTCGGCGGGTTGCTGGTGAGCCAGATGCTGACGCTGTTCACAACCCCGGTCGTCTATCTCTATCTCGACAGGCTTTCGAACACGTTGTCCGGATGGGCTCGGTCGAGGGAAAGCGACGATGACTCACATTCCGACGAGCACACCGTCAAACAGGCTGCCGAATGATCTAAATGGCCGCCGCTCTCAAGCGCGCGGCGTTTTAGGTTCGACGATAGCGAATGTCGGACTGAACGTATCGAACAGCGACAACAATTCCAGCAGCTTTGCCGGATTGCCCTCGATGGTGATCTTTCCGGCCCCCACCGCCTCCGGGAACGTCGTCTGCGTCAACATGATGGCGTTGAGCGTCTGACGAGTTAACGTCAGGGTCGCGTCCGCATGCGCGGCACGTTGCCCCGAACGATGGGTGAGCGCGCAATTCTCCAGATTGA
>JANINJ010000030.1 GCA_024508855.1 Xanthobacteraceae bacterium
TTCGGCGTGAATACCGCCGGCGCCAAGCTGATGGTGTTTGTCTACGCGGCGATGCTCGCGGGCCTCGCAGGATGGCTCTACGCGCACTTCCAGCGCTCGGTGTCGCCGGGACCGTTCGGCATCAATGCCGGCACCGAATATCTGCTGATGGCGGTGCTGGGCGGCGCGGGCCGGGTCTATGGCGCGATCCTCGGCGCCGCGGGCATCACCGTGCTGCGCGATCAGTTGCAGAACCTGCTGCCCTGGCTGTTCGGCCATACCGGCAATTTCGAATCCATCGCTTACGGCGCCGTACTGGTGCTGGTGCTGCAGACCGCCACCAACGGCCTGTGGCCGATCCTGTTCGGGCCGCCGCCACCCCCAACGCCACCCGAACCGCGCGACGGCGAAACACTTCCGGTCCGCGCCCTGCCCGCGCCCGGCACGCGGCTGTTACAGGTGCAGGACGCCCGCAAGCAGTTCGGCGGCCTCGTCGCCGTCAACGATGTCAGCTTCGAGGTCGGCAGCGGCCGCATCATCGGATTGATCGGCCCGAACGGTGCAGGCAAGAGCACCACGTTCAACTTGATCACCGGCGTGATCCCCCTCACCTCAGGCGGCATCCAGTTCGAGGGGCATCCGTTGCAGGCGCAAACGCCGCAGCGCGCGGCGCAACTCGGGCTCGGCCGCACCTTCCAGCATGTCGAAATCGTTCCCGACATGAGCGTGATCGAGAACGTCGCGCTGGGTGCAAACCTGCTCGGCCATGCCGGCGTGTTGCGCTCGATCCTCAAGCTCGATCGCGCCGAAGAAGCCGTGCTGTTCGCCACGGCGAAGCGTCAGCTCGAACGCGTCGGCCTGGCCGATGTCGCGTTCAACCCAGCAGGCACGTTGGCGCTCGGCCAGCTGCGGCTTGTCGAAGTGGCGCGCGCACTCTGTCTCAATCCGGTGCTGTTGCTGCTCGACGAACCGGCCGCAGGACTGCGCGTCGGCGAAAAGAAGGCACTGGCGAAATTGCTGCGGGAGGTCCGCGCCGAGGGCATCAGCGTGTTGTTGGTCGAGCACGACATGGACTTCGTCATGAGCCTCGCCAACCAGCTCGTGGTGCTCGATTTCGGCACCAAGATCGCCGAAGGCGTGCCCGCCGATATCCGGCAGAACCCGGCGGTGCTGGAAGCCTATCTCGGAGGCGTGGAATGACGACGCCGCTGCTCGACGTCCGCGACCTCTGCGTATCCTATGGCCGCGCGCAGGTGGTGCATGACGTGTCCATCAAGGTCACCAAAGGAGCGCTCGTCACCGTGATCGGCGCCAACGGCGCCGGCAAGACGACGCTGCTCAACGCGATCATGGGACTTCTCAACGCGCGCGGCACCATCACATTCGACAGCACGGCGGTCGCGTCCATTCCGCTCGAAGCGCGCGTGAAATCCGGCATGTGCCTGGTCCCGGAGCGCCGCGAACTGTTCGCCGACATGCCGGTGGAAGACAATCTGGAGCTTGGCGGCATTCGCCGTTCGCGCACCGAGCGCAGAGAGACGCTGGAGCAGATCTTCACGCGGTTTCCACGGCTGAAGGAACGGCGGCAGCAACTGGCAGGCACGCTCTCCGGCGGCGAGCGGCAGATGCTGGCGATGGGCCGCGCGTTGATGGCGCGCCCGACGCTGCTGATGCTGGATGAGCCGAGCCTCGGGCTCGCGCCGCGCATCGTCCGCGACATCTTCCATATCCTGACCGAACTGCGCGCCAGTGGCGTTTCCATCCTGCTGGTGGAGCAGAACGCACGCGCGGCGTTGCAGGTCGCCGACTATGCCTACGTGATGGAGCTTGGCGCCATCACGACGCAAGGCGAGCCGTCCGAGATCGCGAAGGATGAAAGATTGGTCGAAAGTTATCTCGGCCTCGGGGGCAATGAGTACTAAAATCAAAACAACCAAGGGAGGAGACAAGATGTTGCGACATAAAATCTGGATGACCATGCTGGCGACTGCGCTGCTCGGCGTCGGCAGTGCGCATGCGCAGCTCAAGGTGGGCATCACCATGAGCGCATCGGGCCCCGGCGCCGCGCTCGGCCAACCGCAAAGCAAGACCGTCGCCACGCTGCCGAAGGAAATCGCCGGCCAGAAGGTCACCTACATCGCGCTCGATGATGAATCGGACCCGACCAAGGCGTCGCAGAACGTGCGCAAGATGATCGCGGAAGAAAAGGTCGACGTGCTGATCGGCTCGTCGCTGACGCCGGTCTCGCTGCCGCTGATCGACATCGCCGCCGAAGCCAAGACGCCGCTGCTGACGCTCGCGGCTGCCGCCGTCCTGGTGCAGCCGATGGACGACAAGAAGAAGTGGGTCTTCAAGGTGGTGCCGAACGACGACATCATGGCCACCGCGATCCTGAAATACATCGCCAAGACCGGCGCCAAGAAGATCGGCTATATCGGCTTCTCCGACGGCTACGGCGAAGGCTACTATAACGTGCTGAAGGCCGAAGCGCCGAAGGCCGGCGTCGAACTGACGACCCACGAGGTCTATGCCCGCAGCGATGCCAGCGTCACCGGCCAGATCCTCAAGATCATCGCCACCAAGCCCGACGCAGTGTTCATCGCCGCCGCGGGCACGCCGGCGGTGCTGCCGCAGAAGGCGCTGCGCGAGCGCGGCTACAAGGGTCCGATCTACCAGACCCACGGCGTCGCCACCAACGAGTTCATCCGGCTCGGCGGCAAGGATGTCGAAGGCGCGATCTACACCGGCGAAGCCTTCACCATCGTCGACGACCTGCCGAAGGACAGCCCGTTCCGCGCGGCACCGGAGAAGTACATCGCCGCCTACAAGGCGATCCACAAGGAAGAGCCCGCCGCATTCGGCGCACACCTGTGGGACTCCATGGTGCTGGTCGAGAACGCGATGCCGGCGGCGCTGAAGGCCGGCAAGCCCGGCACGCCGGAATTCCGCTCGGCGCTGCGCGACGCGCTGGAGAACGGCAAGCAGATCTATCTCAACAACGGCCTGTCGAACATGAGCCCGACCGATCACAACGGCTATGACGAACGCTCGGCGTTCCTCATCGAGGTGAAGGACGGCAAATTCCATCTCCACAAGTAAGTTCGATCACGTCATATCCAAACGAAATGCCCGGCTTCACGCCGGGCATTTTTATTGGGGCGAACGGTTGCCTCGAAAAGAAAATGGCCGGGACGATGCCCGGCCATTCCACGTCGATCTGTTTGGATGCCGCTTAGATCAAGCCGGCACCGCGCGCCCACTTGTACTTCGCGGCGAGAACTTCCACCGGGAGCTCCGTCGAATAGGCGTAAGCCGGGATACCGTTCTGATACAGATACTCGGCGGCCTCCTCGACTTCCACGTCGCCCGCGAGCGATGCGACGATCGGCTTCTCGATGCCCTTGGCCTTCATCTCGTTCTTGATCTCGACCATATTCTTCGCGAACACCATCGGCGGCGTCACGATCGTGTGCCAGTAGCCGAGGATCAGCGAGTGAATGCGATCGTCGGTGAGACCGAGCTTCACGGTGTTGACGTAGGTGATCGGCGGTTCGCCGCCCGTGATGTCCACCGGGTTGCCGGCGGCGCCGAACGGCGGGATGAACTTGCGGAACGCCTTGTCGAGATCGTCCGGCATCGCCATCAGCGAGAGGCCGTTGTCGACCACCGAGTCCGACAGCAGCACGCCCGAGCCGCCCGCGCCGGTGATGATGAGGACGTTCTCGCCCTTCGGCGTCGGCAGGGCAGGAACACCGCGCGCGAATTCGAGCAGTTGACGCAGCGACCGGGCGCGGATGACGCCGGACTGCTTCAACACGTCCTCATAGATCTTGTCGTTGCC
>JANINJ010000031.1 GCA_024508855.1 Xanthobacteraceae bacterium
TCGTCGTCGCCGATCGCACCGCGCAGGATCACCTTGCCGCCCAGCGTCGGCGTCACCAGCGGATTGGCGTAGTGAATGGAGTTTGCTTCCGCCGCCACGCCGTACGTGGTGTTGCCGTCCCGCGTCCCCGCCGCAAGCGCGGTGTTCGTGCCGATGAAGGCGCTGCCGCCGACGCCGTTTCCCGACGAGAATTCCGGATTGGTGTCGTAACCGCCACGCAACTGAAACGATGCGGCGAACTCGTTTTCGGCGGTGGTATGATCGCCGTCACCCGCCATTGCCGCCCCGGCAAAACACAGTGCAGCGACAACTACGAATACTTGAGGTAGATACATACGATACCCCGTAAACCTTGATACGGGGATCGATTACTTGCCGATAAGGTTATCAAGCTGTGAAAACGCGCGCCCTGTGCGTATTACTGCATAGGACGCGCGCCAACTGATACCGAAACGCTAATAATATTAGGCGCTGAGCGACACCGACGAGGCGGTCGACGCGGAAAGTGCCTGAGCCTGACGCTGAATCGCCTGCTCGACGAAATTGTACGATGAGGTTGCGCTGTTCGTAGCGGTCGACGCTGCCGGAGTCGTCAGCGTTACCTTGGTGCCGTCGGCGTAGGTCATGGACGTGGTAGTGGACCCGTCGCTGTTCGTCGTCGTCGTGCTGCTCGCACCATCGAGCGCTTGCATCAACGGGTCGGACGATCCGCCGGAGCCTCCCGCACCACCTGCGTGATGGTGGCCATGACCATGATGACCGTCCGCGCCCTTCAGCGACGAGCCCATTTCATCGAGGCTGACGGAGCCATCGCCATTCTTGTCCATCTTGCTAAAAACGTCGTCGGCCTGCGCGACATTGGTCCCGCCGGCGCCGAGCGCATTTTCGAATTCGGACTTGCTGATCTGGCCGTTGCCGTCGGCATCGAGCTGCGAAAACAAATCCTTGAGTGAATCCTGTGGACTCATCGACGAAGTGGATGCCGGCTGCTGGCCTTGCGCTGCCAGCAATGCGCTCAGCATATCCGATGACAGGCCACCACTTTGCGGCGTGCCGCCGCTCGAAGACGAACCTGCCCCGGTCGATGTCGACGTGATCGACGAAAAGTCGAACGGAGTCGATGCAGATTGAGTCAGGCCCGTCGCACTTTGCGAAGAGGACGCTCCCGACGACGTAAGCGATTTCAGCGTGTCGAAAATCGACGACGCGGCCCCGATGGCCATCAGCATGGAAAACTCCCAACATTTGCCGCACGACGCGCGGCCCCAATTCCCACACGCCAATCGCAGAGCAAGTCCCGTGCCGGAACCGAAACCGCTGTAAAGCTGCGACAATCCGACTCAGCCACGTCGCGGAGCCCGGCAAATGATGCCCGATCAGCGGCTCGCGGCGGCAGTTCTTGCCGCCCGCAAGGTGGCCTCTAGCTGGGCTCAGAACGGCTGGCCGGGATCGGCGGTGGACCGCGCGAAATACCCGTTTGCCCCAGTCCGGCGCGCGTGTTACCGGGGCGCTTTCCAGCGTCACGGACACCTTCGGGAACCCGCTCATGTCCCAGCAATTTGCGCCACGGCCGCTCATCATCGCGCCGTCGATTCTGGCTTCCGATTTCGCCCGGCTCGGCGACGAGGTTCGTGCCGTCGATCAGGCCGGGGCGGACTGGCTGCATCTGGATGTGATGGACGGCCATTTCGTTCCCAACATCTCGTTCGGCCCGGACGTCATCAAGGCGATCCGGCCGTATTCGAAGAAGATCTTCGATGCGCATCTGATGATAGCGCCCTGCGATCCCTATCTGGAAGCCTTCGCCAAGGCTGGCTGCGATCACATCACCGTCCACGCCGAAGCCGGGCCGCATCTGCACCGCTCGCTGCAGGCGATCCGCGCGCTCGGCAAGAAGGCCGGCGTCTCGCTCAATCCGGCGACGCCGCTGAGTGCCATCGAATATGTGCTGGACCTAATCGATCTGGTGCTGGTGATGTCGGTCAATCCCGGCTTCGGCGGCCAGGCGTTCATTCCGGCAATGGTCAACAAGGTGACCGATTTGCGCGCCATGCTTGCCGGTCGCCCGATCGATATCGAAGTCGACGGCGGTGTGGTGCCGGATGTCGCTGCCAGGCTTGCTGCCGCCGGCGCCAACGCGCTGGTCGCAGGCTCGGCGGTGTTCAAGGGCGGCACCGAGGCCAGCTACAAGGCCAATATCGACGCCATCCGCCACGCCGCGGCGGCGGCGCGCGGCGAGATGATTTAGTTTGGACAGCAGTTCTCGCGGTCGTTATGGCCGGGCATAGCCGTTCGAAGAACGGCGTTCTATAGAACGCCTATGACCCAGCCATCCACGACTTGCTTGGGTCGGATGACATAAGACGTGGATGCCCGGCACAAGGCCGGGCATGACGTTCCACTTGGTAGGACATTTTCGATGATCCCTCGTTACACCCGCCCGGAAATGGCTTCGATCTGGGAGCCGCAGACCCGCTTCAAGATCTGGTTCGAGATCGAGGCGCATGCGGCGGACGCGCTGGCCGATCTGGGCGTGATTCCGAAGGACGCGGCGAAGACGATCTGGGCCAAGGCCAAGGACGTCGAGTTCAACGTCGCGCGCATAGACGAGATCGAGCGCGAGACCAAGCACGACGTCATCGCCTTCCTGACGCATCTTGCGGAGATCGTCGGCCCCGAAGCGCGTTTCGTGCATCAGGGCATGACATCGTCGGACGTGCTCGACACCTGTCTCAACGTGCAGCTCACCCGCGCCGCCGATATTCTACTCGCGGACATCGACAAGGTGCTTGCCGCGCTGAAGGCGCGCGCCTTCGAGCACAAGATGACGCCGACCATCGGCCGTTCGCATGGCATCCACGCCGAACCGGTCACCTTCGGCCTCAAGATGGCTTACGCCTATGCGGAATTCTCACGCGCGAAAGAGCGCCTGATCGCGGCGCGCAAGGATATCGCCACCTGCGCCATCTCCGGCGCGGTCGGCACCTTCGCGCAGATCGATCCGCGGGTGGAGGAGCACGTTGCCAAGGCGATGGGCCTCACGCCTGAGCCGATCTCGACGCAGGTGATCCCGCGCGATCGCCACGCGATGTATTTCGCGACGCTCGGCGTCATCGCGTCGTCGATGGAGCGGCTGGCGATCGAAATCCGTCATATGCAGCGCACCGAAGTGCTGGAAGCGGAAGAATTCTTCTCCGAGGGCCAGAAGGGTTCGTCGGCGATGCCGCACAAGCGCAACCCGGTGTTGACCGAGAACATCACCGGCCTCGCCCGCATGGTGCGCGCCTATGTGACGCCCGCGCTCGAGAACGTCGCGCTGTGGCACGAGCGCGATATCTCGCATTCCTCCGCCGAGCGCATGTTCGGCCCCGACGCCACCGTGACGCTCGACTTCGCGCTGAATCGTTTGGCGGGCGTAATCGAGAAGCTGCTGGTCTATCCCGCCAACATGCAGAAGAATCTCGACCGCCTCGGCGGCCTCGTTCATTCGCAGCGCGTGCTGATCGCGCTGACGCAGAAGGGCGCGAGTCGTGAAGACTCCTACAAGATGGTCCAGCGCAACGCGATGCCGGTGTGGCGCGGCGAAGGCGATTTCCGCACGTTGCTGAAGGCCGACGCCGAGGTGAAGAAGTATCTCACCGACGCCGAGATCGACGAAAAATTCGACCTCGGCTATCACCTCAAGCACGTCGACACGATCTTCA
>JANINJ010000032.1 GCA_024508855.1 Xanthobacteraceae bacterium
CGCTCAGAAGACCTGTTGGTCATCATGTCGGCGACGGGCATACTCGTTCGTCTAATCATCACGACACGGGAAGATCGCATGCTCTACGCCATTCTTTGTTATCACGACGAAACCTTCACAGGTTCCTGGAGCAAGGAACATGACGACGCGGTGATGGAGAAACTCACCGTCGTGCAGGACAAGCTGACCAGGCAGGGCCGTCTCGGTCCGGTGGCGCGGCTGTTGCCGACCACGGCGGCGACCACGCTGCGCAAGGAGGGCGATCCGCCGCTCGTGATCGACGGCCCGTTCGCCGAAACCAAGGAGCAGTTGCTGGGTTTCTATGTCATCGAGGCCAAGGGACTCGACGATGCGCTGGAGGTGGCCCGCGATCTCGGCCGCGCCAATCCGGGCGGATCGTATGAAATCCGGCCCGTGGGCCTGTTTCGGCCGGGGAGTATCGCGACATGACCGACATTGCCTGGATCGATGCGGCGCTGACCTCGGCGCGTCCCCAGGCGCTCGGCGCGCTGCTGCGCTATTTCCGCGATCTCGACACTGCGGAGGAGGCGTATCAGAACGCCTGCCTGCGCGCGCTAAAGACCTGGCCGCAGAACGGGCCGCCGCGCGATCCCACCGCATGGCTCATCCTGGTCGGCCGCAACACCGGCATCGACGATGCGCGCCGCCGCAGCAAGCAGCAGGCGCTGCCGCCGGACGAGGTGATTTCCGATACCGACGACGTCGAAAGCGAACTGGCGGAGCGGCTCGACGGCTCGCACTATCGCGACGATATCCTGCGGCTGCTGTTCGTATGCTGCCATCCGGATTTGCCGGCGACACAGCAGATCGCGCTGGCGCTGCGCATCGTCTCCGGTCTCACCGTGAAACAGATCGCGCGTGCCTTCCTGGTCAGCGAGGCCGCGATGGAGCAGCGCATTACCCGGGCCAAGGCGGCGGTGGCGAAGGCCGGCGTTCCGTTCGAGACACCGGGCGCAGTGGAACGCAGCGAACGCCTCGCGGCGGTCGCCGCGATGATCTACCTGATCTTTAACGAGGGTTATTCCGCCAGCGGGGAGAGCATCGCGCAGCGCGCGCCGTTGTGCGACGAGGCGATCCGGCTGGCGCGGCTGTTGCTGCGGCTGTTCCAGAGCGAGCCCGAGATCATGGGGCTGATGTCGCTGCTGTTGCTGCAGCGTGCCCGCGCCGCCGCGCGCTACGATGCCGACGGCGGCATCGTCCTGCTCGACGATCAGGACCGGAGCCTGTGGAATCGCGAGATGATCGCCGAGGGAATGGCGCTGATCGACAAGGCGATGCGGCATCGCCGTTCCGGACCTTATCAGGTGCAGGCGGCGATCGCGGCGCTGCACGCCGGCGCAGTGACGCCGGCGGACACGGACTGGGCGCAGATCGATCTGTTATATCAGACGCTCGAGAAGCAGCAGCCGTCGCCGGTGGTGACACTGAACCGCGCCGTGGCGGTGTCGAAAGTGCAGGGGCCGCAGGCGGCACTGGACCTGATCGAGCCGCTGGCCGCGCGGCTCGGCGGCTATTTCAATTTCCATGGCGTGCGCGGCGCGCTGCTGATGCAGCTCGGCCGCGGCGACGAGGCGCGCGCGGCGTTCAATCAGGCCATTGCGCTGGCCAACACCACCGCGGAAGCCGCCCATATCCGCATGCATATCGACCGCCTGATGGCGGAGAGCGTCAAGGCCGCGGCGCCGGCCACGACCTGACCGAAATTATTTTGCTCCCGGTGTCGGATCGCCAATCGGGCGTTCGTCCTTGGATCAAATTCAGATCGAGACCCGCATCCGGAGTCATCCATGTCGACCGTGACCCAAACCGCCGCAGTTTCCAACGCCTCGCTCTGGGCGGGACGAGTTCTCAGCGGCCTCGTGATCGTCTTTCTGTTGTTCGACGGCGCGATCAAGCTGATCCCGCTGCAGGTCGTGACCGATACCATGATCGAGCTCGGCTATAGCGGCAGCGAGGACCTTGCGCGGTTGCTCGGCGTGTTGACGCTTCTCTGCACCATCCTTTATGCGATCCCGCGCACCTCGATCCTCGGCGCCATCCTGCTCACCGGCTATCTCGGCGGGGCGATGGCGACGCATCTGCGCATCGGCAATCCGCTGTTCACGCACCTGCTGTTCGGCCTTTACCTCGGCGTCATGGCATGGGGCGGGCTTTACCTGCGCGACGCGCGATTGCGCTCCCTCATTCCGTTGCGGTCCGGTGCGTAACGCGCGCGTCATATTGAGGTCACCGAATGGGTGATGATGCGCCCCCGGCGACCGGCTTTCTCAATCGTCAACCCAGGAGAAGACCCATGCAAGTTGCTCCCTATCTGTTTTTCAACGGCAAGTGCGAAGAAGCCATCACGCATTACGCAAAGATTCTCGGCGGCGAGATCGAAGCGATGATGCGCGCCGAGGACGCCCCCGCCGATGCCCAGGCGCATATGGGCGACGGCATGAAGGGTAAGATCATGCACGCCTGCCTCAAGGTCGGCGACTTCCGCATCATGGCGTCGGATTCGCCGCCGCAGTACTTCAACAAGCCGCAGGGCTTCGACGTATCGATCCACATCGACGATTTCGCCAAGGCCGAGAAGACCTTCGCCGCGCTATCCGAGGGTGGCTCGGTCAACATGCCGTTCGGCAAGACCTTCTGGGCCAAGGGTTTCGGCGGTTGCGTCGACAAGTTCGGCACGCCGTGGATGGTGAACTGCGCGTAGGCAGCCCGCGAAACAAAGGACGTTTCGTCATGGCCGGTTTTGTTCCGGCCATGACGAAATATGCGGTAAGGCAGTTGGAGGCCCTGAAGCGGCCAGCCGCAATTTCAACCAGCAAGAAGAAAAATGACTTCAAACTATCTCAGAAACGCGATCGTGCTCGGCCTCTTGTCCGCAGTCGGTCCGTTCGCCATCGATATGTATCTGCCGGCCCTGCCGTCGATCGCCACCAGCCTCGACGCCTCGACCGCCGCGACGCAGATGACGCTGACGGCGTTCTTCCTCGCGTTCGGTGTTTGCCAGATCGTCTACGGCCCGCTGTCGGACATGGTCGGCCGCAAGCCGCCGCTGTATTTCGGTGTTTCGCTGTTTATCGTCGGCTCGATCGGCTGCGGTCTCGCGCCGACCATCGAATGGCTGATCGCGTTCCGCTTTGTGCAGGGATTGGGCGCGTCGGCGCTGATGGTGATTCCGCGCGCGATCATTCGCGATCTTCATACCGGCGTCGAGGCGACGCGGTTGATGGCGCTGGTGATGCTGGTGTTCAGCGTCTCGCCGATTCTGGCGCCGCTGACCGGCAGCGCATTGATCGTGCCGTTCGGCTGGCGCGCGGTGTTCGTGGCGGTGACGGTCGCGGCGGTCGCAGGCCTCGTGCTGCTGGCGACCTTGTTGCCGGAAACTCGCCCCGCGCAGGATCGCATCAAGGTCAGCGTTGGCGGCGTGCTGAACGGCTTCGGTCAGCTGTTCCGCGACTGGCACTTCCTCGGCTTGACCTTGATCGGCGGCCTCGGCATGGCGAGCTTCTTTGCGTTCCTCGCCAGTTCGTCCTTCATTTATATCGATCACTACGGCCTGACGCCGACGCAATACAGCCTGGCGTTCTCGGTGA
>JANINJ010000033.1 GCA_024508855.1 Xanthobacteraceae bacterium
TCCGTGCGGCCGCGATCTCGCACCGTCTTCCTGATTCACATGTCAAACAGCCACGACTATGCATTCCCGCGCCGCAGCGCGGGTTGCGCTTTTGGTTCTCTCCCCTCTCACGAATGAGGGGAGACGGAGCGCCGAGAGGCGTGCCTTGGTAGTTGTGCCGCGACGTATTCGCTTGACGGAGCGAACAGCGGCCGCGGAAACGCCTTCCGGCGCTCCATCGGCGGCGATTTTTAAGGACCGGGGACCGTGCTTCCGGGCTGGGCACAGATTCCCGAAGATGCTCTCTCCAGGTCTCCGTCGATCTCCGGCGGATTTCGCCGCCGGCCTCCCAACCGCGTCCAGCCAGCAAGTGGCGGCCGCTCGTAGTAGCGGCGGACGGTAGCCCCCGGCCTCCCGGACGACATGGCTGCGAGACCACATCGCGCAGGCGCCGCATCCCGTTCCGCGTCACGACGCCTCATGATGCGCCCCTCGCGAACGAGACACAAGGTATATATTCCTATTATGGAAAGTTGTCAATAGGCCGCGCCGTTTCATCCGGGGCGGTGCATCAGCAACGCGATCCAGCCGTCGATCCGGAGGCGCCGCACCAGAACAACCCCAACCGAGCGATAGGTCGCCACCACGCTCGCGGCCTGATGCGGCAACAGCCCCGACAGGATCAGCAGGCCACCCGGCGCGAGATGCGCGGCCATCGTTGGCGCCATCTGGCGCAGTGGATTGGCGAGGATGTTGGCGAGGATGAGATCGAACGGTGCGCGGGCGCGAAACTGCGGCGCTGAAAATCCCTTGGCGCAGATCGATTCCACCAGATTGCCGACGCCATTGTGGTGCGCATTCTCCGCGGCAACGACAGCCGAGCGGGGATCGATATCGCTGGCCAGAATATGCTGACGCAGCGCTTTTGCCGCCGCAATGGCCAATACGCCGGTCCCAGCCCCGAGATCGAGAACGCGGCGCGGCGATCGCCGCCGCAACACATCGTCGAGCAGCAGGAGACAGCCGCGCGTCGTGCCGTGATGGCCGGTGCCGAAGGCCAGCGCCGCTTCGATTTCGATTCCGAGTTTGTTCGGCGGCACGCGATCGCGATCGTGGTGTCCGTGCACGACGAACCGTCCGGCCGGCACCGGAATCAGACCTTCGAGGCTGGCCTTGACCCAATCCTTGGCTTCGATGTCCTGAAACAGCACGGTCGCGGCAAGGTCTTCGCCGGCCGAGAGTGCGATCAAATCCCGGATCGCGGCTTGATCCGGTGCTTCCGCAAAATGCAGCGTGACATCCCAACGGAGATCCGGCCGCTCGAACGCGGCAATGGCCACGTCGCCGGGATCCAGCGCCTCCTCGAGCACGTCGACCACGCGACGCGCGTCATGCTCGGTGCCGATCGAAAACGTTGCGCTGCTGGTGGCAGGGGTCGTGAAGCTGGTCATGAACTATCCGGACGGGGAGGGCGCGGCCGCACCTGAATTTCACAGGTTGGCAATGCCTACATACAACGGTTATGCACCGTCTCATACATGACTTATCAACCTTGTCATCTACGGCTTTGCACCGGCTGCCCACAGACTTGTACACAGGTGAGGGCAGATATTTCCACAGAGATATCCACAGCCTGCTCACCGGCTCACAATTGGATCAGCTCTTCTTGCGGCTTAAGAATTTGCTTCTGATTCAAAGCAGAATCCGCGACCAAGTCGGCCTCACCGAAAAGATATCCACAGGCGTTGATGCCGGGCCGGTAACGCCATTTCGCTCGTCCGAAACGATACGGTTAATGGATCATGGCGACGATGCTCAAAACACGAGGCATCGGGTGGCCGGCTTTTTAAAACTCAATGGCTAGAGATGCCCTCAAGCAGAACGCGAGGGCGTCATGAAAATGCGAAGCATGGATACGTCTTGGCCCATCGGGCAGATGTTCGGTCTCGGGGCCGAAGATATCGCCTGGATGCTGGGGCTTTGCGCGGGGACGCTGATCGTCGCTGCAATGCTCGCGATGTATGTCCTGCTGTTCTTCTGACCGTCGCGCCGGTCAGGCGCGTCCGAACAATCCGCGATCATCCTTCAGGATAACCCTTGCTGCATTGTGCCCGGGGGCGCCGGTCACGCCGCCGCCGGGGTGGGCGCCGGAGCCGCAGTGGTACAGCCCCTTGAGCGGGCCGCGATAATCGGCGTGGCCGAGCATCGGACGTGCGGAAAACAGCTGGTTCAGCGTCAGCGCTCCATGGAAGATATCGCCGCCGAGCAGGCCGAAGTCGCGCTCCAGATCGAGTGGCGTCAGCGCTTTGCGCGCAATCACGCTCGCAGCAAAACCCGGCGCGTAGCGATCCACCGTTGCGATCATCAGGTCCGCGACCTCTTCGCGACGATCGTCCCACGACGCGCCGCCGGGCAATTGCGGGGCGACATGCTGGCAGAACAGGCTGGCGACGTGCTGGCCGGGCGGGGCGAGTGAATCGTCCAGCGTCGATGGAATCAGCATTTCCACTACCGGCTCGCGGCTCCAGCCGAATTGCCGTGCGTCCTGCCACGCGCCATCCATATAGCCGAGGCTCGGCGCCAGGATGATGCCTGCGCTGAGATGATCGCCATCGCCCGACAGGGCAGTGAAGGAGGGCAGCTTCGACAGCGCCACGTTCATCCGGAACGTGCCGGAGCCGTTACGCCATTTGCCGATGCGATCGAGGAATGGTGCTGGCAAGACGCCCGCGGGCACCAGCCGCTTATAGAGCAGCTTCGGATTGACATTGGACACGACATACCGGGCGCGAATGCTTTTGCCGTTGTCGAGTACCACGCCGGCCGCGCGGTCGCGTTCGACGATCACCTCGCGCACTCCTGCATCCACGTCGATCTCGACACCCCGGCTGCGCGCGGAGGCGGCCATCGCCTGGGTGATCGCGCCCATGCCACCGATGGCGTGTCCCCACACGCCTTTCTTGCCGTTCACCTCGCCGAAGGCGTGATGCAGCATGACATAGGCCGAACCGGCAGCATAAGGACTGGCGTAATTGCCGACGATGGCGTCGAATCCGAATAGCGCCTTGATGAGGTCGCCTTCAAAGACGTCATCGAGCATCTCGCCGGCCGAGCATGTGAACAAGTCGAGCACCGTGCGCTGCTGTTCCAGCGTCAGGCCGCGCAGGACGTTGGCGGTGCCGAGCGCGTTGATGGCTTCGCTCACGGATTTGGCGCCGAATCCCTCGACGACATTCGGCGGTGCGCGCAGGATGAACTGCCGCAACACATCGGCGACCATCTCGAGTTGTTGCGTGAACGCGCCATAGCGTTCGGCATCGCGCCTGCTGAGCTTCTCCAGCGATGGGCGCGTGCGGCCCTCGCCGGTCAGGAGATAGCTGCCGTCCGGCGCGGGCAAAAAATTCTGCGCGCGGCGTTCGACGATCTTCAGGCCGTGCTCGTGCAACCGGAGGTCCGCGATGATTTGCGGATTGAGCAGGCTGACCGTGTAGGCCGCCACCGAATTGCGGAAGCCGGGATGGAATTCCTCGGTAACGGCAGCACCACCGACCACCTTGCGGCGCTCGACGACGCGGACGCGCAGACCGCTCATCGCCAGATAGGCGGCGCATGTCAGGCCATTGTGGCCTGCGCCAATGATGACAACATCGGGTTCTGTGTCAGCCATGTGTCTTTCGAAGCCAATATGAGAACGGCCCAGCCGATGTCATGGGCTATCCCGTTGCTGTATTGAATACAGAATGATCGGAACAAAGCCACACCCAAACAATTTCCGCGCGGGTGTCTTTGCGCCGCGTTGCCCGGATTGGTGCCGTGTGCTCCACTCCGGCACCGTCGGCATCTTGCCGGCAGGGCGCAACCGGCGCCGTCGCGCATGAAACCGGATTTTGCATGACTGCTTCGCCGCCTGCCGAGCCGATCCAGAAGTCGCGTGCCCGAAATGCGCTGATCCTCACGGTCTATACCGTGGCGATCTTCGTCAGTGCGTTGCTGCTGTTCTCGGTGCAGCCGCTATTTACCAAGATGGTGTTGCCGCGGCTGGGCGGATCGCCGGCCGTCTGGTCGGTGGCGATGGTCTTCTTCCAGTCGCTGCTGCTCGGCGGCTATGCCTATGCGCATTATCTGATGCAGCTCCGCAGCCGGGCCGCGCCGGTAGCGATCCATCTGATGCTGCTGGCGGCCGCGTTGGGGACGCTGCCGCTGGCCATTGCCAGCGGCTGGGGCGAGCCACCGACGAGCGGCTACGCGATCTGGCTGCTGGGGTTGTTCGCGGTATCGATCGGCCTGCCGTTTTTCGCGCTCGCGGCCAACAATCCGTTGCTGCAGGCGTGGTTCGTCCGCACCGGCCATCCCAACGGTCCTGACCCGTATTTCCTCTATGCCTCGTCGAATATCGGCAGCTTCCTCGCGCTGCTGTCCTATCCGGTTTTGCTGGAGCCGATGTTCTCGCTGCGCATGCAGAACCTGCTGTGGACCTGCGGTTATGGATTGTTGATCGTGCTGATCGCCGGATGCGGCGTGTTGTTGTTGCGCTCGCCAGCGGTTGCCGTGGCGCAAGTGGACAGCGAGCAGGCGAATGCGCCCGCGCCGTCATGGGCGTTGCGCGCGCGCTGGATTTTCCTGGCCGCGGTCCCGTCGGGTCTGCTGATCGCAGTGACTGCGCATATTTCCACCGACGTAGCGGCCGCGCCGTTGCTGTGGGTGCTGCCGCTGTCGCTGTACCTCCTGACGTGGGTGCTGGTGTTCCAGTCGCGTCCGCTGCTGCCGCACCGGCTGATGCTGTTATTGCAGCCGGCGGCGATTGCAGGCGTGATCATCCTGCTGGCGATCGGCGGCGAGCAGAACCTGTTGCTGACGCTGGGCGGCCATCAACTCTGCTTCTTCATCATCGCCATGGCCTGTCACGGCGAACTCGCCCGCACGCGCCCCGCGGCAAGATATCTGACGGGCTTTTACGTTGCGCTGTCGTTCGGCGGCATGCTGGGCGGACTGTTCGCCGGCTTGATCGCGCCGTTCACGTTCTCGTGGATTGCCGAATATCCGATCCTGATCGCATTGGCCGTGTTGTGTCGCCCGCCTGAAGAGGAGCGATGGAGCGGGCTTCTGCGCTGGTATTGGCTCGTCCTGGCCATTCTTGCAGTCGTGTGGCTGGTGCCGGCTTTCTCGCCGGGCCGCGCGTTCGACTGGATAAAAGAGCAACGCGTCAGCATTGTCGCTGCTTGCGCGATACTGTCGATGATCCTTGCGATCGTGCCGCATGCCAGCCGCGCGAAGATCGCGGCGACGGTGGTGCTGGCGCTGGTACTGCTGCGCGTTTACCCCTCCGACGACGGGCGGGTGGAAACGGTGCGCAGTTTCTTCGGTGTTCACAAGATCGTGGTCACGCCCGGCGGCCAGTATCATGTGCTGATGCATGGCACCACGATCCACGGCGCCGAGCGGATGCAGAACAACGATGGCACGCCGGTGACCGGACGGCCGGAGCCGATCTCGTATTATCACAAGGACGGCGGCATCGGCCGCGCCATCAGCGCGGTTCGCGCGCGCAAGGGTGGACCCATTCGCGTTGCCGTGATCGGTCTTGGTGCCGGTACGCTGACCTGCGCCTCGCAGCCGGGCGAAAACTGGCGGTTCTTCGAGATCGATCAGACCATGGTCGATACCGCGCGCGATCCGAAATATTTCACCTTCATCCAGAGTTGCGAGCCCGATCTCAAACCGGTGATCGGTGACGCACGGCTGACCTTCGCCAAGGAGCCCGACGGACTTTACGACCTCATCATCGTCGATGCCTATTCCTCGGATGCGATTCCCATCCATCTGGCGACGCAGGAGGCGATGAAAATCTACAAGGACAAGCTCGCGCCGCAGGGGGCGGTGCTGATGCACGTTTCGAACCGTCACCTTGAACTGGCCAGTGTCGTCGTCGGCATCGCCGATGCCAATGGGCTGAAGAGCTGGGTCTACAACGAGGATTCCGGCCGCGACGACGAATATATCTTCACCACCTCGGTAGTGGTGTCCGCCCGCGACGAGGCGGATGTCGGCGCGCTGGCCTCAAGCGAGCAGTGGGTGCAAACCGATCCGACCGCCGGTCAGCGCGTATGGACCGATGACTATTCGAATATTCTCGGCGCCGTGTGGCGGCGGCTGCGCGACGGCGACAACTAGAGTCTGATTCAACTGCGTTGAATCAGACTCGTCGCGTGGATCAATCCTGATCGGAGAACAGACCGCGAGGCTGGTAAGACGGCTGCGGCGGCGCGTAGTAACCCTGCTGACCATAGCCTTGCTGACCGTAGCCTTGGCCGCCGTACTGCGATTGATAGCCGTAATTGCCCTGTGCCTCATAGACGCGGCGATAGCTGCGCGGCGACGGATAACGCCGGTCGCTCGAGCTGCCGTCAGCCGGATAGATGTACCCGTCGTCATCGCGCGCCGCCTGCTGCGGCATCCGTTGCGCCGGGAATGTCTGCTGTGGCGTGATGTTAACCGGGTTGCCGGCCGCATCGTAGGCCGGTCCGACGTCGGACGGAATCGGGTTGCGGCGTGCTACCGCGGTGGCCGGCTTGCCACGCCGCGCTAGTGCAACGCGGGACGAGCCGGTGAGCGTCACCGTAGTGGAGAGAAGGCCATCGCTTTTCACCAGATCGTAAAGCGTCGTGGCGTTGGCACGCGAGAGTCTGACGCAGCCATGGGAGACCGGGCTGCCGAGGCTGCGCTCCGACAGGGTGCCGTGGATGGCGTGACCGACCTTGGTGAAGAAGATCGAATGCGGCATCGGCGCATCGTCGAATTCCTTGGAGAAGTGATCTTCCTCCATGCGGAACGTCTGGAATTTGCCGTTGGGCGTTTCGTGCGACGGATTGCCGGTGGAGACCGGCCAGCGATAGCGTTCGACGCCATCGACCGCCACGGTCATCTCCTGGTTATCCTTGTCGACGGTGATGGAAACTTTGGCCAGCGCGACGCTGGGACTCGCCACGAATAGAACGGCGGCAAGCGGAATGAGAAACGCACGCATCAGACTTCTGGCCTCCAGACCTTCCAAAGCAAGGTCGCTCGCCCGTCCCCCGCTGGCAATATGCATACGAAACGGGTCAGGTGCCAGTCCCTGTAGACATCAATCTTAACGGAGGTGTGGCGGCGAAATGAACGAAGCGCCGCCGCCGACCGGTGCATTTCGTGCAATTTGTAGGCATTTGGGCGCAACCAAAATGCAAGTCGGGCGTTAGTGTGGCCGAGGGCGGCCGCGGCCGTTGTAGTTGTATCTGCCAAAAGGGGATTCGGATGAAGATCAAGACATCGACGCTGCCGGCCGTAACGCCCACCCGGATGACGTTTGCTGCGATCGCCACGGCGCTGGCGCTGCTTGCAGCCCCTCATTTTGCCCATGCCCAGGGTGTGATTGGCGGCATGGAGCGGGGCGCAAATCAGGGCGCGCGCGAAGGCAATCGCGCGGCCGGGCCGGTCGGCGGCGCGATTGGCGGCGCCATTGGGGCCGGTGTCGGTGGTGCAGTCGGCGGCGTTAAAGGTGTGCTCGGCATTCCGGATCGCGGGCCGCGTCGCGGTCACCGTTGCCGCGGCTATTGGCGCCACGGCCATTTCCACTGCTACCGGTAAGGTACCGACAGAATAACAAATGGCCCGGATCGCTCCGGGCCATTTTGCATTTGGTGGTCGCCAGCCGGCGTCAGTTCTTCAGCCGATACCCGGTCTTGAATATCCACCAGACCACGATCATGCAGACCGCGAGAAAGCCGAAGGTGATGCCGACGCTGACCGCCGGGCTGACATCCGAGATCTCGTAGAAGCTCCAGCGGAAGCCGCTGATCAAATAGACCACCGGGTTGAACAGGGTGATGGTCCGCCACGGCGAGGGCAGCATGTTGACCGAATAGAAGCTGCCGCCGAGGAAGGTCAGCGGCGTCACCACCAGCAGGGGAATAGCCTGCAATTTTTCGAAGTTGTCGGCCCAGATTCCGATGATGAATCCGAATAGGCTGAAGGTCACGGCCGTGAGCACGAGAAACGCCAGCATCCAGAGCGGATGATGGATGTGCAGCGGCACGAACAGCCCGGCGGTGCCGAGGATGATGAGGCCGAGAATCACCGACTTGGTCGCCGCCGCGCCGACATAGCCCAGCACAATTTCCACATAGGAAACCGGCGCGGACAGCACCTCGTAGATCGTGCCGACGAATTTCGGGAAATAGATGCCGAACGAGGCATTGGAGATGCTCTGGGTCAGCACCGACAGCATCACCAGTCCCGGCACGATGAAGGTGCCGTAGCTGACGCCCTGGATTTCGCTGATGCGCGAACCGATCGCCGCGCCGAACACGACGAAATACAGCGAGGTGGAAATCACCGGCGACACCACGCTTTGCAGCAGCGTGCGCCAGGTGCGAGCCATTTCGAACAGATAGATGGCGCGGACTGCGGAGAAGTTCATGCGCCGGTCCTCACCAGGTTGACGAAGATTTCTTCCAGCGAACTCTGCGTGGTGCTGAGATCCTTGAAGCGGATGTCAGCGTCGCGCAGATCGCTCAGGAGCGTGGTGATGCCGGTGCGTTCGCTTTGGGTGTCGTAGGTGTAGATCAATTCCTTGCCGTCTTCGGTCAGTTCGAGATGATACGGCGCCAGCGTTGCGGGTAGAGTATCGAGACGGCCTTGAAGATGAAGCTTGAGTTGCTTGCGCCCGAGCTTCTGCATCAGCTTGGCTTTTTCTTCGACCAGGATGATCTCGCCCTTGTTGATGACGCCGATGCGATCGGCCATCTCCTCCGCTTCCTCGATGTAATGCGTGGTGAGGATCACGGTCACGCCGTTCTCGCGAAGCTGGCGCACGACTTCCCACATGCCCTTGCGCAACTCCACGTCGACACCGGCGGTGGGCTCGTCGAGGAACAGGATCTGCGGCTCGTGCGACAGCGCCTTGGCGATCATCACGCGACGTTTCATGCCGCCGGACAGCGTGATGATCTTGTTGTCCTTCTTGTCCCACAACGAAAGATCCTTGAGGACCTTCTCGATGTGGGCCGGATTTTTGGGTTTGCCGAACAGGCCGCGGCTGAAGCTGACGGTGGCCCAGACTGACTCGAACGCATCGGTATGCAATTCCTGCGGCACCAAGCCGATCAGCGAGCGCGCCACGCGGTAATCCGCATTGATGTCATGGCCGCCGACCTCCACTTTGCCCGCGCTCAGATTGGCAATGCCGCAAATGATGCTGATCAGGGTGGTCTTGCCGGCGCCGTTCGGCCCGAGCAGCGCGAAAATCTCGCCGCGCTGGATATCGAGGTTGATTCCGTTCAGCGCCTTGAAACCGGAGGCGTAGGTTTTGGTCAGGTTCGAAACCGAGATGATGGGCTGCATGGGCAATGGAGGTTGTAACGGGGAAGGAGAATGCGGCACTGCGTCGTCACCGGACGAGGCCGCCGAGATTCGGCAAGCGGGGCACAGCACATAGGGACGTCAGGACGATTGTGCAATTGCCCAGATCAGAAAATTTCGTGTCAAACGGATCGAATTGAGTTGAGGTTTACGCAATGGCGCCACCTCACAGTGGGCTTCCGTCAATCTCAATTCATCCGGCCCTACACCCGCTCCACGAAACTATCGACCACCTTTTTCTCGCCGGCCTTGTCGAACACGATCGACAGCTTGTTGCCGTCGACCTTCACGATCCTGCCATAGCCGAACTTCTGGTGAAACACCCGATCGTCGATGGAAAAATCCGAGGTCGTGCCGGTCGACTTGGCGATCAGTTCGCCTTCGATGGTTAGCGGTGCCCGCTTGCTACGCGACGTGCCGCCGCCATAGGCCGTGCCGGCCTCGTTGAAGCCGCCGCGTGTGCGATTGGCCTGTGCGCGCTGCCACCCCGGCGTCGTGTAACGTGAGCCGAAGGATTCCAGATTGTCGAAGCGGGAGGGACCGTAGCCGCTCGTGCCGCCCCAGCCCGATCCGCCCTTGGACTCGGTAATCTCGACGTTGTGTGCCGGCAGTTCGTCGAGGAAACGCGATGGCACGGTCGTCGACCACGATCCGTGAATGCGGCGATTGGTTGCGAAATACAGCTTGGCGCGCCTCCGGGCCCGGGTGATGCCGACATGGGCGAGGCGGCGCTCTTCCTCGAGGCCGGCGCGACCCTGTTCGTCCAACGCGCGCTGATGCGGAAACAGGCCTTCCTCCCAACCCGGGAGGAACACGTTGTCGAACTCCAGCCCCTTGGCCGAATGCAGCGTCATCAGCGACACGGCTTCCTCGTCGGGGCCGCCATCGCGATCCATCACCAGCGAGATGTGTTCGAGAAAGCCTTGCAAGTTCTCGAACTCCTCCATGGAACGGATCAGTTCCTTGAGGTTTTCGAGACGGCCTGCGGCATCCGCCGAACGGTCCTTCTGCCACATTTCGGTATAACCGCTCTCATCGAGCACCATTTCGGCAAGCTCGGTGTGCGGCATGGTTTCGCGCTGCGTCGACCATCGCGCAAAGTTGTCCAGCAGCGCACGCAGCGATCCGCGTGCTTTCGGCTTCAGTTCATCGGTCTCGACCACCGCGCGCGCCGCTTCCGATAACGGGATGCGCCGCTTGCGGGCATGATCGTGCAGCAGCTGCACGGTGGCGTCGCCGAGGCCGCGCTTCGGTACGTTGACGATGCGCTCGAACGCGAGATCGTCGGCTGCCGAATTGATGACGCGCAGATAGGCCAGCGCGTCGCGGATTTCCGCGCGCTCATAGAAACGCGGACCGCCGATGACGCGATAGGAGAGGCCGAGCGTAACGAAACGGTCTTCGAATTCGCGCATCTGGAACGAAGCACGTACCAGAATGGCGATCTCGTTGAGATTATTCCCGGCGCGCTGCAGTTGCTCGATCTCTTCGCCGATGGCGCGGGCTTCCTCTTCGGAATCCCACGCGCCGGTAACGGTCACTTTCTCGCCGTCCTCGTCCTCGGTGCGCAAGGTCTTGCCGAGGCGGCCTTCGTTGTGCGCGATGAGATGCGAGGCAGCGGCGAGGATATGCCCCGTCGAGCGATAGTTGCGTTCAAGCCGGATTACCTTGGCGCCCGGAAAATCATGTTCGAAGCGGAGGATGTTATCGACCTCGGCGCCGCGCCATCCGTAGATCGACTGATCGTCGTCACCGACGCAGCAGATGTTCTTCGGGGGAGACGCGCTCGGTTGCGTCTGCGGCACATGGTCTTGTACGGCGTCGCGTGGAGCGATCGCTGCAGGGGATGACGCCGTCTGCGAGAGCAGCCGTAGCCATAGATATTGTGCGACGTTGGTGTCCTGATATTCGTCGACGAGAATATACTTGAACCGGTGCTGATATTGCCGCAGCACGTCCGGATGTTCGCGAAACAGGCGGATGTTCTCCAGCAGCAAGTCGCCGAAGTCGGCCGCGTTGAGAACCTTCAACCGTTCCTGATAGCTCGCGTAAAGCTTGCCGCCGGTGCCATTGGCGAATACGGCAGCTTCGCCCGACGGCACCTGCGACGGCGTGAGGCCGCGATTTTTCCAGCCATCGATCAGGCCAGCCAGCATCCGCGCCGGCCAGCGCTTGTCGTCGATGTTCTCGGCCTGCAGCAATTGCTTCAGCAGGCGAATCTGATCGTCGACATCGAGCACAGTGAAATTTGATTTTAGCTGCACCAATTCAGCATGCGTGCGCAGGATACGGCCGCCGATCGAATGGAAGGTGCCGAGCCACGGCATGCCCTCGACCGCCTGGCCGAGCATCTGGCCGAGGCGCATCTTCATTTCGCGCGCGGCCTTGTTGGTGAAGGTCACCGACAGGATTTCGCCGGGCCGGGCACGGCCCTGACTGAGGATGTGCGCGATGCGCGACGTCAGCACGCGGGTCTTGCCCGTGCCCGCGCCTGCAAGCACTAGCACCGGCCCGTCCAGCGTCTCGACCGCCTCGCGCTGCTCGGGATTGAGCGCGGAGAGATATTGCGGCACGGCCGTGGCCCGTGCGCGCGCAGCAATGCCGCCAGCAACGGGCTGGTGATCGGGCAGATCGCGGTGGATCAGTTTGTGCGGCTCAGTCATGCGAATCAATATTAGCTCACGATGGCACCGTGCGCTCGGGAAGGGGAGCCCGCGTTGCAGGATTTGACGCCGATATAGGGTAAGAATGCGGCTTTTCCCACCTCCATGGCGGCTTGCGCACACGGTTCTGCCGCGGGAACCGGCTCTCAGCGCGCCGGCATGGAAATCTTGCGCCCGATGCCGTCCGGGCGCGGGCCGGCGGCATGTGCCTCTGCGAGGGCTGCGATGCGGGAGCGGATATCGGGTGGAAAGGGCGCGGTCTTGCGCGCCGCCATATCCATGTGCAGCGTCATGTTTTCGGAAGTGGCCGATAGCCAGCCTTCGGTAGCGTGACGCAGTTCCTCGAATGTATGCATGCGTTTCTCGTCCGCCGCGACCAGCAAGATCGAGACCCGCACCGGATCGCCGAGATGGATTTCGCGCAGGTAGCGGACGTGGCATTCGGCGGTGAAGGTCGAGCCGCCGCGGGTCTTCATGTATTCGGGACCGATGCCGATCTGCAGCCAAAGCTCGTCGATCGCGCGGTCGAACAGCACGTTGTAATAGGCCATGTTGAGATGACCGTTATAGTCGATCCATTGCGGCTCGATCTGCATTACCGACGTGAGAAACGGCACCTGCTGCAGCGGCAGGCCTGCGGTCGCGTCCATCGTCATTCCAGATCCTCTGCTCGAGCGGTCCACTATTGTATTTGTAGGTTTGCTTGACCCGTTATACATCCTTTGCCACGGTCTTGCCGCCGGGAGGAAGAGACGTGAACGCAAGCAATCCATTCGATCTGAAGCATCCTGAACCGAAGGCGCTGGCCAGCACGATTGAATCGCTCGCGGCGCGGTTCGGCAACCGGCTCGTCACCTCGCAGGCAGTTCGCGACCAGCACGCCCACACCATGACCTGGCTGGCGTCGCAGCCGCCGGATGCCGTGGTGATGGCGCAGGAGACGGCCGACATTCAGGACGTGGTCCGGATCTGCGCGGCCAATCGCGTGCCGGTGATTGCGTTCGGCACCGGCACCTCGCTGGAGGGGCAGGTGAATGCGCCGGCCGGTGGCATTTGCATCGATCTGCGCGACATGAATCGTGTGCTGGATGTCCATGTCGAGGATCTCGATTGCGTCATTCAACCCGGCATCACCCGCAAGACGCTGAACGAGAATCTCCGCGATCAGGGCGTGTTCTTTCCGATCGATCCCGGCGCCGATGCTTCGATCGGCGGCATGGCTTCGACGCGCGCGTCCGGCACCAATGCGGTCCGCTACGGCACCATGCGCGACAATATCCTGGCGCTGAAAGTCGTGCGCGGCGACGGCGAGATCATCACGACCGGCACGCGGGCGAAGAAGTCGTCGGCCGGTTACGACCTGACGCATCTTTTCGTCGGGGCCGAAGGTACGCTCGGCATCATTTCCGAACTCACGATCAAGCTGCGGGGCATCCCCGATACCATTGCCGCCGCTGCATGCTCCTTCGCAACGGTGGAGGGCGCCTGCCAGGCCACCATTCTGGCGATCCAGACCGGCATTCCGCTGGCACGCATCGAATTGCTCAATGCGGCGCAGGTGAAGGCCTGCAACGCCTATTCGAAATTGTCGTTGCCGGAAACGCCGCTGCTGCTGCTCGAATTCCACGGCAACGATGTCGAGGTGGCGGAGCAGACCCGCCGCTTCGGTGAGATTGCGCAGGAATGCGGTGGCGGGTCGTTCGAATGGACGACGCGTCCGGAAGACCGCACGCGGCTCTGGCAGGCACGTCATGACGCCTACTGGGCGGTGCGCGGCCTGCGCCCCGGCGCTGGCGTCGTCGCCACCGACGTATGCGTGCCGATTTCGCGGCTCGCCGATTGCGTGGTGGAGACCGAAGCCGATCTGCTCGACCTCAAATTGCTGTCGCCGATCGTCGGCCATGTCGGCGATGGCAACTTCCATTGCTCGCTGCTGTGCGACGTCAACGACCCCGACGAAATGGCGCGGGCGGAAGACTTCATGCACCGGCTGGTGGAACGGGCGCAGTCGATGGATGGGACCTGCACCGGCGAGCATGGTATCGGTCAGGGCAAGCAGAAGTACCTGGTCGGCGAACTAGGTCCCGAAGCGCTCGATGCGATGCGGGCGCTGAAGCAGGCGCTCGATCCGCAAAATATCTTCAATCCCGGCAAGATCGTCCCGGCGGCGTGACGGTCAAGCGAGGCTATCGTTAGTACACGTTCGATTTTGTCGTTTGCTATGTGACGCGGTTAACTGCCCGACAACGGTATCGGGCTGCTCGACATGACAAGTCCTGCCAGAACCTGTATGAAAGATCGCTAAGCCGCCGCATCCATTCACTCGCCAGATCCGCCGTCCGGAGAAGGTTTCTCGTGCATGCGTCCTCGCTTCTTCTATGGCTGGGTCATCGTCGCCATTACCTTCGTGACCATGGGGATCGGCGTTAACGCCCGAACCTCATTCTCGCTGTTCTTTCCGTCGATCGTCGATGAGTTCGGGTGGGATCGCGGTACGACGGCCGGTGCTTTTTCGTTCGGCTTCATCGTGTCGGCGTTTTTCAGCCCGCTCATCGGGCGGATGATGGACCGCTTCGGCCCGCGCGTCGTGATGGAGTTCGGCGTTCTGCTGATGGCCGGCGGGCTGCTGCTGGCGCCGCTCACCACCCAGCCGTGGCACCTTTACCTGACAATGGGTCTGATGGTCGGCGGCGGCAGCGTATGCCTCAGCTACACCGGCCAGTCGCTGTATCTGCCGAACTGGTTCATTCGCCGGCGCGGGCTCGCGATCGGCATCGCCTTCGCCGGTGTCGGCATCGGATCGATCACGCTATTGCCATGGGCGGGATACTTGATCGCACAGTCGGGCTGGCGTTCCGCCAGCACTGCGCTCGGCATTCTGATGCTCGTGACGCTGGTGCCGATCAATCTTCTGGTCCGCCAGCGACCCGAGCAGATGGGGCTGTTGCCGGACGGCGACGGCAGCGTCGCTCAAGTTAGCCGCCCCTCGGTGACCATCGTGGATCCGGCCTGGGTCGCGGTGGACTGGACGCTCGGCCGCGCGTTTCGCACGGCGCGGTTCTGGTGGCTCGGCCTTGGATTTTTCTGCGGCCTTTACGCCTGGTATGCGGTGCAGGTGCATCAGACCAAATATCTGGTCGAGTCCGGTTTCAGCGCCAGCCTTGCCGTATGGGCGCTCGGTGCGGTCAGCCTGCTCGGTATTCCGGGGCAGATTGTGCTCGGCCACCTTTCGGATCGCATCGGGCGCGAATGGATATGGAGCGTCAGCGGTCTGGGATTCGTGATCTGCTTTGCGGCACTTATCGCGCTTGCGTATTTTCCGAACGTCCTGCTGGTCTA
The DNA here is from genome assembly GCA_024508855.1 of Xanthobacteraceae bacterium. Classification (GTDB taxonomy): domain Bacteria; phylum Pseudomonadota; class Alphaproteobacteria; order Rhizobiales; family Xanthobacteraceae; genus 62-47. The sequence continues at coordinate 15,378 of JANINJ010000033.1, forward strand.
TGTCATGGTGCTGGCGCAGGGCTTGCTAGGTTACGGTGTCACCGCGGTGATGGCGGCGGTTGTTGTCGAAATTTTTGAAGGCAGGCACTACGGCAGTATCTTCGGGACGGTGATGCTGGCGGGCCTTGCCGGCGGAGCTGCGGGCCCGTGGCTGACCGGCGTGCTTCATGACTGGTATGGGACCTATACCGTCGCTTTCGCTGTCGGACTCGGCATAAGTCTGTTGGGTAGTTTGACGATCTGGCTTGCGTCGCCGGGCAAGGTACGGGCGGTGTCCGGACGGTCGCATCGGCCGGGCATCGTCAAGGCAAGCGAGCCGGCGGCGACATAGATCGTCTGAAGGCGAGGGCGGTTGTTGCCATCGGTGCACGCGCCCGTTCCGGGGGGGCGGTCTGCTGTGACTTTGCCACAGTTCTCGCTATATATACCGTCGCTCCGGCGCTAATTTCATCAGCACCGTGTCGGGTGACCGTTTTGCTGCGGGCGCCGATCCTTAGTGCGCGGCCTTGGTCGAGCGTGCAGAGCGGATTAGCTGTGCCGGACAGTGCTTGAAGGGAGACGCCGTGCAGACGACGCTGCTCGGACTGGCGATTGCATTTATCATTGCACTGCTATCCGCGCTGATCGGACCGTATTTCATCGACTGGAGCCAGTTCCGTCCGCAATTCGAGGCCGAGGCGAGCCGCATCATCGGTGCGCCGGTTCGTGTCGGCGGCGCGCTGGACGCACGGCTATTGCCGACGCCATCGTTGCGTTTGCAGTCGGTCGTCGTCGGGGGCGTCAACGATCTTGGCAAGGTGCATGCCGACAAGCTCAATGTCGAATTCAGCCTCGGCTCGCTGATGCGCGGCGAATGGCGCGCCACCGAATTGACCGTCAACGGCGTCGGGCTCGATCTGGGGCTGGACCGGCAAGGCCGGATCGATTGGCCGGCCTCGTCGGGCAACGCCAATCTCGGCTCGCTCGCGATCGATCGGCTGAACCTGACCGGGCGCGTGGCGCTGCACGATGCCGCGAGCCGCAGCACGCTGGAGTTGAACGACATCGCTTTCAGTGGCGACGTCCGTGCTCTCGCGGGCGCGATCCGCGGCGACGGCAATTTCACCTGGTCGGGCGCACGCTATCCGTTCCGAATCTCCTCCAGTCCGGCCGGCGATGGCAACGGCGTGAAATTCCATCTCGCGCTCGATCCAGGCGAACAGAGGACCGCAGCCGATCTCGATGGCGTGCTGGCATTCGAAGGCAGGTCACCGCGATTCGACGGTTTGCTGACCCTGGCCGGCGGGAATCGCGGCAAGGCGGACGCGAGTTCCGCCGCACCGTGGCGCATCGCGACGAAACTGAAGGCAGATCCCGCACGCGCCCGCATGGAGCAGGTCGAGATCAGCTACGGTGCCGATGACGTGGCGATGAAATTCGCCGGCAACGCCGAGATGCGCTTTGGTGCCTCGCCATTGCTGCAGGCCTCTCTGTCCGCGCGGCAACTCGATGCGGACAAGATGCTGGCGAAGCAGGCCTCGGGGGCGGAGCCTGCGCAATGGCTGTCCGGATTATCGGCGCTGATTGCAGGGCTTCCCGCGGCGCCGATGCCCACGCAAATCGATGTTACGGCCGAGCAAGTCATGCTTGGCGGCCGTGCGGTTCAAGATATCGACGCAAGCTTTCGGAGCGACAGCAAATCGTGGGCGGTCGATCGCATGGCGCTTCGTGCGCCTGGATCGACGCAGGTCAGCCTGCGGGGAGCCGTCGCGCCATCGGATTCCTCGGCCGGTTTCAAGGGAGCGCTCAGCCTCGATTCATCCGACCCGAATGTGTTTGCGGCTTGGCTGACCGGCGGCAGCGAAACCGCCTATCGCAGCCGGAAACCACTGCGGATCAGCGGGCGCGTCGATCTTGCCTCCGATCACGCGGACATTGCTGATCTCAAGGCCGAGATCGACGGTGGCGCGATCGCCGGGCGAATGGCGTGGTCGGCTCGCAGCGCCGGAGGCACGTCGGCGTTCGATGCCGCACTGACGGCAGACAGGCTCGATCTCGATGCCGCGGCCGGGTTGGTGCGCGCGCTCGGCGTGCCGCAACAGCAATGGCCGGATCGTGCGCAAGTTTCGCTGAACATCGCCGACGCGGTTTCGTCGGGGCAGGATCTTCGTCCGTTCGTCGCAAAGCTTGGCTACGACGCGAAGACCGCGACCCTTGAGGAACTGAAAATCGGCTCAACCGGCGGTGTTACGCTAAATGGCTCCGGGGCTTTCGACCGCGCGGAGAACACCGGCAAACTGACGCTGACCGCGGCCGCGGCATCGGCCGATCAACTCACCGGTCTGCTTCAGCCGTTCGCGCCGGCAGTCGTTGAGCGCATCAATGCATCGAAAACCGATGCCAAGGGCGCGGCGCAGCTCAAGCTCGCAGTCAATCTCGGCAAAGACAGCAAGGATCGCAATCGTACCAGAGCAAGTGCCGCGCTCGATATCAACCTGCCGCAACTCAACGGCACTGTTACCTTGACGGGTACGCCGCCAGCGCAGGCCGTACATGGTCTCGATGTCGACGCGCTGGCGAAGAACGAATTTGCCGCCAATTGGAAATTGTCGTCGCCGCACGGGCAAACGCTGCTGAATTTGCTCGGCCTCGATCGGGTCCTCGTTGCGGCCAGCGTGCCGGCACAGTTCGAAGGCACGGCCAGCGGGAAATGGCACGATCCGCTGCACGTGCAGACGAAACTGTCCAGCGGTGATTTCAATGCTTCGATTCAAGGCACTGTTGCGCCATCGGTCGATCAGCCGAAGGCCGACGTGAACTTGACCGTTCAACGCGGCAACTTCGCGCCGCTGTTCAACCTCATGCCGGTCGATCCGGTCGCGCAAGATGTCAATCTCTCGTCGCGGTTGACGGTTGCGGGAAACAAGCTCGCGTTCACAGGGATCGACGGTGCCATGGCCGGTGCCCGCATACGTGGCCGCGTGTCGCTCACGCTTGGCGACGAAAATGCCGTGGAAGGCCAGTTGGGCATGGATACGCTCGATCTGTCGCGCGGGTTCGGTCTCGTCACCGGCACTGCCGCTGGAGATGCGGATAGCCCGCTCGAAAGCGGATTGCTGCGAGGCTGGCACGGCAAGCTGGAATTCCAGGCACTGCGCGGCACGCTTCCCGGCGGCAGCGAATTGCGGCCGGTCAGCGGCGTGATCAAGAGCGACGGCCAATCGCTGAGCTTCGATAGCCTCAAGGGTGGCATCGGCGGCGGTGACGTCACTGCCGATATTGACGCGAAGCAATCGCCCAGCGGCCTTGCATTGAATGCTCGCGTTCAGTTGGCCGGCGTCGACGGTTCGGCGCTGCGCTATCGCGCACTGACCATGCCGGCGGGACGAGCCACCATGCGCATGACCTTGGCGAGTCAGGGGCGAAGCCGTTCGGCGCTCGCCGGCGCCTTGTCCGGAAGTGGATCCTTGACGCTGGAATCGGCTCATATCGCTGGACTTGACGGGAAGGCGATCGATGCGGCGATCGCGGCCAGCGACAGCGGGCAGGTGGCGAACGACGACATCCTTCGAAAAAATGTCGCGGCGTCGTTATCTGCCGGCCATCTCACCGTCGGCAGCGCTCAAATTCCTTTCAACATCAGGGACGGCCGGTTGAGCGTGGCCGCGACTACCTTGCAGGCCGACGGTGCGACCGCCGTCATATCCGGCGGTTACGACGTCACCGCCGATCAGACCGACATACGTGTCAACCTGAGCTCGCTGTCGGGGGAGCAGGCTACGGGGCGTCCGGCGGTCGAGGTGTTCGCCGTTGGCCCGTCGGATGGACTGCATCGAACGGTCGACGTCGGATCGCTGTCCTCGTGGCTGGCGTTGCGATCGATCGATCGCGAGACGCGCCGGCTCGATGCGCTGGAGCGCAGCACCATACGGCCGCCCGTCGTGACGCCGCCGGCCTCGCCGCCACCGGCCGTGGCGATGACGCCACCGGCGGAAAACGCCCCGGCGCGCGACGCGGCCCCGACGGCAGCAATCCCGGGGCCGGAAGTCCCGTTGCCGGGCAGCGATCCGCGCCGCGCAGCCCCCAAACCCAAAGTCCCGGCGTCACAGCCAGCCCCGAATCCGCAAGCGTCCAACGGGTCTCCAGCACCGCGCGCTGCACCTCTGCCGCCGCCGATCGAAGTCCGCCCAGCTCCGAGCGTCAGGCCAATGCGGCCGCACGCGCCGTTGGTGATAGCGCCGCCGGCCCCGATTCCGGGCAGGCCCGGGTTCTGACTACTCGGCGTGGACGGGAGCGAGGGTGGGCGATGCCGCTTGACGTTCACCGATGAACATCATGCTGATCGCGCGGGTACGGAAATAGTCGAGCACGAAAAGGCGGATCGCAGACGATAGATTGCTGGTCTTGCGATGCCGGTCGATCGATATCAGCACAGCCGAAAGCGACAGATCGCTGCGTGTCGCAATATCCTTCAGGCTTACCCAGAACGCGTCCTCGAGGCTGACGCTGGTCTTGTGGCCACCGACCATGACGGAGCGTTTGACGACGGCATAACTCCGTGTGGCGGAGGTGGCGCGCTCGTCCGGATGGAGATCGAGGTTTTGCATTTCGGACTCCCTGGCAGCCGTCATCGCACGCTGCCGCGCGAGACTTCGCTAATTCGAAAATAAGATTATGGAGCGTCGCCATTGGCGACAGACATACACGGACGTCTAACTCAACGCTGTCCGGGCTCGACCATCTTTCGGCGAGACCCCTATCTATTAACCCAACTTGTCGAGTTTCGGTATTCGGTAAACAACCTACGGCGTAATCCGCAGGTGACGAGACTGGTTGCCGTCACGCCGAGTTCAGACGTGAACCATAGGCAATCGATTGAGGTGAGCAGCCAAACGGCGCCGCGATCAAACGTCGTCGCGCGGTGCCCGACGCTGCAATCGATTGGTGCTAGCCGGATCCGACCTGTGCCGGGAAGTGCTCCACGGAATCATGTCGAGCCACCGAGGTGGCGCGTGTCCGGAAGTAATCCAGCACGAACAGGCGGATCGCCGACGACAGATTGCCTTGCTGGCGATTGTTGTCGATCTCTCCGACCAATTCCGACAGCGTCATGCCGCGCAAGCCGGAGATTTCTTTCATGCCGTTCCAGAAAGCTTCTTCGAGACTGACGCTGGTCTTGTGACCTGCGACAACAATGGATCGTTTCACCACCGGTGATTTCATGAGGCATCCTTGCTGTCGATGCGATGTTGATCAAGAACATCGCTTTCCCGTCGCGCGCGATCCTTTTCGATCGCGCGTTCGGATTTGGTGCGGCCGAATCGGACGCGATTGGCGTCAGCCTGCTTGGCTGCCCGATCCCGCTCGGCTCGCTTCTTGACGCGGTTGAGGTTGACGATCTCGACCAAGGTGGCCTCCTCAACCCATGACAACTGCATATGGACAGCCGGCGTTTCCACGCCGGTTGCATGCAGGCCTGCCGAGAGCCTTGCCGGGAATAGTCCGGTTTGGCCTTGGTCGGAATTGGATTGCAATCTTCATCGAGCCGTCAGAACTGAGTGGTTACTTCTGCATCGCTTTGCGGCGACACTGATTAAATCACTATCAGCCTTTGGGATGTATGATTCATAATTATTCTGCGCGCTAAACGCTCTGGCGAAAAGCCGTGGTTCGGTCGGCACAAAGCCGTATCCTAGCCAGGATGCGTCATCTTCTCGGGACGCACCAGTTTGTCAAAATCCGAGGCTGAAACGAAGCCGAGACGCACGGCCTCCTCTTTCAGGGTTGTGCCTCTCGCATGGGCGGTTTTCGCAATCTTGGCAGCATTATCATAGCCGATCTTTGGGGCAAGGGCGGTCACCAGCATCAGCGACCGTTCCATCAGTTCCGCGATACGTTTTTCGTTGGCCTGAATGCCGTCGACGCAGTGCTCCGTAAATGAACGAGCCGCATCCGAGATCAGTTGAATGGAATTCATCATACAATATGCCAACACCGGCTTGTAGACGTTCAGTTCGAAGTGTCCCTGGCTGCCGGCGACCGTGACGGTGGTCTGATTGCCGAACACCTGACAGCATACCATCGTCATGGCTTCGCACTGCGTTGGATTGACCTTGCCGGGCATGATCGACGAGCCGGGCTCGTTTTCCGGCAGGATCAATTCTCCCAGGCCGGAGCGCGGACCCGAACCAAGCAAGCGGATGTCGTTGGCGATCTTGAACAGGCCGGTCGCTACCGAATTGATCGCGCCGTGGACGGAGACATAGGCGTCGTTCGACGCAAGCGCCTCGAATTTGTTGGGGGCGCTGGTGAACGGCATCTTGGTGAGCGCCGCGACGTGCTTTGCAAACAGCTTTGCAAATTTCGGCTTCGAATTGAGGCCGGTGCCGACCGCGGTCCCGCCCTGCGCCAGCGGATAGAGCTCGCGCAAGCCGACCCGAAGCCGGGCGATGCCGCTTTCGACCTGGGCGGCGTAGCCGGAGAATTCCTGGCCGAGCGTCAGCGGTGTTGCGTCCTGGGTATGGGTACGGCCGATCTTGACGATCTTCGCGAACGCCTTCTCCTTCTTGCGAAGCGCCTTGAGCAGCACGCCGAGCGAGGGGATCAGATCGGAGGCGATACGTTGCGCCGCTGCGATATGCATCGCGGTCGGAAACGAATCGTTCGACGACTGACTCATGTTGACGTGATCGTTGGGGTGAACCGGCTTCTTCGAGCCGAGTTCGCCGCCGAGCAGTTCGATGGCGCGATTGGAGATGACCTCATTCAAGTTCATGTTGGTCTGCGTGCCGGAGCCGGTTTGCCACACCACCAACGGAAAATGGTCGTCCAGCTTGCCGTCGATGACTTCCTGCGCCGCCCGGATGATGGCGCGTGCGCGCCGCTGATCGAGCAGCCCGAGTTCGAGGTTGGTCTTTGCGGCTGCCAGCTTGACGATACCGAGTGCGCGCACGATCGGCATCGGCATGCGGTCGTGCCCGATACGGAAGTTCTGCCGCGAGCGTTCGGTTTGCGCGCCCCAATAGCGGTCCGCCGCAACGTCCATGGGACCGAAGCTGTCCGTCTCGCTCCGGGTCTTCGTCGATGCTGTCCGTGAGGCAGGCTTGCTGGCTGATCGTGGCATGGTCGATATCCGCTGGCTTTGTGGCGTTGGCGTCGGCATATCGGTTTTTCAGCCACCACGCCATGTGCCGTGGTGGGGTAATCGCATGCGAAAAAACGCAAGTCGCGAAAAAGCCCGATTCCGTGGAGGTGAATCGGGCTTTGGAAACTATCAAAACTTGGGCACCGGCCGACCGAAAACGCTCGCAAGAATTGCGATCGTGCGATCTTTCATTTCTTGCGGAAACGATCGAGCCGAACCACCTCGGCACCTTCGCTCGGTCTGGTCGGCGGCTCGTCGTCGGGTGTCTCCGGCGTGGACGTAGCCGTTGTCAGAGCAGACGGCGCCGGTGCGGCGGGGACATTGACCGGGGGAGTTTCGGCTGCGGGTTCGCCGGTTTCGAATTGCAGACCGAACTGAACCGAAGGGTCGAGGAAGCTCTTGATCGCGCTGAACGGAACGACCAGCCGCTCCGGAACGCCGCCGAACGACAGGCCGACTTCGAAACGGTCTTCCGTCACCACGAGGTCCCAGAACTGGTGCTGCAGGATGACCGTCATTTCTTCCGGATACTGCGCCATCAGCCGCGGCGACAGCTTCACGCCGTCGGCGGTCGACTGGAACGTAATGTAGAAATGATGATCGCCGGGCAGGCCGTGTTCCGCTGCATCCATGAGCACGCGCCGCAGCACGCCCCGCAACGCATCGCGGGCAAGCACGTCATATCGGATAAGGTCGGTGGCCATGGAGGTGATCTCGTCGCTCGTCTGGTGTTGCGGGTCGGAAATGCGGAGCAGCCGCAGCCGACTCGGCCTTTGCATATGCTACCCCGGCGTCGTCCGAAGGTCAGCAGCTACGGTCCGTAACCGCGGCATTCTCCGCAGGATACTCGCAGAAGCGTCGGACGTTCCGCGAAAACCTCGGCAATTTCGGAGCAGGGGGCGGAAATTGAGTGGAGGCTTCTGTTGCCAGGTGCCTCCGAACCCCGCCTAACGGAGCTTAACCCGCTAGGACTTTAAGATGGTCTTTCAAACTGCGTTACGCAGCCTGAGCAACCGGAGCATAGTTGTCGTTTGCAACTATTGCATAGCCCGATAACGGCGGAACCATACCGAGAAAAAGCGAGCCCTTTACGCCCTCGTCGATCCTGTTTCGCCCCCGCCGAAGCCCGCTCTGTCCGAACGAAGCCGGGCTTTGGTGGAGGCGCCGGGTGCTGCCCCCGGGTCCGAATGGTTTATTACGACGGCCATTTATTTCCATAGCCGGCGAACCGGCACCCGCAATATAGGGTGGAAATCCGGGCGACAAAAGGCCGAGTTTCAATTGTCCCGTGGGGCCGCCTGCCGCAGTTGCATGCTTGCCCGCCGGAAAATGCCGGTTGGTGGCGTCTCGCGCCCGTTCTAAATCTTCCAGCCATGCCACCGGATTCGCCTCCTGCCGTCCTGAGCCAATCGTTGCCGCCATCGGAGATGCCCGCGCCCGCCATGCCCGGGCTGCTGGAGCTGTTTCTGGCATTTGCCAAGATGTCGCTAGCGGGTTTCGGCGGCGTTCTGGTGTTCGCCCGCCGCGCCATCGTCGACAAGCATCGCTGGATGACCGCCAACGAATTCAACGAGACCTTCGCGCTTTGCCATTTCCTGCCCGGTCCCAACATCGTCAATCTGTCGGTGGTATTCGGCGCGCGAATTCGCGGTGTCGCCGGCAGCATTGCGGCGTTCACCGGACTGCTCGGCCCGCCGTTCCTGATCGTGACGGCGCTGGCGATGGTCTATGCGCGTTATGGCGATCTGCCGGTGTTGCGGCGGGTGCTGGACGGCGTGTCCTGCGCCGCGGTCGGGCTGCTGTTCGCGGTTACGTGGCGGATGATGCTGCCGCTGCTGAAGCAACGCGATCCGGTTGCCATCGTCGTGCTGGTCGCGGTGTTCGTCGCAATCGGCGTGTTGCGCTGGCCGTTGCCGCAGGTGCTGCTCGTTGCGGTCCCCGCCAGCTTCGCGGCAACGTGGCTTGCACGGAAGCGGGTGGCGCCATGATGGGAGCCGGGGCTCTGTTCACCATCGCGCTGACCTTCGGCTGGCTGTCGCTGTTTGCCGTTGGCGGCGCAGCGGCGGCGATTCCGGAAATTCACCGGATCGCGGTCGATCTCAACCACTGGATGACCGATCCGCAGTTTGCCGATGCCTATGCGATCTCGCAGCTCTCGCCAGGGCCGAACGTGCTGATCGTGTCGCTGGTCGGATATCAGGTCGCGGGAATTGCCGGATCGCTGGTCGCGATGGTGTCGATGTGCGCACCGACGGCGGCGCTCGCCTATGGCGTCAGCCGGCTGCTGAATCGCGTCGGCAGTTCGCCGTGGCCGGCGCTGATTCAGAAAGCGCTGGTTCCGGTTTCGATCGGATTGATGGCGGCGAGCGGTCTGGTTGTAGCGATCGCGGCCGACGGGTCGCGGACCGCTGCGGTGCTGACGCTGATTGCCGCCGTCGTTGCGGCTGTCACGCGCGTCAATCCGATCTGGCTGCTGCTCGCGGGCGGGGTATTAGGATTTGCCGGGTTCCTCTAGGCCTCTTGAACGTGCACCCGGAACTCACATTTTCCGGGTATAATTCGCCGGAGCGTGTCGAATCGCCCCTGACAACGCGTTAGGTTCCGCCGTCTTAAGGTCGCGCGACGAATTGCCATGAACCAGTATCACGATCTGCTCGAACGAATTCTTGCCGACGGTGCGGAGAAACACGACCGTACCGGCACCGGTACCTTGTCCGTATTCGGACATCAGATGCGGTTCAATCTCGGCGCCGGATTTCCGCTGCTGACGACCAAGAAGCTGTCGCTCAAGGCGATCATTCATGAGTTGCTCTGGTTTCTGGCTGGCGATACCAACATAAGATACCTCAAGGACAACGGCGTCTCGATCTGGGATGAGTGGGCCGATGCCAACGGCGATCTCGGGCCGGTTTATGGTTCGCAGTGGCGCTCGTGGCCCGCGCCGGATGGGCGCAGCATCGATCAAATATCGAACGTCATCGACATGATCCGGCGCAATCCGGATTCGCGACGGCTGATCGTCAGTGCGTGGAATCCAGCCGACGTCGACAAGATGGCGCTGCCCCCGTGCCATTGCCTGTTTCAGTTCTATGTCGCGGGCGGCAAGCTGTCGTGCCAGCTCTATCAGCGCTCCGCCGACGTCTTTCTCGGCGTGCCGTTCAACATCGCGTCTTATGCCTTGCTGACGATGATGGTCGCGCAGGTCACCGGACTGAAGGCCGGCGATTTCATCCATACGCTTGGCGATGCGCACCTCTATTCCAACCATCTCGATCAGGCGCGGCTGCAACTGACACGACCGACGCGGCCGCTGCCGACGATGACGCTCAATCCCGATGTAAAGGATGTCTTCGCTTTCCGTTACGAAGACTTCAAGCTCGAAAACTACGATCCGCACCCGCACATCAAGGCCGAGGTTGCGGTGTGAGTTCGTCTGCCGCCGCACGTCCCGAAATCGTGTTGCTCGTTGCGATGGCCGAGAACGGCGTCATCGGCCATAACAATACGATTCCGTGGCGGCTGAAGTCGGATCAGCAGCGCCTCAAGCAGATGACGATGGGCAAGCCGATCGTGATGGGACGAAAGACATTTGTCTCACTGCGCAGGCCGTTGCCCGGGCGCACCAATATCGTCGTCACCCGCGATCCGAACTACACCGCCGACGGAGCGATCGTTACGACTTCGCTCGCAGATGCGCGAAACATTGCGACCGGCGATGCCCTGCGGCGTTCGGCCACTGAAATTGCCGTGATCGGCGGTGCCGACATCTATGCCCAATGGATGGACGATGCCGATCGCCTTGAAGTGACGGAAGTTCACGCCATGCCCGATGGCGACACGCATTTCGCGCCGATCGATCGAACGATCTGGCAGGAAGTCGCCCGCACGCGCCACGCGGCGTCGGCAGATGACAGCGTCGATTTTTCCTATGTGACCTATCGCCGCCGCTAGTGCTTCGATTCCAACACTGGCGTCCCGTTTCCGCAGGCATTCTCGCAACTTTTGAATCCAGGGCTCTCCCGGTGCGTTAACCGCGCTGACCAATGTTTGCATTGACAATCCGCGGTTCGGGCTTAGCTGCTGCGTGGCCAGAATAAGGCGCTGCTTTTGCGGATAACGCGCTAACAAGCCGCGTTGTAAGGGCCCCGGTCGTCCCCTATAAAGCCGTGCAGACGTTGCCGGGCCGGTTATTCGATCGCGAGCCCTGCGGAGGAGATTGTAGATGCCGTGGAAGAATCAAGGCGGAGGCCCCTGGGGTTCGGGTCCGAAAGGTCCGTGGGGGTCGGGGCCACAGTCGCCGGGACCGAGGCCGCCTGATCTTGAGGATCTTCTGCGACGCGGACAGGATCGTCTCCAGTCGCTGTTGCCGGGCGGTCACATGAGCGCCATGGGCATTCTGCTGATCCTGGTCGCCGCATTGGCGATCTGGGGTCTGTCCGGCTTTTTCCGTGTGCAGCCTGATGAACTCGGCGTGGTGCTGCGCTTTGGCAAGTATGTTCGCGATGAGGGGCCAGGCCTGCGCTATCATCTGCCGTATCCGATCGAAACCGTGCTATTGCCGAAGGCATTGCGCGTTTCGACAATCAGCATCGGCACGGCGACGGTGGTGGACTCGTCGCGGCGTGCGCGATCCTCGCGCAGCATTCCCGAGGAAAGCCTGATGCTGACCGGAGACGAGAACATCGTCGACGTGGATTTCGCGGTGTTGTGGCGCATCAAGCCGAATGGTGCTGGCGACTTCCTGTTCAACATCCAGAATCCGGAAGGCACCGTGAAGGCGGTGGCGGAGAGCGCAATGCGCGACGTCATTGGCCGCAGCGAAATTCAGCCCATTCTCACCGGCGCGCGGAGCAATATCGAGAATGCCGTGCAGGAGATGATGCAGAAGATTCTCGACGGTTACGGTTCCGGCATTCAGGTGCAGCAGGTCCAGTTGCAGAAGGTCGATCCGCCGCAGCAGGTGATCGATTCCTTCCGCGACGTGCAGGCGGCGCGCGCCGACTTCGAGCGACTGCAGAACGAGGCGCAGACCTATGCCAACCGCATTATTCCGGATGCGCGCGGCCGTGCGTCGCAGATCGTCCAGAACGCCGAGGGCTACAAGGAGCAGGCCGTGGCCGAAGCCAAGGGCCAGAGTGCGCGCTTCCTCAAGGTCTACGACGAATACAAGAAGGCGCCGGGCGTGACGCGCGAGCGTATTTATCTCGAGACCATGGAACGCATTCTCGGCGGCTCGGAGAAACTGGTGATGGATAGCGGCGGGTCGCAGGGTGTCGTGCCCTATCTGCCTCTCAACGAGTTGTCGCCGCGTCGTACGCCGCCGGCTGCACCCCAGACGCAGAGCGGAGGCAACCGATGAGGGCCGGAGTTTCAGGTGTTGTCGCGCTGCTGGTGCTGCTCGCGGTCGTCGTCGTCGGATACAGTTCGCTGTTCACCGTGCGTGAAACCGAGCAGGTGCTGGTTGTTCGCCTTGGTGAGCCGGTGCGGGTGGTGACGAATCCGGGTCTGCATTTCAAGGCTCCGTTTGTCGATACTGTGATCTCGATCGATAAGCGCATTCTCGATCTGGAGAATCCGGCGCAGGAAGTCATAGCGTCGGATCAGAAGCGATTGGTGGTCGATGCGTTCGCGCGTTACCGTATCAAGGACGCGTTGCGGTTCTATCAGAGCGTCGGCTCGATCCAGGCGGCGAACGTCCAGCTTGCGACGTTGTTGAACTCGGCGCTGCGCCGCGTGCTCGGCGAAGCCACCTTCATTCAGGTCGTGCGCGACGAGCGTGACTCGCTGATGGGCAAGATCCGCGCCCAACTCGATCGCGAAGCGCAGGGCTATGGCATCTCGGTTACCGACGTCCGCATTCGCCGCGCCGATCTGCCGGAGCAGAACAGCCAGGCGGTATATCAGCGAATGCAAACCGAACGGCAGCGTGAGGCGGCCGAATTCCGTGCACAGGGCGGCCAGAAGGCGCAGGAAATCCGCTCCAAGGCCGACCGCGAGGCAACGGTCATCATCGCCGATGCCAATTCGCAGGCCGAACAGATTCGCGGTCAGGGTGACGGCGAACGCAACCGTCTGTTCGCCGAAGCTTATGGGCAGGACCCCGGGTTCTTCGCGTTCTATCGCTCGATGACCGCCTACGAGAATGGCCTGAAGAGCAACGATACCCGTTTCGTGCTGAAGCCGGATTCCGATTTCTTCCGCTACTTCGCGAATCCGTCGGGCGTATTGCCGTCAGCGGCGCCCGCGCCGCAGGGAGCCGCCGCGCCGAAATAATCTACGGCGGTGACATTCCGGATGTGTCCCTTAGGGCGGCCTGCGCGATACCCACTGCGCAGGCCGCTTTGACTCCGGGGCGGGTTAGGTTCTAATCGCTCAAAGCGCGAGTCTGCCAAGGTGAGTATCTGCTCGCCGGATCGGCCGCCGTGCTCAATATGGTTGCGGGAGGTTGCTGTCCGATGAGGTCCATAGCGTTCGCCGACTTCCTCATCGGCGTGGGTGTTCTGTTTGTGATCGAAGGCTTGTTGTTCGCGGCCCTGCCGGGCTGGATGCGGCGAGCCATGACCAGCGTGGTGGCAACGCCCGACAATATTCTCCGCGTTACGGGTATCGGATCGGCCGTCGTCGGCCTGATCCTGATCTGGCTTGTCCGGCGCTAGATATCAGTCGCTCAGACGGGCTTCTGACGCCGCAACCGCCGGTGAGGGAACCGGGGCACGATGCAATCGTGAACGTGGCGCCCCGTCATTTTGCCGCAATCCATGTCGTTGATATGGTTGCCTAAGGTCGCCATATCGCCCGGAAGCTTGCGCCAATGCCGCTTTCGGGCACATTGTCATGCCAGACTTGTCAGCGACTCGAAGCTTTTATCCCAGTTGCAGGAGACCTTTCACATATGACCGGTGCGATCCAAATGCTCGGCTTGCGGCTGCGGCCGGTGCTGACGGCAATCTGTCTCGGCGCGGCGGGCGCCATGATGTCCGCACCGGCTTTCGCGCGCGGCCCCGAAGGCATCGCCGACGTCGCGGAGAAAGTCATCGATGCCGTCGTCAACATTTCGACGACGCAGAACGTCGAGGCCAAGGGCGGCGACGGCGGGGAGGCGATGCCACAGCTTCCGCCGGGATCTCCGTTCGAGGATTTTTTCGAGGACTTCTTCAAGAACCGCCGGGGTCCCGGTGGCAAGGGTGGCAGCCCGCGCGCGCACAAGGTCAATTCGCTCGGCTCTGGTTTCATCATCGATGCGTCGGGAATCGTGGTGACGAATAATCACGTCATCGCCGATGCCGACGAAATCAACGTCATCCTCAACGATGGTACGCGATCGCGCGCCGAGATCGTCGGCGTCGACAAGAAGACCGATCTCGCGGTGCTGAAATTCAAGCCGGAGAAGCCGCTGACCGCAGTGAAGTTCGGCGATTCGGATACGTTGCGATTGGGCGAATGGGTCATCGCGATCGGCAATCCGTTCAGCCTCGGCGGCACCGTCACGGCCGGCATCGTTTCGGCGCGCAATCGCGACATCAATTCCGGCCCTTACGACAGCTATATTCAGACCGATGCGGCGATCAACCGCGGCAACTCCGGCGGCCCGCTGTTCAACCTCAATGGTGAAGTCGTCGGCGTCAACACCGCGATCATCTCGCCGTCAGGCGGTTCGATCGGTATCGGCTTCGCCGTGCCTTCGAAGACCGTCTCTGCGGTGGTTGCGCAACTGCGCGAATTCAAGGAAGTTCGCCGCGGTTGGCTCGGCGTGCGCATCCAGCAGGTCACCGATGAGATCGCCGAAAGCCTGAGCATCAAGCCGGCACGCGGCGCGCTGGTCGCCGGCGTCGACGACAAGGGGCCTGCCAAGCCGGCCGGCATCGAGCCGGGCGACGTCATCGTCAAGTTCGACGGCAAGGACGTCAAGGAACCGAAGGATCTGTCGCGTATCGTAGCCGATACCGCTGTCGGCAAGGCCGTGGATGTTCTCATCATTCGCAAGGGCGCCGAACAGACCAAGAAGGTCACGCTCGGGCGTCTCGACGACGGCGCCACCAAGCCGGTTCAGGTCTCGACCAAGCCCAGCGAAACCATCGAGAAGACGCCGGCCCAGAAGGCGCTCGGACTCGATCTTGCGAATATCAGCAAGGACCTGCGCAGCCGCTACAAGATCAAGGATTCGGTCAAGGGCGTCGTGATTACCAAGGTCGATGAGGGGTCCGACGCGTTCGAGAAGCGCCTCAGCGCCGGCGACATCATCGTCGAGGTGGCGCAGGAGTCGGTTTCGAACGCCGATGACATCAAGAAGCGCGTCGATCAGCTCAAGAAGGACGGCAAGAAGTCGGTGCTGTTGCTGGTGTCGAACGCGACCGGCGAACTGCGTTTCGTGGCGCTGAGCCTGCAGTAAGGAAAAGCCGATTCCTTCACGAAAACGGCCGGGAAATCCCGGCCGTTTTTATTTGGATGGCAACAGATCGAGCACCTGTTCGGGCGGCCGACAGATGCGAACGGCGTTTGGCGTCGCCACGATCGGCCGTTCGATCAAAACCGGATGCTCGATCATGGCGTCGAGCAGCGCGTCATCGTCGGCGGAGTCGAGACGCAACTCCTGATAGATTGCTTCCTTGGTGCGGATGGCCTGTCGCGGCGTCAAACCGGCGCGGGTGAGGAGCTCAGCAAGCACGGCACGGCTCGGCGGCGTCTTCAGATATTCGACAATGCGGGGCTCGATCCCGGCGCTGCGGATCAGGTCCAGTGCGCCACGCGAATTGCTGCATCGGGGGTTATGATAGATGGTGATGTCCATGGGGGGCTCATCGTCTCAGGTGCGAGTGTACGGCGCCGCACCTGCTAGATGCTTGCGAACTCAGTGCGCTTGTAGCCTTGCGCATACAGCAATGCGGTGAGATCGCCATGATCGATCCGCGCGGCCGCTGCCGCTGCGACCGCGGGCTTGGCATGGTAGGCGACGCCGAGACCGGCTGCCTGGATCATGCCGAGGTCGTTGGCGCCGTCGCCAACCACCAGCGTATCGAGATTGTCGAAATCGAATGCCTCGCGCAGTTCGACCAGGGTTGCGAGCTTCGCGTCGCGTCCCAGGATCGGCTCTGCCACGGCGCCGGAAAACTTGCCGTCCTCGACCAGCAGGGTATTGGCGCGATTTTCCTGGAAGCCGATCATCGCGGCGACGGCATTGGTGAAGAGTGTGAAGCCGCCCGACACGAGGCAGGTATAGGCACCATGCGCGCGCATGGTGCCGACCAGTTCGCGGCCGCCCGGCGTCAGCGTGATGCGGCTTTTCAGTGTCTCATCGACGACGCCGACCGGCAGCCCCTTCAACAACGCCACGCGTTCGCGCAACGCGGGCTCGAAGGCGATTTCGCCGCGCATGGCGCGCTCTGTGATGGCGGCGACATGGGCCTTGAGGCCCGCAAAGTCCGCCAGTTCGTCGATGCATTCCTGGCCGATCATGGTGGAATCCATGTCGGCGAGAAAAAGCTTCTTGCGCCGGCTGATCTGAGGCTGCACGACAACATCGATCGGCAGGTCTTCGCGCGCCTGGCGCAGGCGATCGGCAATGGTGTGCGGATCGTCGGTGCTGGTGAACGGGATATCGACTGCAACCTCGTCGAACAGCCAGTGCGCCGGACCGGCCGATGGTAGAATAGCCCGCGCGCCGTCGACGATGGTGGAGTCGAGTGCGGGGTTGGCGGGATTGCAGATGAGCGTGGCGACGAGAGACATCGGGGATCACGGTAAATGAATGACAAGGCCGTGCTTATCGCAGGGCCGACCGCCAGCGGCAAGTCAGCGCTGGCGATCGAACTGGCGGAAGCTGGGAACGGTGTCGTGATCAACACCGATTCCATGCAGGTTTACCGTGACCTGCGGGTCCTCACTGCGCGGCCGACACATGCAGACGAGGCGCGCGTTCCGCATCGTCTGTACGGTCACGTCGATGCGGCGCTGAATCACTCCGCCGGTGCCTGGGTGGCTGACGCGACCGCTGCGCTGGCGGAGGTGAGGCAGCAGAGGCGGCTGCCGATTTTCGTCGGCGGCTCGGGCCTGTACTTCAAGGCTCTGACGCGCGGATTATCCGCGGTGCCGCCGATCCCGGCCGGCATCCGCGAGGATGTGCGGGCGCGGCTGGAGCGCGACGGTCCCGAAGCGCTCCACGCGGAACTGGAGCAGCGCGATCCGGTCGCGGCGGAAAAGCTCAATGTTCGCGACCGCATCCGGATCGCACGGGCGCTCGAGGTGATCGAGGCGACCGGACGGTCGCTGGCCGATTGGCACCGGGAAGGCCTGCCGCCGCCGCTGCCGCCGGATCAGGTGACAGCGGTCTTTCTCTCTCCCGAGCGTGACGAGCTTTATGCCCGCATCGACCGACGCTTCGGCACCATGTTGCAGGCAGGCGCGCTGGAGGAGGTCGCACGGCTGGCGGCACGTGACCTCGACCCGCTGCTTCCGGCCATGAAGGCCCACGGCGTGCCGGCCCTGATCCGCCATCTCAAAGGCGAGCTATCGGTCGAGGAGGCCGCCGCCATCGGCCAGGCGGACACCCGTCACTATGCCAAGCGCCAGTTCACGTGGTTTCGGCATCAGCTTCCGGAGTTCGAATGGCTGAAGCCGGAAGCGGCTGCCGCATGGCTCGCCCGCGCAATTTCGCGATAGCCGGGCAGGCCGGAACTCGCTATTCTGCATCCAACGCGGTGTTGACCTGACCAATTCGGGGTTCTATAACCCGCGCAACCTTCGGGAAGTTACGGCGATCCATGCGAAATAAAGTTACCAGCCTCCTTATTATCGTCGTACCTTGGCACACCGCCGGGGGTGGCTGACGTCACCCTGAATGTGGGCGGTGTGCGAAGGGCCTCAGGGGCCCTTTTTTATTTTGGACTTCACGACATCAAGCCGCGCCGGCAGGCGCATCCGGAGAGACCCATGAGCGATGACAAGAGCCACGATCCCAATCAGATGACCGGCGCCGCGATGATCGTCCGCGCGCTTGCGGATCACGGGGTCAAGCACCTCTTCGGATATCCGGGCGGCGCGGTCCTTCCGATCTACGACGAGATTTTCCAGCAGAGCGACGTCGAGCACATCCTGGTGCGCCACGAGCAGGGTGCCGGCCACGCCGCGGAAGGCTATGCGCGCTCGACCGGCAAACCCGGCGTGGTGCTGGTGACGTCCGGTCCCGGTGCGACCAACATGGTGACGCCGCTGACCGATGCGCTGATGGATTCGATTCCGCTGGTCTGCATCACCGGACAGGTGCCGACGCATCTGATCGGCAACGACGCCTTCCAGGAGTGCGACACCGTCGGCATCACGCGGCCCTGCACCAAGCACAACTGGCTGGTGCGCGACGTCAACGATCTCGCCAAGGTGCTGCACGAAGCGTTTTACGTGGCGACGAGCGGCCGTCCGGGGCCGGTGGTGGTCGACGTGCCGAAGGACGTGCAGTTCGCCACCGGCACCTATCATCCGCCGCGCAAGACCGACGTTCACGTGTCCTACAAGCCGCGCGTGAAGGGTGATCCGGCGCAGATTCGCAAGGCGGTGGCGCTGATGGCATCGGCGAAGCGTCCGGTGATCTATTCCGGCGGCGGCGTCATCAACTCCGGCAACGAAGCGTCGAAGCTGTTGCGCGATCTGGTGGAGGCGACCGGCTTTCCTATCACCTCGACCCTGATGGGCTTGGGCGCCTATCCGGCCTCGGGCAAGAACTGGCTCGGCATGCTGGGCATGCACGGCACCTACGAAGCGAACATGGCGATGCATGATTGCGATGTCATGCTGTGCGTCGGCGCGCGCTTCGACGACCGCATCACCGGACGTACCGACGCGTTTTCGCCCGGCTCGAAGAAGATCCACATCGACATCGATCCGTCGTCGATCAACAAGAACATCCGCGTCGACGTGCCGATCATCGGCGACGCCGCCAACGTGCTGAGCGATCTGTTGCAGGCGTTCAAGGCGGAGGGCAAAAAGCCGAAGATCGATCCGTGGTGGTTCGAGATCGGCCGCTGGCGCGCGCGCAATTCGCTGGCCTACAAGAAGAACAATGATGTCATCCTGCCGCAATACGCGATCCAGCGCCTGTTCGAGGCGACCCGCGGGCACGACACTTACATCACGACCGAGGTCGGTCAGCATCAGATGTGGGCGGCGCAGTTCTTCGGCTTCGAGGAGCCGCATCGCTGGATGACCTCCGGCGGGCTCGGCACCATGGGCTACGGCCTGCCGGCCGCGCTCGGCGTGCAGGTTGCGCATCGCGACAGCCTGGTGATCGACATCGCCGGCGACGCCTCGGTGCAGATGACGATGCAGGAGATGTCGAGTGCCGTGCAGTACGAACTGCCGATCAAGATCTTCATCCTGAACAACCAGTACATGGGCATGGTGCGCCAGTGGCAACAACTGCTGCACGGCAACCGCCTGTCGCATTCTTATACCGAAGCGATGCCGGACTTCGTCAAACTGGCGGAGGCGTACGGCGGGGTCGGGCTTCAGGCGATCAAGCCGGGCGATCTCGACGGCGCGTTGCAGGAGATGATCAAGGTGAAGAAGCCGGTGCTGTTCGATTGCCGCGTCGCGGCGCTCGAGAACTGCTTCCCGATGATCCCGTCCGGAAAGGCGCATAACGAGATGCTGTTGCCGGCGGAAGCCAACGACGATGCAACCGCCGCTGCCTTTGCCGGTGGCAAGGCACTCGTGTGAGGGAAAGGAAGTCGTCATGGCCGGGCATGGCCGTTCGAAGAACGGCGTTCTGAAAACGCCTATGTCCCGGCCATCCACGTCTTCAGACGATATCAACGCACAAAGACGTGGATGCCCGGCACAAGGCCGGGCATGACGGATGAAAATCGACAGGATTTGAAGATGAACCAGCCTGCCTCCGCCTACTTCATGGAAGAGCGTCACGATCCGAACGAGACTCACACCCTGTCGGTGCTGGTCGCCAATGAACCCGGCGTTCTCGCGCGCGTCATCGGCCTGTTCTCCGGCCGCGGCTACAACATCGAAAGTCTCACGGTGTCGGAGACCGAGAGCCAGAAGCATGTCTCGCGTATCACGATCGTCACCACGGGCACGCCGATGGTCATCACTCAGATCAAGCACCAGCTCGACCGCATGATCCCGGTCTATCAGGTGGTGGACATGACGCTGACCGGGCGCTCCATCGAGCGCGAATTGGCCATGGTCAAGGTGAAAGGCTCCGGCGATCAGCGCATCGAGGCGATGCGCCTCGCGGAAGTGTTTCGCGCACGCGTGGTCGACGCGACCAACGAGAGCTTCGTGTTCGAGATCACCGGCGGCACTTCCAAGATCGATCAGTTCGTCAACCTGATGCGGCCGATCGGTTTGGTCGAAGTGTCACGCACCGGCGTTGCCGCGATCGGCCGCGGACCGGACGGAATGTAGGCGGTTCGCGAAGAAAGCTGACATGAAGCCGGTCGATATCTTTCTTGCGGTGCTGGTCGCCGTGATCTGGGGGCTTGGATTCGTCGCCAGCCGGCTGGCGCTCGACGAATTGTCGCCTTCGATGATGACCGCGCTTCGCTTTGCGATTGCCGCCGTACCGTGCCTGTTCATCCGCAAGCCCAACGTGTCCTGGCCGGTTCTCATCGCGATCAGTCTGACCCTGTTCCTGTTTCAGTTTCTGGCACAATCCTACGGCATCGCGAAGGGCGTTCCGGTCGGGCTGACCAGCGTCATCGTGCAAAGCCAGGCACTGTTCACGGTCGCCTTTGCCGCGATCGCGTTTCGCGAGACGCCGACGCGTATTCAAGTATTCGGGATCGCCATCGCAACGCTCGGCTTGCTGATGATCTGCGGCACGGTCGGTTTCGATTTCTCCGTCGGCGCCTTCGCGGTGCTGATGATTTCGCCGGTCAGTTTTGCCATCGGCAACCTGCTGCTGCGATATGCCAACCATGCGCCGATGTTCGATGTGTTTGCATGGCTGTATCTGATTCCGCCGCTGCCGTTGTTTGCGCTGGCGCTGTTCGTCGACGGCCCGCAGGCGACGTGGCACGATCTGACCCACATGACGGTAACCGGGATCGTCAGCATGCTGGCGATCGGAATTCTGACGACCAGCTTCGGCTACTGGCTGTGGGGCCGCTTGCTGCGTCAGTACACGGCTGCACAAGTGGCGCCGTTCGCGCTGCTGGTACCGTTCATCGGCGCTGCCGCGTCGGCCGTGGTGTTCCATGAGCGGTTCGGATTGCTCCGTCTCGGGGGCATGCTCACCGTGGTGTTCGGGATCGCGGTGATGCTGCTGTCGCGGCGGACGCCGGCCACAACCGGAACGGCGTGAGTTGGCGATGATGGCAATGTCCCAACAACTGCTGATCGCCTTTATCGTGTTCGCGATCGTCGGCCTCTACACGCCGGGGCCGAATAACGTCATGCTGCTGGCGTCGGGCCTGAACTTCGGGTTGCGCCGGACGCTGCCGCACGTTGCCGGCGTCAGTTTCGGTTTCGCGTTCCTGGTGACTGTCGTGGGGCTCGGGCTCGGCGCGGTGTTCGCGGCATATCCATTGCTGCAATCGATCCTCAAATATGCCGGCGCGGCCTATCTGGTGTATCTCGCTATCGTCATCGCGCGTTCGGGGCAGGTGACGGCCAGCAACGCATCGTCGCAGCCGCTGACGTTCTGGCAGGCTGCGCTGTTCCAGTGGATCAACGTCAAGGGCTGGGTGATCGCCATCGGCACCATTACCGCCTACGCGGCGCTGGCCAGCTACCCCTGGAATATCCTCACCATGGCGGTCCTGCTGCTCGTGCTCGGACTGTCGTCGTCGGTGACGTGGACCCTGTTTGGCGCGTCCCTGCAGTCGCTGGTTCGCTCGCCCGGAACGGTTCGCATCTTCAACTGGGTCATGGCGGCGTTGCTGCTGGCCTCGCTCTATCCGGTTCTGACCGAGGGCTGAAACAGGGTATCCGAAACAGGGCTTGGCCATGCGCAAAACCGATTTCCCCTCCGCGGCAAAATGCTTTAGACAACGGCGGAATTTTCAGCCGAGCCGCTGCGGAGGCTCGATTTCACCCGAAAACCCATCTTTCCGGGCAATCGTGCCCGCCTGAACCAGAGGAACGAACATGCGTGTTTATTACGATCGCGACGCCGACCTGAACCTGATCAAGGGCAAGAAGGTCTGTATCGTCGGCTACGGCAGCCAGGGCCATGCTCATGCGCTGAACCTGAAGGATTCCGGCGTCAAGGAAGTCGCTATCGCGCTGCGCAAGGGCTCGGCCTCGGCCAAGAAGGCGGAAGCCGCCGGCTTCAAGGTGATGGAAGTTGCCGAAGCCGCCAAGTGGGCCGACGTGATGATGATGCTGACCCCCGACGAACTGCAGGGCGACATCTATCGCGATCACCTCCACGACAACATGAAGAAGGGCGCGGCGCTGCTGTTCGCTCACGGCCTCAACGTGCACTTCAACCTGATCGAGCCGCGCGCCGATCTCGACGTTTTGATGGTCGCGCCGAAGGGCCCCGGCCACACCGTTCGCTCGGAATACCAGCGTGGCGGCGGCGTGCCGTGCCTGATCGCGATCGCCAAGGACTCGTCGGGCAATGCCCACGACCTCGGCCTGTCCTATGCGTCGGCGATCGGCGGCGGCCGCGCCGGCATCATCGAGACCTCGTTCAAGGAAGAGTGCGAAACCGATCTGTTCGGCGAGCAGGTGGTGCTGTGCGGCGGTCTGGTCGAACTCATCAAGGGCGGCTACGAAACGCTGGTTGAAGCCGGCTATGCGCCAGAGATGGCCTACTTCGAATGTCTGCACGAGGTGAAGCTGATCGTTGACCTGATCTATGAAGGCGGCATCGCCAACATGAACTACTCGATCTCCAACACCGCGGAATACGGCGAATACGTCACCGGCCCGCGTATCATCACTGCCGACACCAAGGCCGAGATGAAGCGGGTTCTGGCCGACATTCAAGGCGGCAAGTTCACCCGCGACTGGATGCTCGAGAACAAGGTCAACCAGACCTCGTTCAAGGCGACCCGTGCGCGTCTCGCCGAGCACCCGATCGAGCAGGTCGGCGCCAAGCTCCGCGACATGATGCCGTGGATCAAGAAGGGCGCGCTGGTCGACAAGAGCAAGAACTGAGCGCTATTCGTCATCGAAATATCGGAATGCGCGGGCTTGACCCGCGCATTTCTTTTTTGGGAAGCTCTACGCCAGATCGTACGATTTCGGAGCCGATGATGCAGCGAAGACGATTGCTTCAGGCGATGACGGTCGTGGGCGTGATTGCGTGCGGATTGCCTGCGCATGCTGCCGACGACGCTCGTTACGGCGATGAGTACCAGACTTGCGGCAAGGGCTCGACGGTCGATATCGAGCAGTGCGTCGGAAAGCTGACCAAGGCGTGGGACCAGCGGCTGAACGCAGCCTATCAGAAGCTGATAAAAAATAATCCCAAAGGCTACAAGTTGCGGATAGCCCAACGTTTGTGGGTTCAGTTCCGCAACGCCAACTGCAGATATTACGGAGCCGGCGAAGGCACCATCCGCCGTCTTGAGTTTGCCGAATGCATGCGCAGCTCCACGGCGCACCGTGCGTTGGAACTGGAAGATCTTGCGAAGGGTGAGGGCGGGTGAGGTATCTCAATCCGAGCGGAGCATTCCGGGGATAATATGATCGGACTACATGGCCTTTCCGCCAAGGCCGGTCCCGCCATAGAGCCAGGCGAGATGGTTGTAATAGTCTTCGGACGATTTCGCTTGCATGACGGCGTTGCGCGCCATCGCATGGGCCCCGGCTGGATGATAGATGTGCTCGCCGATGGCGCGTGACTGAAGCTGGACCCGTGCAGTGCGGACCACTCGCTGCTGGCGGTAGCTTTCCAGCGCGGCCGCATGATTGTCGGGATGTGAATCCAGCATATGCGAGAGGCACACCGCGTCCTCGAGTGCCATGCATGCGCCTTGTGCGAAATACTGCATCATTGGGTGCGCAGCGTCGCCCAGCAATACCACGCGGCCGTCAACCCAACGCTCGACGGGATCCCGATCGCACAGCACCCAGAGCTTCCAGTCTCTGCCGTGACGAATGATATTTTGCGCGCGGGGATGAACGTGCTCGAACCCCCGCATGACCTCCTCGTGAGGCACCGGCTTTCCGGCAACCGGTTCGGGCGCGTCGTTGTGATAGGTGACGACGAGGTTGAACACCTTCCAGCCGGATAGCGGGTAGTGCACGATGTGGCATTTCGGTCCGGCCCATAGCGTCGCGGCATTCCAGCGCAAATCTTCCGGCATCTGGTCGGTCGGAATAACGGAGCGATACGTCGTATGGCCCGAGACGCGCGGCGCACCGTCGTCGACGACCTGCTTGCGGATGTTCGACCACAGGCCGTCGGCTCCAACCAGGAGCGAGCCGTCGATGCCGTCGCCATTGGCGAGCCGCGCTCGGACGGTCGTACCATCCTGATCGTAACCGACCACCTCGCTGCGAACCCTGAGGTCGACCAGATCGTGGTTCTCGCAGGCTTTCAGGAAAACACCATGCAGGTCGCCGCGATGGACCACGGCATAAGGGTTGCCGAACCGCGCGCGGAACGCCTCGCGCAAATCGATGTGGGTGATCTCCTCGGCGGTGAGGGCATCCATGAGGCGGAGCTGATCGATATAGACAGCCATGCCGCGGGCGGCTTCGCCGACGCCGAGATAATCGAAGGCATGGAACGCATTCGGGCCGAGCTGGATTCCAGCACCGATCTCGCCAAGGGCCGATGCCTTCTCGAGAACGATGCTGCGGATTCCCTTTCGTGCGAGGCCGAGCGCGGTCGCCAGACCGCCAATTCCACCGCCGGCAATCAGCACCGGGTTTGTCGCGTGTTTGCTCAAAGACGTCTCCCTCAGTTCATTTTCTTCATATGCGCGATGGCGTCCTCGGCCCGGAGCGGGACGCGCGAGGTTTCGTTGTTGAGATCGACCAGTTGCACGAGCAAGCCCAGCAGCACCTTGCGTTCGGAAGCTTTCAGCGGCGCCAGCATCCGCGCCTGGGCGCGATCGACCGATCCCATTACCTCTTCCAACAGGTCCGCGCCGCTGTCGGTGAGGTAAAGCAGCTTGACGCGCTTGTCCTCGCGCGCGGGTTTGCGTTGGATGTATCGTTTGGTTTCGAGCCGTTCGATAACGCTGCCAAGGGTCGAACGATCGAAGGCGATGACGGCCGAAAGGCGGGTCGCATCAATCCCGGGATGGGCGCGAATGCCGACCAGTGCAGCATATTGCACCGGCGTCAGGTCGAAGGTCTTGCACTCTTCCATGAAAATCGAGATCGCGATCTGCTGCATGCGCCGGAACAGATATCCGGGCTTGGTGTAGACATCATCCATCGATGTCGGCAGCGTTTTCCTCCCCATCGGAGCTTTCCATTCTTGCCGGATCGGACCGGTCGCGAGCCCGGCTCCCGCAGCGGTGCGCGGGCGAGGGCCGGTGCAATCGCTGGCCGAAATCCGTCGCGCGCAGCCGATCAAGTGTATTGACAGTATACAATCGAACAGTATGCTGTCAATTAATCGACAACAATAGTGACGGGAGGCGATTATGGATCACGCCATCCAGAAGACACCCGAACGTGAAGCGTTCTATCGCAAGATCGACGGCGAAAATCTTTCGGCATTGTGGACCGTGATGGGCGATCTCATCACCCCGCAGCCCAAGAGTCCGTGCCGACCTCATCTGTGGAGCTTCGATCTGATCCGCGCCTACATGATGGAAGCCGGAAAGCTGATCACGGCAAAGGAGGCCGAGCGTCGCGTTCTGATTCTGGAAAACCCCGGCCTGAAGGGGCAATCCAAGATCACGACGTCGCTCTATGCAGGCGTTCAGCTCGTGATGCCCGGTGAGGTCGCCCCCGCGCACCGCCACTCGCAATCCGCGCTGCGGTTCATCCTCGAAGGCAAGGGAGCGCATACCGCGGTCGACGGCGAGCGCACCGATATGGAGCCGGGCGATTTCGTCATCACGCCGTCGATGGCCTGGCATGACCATGGCAATGAGACCGATGAGCCGATGTTCTGGCTGGATGGTCTCGATATTCCAATGGTTCAGTTCTTCGATGCCTCCTTCGCGGAAGGTCTTGGTGCGGACGAGCAACCGCTGTCGCGGCCGCCGGGCGACAGCTACGCCCGTTACGGTCACAACCTGCTTCCGGTCGATCTGAAGCGAAACTCGAAGACGTCGCCGGTGTTCAACTATCCTTACGTGCGGACACGCGAGGCTCTCGAACAGGCGCGCAAGCACAACGAGTGGGATCCATGCCATGGGTTGAAGCTGCGCTACACCAACCCGGTGACGGGAGACTTTGCGATGCCGACCATTGGCACGTTTGCTCAACTGCTGCCCAAGGGCTTCAAGACTGCGCGCTATCGTTCGACCGACGCCACCGTGTTTGCGCCGATCGAAGGCCGAGGACGGTCGCGTATCGGTGAAGAGACATTTACGTGGGGACCTCGCGATATTTTCGTGGTGCCGAGCTGGCAGTGGGTAACCCATGAGGCGGATGAAGATGCCGTTCTCTTCAGTTTCTCCGATCGGCCGGTCCACCAGAAACTCGATCTTTTCCGCGAAGATCGCGGCAACGCCTGAAAGACGAAACAATGACCGAATACGCTTTTGCGCCGCCTGCGCCTGCAACGGTCGCGATCGCCGGGGAGACCGCGCGATTTCCGGTGCGTCGCATCTTCTGCGTCGGCCGCAATTACGCGGCTCACGCGCGCGAAATGGGCAAGGATCCGGACCGCGAACCGCCGTTTTTCTTCACCAAGCCGGCCGACGCGGTGGTCGACAGTGGCGCGGTCATTCCCTATCCGCCCGAGACCAGCAACCTGCATTACGAGATCGAGTTGATTGTCGCGATCGGCCGTGAGGCTTTCGCGATCGATCGCGAAGCGGCGCTGGATATCGTCTTCGGCTATGGGGTTGGAATCGACCTGACGCGTCGCGATCAGCAATTCGCGGCACGCGACAAGGGGCGTCCCTGGGACTGGGGCAAGGCGTTTGATCAATCTGCTCCGATCGCACCGATGCATCGCATCAGAGATGGACAGCATCCGACGCAGGGACGTATCTGGCTCTCCGTCAATGGGCAGATAAAGCAGGATGCCGATCTGACCGAACTGATCTGGCCAGTGCCGGACATCATCTCGATTCTGTCACGCTCCATGGTGCTCAAACCGGGAGATCTGATCATGACCGGCACGCCAGCCGGCGTCGGCGCGATTGTCGCGGGCGACAAGGTTGCCGGCGGCATCGATGGCTTCGGCGAGATCGCCGTCACCATCGGCGCGCCCGTCGCTGGTTCATCACGCGTCGCCTGACGGGCATTTATAACGGTAACGACAGTGCCCCGTTCAAGGGGCCATATCGGAGGAGGATACAATCATGAAGATCGCTTCAATTGCCTTGGCATCGCTGTTGCTGCTGTCCGCTTCAGCTTCCGCTGAAGAGCCGGTGAAGATCGGGTTCATCTCGACATTCTCCGGACCCTCGGGGCAACTCGGACAGGAATTGCTGGACGGATTTAATCTCGGCATCAAAAGCGTCGGCGGAAAACTCGGTGGACGGACGGTCGAGGTCATCAAGGGTGACGATCAGGCCAAGCCCGACGTTGGCCGCCAACTGGCGGACAAGATGATCGAAAGCGACCGCGTCCAGATCATTACCGGCATCAACTTCTCCAACGTCATGCTCGCGGTGGCCAAGCCGGTGCTGGATTCGGGAGCCTTCATCTTCAGCGTCAATGCGGGGCCGTCGCAATATGCCGGAAAACTCTGCAACGCTCATTATTTCAACGAGTCGTTTCAGAACGACACCCTGCCGGAGGCGATGGGTCTCTATCTGAATTCCAAGCAGGCGAAGCGCGTCTACCTGATGGCGCCGAACTATCCGGCCGGCAAGGATTTCCTCGCCGGTTTCAAGCGCACCTTCAAGGGGCAGATCGCCGGCGAAGTATATACGGCCTTCGGTCAACTCGACTACGCGGCGGAGATCGCGCAATTGCGTGCCGCGAAGCCCGACGCCGTTTTCTTCTTCTATCCGGGCGGCATGGGGATCAATTTCGTCAAGCAGTACGCCCAGGCCGGGCTGACCAAGGAGGTCAAGCTTTACGGACCGTCATTCTCGCTCGACCAGACCGTATTGCCCGGAATGGGCGACGCCGCGATCGGAGCCTACGCGTCCGCCTTCTGGACCGAAGACTTCGATAATCCGGCGAGCAAGAAATTTGTCGCTGATTTCGAGGCGGCATACGGCCGCGTTCCGTCGCCGAATGCCGCCAACGCCTATGACGGGGCGCGGATTCTGGACGCCGCCCTGACGTCGATCGGCGGCAAGATCGAGGACAAGGCTGCTTTCCGGAAGGCGCTCGAAAACGTCAAGTTCGATTCCGTACGTGGTCATTTCCGCTTCAACACCAACCATTACCCGATCCAGGACTCTTACCTTGCGGAGATCGTGAAGGATGCGAAGGGACGCCCGACCATGAAAAAGCTCGAACTGATCAAGGCCGATCAGGCCGATTCCTATGCGAGCCAGTGCAACATGGCGGCGCAATAGCTGGGTCAGGGCAATCCGGTCACACGCACGGGTGAGGAATAGATGGACGTCGCGCTGTTCACGGAGCAGTTGTTGAACGGGGTGCAGCTCGGCGTCCAGCTTTTCCTGATGGCGGCGGGGCTCACGCTCGTGTTCGGCATCATGAACATGATCAATCTGACGCACGGATCGCTCTACATGATCGGTGCGTTCGTAGCCGCAGCGTTGTTCGGGCATACCGGCAGCTTCCTGCTGGCGCTGGTGATCGCGGTCCCGGCGACTGCGCTGGCCGGCGCGCTGCTCGAAGCGGCGGTCCTGCGTCATTTCTATCACCGCGGCCATCTCGATCAGGTGCTGGTTACGTTCGGTCTGATCCTCGTACTTAATGAGATCGTCAAGATGATCTGGGGAGCCGTTCCGGTACCCTTGCCGGTGCCGCAATTGTTGTCCGGTTCGGTGACGCTGTTCGCAGATGTGACCTATCCGAGCTTCAGACTGGCGATCCTCGGTGTGGGCGCTGTGGTTGCGCTTGGGCTCTACGCGGTAGTCGCGCATACGCGGATCGGGATGTGGGTACGCGCGGGAGCCAGCAACCGGGACATCGCGTCTGCGATGGGCGTGAACGTCGAATTGATCTTTTCACTCGTCTTCGCGGCGGGCGCGGCACTGGCGGGACTTGCCGGCATCATGGCCGGACCGATCAACGCGGTTCAGGTGGGTATGGGCGAGCCGGTACTGATCCTGGCGCTGGTGGTGACCGTGATCGGTGGCGTCGGTTCGATCAAGGGCGCCTTCATCGCCGCATTGATGATCGGTGTCGTGGACACCTTCGGCCGGGTGCTGTTGCCGCCTGCACTCGGCAGCATGATGATTTTCATGCTGATGGCGGTCATTCTGGCCTGGCGGCCGCGCGGACTGTTTCCCGTTCATGGCTGAGGATGCGATCAACATGGCGTCGTCGCCCGCGTCGTACCGTCCCTCGTCGGACATGATGGCGATTACCGTGATCGTTGCAGTACTGGCTGCGGTGCCGGTCGTCGCGTCGCTGGTCGGCGATCCCTTTCTGGTGAAAATCGCGACGCGGGTCGTGGTGTTTGCGATTGCTGCCGTCGCCTTGAATCTGGTTCTGGGATTCGGCGGCCTGGTTAGTCTGATGCATGCAGGATTGTTCGGCATCGGCGGCTACGTGGTGGCCATTCTCGCCTTCCATGCGGACGACAGCAGTCGGTTGTTTGACCTGTTTCCGGGAACGACGGAGTTGTCGATCGGTCTGCCGCTCGCGATGCTGGTTGCGGGCGCGGCGGCGGCCGTAATGGGTCTGGTTTCGCTACGTACCAGCGGCGTTTACTTCATCATGATCACGCTCGCATTCAATCAAATGCTGTATTATTTCTTCGTGGCCCTGCAGCAGTACGGCGGCGAGGACGGCCTGCAGATCATGAGCGATCTCACCTTGTTCGGCCACGCGGCGATCGGCCGGATGTCGTTTTACTATGGCTGCCTGGTTGCGCTGGCACTGGTGCTGGTCGTCGTGCAGCGCCTCATCAACAGCCGGTTCGGCATGGTGCTGCGAGCGTCGTCCCAGAATGAGCGACGTTTGACGGCGATCGGCATTGCGCCGCTTCGATACAGGCTCACGGCATTCGCGTTGTCCGGCGCCATCGCGGGTCTCGCCGGCGCGCTGCTGGCTGCCGGACAACAGTTCATCAGCCCGGCTGAAATGTCGTGGGTTCGCTCCGGCGATCTGGTGGTGATGTGTGTGCTTGGTGGCATGGCGCGCGTCTGGGGACCCGTTCTCGGCGCGGCGGTGTTCCTCGTTCTTGAAATCGTGTTGTCAGGCTGGTCCACGCATTGGCAGCTGGCCTTCGGATTGCTCATCATCCTGGTGGTGGTCTCGTTGCGCGGCGGTCTGATCGATCTATTGCACCTCGTCGGTCGAAGGGGTGCATCGCGATGACCGCGCCTTTGCTCGAGGTCAAACAACTGGTGAAGCGGTTCGGTGGTTTGGTCGCCACCGATCATCTTGATCTCGATGTCAGGCCGGGCGAAACGCTGGCACTGATCGGGCCCAACGGTGCGGGAAAGACCTCATTGATCGCCCAGCTTCAGGGCGATCTGACGCCGGACGCCGGCGCGATTTATTTCTCTGGCGTCGAGATCACGCGGCGCCCCGCTCACGGCCGTGCGCTGATGGGATTGGCGCGATCGTTCCAGATCACCTCGGTGTTTCCGGAGTTGTCACTGGTGCAGAATGTTGCTTTGGCCGTTCAGGCGCGCCTCGGCCACAGCTTCCGGTTCTGGCGCGACGCCTCGTCGGATTCGCGCCTGACCGGGCCGGCGCGTGAGGCGCTCGAAATTGTCGGGTTGTCGTATCCAAGCCGACCCGCATCGGATGTTTCCCACGGGGAACGCCGCCAGCTCGAACTAGCGATGGCACTGGCCATGCAGCCACGACTGTTGCTGCTCGATGAGCCGATGGCCGGCATGGGTCGTGAGGATGGCGTCCGGATGACGCGATTGTTGAACGAATTGAAGCGCGACTACGCCATGATGCTGGTCGAGCACGACATGAATGCGGTGTTTGCGCTTGCGGATCGGGTGACGGTCCTCGTTGCAGGAAAAGCCATTGCGACCGGACGGCCGGACGAGATACGAGCCGATCCCCAGGTCCGCGCCGCTTATCTTGGTCAGAAGTGAGTGCTTCGATGCTGCTTGAAGTATCAAACCTGACCGCTGCTTACGGATCGATCGAAGTGCTGTTCGGTGTGTCGTTTGAGATCGCGCCGGGCGAAGTGGTCACGCTGCTCGGTCGCAACGGCATGGGAAAGACAACGACGGTACGGGCGTTGTCCGGATTGCTGTCGAAGCCTGCCGGCAGGATCATGTTCGATGGCAAGCCCATCATCGGGCTTGCGCCGTATCGCATCGCCCGGTTGGGATTGGGGCTCGTTCCGGAAGGCCGTCATATTTTCCCGAACCTGACGGTAAAGGAAAATCTGTTGATGGCAGCCTCGAATCTCGCCGGGGCTTCGGATCCCTGGTCATTGGACAAGGTCATTGCCTTCTTCCCGCGGCTTGGCGATCGGTTGTCGAACGGCGGGGCGCAGCTCTCCGGCGGCGAACAGCAAATGCTGGCGATCGGGCGCGCACTGATGACCAATCCGCGCTTGCTCGTCCTCGACGAGGCGACGGAAGGGCTGGCTCCGGTGATCCGCCAGGAGATCTGGGCGCGGCTGAAGTCCCTGAAAGAGCAGGGACTGGCCATGCTCGTCATCGACAAGGAAGTCGATGCGCTCGTCGAATTCGCCGATCGCCATTATGTGCTGGAGAAGGGCGAGGTGGTGTGGAGCGGAAATAACGACGCGCTGGTCGCCGATGCGACGCTCCATCATCGTTTCCTCGGCTTGTAAGTTCGCCGCGAATTTGTTTGAGACCGATTAGCCGTTCAGGTTCACTCAAGTCAGTGCACGGAACGGCTCACGCTGATTTTTTCCCATAGCCATTTCGCCACGTCGGCTGCCGACGACGAGGCGTTGTTGCCGCTGGCGCGCAGGTTGGCCTCGCGCATTGCGCCGATATCGATTTTGCCGAGCAAAGGCTGCAGCGCGGCGCGCAGCTTCGCGTCGTCAGCGCGTTTCGGGGACAACAGGACGACGGCGTCGTAGGGTGGGATCGCGTGTCGTGGATCGTCGAGCACGACCAGATCGTATTTGGCAATCAAGCCGTCGCTGGTGTAGCCGGCGATGACATCGACGTCGCCGGAAGCGGCCGCCGCATACATGAAGTCCGGCT
>JANINJ010000034.1 GCA_024508855.1 Xanthobacteraceae bacterium
CGAAACCCTAGACACCCTTCCGCTAGTTGCGCTAAACTAGATACATCACAAAGCAACGGCACTCCGGCGGAAGGAACCCCGATGACCACCATCTCCACGCAGTGCGCGATCAGCCTCGACGAGGGCTGGGTCGACCACATCCTCGTGACCGCCTTCGACGGCCACTACGGCTCGTGCTGGAACTGGAGTCAGGAGAACGAGGACGTCGCAAACGTCCGCTGCATCGACAGTGCGACGGTCGACACTGTCCTGCCTGACGTCCACCTGCTCAAGGCGGTCGAGCTCGACCTCGGCATGGAGCACGCACCGAGCGGACGCAGCAACTGGCGCCCGGAAGCCCTCGGGATCGGCGGGGGTCACTACCTCTGGGCGGCCCGCGCCGACGAGGAGACCCTGTCGTGGGCCTGCGGCCAGATCCTCAGCGACGAGAGCCTCAACCGGACCGAGACGGCCCGTCAGCTCCGCGAGGCGATCACCAGCCCGAACGAGCTGCCCGACCTCGACGCCGAGGCGTGCGACGTCATCGTCCAGGTCGCCGTGTTCGGCGAAGTCATCTACGGCTGAGGCCGGGGGAGTGGCAACCATGACGACCACCTTTGCCCAGGCCGACGACCTCGGCCTGTTCGAGACCGTCGACCTGCTTCCCGCGCTGGTCCTGCCCAACAACCTGTACGCGATGCAGGAGGCGGCGATCCAGCGCGGCGAGGGCCACGCCGTCCTCAGTCTGTTCCAGGCGTGGAGCGAGGAGCGCAACGACCGCTCGTGGGCCGACATCCGCCGCGACGGCCCGGTCTACCGCTGGAGCCCCACCATCTGCGGCCCGCGCCTGAACTCCGACCGCGAAGGCTGCCAGCCGATCATCCTCAACGCCGACCTGCGCTGCGACCACCACCGTCCCGGCTGTCACTGCCCCGGAGACCTCATCTACCGACACCTGTGCACCTGCGGCCACGTCGACGAGGCCCGCGACTGCGAGAACGGTGCCGCCGAGGACGCGATGGACCACGGCTGGACCGGGTGGCGCGACCTGCCGATCCTCGCGTGCTCGATGCCGATGGAGAAGGGCACGCAGCGCGACCGCTGGACCGAGACCGTGAACGAGACCTACCCGGCGGGCTGGCTCGAGGCCGGGGGACCGGTGCGCACCGCACGCAGCAACGGCGGCCGACGCCACGTCCCCGGCCGTACGCCCCACGGCGGCTACGACATGGGCGTCCCGGTCGCCGAAACCTACGCCAGCCACACCTACAAGCCCGGCCTCTACGAGGCCACCCTGATCGACCTCATCGCCTGACCCAGTCGGCCGGATACCCGAACTAGGCCCCCTGCCCCGCGGCCCGCGACCCCGCGGGGCAGGGGAGCCGCAAGACCCTGAAAGTGAGCCCATCGCATGAGCGAGAACGGACCCGTCGGCCGCGAGAGCCGCGAGCCGGGCAGAGTCGCCGCGCTTCCAACGCCCTGGGCCGAAGGCTCGATCACGGTGGACGAGGGGCTGACCGTCGTCCAAGGCCAGTACCGCACCGACCTTCGGTGGAACGGCTGGCTCTGCGTGCGGCTGACGCTGGACAACGCGATCAGGATCCTGACTGCGCTCACGAGGGGAGCAGAGGGTGATCCCGAGGGCCTCGCGTTCGAGATGGATGGCAACGTCATCGTGGTTCGGGAGCAAGGGCCCGAGGTCGAGATCTACGAGCCGGATGCGGACGGCATGTACAGCCTCGGCTACGCCGCCTGGTGCTGGGAGGAAGCGACGGACCGGATGCGGGAGCAGGAGTGCGGCCCATGAGCCGCCCGCTCGACGCCCGGCCCGTCGACGAGGTCCCTACTGGTGGCGACCACTCGGTTCAGCTGGTGCTCGAGATACCCGGCTGGGAGCCGGTGCTGGTCACACCGACGGCCTCGATGAGACGCGGTGAACAGGGCGTCTTCCAGTGCTCGTGGTGCGGCACCGTCGTGGTGGTCTCCTCGCTGGCACGGACACCTCTCGGAAGGTGCCCGGCCAAGCACGACCAGCCGACGAGCTGGTGGAAGCAGACGTTGCCTGTCGCCGGCCTCTCCATCGCCTCCGACGAGGGAGACGGGATGGGGGAGTAGCGCCCCCAGAAGGGCGGAACGGCGCCGCACGAATGCGACGCCGCTCCTATCACAAAGCACAGCACGCCCATCTCGGGAGCGGACTGGCTCGCTCAGCCTAGCGCCGCCAGGCCGAGTGCCACGAGCGGCAGCCGGCCGAGGTAAACCCGCGACACGCACCCATGAACCACTCGCAACCCATACGCCAGTTGCGCTAAACTACAGACATCACAAAGCACTGTCAGCGTCGCACCCGAAGGAGCAGTTCCAATGGCATCGGTCACCGCACTGCGAACCGCGATCGCCCACGCGGTCACTGGCTCGCAGTGGAACGACGTCCCACCCCTGGTCGACCAGCTTGCAGCCGCCGACTGGCGGCCGACGTGTCCGACTTGCGCCACCGCGTTGACGTGGGAGCGCGACATGGAAGATCCCGGCGAGCAGTGGCTGTGGTGCGACACCTGCTCGGCCTCCTGCATGGCCGACCAGTTCCACGCCCTCGCGACAGGAGACGTGGCCCGATGAGTCGTGAGTCGGGTGGCCGACGCAACCATCCGCCCGCTCCTCCCTCTCCTCACTGCCTGCCACCCCGACCACCAGTCCATCGTCGGCCAACGACCAGGCCCGGAACCACGACGGCCCCGAGATTCCCAGGAGCGAACTCATGAAGACCTTCGCCATCGCCAACCAGAAGGGCGGGGTCGGCAAGTCCACGACCACCTACCACCTTGCGGCCGCCCTCACCACACTCGGGCGCAAGGTCCTGGTCATCGACGCCGACCCCCAGGGCAACCTCAGCTCGGTCATCGCGGCCGAGATCGAGCCCGACTGGGTCGGGCTGGCTGACGTCCTCTCGACGCGCTCGGGCGATGTCACGGTCCGCGACGCACTGGTCCCGGGCATCTGGTCGGGCCTGACCGTGCTGCCGACTCCGAAGGGCACCGTCCTCGGGATGGTCCGCGACGAGCTGGTGGTAGCGGGCACCGGCCGGGAACGCCGCCTTGCCGAAGCGCTCGGCGACGTCGAGGGCGACTATGACGTCTGCCTCATCGACTGCCCGCCATCGCTGGACCAGCTGACGATCAACGCCCTCACCGCGGCCGCGCAGGTCCTCATCGTCACCCACGCTCGCCTGTGGGCCTCCGACGGCCTCGCGCAGCTGCTCGGCACGATCGACGAGGTCCGCCGGTACTACAACCAGCAGCTCGGCGTCGCCGGTGTCGTGGTCAACCAGTACGAGAAGAACACCGTCACCGGACGCGAGCGTCTCGACGAGATGCAGGATTCGTTCGCAGCCAAGGGCATGCAGGTCCTCGGGCCGCCGATCCCGAAGCGAACGATGCTCGGAGACGCACCCGAATCGAGCACCCGGCTCGAGGAGTGGGGAGCAGACGGCGTGAAGCTCGCCGAGATCTACACCGGCATCGCCAAGACCATCACCGGCGCCGACGCGACCCGAACGAACGGAGCACTCTGATGGCTCGCCCCACTGCGAAGAAGTCGGCGCTGTCCGGCTCGGTCATCGCACCTCAGCCGCAGGCTCAGGACGAGCCCGCCGAACCTCAGGCCGAGCAGCCGCGGGCCGCGACGACCCCGGACCCGGTCGTCGGCAACACGGCCACTGACGCGCCCGCGCCGGAAGAGCCGGCCGAGGCGTCGTCCTCCACGGCCGCCAGCAGGGCGCAGGCCCTCGCCACGGCCAAGGAGGACCCCGGAGCGCTGCGCGCCTTCGACAGCGCCTTCCAGAGCGGCAAGAAGCCACGGAAGACAACCGCCCAGCGCGCCAGCGACAAGGGCAAGGTGCCGCTCGGTCTGTACTTCCCCGAAGCCTCCGACCTGGACGAGGCGCGACGCGCCTTCGTCACCGACTTCTGGGAACACGACGGCCCGGACACCTTCGTCGGCTGGATCAGTCAGGCGATCCACGCGCATGCCGACCGCACCCACGCCGAGCGCGCCGCGCTGACCCAGGAACGCCGTGAGACGCGCCGCGGAGTCCGGGGCATCGTGCGCAAGCTCGACGTCGCACCCGAACTCGTCAAGACCGTCGAGGACGGTATCGCGGAAGACCGCAAGGAGCTGCGACGCCAGATCACCGTCGCAGCGTGGTGCAACGACGCCGTCATGGCCGCGATCGCCGCCACCAAGTCCCGCACGTCCGGCGAGCTCATGGAGATCGACGGGCGCCTGCCACCCCGCTTGAGGAAGTAGGGGAGCGGACCGTCATGACGATCAATCTCGGGAGATCGGAGACACCATGATCTGCACACCCTGCCGCGACGTTCACACCGCCGCCGACTGCGTCGACTCACTCGCTGGCCGTGAGCACCCGTGGCGTCACTGCTTCTGCCAACACAAGTCCCGGCTCGGCGAAGCGGTTCCAGGGCCGACCGAGCAGCCGCTCGACGTGGCTGAGGAAGAGAGAGACTGATGGGGGCGACCGTGTACTGGCAAGTGCTCCTGCTGGCAGTCCTGTTCGTCGTCGGCCTGGCCACTCTCGCTTGGAGCATCATGCGTCCCAACCGTGAGCTGCGCGCGCTACTTGCCGACCAACGAACTCGACGCGGGGCGGCCGCCCGGCGAGTTCCGTCGGAGCCCGGCCCTACCGTCGACGAGACCGACAAGGAGACCAGCTGATGACCACCGAGCTCCCCACCTTCGAGGACATGCGGCGCGCCGCGTTCCGGCTCCTCGGCGACGCCGAGGACGAGCTTCGGTCTGACTGGCGCTCGGGCGCCGGCCCGACCAGTGAGCAGGCCGACGCCGCACGCGAGGCCCGCCAGTTCATCGCCCAGGCCAAGGCCGCGCTCGACCGGGCCGCACGATGACGCCCCTCGCGAGCCGCGACGACATCGTCGCGCTGGCCACCATGCCGCTGTCGCGGCCCGGCGAGACGACGGTGCCGGTGCGCATGCAGACCGAACACCTGGTCGCGGTCGAGCGCGACCTCCAGGAGCGCGGTGTCCCGCTCGACATCGTCGAGAAGTACTTCCTCGGCCTGCACCGTTGTGACGAGCTCCCTCGCGACCTGTGGGTTGGCATGGTGACCGATGCGTACAACCTTGCTGTCCGATCGTCAGAGGCACCGACCTACGTCGGCGTGGCCGCGCTCGAATGGGCGTCTCGTGACCGCCTGATGCGTTGGGTCAACGCCGCCCCGGACGGAACCATGTCGGATGCGGAAATGATCGAGGAGTACCTGGGGGAGGTGAACCCGTTCCCCGACGACATGCACGTGGAGGTCCTCGAACGGGACGACACCGGGACCTGGTCGCCGGCCACCATCGTCGAGCGCACCGCCGCCGACGAGTGGACCGTCGAGCTCGAGGACGGGGACCACGTCTGGCGCGACCACACCGAGCTGCGCCCGGTGCGCCCATCGGCCCATCCAGAGTGACCCGTCGCCTCCGACGGCTTCTCGGTCGCCGGTGAACGCGACAGCGCCCCCGAACCTCACGGCTCGGGGGCGCTGTCGCGTTCTGAGTTCAGGCGCCGGAGGCGTCACCCACCGGCCCGGCCGCAGCACTGCTCGTGCTCCCACCGGTGCCGCTTCGGCGCGTTCGCTTGGTCGCGGCTGGCTTCGTGCGCCGTGCCTGGCCCGCCACCGGGATGCCGAGCTGTGCCAGTTCGGCCGCCGTCCACCCGGCGCGGGTCGCAGTCGTCACTGCGTCGCCCAGATTCTCTTCTGCTGTGGCGAGGGCTGCCCTCGCAGTCTCGACGGCAGCGACGGCCTCTTCGAGGCCGCCGATCGCGTGAAGGCGCTCCTGAAGGAGTCGCTCGGCACGTGCCCGGACAGTGCTGTTTTCATCGCTCATGGCGCGCAGCCTATGCGTTCGACGCAAAGGCTGCCAGCCGCCACCCTCTCCTCGGTGCCGCTCCTCGGGTTTCTCCCGAGTTCCGCCGAAGGTGACTAGGGCCACCAAACCATGCTCGGCGGGAGCAAGATGTACGGTATGGTGCCCTTACGGGCGCCATACCGAGGAGAAGGCCGCTGAGCAGCGCGGCCAATGACAAGCGGGGAGAGGTGATGACGGTGGGGGAGAGCAGCAGCGACGCCGGGGCGAAGGGCCTGCCCCGCACGCGGCGCAAGCGCAACCAGCACGGCGCACGCGAGCACCGCACCGTCATCCGTCACACCGATGAGGAGTGGGCACGCGTCACCGCGATGGCTGCGCACCTCGGCGTGAGCGTGCCCGGCTTCTACGAGAGGGCGGCGTTCGCGGGATCCGCCCAGGCGGCCGTCGAGCTTTCGATCATCCACGACGAGCTGTTCGGCGTTCGCCGGCTCCTGTCGAACGCAGCGAACAACCTCAACCAGGTCGCCCGGTCGCTCAACACCGACGGCACCTACGAGCCTGCTCAGCTCGACGGAAGCCTGCGGCTGTTTGGATCGACCATCGCGCGTCTCAACGACGTGCTCGACTCGCTTCCGGGTCAAGGGATCGAGTGATCGCGCGGTGATCGTTCGAGCACTCCAGACCGGCAAGGACGCGGCCGGTCTGACTCGCTACCTGTTCGGGCCCGGCAAGGCCAACGAGCACACGAATCAGCGCATGATCGCCGGCTCGGCCGAACTCACGGGGGAGTGGTCCGGGCAAGCGCTGACCATGCGCGA
This sequence comes from Xanthobacteraceae bacterium, assembly GCA_024508855.1. Taxonomy (GTDB): domain Bacteria; phylum Pseudomonadota; class Alphaproteobacteria; order Rhizobiales; family Xanthobacteraceae; genus 62-47. Next base: position 6,689 of record JANINJ010000034.1, read on the forward strand.
GGCGACTCACCTGGGACGCGTGGTCGAGGCGTCCTGGCGTCGCCAGTACGCGCCCGAGTTGGCGATGGTCGGTGCCGGCCAGGGCGGCGTCGCCCGTGAGAACCTGCGGGCCGGTGATGACGCCGTCGCCGGTCAGGACCACGTCTTCCACGCCACCATCTCGCTGCATCCCAGCGAGGGCCCGTTCACCGACGAACAGTGGGCCGAGATCGCCGCCAGGTACATGAACGGCATGGGCTTCACCGGGCGTGCCGATCACCCCGACGTGTCCTGGTACGCGGTCCACCACGGCCTGTCGAAGGACGGCAACGACCACATCCACATCGTCGCGTGCACCACGCTCCGCGACGGCAGTCGGGTGGACCTGCACAACAGCGGTCGACGCTCGCAGGAAGTGCGCCGCGAGGTCCTGGAGAAGCTCGACTTCGTTACCCCGCTGCACGAGACCAAGCGCGCCGAGAACACCCCCCGGCAGAGCGACTACACCGCAGCCGAGCACAACATCGCCCGCGAGCGCGCCAAGGCCGGCCGAGGTCCGTCGACGCCGGACCGGGTGCTGCTGCAGCGCATCCTGCGCGCCGCGGCCGCAGAGGCCACGACCGAGGCCGGCTACATCAACAACGTCATCAAGCACCCGCGCATGGAGGTGGTGGCGGCACGCTGGGCGCCGGGCACAGACAAGCAGGAGGTGACCGGCTACAAGATCCGGTTCAAGGACGGCGTCTGGTTCTCCGCCACGACGCTCTCGCCTGACCTGTCGCTGTCGAAGCTGCGCAAGAACTGGACCGCTGAGACCGACGACTCGCGCTCGTACGCGCGAGCGCTCTGGGCCGAGCAAGCACGCGGCGAGAAGCGCGTCGCGACCCCGGACGTTCCCGTACAGCTCGAGCACGCCGCCGCCGAGCTGCGGGCGGCGAACGACGCTCTCGCGCAACTCGACCCGCACGACCTGGCGGCGTGGAACCACGTCACCGCAGCGGCCGCGGGAGCGACGGCGGTCATGGCTACCGCTGCACCGCGCGAGGTCGATGCGGAGGGGCGCGACGTTGCCGGGTTCGGCGTCGACGCCGGCCGCGCCTCGGACGTCCTCACCCGCCAGTGGCTCGCTGACAACTACCAGGCGCCGGCTGCGCCGAGCGTGCCAACCGGGCTCTCTCGGATGGAGGTCGCGACCCGACACCTGCAGCTCGCCATTCGTGCGGCCGGCACCGACCGGCACCATGGCTGGCTCGCGGTGCTCCAGCAGCTGACCCGCACGATGAACGCGATCGCGGACGCCAAGAGCGCACGCGGCGAGGCCGTCGCAGCGATGACGCTGCAGCGCGACGCCGTCGCGGCGATGGGGCGCCTCGAGGCGTGGCTCGGTGGCCGCGTCGACGAGCTCGTCGACCAGGGCGCCGGGACCTCCACGAGCGGCCCCGAGCCTGTGCTCTCCGAGGCTGCCAGAGCTGCCCGGGAGGCGTCCGGGCACGCCACCACGGACCGCAGCTCGACGCCTGCCACAGCGCCGGCGCACGGTCAGGACGCGACGGTCGACCGCGGCCGGACGCGCGACCACGGTCACGGTCCGCGGCGCAGCTGATCCAGCAACTACGGGAGCTGAGTGAGGTCTGCTCGAACGATCCCGTCGGGGCTCGACGTCGTCACCGAGTTGACCCTCCAGCGGCTACCCGCGGGGACGATGAACTGCTCGGCCATGCGGCTGAACGTCCACACCGCGTCGCCGATCTCCCGCAGCTCCCGGCTGCGCTGATCCAGCGGCGGGATGTACAGAGCTGCGTGCAGGTTCAGCGTGACGAGTGCCGGCCGATGCGTGTCGTCGAGCTCCTGGGCCCGCTCGAGGTGAAAGTCGGCAGTCGACCTGGCAAGACTGGCGAACACGTACCCCGGGTCAACGAACTCGTCGCCGGGGGAGCGGTTCAGCAGGTCGTGAGTGAGCGTGGTGTCGCCGCGCAGAGCCTGAACTGGAACGTCGAGCTGAACCTCGTCACCAAGGGCCGCGAAAGCGTCGGTGGCCCACGCGATCAGCACGTCGCAGGACGACGCGCCGCAGATGTCAGCGGCCATTCCGTTGAGCGGGTGCGGCCGCCCGGTGCGCAGCTGCAGGTTGACGTCATAGGCGCCCACGAACGACAACGATCCGATCGCGTGCAAGTGGTCCCGCAGTGCGCGCAGCTGCCGCTCACCGCTCTCGTTCGCGCGCTCGCCGGCAGGGCTCCATGCAGCCTCTGGCTGGTACCCATCGAGCTCGGAGGCCAAGTTCTTCAGTCTCACGGCTTCCATGCGTCGCTCGAAGTCGTGCTGCTGCTCCGCGCGCCAGCGGTCGTCGAACGTCCCGTCCAGCAGCTCCTGTTCATAGATGAGGCCCCGCGAGTAGCACTCGTCGGCCTGCCGCCGCGTCCAGTGCCGGCCGCTCCTGCACGCGGCGTTGTCGCACAGCACCAACATGATGGGGATGCCCGTCAGTCCTGGTCGGAGCGTCGGCTGTGCGCACTGGCGCGCAGCAGTTCGACGGCGTCGGCAACATCAGGCTCGGCTAGCCGGGCGCGCATCGCCTCGGCTTGCGGGACATCGCCCGGAGCAGCGCCCAGGCTCCCGATCGCGGCGTCGACGCGGCGGCGAGCCGCCCGCAGCTCGCGCTCGCCGACGTCCCGCCAGCGCGCGTGAGCTGACTGGCGTTTCATGCCGGTGGCGACCGCGATGTCTTCCCACACCGCGCCACTGGCTCGGGCCTCCGCGACGGCCGCGTCCAGCTCGTGCTCGGCCTGTCGCACGCGCTCCTGAGCCGCCACGACCCGGGCCAGGGCCTCGCGACCACCGGCGTGCTCGGTAGTCCAACGGCGCCGGAGCTGCTCCTCGACCTCGCCGCCGTCGGCGACGTAGATGACGTCCTCGTCGGCGGCGTAGATACGACCGCCGGAGACGTCCTCGAGGCTGCGCGACGGCACCCGGGCCAGCAGGGCGCTCACCCACTGCTTCTCGGGATCGAGCAGCAGCCCCGAGCGGTCCCGGCACGCGCACGCGATGCACCAGCCGATCGCCTCGGCCGCGGGGCGGGTCTCGTAGTGAGTTGTCGGCCGACTGGGATCGCTGTCGTCGTAGTGAGAGCCGACGATCACCTGGTCGTCGGGAATCCCGCCGCCGCTGATGCCGGCGCCGCGGACGCCGTCCGCGAACACGGGCACGACGTAGCCCTCATGTAGTCCGTCCTCAGTCATCCAGCCCATGCGAGGGAGTATGTCATGCGCGGCTGACAGAACCTAGAAATCTGTCAGAGATTCCTGACAAATGGCATAACGATTCTTATCGGCACATAAGCAACGGGAGTGGGGCATGATCTTCGAGGGCCGCATTACCCAATGTCGGGCCCCCGCGGAGCATGCGTGTTGTACGTTCTGCGCCATGCGCACGGTTGCCGCGATGGTTGTGTTGTCTATCTCGTTCGTTGTCGCAGGATGCTCCGGCAGCCAGGACGCTGAAAGCCCGAGCAACTCAGGCTCTTCCCCCGGCAGTGAACCCACATTGGCTGGTGACGGGTCGGGCGCCGGGGGCGGCGCGCAGGACTACTGTGGACTGGTCGATTCCGCCTCCGCGATCAAGGCCGGGTGGGCGGCAACAGGCGATATCGACGTCGAAGCCGAGCATGACGAGTATCAGAAGATTGTCGCAGCTGCGCCGAGCGACATTCGAGCAGACTGGGAACTCGTCGCGCAAAGCCACGATGCTGTGGTCGCGGCGTGGGAAGCTGCGGGCCTCTCTCTTGGGACGGTTAACGACGTACTGAACGGCGAAATTGGGCCAGATGCCCCCGAGTTCGAGCAGGTAACCACCATCTCCCGCGAGAGTGCGTCGGCTCCGCTTGCCGAGAGGATCGAAGCTCAAGGACGCATCGACGAAGCGACGCAGGCTTCATGCGGAGTGGATCTGATCGACGCCGATTGATCGGTTTCTCGGCGACCTCCCTGCGCAATGGGGGTTCACTCAGAGACCAGCTCGCCCCGGGCGTCGACTTTGGGACGTAGGCGTAGTGCCGTTGTCTCGCGGCGCGCTGGTGGCCGTCCACCTTGCTTGCCGTGCTGTGGCTCCGTTGCTCGCATTGGATGGTCGGTCGGGCTCCTAACTGGTTGGTTCGACGCCTCGACCGGGTGCTCATGGCCAGCGCCGTTGCCGTGCGGTTCGCCGATGTGCACGGCGCGGCTGGCGAAGCCGTGCGGGCGGGGACCGACAGATCGCTTCGACAGGCGGATCGGTCGGACGGTCGTGGTAGCTGCGTCTGCGCCAGGTCTTACGGTTCTTCCAGGCGCGGAACGACCGCGACATGACCCCGTGAGATCGCAGAGAAGGCGACCAGAGGACCAGCTCATGACCAGGCACACCGGACCGCACGTGTTCGTCGACGAGACGAAGAGCCGTGACTACGTCATGGCTGCGGCTGCGATGCTGCCCGGAGACCTCGCAGCCGCCCGCAAGCAGCTGCGCGGACTGCTGCTTCCCCGTCAGGAGCGGATCCACTTCAAGGGCGAGAAGGACGCCCGCCGGCGACAGCTCATGGCGGAGATGTGCAAGCTCGACGTCCAGGTGACGCTGTACATCGCCAAGACCAAGAACCACCCGGCCGGCCGTTCGGCCTGCATGAAGGCGATCCTCGACGACGCCATCGACGCCCAGGCGCGCATGCTCGTCCTCGAGCTGGACGACTCCGTCGCCATAGCCGACCGGCGGATGATCGCTCAGCGATTCCGCCTCGAGCCGGCCTCTCCCGAGTATCGGCACCTCCCTGCGAAGGCGGAGCCCCTGCTGTGGATCAGCGACGCCGTCGCCTGGTGCTCCCAGCGGGGCGGGGATTGGAAGGCGGCTTGCGCGCCCATCCTCTACGAGGAACGGCTGCTCTGAGCCAGCAGTCAAAAAGGCGCGAGCCCGGCTCGTTCACCGTCCGGAGAACTGCCGGGCCTACTTCGCAGGGCTACTGCCCCTTGCGAGACCGATTATGCACCCACGGTGCAATCACCATCAACCCACCATGTCAACGGTCACTCAACGCGGAAGCCCCGCGACGTCTCGGGTCATCGCGGGGCCTCCGGAGCAGACACTCCCACGACGGGCCGACACTTCGCCGCCGATCCCTCCAAGTCGGGACCTTCGCCCCGGCTGGCCGGGGGTCACTCGTCGCGCGCGGGGGATCAGCCAGCTCAGGAAATCTCGCGGTCCACGACCCGGAACGACGCGACGCGCCAGCCCGCCGGCATCCGCTCGAGCGCCGCCGCCTTGGCCTCGTCGTAGTCGGCCGCCTCGGTCACGATCCGGTCGAACGCGAGGACCTCCTCGCCCCGGTACCCCTCCGCCGGCTTCTCCTGGATCACGGTGACGAGCTTGAGCACGCAGCAAGGCTAAGGGCCTGCCTATGCTCGGGAGCGTGTGCGGTCGCTATGCCTCTACCCGTAGCTCCGATGACGTCGCTGACTTCTACGTCGCCGCGGTCAAGGGCGCCGGCCTAGGGGCGCAGTACAACGTCGCGCCCACGACCTCCATCTATGCCGTCGTCGACCGCCAGGACAAGGAGTCCGGCGCGATCGAGCGCCAGCTGCACGACGTGCGCTGGGGTCTCGTACCGTCCTGGGCGAAGGACACCAAGATCGGTAGCCGGCTCATCAACGCCCGGGTCGAGACGATCGCCGAGAAACCGAGTTGGCGGACGGCGTACCGCCGTCGACGGGCGGTGATCCCGGCAGACGGCTACTACGAGTGGGTGGCCGAGACGGACGAGGCGGGCAACACCTTCAAGCAGCCGTACTACCTGCACCCGGCCGCCGGCACGGGGCTGAGCTTCGCCGGCCTCTACGAGTGGTGGCCTGACCCTGAGAAGGACAAGGACGACCCTGACCGCTGGCTGTGGTCGGCCGCGATCATCACCTGCGAGGCCACCGGCCCCGCTGGCGAGATCCACGACCGGACACCCGTCATCCTCCCGGCTGACCGGATCGACGCATGGCTCGACCCGACATGTCAGGACCCGGCCGCGATCGCTGAGGTTCTCGAGGGCATCCGCCCGCCGCTCCTCGGCATCCGCGCAGTCTCCCGCGAGGTCAACCGGGTCGGCACGAACGGGCCTCAGCTGATCGCTCCCCTGCGCGTCGACGAAGTCGACCAGACCATCCAGCTGAGCCACGTAGCCTGAACGCGCACCCTGCGCGAGGCTGAGGAGGAACCCCGGGTGATGGACGTGCGAGCCGTGTTCGAGCTGCCCATGCATATCTGGATCACATGCGACGCTCTGGGCAAGACGTACCCGACCGGGTTCGGACCCGTTCGCTTCAACGTGGTGATGCCCGGTATTGAGCCGAAGCCGCTCGGAGGGCCACCGGCCGTCGCCGGCGTTGCCGACCACCCCGACCTATCCGGGGAGGACGTGGTCTGGGCCCGAACGAACACCGCGGGATGGGTGCCTGAGTCACTGCGCCCAGCCGCCACTCTGCATCGGGTGGCGCTGACGGACGTCGAAGCGCCAGTCGACGAGCGCCAGGCGTGGCGCACCGCGGATGCTCAGTTGGCCGAGTACGTCGAGCCCTGGTATGACAACGTCCGAACATGGGTCGAGATCCTCACTGGTCAGGACCTCGATCCGAAGCACCGCGTCTACGACGCGAAGTTCGTTGGCGAGGGCCTGACCTTCATCGAGCCCCCTCACGACGACGCTATCGGCATGCAACTCACCACCCCGCACGTCCTGCCGCTGCGGGCCAAGGAGTGGCAACTCGTGCTCCGCATCGTGGCCGAGGGCGCTGAGCCGCCGGTCGAGGAGATGCTGAGCCGTGACGCCCGCGCAGCTCTACGCCGCAACGCTCCTCGCCGTGCCGCCCTCGAGGCCGCGACCGCTGTTGAGGTCGTCCTGAGCCGGCACGTCCGCGAGAAGGCCGACAGCGGGGACCTTCCGGAGAACCAGCGCAAGCGCATCAAGCCGTCGACGGCACTCGGCGACTTCATTGACATCGCCGAAAGGTCGAACCTGCCGCTCGCGGTGACGTTCGACCGGCTGCGATTGCTGAAGGACCGGCGCAACAAGGCCGCCCACGAAGGCAAGGCGCCCACCACCTGGGACGCGAGCGAGTCGGTCCAGACGATGATCGACTTCCTCGGCGCACACGGACTGTACCGGCGCACCGGCGAGCGAGAGCCGGACGGCGGCGAGCTCCTAGTCGCGCCGGCCAGCGCCGGTGACGATGCCTCGGGCGAGACGGCTTCCTGACCGAATCCGCTGCGGCCGTCCGTTCCCAGTGCAAGCCTGAGGAGTCCGCGCGGACCCGCGCGGACGTGCCGACGGGAGGGACAGCAATGGCGCGCATGACTCCGCAGGAAGCGACCGCGGTCAACACCTTGTATGGGTTCCTGACCGGGATCGACCGAGAGATCCCGGCTGCAGTCGCGCAGGCGATGGCGACCTTGGCCAGCCGCGCCCACAACCGGCTCCAGGCCGGCATCAGCGAGCACACGGTCAAGGCGCAGTGGCCCACCGCGTTCCCCGCCGAGTGAGCCTCACCGTGCTACCGCTCGTCGGCATGCCTCAGGGTGCCGAGTGGCTGATCATCATGGCCTCATCGGTGGCGTCGTGATCGTGCCGCTCGCGCTGGTCATTTGGCTGATCGTCAAAGCTCGCCAGCCGTTGACCGGGCCCGCTAGCGCCACGCGGGCACCTCTCCGAGCGTGACGCGCCCCCGGCGGCCATGCTTCGAACATGTGTTCTATTCTGGGTGCATGGCGGCGCAGCACGTGTGGGTGCGGCCGGAATGGACTAAGGCCACCTACCCCGGCCTGCTCCTTGCGTGGCGGCGCCACCCCAAACGTGGCTGGGAGGCACTCGTCGTCTACGCCGAGAACGACGACGCTCACCGCGTCGAGTGGCGACTCTCGTCAGAGGTCGTGCCCGCCCCCAACGAGCGGCCGCCTTCCCGATTCTGAGCTGCGGCTTCCGCACGCACAGCAAGCGCCGGCGTCGACCACCCCCCAGGGTGGTCGACGCCGGGACTCTGTTGGGGTCGCTGAGTCCTGTCAGCGGATGGCGGTCACGCAGCGCTTCTTGACCCAGCTGGCGATCGCCGCACCGCTGCGGCCGATCGTGACGACGGCGCTGGTCGGGAGCTGACCCATCCCCAGCACGTACCGCCAGAAGTACGGGTTCGTCGCGAGACCCCACGCCACACCGATCGGAACGCCGACACCGAAGATGCAGCCCACGAAGTTCACGGTCTTGCCCCAGCTGTACCTCAGGCCGCGCCACGGGTCGAAACCGACGAGCTCGAGACCGCCGAGGTCGGCGGCGGAGACCTCCTCAGCGGGAAGCGCGGCATCCTCGGCCACGCCCGCCGACTGAACCGCCGGACTGCTCTGCTCGGCCGGGCTGACAGCGGCGTCTGCTCGGTCGGGGTGAGGCTCGACCACGCCCTTGCTGCCGAGCGCGACCAGCAGCGCCACGACCAGCGTGACGACGACGGCCTTCGTCAGCCGGACCGCGCGACGAAGCGCGCCCCGAGCGTCAGCGGTGGACGGGCTGGTGAGCGTCGGCACGTCGTTGGTGACGTGCGATCGGACGCTGATCGTGTTCGTCATGCGAACTCACTCCTTCGGGAAGGGCCTGGGGGTGCCCAGGGCCGGGTCTCCCCGTCCGTCCCAGGGTTCTCCCGGGGGGACGGGCTTCGCCGATAGAGACGAGACGGCGCCACGGATTTCCACGGCTCATTTTTCTTTTTCTTTTTCAGTGGAATCCGTGGAAATCGGCACGTCGCACTCGTCTGAAAGACGTGAGATCTGTCCAAACCGGGGCCCTGGTGGCCAGGCCGGCAGCTCTGCCCGAGTCCGGATGTGCGCCTGCGCGTGGACGCGACCCCCGGGACCGAAGCAGTCTGGCAGGATCCTCAGGCGTGACGAGCGACGAGGAGTGGGGCCAGCTCACGGCTCAGTTCTTCGCCGAGAACTATCAGCGCCTGTACCGGCTCGCTATGTACCTGTGTCGCAACCAGCACAACGCCGAGGATCTCCTCAGCGTGACGATGGTGAAGGTCGCAGAGTCGTGGTTCAGCGCGCGGAAGCAGACGCCCGGTTGGGCCGCCACGATCATGCGCAACGCCTTCAAAGACGACCTCAAGAAGCGCGACTCCCGTCACCGTGAGGTACCCCTCCAAGAAGGGCAGCCTGGCTGGATTGTGGACGACCCCGCCGTGATGGCCCTGAACCGCGAGCAAGCGCAGATCTTCGTGGAAGGGATGACAAGGGAGGAGCTTGCGGTGTTCGCAGGTGTCCTCGCGGAGAAGACGTACGAACAGATCGCGGCGGAGCTCGGCTGCCGCAAGTCCAAGGTGGGGAAGGTCCGTCAGCGGTATAGGGACAGGGCAGCCGCGGCCGGCCTCGACATCGAAGACCACCCGAAAACTGGGACGAGGACGCAGTCATGAGCATCCGCAACGTTCGCGTCGACTACGCCGCTATCGAGGCTGCCGTCGCAGCGGGACTCCGGGCGCGTCGCCGTCGACGACGGGCCGCAGTCGCGGTGGGCGGTGCCGGGGCCGCAGCCGTAGCTCTCGTCGCCGGGCTGCTCGTATCGGGCGGGTCTGACGGCCAGGCCGTCCACGACCCTAAGCGACCTCCTGTCCCCGTCACGGACGCGTCCGGTCGACGCCTGATGGAGGTATGCGCGACCTCGTTGAAGTCCAAGAAGGCGACCGAGGGGACCTTTGCTGTCAACCCAGCTCAGACCTTCGCGATCGCGCTCGTTCGCGATGACAACGAGGCCATCCGGTGCACCAGCGAGGACGGTGATCTTTACAGGCTCAAGGTCTCGTACATCCCGCTCACCGATGGGTCCGCGGAGACTGTGGTCCCCGACGCCTGGCGCGAAACGGGATCATCGGACGGGCTTACCTACGCCGCCGCCGTCATCGCCACGGGCGGCGGCGGCCCTTGGGTCGGGGGAAGCGACTTCACCATCGGCCCGAAGAAGCAGGTTCTTCGTCATGAGGGAACCCTCAACCTCGCGCTCGTCCAGCGTCCCCGACCGCTAACCGCCGATCAGTACATCGTCGTGGGCCTCCTCGACGCACCCGGCGGCTGCATGTGCGGGTCCACCATCCAGATCTACGGGGAAGAGGCCGACCCCAGCGGCGACAGTCGGACGTTCGTACCGCCAGACACAGGCGGGTAGCAAGACGACCTGCGAGAAGCTACGTGAGCGAGCGTAGAAGCCTGCTCGCCGCGGCGTACGTGGTGTCTTGTGCTGGATCCCCGGCCACGACGGCCGCTATCCGTAGCTCTGCGGGCGGGTGCGTCGCGTACCGGCCGTGCCGGCGACGGGTCTCGGGCCGGGAGTCCCATTCCTCGAGGAGCTGCAGCGCCTCGAGGGCAGCGTCGGGACCGAAGCGTCGGGTTGCGATCAGGTCGCACCGCAGCTCGGTAGCCCGCGAGCGCCAGGCCGACCTGCGGGACTGCAGCACGACGTCGGGCCACCGCAGCAACGTCATGACTCCGAGCGCGAGCGGCACCAGCGCCAGGGCGAGCGCGAGCAGGATCAGGACCGGCAGGCCGTCGCCCAGGAGGACCAGCAGCGCGCCGCCGAGGGCGTAGGCGCCGCCGAGGGCGACTACCGCCGCGCCCGCGGTGCGGGCGAGCGTGCGGCCCGTCCACGCGAGACGAGCACGAAGGCTGAGGTCGTCCGCGACCAGGTGCGCGCACTCGTGTGCGAGCGACCACCGCAGCGCGTCGTCGCTGGCCCTACGTACGGCGAGCAGCGGCACTTCGATGCGAACCGGGTCCGTGCCGCGGCGCGAGGCCACCGGCCTGCGGATCGCCATCACGGGGCCAGGGTCGGCGGTGATGCTCGCCTGGACGTCTCCGACGTCGGCGGCGACCTCCTCGAGCAGTTGCTCGACGCGACCGCGCTCCGCCGCCGTCGGGCCTACAGGTGGCCGACGAAGCTCGCGGCCGCGAGGATGGCCGCGACCGACGTCGACGAGGCCCGGGAGCTCGGCGCAGTAGATCTGCGCCAGACGCTCGTGCGCCGCCGTGCTGATCACCGTGATGCCGGCGTCGTCGATCAGCGGCACCAGGTGCTCGAAGATCCTGCGACGCAGCCGCCCGCCAGCGCCGGTCCCCGGACGGGCGCACAGGTGGTCCTCTCGCTGCCACACGGCGCCCCGCTTGGCCGCGATCGCGAAGACCGCGTCGCGCTCAGGGCTCATGTAGTAGCGCCTGCTCGGGCTGAGCATCTTGGCGACGAACAGCGCCCACATCAGCGGGAGGTAGATCAACCACAGCACGCCCGTGGCGACGTTGTAGGTGCGCGCCGCCCTGGACGAGGCCCGGCGCCGCGCGCCGTGCGCGAAGCCGCCTAGCATCCACCAGGTCACGCGGAACGTGTCTCGTGGGCGAGGGCTCACCGCGCCCGGCACGCTGGGCGGCTTCTCCGGCACGGCTTCCCTCTCCTCGCTGCGAGTCTGTCAGCGGCTCAACGGACGCCCCGGCGCCCGAGGCGCCACCGCTGCCGATCGGTCGACCTGTGCCTCCCCTGCACCCGCTCCTGCCGGCGCAGCGCTGGGCTGCGCGAACGTCGTCGACGTCGGCCGTCGGCCGTGCCCGGATGCCTCGAGCGCGGCACGCGCTGCGTCACTCAGCTCCGGTCCGTCGCCGTCCACGACCGCCGCCGATGCGGGCGGGGCGTTCTCGGGCTCGGCCTGGGCAGAGAGGGCGGCGTCGACGTCGTCGACCCGCTGCTTCGCCGCGACCAGGTCCTCGGCGTGCGGGAACGGGCGTCCGAGCTTGCTCTCGACGTCGTCGAGGATCCGGCTCGCCTCAACGATCTCGGATTCGTAGGTGCTGATCCGCTTGCCGATCGCCGTGGCCTTGTTCTCGATGCTGCGGATCAGGCCGACGCTCGCCGCCTGCAGCTCGCGCAGGCTGGTCCGGTGCGCGGAGCCGGGCACGCCGGCCAGCGCGACCACCGCCATGTGCTCGGGGTTGCGGTCGATCGCCGGCGCACGATCGCCGGTCACGGTCACGTCGTGACCGGCGACGGTGCCGAGCACGAGCGGTTCGTCGTACCGCGACGTCGACAAGATCACCTGGTGGTTGCGGGTAGCCCACGAGGCCACCGCGGCCGCAGCGTCGGCCCGCGAGGTGAACACGGCGCCCGCGACCGTCATCCGGAACGCGTCGCCGGTCGTGTCGATCGTGCGGCCCGCCGCAGTCCGCAGCTCGTCGACGTCGCGCTGGCGGGTCTCGATCTTCCCTTCGGCGCTGTGCCGGGTCTGGCGCAGCGCGGCCTGGGCGCGGTGGTGCGCGACCTCTTGGCGGCGCAGCTTCTGGTACGCGGCGTCGGCGTTGGCCTTCTCCAGCACCAGCGGGTTGCCGGAGGCCAGTGCCTTGGCCTCGGCGGCCGAGAGGGCGGTATCGCCGATGTCCTCGATCTCGCGGGTGTCGAGGCGGCCCTTCATCACCTGGGCGATGAAGGTCGCCTTGCGGCCCACGGTCTGCCACGAGTACGCGTCGAAGGAACGCTCGACGACGTAGCGGAAGATCGCGACCTCGTCGTTCTGGTTGCCCTGGCGGATGCCCCGGCCGTCGCGCTGCTCGAGGTCGGCTGGCCGCCACGGGCAGTCGACGTGGTGCATTGCCGAGAGCCGGTTCTGGACGTTCGTGCCGACACCCATCTTGGCGGTCGACCCGATCAGCACCGCCACGTGGCCAGCACGCGCCGAGGCGAACAGCCGAGCCTTGGCGGCGTCGTTCTTCGCCTCGTGGATGAACCGGACGGCGTCGGGCGCCATGCCGCCCTCGATCAGCTTGCGCCGCAGCTCGGTGTAGGCATCCCACCTGGTCTCGTGCGGGGTGCCCAAGTCGCTGAACACCAGCTGGAGGCTGCCGCGCACCGGGCTCGGCTCGCCCGTGGCCTCGTCGACGTAGACGTTGCCGCGGTTCTCGCGCCAGTGCTCGAGGATGCGGCCTGCGACCGCGTCGAGCTTGACCGTGCCGCTCTGCTGCGCGGTCTGGTCGACCAGCCGCAGGTCGAGCGCGGCCTTCCGGCCGTCGGTCGAGATCAACAGCATGTTGTCCTCGTGCGCGCTGACCTGGCGGCTCGCGACCTTCTCGGCCCGGTCTGCGATCGCGCCGATGTACTCCTCGAGCTCGGGGGTCGGCTGCAGCACGACAGTCTCGACGTCGCGCTTGCCGTCGCTGGCCCGCGGTGCCAGCTCGGGCACCGGGAGGTCGAGGTCCTCGGCCGTCTTCACGTCTGCGAAGACGTGCCACATGCGCAGCATCTCGGGGACGTTCTGGAACTTCGCGAACCGGGTCTTGAGGCGGAACCCGCCCGCGGGACCCATCTCCATCTCGGTGACCTGCGAGCCGAAGGTGGCCGCCCAGCCGTCGAACGACGTCACGCCGGCAGCGGCCAGCAGATCGGGGCGCAGGTAGCGCTGCATCACGTACGCCTCGGTCACCGAGTTCGCCAGCGGTGTCGCGGTGGCCATCGTGGCCACCCGATCGCCGTACGTCTGGCGCAGGTACTCCAGCTTCATGTGCAGGTCGGTGGCCTGCTGGGATCCCTCGATCGCCGCGTCACGGATGTTCGAGACGGTCGCGAGGTTCTTGTACATGTGCGCCTCGTCGACCACCAGATAGTCGATCCCGGTGTCCTGGAAGTTCACCCCCGGGTCGCGCGGCATCGCGAGTGCCTTCTTGTGCCGCTCCTCGACGGCCAGGATCCGCTTCTCGATCCGCTTCACGCTCATGCTCTCGGCCGCCTTCGCGGCCTCCAGCCCGGCCCGGAGCTCGGTGAGCTGCTGGTCGATGTAGCGGGCCTCGAAGTCGCCGGAGAGCCCGATCTTCTTGAACGCACCCTGCGTCACGATGATCGCGTCCCAATCGTTCGCGGCCGCGCGGGCCACGAACAGCCGGCGCTTGTCGCCGGTCAGGTCGGCGGTCGACGCCGCGAGCACCCGCGCCCGCGGGTACGCCTGCAGCCACTCGCGGCTGAACTGCTCGAGCATGTGGTTGGGAACCACGATCGCCGGCTTCGAGACGAGGCCCATCCGCTTCATCTCGGTGGCGCCGCAGATCATCTCGAGCGTCTTGCCGGCACCGACCTGGTGGAACAGGCCCACCGACGGCTCGGCGATCATCCGGGCCACGGCGGCCCGCTGGTGCGGGCGCAGCGTGATCGACGCGGTCAGCCCGGGCAGGGTCAGGTAGTCGCCCGCCTCGGCGTAGTCGCGCAGCCGGATCGAGTTGAACCGTCGGTTGTAGATCTCGGCGAGCTCGCTGGCCCGCTGCGGGTCTTCCCAGACCCACTCGGAGAACCGCTCCTGCAGCGCGTCGGCCTTCTCCTGGGCGGCCGTCGTCTCGACCGGGTTGAGCACCCGACGTTTGCGCCCATCAGGTCCCTCGATCTCGTCGGAGACCTCGATGCGCTTCTGCTCCATCAGCGCCTGGGCAATCTCCGTCGCCGGACGGCGCTCGGTGCCCCAATCGACGTTAGCCCGCACACCGTTGCGGTTGCCGCGGACCTCCCACTCGCCGGGCATCGGGTTCTCGACCCGCACGCTGCGGTCCTCGAGCACCTCCTCGAGGAACTGCTGGTGCAGCTGCGGGCTGATCCACACCGCACCGAGCCGCGCCTCGATCTCCTCCACGCCGATCGGGTCGGGCAGGACCTCACGCAGCGCCTCGACGTTGACCCCGAACCGGTCATCGGTGGCCGCCGCCTCGACGGCGGCGTCGAGCTTGGAGCGCACGTCGCCCGACAGATAGTCGGGTGCATGCACCAGCTCGCCGGTGACCGGGTCGTCGTAGACCAGGTCACCGAGCGCGGTCCGGGCCTCGTCCTCGTCGACGCCGAGCAGCCGCGCGACGAACGGCAGCTCGACGCGGCCGGTCTCGTCGAGCGACAGAGCGATCGCCTCAGACGGCGTCTCCGCGCCCTGCTTCACCGGCCTCGGCACGACCACGCGCTGCACCAGCAGCGACGCCGGCGTGCTGGTCTGCGACTCCTCGTCGAACCGCTCCAGGGCCCGCACGAGCGCGCTGTGCGGGTCCTGCCGGAACGTGACCATCGACCGCGGCGTGATCCGCGCCATGACCTCGGCGCCCCGCTCCGGGGCACCGGTTGCCGGGTCCAGCACCGGCGTACCGGTCTCGGGGTCGGTCACCGGCTCGTAACGGCCGGTGCCGCGCAGGGTGTAGCGGTTCAGCGGCCCGTACTTGGCGACGTACCGCTCGTAGTCGGCCCGCAGCGCGGAACGCTGCTCCTGCATCGCCGGGGTGTCCTCGGCGTCGCCGGCCTCGGCCTCGAGCAGGCGCCGAGCACCGTCACGCAGCTCGAGCAGCGCCCGCAGCTCGACCGCCTGGGTCTTGGGGACCTGCAGAGGCTCAAGGCGGCCGCCGTGCGCGACACGGAACTCGCTGCCCTCGGCCACGATCGACCCGTCCCACAGGTCCGTCAGCTGGCTGACCGCCTCGCGTCGCTCGGCGGCCTGCTCGACGCTGACCTGGGTGAACACCTGGCCGCGGCCGCGGGCCCGGTTCACGATGTCGGACAGCGCGACAGCGAGGTGCCCGTCGACGGTGCTCAGATCGGGGCTGACCACGTGCAGCGTCTCGCCGCCGTACATGCCCTGCCCGACCCGCAGCGTGCCGAGGATGTGGTCAGGGTGCTCGTCGAAGTAGTTGTTCACCCGCACGACCACCGGACCCTCGGGCCCGTCGAGCTGGCGCGGCGTGACGGTCTCCCAGGTCAGATCCCGCGGCGGTACGCCGTCGGCACGACGCTGGAAGATCAGCAGGTCCGTCACGGCCTCCGTGCCGGCGGCTCGACGGTGGGCGCCCGTGGGCAGACGGACCGCGCCCACCAGGTCCGCCATGCCGTTCATCTCGCGGCGGGCAGCGGGGTTGGTGGCATCCATCGTGAAGCTGCTCGTCAGGACCGCGACCATGCCACCGGGCCGGGTCAGCGCCAGCGACTTGAGGATGAAGTGGTTGTGCATCGAGTGCCCGCCGGCGTTGTGCTGCGGGTCGTGCAGGCTGACGTCTGCGAACGGCACGTTGCCCACCACGGCGTCGAAGTGGCCGCGCGGGAACCGCGTCGTCGCGAACGACTCCCCCCTGATGTCGGCCTGCGGGTACAGGCCGCGGGCGATCGCCGCGGTGGTCGGGTCAAGCTCGACCCCGACCATCCGGGCGCCCTCGGGCGCCATGCCGATGAACGTGCCCGAGCCGCAGCCCGGCTCCAGCACGTCTCCCCCGGCGAAGCCGAGGTCGGTCAGCGTGATCCAGACCTGGTCGACGTACGCCGCATCGGTGTAGTGCGCGTTGATCGTCGTACGCCGGGCAGCGTCGTAGGCCGCGTCGTCGAGCAGGTTGCGCAGCTGCTCGCGCTCCCCGGCCCACTCGGGCCTTTGGTCGTCGAAGACCTGCGGGATCGCGCCCCACGACGACCAGCGGGCGAGGACCTGCTGCTCCTCGACCGTTGCGGGCCGGCCCTCGGCCTCGAGCCGGCGGGCGGTCTCGATCGCTGCGACGTTCGCAGCGAACCGCGCCTTGCCGCCCGAGGGCGCCAGCTGGTCCTGGGAGCGCGGCCGGAACGCTACTGCTCGCTGGGCAGGCTCCCGGTCGGCAGGAACGGCGTCAGCGCCCGGATCCGGTCGTCGAGCTCCGTCGAGCTCATCTCCTCCGGCTCCCGCTCCAGCCGGACCAGCGGGAGCAGGGCCGTCAGCCGGGCCCGCTGCTCCTCCTGGTCGTCGCTGAGCAGTGGCTGGCTCCAGCCCTCCCGCTCGGCCTCCTCCTCGGCTTCCTGCATCAGCCGCTGGAGCGAGTCCTCGATCATCGCCGGTCCCGGCAGCATCGCCAGCAGCTCGGCCAGTTCCTCCGCCCGCGAGGACGGCTCCGGCGTCACCGAGTAGACCAGCTCCGTCAGCACCAGTTCCTCGGCCTGCTTCTGGATCGTCCGCAGTTGCCCGACCTGATCCAGGTACTCCAGATCGGCCGGGAGCGTCGCCTCCAGCCGGGAGCTGGTCTCCGCCACCTGCGCGGCCACCGTCTCCCCCAGCGTCTCGAAGAACTCGCTCGGGTCCTCCAGCGCCGCGTACTTCTGCGGCGCGTGGGTCCTCCAGTGCGCCTGGGCCAGCAGCCCGTACCGATTCATCGAGCTCCCCTTCTGCGTCATCCGTCGCAAATAGGTCGAGAGGTGGTTGATCGCTGACGCGGACGCCGCCTGCGGGCGACGTCGACGCAGAGCGTGCCTCGTCGAGGCGCGCATCGGCGACCGGTTCTGGGGTGCCCCAAAGGTCGAGCTCGAGCTGCTCGTCGTCCGGTCGCGCCACGCGTCACTCCTAGGTCGCCGTGATCCTCGCATGCCCTCTACCCCGATTCCCTCTCTCCTCACCAGCGGCCTGCGCAGCCTCAGCGGCGCAGCGTGCGGCCCTGGGTGTGCTTGACCCCGGACCCTCGCTGCACCTTCGCCTGCACGCCCTCGCGACGTGCCGGCGCGCTCTGCAGCTGGTCCTGCGTGGACTGGGAGAAGCCGTGCGACGAGGCGTCCCTCGCGCTCTCCGCGTGCTCCGACATCTGGTGTCGCTGGGCTTCGTCTCGGCGGTCGTACGCCTTGGCCTCCGCCGTCTCCGCGTCGGTCGTGATGCCCTCGTCGAGCTGCAGCTGATGCTCGGCCGCGGCCGAGCGGTCCTCGAGCTGCTCGACCCGCTGCGCACGCGGGTCCGAGTCGGTCAGCGTCGACGGCGTCGAGTCGCCGGCATCGCCGTCCCCCGTCGCCCCGTCAGCCACCTGACCCGCCCGCGCAGCCGCGAGGTCGCTCGCCGCGGCGTCTGCGTCGGACCGGCTGCCCGCCTCGACCCGCTGCGCCTCGTGGCGGGCGCCCCGGGCGGCGTCGAGCTCGACACCACGGCGCGCCAGGAGCTCGCGGTCGATCGGGTCCTCGACGTACGGGCTCACCTTCGCGATGAGGTCGTCGAACGACGCCACCGTGCTCCGGTTGCCGTCGACGAGGGTGTAACCCACCCGCTCCTCCGGCGAGGTGCGGATGTAGCGCTCCACGACCGTCTCTGCGGCCGTGGGTGCCTGCGGGAGCTCCGCGAGGCTGCTGCGCAGCAGCGCGGGCTTGGTCTCCCACGCCTTGGCCGGGTCCTTGTCGGGAACCTCGACCTGCCGCACGTCGGTGCCGCGCTCGCTGAGCTTGAAGAAGTCGCCCTCGGTCGCCTTCTGCCCGGCCTCGTCGTTGTCGTTGGCCAGCCACACGCGGCCGTTGGCCTTCTCCGTGATCGCGTTCGCCTGGGTGTCGGTCATCGCGGTGCCCATCGTGCTGACACCCTGCGCCTTGCCCTCCGAGGCCAGCGTCACCGCGAGCGCGTCGAAGGGTCCCTCGACCCGGACCAGCCGGGCACCGGGCTGCGCCTCGTACAGGCCGAAGACGTGGTCGCCCTTGCGGAACGCGGCCGTCTCCGCGGTGTTGCGGACCTTCGGCGCCCGCGGGTCGCCCGACAGATCCCGGCCGAGGAAGCCGACCAGCTCGCCGGTCTCGTGGTGCCGCACCCCCATCATCATCCGGTCACGGAAGATGTCGCGGACCCCGAACTTCCCCGGCTCCGCCAGCCCGGCCGCGACCATCTCGCCGTCGGTGGCACCCTTGGACCGCAGGTGATTGGTCAGGTTCTGCCACCCCGGTCGCGTGGCACCGAGCACCCACGGACCGGACTCGAAGTCCGCTCCCAGCCGCTCGGTGAACTTCCGGTGCGCCGGCGTCCCGGGGCGCAGGTTCGACGCGTAGTACTCCGCGGCCATCTCGTTGAGCTCGATCACCCGATCGCCGCTCACCAGGTCTGCAGAGCCACCGGCCGTCGCCGTCGCGGCAGCCGTCGACGTCGACGAGGTCGCGGCGACGCCGCCCTGTGCGGCTTCCTCGCTGCGCCGAGCACGGTCCTCGGCGTTGCGGCGGGCCTCGGTGTTCACCGACGCCTGCTCCGTCAGTGCGTCGATGAGCATCGCCTGCGGGTCGAGGCCCCGACGCTCGCGCATCATCGCTGCGAGCCGGTCGGCCGACTTCCGGGCGCCGACGTCGCCCGTGAGCGAGGCAGTCGACGCGTCGCGCCACGCGGTTGCGACCTCGTCGGCCGTCGCCGCGTCGAACCGGCCCGGCGTCAGGTAGGTGTGCCAGGAGTGGTCCTGGGTCGCCTCCAAGTCGACGGGCGGGCCGTCGGTCAGGCCCGGGACGTGATCGTCGAGCCGGCCCATCCCGGCCTGGTGCATGGCGGCCTCGTGTTCGCCGATCTCGGTCGAGACCCGCGCATCGCGGCCCTCGTCCCATGCCCGCGCCAGCGCTGCGTCACGAGCGTCCTCGTCGACGACGCCCGCCTCAGTGCGCCAGCGATCGGACGCGAACTCGTCGGCTTGGCCGACGTGCACCGCCCACTGCTCCCACTGCGAGCGCTCGGGGAGCTGCCCCGCCTCGGAGTAGTACTGCCAGTCGGCGTGGAACGCCTCCTCGACCGCACCTGCGGGCGGCCGGTCGACCTCGAGGGGTCGCACCTCGTCGGGGATGGAGTACCACGACGGTGCGTGCGTGGCCGCCAGCCCGTACGCCTCGTTCATCGACAGCAACTTCGCGGCCGGGGCCGGGTCTGCCGGCAGCCGCGACGTGTCGGTGAAGTTGATCAGCACCGACGGGTGTTGGCCGTGAGCCTGCATGATCCTGGCGGCCATGTCCCGCTCGGCGAACCGCGCCGTCGGGTCCATGCCCGACCACGCCGCCGCGGCCGCCCACTTCTGCGACGCGGCCACCGGGTGCAGCTTCTCCAGCCGCCCCTCCGAGGTCCACGGCAGGTACTGCTGGCGAGCGGCGTCGCGGTTCGCCAGCCACTCCTCCCGAGAGCGCGCCGCGGACTCTCGCGACTGCTCCTGCCGGCGTCGGGCATAGCGCTCCATCACCTGCGACAGGCCCGTCACCGCGGCACGCAGTGCCCGGTCCAGCTCGTGCCCGGCTTCGAACTCCTCATGCCCTGCGCTCATCGCGATACTCCCGAGGTCGTCGTGCGCTTTGTGATGTTGGCACCTGCCCCGGCCGGCGCAGCTGCGGCAGCGCCGGCCGGGGAGGTGGTCTTGATATCGCTGGCCTGCGACACAACCGACCGGCCGTCGGCGATGCTGTCGGCGGGCGCTCCAGCAGCCGGGTTCGAGGTCGGCGGCTGGATCTGGGCCGCCTCCATGACCGCGAACATCCCGTGCGGTGCCGGCGTCAGCTGCCAGGGTTTGTTGGGGGTGTGCTGGCCGGTCTTGACGTCGCAGTCGAAGAAGACGCCCTCAGGATCGGTCAGTGTGCGCATATGGGTGTCGAAGTGATCGCGCATCCAGGTCGAGAACGACGGAGCGGGCTGCAGCCGCATCACCTCGAACGCCTCCCAGATCGCCTCCAGCCGGGTGATCGCCTCGGCGTGCTCCCACCACTGGGCGCACCAGTGCACCCGGTTGGCCACGTACTTGTGAATCCAGTTCGGCAACACGAACTTCTCCACGAAGAGCTCGACCGTCGCGAACCGCGGCGGCTCCGGCTTCGGGTCGGCCTCCGCCGGGGCTGCCATCACCGCCCCGAGGGCCTGCTCCTCGGCGTCCAGCTGCTCGCCGGCAGCCGCAAGCTTCTGCTCGGTGCGCTCGACCAGCGTCCCGGCCCGCCGGAAGGCTCGTCGGGCCTTGGCCAGGTCCTCGCGCGCCGCGGCCTTCTGCCATGGCTCGCGCTCGTCGTCGGCCTCGATCGCCTCGGCCTTGATTTCGAGGACCGCGATCCGGCCCTCGGCGTCCGCGAGTGCGTCCTGGGCCGCCTCGTGAGCGTCCCGCGCCTTCTCCAGCGCGTCACGTGCACCCATCACGTCGCCTGTCGGCAGCGCCGCCGTTGCGCGACGGTCAGGCGCCCCGCTCCCCTCGCTGCGCGGTTCGGTCGCGGCGAGCTGATCCGAGACGACAGCGTCGAATCCGCCGTACGCGTCCTCGTACCCCTCGAAGTCGTCGTCGCTGATCGGCATCAGGACACCACCTCTCCTGCGACGACCTCGCACGGCTCGTCGTCGGTCGCTCGGCTGTTGCTCGTCAGCTCGTCGCCGACCTCCATCCACGGCTCCTTGAACGCCGCGATCGACTCCTCGATCCGTGCGGCGTCTCGGCGCTTCGACAGGTCGACCAGCTCGGCCAGGATCGACCGGGTGCCCGAGACGAACAGCACGCCGCGGCCGCGGGGCAGGGCCCGCAGGTCGGCCTCGGTGAGGATCCGCTCGTCCTTGATCTGCGTCGACGTCGACCGTTGGCCACGCCCCACGCTGATCGAGTTGTCGCGACGCTGGCGATCGCCGACCAGTTGCGCCAGGGCCGAGAGGTGCTCGTCGTCGTTGATGCCGCGACCGACGAAACTGATGTTCGCGGCCGACCACATCTCGGTGAAGCCGTCTTTGCCCCAGCACTTGAAGCCCTGGGCGCGTGACTGGAGGATCACCACCAGGATCAGCCCGAGGCTGCCGGAGTAGGAGAACAGCGCCGGCAGCTCGCCCCAGCGCACGATGTTCGCGCACTCGTCGAGCATGAACAGCACTGGTGTCGGCACCCTGCCGCCGCTCTCCTCGGCCAGCTCGCGCCCGGCCTCCCACAGCGCGATCGTCAGTGCGCCGATCAGGGCCCGGGCCGATCCCTCGCCGTCCTTCGACAGCAGGTAGATCGTCTGCGTCGACCGGACGAAGTCGCGAGTCGAGAACTCGATACCGCCCTCCTCGGGCTCGGTGACCCACCGGACGAAGTCCGGGTTGGCCATCCAGCCCACGCCTGACGCCGCGCCGCCGTAGATGCCGTCCCTGGTCTCCGCGACCTTCTCGCGGGCGGACTCGACCTGGTCGGCGGCGACCGTGAAGCCGTGCTCACGCAGGATGTCGGCCGGGTTCGCCAAACCGGGCGCCCCATCGGGGAAGTTCAGCCACCGCGAGATCATCGTGACCTGCGCCCCGGCGAGCGCGGCGGCCATGATCATGTTCCGCAGCAGCTTGCGGGACTCCGGTCCGAAGAACGCATCCTCAGCGGCTGCTTCGCTCGCCGATCGGGAGTTGAGCCAGATCGCAGCGAGCTTCTCGGCCCGCTCGAGGTTCGTGACGTAGGTCAGCGGGTTCCACCAGAACCTCACGCCCTCGCGGTAGATGTCCTGCGGGTCGAAGATCCACACCTTCCCCAGCTCCGAGCGCGGGCCTCGGGTCAGGTAGACGATGTCGCTCTTGTTCGACGTCGCCACCGCGGCGCCGCCGTGCTCGACGAGCTGCGGCACCGCGACCGACCGCGTCTTGCCGGCGCGCGGACCCATGATCCACACCTGGCACCACTCGTAGGTCGAGTAGAGCC
This sequence comes from Xanthobacteraceae bacterium, assembly GCA_024508855.1. Lineage (GTDB taxonomy): Bacteria > Pseudomonadota > Alphaproteobacteria > Rhizobiales > Xanthobacteraceae > 62-47. The sequence continues at coordinate 29,096 of JANINJ010000034.1, forward strand.
ACTGGTGGTTGAGGACCGCCTTGCACAGCGAGACGCCGATGCCGGCGTCCTGCGAGCCCAGCCGCTCAGTGTCAGCGGCGACCGCCTCGGGCAGCAGCTCGGCGAAGTCGCGACGCGAGGACATCGACGCCGCGAGGCTGTCGGTCCACTCCCGGCCGGACAGGGACGTCCGGATCGCCTTCACCAGCCACCAGGTGAAGGCGAGCAGCGGAACGACGAACGCGACCAGCAGGACCGTGGCCTTGCCCGACCACCGGCCCTTCGGGCCGGGGTCGAGCAGCCAGATACCCGGCCCGCCCTCGCCAAGGCCCGACAGCGAGGCCGCGAGGTAGGCCAGCATCCAGCCGCCGACCACGACGATCAGCACCCCGAGCACCGCGAGCCACAGCCACAGGCCGTCGTTGCCGAGGTTCGGCTGCTTGTTCGGCCGCTGGCTAGACATCGCTGCGCCTCCTCGGGAGGCGGACCGCTGCGCGGTCAACCCCAGCAGCGAGGAGAGAGGGGCCGCAGCCCGGGCGAGCGGGCCCGCTGGTGCAGGCGGTGTTCGTGGACATCGTCGATACCTCCATCACGCGACGTACTCGTCGAGGAGAGCCGCGCCACCACGGTGGGCGGCAGCGATCTGGTCGTCCCAGGTCTTCGACGTGTTGTGGACGCCGCTCTCACGCTCGAGCGGCGTGAGGTTGAGCCGGAACGGGATCCCCGGCCGCTTGCCGGCCTTGATCATGAACTTGCCCTTGCCGAGCGGTTCGCCACCCTGACCCGTCTCCGGGTCAGGCTCACCGATCTGGGCCCACTGCGTCAGCATGTCCTTCTCGACCTCGGAGAGCGCGAAGACCTCCTCGAGGTTGCCCATCTCGCCGGGGTTGAGGCCGCCCATGTAGACCATCTCCGAGCGCGACACGAAGCCCCACGCCTTCGCCGTCGCCTCGGCGTTGTGGAGCTTCAAGTCGTCCATGCCGTGCGTGCACAGAATCTGGCCCAGACCGATGGTCCGGTTCAGCCGCGTGATCTCGTCGACGCGGTCGACCATGAACTCCGCGGCACGCAGCGCCCGCCAGAGCTCGTCCATCACCAGCAGGTAGACCCGCCGCGGTGCCAGCCCAGCCTCGGCCAACACCTTGGCGGCCGCGAGCGCCGTCGACCCGTACGTCCAGCACACCAGCTGAACGCCCGCCTGGAGGATCGGGTCCATCTCCTCGAACGCCGACAGGTCGAACACGACCGGCTTGTCGAGCGCCAGCGGCGTGGTCGTGGGCCTGGCGAATACCTCGCCGAAGATCTCGTCACCGCCGGTCAGCGAGTTCATCGCGTCGAGCAGGCCCTCGGCGCGGTTGTCGTACCGCTCCGTGTCGCCGCGGTCCTGCGCCTGGATCCGGACCTTGGGATGGCGGTCCTTGATGATCTGCTGGATGTCGGCGAACACCGGCACAACGCCGTCGTTGTCGGTGTCCCACGCCGAGAGCGCGGCCGAGAGCATGTTGCGCTCATGCGCCTCGAGGTCACGACCGAGCGCCAGCGCGCACAGACCGACCGCCACGTTGATCCGCCGACCACGGACGTTGGCCTGCACCCGCGCCCGCAGCTCGTCGGGGAGCTGGCCCAGCATCTGCGCGACCGGGCCCGGGTCGAGCGGGTTGACGAACCTGTCACTGCGGTTGAGCGAGAGGACCTGGCCGTCCATCTCGCGCACCAGATCGACGTAGTCCGGCTTCCAGTCCGACAAGATCATCGGGAGGATGCCCTTGTAGGGCAGGAAACCCGCGATGTGCCGGATCAGCGTCGACTTCCCGACACCGGGCCGAGCGATGACGAAGCCCGACGGGTTGTTGAGCATCCCGTACAGGAACCACGACACCGGGTCACCGCAGACCCAGCCGCGGCCCTCGAGGTGCTCCCCCAACGGGGTGCCCACCAACGGCAGGCTGGAGCCGACGACGAACGGGTAGAGCCCGCACACCTGCACCGTCGTCCCACGGAACTCCGGCGTCGGCATCACCCGCATCGTGCGACCGCCGCCCGGCAGCCGCCAGCCCTTCGGGCCGAGCTTGCCCAGCTCGCCCTCCTCGGCAGCCCTGCGTCGACGACGCGACACCCGCTTGGACTTCGCCGGCCGGTCGGGCGCCTGCAGCGCCTTGCGCTCCTTGCGCGACAGCCCGCGGGTCGAGAAGAAGCCCTCGGATCCAGCCTGCTCGGACGCCCGGTCGACGGCGTGCGCCGCCCGGGCCCTGCGCGCCCGCGCTCCGTCGACCTGCGGCGGATTCGTGAAAGCCATCGGAGTCCTCCCTGCCGTCAGATCTGCTCGGCGAACGCAGCGAGCCCGGCGTGCTTGGCCGGCACCATCCCCAGCGGGAGCGCGGCGATGAACGCGGAGTCTTGCGCTCCTCGAGGCAGCCGCATCCGCAGCCGCGCCTGCGGCGCCAAGCGAGAGGTGATCATCCGCGACACCCGGTCCAACATGTCGCGCTCGAAGACGGTGACCGTGACCAGCATCCCGACCCGGATCAGGGGTGCACCGAGCGCCTCCTGGTCGGCCGTGCGCTTCGCGGCGATCAGCGCCTGCTCCTGAGCAGCCTTCGCCCGGGGAGACTGCGACACCGCGACCTGCGCAGCCGTGACGTCACGGTCAGCGATCTGAGCCGAGTTCAACGGAGACTCGGTGCGGAAGCACAGCGCGACCCGCTTGCGAGGAATGTCGCGGTGAGGCGCGAGCAGCTGCTTAAGCACCGTGGCGAAGAACGCGCCCTTCGGCGCCTCCCGCATCTGCCAAGTCCGCGACCACGCAGTCTCGTGCTGGTAGCAGTCGAACCGGTTCACCGCCGTCAGCGGACCAGCCTCGTCCCACGTCAGGCCCGTTCCGCCAAGGATCTGCGCCTCCTCGACGTTCGGGGCGACGGACGGATCGAACGCGACCCGCGTGAAGTCGATGATCTGCTGAGCCGTCGCTGCCCTGCAGCCGGACGACCCGGCACCGGTCGCGATCAGCGTGGAGACCAGCTCGGGCAGCAGGTCGCGGATCTGCTCCTTCATCTCATCCGCCGAGCGGGTGTGGACCTCGCCGCTGTCGTCGTCCTTCTCCTCGCCGGAGAAGGTGATCGTCAGCCTGGTCACGATCTGCGGCGAACCAGCCGAGGCCGACGTCTTGATCTGATCGGCCATTGCACGCGAGAACGCCGGCACCGACCCTGCAAGGTCGCCTGCCTCGTCCTCGACGCGGCCCCGGTCGATCGCCCGCGCCAGGCGCTGGCCCGAGTCAGGCGCCGACTCGACGACGACCTGGGCCGCCACGATGTTGCCGACCTTGTTCAGCTGCCCCTGCCACGCCGCCCACTGCGCGACCTCGTCGTCGAAGGTCTTCGGGTCCTTGCCCGAGGTCCCTGACGGGTGTGCGTTGATCACCACCGAGTACAGGTTCGTGTCGCCCCATGTCAGCAGCCCGAACGGGTTGCCGTGGATGTCGGTGTGCTCACTGAGCGAGGTGGAAGCTCCCACGCCCGGGAGGCTGATCTTCATGTCAGGAACCTTTCCCGTCAGGCCCTGCGAGAGGATCGTCTCGCCGGCCTTCTCGCCACGACGGAACCCCCGTCGATGGATCGTCTTCGTGTAGTGGCCCTGGCCGTCGCGCGTCTTGATCGCCTCCGGCAGCAGGCCACCGAGCGCGAGCAGGGTCCACGCTGCGCCGAGGACAAGCGTCCACACGCCCAGCTGCAGGACCAGGCCGATGACCACGATCCCGACCAGCACGATCGCGCCCAGGACTAGGCCGACTGTCGCGACGAACGACAGGCCCCACAGGCCCGTCAACCGGGGTGGACGGGGTGGTGCGTACTGCGTCTGGCTCGCCGTCATGTTCGACCTGCTTCCATCCGAGATGTATCGTGCTTTGTGATGTATCTAGTTTAGCGTACGTAGCGTAACGCCGGAAGGGTGTTCCGTCATGACTCGGGTGAGGCGTCGTCGCCGGCTTGGTTCACCTGGCCCGAGATGTTCTGCACCGTCTGCGCACCCATCTGGGTGCCGACGCTGCCGCCGCGGTGCTTCCCGCCCCCATCGCCGCCGACTGGCGCCGTGGAGTTGGTGTCGGCCGTGGCTGCCCCGCTGGGCGACCCGGCCTGTGGCGAACCAGAGCCGCTCGAGCTCTCGGCCATCTCGCTGACCGCTCCCCCGTCGCCGCCGCCGTCACCGCCACTGCTGCCGCCGCTGCCGCCGGTGCCTCCTCCGGCCGCGCCGGCGCTCTCGGAGCTGGCCGCACCCGGGTTCATGGTGGCCCCGGTGCCGCCTCCAGCGGCAGCACCTCCACCACCAGCTCCCCCGGCAGCTGCGCTCGCGCCGCCTGTGCCGGCGAGCGCGACTACTGCCGCGCCAGTCGCGGCAACACCGAGCGCCGCCCCGCCCGAGAACGCAGACGAGGAACCCATCGCGGCCGCGGGGGCGACGAACTTGATGAACGCGGGGAGCGCGAGCACTGCCATCACGATGACCGTCAGGCCGTAGATGGCGTTCATGAGCTGATCCGAGCTATCGGCCCCGTCCGACATCAGCTTCAGCCCGACGCCGTAGATCACCGCGGCGACAGGCTTGTAGAACACGAAGCCGACGATCAGCATGCACAGACGCTTGAACCGCTGCCAGCCTTCTTCGGTCGCGGTGCCCGCCGCCACCACCTGGGCGAAGGACAGCAGCACGATCATGGCGGCACCGCGGACCACCATGAAGACAATCTGCGCGAGCGACCCCAGGATCGCGACGATGTACAGGATCAACAGCGCGCCCGTCCCCTGACCCCCGGCAGGACCAACCATCGAGCCCACGAACGCGTTCTTGAAGCCTTCCGACGTCGACTCCCCCGACGCCTGCTCCAGGATCCACGGCGAGAACAGATCACCGAACTGGATCCCCAGCATCGTCACCGCCAGGAGCGGCAGACCGCCTGCCAGCGTCGTGACCAGCGACCGGATGATTGCGTTGAAGCCCTCTCCGGCCCTACGGGTGTCGTAGGAAATCTTCACCAGGGCGATTCCCAAGGTGATCGTGAAGATCACGAACCCGACGGGGGCGATCCACGACTGAATCGAGGTGATCGTCTCCGAGCCCGTCCAGCTCTGCCCCGACCCGGACGCCACCTCCGGCGACGGCACCTTCATCCAGAAAGTCGACAGCGTCTCGAGCACATCACGCATACCGTCCGCGATGAACTGGAAGAACGAGTCCGCGGCGCTCGACGCGACCGCATCGGTCGCTCCGCCCACCACGTCACCGACGCAGTCGCCCCACTCGGTCGGCTTAATCCCGCACATGCGGCGTCACGCTCCCGGGCCGAAGTTGGTGAATCCCGCAGGGATCGCGGTGATACCGCCGCCCCCGGGATTGGTGGTGCCATCGAGTCGCCAGTCGCCGTCGACCCACACGAGCCGCACGTAGATCTGAACCAGCGTGCCCGCCGAGGACGCGACGACACTGAGGTTGCAACGCTCGGCCGAGCACGACTCGAAGCCGTAGCTCACGAACGACCAAGCCCTCTGCTCCGGATCCTGCGACGCTCCCTCCGCCAGGAGTTCGGCTTGGTATGGCCCGGCCGTCATCTGGTTGGTGACGACTGCCTTGTAGGTCGCAGGGTCGGTGCTTCCCAGCGACATCGAGATGTTCGTCGCGGCGAACAGGGCGCCCGCAGGCGTGTGCTGATAGCACGTGCGGATCGAGTCGGTCACCTTTGTCGGGCCGAGGAGGTCAGATGCGGGGACGGAGTATCCGCCGACTGGTTCCCATGTCGCTTCCGGCGCGGTGGTCGGGATCTCGGTCGGCCCCTTCGTGCCGTTGCAGCCGAGATCGTCCCATCCGGTCGCCGTGGGCGAGTCGCTGGGTGACGGAGCTGCTGAGGAGAGGGGAGGCGGGACCGGGTCGGTAGCTGGTGCGCTGGTGTCGGGACTGTTGTCGTCACCGGGGAGCACGAGGATCACGACGAGGCCGAGAACGACCATGAGCATCAGGGCGGCCGAGGCATACCACCAGCCGTTCCTTGAGAAGAAGCTTGCGACTCTGCTGGTGGTGACGTCGGTGGTGTCGTTGCTCACGGGCACTCCTTGGGGTGTTCCGACGAGGGATCGGGCCGGCGGATGGTTGCGTCGGTTAGCCGATAGCGGCGAAGGTCGTGAAGATCGCGCTGGAGGCGCCGAGGCCGATCGCGCAGACGAGGATGATCACCGACGCCTGGCCGCCTTCGAACTGGCCGCGGCGCAGGGCTGCGAAGCCGGTCTGGCCGATGGAGACCAGGAAGGCGATGAACAGGCCGAAGGCGACGAGGCCGGTGATCCAGGCGCCGATGATCGTGAGCTTGTCCATTCCGGGCGGCAGGACCATCGGGACGACGGCGGCGAGCTGGGTGTGGAGCTGGTTCATTGGGTTCTTCCTTCTCTTGCTGGGCGATTCTGGGCGGTCTTGGGCGGAGTGGGTGTCACATGTTCTGGGCGTGGGTCTGAGGTGCAGTCGACTGCCGCTCGACGAGCTGCTCGGCCTTCTTGAGGATTCGGCGTACGTCGCGCGAGAGCCGGCCCCTCGAGGCGGGTGCCGGGAGGCTGGTGTCGTGTCGGAGGTCTTCGTCCCACGGCAGGTGCCAGCAGTTCGGGAGGCTCTTCTCGACCGACCGCAGCGTCCGTGCGAGGCCCTTCGACAAGACGGGCGCGTCGTCGACGACGACCACGCCGAGAACCATCAGCGGCTCCAGGGTGCGAGAGGCATGCTGCTGCCCGATCCGCATCGCGAGGTCGAGGCCACGAGCGTGCGTCCTGGTCACGAACAAGACCGGCACGTCGACGGTGCGCAGCTCGTCGAGGCTGTGGCCGCAGTCGGCCGCCTCCGGCCCGATCAACGCGGCCAGTGTGGAGGTGCCAGCGCCGCCGTGGAGGCCAACCAACTGCACCGACGGTGCGCCGGCGTCAGCCCGACGGATCGGCCACGTCGTCGGTACGGGAAGCGCCGGGTTGAGCGGAGCTGGCGCGACCGGCGGATCGCTCGGACCGGACACATGGCCGAGCCCCGCGCTCAACACTCCCCTCTCCTCGTCGCCGTCTTCGTTGTCATCGCCGCTCACGGGCGCGCCGGGAAGGAGCGGGTTCGCCTTCGGCCCAGCGGCAGATGCCGCCGGCTCGCTGGTCTTGGAGAAGAACCGCCGCTTCGTCTCGCTGATCGAGGAGGCTCCGTCGTCGGCCGGAACCGTGGGCTCAACAAGCGCCGATCCCTCGATCGGTACAGACCCGGTCGGCGCAGGAACAGCCGCCGCGGGCGCGGCCGCGTCGACCTGGTCGACGTGGGTTCCGACGGTTGCAGCGACCGGCTCCGCATAGTCCTGAGTGGGCTTTGCCGGCTCGCTTGACTCGGCCGCGGTGTCGCGGCGAGGGGACTGCTCGGCGCGCTGCTGAGCGGTCACTTTGGCGAGCTGCGCCCAGCGGCCCGCACCTCCGGTGCTCGGCTGGTCGTTGTCGCTCATCCTTGCGCTCCTTCCGGGAATCCGATGCCTTCGAGCCGCCACGGCGCGGTCTTGTCAGCCCGCGACAGGTAGAGGGAGTAACGGCCCTCGTTGGTCGGGACGTAGACCTCAGCGGTGACGCCCGGTACGTCGGGCGGCTCCGGCGCCTCGCTGAAGTCGCCCGTCACCGTGACCTTGGGGAAGGTCCGAGGGTCGTCGTACACGTGCACGGCTGCTGCGTTCGGGGTGAGTAGAGGCTTCAACGCTGCCCACCACTGGTCGTAGTTGAGGCCAGCGTTCGCGTTGTCGTTGAACGCCGTCCAGAACGCCTTGGCGAAGGCCACGGCGTCGGTCTCGTTGGCACCGGCCACGCTCGGCGAGACTGCCGACGACGAGGTCGCCGGGGTGGCCTTCGCGGGGTCCGTGTCGTCGCTCCGACAGCCCGTGAGGCCGATGGCAACCGTTATGGCGAGGGCAGCGAGGAGAGAGAGGTTGCGGTTCATCGGTCGAGTCCGTCCTGGTCGACGACGTCCTTGGGAATGGGGCGAGGATCGGCCAGCCAGCCGAACAGCAGGTCACCCACGGTCAGCGGCCGGCGGCGACGGCGCAGGAACACGGCGTAGCCGAGGACGAGCAGTGCCAAGCCGGGAAGCGAGATCAACCAGTTGGAGAGCAGTACGCCGACGATGACGACGAGGGAGCCGACGGGCACCGCGATGGCGGGGAGCAGCAGCCCGAGGCTCGGGATCTGGGTGGGGTTGTTGTCGGTCACCGGGTCTTCTCCTCAGCTCGGGACTGCCACGGCGTACGTCGGGTGGACGGATGTGAGGCTGCGCCTCGAGGCGGCCAGCGCCAGGCCGGTGCTGGCGACGAGCTCGGGGGCCCGCGGGGTCGTAGGAACGGTCATGACGGTCACAGCGCCGTCGGCCCGGATGTCGGTGGACTTGGTGGCCCACGGGACGGCCCAGCCCTCGTAGGTGAGGTTCCAGATGCCGCCGGTGATGTCGGACGCCTTGCCGATGTCGACGTAGTCCTTGCGCCACGTGTCGGTGCCGGCGACCTGGCCGTTGCCGAGGTAGGTCACGACGTGGCCGTAGATCGCGGCCGCGCCGCTCGAGGCGGTGTAGTAGAGCCACGCACCGACCGGCGGGGCGTGGCCGTCGACGCTGTTGGCGTCGTGGAAGACGCCTTGGGAGCGGAAGGTGTTCATCGCCGTCTTCGCGCTCTCGTAGCCCGAGTTGGGGCGACCGGCGAGCTGCGCCACGAAGTTCTGGCACCGCTTGTACCAACCGCCGCCGCCCTCAGCGAACTTCTTCGCCCGGGCGATGAGCTGGTCAGCGGTGTAGGGCCCGACGTGGTCGGCCACGGTGTTCACCGTGAACCCAGCCCCGCCGCTGTCGGTCGACCCGACGGTGGCCGTGCTGTCGCAGTAGACCGGAACCTCGACGTTCGGAAGACCGCCACCAGTGGCGGTCAGGGCGAGGTCGACGATCAGCGCGTTGTGGTCGCTCGGGATATTCATCGTGCGCTGGCCCAGCATTGCTGAGCTGGTCGGGGCGAACACGTAGTCGATGACCGCGCCGCTGTGGTGGGTGCCGATCGGGCCGGCGGTGTCGAAGCTCGCCTGCAGGCCGACGGCCGCGAGCTGCTTGCGCGGCCCCCACGGGTCGTTGCGCTTGTACTCGGAGTTGAAGTCACCGCCGATGAGCACCGGACCGGCCGTCGAGAGCTGCGTGACCAGACCGGCCAGGCGCTGCATCGCGGCCAGTGACAGGCCCTCACGGACCTCCTGGTTGCCGGCGTATCGAGGGTCGATCATGTGGTGCACCGCGACCACGTTGACCTGAGCACCAGATCCGTCGGCGGCGCGCAGCGTGACCCACGTGGCCGAGCGGCCTGCGTCCCATTTCTGCGGCCCTTTGGCGAGCAACAGCAGGCGACCAGCGGCGACCTTCGTCCACCGGTCAGCGCGCCACGCGACCGCCGTGGACCGCTCCTGGGTGTTGCCCTTGTTGATCCGGAACGCCTGGTAGCCCTTGATGGTCAGAGCCTCGGAGTTGAGGCCCATCGTCTCGGACAGGGCGACGAAATCGACGCCGCTCTCCTGCACCTTGGCGATCGCGGCCGCGTTCCCCTTGACGTTGGCCGCAGCCATGCGCACCGAGGGGAGAGAGGCAGCGCGACCAGATGCTGCAGCGTTCACGAGAGGGCGGCTCTGCGTCTGCTTCTTGCCCTTCTTGGACCCGGGGCTCTTGGTCAGGTGGGCGAGCAGGACGCCAGCGTCGTCCCAGAACTGCTGGTACACGTTCGGGTCCCGGTTGCGCTGCACTGCATGTGCGGCCAGGGTCGGGAGCATCTTCTCCCAGCCCTGTACCTTCAGCAGGCGGTCGTAGAACGTGTTGGTCGCGTAGACGGGGTCCATGACCTGCTCGAGCGTTCCCCAGCCGTACTTCGGGGTCTGCTGGAACAGCCCCCACGCGGTCTCGGGGTCGCTGGCGTCCATGCCGATCTGCTTCTTCGGGATCAGACCGGACTCGTCGATCGCCGTCATCAGGGCGATCTGCACTCCCCGTGGCGGGATGTTTCGCTGCGTCCCGACGGAGACGATGATCGTGGCGTTCTTGATCTGCTCGGCGCTGTAGTCGCCCCATGCCTTCGCGTCTCCTGCGACGACCTGCAGCGGTGAGCCGCCGACCGGCGAGCACGGGTCTGCGGCCGCGCTGCCGCCCATCATCGGGATCACCACGAGCATCAAGATCGCGAGCGGGAGCACGGCGATGCCGACGAAGAGGCCCTTCACTGCCCGGACCTGTCCCGAGCAGGGGTGAGCGCGTACAGCCACGCCTCGGTGGTGCCGCCGCCGGTGATCAGGTAGGCCGAGGAGCCGTGCACCGCCTGGGGTGCGGTGACCTGGATCGAGGACGGCTCAGGGTCCGAGTGGCCGCCAAGGCCAGCAGGGCCGGCCGAGAGGACCTCGGTCGGGCCGACGCCGAACGCGATGTCGTCGCCGACGGAGACGGTTGACCACTCCCCCAGCTCGATGGTCTTGCCGTTGCGCAGGTCGACGAGGGTGGAGCCATAGACGCCCCAGCGGCCCGAGGGACCGGTCGTCAGTGGCAGCTGTACGCCGAACGCGCCGGACGTGCTGCTCGAGGTCGTGAGGGTGCTCGCCCACGTCCGGTCCCAGGATCCATCCATGTCGTCGGGGACGGCGTAGCCAGCGAGCTGCGCGCCGGTGCTGGCTGTCGACGCCGTGGCGTACGCGAGCACCAGCCGCTGGCCGGTCCAGGCAGCGACGCTCACCGTCCCCGGACCGCCCGGCGAGATCGGGCGGCCCTCGCCCGAGAGCTTGTCGGAAACCGAGGCGTAGACGCGGTCATGAGTGACGGCGATGAGCGAGCCGCCCGGACCCGGGGCGACCGGGAGTGCGCCGGCGGGCATGATCCGGGACTTCAGATCGCCGTCGACGATGATCTGCGCAGTGTTGGCCCGGCCGATCACCACCGGTCCGGTCACAGTGATTCGCACCTGGGACGCGGCGGTCTGGTCGAGTTTCCACTCCCCCAGCTCGCGACCAGTCGAGGGCGAGAGCGTGACGAGCTTCGATGAGGTGGCGGCCGCCAGGACCGTCTCGCCGTCGACCTTCGTCAGCGCCGGGCCAGCGGTGAGCGGGCCGTCGAGGTCAACCGACCACTGCTTCATGCCGTCGACCGCGGCATACGCGGTGATGTGGTCCGAGGACCCGGTCGCGGCGTAGACCCGCCGCTCGTCCGCGGCCACCCCGCCGGTCGTCGTACCGGACGCGGTCCCGGTCTTCACAGCCCACGTCGCGACCGGTGCGTAGCCCTGCGGGGCGACGACAGGCAGCTGGCGGGCCTCCGGCGCCTTCGGCGGCGCCGAGGTCTCGCCGCCACGGAAGAAGAGGATCCAGGCGAAGAACGCGATCATCAGGATCGGGAACCCCAAGATCACCAGCAGGATCGGGTGAAACCGGAACTTGGCGGCATCCTCCGCGTCGGGCGTGGCGATCGCGGCCTTCGTGCTCTTGCCCCGCTTGCTGGTCGAGCTCGAGGAGCTGGTCCCGGCCGGGGCATCGGTGAGGTCGAAGACCTCTCCCGCGGCCGTGACGACCGTCTGGAAGACGTCGGCACCCGAGCGGACCTGGACCCTGATCGCCTTGACGTCTCCGAGCCGCCGAGCAGCGCTGCGGGCCGCCGTCGTGACGATCGCGGCCCGCACCGGCTCCACGTCGAGGTCGCTGGCGACAACCTCGTCGTCGACCAGGCCGACGTACTCGCCGTTGTCCGTGTCGCGGATCTCGGCGCGCAGCATCGGGTACATCGGGACCGACGACGGCTCGAAACCGCCGTCGGATCCCTCTGCCACCGTCAGGCTCCTCGCCTTCGACACGTTGCTCTCCCTCCCCTTGTCAGCGCCACGGCGCCGAGCAGTGCTCGCCCGACTCAGCCGCCAAACGAGAGGATCTGGAACGCTCCGCCGCAGGCGCCGGCGGGGTCGTTAGACGCGTCGCCGTTGACGGTGACGCCCCAGCGGTACCAGCCGGCGTTGCTGCTCGCGACGCTCGTGGTCGCGATGTTGTAGCGACCGTTGCCGGTCACGTACCCGTCGTACTGCTTGCGCTTCTTCGCCTCGCCGGCGTCGCAGGACGACTGGCTCTTCGAGTCGAACGGCCCCCACAAGGTGGCGTGCCAGTAGCGGCCACCGCTGCCGTAGCCGCCGTTGTAGTCGAACCAACTGGTGAAGTTCGACCCGGCGACCTGGTTCTGGGTGTCGGCGCTGGGGAAGAGGCCGGTGATCGCCGCCTGAGCGCCGTAGAGGTACAGCGGCGAGCTGCAGGCCGACGCCGCGGTGTTCTCGTCGTCGCCCGGTGCGTACACGGCGATCCGGTAGTAGCCGGCCACGCCGGGCATCCACCCGCTGGTGTCGACCGTCGCGTTGCCCTGGAACGTGCGGTAGTCGGTCGCGATCGGCTGGGTTCCGCACGACGAGCCTGCAGCGCTGCCGAACGGGCCGTATAGCTTCACCGACGCGGTCTTGATGTGGCTCCCGACGCTGTTGCCGTAGGTGAAGTTCGCGGGGATCCCACCCGGGATCCGCGCGTCAGCGACCGCAACGGACAGCGTCGGGCGCTGCTTGGTCGTGATCGTCACGCTCGTGCTGAGCGTCTGCTTCCGGGCCGCAGCGACGATCCGCGACGCCTTCTTCCGCTTCGCGTTGCGCACGTACAGGGTGTCGGCCTCGAGGCCGGGGGCGGTGACGGTGCCGTTGGTCGTTCCCGCCATCGTGGTGAACGTCCAGGTCGCGATGCCCTCGGAGTTCGTCACCGCGTCGATCGTGCCGAGCGTCGGGAGAGTCAGCTGCACCGTCCGGTTGGGCGCCGCGTGCCCGGTTCGGGTCTTGACCGTCGCAGTCACAGTGACCCGCTCCCCCACCGCGACGTCGGACGCGGCCGCGGTCAGGCTGTAGGGACCCGACTGCGCCTTGGCCTCGGCGACGAGGGCCGCGGCCCGGTTCTTGATGAACTTCCGCACGCCCTTCTTTGCACGCGACAGCTTGAGCCGCTTCGCGGTCGCTCGCCCGTCGACCGCCCACTTGCCGCCACAGAGGCGGTCGCCGGTCGCCACGTCGACTGCTGCAGCCTCGCGGGAGTTCGCCCCGGCGTCCCCGTGGCGCGAGAGGATGAACGCCGCCTCACGGGCAGCCTCGGCTCCCCACGAGCAGCGGCGCTTCTTCTTTGCCGAGGCGAGCAGCTGGCCCTCCGCCTTAAACCGGCGCGGGTTGGCCCCGGCTCGCAGGTCGACGCGGTAGTACTTGCCCTTGGTGTCGGACAGGGTGCCGAGCAGGCCGCACCAGGCGGCTCCACAGTTCTTGGGCATCGGGTAGCCGGCGTAGCCGCACAGCTTCATCCACTTGTAGCCGGTCGCGCACCCGGCGGCGCGATCCGTGGTCCGGGCGGCAACGCCGTCGGGGTCGGTTGCACCGTCGGCCGACACCGGCGCCGGACTGACCTTCGGGTCCGGCTCAGTCTGCGACACCACGACACCCGGGTCTGCCTCTGTGCGCGAGGCGTCAGCAGAGGCCGGCCCCGTCGGGACCGCCGCCGCGAGGGCGGCCGGGAGGACGAGGGCCAGCGCGACCGCCGCCAGGCGAGCGTGCCACCGCTCGCGGTGGTCTGAGTGAGTGGACATTCCCGAGATCCCTTCGTCGTGCTGCCTGGAGCAAAGTGCTTTGCGATGAACGTGTGTGAGGCCCGGGGGCCGGGGGCGACGCGTCATCCGAGACCGCCGTCCACCCCGCCCGGGCCGGGCTTGCTGCCCTTCGACCCGCCGGACGAGCCTCCCGAGGAACCTCCGGATCCGGTCGATCCGTTCGACGAGCCGCTGCTTCCCGAACTGCTGGCCGGGGGCGGTGCTGCGGTGACCTTCGCCGTTCCGGTGACGTCGTCGATGTCGGGCACCTGGACTGTCCAGGTCAGCTGACCGGCCGGGAGTTCGGTGACCGTGACGACGGTTGCCTTCGCCTCGAGCACGACCAGCCGACGGACTGGCTTCGCTCGCCCGGGCACCGTCACCAGCACCAGAGCCTGCGCCGGTCGGACAGTCGCAACGATCCGGAACCGGATCTGCTCGACTCCACCGGTCGCGGACACCCTCACCTTGCGGACCACAGCGGGCGCGGTGGTCGCCGACTCGGTCGGTCCGGTCGGCTCGGTCTCCTCCGTCGACGAGGGCTGCGAGGAGGAGGGAGTAGAGCGGGGCTCGTTGGCCGCACCACTCTCGTTGCTCAGCATCAGACTGACGCCCGTCACGGCCAGGAGAAGCACGACCGCGGCAGCGACCAACATCGGCACCTTCAGCGACGCCCGTCGCCGTCGGGCCGGCCGGGCAGGCCGCTGGTCGACCTCCGAAGGGACCTCGGTCGCCGCGAGTTCGGATGGCGTCTCGACTGCCTCGACCTCATCTGCCGGGGCAGCGACCGGCAGAGCGACGGGCACGGGGTACACCGACCCGTCAGCATCGAGAACAAACTCGGCCGGAGCCTCGCCCTCCTCCTCCATGCGCACGTGGACCCGACCACCAGCGTCCTGAGCCGCGGTGAGAAGCAGATTCATGACGGCGATGTCGAGCTCGTCGCGAGAGGCAGCCGTGCAGCTGCTGGCGTGACCGAGCGCCGACACGACCGCCCGGTGCTCACGCACCTTGGCGATCGCCAACGGCAGATCCCGAGAAATCACTCCAACCCTCCAGCCCGAGAACAAACGCGCTCAACCCCCGAGTGGGCCGAGCCAGCCGAACCTAACCGAACGGCCGGACAGATTCCGCGTCTTTGTCGAGTCTTTGCTGACTCGACCGACCGTCATCTGCCGCTCCGTTCCTGCCCCTTCGTGCGGGCGATCAACCCGAGGCCAATCCAGCGCCTACGAGGTCTGGCACTCACGCTACCCGGAACATTGCATCGAATGCAATGATCGGGTTACCGTCATACCCAGACGAACTGCGACTCGGGCAGGATGGGCGCGTGCCGAGCCGCTCCCATGTCCCCGTGCCCGAGGAAGTGCGGGTAGTTGTGGAAGTCATCGGCGGCAACCGAGTCAACATCGCGATCCTGCGTCTCGCGGCGATCAAGCCGCGCACAGCAGCCGAGCTGGCGGCCGAGCTCGGCACCAATCACGCGACCGTGTACCGCAAGCTCACCGCGCTCGAAGAGGCCGGACTCATCGGCGCCGACCGGCCCATCGGTCAACGCGTCGGCGTCACGGTGCACTGGTCGACCAACAAGGACCAGGTCGACCGCATCTTCCGCAGCGCCCGCGCCTTCGCGCTCGGCGAGCCGGACGAAGCAACGAAGGCCAAAGCCCTCGGACGCTCAGACGGCTCCCAGTAGAGCCGAGGGCTCCCTCCTCCGCTCCGACACGCCCAAAGACCTCGCAAATCCGCGGCTGTAACAGTTACAGCCGACAGGATGGGTCGCATGGCCCAGCCTCATCGTGGAAATCGCGTCCTTCTCGGGACCCGTGTGCCGCCTGACATGGGCGCCACCGTCAAGGCGGAGGCGAAGCGCAAGGGCTTCGCCTCGGTCAACGACTACCTGCTGTGCCTCGTGGCCCAGGACGTCGACTACCCCATCGAAGACCCACGCAACAGCCACGCTCACCCGGAGCTGCCGCTGACCGGCTGATGATCGGGGCAGTGCCCCGAAATGCGAAAGGCGACCGTTGGCCCGGTCGCCTTCGCTGAAGCTCTGAAACCCTTCGAACTTCCCTGGCAGGAGTTGGTTGAGGTGGCTTCGTGCTACCCACTCTAGCAATGCTCATAGCATTTCGTCGCCCCCTCGCGGCCGTGTCGCGAGGCGACGGAGCTGCCTCGTGACGCCGGCGTTGACCCCGGCCGAACTCGCGGCCGCCCGCGAAGCATGGGCCCGGGTCGCCGTACGTCTCGCTGCGCGTGGTCGGATGCGGTTGTCGCGGACCGGGCGGAAGTTCGAGCGCCGGGGCGAGCGCGATGTGACAGTCGAGCTGCCCTCGCACGTGGCGGCGGTGCTCCTGTACGACGCTCTGGGGTGCGCTCCGGTCTTCGTGGTCGACCTGGACTCCAGCAAGGCCGACGCCAGCGTCGTCGACGCCGACCATGCGGCGATCGTGCAGCTGCTCGACGAGGCCGGGCTGGCGGCCCGGTTCTCTGACCGCTCCGTGAGCGGTGGCCGCCACCTGTACGTGCCGCTGTGCACGCCGGTCCCCCACTTCGAGGCCCGTCAGGTCGCGATCGCCCTCGAGGAGCTGTTCGCGACCGTTGACGCGATGCCGATGCGAGGCGCCACGGAGGGCTGTATCCGCCCTCCTGGCGCGTGGCACCGCCACGGTGGCCACCAGGTCCTCGATGAGCCGATCGAGGCCGCAGAGGCCGCTCTTGACCAGCCGAACGACGACGACGCCTGGCGCCGGTTCGTCGACTTGGTCACCACCAAGACCGCCGACGGGCGGCACAACACCCCTCGCACCCCCGCGACCCATGAGCCAGTTGCGCTAACTCCGCTACGTCCGGCCTATCACAACGTCGCTCAGGCGTCTCCCCTCTCCTCACCGCCCGCTGGTCCGGGCGAGATCGAGGACCAGCTGGAGCCACTGCACGGCTGGAGCGAGCCCTCGGCCGACTACCAGCACATCGCCCGTACCGGCGTCTACGACCCCGCTAGGTACCCGCGCCGCGACGGCAAGCCCACGACGCCCTCAGACGTGCGCCAGCGGGTGATCTGGGGCTGCGTGGCTGCGGGCTGGTCCTTTGGTGACGTCGTACGGCGCGTGCACGACGGCACGTGGCCCGGTCTCGCGAGCTTCTACGCCCGCTACAGCGACGGACAGCGCCACGGCGCCCTCCAGCACGACTGGCGGCGTGCGATCGCCCACGAACGCCGGCGACGGCAGGGCGCCGGCGAGCGAGAACACGCCTCCAAGAGCAACCGGGGAACGAGTGTCCGCACAACCACCACTAGGGGTCGGAAGACACAGGCGGGGGGCTCCCAAGGGCCAGCACAGAACGAGCAGGCGCCCGCGCGTACGCGGTCCGAGGTCGAGCGGTTCGTGCGGGAGTGGCTGGTAGCTGTCGAGCTGCTCCACGGTCCTGCGACTGACCTGACCCTGCGTTCCCTGCTCGTTGCATTGGCTCAGATGGCCATCCTCACCGGCCGCACCGACTTTGAGGTTGGCAACCGGGGGCTCGCTGTCGCGGCGGCCACCGACAACGGCACCATCAGCCGGCACCTGAAACGACTCCTGGCCGAGCCCAGCGACCGAGCCCTCGTCGACCACGTCCAGCAAGCCCGCGGCGTCCGTGCCCACGTGATCGCCTTGCGCATCCCGGCGCTCCTGGCACCCGCCTGTGCGGCGCGCCCGTGGCGACGCGGCCGGATCCACGGTATTCGTGCGCCCTTCCGAGAGCTCGGCCGCGCCGCAGCCTTCGTGTACGACGTCCTCGAGCAACTCGATGCGCCCGCGGGCGGCCGCGACATCGCCGCCCGCGCCCGACTGAGCCCAGCTGCGACGTATGAAGCCCTCCAGGTCCTCGCCGCCTGGGGTCTCGCGACGAACACCAGCACCGGCTGGATCCTCGGAGACGCCTCGTTGGCCCACCTGGCCGAGGCGTTCGGCGTTGACGACGCCGTCCGGGCCCAGATCGAGCGCTACCGCGCCGATCGGCGCACCTGGTGGAACTGGCTCGTCGGCCGCGGGCTGCTCGACTCGTCCTGGGTCACGGCACGCACCACTCCCCCACCGCAACCCGAGCCACCGCCTCCCCCGCCACGCTGGTCCGACGACACCAGCCTCGTCGAGCTCCTCCAGCGAGAGCTGGGCGCCGAGGTCATCGAGCTCGCCGGCTGAACTCGCTCACCGCTGCGACCGCGCCATAGCGGATTTATCGCACGTAGCGCGATTAGCGCATCGGGTCGGCCCCACACCGAGTACGCCGCGGCGATCGTGTGGTCACGAGCGTTCTGGTTGTAGTCGACGAACACCACGGCCTGGTCGCGGTGCAAGGACGGGCGTCGGCGTACGCCGTCTCCGACCAGGAGCGGCCCCCTCCCGGGGTTCGCCGAGGCCTGCTCAGGAAGCCGGCCACGCTGCGCGCGGCCGAAAGACGGCAGCGAGGAGAGGGGAGACGCCCGGCCCGGGCGTGCAACCGCGCTGGGCAGAGCGGCCAACCGTCAGGCGCTACCCGAGGCCCATGCGCCAAATGCGCTAAACCCGATGCCTCGAAACCCTAGACACCCTTCCGCTAGTTGCGCTAAACTAGATACATCACAAAGCA
>JANINJ010000035.1 GCA_024508855.1 Xanthobacteraceae bacterium
TAGGCATCGACGGCCCAGAAGCGCGAACTGTCCGGCGTCATCGCCTCGTCGATCAGGAGGATGTCGCCTTTGGCATCGCGGCCGAATTCGAACTTGGTATCGGCGATGATGATGCCGCGTTCGCGTGCGATGGCTTCGCCCTTGGCATAGACGGCGCGCGTCATGCGTTCGAGCGCGGCGGTCGCGTCTGCGCCGACCACGTCGCGCATGCGTGACACCGTGATGTTCTCGTCGTGGCCGGTCTCGGCCTTGGTGGCTGGGCTGAAGATCGCGGGATCGAGCTTGATGCTTTCCACGAGGCCCGGCGCGAGTTTTTCGCCCGCCAGCGTGCCGGTCTGCGCGTATTCCTTCCATGCCGATCCGGACAGGTAGCCGCGGATCACGCATTCGATGGGAAACACCGTTGTGCGCTTGCACAGCATCGCGCGGCCCTTGAGCGCATCGCGATGATCGCGCAGCGCCGGCACCGCTTCGACGATCCCGTCGGCATCGGCGCTTAGCATGTGATGCGGCACGATGCCTTCGAGCTGGCGAAACCACCATGCGCTGATCTGCGTCAGCACCGCGCCCTTCATGGGAATGGTCTCCGCCATCACCACGTCGAAGGCGCTGATGCGGTCGGTGGTCACCAGCAGCACGCGGTCGTCGCCGACCGCATAGATATCGCGCACCTTGCCGCGCCCGATCCGTGGAAGGGGCAGGTCGCTGGCGAGCATCGTGGTCATCGGAAGTCACTTTCGGAAAACGAGTGCGCACGGCTGGATGCCGGCCGCGAGAGGGCGGGTTAAGGAGAGATCATTCCGGCAGCGGAATGAACTCGGTCTCGTTGGGCACATGGGCGAAGCGGCCGGTCTTCCAGTCCTGCTTGGCCTGTTCGATGCGCTCCTTGCTGGAGGAAACGAAATTCCACCAGATGTAGCGCGGGCCTTCCAGCGCGGTGCCGCCGAGGAACATCATGCGCGTCGTCCGGATCGCGCGCACGGTGATGCGGTCGCCGGGCCGGAAGATCAGCATGCGCGGGCCTTCGTAGCGGTCACCGGCGATCTCGATCTCGCCGTCGACAATATAGATGGCGCGCTCCTCGTGATCGGCATCGAGCGGCACGCTGTGGCCTGCTTCCAGCCGCACTTCGGTGTAGAACCAAGGCGACACCATCTCGACCTTGGACGAGACGCCGAACGAACTGCCGGCGATGATGCGCGCGGTGAAGCCGGTGTCCTGCACGCTCGGCAGGCTTTCGGCGCCGTAGTGCTGGAAGGTCGGATCGATCTCCTCGCGGCCCTGCGGCAGCGCGATCCAGCTTTGCAGGCCGAGCATCTTCTGGCCGTTGGCGCGCTGCACGTCCGGCGTGCGCTCGGAATGCGCGATGCCGCGCCCGGCGGTCATGAGATTCATTGCGCCCGGCTGGATCTCCTGGATGTTGCCCTCGCTGTCGCGATGCATGATGCTGCCGTCGAACAGATAGGTGACGGTGGCGAGCCCGATATGCGGATGCGGCCGCACGTCCATGCCGGAGCCGGAGACGAACTGCACCGGGCCGAAGTGATCGAAGAAGATGAAGGGCCCGACCATCTGCCGCTTGCCATGCGGCAACGCGCGTCGCACGGCAAAGCCGTCGCCGAGGTCGCGCGTGCGCGGCACGATGACGAGTTCGAGCGCGTCGCAGGTCTGCGGATCGCCGAGGATCGGATCGTTGGACGGCATCCAGCTCATGGCGTCACCTTAAATCTGGCGTTGTTGGGATGTCATTATCATGCCCCGCGGTCAGCGTGACAAGATATGAACCGACGACTGGCCATGCAGTTCCTGATGCTTGTTCGACGGGAGACGAATGCATTCGCAGAGGCAGCCCACTTATCCGCCGCTGAATACGCTGAAAGCCGTGGCGGACGACGTCTGGATCGTCGACGGGCCGGTGATCCGCTTCGGGCCGCGGCTGATGCAGATGCCGTTTCCGACGCGGATGACGGTCATTCGCATCGACGACGGCCTGTTCATTCATTCGCCGACGCCGTTGACGCCGGAGTTGAAGGCGGAGATCGAGGCAACCGGCACGCCGCGCTGGATCGTCGGTCCCAATCGCATCCACTACTGGTGGATTCCGGATTGGCATCGCGCGTTTCCGGAAGCGTCGGTCTATCTCGCGCCGCGCATCCGCGAACAGGCGGGCGGGCATATCGATTTCGAGTGTCGGACGCTGGAGCGCGCCAGCGGATATCCGTGGGACGCCGCGATCGCCACGTTGCCGGTCGAAGGCAGCTACATGACCGAGGTGGAGTTCTTCCATCGGGCCAGCCGCACGCTGGTGCTGACCGATTTCATCGAGAATTTCGAGCCGGGCAAACTCGATTCATGGCTGATGCGTATGCTGACGCGGCTCGGCGGCGTACGCGATCCCGACGGCGGCATGCCGCGCGACATGCGGCTGACCTTCGCGAAGGACCGCGCGCGGCTGAAGACCACGGTCGAAACCATGATCGGGTGGAATCCCGAGCGCATCATTCTCGCGCACGGACGCTGGTACGAGCGGGATGGCGCAAATGAATTGCGCCGCGCGTTCCGCTGGCTCCTCAAATGAAGCGAAGCGCGCTATGAGGTGAGCGCAATCCTTTCTCACCGCACGGAATCGCTTCATGACGACCTCGTCCGCATCCGCCGTCCGAAAAACCATCGCTGTTATCGGCCTCGGCAGTATCGGCGGCATTGCCGCCGGATGCCTGCGCGATGCTGATGACCACGATGTTGTGATCTGCGCGCGGCAGCCCATCGCGCAGCTGACGCTGGAGCGGCCGGACAAGACGATCGCCACGGCGCTTCGCACGCTCACCGATCCGGAGCAGGCCACGCGGGTCGATTGGGTGCTCCTGTGCACCAAGACCCAGCAGACGGCGTCGACCGCGCCGTGGCTGGCGCGGCTGTGCGATTCATCGACGCGCGTGGCGGTGCTGCAGAACGGCATCGGTCATGTCGAACGTCTCGCGCCATTCGTCGGCAACGCAACAGTGGTGCCGACCATCGTCTATTACAACGGTGAGCGGCTGGCGCAGGATCGCGTGCGGATCCGACCGGTCGGCGCGCAGGACCTTGCGGTGGCCGACGATGCCGATGGCCGCGATTTCGTGCAACTGATGCAGGGCACGTCGCTGCGCATCGATCCGAGCGACGATTTCGCGACGCTGTCGTGGCGCAAGCTGCTGATCAACGCGGTCGCCAATCCGGTGACGGCGCTGACCTCGCAGCGGCAAGCGGTGTTCCGTCGCGAGGATATCAAGGCACTGTGCGTCGATATCCTCGAGGAAGCATCCGCCGTCGGCCGCGCGGCCGGCGCGAAGCTCGATGCCGACGAGCCGGCGCAGATCATGGCGCGGCTGCTCACCTATCCGCCGGAAGCCGGCACCTCGATGTATTTCGATCGTCTCGCCGGACGCGCGCTCGAAGTCGAGGCGCTGACCGGCGCCATCGTCGCAGCCGGCCAGCGGCACGGCATCGCCACGCCATTGAACGGCGCACTCGCCGCGCTGCTCCGCGCC
>JANINJ010000036.1 GCA_024508855.1 Xanthobacteraceae bacterium
GATTTCAAGCAGTGGCTGCTGGCGCCTGCGCAGATGCGCGCGCTCGATCGCGGCACGATCTTGATTCCGGACGAATTTCTCGCGACGGCTGCGATCGTGCCGACGCCGGTTGGCTTCGTGCGGTCGCCACTCCAGCCGGAGTTCGGCCTCGTGCAATCTGGCGGCGAAATGCAGAACAGCCTTTTCTCGGAGCGCGACGTGGTGACCGCGCTGAAGCAGGCTGCCGATCGCGGCGTTGCGTTCGAGAACATCCGCTCGGTTGGAGGTTTTGAGCGCCGCCTCAACGACATCACCTGCGCCGGTTGCCACCAGACGCGCGGCATCGGCGGCTTCCATTTCCCGGGCGTCAACTGGATGATCACGCCGCCGTCGAACGAGACGACGGTTCCGGCGTCGCCGCATTTCATCGGGGATCAAGCACGGCGCCAGAACATCCTCGCCGCGATCCGCGACGGCGCGCCGCCGGATTATTCGCGCGGCTTCTCCAGTCGCCCGCAACTGCGCGGCGACGGGTCGCTGCTCGGCACCGAATATGTCGACGGCTGGGGTGCCCATTGCTACGCGGTTGGCGCCGGCAAAGCAGATGACCCCAGCTTCCGGTCATGGACCTGCGCCAAGGGATTGGCGTGTCAGGCGATCGGGGAGGGCAGCACGGAACGGATGGGGATGTGCTTCGTTAGCAAGCGATGAGCCGGTGGGAAGGTTTTCGCGTGATGGACGGGGCCGAGCAGAGTGACAAATCCCGAGACCGGGAGATCGCGGCGAACGAGAGCGAGCGGCAGATCACCGGCGATGTCCGGGTCAGCACGTGGGCGATCGCGGTGGCCGGCGTGATCGTCCTGATCGGCTTTGCCATCGGTTGGCTGCTGCTGCGGCGCTGAGCCAGATCACCCCACGACGCCCGATTTGCGGAACTGGCTGATGTCGCCGTCGGCAAAGCCGGCCTGCCGCAGGATTTCGTCGCTGTGCTCGCCGACCGCCGGGGGAAGGCGGGGCGGCTGCTTGTCGCTGCCATCGATCCAGATCGGGCTGTTGATGGTGAGCGTGGTGTCGTTCTCGAACGGAATCAGCACGTCGTTGTCGCGCATCTGCTGGTCGTGATGCAGGTCGTCGAGAATGCCGACCACACCGAACACGATGCCATTGCCGTCGAGCCGCTTGCGCCATTCCGCCAGATCTTTCGTAGCGAATACCTCATCGAGGATCTTGATCAGTTCGACGGAACGGGCGTGGCGGTCCTGCTTGGTCGCAAAGCGTGGATCGGCGATCAGGTCTTCGCGGCCGAGGCAGCGCGCGAAGGCTGGCCACTGCTTTTCCTCGTTCAGGAGCGACACGATCATCCAGCGCCCGTCGCGGCAGCGGTAATGATTGGTCACGGCATTCAACGCCTGCTCGCGCGGGCGGCGCGGCTGGAACTGCGCATCGCACAATTTGGCTTGCGCCAGCACGCCGCTGGCCCAGACGCCGTTGGCCATCAGGTTGGAGCGGACATGCGAACCTTCGCCGGTGCGCTCACGCTTGTAGAGCGCGGTGACGATGGCGCCATAGAGGGCCATCGCGCAAGGGTGATCGCCCATGCCGGCGACGGAGCGGGCCGGCGTGGTTTCTTCGGTGGCGCGGACGAGGTCCATCAGGCCGGAACGCGCCCACCATGCGTTGCTGTCGAAACCGGGCTTGTTGGCCTCGTCGCCCTTCTCGCCGTAGCCGGTGAAGGAGGCATAGACCAGGCGCGGATTGAGCGGCGCGAGTTCTTCATAGGTGATGCCAAGGCGCTGCCGTACGGCGGGCGGAAAATTGGTGATGAAGACGTCGGTCTGTTCGACCAGGCGGCGCAGCACATTGCGTCCCTCGGGCTTGCTGAGATCGAGCGCGAGGCTCTTCTTGTTCCGCGATTCAAGCATCCACGCGTAGTTGTGCTCGCTGACAGGATATCCCGGCAGGTTCGGCAGATTGCGATACGGATCGCCGGAACCCGGCGGCTCGATCTTGATGACGTCGGCACCGAAATCGCCCAGCACCGTCGCGGCCGCGGGCGCTGCAATGAAGCTGGCGCAGTCGATGACCTTGAGGCCTTTGAAGATGCCGTTTTCCATCGTCGCGTCGCTCCCGATTCCTGTTCTTATTCCGCATCATGGAATCGTATTGCGCCGATGGCATCGGATTCCCTGACGGCATTTGATCCAACTCGGGCACACGATGCAACGGTCAGCTTGTAATTGCCCGCAGCGGGACTCGCATGGCTATTCCATTTCCGCCAGCAGTGCCGCATTGCCGCCGGCCGCGGCGGTGTTGATAGTGATGGTCTGCTCGGTAGCAAATCGCGGCAGATAATGCGGGCCGCCCGCCTTCGGGCCAGCGCCGGACAGGCCGCTGCCGCCGAACGGCTGCACGCCGACCACGGCGCCGATCATGTTGCGATTGACATAGACGTTGCCGACCGGCAGCCGCGCGATGATGGCCTCGGTGGTGTCGTCGATGCGCGAATGGATGCCGAGCGTCAGTCCGTATCCGGTCGCGGCGATGGATTGCAACACGCGTTCGAGTTCGCTGGCGCGATAGCGCACCACGTGCAGAACCGGCCCGAAGATTTCCTCGGTCAGTTGTCCGGCGTCGGACAGTTCGAAGATATGCGGCGCGACGTAATTCCCGCCGACGGGCGCTTTGCCTGCGAAGTGAACACGGGCCTGCGTTGTCATCCGCACGATATAGGCGTCGAGCCGTTCGCGGGCTTCCGCGTCGATGACGGGACCGATGTGGGTCGCCGGATCGCGCGGATCGCCGATCTTCAGTTGCTGTGCCGCGCCGGCGATCATCTCGATGGTCCGGTCGGCGACGTCCTCCTGCACGAACAGCAGCCGCAACGCCGAACAGCGCTGGCCGGCGGAGCGGAACGCCGAGGTCACCACGTCGTCAGCGACCTGTTCCGGCAATGCGGTGGCGTCGACGATCATGGCATTGATGCCGCCGGTCTCCGCGATCAGCGGCACGATCGGACCGTCCTTGGCGGCGAGGGTGCGGTTGATGCTGCGCGCCACTTCGGTCGAGCCGGTGAATACCACGCCTGCGACGTCACGATGCGCTACCAGCGCTGCGCCGATGCGTCCGTCGCCCGGGACCAGATGCAGTGCGGTGGTCGGGAACCCAGCCTCATGTAACAGTCGAACGGCTTCCCCGCCGATCAGCGGCGTCTGCTCGGCCGGCTTGGCGACGACGGTGTTGCCCGCCATCAGCGCGGCCGCGATCTGGCCGATGAAAATCGCCAGCGGGAAATTCCACGGCGAGATCGCGACGAATACGCCGCGCCCGCGCAGCCGCAGGCCATTGTGCTCGCCGGTCGGGCCGGGCATGAGCTGCTCGTCGCCGAATAGCTCGCGGCCTTGCGCCGCATAGTAGCGGCAGAAATCCGCCGCCTCGCGCAGTTCGGAGAGCGAGTCATCCAGCGTGCGTCCGCCCTCGCGCTGGAGCAGCGCAATGAAATGCGCGGAACGCTT
>JANINJ010000037.1 GCA_024508855.1 Xanthobacteraceae bacterium
CATTACGGACATCACGATGAACTACAAGCAGCCGCCGTCGGCCATCGTGTCGATCCTGCACCGTATCAGCGGCTTCGTGCTGTTCCTCTTCCTGCCGTTCCTGCTCTACCTGTTCGAGCAGAGCATCCGTTCCGAGATCTCGTTCGCGCACTTCGCCGGGATCGTCAGCCATCCGTTCACCAAGATCGTCATCCTGGGCCTGTCCTGGGGCTACCTGCACCACTTCTGCGCCGGTATCCGCCACCTGTTCATGGACAACCACATGGCCCTGGACAAGGACGCGGCGCAGCGCACCGCGCGTTACGTGCTGGTCGTCAGCCTGGTCCTGACCCTGCTGGTCGCCCTCAAACTGTTCGGAGTGATTTAATCATGGCTACCCCCAAGAATATCGGACAGCGCCGCCTCGTCGTCGGCGCGCACTACGGCATGCGCGACTGGCTCGCCCAGCGCGTCACTGCCATCGTGATGGTCGTCTTTACCGTCATCCTGCTGGTCTCGTTCCTGACCGGGCAAAACTTCACCTACGAAGGCTGGGCCGGCCTGTTCGCCCGCCAGTGGTTCAAGCTCTTCACGATGGTCACGTTCTTCGGCCTGTTCTACCACGTGTGGGTGGGCATCCGTGACATCTGGATGGACTACGTCAAACCGGTCGGCATCCGCCTGACCCTGCAGATCGCCACGGTGCTCTGGCTGCTCGCCTGCGCCGCCTGGACTGTGCAAATTCTCTGGAGCGTGTAATCGTGGCAGCAATCAACACCAACATCCCCGTCCGCCATTTCGACGTCGTCATCGTCGGCGCCGGCGGTTCCGGCCTGCGCGCGGCGCTGCAACTGTCCGAAGCGGGCCTGAACGTGGCCGTGCTGTCGAAAGTGTTCCCGACCCGTTCGCACACGGTCGCAGCCCAGGGCGGCATCGGCGCATCCCTCGGCAACATGAGCGAAGACGACTGGTACTGGCACATGTTCGACACCGTCAAGGGTTCGGACTACCTGGGCGACCAGGACGCCATCGAATTCATGTGCCGCGAAGCCCCGAAGGTCGTGTACGAGCTCGAACACTTCGGCATGCCGTTCGACCGCAACCCGGACGGCACGATCTACCAGCGTCCGTTCGGCGGCCACACCGCGAACTTCGGCGAGAAGCCGGTGCAGCGCGCCTGCGCCGCCGCCGACCGTACCGGCCACGCGCTGCTGCACACGCTGTATCAACGTAACGTCCGCTCGCGCACGCACTTCTTCGTCGAATGGCAGGCGCTGGACCTGGTCCGTAACGCCGACGGCGACGTC
This sequence comes from Xanthobacteraceae bacterium, assembly GCA_024508855.1. GTDB lineage: Bacteria > Pseudomonadota > Alphaproteobacteria > Rhizobiales > Xanthobacteraceae > 62-47. The sequence goes on from JANINJ010000037.1 coordinate 1,287, forward strand.
CTCGGCGTCGTCGCGCTCGAAATGGAAACGGGCGATGTCATGATGCTGCAGGCGAAAACGACCGTGTTCGCCACGGGCGGCGCGGGCCGTATCTTCGCCGCGTCGACCAACGCCTTCATCAACACCGGCGACGGCCTGGGCATGGCGGCACGTGCCGGCATCCCGCTGCAGGACATGGAGTTCTGGCAGTTCCACCCGACCGGCGTGGCCGGCGCGGGCGTGCTGATCACCGAAGGCGTGCGCGGCGAGGGCGGTATCCTCATCAACAGCAACGGCGAACGCTTCATGGAGCGCTACGCGCCGACGCTGAAAGACCTGGCGCCGCGCGACTTCGTCTCGCGCTCGATGGACCAGGAGATCAAGGAAGGCCGCGGCGTGGGCCCGAACAAGGACCACGTGCTGCTGGACCTGCGCCACATCGGCGCGGACACGATCCGCAAGCGCCTGCCGTCGATCCTGGAAATCGGCCACAAGTTCGCCAACGTCGACGCGACGAAGGAACCGATCCCCGTCGTCCCGACCATCCACTACCAGATGGGCGGCATCCCGACCAACATCCACGGCCAGGTCGTCACGCCCGACGGCACCGGTGCGCAGAAGGTCGTCAACGGCCTGTACGCGATCGGCGAATGCTCGTGCGTGTCGGTGCACGGCGCGAACCGCCTGGGCACGAACTCGCTGCTGGACCTGGTGGTGTTCGGCCGCGCGGCCGGCAACCACATCGTCGCGCAAAACCTGAAGGAGCAGGGCAACCGCGCGCTGCCGAAGGATTTCGCGGACTACGCGCTGGGCCGCCTGAACCGCCTGGAAAACTCCACCGGCGGCGAGAAGGTGCAGGACGTGGCCAATGCGATCCGCGCGACGATGCAGAAGCACTGCGGCGTGTTCCGCACGCAGGCGCTGATGGACGAAGGCGTCAAGGAAATCATGGCCCTGGACGAGCGCCGCAAGCACGTCTCGTTCAAGGACAAGTCGAAGGTGTTCAACACGGCGCGCATCGAAGCGATCGAGCTGGACAACCTGATCGAAGTGGCCAAGGCGACCGTCGTGTCGGCCGCGGCGCGCAAGGAATCGCGCGGCGCCCACGCCCACAGCGACTACGAGCAGCGCGACGACGTGAACTGGATGAAGCACACCCTGTTCTACTCGGAAGGCAACCGCCTCGACTACAAGCCGGTCGTGACCAAGCCGCTCACCGTCGACACGTTCAAACCGAAGCCCCGCACGTTCTAATTAGGTACCGATAATGGCACGCACAGTCCACCTGAAGATTTACCGCTACGATCCGGACAAGGATTCGAAGCCCTATATGCAAGACGTCACCGTCGAGCTGAAAGACACCGACAAGATGCTGCTGGATGCGCTGCAGCGCATCAAGTCCGACGTCGACGACTCGCTCGCCCTGCGCCGCTCGTGCCGCGAAGGCGTGTGCGGTTCGGACGCGATGAACATCAACGGCAAGAACGGCCTGGCCTGCACGACGAACCTGAACGAGCTGACGCAGCCGATCGTGCTGCGTCCGCTGCCGGGCCTGCCGGTCATCCGCGACCTGATCGTGGACATGACCAACTTCTTCAAGCAGTACCACTCGATCAAGCCGTACCTGATCAACGACTCGATCCCGCCGGAGAAGGAGCGTCTGCAGTCGCCGGAAGAGCGCGAGGAACTCGACGGCGTGTACGAGTGCATCCTGTGCGCGTGCTGCTCGACGTCGTGCCCGTCGTTCTGGTGGAATCCCGACAAGTTCGTGGGTCCGGCCGGCCTGCTGCAGGCCTACCGCTTCATCGCCGACTCGCGCGACGAAGCGACCAACGAGCGCCTGGACAACCTGGAAGACCCGTACCGCCTGTTCCGCTGCCACTCGATCATGAATTGCACGGACGTGTGCCCGAAGGGTTTGAACCCGAACAAGGCCATCGGCAAGATCAAGGAATTG
>JANINJ010000038.1 GCA_024508855.1 Xanthobacteraceae bacterium
GCGACGCTGCCGATGTCCTGTATGGCCCGCTGGAAATCGCGATTCACGAAGCCATAATAAGTATTGCGCGGCACGCCATATTCAGTCGCCGGTCCGTTCAGAGTCCCGCTATGCAGGTAAGGTACGCCGAAGTCCGGCAGCCCGCTTAGATCGGTGTGAACGTAGTTTGCAGTGATTTTGACGTTGTCTGTGGGCGTCCACTTGACCGCTTCGAACACACCCCAACGATCGTCGGTCGTCAGCGCTCTGCCCGCAATGCCGGCTTCCTGAAACAAACCACCTGACCGAACCGAGACTGTCGGACTAACGACCTGGTTGACGTCGAAGGTGACGCGCTTGGTGCCATCAGTGCCGAGCGTCGAGTCCGCATTATAGAAATTTCTGTCACCCGCCTGCTTGGTCACGATATTGATCGCGCCGCCAGCCGTTCCGCGGCCGGCATAAGAGGATGCAGGGCCCCGCAGGATCTCGACCTGCTCGGTGAAGAAATTCTCGCGGATGCTGACCGCCGGATCGCGAACACCGTCGACAAAAATATCGTTGCGGGCATCGAAGCCGCGGATGAAGAACCGATCGCCGAACGCGTTGCCGCCCTCGCCCGTTCCCAGCGTGACGCCGGCAGTGGTGCGGCCAACCTCCTTCAGTGAGGTCGCGTTTTTATCCTCGAGCACGTCCTTGGTGAGAACCGTGATGGTCTTCGGCGTGTTGACCAGCGGCTCCGTGAACTTGTTGGATTGCACGCGCGTTGCCTGATACGGCGCATCCGGATTAGCGTAAGGATCGGCATCCGGCTGCACGAATTGACCGGCGTTCGGAAAAGGTACCGCGGAAGCTTGCGGCGCCCGCCTGCGACTGGCACGACGGAGCGCGGTTCGCGCGCGCACGTTATCCGCGGAAGAACGCGGCGCAGCAGGACGCGGGCGCGCGACCGGGGCATCGACCGTGACCGGCGGGAGGGGTGACTGCTGCGCTTCCGCACCGGAAAACGAAGCGACGGCGATGAGTCCGGCAACTGCCGAGACCTTATAAGCGCCACCGATTTCGAGTGTCGAACCGCTCTGGAAGTTGTCGTGGACCGATGTCTCCTGCGCATCCGCACGCAACGACCTCGGCGTCTTTGCCCCGCTCATCATCTCGCCCCTGAATTAAACGCCCTGCATGGCTAAGCACCTACAGATGCTACCAAACGTCACAGGGTGGTATCGGTGCGGGGTATACGGGTCAATGCAATCCGGCGGATTCACGCGGCAATGCGCTTTGAATATGTCCAGATCAAAATCATTCTAAACTGGGCGGGCGAGCACCTGCGGAATGCTCTTTGAATCATTCTAATCTGATGTGGCAGAAGGCCTCCTATTACCTCTGCAACGTGTATCAAGCGTCACTGCTCGGCGGCTTCATCAGTGAGAACAATTCATCCACCGATCGCTGGGCCGCCTGCCGCATCCGATCAGGACTCTCTGAGCCGTCAATGTTGACCTGCCGGATGACCGCTTTGATCTCGTCGCGAAAATCCGAAAGAAACGCGAGCGGATCGGGAGAATTATTCGCAACGCGGGCGATCAATCCCGTGATCAGGATCTGACAGGCCAGCATCCGTCCATTCAGTTCGTCCATATCTTGTTCCTCGCAGGCTCGGCGCGCTGATATGACGGAGATGGCGTCGCGGCACAACAAAAGACCGCACATAACCGTGCGGCGACTTTAACGCGCGACGGCTTTGGCGCTCAAACGATCAAAGTTATTCGGCAGCGACGTCGACGGATTTGCCGTCGCCGGTCTTGACGTTGTCCTTGACGGAATTGAGAACTTCCAGGCTGGTCTCGATCGCGCTGGAAGACACGTCCTTCAGGACGTCCGTGGCAATGGAGTCGCGCAGACTGTCGAGATCGTCGACCAGATCGCGCCCGGCCCGCGTGAGAAACAGCCGGTTGGCCCGGCGATCCTTCGGATGCCGCCGCCGCTCCAGCAGCCCCTGCTCGACCAGACGGTCCAGCAATCGGACCAGCGAAATCGGCTGCAACTCCAGCACGTCGGCGAGATCGACCTGGGACAGGCCTTCCTGCTGCCGCAGCCTGAACAACACGATCCATTGGGCTCGCGTCGTGCCCCGCCCCTTGGCCCTGTTGTCGATATAATTGCGGAGCAGCCTCGAACTCTCGATGAGCTGAGCGACGAGCTGGCGCTTGAGGTCGAGTGTCATGAGCCGCAGTCAGCTCCATATTGCCGAAAAGACATCTATTCTCAAATAATAGTGTGTTTACGCATTAAGTGCACGCATATTAAATTCGACTCAGGCTGGGGAGCTGTTTCCCGGCCCCATAAGTTGTGGGTCAAGCCGGCATGGCCGAGTCGCGGAAAAAGTCTCAAATCGGGCGCTGGACCACCGCAATCGTGGCAGTTCTCATCCTTGGCGGCGGCGTTTTTGGCTGGCAACGCTATCACCAGCCGAAAGGACCGGAGGCCAAGACCGCGGCCAAGGCGCGGGCCGGCGTGCCCGTCACCGTCGCCACCGTCGAGAAGACCGAATTCCCGGTCTATCTTGAAGGCCTCGGCACGGTGCAGGGCTTCAACACCGTCGTCGTTCGGACTCGCGTGGATGGTCAGCTCGACAAGATCGCCTTCAAGGAAGGGCAACTGGTCAAAGCCGGCGACGTACTGGCCCAGATCGATCCGCGACCATTCCAGGCAGTTCTCGACCAGGCCAAAGCCAAAAAGGACCAGGACGAAGCCAATCTCGTCAACGCCAAGCGGGATCTGCAGCGCTACACCAAACTAGGTGAGTTCGCGACCCAGCAGCAGACCGACACGCAGCGCTCCACGGTGCAGCAGGTCACCGCGCTGATCGAGGCCGACACCGCCGCCATTGCCAATGCGCAGACCCAACTGGACTACACCACGATCCGCGCGCCGATCGCGGGCGTTCTCGGCTTCCGTCAGGTCGATCAGGGCAACATCGTCAATGCGTCGACGCAGACCGGCATCGTGACCATCGCCCAGATCGAACCGATCGCCGTGATCTTCACCGCGCCGGA
>JANINJ010000039.1 GCA_024508855.1 Xanthobacteraceae bacterium
CCCAAACGCTCGAGTCCATCCGGCAGCGCAATCCCGATGCGGCGGTCGCAAGTCTCGGCCGATTGCTCGAGGACGACCGCGACCGCGCGCTCGCGACCCTCTCCGATCTTCGCAAGGAGACCTTCAGCCTCAGCGCTATCTCGCAGACCTGACGGCGGGTCCGATTCAGCTCATGAATCAGACCCGCGGCCTCGGCGCGTCACGCGATCGTCGAGATATAGAGGCTTGGATCGAAATACTTCGAAGCCGGCGTCGAATCCTTGACGTTGGCATTGGTCATGAAGAAGTCGGTCACCTGCTGCAGCCATTTGGTGACCGTGCCGTCGGCATACATCTTCTTCCATTCCTGCGACGTGAACATCTTCTGCGCCTTGAACGCTTCGTTGATGTCCGACATCGGGGTCTGACTGTAGTGATTTTTCTGCAGCGCCTGCATCGCAGCGTCGCTGTTGCCAATAATATAATCGTTGGCATGAGCCCAGCCCTTGATCAGCTTGCCGAGCGTTTCCTTGTTGCCGTCGAAATAATCGTTGCGGGCGGCCCAACCGCCGACGATCGCGGCCTGCGGATAGTAGGCCGACGCATCCGCCAGCTTCACTGCGCCCGGCACCTTGTCGCGTACCGTCACGTTGAACGGGACCCACAGCGCCACTGCCGGCACCGCCCCCGTGATGAACGACGTCACCGCTGCCGGCATGGCCTGATTGAGAAGCTCGACCTCCGACGGATTAATCTTGTTGGCGCGCAACGCGTTGTCGAGGAAAACATGCGCCGTCGTTCCGGTCGTCGTGGCAATGCGTTTGCCCTTGAGGTCGGCGAACGACTTGATGCCCTGGTCGGAACGAACCCATAGCTGCGCGGTCGCAACCTCGACGTCATTGATGAGGAACACCTTGCCCTGCCCACGCGCCGGAAAATTGGAGAGCACGGCACCGGTCGCGAGCACGTCCAGACTGCCGCCGACCAGCGCCTGAAAGATTTCAAGCCCGGTATTGAACTGGCGCAACTCGAGATCGAGGCCATTCTTCGCGAACGAACCCTGATCCACGCCGGTCCAGATCTGCCCGTCCACCGCAACGGTGTGAAGATATCCGACGCGGACCTTGGTCTTGGCCTGCGCCAGTGCCGGAGCGGCCAATGCACTCGTTCCGATCGCTACACCTGCCGCTGTCGTCAAAAACTCTCGTCTATTCATTGTTACTCCCTCCTCTGCCTTCTTTTGTTATTCTGAAAATGATGCGGCCTGGGCCTGCTGGGCGCGGTATTCGCTCATCACCAGTTCGCGGATGTGACTGCGCAATTGTCCGAACTCCGGACGTTCATGAACGGATTCGTCTCGCGGATAAGCGAACGGCACGTCGATGATTTCCTTGATGCGGGCCGGCCTTGCCGTAACGACGACGATGCGGGATGCGAGATAGATCGCCTCTTCGACGGAATGCGTAATCAGCATCACCGTCTTGCCCTCCGCCGCGAGGACCTGCAGCAGAAGATTCTGCATGTTGGCCCGCGTCTGCGCATCGAGCGCGCCGAACGGCTCGTCCATCAACAGGAATTGCGGCTTCACGGCGTAAGCGCGCGCGATAGCCAGGCGCTGGCGCATGCCTCCGGACAAATGCTTTGGGTAGGAATTCGCGAAATCGGACAGTCCCATCAGCGATAGATAGTGATCGCAGATGTCGTCCCGCTGCGTCGGCGGAACGTGGTTCGCGTTCAGCGTCAGGCCGAAGGCAATGTTCTGCCGGACCGTGAGCCAGGGAAACACGCCGTATTCCTGGAAGATGACGCCGCGCTCGGGACCCGGCCCCTTGACCGGCGCATTGTCGAACAGCACTTGTCCGGCGGTCGGCTTCTGAAACCCGGCAAGCATGCTCATCATGGTGGTCTTGCCGCAGCCGGACGGGCCGATCACCGCGATGAAGTCGCCGTCGTTGATGGTGTAGCTGACATCCTCGACGACCTGCAGCTTGCCCTTCGGCGTGTCGAACGACAGCGAAACCCGATCGAACTGCGCACGCGCGGTTTTGTTATTCGGAGCAGTTGTCATCCGGCAGCCCTCTCCTGCCAGACCAGCAGCCGCTTGCTGATCATGCGCAAGGTGACATCCATGATCAGTGCGACACAGCCGATGCAGATGATGCCGACGTAGATGACATCGAGCAGGAAATAAGTGGACGCGTTCTGGATCAGCGCGCCGAGACCGCGTTGTGCAGCGATCAGTTCGGAGGCGACCAGCGTTGCCCATGCCACGCCGAGCGCAACGCGCAGCGCCGTCAGGATATGCGGCAACGTCAGCGGAATGATGACCTTGCGGAAGATCTCGAATTCACTCGCGCCGAGCGTCTGCGCCACGCGAATGTAGAGCGGGGTGATCTGCGACACGCCCTCGTACATCACGATCACGCCGGAGAAGAACGCGGCGTAGAACAACACAACCAGCTTCGCCACCTCGTCGACGCCGAAATACACGATGACCAGCGGGATCAGCGCGATCGGCGGCAAGGCCCGGAAGAAATTGATCATCGGATCGGCGAAGGTCCGTGCCGGTCGATACCAGCCGAGCAGGAATCCAACGGGTACGGCGGCGGAAATGCCGAGCAGCACGCCAAGCAATACGCGGCGCGTCGACGCCAGAATGTCGACCAGCAGCCCCTCATGCATCAGCAGCTCATAGAATTTGGCTGCGACCTGATGCGGCGCCGGAATCAACGTCGGGTTGACGAAGCCACTCCAACGGACGGCATACCAAAGCACGATCGCGCCGCACCAGGGAATGAGCCCCAGCAGAAAGCGTTTCACCCTGATCCCCTCCGAGCAAATCGATCGGCAAGGTGGTTGCTCATCGCCACCAAGTCATCCTATAAATAAGATGACCATACAAGACCGTATGATGTGCCGCCGTGTCAAGGTGCCCAAGCATGACAAATGTTCCAACTATCCGAAGCATTGGAGCATTTTGCTATCGCTACCCGCTGGAGACCCCGGTCGAGAC
>JANINJ010000040.1 GCA_024508855.1 Xanthobacteraceae bacterium
GAAGGTCGAGGTGGTGGAGTATCCCGAACTCGGCATGGAAGCGATCTGGCGAATCGAAGTCGAGGATTTTCCCGCCTTCATCATCATCGATGACAAGGGAAATGACTTCTTCAAGGAGCTGAATCTCGGCTAAGTTATTTACCGAATCGCAACGACTCGCGGACGATTCGCGATGGCTGTTTTTGGGGTTCCGGACGGACTCGATTCTGTCCGGACTCGCAAGGGTAGCCGCTAAAAAGAATCCCGGTGACGGTTCCGATCTTCCTGCTTCAATAGGGAACTAAGGCAGGACGATTCGAGAGCTGCGATGATTGATGCTGTCAGACTGAACGCGATGCTGGTCGCGCTGTTGACGACCGCGAGCGCGATCAACGGGCTTATCGTGTACGCCTATTTGTAAGGCGGCGAGGACGATGCGATCTATCGTCACCCGCGGGGCCTTTGCGCCCCGTTTTCTTTTGACGGCTCCCTGCGGGTCGAGATTTTCCCCGTTCATGTGAGGTGTTTCACAATCGTGCCCCGGCGTTGCCGCTAGGCTGCGGATGAGAATGGCCGCGCGCGGTGGCGCAGCGGCCGTTGCACTCCGGCGGAGGAGGTGGATCGTGAAGCTCGATTGTCTGACACGGATCGGCTCATTCGTCGTTGCGCTCGTGGTTGCGGGCATCATCTGCCTGTTTCCCTGCACCCGTGCGTTGGCGCAATCCGACACGACGCTGGTGCAGACCGCCGTGGCGCTGACTGCATCGGGCACGGACGATGACGCACGTCAGGGCCGCGTGACCCTCACGGCGCTCGTGAGATTGACGGACGGCGGCGCAGTGCCGGATGGCACGATTGAATTTATTGACGTCGATACCAACAGATTGGTAGGCCGCACCAGCGTAGCGCAGGCGCGGATTACGGTGGATCGCCTGCCGGCCGGTCCGCATGTCTTTCGCGCCGATTACAGCGGCGTGATGCGCTATTTTCCGTTCGTGATCGATCCCAGCCGTTCCGCGACGGTGGCTTACGCCGTGCGCACCGTTCCGTCGGTGAGCCTGTCGTCGTCACAAAATCCGAGTTTGCCGGGCGAGGTCGTGACACTGACCGCGGCGGTGATCGACAAGAGCGGCGTACCCGCAGGCTCCGTTACATTCCATGATGGCGATACCATCGTCGCCAGGGATGTCGCTCTGGACAGTCATGGCATTGCGTCGTTCACGACATCGGCGCTTCTGGACGGTCCGCGTGCCATTGTCGCGAGCTATAGCGGCGATGCCAGCCACGCCCCGGCCGTTTCGCAGCACCTGGCGCAGGATGTCAGTGCGGAGCAATTCGCAACGCACTGACTGTTTGATCGTCGGCCACGATCCGCTCGTAGCTTCACCAATCGACGATCGTTGCGATCAGGCGCGCGTGCCCTTGAACGGGAAGCTGCCCATCGGGCCGATTCCCATCTCGCCGGAAATGGCGTCGCCGTCGACCCTGCCGGTGAATTCGAGCGTCAGCGGCATCGGGTTGGTGATCGAGATCTTCCAGGCGACGTCGCTGCCGTTCACGGTGCCATCGAAGATTTCGCCGGAATTGCCGTCGGCGGATTGTGTCCCGGTGAGCGTGCTGCCGGAGCTTTGCAATGCCAGTGCCGCATTGCGCTCGCCCATCGGCGTGCTCATGGTGATGTTCCAGTTTCCGTCGACCGACATGCTGCTTCTCCACTTGGCGGTCGCCTCGGCATGAGGCCCGCTACGCGGCGTCTGTATATCCTAATTCTGACAGCGATGCGAACCGCCGCGCCGGCTTTTGGCTGCGGCAACGGGCCTCAACCCGAGGCATCGCTTGCGAGTTGTCCACCGGCCTTGGCTTCGGCGCGCAGCTTGCGGGTGATGACGATACGGAACGTCACATACTGGATGACAAAGGCGGCAATCTTGGCGCCGATAGCGACCACCGAGACGTAGAAGGCCCACAGCTTCATGTCGCCGGTCATCGCCACGGCAATGGTGCCGAGACCGAGCGCGAACATCAGCGCAGCCCATGCATAGCCCGCCACCGTCACGAGATGCGGAATGTTGTCACGCACGATCTCCGGCGAATAGCGCAGCATCCAGTTCTTGCGCAGCATGATGGCGCCGATGGCGAAATGCGCGATGCTGGGTTTCGCCAGCACGAACCGCGGATCGTTGGTCAGCAGCGTCGCGCCGCCGAGTACGATGACCAGCGCCAGACTTGCATAGGTCATGAAATCCAGCGTCAGGCCCTTGACGTGCGCATAGATCACTTGCGCGACGGCACCGGCGATCGCGACGAGGGTGGCAAGCAATACGTTATCGGTCGCGAAGTAGACGACCAGAAATACGATTGTCGAGAGGAAGTCGGTGCCAAGTTTTGCGAATACGCTTTTCATGGGCAGGCCTCTTCGAGGATGAATTCAGTTCGACTGCGCCACGAGTTGGGCGCGCCGGTGAGCGGGATACCATTTGGTGAAGTAGACGGCGCAATTGCGCGCCGCGAACGCGATGCCGACGCCCGCCCACAAAGGCAGCCCGGGCGCGTAGATCATGGCGATGTCGGCCAGCAGCATCAGGACGAACGCCGCCGTCCAGACCCAGGTCAGGACGTAATTGATGGTGAGGAACGCCGGGCGCTGCGCGGTTTCCGAATCGACGGATTCGCGGGCGTATTGCAGCGTGAAGGGCAGGCGCAAAACAATGGATCCGAGTGCAATCGCCAGCACGCCCAGGTCTACCGCGAGGCGGATGCCCCGGCTGTCGAGACCTCCATCCGCCAGCGCCAGATAAGCGCCGATCGCTGCAAACAGGATGGCCGCGCCGGCCGCCAACGCCTTGACGGATTTTCCCCGGGCGATGTCGTAGCCGATGGTGCCGAGAGCGACTGCGGACGCACCGAACAGGCTGACCAGCGGCGACGCAATCAGCATCAGGACCGCGAAGGTGCCAAACGGAGCGAGGACCAGAAACAACATCATGAAACCCTCCCGGGCTAATCTTGACG
>JANINJ010000041.1 GCA_024508855.1 Xanthobacteraceae bacterium
ACGCGAAGTCCCGCCGCGCCGAGTTTCTTCCACTCGGGGCGGTTCGACAGATAGACGTGCAGCACTTCGGTCGACCCGAGCCCTTCGACGATCTCAAGCCCGGTAAGTTCCTTCCAGCCATTGAACACGTCGGCCGACAGTACTTCCGCAGCAGATACCGAGAGCCGGAGCGAAGCGAAATCGGTAGTCGCAGCGGACGCGGCCTTGGTCAGCGAGGTGTAGAGCGTAGGCAGACCGAAGAAGACCGTCGGTCGAAACTTCCCGATGGCAGCAAAGATGGCGTCCGGCTTCGGCTGCCCCGGCAGCAACAGCGCGGCGGCTCCAACGGAAAATGGAAACGTGATCGAGTTGCCGAAGCCGTAGGCGAAGAAGATTTTCGGTACCGAGAAGCAAATGTCGTCGGGCGTCAGTTTCAGCACATTCCGCGCGAACGCCGCCTCGCTATAAGGCATGTCGTGCTGCAGGTGAACGATGCCCTTGGGGCGACCCGTCGAGCCGGACGAATACATCCAGAACGCCATCTCGTCGCGTTGGGTATCGGCTTCGTTCAGCGTATCGGGGAAATTGCGCAACCAGTCGTCGGCGACAATGCAGTGCGTCACTGCATTGTCGTCCGGGGTGCCGTTGACGATCACCAAGGTGCGCAGTCCGGTTGCGGCGCAGGCCGTCGCGTCGAACCGAGACGAGAATTCGGCATCGGCCACCGCAACCGCAGCGCCGGAATCCGACAGATAGAACTGCAGCAGATCCGACGGCGTCAGCGTGTTGATCAGCAGTGGAACGAAGCCGGCGCGCACGGCACCGAAGAAGGCTGTGGGATAAGCCGGCGTATCATCGAGGAACAGCAGCACACGATCGCCGCGTGCAAGGCCCAGCGAGCGAAAGCCGTGGCCCCAACGAGATGCCTCGGCGCAGAGTTCGGCATAGCTGCGCGACCCGGCAGGGCCGACGACGGCAACCTTATCTCCACGTCCGGCGGCAAGATTGTCGAACAGGACGCGGCTGGCGTTATAACGCTCCGGCATGGTGAAGCCGATCTCGATGGCGCCGGCACTGTCGCGCGGGACCTGATCCGCGATCGTCGAGGCGTTATCCTGACCGCTCACGATCGCACCTCACGCGCAGGCGCCGGTTGTCGCGACGCCTCGTAGCGCGCCATGAATGCCGGCGACATCGCGCGCAGGCGTTGATCGTCGATCCGTCCGGAACGGGTGATGTAACTGTAGGCGAAATCCATGGTGTCGCGTTTCATGTGTTCGGGGAACTTCTCGTACCAGTCGGCGCTGGTGCGAGCGGCCGCGACCAGCTTCTGCACGATCGGTTTGCGCTCCGCCTGATATCGCGCAAGTGCAGCAGGAAGATCGCCGGGCTCTGCTTCCAGGGCCTTGGTCAGCGCGAGCGCATCCTCCATCGCCAGCCGTGTCCCCGAACCGATCGAGAAATGCGCCGAGTGCAGCGCGTCACCGATCAGCACCATGTTCTTGAACGACCAGTTCTCGTTCCAGACCCAAGGGAAATTTCGCCACACCGACTTGTTCGAAATCAGCTTGTGGCCGCCGAGCGCGTCCGCGAACACGCGCTCGCAGATTGCCTGGGACTGCTCGACCGTCTTTTCCGCAAAGCCGTAACGCTGCCACGTCGCCCGATCGCACTCGATCAGGAAGGTGCTCATATCGGGCGCGTAACGATAATGGTGTGCGTTAAAGGTGCCGAGGTCGGTCGCAACGAAAGTCTGCGATAGCGTATCGAAGCGCTTGGTGGTGCCGTACCACGCGAACTTGTTGCTGGCGTAGGAGAGCGAGGTTCCGAAATCGCCCTCGAAGGTACGGCGCACCAGCGAGTTGAGGCCATCGGCCGCGACGATCAGGTCATAGCCCGCGAGGTCGTCCACCGATTTGATGTGCGTATCGTAGTGCGCCGTCGCGCCGACTGCCGTCATGCGAGCCTGCAGCGCCTGCAACAGCTTCAACCGGCCGATCGCCGAGAAGCCGACGCCGTCGATCGCGACGCTGTCGCCATGAATGTTGAGCGTGATGTTGCTCCAGCTCTCCATCTCTGCGGAAATGGCATCGGCCGTGTCGGGATCGTCGGCGCGCAGGAATTCCAGCGCCTGCTCGGAGAACACCACGCCGAATCCCCAGGTCGCCCCGGCCGGGTTCTGCTCGAACAGTTCGACCTGTGCTTCCGGATGACGCCGCTTCCAAAGATACGCGAAATAGCGGCCTCCGGGCCCTCCGCCGAGAACGGCAATTCGCACGCGCTCCCTCCATATTTGACATTATGCAATTCATTCCACAGTATACAAAATGGACGCTTGAAGCAACCGGCCTGCATCACATCACGGCAAATTCCAGACGAGACAGCGCGATGCGAACGCCAAAGCACCGATCCCAGATCCGGAGAACCGGCGGACCGGCGACGACGCCACGCGCCTCGAAAGCAGCAGAGAAAGCTTCGTCCGACACTCCGCGGCGCGGCATTCAATCGGTCACCAACGGCTTTCGCGTCCTGGCTGCACTTGCAGCCGAACCGGGGCCAGCGCCACTCAACGCCATCGCTGCGCGCGCAAGCCTGTCGGCCTCGCAAGCCCATCGCTACCTCGCCAGCCTTGTTGCATCGGGCATGGCGGCGCAGAATGTAGCATCGGGGCGATACGAACTGGGCCCGCAAGCCATCCAGGTTGGCCTCGCCGCGCTGGCACGTACCGATATCTTCGCTGAAGCCGACCCGGCCATCGCGACCTTCACGCGCGATACCGGACGCACGGCGCTGGTCGCGGCGCGCGGTCCGGCCGGCCCGACCATCGTGCGCTGGCACGTCGGGCGCATTCCCGTCATCACGTCGCTCGCCGTGGGCTCAGTCTTGCCCCTGCTG
>JANINJ010000042.1 GCA_024508855.1 Xanthobacteraceae bacterium
CGACGCCTCATGATGCGCCCCTCGCGAACGAGACACAAGGTATATATTCCTATATTGTGGAAATGTCAATCGGCTTCCATGTTGTGCTTAGGGCACCGATCTAGGCAGAAGCGGGTTCTGCTCCGAACCGAGCGGCCACCACCGCCAAACCCATATTTCCCGTGAGGTTCCCGCGAGCAAAATTGCCTTTGGTAACCTCGCATTAACCATGGCAGGCGCTTGGTTGGAGCCGGGAAAGCACGTCGTTGGCCCTCGTTTTGACACGTTGGCAGGGGATGCAAGGTCCGGCTTTGGACGGGCCCCCCATGTGACACTGCAAGGCTTGGCGTTGATGGACGGCGCTGCATGGCGCGTGAATTGCGGATGCCCGCAAAGGCGCGCGTTCCCGGGATGATTGGGGAATACTTGCGTTGAGAGGATACCGCTTATGAATCCGGCCGACGTGGCACAGTCAGCCTTGCCGCTGGCGTCCTCCGACGTTTCGCTGATCGCACTTTTCCTGCAGGCTCACTGGATCGTGAAAACGGTCATGCTGGGACTGCTGGCCTGTTCCGTCTGGGTCTGGGCGATCGCGATCGACAAGATCCTGCTGTACGGGCGCACCAAGCGGGCCATGGACCGGTTCGAACAGGCCTTCTGGTCGGGCGAGTCGATCGAGGAATTATATCGCACGCTGTCGACCCGGCCGACGCAATCGATGGCCGCCTGTTTCGTCGCCGCGATGCGCGAATGGAAACGCTCGTTCGAAAGCCAGGCGCGTTCCTTCGCCGGATTGCAGATGCGTATCGAAAAAGTGATGAACGTCTCGATCTCGCGCGAGATCGAGCGATTGGAGCGGCGGCTGCTGGTGCTGGCGACGGTTGGCTCCGCGGGGCCGTTCGTCGGCCTGTTCGGCACCGTCTGGGGCATCATGTCGAGCTTCCAGTCGATCGCCGCGTCGAAGAACACCTCGCTCGCCGTAGTGGCGCCGGGTATCGCGGAGGCGCTGTTCGCCACCGCAATCGGCCTTATCGCCGCCATTCCCGCGACCATTTTCTATAACAAATTCACGTCAGAAGTGAATCGGCAGGCGCAGCGCCTGGAGGGATTTGCCGACGAATTTTCCGCGATCCTGTCGCGCCAGATCGATGAGCGCGCGTAGTGATCCGCATTCCAACATTCGCTTTGTGAGATTTGATTCATGGCGATGAACATGGCCGGAGCATCGGGAGGCGGCGGACGCGGCCGGCGTCGGCGCGCTGCTCCGATGGCAGAGATCAACGTGACGCCGATGGTCGACGTCATGCTGGTGTTGCTGATCATCTTCATGGTGTCGGCGCCGTTGTTGACGGTGGGCGTACCGCTCGATCTGCCGCAGACCCAGGCTAAGAGCCTCGATCAGGACAAGAACCCGCTGACGCTTTCAGTGAATCTGAAAGGGCAGGTGTTCCTCAACGATACCGAGATTGCGATCGACGAACTGGTGCCGAAGCTGAAGGCGATCACCGAGGCGCGTGCGGGCCTCGACGAACGCATTTTCGTGCGCGGCGACAAGAAGGTCGATTACGGCACCGTCATGAAGGTGATGGGACGCCTGTCGGCGGCCGGCTTCAGGCGGGTCGCGCTGGTGACCGAGGTGGAGCAAGGAAGCTGAGGTGAAAGTCGACAAGACACTCGCCGCGTCTGTTGCCCTGCACGTTCTCGTGATCGGGTGGGGGCTGGTGTCGTTCTCGGCGCGCTCGCTCGAGGCGCCGCCGCCCGAGTCGATGCCGGTCGATATCATCTCGGCCGATCAATTGTCGAAGATCACCGCCGGCAGCAAGAACGGCGAGAAGGACAAGCCGAAGCCGCTGGTCGAGAAGGTCGCGGAAGCCAAGCCGGTGGACGACACGTCCGGCAAGGTGACCGAAAAGCCGGAAGTGAAGACCGAGGCCGCGCCCGAACCGCCGCCGAAGCCGGTCGAAAAGCCCGTCGAGAAAAAGCCCGACCCGCCGAAGCCGGTGGTCGAGCACAAGCCGAAGGACGAGCCCAAGCCGATCGAAAAGAAGCCCGATCCGCCGAAGGTCGATCCGATCGCGGAAGCGCTGAAGAAAGACGAATCCAAGAAGCCGAAGCCAAAGCCGCAGGCCAAGGCGGCTCCGCCGAAACCGCCGGAGCCGAAGCGCGAGCGTGTTTTCGACGAGTCGAAAATCGCAGCGCTGCTCGACAAGCGCGATCCGACGCGCCATGCCGCAACCGGCGAAAGCCTGAATTCCACGGCATCGCTCGGTGCGTCGCGCGGGACGGCCAAGACGCTGTCGCAATCCGAACTGGATGCGTTGCGCGCGCGCCTGACCAAGCTGTGGAATGTCCAGGCCGGACTCGAGAAGCCCGAAGAGCTGATCGTCGACATCCGTATCCGCCTGACGCCGGACAAGCGTCTCGCCGCGCCGCCGGAAATCGTTTCTCATGGATCGTCGCCGCGCTATCGCGCTGCGGCGGATGCCGCCATGCGCGCCGTATTGCAGGCCCAGCCCTACGACATGCTGCAGCCCCAAACTTACGATCAGTGGAAAGACATGATCGTGACATTCGATCCGCGTCAGATGTTCAATGGCTGATGTTTTACCGATACCTTTGAAAATGAGCGAGCAATGCCCGTAATGCCGTCCTCACGTTTCCCCTTCGCACTGAATCGCCGCCATGCCTTGCTCGGCGGCGCGGGCGTTGCCGCCGGTCTGCTGTTGCCGTCGCTGGCGAGCGCGCAAACGCGGCTGCAGGTTACAGAGGGCAATGTCGCGCCGCTGCCGATCGCCATTCCGAATTTCGTGCCGGGCACGCCCGGCGACAACGAGGTGAGCGCCGGCGTTGCGCAGGTCATCACCAATAATTTGCGGCGCAGCGGCCTGTTCGCACCGATCGATCAGGCGGCCTTCATCGAGAAGATCAACAACATCGACGTCCCGCCGCAATTCGCCAACTGGAAGAGCATCAACGCGCAGGCGCTGGTGACCGGCCGCATGACGAAGCAGGGCGACGGCCGGTTGAAAGCGGAATTCCGGCTGTGGGACGTCGCCGCGGGCCAGCAACTCACCGGCCAGCAGTATTTCACCTCGCCGGAATACTGGCGTCGCATCGCGCATATCATCTCCGACCAGATCTACGAGCGTCTGACCGGCGAGAAGGGCTACTTCGACAGCCGCGTGGTTTTCGTCGACGAAAGCGGTCCGGCGCAGCACCGCGTCAAGCGGCTGGCGCTGATGGATCAGGACGGCGCCAACGTGCGCTACCTGACGCGCGGCGCCGACCTCGTGCTGACGCCGCGGTTCTCGCCGTCGACGCAGGAAATCACCTATATGGAATTCGGCCAGGGCGATCCGCGCGTCTATCTGTTCAACATCGAGACCGGTCAGCGCGAGATCGTCGGCAACTTCCCCGGCATGTCGTTCGCGCCGCGCTTTTCGCCGGATGGCCAGCGCATCATCATGAGCCTGCAGCAGGGTGGCAATTCTAATCTCTATGTCATGGACCTGCGCTCGAAGTCGACCACGCGACTTACCGATACGCCGGCCATCGACACCTCGCCGTCCTATGCGCCGGATGGCGGCCGCATCTGCTTCGAATCCGATCGCGGCGGCAAGCCGCAGATCTACATCATGCCGGCCGGCGGCGGCGGCGCGCAGCGCATCTCGTTCGGTGACGGAAGCTATTCGACGCCGGTGTGGTCGCCGCGCGGCGACTACATCGCCTTCACCAAGCAGGGCGGCGGCCAATTCGCCATCGGCATCATGAAGCCCGACGGCTCCGGCGAGCGCATCCTGACGTCGGGATTCCACAATGAAGGACCGACCTTCGCGCCGAACGGCCGCGTCGTGATGTTCTTCCGCGATCCGGGCGGCAACAGCGGTCCTTCGCTGTTCACGGTCGATATCTCGGGACGCAACGAGCAGAAGGTGCCGACGCCGGGATTCGCGTCCGATCCGGCCTGGTCGCCGCTGTTGTCGTAAACGAATGGTTAACCGGTTCAACTACGGCGTGCAGAGTACGATCGCGACGAACCCTATCGGGTTGAAATAGTGTTCGTATCTCCATGTTTCGATGAACTCGCCAACGTATTGGTAACGATATTCCCTCAGAAAGACTTCATCTGCGCACGGTAAAATTTGCTCCGAACAGGACCTGCGCGCTCCGGATGCAGTTGATAGATCAAAATAAATCTCTGGATCAGACCATGTCGCCGACGATCTACGCGGCGCTGGTCGATTCGTTGTTCCAGAATCCTGCACCGATGTTTGCGGGCGCGGTGACGGCTGCGATCGCTGCCGTCCTGACCGCCGTGAAGACCGGCGATCAATTCCTGTGGCCTTGTGCGCTGCTGTTGATCGCGATCGGTGCGATACGCACGCTGGATATGCGCAAGTACAGCCAGCGCACGTCGCCGCTGACGGCGGACGAAGCGGCGCGCTGGGAAGTTCGCTATCAGATCGGTGCGATGCTTTATGCGGTCGCGCTGGGCATCTGGTGCATCGTCGCGCTGCTCGGCAGCGACGATCCGGTTGCGCACATGATCTGTACGTCGGTGACGCTCGGCTATATGGCGGCCGGCGCGGGGCGTACGTATGGAAGGCCGTGGATCTTTCATCTCCAGATATTGCTGGCCTGCGGATCGTTGTCCGTGGCGCTGACGTTGCACGGCAATTTCTATTACATCTGTCTGGCATTCCTGAACGTGCTGTTCTTCATCGGCCTGAAGCACATCACGACGAGCTTGCAGAAGATTTTCGTGCGCGCACTGATCGCGCGCGAGCGCGAGGCGGCGATTGCCGGCCAGTTCGACACCGCCTTGAACAACATGCCGCACGGTTTGTGCATGTTCGCGGCGGATGGCCGTCTCGCCGTCATGAATAACCGCTTCAGCGAGATGATGGGGTTGTATGGCGACTTCGTTCGCCGCCGCGCCCATGCCCTCGAAATCGTCACCGGCTGCGTCAGCACCGGCGGGGTGTCGGAATCCAGCGCCAAGCTCATCCTCTCGGAAATCGAAAACGCGAAGGCCGGCGAAATCGTCTCGGTCAGCCCGAGCCTGACCGACGGCCGTGCGATGTCCTGGACGTTCCAGCCGATGGCGGACGGCGGCAGCGTCGTGCTGGTCGAGGACATCACCGAGCGGCGCAACGCCGAGGCGAAGATCACGCATCTGGCGCGATACGATGAACTGACGGGCCTGCCCAATCGCGTCAATTTCCGCGATGAGATCGAGCGGCTGCTGGCGGCTTCCCGCGGATCGACATTGTCGTCCGCGCTGCATTTCATCGATCTCGATCAGTTCAAGCAGGTCAACGATACGCTGGGCCATCCATGCGGCGACCGGCTGTTGTGCATGGTTGCCGACCGCTTACGCGAAATGTTGCGGCCGGACGATTTCATCGCACGGTTCGGCGGCGATGAGTTCGTCGTGTTCCAGCAGAACATCGATTCCAACGAAGACGCGGCCAGCCTGGCGCGCCGGATCGTCGATCGGCTGAGCGAGCGTTACGAGATCGACCGTCATCTGGTGGAGATCGGCGCCAGCATCGGCATTGCGATGACATGGCCGGGTGTGAGCGCGGACGTGCTGCTCAAGAACGCGGACATGGCGCTCTATCGTGCCAAGGCCGACGGACGCGGCACCTTCTGCTTCTTCCACGAGGAAATGGCGCAGACCGTGGAAGCGCGGCGCATCCTCGAACTGGATTTGCGGCGGGCGCTCGCCAACGAGGAATTCGAGCTGTTCTATCAGCCGCTGGTCAATCTCAAGTCCGGCCGGATCACGACCTGCGAGGCGCTGCTGCGCTGGAATCATCCGGAGCGCGGTACCGTATCTCCGGTCGATATCATCCCGGTCGCGGAGGATATGGGCCTGATCATCGACCTCGGCCGCTGGATCCTGCGCAAGGCGTGCATGGAATGTATGAAGTGGCCTGCTGGCGTCAGTGTGGCGGTGAACTTCTCGTCGCAGCAATTCCATCAGCGCGATGTGTTGAGCGAAGTGCGCTACGCGCTCGAAGTATCCGGATTGCCGGCGCACCGGCTTGAAATCGAAATCACCGAGTCCTCGCTGTTGCGCAATACGCAGTGGACGCACGATGCCCTGGCGCAACTGAAGGCCGCGGGCGTGCGAATTTCGCTGGACGATTTCGGCACCGGCTATTCGAGCCTGAGCTATCTCCACAACTTCCCGCTCAACAAGGTGAAGATCGATCGCTCCTTCCTGGAGGGCATCGATACCGATCGGCCGCTGACGCTGCTGCGTGGCGTCGCGCGGTTGAGTGCCGATCTCGGCATGTCGGTGGTGGTCGAAGGCATCGAGACCAACGAGCAGCTTGAACTCATCAGCGCCGACGGCACGGTGACCGAGGCGCAGGGTTATCTCTTCAGCCGGCCCGTACCGGCCGCGCGCGTCCGCCAGTTGCTCGACGCTTCCCATGGGCGTCGCCTGCCTGAAGGTAACCTGCTGACGCTGCCATCGCGATCGATGGCGTAATTTTCCATCCCTAATCTATCGGTCCGGCCGCCTCATTTCAGCCGTGGAAGTTAACCTTACCACCGCGATACCTTTGCACTTGATTTAAGAAAGCATTAACTTTTAACGATCAGTGCGTATGCGTGACGGCTAAGGAGGCCCGAATGAGTCCGGCTCTACAAACAAAAAGCCGTCCCTTTGAACGCGGCATAGAGCTTCTCGACAGAGTGGACTATCGTTTGGCGGAAACCGAGGCCGATAAGGAGGCCATATACCGGTTGCGCTATCGCGCCTACCTCAATGAAGGGGCGATTGAGCCGAATTCCGAGCGGATGGTCACCGATCGCTTCGACGAGATGAAGAACTCGTGGGTGTTCGGCGTCTACATCGACGGCGGGCTTGCGAGTTCCATCCGCATCAGCGTGGCCACCCCCGCTTTCCCAACCTCTCCATCGGTCGACGTGTTTTCGGATATCCTCGGACCGGAGCTCGAACGGGGCATGACGATCGTCGATCCGACGCGCTTCGTCGCCGATCCGGCGCGCGCGAGCGGATTTCCGGAACTTCCGTATGTAACCGTTCGGTTGGGATACGTGGCGTGCGGATATTTCAACGCTGATATCGGACTGGCCACGGTTCGCGCCGAACACCGGGCGTTCTATCGTCGGGTTTTCCTGCAGGAATCCTGGTGTGAGCCACGAATATTCCCGGGATTGCTCAAGCCGGTCGGGCTGATGGCCGCACGGTATCGCACGACCCGCGAAGGCGTATTCCAGCGCTTCCCCTATATGCGCTCGAGCTATTTCGAGCGGCGCATGTTGTTCGAGCGCAATCCGGGGCGGGAAGTGCCGGTCCCGGCTCTGGCCGATTGCATGTCGGATCGTCCCTCGATCGTTCCGCGTTCCTGACCAAGCCTTTAACATCGCGACCGTATTGATTTGATCGGAACCACGGTTTCACGGATCTGCTCCGTGGACTGTGGCTTTTCGCGCTGCATTCACCGTCACGCCACATTTGCAACCCATTAACTATCCCGGCTGGTTTTCCCGGATTGTGGGCATTTGACCGGGTTCGGCAACATCTCATCAAGGTTGACGGAACGTTCGCTTAACCAACGCCCTGTAGACCGGGTCATCATATGAATCGTGAGCGTGGAGGCTCCGGGAATGAGACATCAAATGCGAATCCTCCAGGGATTGAAGCTGGCTGCGGTGCTCGTTGTGGCGCTGTCGATGGGGGCCTGCGCCAACAAGAACGGCATGGGTGCCGATGGCGCCATGGCCGGGGCCGCCACACCGGGCAGCCAACAGGATTTCGTGGTCAATGTCGGCGACCGGGTCTTCTTTGAAAGCGACCAGACGGATCTGACCCCGCAAGCGATCGCGACGCTTGAAAAGCAGGTTCAGTGGCTGCAGACCTACAACCGCTATTCCTTCACCATCGAAGGTCACGCCGACGAACGCGGCACCCGCGAATACAATATCGCGCTGGGTGCGCGGCGTGCACAGTCGGTTCGTTCGTTCTTCATCTCGCGCGGCATCCCCGCGCAGCGCATGCGGACGATCTCCTACGGCAAGGAACGGCCGGTGGCGGTGTGTAACGACATTTCGTGCTGGTCGCAGAACCGGCGCGCGGTCACCGTCCTCAACGCCAGTTCCTGACGGGACGGATGATCCGGAATTCGCCGGCGCCCTAGGGCGCCGGTTTTGTTTTGAGCGATAGGAAACGAAACGCTCGGCATGCCGGTCGACGCATCTTCGACAAGTGATCCGGCTCGGTTCAATTCCGTGCCAGAATGGCGCCGAATGCTTTGCTCCAGTCACATTTTTGGCGTACTCCAGCATTCATGGTGACGCGCCTCCAGAGTGGCGCAACTTCTTCGACAGGCGAAAATGTCAGTCAGATTTTCCACGACCGCGCTTGCCAGCCTCGCGCGGATCACCGTGATGGCGACGGCCATTGCGGCCGCGTTTCCGGCGATGGCTCAACAGCAGTATGGCGATGATTCCGATCCGTCGATGCGGGTCGAGCAACTGGAAAACCAGTTGCGCCAGCTGACCGGCCAGAACGAAGAGCTGCAGCATCGCAACCAGGTGCTCGAGCAGCAGCTTCGCCAGCTTCAGGGTGGAGCGCCGGCCGGTCAGGCCGCGGCACCCGCGCAGCCGGCGCCGCCGAGCAATCAGGCCTATGGTCAGCCGCAGCGGCCCCCGGCCTACGAGCGGCCGCAGCCGACCTACGACCAGCGGCCTGTCTATAACGACCAGCAGCCGGCACCGATCGTGCAGGAGCCGGCCCAGGCGCAGTCGCAGGGCCGCGGCGATGCTTTCGACCCCAACCGCAACCCGAACGCACCGGGCGTGCCCCGCGCACTCGGCGGCGGTCAGTTGCCGATGCGGGAAGGATCGATCGGGGCTCCCGGCGGTCGCGACGCCGGCCAGCCGCTCAATCTCTCGAACGTTGGCGGAGCGGGGCAGCCGGGCGGCGCGATGCCTCCGGCCAGTGGAGACTCGGGAGCGCTCACCACGGCGCCGCCGTCGCAAACGCCGAAAGACGAATTCGATCTCGGCATCGGCTACATGCAGCGCAAGGACTACGCGCTCGCCGAAGAGACCATGCGTAACTTCGCTCGCCGTTATCCCAACGATCCGCAAGTCGCGGATTCGCAATATTGGCTGGGCGAGAGTTTCTTCCAGCGGCAGAAATATCGCGAGGCCGCCGAAGCCTTCCTGGCGGTGACGTCGAAGTACGACACGTCGGCAAAGGCGCCGGATGCCTTGCTGCGGCTTGGGCAGTCGCTTGCTGCGTTGAAGGAAAAGGAAGCGGCGTGCGCAGCGCTGGGCGAAGTCGCCCGCAAATATCCGCGGGCCTCGCGTGGCGTCAAGCAGGCGGTCGATCGCGAGCAAAAGCGGGTGAAGTGCTGAGCCTTCGGTGCTTCCCACTTTTCGGGATCATGCTCTAGAGCGTTTTCAAGCGAAGTGGATGCCGGTTCGCGTGAAGAAAACGCGTCACATCAAAATCATAGAGCCCCGGTTCTGATTCCATCAGAACCGGAAAGGCTCTAGGATGCTTCGAGTGGTTTGCGACGGGATTTTCACCGTGCCCGTAAGCCAGCTTTCGAAAGATCATGGCTGACGAGGATCATTCACCGATCTCGGCGCAGGACGCCAAAAATTTATTCGCCGACTGCCGGACTGCTCCCGCGATCATCCTGGCGGTGTCGGGCGGCCCGGATTCGGTCGCCATGATGTGGCTGGCGGCCCGCTGGCGGCGGTCATTGAAGCGCGGGCCGCGTCTCGTTGCGATCACCGTCGACCACGGCTTGCGCAAGGAAGCCGCGCGTGAGGCGAGCGAGGTCAAAAAGCTGGCGAAGACGCTCGCGATCGAACACCAGACGCTGCGCTGGCGCGGCACCAAGCCCACGACGGGAGTGCCGGCCGCCGCGCGCGACGCACGATATCGGCTGCTGACGCGGGCCGCGCGGACCCACGGCGCCACGCACATCCTCACCGCTCACACCCGCGACGACCAGGCCGAGACCTTTCTGATGCGTCTGTCCCGGGGCAGCGGACTGGCCGGGCTGGGGGCGATGGCCCGGTTGTCGCCGCGCGATGGGTTCGTGCTGGCCCGTCCGTTGCTCGACGTCCCCAAGGGACGGCTGCTGGCGACGCTGGACAAGGCGAAGATTGGGTTTGCCGACGATCCGACCAATCGGGATCGCAGCTTCACGCGCCCGCGCTTCAGGGCGCTGATGCCCGCACTCGCGGCGGAAGGATGCGACGCGCGCAATCTGGCGCGGCTGGCCACGCGGCTGGCGCGCGCCAACGCGTCGCTGGAGATCATGGCGGACGGGGCCGAGCGATTTCTCGCTGCGCGGGACGGAAGCGCGGCGCCGTCGTCGGTCACGGCGGCAGATTTCGATGCGCGGGCCTTCATCGGCCTGCCGGATGAAATCCGCGTACGGCTGCTGATGCGGGCCGTGAACAGGATCGGCCACGAAGGGCCGGCAGAGTTCGGCAAGGTCGAGGTGCTTGTGGCTGCGCTCGATACCGTGGTTCGTAACGGCGCTGCATCTGGCCGGGCGAGCTTCAAACAGACCCTCGCCGGAGCGCTGGTCGCGGTGGCGAAAGGGCGGATTTCCATCGCGCCGGCGCCGCCGCGCCGCAAGCGCCGCGGCTAACCGCGGGCTGCGATGCGCAAAGGGATCGAAATCCCGCTTAACGGATGGCTAAAACCCTTATAAGACTGCCATGATTTAAGCCGGAATAGCAGTCAACATGCGTTAAATAGTCCCGACAGGTTCCCTTGGCAGGGGGCGGGGCGACACCTAGATTACATCCAAGCCGTCCAAGGATATCAGGTCGCGTTCCGCGCGATCACGAAGGAACCTCGATGAACGCCAATCTGCGCAACTTCGCCCTCTGGGTCATAATTGTCTTGCTGCTGTTGGCGCTGTTCACGCTGTTTCAGAATCCCGGTCAACGGGCGGCGTCGTCGGATATCCCATTCTCGCAGCTCCTGACCGAGATCGATCAGAATCACGTCCGCGATGTCGTGATCCAGGGTCCGGAGATCCACGGCACCTTCACCAACGGCTCCAGCTTCCAGACCTATGCGCCGAACGATCCGGGGCTGGTGAAGAAGCTCTACGACGCCAAGGTGTCGATCACCGCCAAGCCGCCGGGCGACAACGTGCCGTGGTTCGTGTCGCTCCTGGTGTCGTGGCTGCCGTTCATCGCGCTGATCGGCGTGTGGGTCTTCCTGTCGCGCCAGATGCAAGGCGGGGCGGGCAAGGCCATGGGCTTCGGCAAGTCGCGGGCGAAGATGCTCACCGAGGCGCACGGCCGGGTGACGTTCGAGGACGTCGCCGGTGTGGACGAAGCCAAGCAGGATCTGCAGGAGATCGTCGAATTCCTGCGCGACCCGGGCAAGTTCCAGCGCCTCGGCGGGCGGATTCCGCGCGGCGTGCTGCTGGTCGGCCCTCCCGGCACCGGTAAGACCCTGATCGCGCGTGCGGTCGCGGGCGAAGCCAACGTGCCGTTCTTCACCATTTCCGGTTCGGACTTCGTCGAAATGTTCGTCGGCGTCGGCGCGTCGCGCGTCCGCGACATGTTCGAGCAGGCCAAGAAGAACGCGCCGTGCATCATCTTCATCGACGAAATCGACGCGGTCGGCCGTCATCGCGGTGCCGGTCTCGGCGGCGGTAACGATGAGCGCGAGCAGACGCTGAACCAGTTGCTGGTCGAGATGGACGGCTTCGAGGCCAATGAAGGCGTTATCCTGATCGCCGCGACCAACCGTCCCGACGTGCTCGATCCCGCGCTGCTGCGTCCGGGCCGGTTCGACCGTCAGGTCGTGGTGCCGAATCCGGATGTGCAGGGTCGCGAGCAGATTCTGAAAGTGCATGTCCGCAAGGTGCCGCTGGCGCCGGACATCAACCTCAAGACCATCGCGCGCGGCACGCCCGGCTTCTCGGGTGCCGACCTGATGAACCTCGTCAACGAGGCCGCGCTCACGGCCGCTCGCCGCAACAAGCGGATGGTGACCCAGGCCGAGTTCGAAGAGGCCAAGGACAAGGTGATGATGGGCGCTGAGCGCAAGTCGCTCGTTATGACCGAAGAAGAGAAGAT
This sequence comes from Xanthobacteraceae bacterium, assembly GCA_024508855.1. Taxonomy (GTDB): domain Bacteria; phylum Pseudomonadota; class Alphaproteobacteria; order Rhizobiales; family Xanthobacteraceae; genus 62-47. The sequence continues at coordinate 12,088 of JANINJ010000042.1, forward strand.
GCTGACGGCCTACCACGAGGGCGGCCACGCCATCGTCGGCCTCAACGTCCCCGCGACCGATCCGATCCACAAGGCGACGATCATTCCGCGCGGCCGTGCGCTCGGCATGGTGATGCAGTTGCCGGAGCGCGACAAGATGTCGATGTCGCTGGAACAGATGACCTCGCGTCTTGCCATCATGATGGGCGGCCGCGTCGCGGAAGAGATGATCTTCGGCCGCAACAAGGTCACGTCCGGCGCATCGTCGGACATCGAGCAGGCAACGCGCCTTGCCAAGATGATGGTGACCCGTTGGGGCCTGTCGGACGAGCTTGGCACCGTGGCCTATGGCGAGAACAATGACGAAGTGTTCCTCGGCATGCAGGTCAACCGCCAGCAGAACGTCTCGGAAGCCACGGCGCAGAAGATCGACTCGGAAGTGAAGCGCCTGGTGGTGGAAGGCTACAACGAGGCGACACGCATTCTCACCGAGAAGCGCGAGGACCTCGAAACGCTGGCCAAGGGGCTGCTCGAGTTCGAAACGCTGTCTGGCGACGAGATCACCGATCTGCTCAACGGCAAGAAGCCGAACCGCGAATCCGTGCTCGAGCCGTCCGGTCCGCGTACCTCCGCGGTCCCGCCGGCCGGCAAGCAGCGTCCGCGTCCGGACGCCGATCCGGGGCTGGAGCCACAGCCGCAAGCCTGAGCAAGGCATCATTCAAATTCAAAACGCGGCAGCGATGCCGCGTTTTTTATTGCCCGTTGCTGGAGAGGGCTTTGCATAGCCCTTATGAGCCTGCGTCGCTTGACGCGAGGGCGTCCGACCCGGCACGCATGATTTGGCGCGTTTCATCGCGCGAACCAGTGCCCACCTTGCTCGAAACGCTTGGGTTGGCCATGCGAGCCTTGTCATGACTGCACCGAAACTCATCAAGGCGCCGGCCTATTGGTCGCGCGCCGCCATCGTCCCCGGCATCGTTGCGATCGGGCCGATGCTGCCGGGGACTCTGGCATTCGGCATGGCCTTCGGCGCGCTCTGCGCGCAGAAGCATTTCTCGCTGGCCGAGGTCGAAGTGATGATGGCTTTCGTCTATGGCGGGCTGTCGCAATTCGTCGCCGTGCAGTCCTGGCCGGACCATCTCACGGTGTCGTCCATCGCTACGCTGGCACTGCTGACGCTGACGGTGAACATCCGCTTCTCGCTGATGAGCGCTTCGCTGCGGCCATGGTTCGGTACGTTGCCGCGATGGCAGGCCTATCCGCCGATGCTGCTGGTGACGGATGGCGGCTGGCTCGCGGCCACGCGCTATCGCGATCATGGCGGCGCCGACGCGTGGTTTTTTGTCGGCGGCGCGCTCGTGTTGTACCTGGTCTGGCTGGTCGCGGCGGTCCCCGGCTATCTGCTGGCGGAGCAACTGGCCGATCCGAAAAAGTATGGCGTCGATCTGGCGATGCCGGCGTTCTATGCAGCGATGCTGGTGCCGGCCTGGAAAGGATTTCGTCCGGCGATCCCGTGGGTGATCGCGGGCGCCGTTGCTCTGGTCGTGCACTGGCTGGTGCCGGGCTGGTGGTTCATCATCGTCGGCGCGCTGTCCGGCGCAGTGAGCGCCGGCTTGATGGAGCCGCCCGCGCCAAAGCACGGTCATGCGCATGACTGAGATGCTGCGCTCCGATGTGATGGTTGCCTTCGCGGTGATGACCGCGGTGACGGTTCTCGCCCGGCTCGGCGGGTACTGGCTGATGGGCTACGTCAACGTCACGCCGCGCGTGCGCCGGATGCTCGACGCACTGCCGGGGTCGATCATCGTCGCGGCGGCGTTGCCGGTCGCGGTCAACGGTGGCCCGGTGGTGATGTTTGCAATTGTCGCTGCCATCGCCGTCACGATCATTTTCCGGAACGACTTCATCGCCGTGATTACCGGCATGGTGGTGGCCGCGCTCGCCCGCGCTGCCGGCTTCGGTATTTAGGCGCCGCGCAAGTTCGGAAGCCGCGTCTTTCGCGCTGATAGTGTCAGGCTGTGAATCGGCCTGCCAAGTCAACGAACATCGCGCAGGGAATCAAAGGCTTGCCAGAGGCTCTGAATTGTTGTTCAGTCCTTCCGGCAGCGACGGGGGACACGTCGCTGCAATCGGTTTCAAAAACCAATGAAGACGCGTGCCGCCCGAACCCGTCGTTCGGGAAATGGCACGTCAGGGAGATATCTGGCGTCGATGGTCTACCGGCGGACTCAGCAAGTCGTAAAACGTTTGGCTGCGCGGCGCAGCGCAATCCTTGCAGCGGCGCGCGATGCTGCGGCCGATGGCGGCATGGGTGCCGTGCAGATCGCTCCTGTGGCGACACGCGCCAATGTGGCGGCCGGTACGGTGTACCGCTACTTCCCGTCGAAAGCGGATCTGATCTCGGAACTGATCGCCGAAGTCTCGCGCGACAAACTCGTCGCCATCCGCCGCGCGGCAGATGCCGCGCCGGGACCGTCGTCGGCACTGGCCGCAGCCGTCACCACCGTTGCGGTACATATCGCCTCGCACCGCAAGCTGGCCTGGGGCATCCTGGCCGAGCCGGTGGACGTCGATGTCACTGCGTCGAGGATCGCGAGCCGCCGCGAGATTGCTGCGGAGATCGAATTACGCATTTCGGCGGCGGTCCGCGCCGGGCATCTGCCGGCGCAGGACACCGCACTGGCTGCCACCGCGCTATTAGGCGCGCTTCACGAGTCGCTGGTCGGACCGCTGGCGCCGGACAATCTGGAAGATCCGATCAAGTTGCGCGATGCGGTTCAAACCACCACGCTACTGGCCCTGCGAGCCGTCGGCGTGATGGATGCGCGTGCGCGCGGTCTCGTGGTGCAGGCTGTCTTGCCGGCGACGATAACCGCGCGTGCTTGAGACAAGCGCTACTTGCTCTTGATCTTGCCGTCCTTGTCGAACTGGGAGATGAACGCCCAGAGGTTGTCGACTTCCGACTCCTTGGTGATGCCGGCGAATGCCATCTTGGTCCCGGGAATCTTCGCCTTCGGACCCTTGATGTATTCCTTGAATTCCTTCTCGTTCCAGGTGATGCCGGAATTCTTGTTGGCGTCGGAATAGGAATAGCCCTCGACCGTTCCTGATTTGCGCCCGTCCAGGCCATTGAGCTCCGGGCCGACCTTGTTCTTCGCGCCTTCGCCGATGGAATGGCAGGCCATGCACTTGTTGAACGAGGTCTTGCCGGCGGCGATGTCTTGTGCGCTTGCAGCGTGAGAGGAAACCGCGAAGGCGGCAGCGATCAGGAGGCTGACGGTCAGTTTTTTCATCGGATGCTCGTGCTGGTTTTGAGTGTACCCCAAGTGTTTTTCGCACAAGCGCGGCGGCCTGCACAAGGACGCTAAAGGACTAGATGATGGTGGGCTCGCCAGCAAACCGGTGCATGTGCGAAGAGGCCGAAGCCGTTGGCCGATTGCGGCTTTGGTGGTCTACACAAAGGGTTCAAGACGTGGTTGTGTGCGCTAAAATGATAGTGGTTGGCGCGGACGCCGCCAAAACCGCAGGAGAGCCTTGCCGATGACGATTATGATGCCTGCTGCGGACGAAGCAGTGCTTCAGCGCAAGGACGGTATTGTCGCTGCACTGCGTCAAATCGTGCCGGGAGAGGGCGTGATCTCCAGCGCTGCGGAGATGCTGCCCTATGAATCCGATGGCCTGACCGCCTATCGCCAGCCGCCGATGGTGGTGGTGCTTCCGGATACCACCGAGCAGGTCTCGCAGGTGCTGCGATATTGCCATGACAACGGCATCAAGGTGGTACCGCGCGGATCGGGCACGTCGCTGTCGGGAGGCGCATTGCCGCTGGCGGATGCGGTGTTGCTGGGACTCGGCAAGTTCAAACGCATCCGCGAGATCGATTTCGAGAACCGCGCCGTGGTGACCGAGCCTGGCGTCACCAACCTCGCTATCAGTCAGGCGGTCGCGCATGCCGGGTTCTATTATGCGCCGGATCCGTCCTCGCAGATCGCCTGCTCGATCGGCGGCAATATTGCGGAGAATTCCGGCGGCGTGCATTGCCTGAAATACGGCATGACCACCAACAACGTGCTTGGCTGCGAAATCGTCCTCATCACCGGAGAAATCCTGCGGATCGGCGGCAAGACTGCCGAGAGCGCCGGCTACGACCTGATGGGAATCATCACCGGCTCCGAGGGGCTGCTCGGTGTCGTCACCGAAATCACCGTGCGGATTTTGCAGAAGCCGGAAACGGCGCGGGCCCTGATGATCGGTTTTCCCGAAGTCGAGGCCGCGGGCGAATGCGTTGCCAAGGTGATCGGCGCCGGCATCATTCCGGGCGGCATGGAGATGATGGACAAGCCTGCGATCCACGCGGCAGAGGCCTTCGTCCATGCCGGTTATCCGCTCGACGTCGAAGCGCTGCTGATCGTCGAACTGGACGGCCCGAGCGTGGAGGTCGATGAACTGATCAAGCGCGTGGAGGCGATCGCGCTCGGCTGCGGATCGACGACGTGTCAGATTTCGACCTCGGAGCAGGAGAGGGCGCTGTTCTGGGCTGGACGCAAGGCGGCGTTTCCGGCGGTCGGGCGGATCTCGCCGGACTATCTCTGCATGGACGGCACCATTCCGCGCGGCCAGCTGCCGCTGGTGCTGAGGCGGATGCAGGAGATGTCGGCGAAGCACAATCTGCGGGTCGCCAACGTATTTCATGCCGGCGACGGCAACCTGCATCCCTTGATCCTGTACGATGCCAATCAGCCCGGCGAGATCGAGCGTGCCGAGGCCTTCGGTGCGGATATTCTCAAGTTGTGCGTGGAAGTCGGCGGCGTGCTGACCGGCGAGCACGGCGTCGGGATCGAGAAGCGCGACCTGATGCCGGAGATGTTCAGCGACATCGACCTCGCCCAGCAGCAGCGGTTGAAATGCGCGTTCGATACGCAGGGACTGCTCAATCCGGGCAAGGTCTTCCCGACGCTGCATCGCTGCGCCGAACTGGGCAGGATGCATGTCCACGGCGGCAAGCTGGCATTCCCCGAACTCCCCCGGTTTTGAGCAGGCGATTACGTGGACATTCTCAAGGTACGTGACGCGGCGGACGTCGAGCAGGTGGTGCGCGCGGCGCTCGCCAACGAACAGCCGCTGGAAATCATCGGTCATGGCAGCAAGCGTCAGATCGGGCAGCCGACGGCGACCAACGCGGTGCTGGATCTGTCCGCGCTGAATGCGGTGACATCCTACGAGCCGAACGAACTGATCATCACGGTCGGCGCGGGCGCGCCGCTGGCCGACGTGCTGTCGCTGATCGATTCGAAGAACCAGCACTTCGCATTCGAGCCGATGAATCCGGCGGCGCTGCTCGGGTCGGGAAGCGACGCCGGAACGATCGGCGGCATGCTGGCGGCAGGGCTCGCGGGACCGCGCCGCATCAAGGATGGCGGCGCACGGGACCACCTGCTCGGAGCGCATGCGGTGTCGGGTTTCGGCGACAGCTTCAAGACCGGCGGGCGGGTGGTGAAGAACGTCACCGGCTATGACCTCTGCAAGCTTCTGTCGGGCTCATGGGGCACGCTTGCCGTGATGACCGAGGTGACGATCAAGGTGATGCCCCGGCCCGAATGCCAGCGCACGCTGGTGCTGCGCGGCCTCGACGATATCGAAGCGGTACGTGCGATGACGGCTGCGCTCGGCTCGCCGTTCGACGTGTCGGGCGTGGCGCATGTGCCGGCCTCGTCGCTTCGCGCGTCCGGCGGTGCGCTGGCCGCACTCGGCGCGCCGCAGACCGCGCTGACGCTGTTCCGGCTGGAAGGGATCACGGCCTCGGCCGAACATCGCGCCGTCTCGCTGACGAAGATGCTGGCCGCGTTCGGTGCGGCGGAGACCGTGTCCGACGATTTGTCGGCACCGCTTTGGCAGGCGGTCCGCGACGTGTCGCCGCTCGCTGCGGCGGGTCGGCTCGGTGCCTGGCCGGTCTGGCGCATCGTCTGTCCGCCGGCGGCGGGCGGCAGGTTCGGTCAGGCGCTGGCGCATGAGACCGGAGGCGAGGTGCTCTACGATTGGGGCGGCGGCCTGATCTGGGCGGCGCTGCCGCCGGCGCCCGATGCCCATGCCGCGCTGGTGCGCCAACGCGTCGAGGCGGTCGGCGGTCATGCCACGCTGATCCGTGGCAGCGAAGCGATACGGCAGAGCATCGACGTCTTCCAGCCGCAACAGAGCGGCGTCGCGGCGCTGGCCCGGCGCGTCAAGAACAGCTTCGATCCGAAACACATTCTCAATCGCGGACGGATGATGCGCGAGGCCGCGACATGAAGACCGAATTCAGCCTGACTCAACTCGCCGATCCCGATATTGCCGAGGCGGACAAGATCCTGCGGGCCTGCGTCCATTGCGGATTTTGCACGGCGACGTGCCCGACCTACGTGCTCCTGGGAGACGAACTCGATAGCCCGCGCGGTCGAATCTATCTCATCAAGCAGATGCTGGAGAAGGACCAGCCGCCGACGCAGGAGGTCGTGAAGCATATCGACCGCTGCCTGTCGTGCCTGGCCTGCATGACCACCTGTCCGTCCGGGGTCAACTACATGCATCTGGTCGATCAGGCTCGGGTCAGGATCGAGCGCGACTATACCCGGCCGGCCGCCGAGCGCCTGCTGCGTACGGTGTTGGCGTGGGTGCTGCCACGGCCGGGCCTGTTCCGCATCAGCATGACGCTGGCCCGATTCGGACGGCCGTTGCTGGCCCTGTTGCCGACGGACAAGCCGGGGGCGACGACGCCAAGCCTGTCACGCCGGCTGCGCGCCATGTTGTCGTTGGCGCCGAGCAGTCTGCCGCCTGCAGGGCCGCGCGGCGGCACGGTGTTCCCCGCGGTGGGGACGCGCCGCGCGCGCGTCGCGTTGCTGCAGGGCTGCGCGCAACAGGTGCTGGCGCCGCGCATCAACGATGCGGCGATTCGTTTTCTGACCCGCCACGGCGTCGAGGTGGTGCTGGTGGCCGACGAGCAATGCTGTGGCGCGCTGACGCACCATCTCGGCCGCGACGACGACGCGCTGGCGCGCGCCCGCGGCAACGTTACGGCATGGAACAAGGAGGCCGAAGCGCGCGGTCTCGACGCCATCCTGATGACGACTTCCGGCTGCGGCACAGTCATAAAAGACTACGGCTACATGCTGCGCGAAGACCGTCAATACGCTGCACCGGCGGCCCGGATTTCGAAGCTCGCGATGGACGTCACCGAATACATCACCGGTCTTGAATTGCCGGCACCGGAGCGGCGAAGCGAACTCGTCGTCGCCTATCACTCGGCCTGTTCACTACAGCATGGACAGAAAATAACGCAGCTTCCGAAAGATTTGCTTTCCAAGAATGGATTCGTGGTCAAAGATATCCCGGAGAGTCATTTGTGTTGTGGCTCGGCGGGGACATACAACATCCTCCAGCCTGATATCGCGACCAAGCTGCGTGACCGGAAGGTCGCCAACATCGCGACGGTCGAGCCGGAGATGATCGCAGCGGGCAATATCGGTTGCATGGTGCAGATTGCCAGCGGCACGTCGGTCCCAGTGGCGCACACGATTGAACTTCTCGATTGGGCAACGGGCGGTCCCCGGCCAGGGTCAAGCTGATCGAGCGGGCGGCCTGTGTAGAAGCGGATTGCGTGACGTGTGTTCGGCGAAGATGGATGCCGGTGTTGCAATGAGGATGTCCGCAAGTTTTCGTTCGAGAGGATGTTCTCACGGTTAAACCGGATCTGTTGAGCCGGAAACGTCTGCTGCATCAAGTCGACGGCAACAGGAGAACGGCGATGGCGAAGGCCAAGAAAGCGAAGAAATCGAAAGCCAAGAGCTCCAAGAAGAAGGCTCTGAAGTCCAAGAAGTCGGCGAAGAAAACCTCGAAGAAGGCCGCCAAGAAGTCGGCCAAGAAATCAGCGAAGAAATCAGCCAAGAAGTCGGCGAAGAAAAAGTCGGCCAAGAAGGCCGGTCGCAAGGCCGCCAAGAAGGCTACGAAAAAGGCCGCCGCGAAAAAATCTGCCCCCAAGAAATCGGCGAAGAAATCGAGTGCCAGGCGCAAGCGTGCTGCACCTCCGGCCGCACCCGCTCCGGCGCCTGTCCCGGCTCCTGCTCCCGCGACAGAGGCGCCTGAGGGAAGTGAGCCCTCGGGTGGTCCGGGCGGCTTGGGCTTCGCAGCAAACAGCTGACGCGTCAGGCATTCCGAACGTCATTGAAAGGCCGCGACGGTTTCGTCGCGGCCTTTCTTTATTTCTACGCCCGCTTGAGGCCGGTGGTGATTGAGTCGCCACGGGACAGCGCGCTGACGTCGCCGGACGTCGCGACCGGAAGCGTTTTGGGCGCGGACGAAGCCGTGGCGGCTTCGCCACCCTGTGCAAACTGTTGTTTGCAAGCAACATCCGCATACCGATTTCGAGCGCGGTGACCCGGTTGCCTAAGAAGGCAGCAACTGCTTGCCTTTGTTGCTTTCCGCTGAATGAAACCCGTCTCAGATTATCGACCACGGCAAACAAATTCGTGGCTGGCCCCGGGCATGGGCTGAATTAATCTGATGGGGATCATCGTGAAGAACCTTATTCTCTCCTCCGTAGCGTTACTCGCGATCGGTGCAACCTCGGCGATGGCGGCCGATATGCCGGTCAAGGCTTATACCAAGGCGCCTCCGGTCGTGGCTTTCGACCCGTGGGATGTCGCTTTCGGTGCAGCGATCACCAACAACTACGTCTTCCGCGGCGTCACGCAGTCGAATCGCGAAGCTTCGGTCAACGCCTATTTCGAACCGCGCTACAACATCAATAAGGACCTGCAGCTCTACGTCGGCGTCGCCGGCAACAGCATCTCGTTCACGAATCGAGCGGCCGCCGAGGTCGACGTCTACGGCGGTATCCGCCCGACCTTCGGTCCGGTCGCATTCGACTTCGGTGTCTGGGGCTATCTGTATCCCGGCGGGCAGTGCATCGACGGTAACGCCGGCGGCGTTGCTGCAGGCCTGTGTCCGTTGGGCGCTGCGATCCTTCCCAACGGGAACTTCATGAAGGCTGACGTCAGCTTCTACGAGTTCTACGGCAAGGTGACTTACACCTTCAACGACAACTTCTCGCTGGGCGCCAACGTGTTCTACAGCCCGAACTTCCTCAATTCGGGTGCGGACGGAACGTATGCGTCGATCGTCGGCAAGGTGACGGCGCCGACCGACTGGTTCGGCTCTAGCGGCGTGGGGGCGTATCTGTCGGGTGAATTCGGCCGTCAGTGGCTGGGCACCTCGGACGCGTTCTACGGCAACGTGAAGTTCGCCGACTACAACACGTGGAACGTCGGCATCGGCTTCACCTACAAGGTGTTCACGCTGGACTTCCGCTATTCCGACACCAACCTGTCGAAGGCGGATTGTAACCTCTTCACCAGCGATTTCACCGCGACGGCGGCCGGCTCGAAGTGGTGCGGTGCGGCTGGCATCGTCAAGCTGTCGGCTGACCTGACCGCGATGTCGAACCTGAAGTAAGCTTCGGCTGATCCATCGAAAAAGGGCGGCAGAGTGATCTGCCGCCCTTTTGCTTGTCTACGGATCGTTGGAGCTTGCGCGGCGTTACTGCCGGCTTCCCTACAATTGGTAGGTGCCGGCGGTCGCACCGGCAGACGTCAGCGTCACTTCCTTCTGATGGAAAGCGGTGAGGGTGCCACGATGGCCGATCGACACGATGGTCGTCGAAGGCAATCTCTCCACCAGCAGGCCATAGAGCTTGGCCTCTGAAGGTTCGTCGAGCGACGCGGTCGCTTCATCGAGGAAGAGATATTGCGGTGCGTGCAGGAGCGCGCGGGCGATGCCGAGACGCTGCTGTTCGCCAAGCGACAGCATGCGGTTCCAGTGCGCGTCCTCATCGAGCCGTTCGACCATCGCCGGCAATCCCACCGCGGTGAGCACGTCGCGCAACCGGTCGGCACTGAAGGAATCGGCTTTCGACGGATAGGCAATGGCGCCGCTCAGCGATCCGACCGGGAAGTACGGTCGCTGCGGCAGCATCATCAGCGTTGCATTGGCCGGGACAGTGATCGAGCCGCTGCCGAACGGCCAGATCCCGGCGATCGCCCGGAACAGCGTCGACTTGCCGGAGCCTGACGGGCCTTTGAGCAAGGTGCGCTCGCCGCTTTTGAACGAGAAGCTGTTCGCCGTGAGCAGGGGCTCTCCATTCGGCAGGCGTACCAGCAGATCGGCGAGCGCGATGTCGGATCCAGCCGACGACGGCGACACCTTGATCAGGTCGTCGCGATGGCGGAAGGCATCGGCATTTGCCATCGCTGCCTCGAACCCCTCGAGCCGCATCACGATGGAGCGCCACATCGCCAACTGCCGATAGGCCGATACGAAGAACGACAGCGCACCCTGCACGCTGGAAAACGCCGAGGCGGTTTGCATCATGCCGCCGAGCTGAATTTTTTGGGCGAAATAGGCGGGGGCCACTAGAATGAAGGGAAAGACAACGGAGGCTTGCGAATAGCTGGCCGTCAGCGCCGTCACCTTCTTGGTGCGGATCATGATGGCCATCCAGTTGCTGATGACATCACCGAACCGCGCAAGCAGTCGCTCGCGCTCGGCGGTCTCACCATGCAGCAGCGCGACCTGCTCGGCATTCTCGCGCGTCCGCACCAGATTGAAACGAAAATCCGCTTCGTATTGCTGCTGGCGGAAGTCGAGACCGACCAGCGGTTTGCCGACCAAATGCGTCAGTACCGTTCCGACGACCGCATAGATCAGCGCGCCCCAGACCAGATAGCCGGGAATATCGTATTGCACGCCGAACACATGCAGGGGTGCGGCGGTCGACAGTCCCCACAGGATGACCACGAACGAGCCCAGGGTAACGACGGAGTTCAGAAAACCGATGCCGATGTTGAGCGTTTGGTCGACAAACAACTTCACGTCGTCGGCGATACGCTGGTCGGGGTTGTCGGCGGCATCGCCGAGCAATTGCATCCGGTAGTGATTGGCGTCGTGCAGCCAGCCCTCGAGATAGCGGCGGGTCATCCAGGTCCGCCAGCGAATCTGCAGCCACTGGTTCAGGTAAAGCTGATAGACCGCCAGCGCGATATAGATCGCGGCAATAACCGAGAAGTACTTCAACTCGTAGACGAAGACGTCCCAGTTGCGTTCCTGCAGGGCGTTGTAGAAGCGGCTATTCCACTGGTTCAGCAGAACGTTGATCGCAACCGTCGCCAGTTCGATTCCGACAACTGCTGCGAGCATTACGAGGCCGGCGAGCCTGTCTTCGGAGCGAAAGTACGGCGCGGAAATCCGCCAGACCGTCGCAAGTGTCTTGCCGAGATTCTTCACAATAAATTATCTCCGACGAAGATGTTGATTTGTTTGTGGAATTTTGGACGAGGCTGGGGCGCTTAGATGAATTCCGCGACGAATCGTCATAGCGTTCACTTGTCGCAGAACTGTGTTTGCTCCTAGCATAGGTATTTGGGAACGGAACATCCGCCGGTTCCCGAACGCCGGGGGTGAGCGTTATCTGGACGGATGCCGGAGCGCAATCTCCCACAAATCAACAAGCCGTTAGGCCATCGCGAAGGCGTTGGATCGAACGGGATCCTGGCAGCAAATGCCGGGGGCTCTGGGGGAGCACCAAGCGATGTGGGATCAACATTATAATCCGTTGAATAACGCCGCGTTGTCGACGATAGCCGCGGCGATACCGGTCATCACCCTTCTGGTGCTGATCGCAAGCGGCAAGGTCAAAGCGCATATCGCGGCGATCGTTGCGTTGATCGTAGCCAATCTGATCGCAATCTTCATCTTCACGATGCCGGCCGGCATGTCGATCCGGGCCTCGTTGCTCGGTGTCGTTACCGGTTTCTTCCCGATCGGCTGGATCGTGCTCAACGTTATCTTCATGTACCAGCTCACGGTGGCGTCCGGGCGTTTCGATACGCTGCAGCGGGCCGTCGGCGGCGTGACGACCGATCGGCGACTGCAGTTGCTGCTGATCGCATTTTCGTTCGGCGCCTTCTTCGAGGGTGCCTCGGGCTTCGGCACACCGGTGGCGATCACCGGCGCGATCCTGATCGGCCTCGGCTTCTCGCCGCTGGCCGCATCCGGCCTGTCGTTGATCGCGAACACGGCGCCCGTGGCTTACGGCGCGCTGGGAACGCCGATCCAGGGCCTGGCCTCGGTGACGGGGATCGACCCGTATCTATTGGGCGCGATGGTCGGTCGTCAGTTGCCGATCTTCTCGCTGATCGTCCCGTTCTGGGTGATCTGGGCGTTTGCCGGCTGGAAGGGGATGAAGGAAATCTGGCCTGCGATTCTCGTGACCGGTGTGTCGTTCGCGATCCCGCAGTTCCTGATCTCGAACTACATCAACCCGTGGATCGTCGATATCGGCGCATCGCTGATCTCGATGGCCTGCCTGATCGGCTTCCTGAAAATCTGGCAGCCGAAGACCTTGTGGACGTCGCCTGCATTGCGCAGTCACGACATCTCTGCCGATCTCGCCAAGCCCGACCGCAGCACGACCATGCCGAAGCTGACCTCGGCCGAGATATGGTCGTCGCTGGTGCCGTGGATCATCGTCTGCGCCGTGCTGCTGATCTGGGGCACCGGCTGGTTCAAGAGTGCGGTCAATCCGATCTTCACCTGGAACTACGCCGTTCCCGATCTGCACAACATGATCAACAAGGTGGCTCCGATCGTCGCCAAGCCGACGCCGGAAAGCGCGGTGTTCTCGTTCCAGTACCTGTCGTTCACGGGTACCGGCATGTTGATCGCGGCAATCATCGCAGGCTTCGTGATGGGCTTCTCGCCCGGCAAGATCATTGCGGTCTATGGCCGTACGCTGAAGATCTGCGCGGTGTCGTTGATCACGATCTCGGCCATGCTCGCGATCGGGACGCTGACCCGTCTGTCCGGGATCGATGCGACGCTGGGTCTTGCCTTCGCCACCACCGGCGTCCTCTACCCGTTCTTCGGAACGCTGCTCGGATGGCTCGGCGTGGCGCTGACCGGATCGGACACCGCATCCAACGTGCTGTTCGGCAACCTGCAGAAGATCACCTCACAGCAACTCGGCCTGTCGCCGATCCTGATGGGCGCCGCCAACTCGTCCGGCGGCGTCATGGGCAAGATGATCGATGCGCAGTCCATCGTCGTCGCCTCGACGGCAACTAACTGGTACGGTCACGAAGGCAGCATTCTGCGCTTCGTGTTTAAGCATTCGATCACGCTGGCCTGCTTGGTCGGCCTGTTCGTGATGCTGCAGGCTTACGTCTATCCGTTCACCTTGATGGTCGTGAAATAGACGAGTTCAAATCGGCACAAAATCCCCGCGACGAAAGTCGCGGGGATTTCTTTTGAAAGAGGCCGAATTGTTCGATCCCGATCCGGTGTCCGCCATATTTCGCGGGCAAGGCGATGGATGAGAACAATTCGTATCGATAGAGAGATGGAATGATTACTTCATGCCTGACGCGCGCCCTCGTCGCGACTGCACTGCTTTGCGTGGGATTTGGTCAGACGATCGTCAGCGCCGCCGAGGAATTTCCATTCGGTCTCGAGATAACGCTGGATGCCGCGCCCAAGCCGGGATCGAGACGCATTCCGAACCTCGAGATCGGCGACCGCGGCGAAGTCCGGCTTGAGCTTTGGTGCAAAGGCGGCGCAGGGCAGTTTTCGGTAGCGGGCAACACGGTCGTATTCGTCGCCGGGGCAATGCAGGAGCGAAGCTGCACGCCGGAACAGGTCCAGGCCGACGATGAACTGCTCGCCGCCTTGGGGGCCGCGACCAACTGGACGCGCCGTGGCGACTTCGTCACGTTTACCGGACCGACGACATTGCGGTTTCACATTAACTCGAATTGAGCGGTGGCAACCGGTCGAGGTTTACGAAGCGCTCTAGCTGTCAGCCAGAATCATGTCGGCGCATGCGCCGCCAGCCTCGATCGCACCCGTATAGCCGCCAAGCCCCGCATAGGCTGACGCCAGATACACTCCGGTCACCGGCGTGCGCGGAGAGCGCGCAGGGCCGGGAGCGAAGCCATAGACCGAGCCGTTCGGTGCGTTGAGATATTGCTGCACCGAGAGCGCCGTGTTGAACGACGTCGCGATGACGGCTTTCGCGAGCCCCGGGTAGTGACCATCGAGATACGCGATGAGCGCTGCCTGCCAGCGGCCGCGCTTCTCGCGATAGTCGTCCGGCGAGACCTGATCCCAGTTCGATACGCGATCCGTTCCGACGACCGACAGCACGAACGGCGGCGCTGGAATGGCCGAGGGGATTGCGGCGTAGTCGACGATGGCGAGCGGCGGCATGCGCCCGGCTGGCTCGGTACCCATCAGCCGGGTGCCCTGTGCATAGTCGGCCAGCGTCGTCATCCAGTCCGGCAGCAGTTGCGTCGAATAATGCGAGACGCCGAATTCGCGCGGCGGCTTGGCGAGGCCGAGCGTCAGCGCAAACAACGAGATCGACGGTTGCTGTTCCGCACAGGCTTTCGTCAGCAGACCGGCATCCAGGGCAGGGAGCATCTCCGACAGCACAGCGGGCGCGGCGTTGCTGACGACGCACCGGCAGGCAACGACCTGCGGATCGCTGCCGTCGCGCGCGGTATGGGTGACGCTCCCGGCGCGACCATCGGCATCGACGGCGACGTGGCTTGCAACTCGCCGCAACAGGACCTGTCCGCCTGCCGCCCGGATCGCGCGTGCCAGCGCGCTCGAAAGCCGTTGCGATCCGCCTTCGACAAAACGCCCGCCGCTCAAAAGATAGCTGCCTTGTGCCCCGGCAAATACGTTCCACGGCAGGGTCGCCGGGTCGTCATGGTAGTAGGAGAGGTTGGCGGCGAGCGCGCACTTGATGGCTTCGTGGTCGCCAAAGGTCCGATCGAACTTGTCGGCCAGTGATAGTGCCGGCGCAGCTTTATCCTTGCCGGCCGCGATGCGCTCCATCTCCGTGAGAATTTGTTCGATGCCGGCGCGGCATTCCGGGAAATGCTGGGTCAGCGCGTGCCGGGCGCCGTCGAAATTGTCGGGAAGTACCAATGGCGCGCGCAGCGGCCCGCCGCGCACTTCGTAAAA
Source organism: Xanthobacteraceae bacterium (assembly GCA_024508855.1). GTDB lineage: Bacteria > Pseudomonadota > Alphaproteobacteria > Rhizobiales > Xanthobacteraceae > 62-47. Next base: position 27,121 of record JANINJ010000042.1, read on the forward strand.
GGCATCGGCGGGAATCCATTTCACCGCATCGAGCACGCCGGCGCGCTCGAGAACCTGGTGCTTGGGGTCGCGCGGGTCTTGCGGATTGCTGGTTTCGTGCAGCGAGCCTTCGACAAACAGGTCGCCGACCTTGTAGCTCGACGCCGCGCCGCCGACCGAGTTGCTGCGCTCGATGACCAGTACCTTGCGGCCGGATCGCGCGAGAATTGCCGCAGCGGTGAGCCCGCCAAGGCCCGCGCCGATCACCACCACGTCGAAACCCGTCATCTCAGCGAGACTACTTCCATACGGATTTATCGAGATCCCAGCGCTGTCCCTCGAGTTCCTTGGCCAGCGCATCGACGATTCCGTAGTCGTCGCTCTGATCGCTCTCGTCATCGTCGGCGGAGTTGTCGACCAGCTTGAGTTTCTCACCGGCCGACTCGTCGGCGGTCGTAATCGACGGGCTGCCGACCCACACGATCAGATAATCCGACGAGGCCGGCTTGTCCGCCGCGACCAGTGCGCTGACCTCGATGACGTCGGTCAATCCGAGCGCCGGAAACGTATCGCTCGGCCGCTCGAGGACAAGCGTCAGCTTGCCGGTCTCGTTGCTCCACTGCGACGACGCAAGCTTTGCAGACAGTGCGTTCGCAACCACGGATCCGATCGTTGCGGTCAGCTTGTCCCGGTTCAGATTGGCGCCATCGCGCCATCCGGATGCGGCGAAGCGGATCGTACGCTCCATGTCGACGAGGCCGCTGGTCCAGCCGGCGCTGACCACGCCCGGAAGCGATTTCGCCTTGGCGACGAGGGCTGCGGCACGATCCGGCGCTACGCTGAGGTTGATGGTCGTCTGGCCGCTGCGCAGCGCGTCGCAGGGGACCGTCAGGCTGCCGAGGCTGACTTCGACGTCCTGGGTTTTCAGGAATTTGAGGAAGTCTTCGGCGCTATCCAGCTTCACTTTCACCGCGACGGCTTCCGGCGAGACCTCCGTGAAATCCTTCGGCGCGACAGAGATGCCGTCGTCACTTGTCTGGGTTTCCAGAAATTCCTTCTCGCTGAGGTCGGAATTGTCGCTGGAAACCACGTTGGTCACGGTCTGGCCGACGCGAATCTGGCCCTTGAACTCGACGGTGTCGCCCGTCGGTTTGCGTGTCAGGTTGACCGAGACCGGCAGTTTGTCGCCGATGCTTTGCGTGGTGCCGGTCATGTTCTGGCCGTTGACGGCGAGGTTTGCGACGAAGCGATCCTTGCGATCGGAGCCTTTCGCGGCGGGATAACAGACATCGAGCACCGCAGAGGTGACGGTCTTGCCTTGATAGGTTTCCTTCAGCACCACATCGGCATTGCCGTCCATCAATCCGTCGATCGAGGTGAAGTAGCGGACTTCGTTGCCGGGGGCGGGAAGCTTCGCCGGGTTTTTCTGGGCAAAGGCCGATTCGGAAGAGGCGGCAAGCAGACCGATCAGGCCGACAACAAGTGCGCGCATTGGAGTTTTCTCAACGATGTAGCAGCGTCATGTCGTTTCGATAACGGTTGCAAAGGTCCGATACCGCGCCCCGCGATCCGGAGCAGGATCGAGGAAGCAGAAACGAGGTTCAAAAGCAAGAAGGCCGCCCAAAGGCGGCCTTCTGATGATCGAGCGTCGTGACGGGAAGGAATTAGAATCCCATTCCGCCCATACCACCCATGCCGCCGCCGGCGGGCATCGGCGGAGCCGGCTCCTTCGGCAGTTCGGCGACCATGGCTTCCGTGGTCACCAGCAGGCCGGCAACCGAAGCAGCGTCCTGCAGCGCGGTGCGTACGACCTTGGCCGGATCGACGATGCCCTTGGCGATCATGTCGACATAGTCCTCGTTCTGGGCGTCGAAACCGAAGGTCTCGGACTTGTTCTCGAGCACCTTGCCGACCACGATCGAGCCTTCGACACCGGCGTTTTCCGAGATCTGGCGGATCGGAGCCTCAAGCGCCTTCAGCACGATGTTGATGCCGGCCTGGACGTCGGAGTTGTCGTTGGTGATGCGGCCGACCGCCTTCTTGGCGCGCAGCAGCGCAGTGCCGCCGCCGGGGACGATGCCTTCCTGAACCGCAGCGCGGGTCGCGTTGAGCGCGTCCTCGACACGGTCCTTCTTTTCCTTGACCTCGACCTCGGTTGCACCGCCGACGCGGATCACCGCGACGCCGCCTGCGAGCTTGGCCAGACGCTCCTGCAGCTTCTCACGGTCGTAGTCCGAGGTGGTTTCCTCGATCTGCGCCTTGATCTGCCCCACGCGCGCCTCGATGTCGGCCTTCTTGCCGGCGCCGTTGACGATGGTGGTGTTCTCCTTGTCGATCACGACCTTCTTGGCGCGGCCGAGCATCTTCACGGTGACGCTCTCGAGTTTCATGCCGAGCTCGTCGGAGATGAGCTGGCCGCCGGTGAGGATCGCGATATCTTCCAGCATGGCCTTGCGGCGATCGCCAAAGCCCGGAGCCTTGACGGCAGCAACCTTGAGGCCGCCGCGCAGGCGGTTGACCACCAGCGTCGCCAAGGCTTCGCCTTCGACGTCTTCGGCGATGATGAGCAGCGGCTTGCCCGACTGCACCACGGCTTCGAGCACCGGCAGCATGGCCTGCAGGCCCGAGAGCTTCTTTTCGTGCAGGAGGACGTAAACGTCTTCGAGCTCGGCGGTCATCTTCTCTGCGTTGGTCACGAAGTAGGGCGACAGGTAGCCGCGATCGAACTTCATGCCCTCGACGATGTCGACTTCGGTCTCGAGCGACTTGTTCTCTTCGACCGTGATGACGCCCTCGTTGCCGACCTTCTGCATCGCCTGAGCGATCATCTTGCCGATGGCGGTGTCGCCGTTCGACGAGATGGTGCCGACCTGTGCCACTTCAGCCGAGGAGGCGACCGGCTTGGCGCGCTTTTCGATGTCCTTGATGACCGCGGCGACGGCGATATCGATGCCGCGCTTGAGGTCCATCGGGTTCATGCCGGCGGCAACCGACTTGGCGCCCTCGCGGACGATCGCCTGAGCGAGCACGGTGGCGGTGGTGGTGCCGTCGCCGGCGAGGTCGTTGGTCTTGGAGGCGACTTCGCGCACCATCTGCGCGCCCATGTTCTCGAACTTGTCCTCAAGCTCGATTTCCTTGGCGACGGTGACGCCGTCCTTGGTGATGCGGGGAGCGCCGAACGACTTGTCGATGACGACGTTGCGGCCCTTGGGGCCGAGCGTCACCTTGACGGCGTTGGCGAGGATGTCGACGCCGCGCAGCATGCGGTCGCGTGCGTCTCCGGAAAATTTAACGTCCTTGGCTGACATAGAGTTACTCCGATTGGACTGAATGGATCGTCATCCGGGGGTGAGAGCGAAGCGAACCCGAAGGATGACGGTACGATGTTGGCTGTTCACCCTTCGAGGCCCGCGCGTCGCGCGGGCGCCTCAGGATGATGAGGGGCTGGTTTTGGCTCAGCCCACCACGCCCATGATGTCCGACTCCTTCATGATCAGGAGGTCTTCACCATCGAGCTTGATCTCGGTGCCGGACCACTTGCCGAACAGCACGCGGTCGCCGGCCTTGATGTCCATCGGGATCAGCTTGCCGGCTTCGTCGCGGCCACCGGGGCCGACAGCGACGACCTGGCCCTCGGACGGCTTTTCCTTGGCGCTGTCCGGGATGATGATGCCGCCCTTGGTTTTTTCCTCGGCGTCGATGCGTTTCACCACGACACGGTCATGCAGTGGACGAAATTTGGTTTTAGCCATGACGTTCCTTTGGGGTTGGGTTACGATCTGAATCGCTGGCAATTACGAATGCCGCTGGAGGGTCGGAAACCGCCGGGCCGGCAGGTTCTTTGGCAATCGCAAGGCCAGAGTGCCAATCTCGCGCCCGGAAATATGGGTTGGCGCCGATCCTGTCAAGCAAGGGCTTAAGGCGTTGGTGAGGCGAATCACGCATGGTCCGGAAACCAAGTCGGGGCGGCAGCGTAATTGACTATATGCCGTCGGTCCGGCAGGACTGGCGCGCTTGCCTGCAGGATGATGCGTGCGGACGGAAATCTTCTCTCGGGGGATTCAATGATTGAAACACAAGTGCGTCCTGGACGCCTCATTTCGCGTCGTGGGCGCATGCTGCTCAATGTCGGGGCGGTTTCGCTTCTGACCGTGTTCCTGGCGGGTTGCGAGACGTTCGGCACGTCGCAGCCACCGCCGATTCAGGAACCCGCAGTTGCACCGGAGATTCCCCCGACGATTCGCCCGAACGAACTCGTCGGCCGTTGGGGCCTGGCATCCTATCAAAATCCGAACGACCGGGCCCGTACCGAGGCCGCGGCACGCGGCCAGTGCAAGAACCCCTACGTGATTGGTGCCGGGGCGAATGGCGGCGTCATCATGCATCTGGCCGACGAGGCCACGCCACAGGAACTGCGTGTCAAGGGCAGCCAGAGCGGCAAGAATTACATCGGGCCGGAAGGTCCTCCCGGCGGCGAAAAGGATCGCGAGATCATCTCGTTCGACGGCAAGACGCTGGTGACGCGTTTCGTCGACAAGGATGCCGGAACCCGTTACGGCAACATGGTCTATGTCCGGTGCGGTCCTCGCGCATGATACAAGGGGCTCCGCCTCGTTCGTGAAACCACGATCTGATGGATAAACTGCGCGATCTTGTGCTGGGGCCCGAGCGCGCAGTCCTCGTCCTGTCTTTTACGGAAATCCTGTCCTGGGGGATTTTGATCTATCCTCCGGTGCTGACCGTACCGCACATCGCCGCCGACCACGGCTGGTCGCTGGCGTTCTGCATGGGCGGTCTCTCTATCGGGCTGATCGTCTCCGGAATCCTGTCGCCTACGGCCTGCGGTCTGATCGACCGTCATGGCGGCAACAGCGTGATGTCGCTCGGCGCGATTGCCGGCGCGGTGGGCCTCGTGGGCATCGCGTTCGCTGACCGGCAACCCGTTTATCTCGCCTGCTGGCTATTGGTCGGCGCCGGCATGTCGTCGACGCTGTACGATCCGGCCTTCACGACGCTGACGCGGATATTCGGCGCCTCGGCCCGGCGGCAGATCACCTTCGTGACCTTCGCCGGCGGCTTCGCCTCGACGGTCGGCTGGCCCGCGACCCATTTCCTGGTCGAATATTTGGGCTGGCGCGGCGCTTATCTGACGTTCGCTGCGGTATTGATCCTTGTCGTTGCGCCGCTGCATGCCTTTGCGCTGCCGCGTGCCGTCTTTACTGCTCCGGCGCCGGTGACGACCAGCACGGCGCCGGTCGAACAAAATTATCTTCTGCCTCGGGGCACTCCGTTCCTGCTGCTGACCGCGGGTTTCGCGCTGCACGCCTTTCTGCTCTCGGGGGTGACGTCGAACCTGCTGGCGGTACTCGAGCGCGGCGGCATTGCCGCCGGCACGGTGGTCGCGATCGGCGCGCTGTTCGGCCCGGCACAGGTGCTGGCGCGCTTGGCGGACTTCACATTCGCCGGCCGCACCAGCCCGCTATGGGTGGCGCGTGCTGCGGTCACGACCATCGTGATCGCCTTCACGATGCTTGCGATCCTCGGCATATCGCCCGTCGTCGCGGCGATCTTCGCGATGATGTTCGGCGCTGCCAACGGCGTCATGACCATTGCGCGCGGGGCGCTGCCGCTGGTGCTGTTCGGACCGGTTGGCTATGGCCGCGTCATTGGCCGCGTGGCGCGGCCGGCGCTGTTCCTGCAGGCGCTTGCGCCGTTCGCCGTGGCGTCCGCGGTGGAGAACCTGTCCAATCGGACGGTGCTGGAAATCGCGGCGATTGGCAGCCTGGTAGCGCTGACGTGCTTCATCGCAATCCGGCCGCCCAATACTGCGGCGCGGGTTTAGCCGAACATCGCGTCGATGTCGTCCTGCGAAGCGTGGCCGACCTCACCGTCGGCCTTGGGGCCGTTGAGCAGGCGCGCGTCGCCGACCCGGTCGTCGATCACCGCAGGCGCATGCGCCTTGATGGCGTCGACGCCGCCCCAGATGTCCATCATGACGTTGATATGGTGTTCGATGAACTTCATCGTGTTCATCACCTTGCTGATGCGCTGGCCGGTGAGGTCCTGGAAATTGCACGCCTCGAAAATCGCGACGACGCGTTCCTGGATATCCTCGCGCAGCAGGCGCTGCTGGTCCGGCGAGGTGACCTTGGCCATGGCGCTGGCCGATTGATCGATGGCTTCGGCCGCCTCGAGAATCTGCTGCGTCGCTTCCTCGGTGCCGCCGACGACAGCGCCGAGTTCGCCGGTGACCTTCGCCATTTCAGCGCCGTTGAACGATTTGCCGTGCAGAACGGCGATTTCCTGCTTGGTGCGATTGATCGCGTCATGGATGAGGTCGAGTTCGATTTTGAGCTTCTCACATTGTTCGATCTGCGCGCGGTAGGTTTGCAGCAAGACCTGTGTATCGGCGACTTGCTGCGATGCGACTTCGGTCACGCTGCCTGGTATGGCGCGCGCCGGAGCGGCCATCTGTTCGCGGATCGCCCGAAGCTCGGTCATGATCTCGCGATGCATCGGATTCGCGTCGCTACCGGTTTCCTCGGTCGGCGCGTTGCCGAAAACGATATCCTCAATGCGAAAACGCTTGCGCTGAACAACCATCGAATCCCCCAACCCTTTGGCGAGGTTCTAGCGGAAGGCCTTTAACAGCCGGTTCACGTCGGGAACTCTGGCAGCGCATTCGCTCACACACCGACGGTTAACCATCGCGGACTTGCATTCATCGAAAATAAACGCTGACGAGCGGAATTCGCGCCAGTTGGCGATGTGGTGAATCGAAACGGCGGTTCCGTTTACCAAACCGATGCGGTTTTGATCTTAATTCGATCCTGTGCAAACCGCTGCTGGCGTGAACGCCGCATTGCCGTATCCGGCATCGCGGGTGGTGTCGCGCGGCCGATGAGGCAGGCGATCTTGGGCGACGGTGGCCCGCGATGGCTGAGGGGCGCGTCCACGACGAAACAGTGCAGAGTACGTCGATGTTCAAGAAATTTTCACTAGTGGTTCTTGTCGGGGCGTCGAGCCTCGCTTTCGGTGTTTCCACTGCTGCGGCAGTGGAAGTTGTGATTCCCGTCGCCCCACGGGCGGTCGTCCATGCCGACCAATCAAGGCCTGCGCCGACGCGGGTCGCCTATGCCCAGCGTCCGAATATGGGCGGCGGCTTTATCGAATTCCTGTTCAGCGGCGAGGAGCCTCGGCCCCAGCAGCGCTACCCGGTTCAACAGACCTATCAGCCGCAACAGGGTTATGCTCCGGACTCGCGTCAACCCGCGATGTACCAGCAGCAGGAGATGTATCGGCAACAGGACATGGGCCGGGCCGCATCAATCGATCCTGCGCATCCCGCCTTCGATCCGAAATACGAAAAGCAACTCGTCGAATATCACGGCAAGGAGCGGGCGGGGACGATCGTCGTCGATACGCCGAACAAGTTTCTCTATCTTGTGCAAGGCGACGGCACCGCGCTGCGATACGGCATCGGCGTCGGACGTCCCGGTTTCGCATGGTCCGGGGTGAAGACGGTCTCGGCCAAGAAGGAGTGGCCGGACTGGACGCCGCCGGCGGAGATGCTGGCGCGGCGGCCCGACCTGCCGCGGCATATGGAAGGCGGTCCGGAAAATCCGCTTGGCGCGCGCGCGATGTATCTCGGCTCGTCACTGTATCGCATCCACGGCTCCAATGAGCCCTGGACCATCGGCACCAACGTATCGTCGGGCTGCATTCGGATGCGCAACGAAGATGTCATCGATCTTTACGACCGCGTCCGTGTCGGCGCTCGGGTCGTCGTTATCTGATTTCCTTCTCGCCCAAATAAAACGGCCGCCCTTTGGCGGCCGTTTGCTTATGAGATATCGGAATCGCGCTTACGCGTAATCGCTGTCGCCGCCATCGTCGAAATCATCCGATTCATCGTCGGCGAAATCGTCCTCGTCGTCCTGGTCTTGATCCTGGTCCTGATCGGCATCGGCTTGTGCCTGATCGAACTGGCTGGAGCGATCTCCGTCACTCCGATTACTCGATCCAACGTCGTTCACGCCGGCATCGCGCGCCAGACTGCCGCCGGATTGATCCGAACTCCAGGGATTGCCGCCGCCGCTGCGCCCTCCGGCAAAAGCACCGCCATCGCCAAAGCCCTGATGGCCGCCGCCCATCATCGAGCGGATACTGTTGAGCAGCAACGAACCGCCGACCGCCCCGGCTGCGGCTGCTGCGGCCGTACCAAGAAACGACCCACCACCGCCGCCGCCTTGCTGCATCGGGGGAGGCGCACCGTATTGATCTTGCGGCCCGCCCTGCTGGCCGAGCACCTGACCGGTATTCCAGGCCGGACGTCCGGATGACGGCGGCGGTGGCACATTCGGTACCGAGCCGCGCGACTGACCCTGGCCGAACATCGAGCCGCGCATCGAATCGAGGAAGCTGCCTTGCTGATTCTGCTCCGGCGCCGCGCCGGCGCTCTCCAGTTCCTGGATATGTGCATTGGCGCGCTTCAACGCTTCGTCCTGCACCAACACGGTCTGCACCAGTGCATAGGCAGCGTTGGGTGCGCGTTGCCATTCCTGCGCAATTGCGGCTTCGGCCTGCGGGTCGCGCGTTGCGGATTCGACGCGGGCCAGCCGGTCGAAAAGCTCCTCGATCATCTGGCGTTCTTGCGATGTCATGGCGTTCTCCCAATGCGAGATGTGGGAAATGTAGGGGCGCTTTGTGTCGCAATAAGTGCGCCTGTGAAATAAATTTGGGGGCGGTTGGGCCGGATTACTTTTCCGCAATGTGACAAGCCAAGTATCAACGCAATGCCACGCGGCACTTCTCCAGCAGGGCGGGAAAGGCATCGCCCGCAAGGTAGGCGTATTCGCGTTCGCGCTGATCGGTCAGCGGATCGAGGCTCACCAGAATGTCGTCGACGAATCCGGGGTGGCACATCACCAGACCGCCATCGGGCAGGCCGTCGAGAAACGACTGCATCAACGCGCCGAACTCGGGCTGGGTCGTAAAATCGTAAGCGCCCGCGAAGCCCGGATTGAACGCGACATTGGCGCGCGTGGCCTTGCGGCGAAATTGCCGGCTTAGCGCGTCCAGTATGAAAGCCTTGGATGTGCCGAGGCCCTGCAGGAGCGATTGGTTGCGGCCGCACTGACGCACCCACGCGTCCGGCGCGTGGCCTTTGACCGCCGCGAGAAAGGCATCGCGCACCTGCGGAAACACCTGCACATGCTGATGGCCGTCGACATAATCCGGCGGGCGCCCCATCAGTGCGGTGAAGGCGGAGATTTGCGCGGCGAGTTCATCGTGGATGATGTCGCGATCCAGCCGTCGCATCAGGCTGGTTCGCAGCATTTTCGCAAGCGGCAGGAACAGGCCGCCATCGAGCGGGCGGAAGTGCATCGTCAGCGGATGAAACGGCGCGGTGAGCACAGCGTGCAGGCCGATTGCGCATCGCGGATTTGCCGCCGCGGCGGATTTCAACGCGTCGATTTCGTCGCGCCCGATGGCCGGTCCGATTACCATCACCGAAGTCGCGTTGATGCGTTGACGTTCGATCAGTTGGCGGATGCCGCGATTGACGCCGGGGCTGATACCGTAGTCGTCGGCACACAGCCAAATCCGGCGCAGAGGAGTTGCGTCGGTCATTCGGCGGCGGTCCGCTCGCCGTCGTTCGCGTTGTCGCCCGTTCGGATGCGCTTCACGTCGTGCTCGGCGACGAAATAGATCGGGCGCGCTTTCAGCTCGGAGAGAATCTTGCCGATATATTCGCCCATCACGCCGATCATGATGAGCTGAACCCCGCCGATCGTCATCATGCCGACCACCAGCGACGGATAACCCGGAACGCTTTCACCTCTTACCCACGTCTCCCACAAGATCGAAAGACCGAACAGGAAAGCGCCGAACGCCAGCAGGAGACCGAGCAAACTGGCGAAGCGCAGCGGCGCCACGGAGAACGAGGTCAGTCCTTCGATCGACAATCCAAGCAGGCGCGCGGCGCTGAACGTTGTGACGCCATGCGCTCGCGGCGCCGGTTCGTAATCGACGCGCAACTGGCGAAAGCCGATCCAGCTTGCGAGTCCCTTGAAGAAGCGATTGCGCTCGGGCATCTGCCGCAACGCGGCTGCTGCGCGCGGCGACAGCAGGCGGAAGTCGCCGGCATCTTCTGGAAGCTTCTGCCGCGCGCCCCAATTCACCAGCGCGTAGAAAACATGCACCGCGACGCGGCGCAGGGGCGACTCGTTGTCGCGATTGGCCTTGGCAGTGAAGACGACATCGTAACCGTCGTCGATCCAGTGGCCGACCAGTTTTTCGACCAGGTCCGGCGAATGCTGGCCGTCGCCATCCATGAACAGGATCGCGCCGTGTCCGGCATGGTCGAGGCCGGCCATCAGGGCCGCTTCCTTGCCGAAGTTGCGCGACAACGAGATGACCTGGACGTCGAGCGACGTTGCCGGCAAATTGCGCGCGATGCTCAGCGTCGCGTCGGCGCTGCCGTCGTCGATGTAGACCACCTCGCAGGAGAGGCCGAAGCGTGTCTTGAGGGTATCTGCGAGTTCGGCCAGGCGCTCGTGCAGCCGGGTCAGGCCCGCCGCCTCGTTGTACAGCGGCACGACGACCGACAGTTCGCGCGACGCGACATTGTTCGCGTGAGCGGACCCGCTTGTCGTTTCCCTGGTCAGCGCCATCGATCTGCTTTCCGAAGCATGGACGTGCACAATAGATAATATGAGGCCTGCGCGGCGTTTCAGCAATGACCGCTGCGGTTGCTAGTGAACATCCTGTCGCGGCAGGAACGCTTCGAGCTTGGCGAATAGCGGATTTTCGCGATCCAGCACGTAGTCCAGCGATGCTACCGATACCGTGTCTGCGCCATGATCGCGCAGGAAACTTCCGAGCGCGTAGATCTGCGCTGGCGGGCAATGCAGCGTCAGCATTCCCGACGAGGTGGGGCCGCCAAACGGCGACACCACGCCGAAGCGATTGTGGGCTTCCGCCAGCAGTTTTGCATCGCAGCCGCCGAAGCGCGTGCGCACTTCCTTGTATTTGCTGGCGCGGGCGCGGGCGGCGATATGGTCGAGGATGACGCGTGCAGTCTCGCGCGCTTCGCCCGACCAGTCGGCGCTGCGCGAAGCGACGAGGTTGGCCTGGCTGCGCAGCATCACGCCGTCGTCGAGCACCTTGAGACCGTTGGCCGCGAGCGTCGCACCGGTGGTGGTGATGTCGACGATCATCTCGGCGGTGCCGACCGCGGGCGCGCCCTCGGTGGCGCCGGCGCTTTCGACGATACGATAGTCGACAACGCCGTGCTGCGCGAAGAAGTTGCGCGTCAGGTTGATGTATTTGGTTGCGATCCGCATGCGCCGATTGTGTTGCGCGCGAAATTCTGTGGTGACGTCGTCGAGATCCGCCATGGTGCGGACATCGATCCAGGCCTGCGGCACGGCGACGACGACATTGGCATGGCCGAAGCCGAGCGCTTCGATCAGCACGACGCGCTTGTCGGCATCGTGAATGTTTTCGCGGATCAGGTCTTCGCCGGTGATGCCGAGATGCACGGCGCCGCGCGCCAGATTGGCGGCGATTTCACTCGCGGAAAGATACGCGATCTCGACATTGTCGAGACCTGCGATGGTGCCGCGATAGTCGCGCGCGCCGCCGGCCTTGGACAGCACCAGTCCGGCGCGGGCGAAGAACGCCTCGGCATTTTCCTGCAGTCGGCCCTTGGACGGAACGGCGAGAACGAAGGGTGACGTCATGATGCGCTCGCTTGCGATTTCGCTGTGGCGGAGCCGTGTCCGTTTTGTGTCAGCGTTTCCACCCAGATCGAGAAGCCGACGGCGGGAATCGGGGCCGGCGCGCCGAGCTGGGTCATCAGCCCGTCGTAGCGTCCGCCGCCGACCAGCGGGTCGTCGCCGTTGCCTTTGCGATGAAGTTCGAATTCGAAGCCGGTGTAGTAATCGACGCCGCGGCCGAACGAGGTCGAAAAGCGGGTCGCTCCGAGATCGATGCCGCGCGCGGCCATGAATCCGATGCGGCTTTCGAACTGATCGACCGCCGCGTTGATGTCGACCTTGGCGTCGGCGGCCAGCGCGCGCAGTTGGCGCAGCGATTCCTCGGGCGTGCCGGCGATGGCGAGGAAACGATTGATCAGTTGCAGCGCGTCGCGCGGCAACGCGCCGCCCTGCAGCGTCGATTGTTCGAGGAAGCGGTCGGCGATTTCCGCCACCGTGCGTCCGCCGACATTGGTGGTGCCGGCAATCGACATCAGGTCGGTGACCAGCGCCAACGCGGCCTTGCGGTCGGACCCGGCGAGCGCCGCGAGCACGCCCTGATATTCGTTGCGGGTCGGCTCGTTCTCCAGCGTCAGCCGGGCGATGTCCTGCGCGAGGCTGATCTTGCGGTTGAAGTCCTTGATGAGGCGGCGGCGCCAGACCGGATAGAGGTTGAGCGCGTCGATCAAGGCGATGAACAGCGCCACATCCCCGGTGCGGATTTCCACGCCGTCGATACCGAAGGCGGCGGTGGCCTCGATGCCGAGCGCCAGCATCTCGGCATCGGCGGCGGCGCGGTCCTGCCGGCCGAAGGATTCGATGCCGGCCTGAAGAAACTCGCTGGGCTTGCCGCCGCGATAGCGGAAGACGGGGCCGAGGTAGCAGAAGCCGGCCGGCTTGCCGTTGCGGTTCGAGGCGAGGTAGTCGCGCGCCACCGGAATGGTCAGGTCCGGACGCAGGCACAGTTCTTCGCCGCCGGCATCGGTGGTGAGGTAGAGGCTTCTGCGGATGTCTTCGCCGGAGAGATCGAGGAACGGCTCGGCCGGCTGCAGGATCGGCGGCTCGGCGCGGACATAGCCGGCCTCGGCGAACGACGACAGCAGCGCCGCCGCCCAGGCGGCGGTTCCGGTCGCGCGAGGGGCGGCGGTCTGGCTCATGTGCAATCGTCCACGACAGTTCGAACAACCGGTGGAAATCCGTCGGAAACCGGCGGATACGCCCCACAGGAAGGTCTAGTTCATTGAAATAAAACGTCTTTCGGCGGCAAAGCGGCTGGGCCCACCGCACCGAACGTCATTTGCCGCAGCCCTTAGCATGCCGGGAGCGGAGTTTCGACCTCGATCCGACAAGTGGCTTAATGCAAATTGCAGTCCGGCTGCAACCTATGCGGGCAATGAGCCAGAATTCCAGTCGCCGAGGGTCGCCTGGATCAGGGCCAGTGCCGCCACGGCCGCAGTATCCGCCCGCAGGATGCGAGGCCCGAGCGACAGCCGCAGGATGTTCGGCTGGCGGAGCAGGGTGGCGCGCTCCTCGTCGGCGAAGCCGCCCTCCGGGCCGATCAGGACGTCGATACCGTTCGTGGCTTTCACACCGGTCAGCGACGTCACGGGAGGCGCAAGGTCGGCCGCTTCATCGCAGAACACCAGCAGCCGATCCGGGGAGCGTGCACCGAGATAACGATCCAGCGCCAGCGGTTCGTTGACTGCGGCGATGCCGAGAATGCCGCACTGCTCGGCGGCCTCGATGGCGTTGGCACGCATCCGCTCGACATTGACCCGGCTGACCTGGGTATGTCGCGTCAACACCGGCTGCAGCGTCGCGGCGCCCATTTCGACGGCCTTCTGCACCATGTAGTCGAGCCGCGCGTGCTTCAGCGGCGCAAACGCATAAGTGAGATCGGGCAGGCGATCCTGCGGCCGCGTCTGGTGCAGGATGACCAGATGATCCGGCCGCTTGCCGCCGCCGATCGCGGCGCGCCATTCGCCGTCGCGGCCGTTGAATACGAGGATCGGACTGCCCGCCGTCAACCGCAGCACGTTGCCGAGATAATTGGCCTGCGCGCGATCCAGCGGCACCCGGGCGTCGGCGGCGAAGGCGGCATCGACAAACAATCTTGGACTACGGAAATCGGCAAGCGGCATCAAAGAGGTTCCCTGCGAAGCCGCTTTTTAACCCAAGGGATGACAATTGCCAGTTTGCCGCAGCGGCGCGCCGCGCTGCCGCCCTAATCGGCGGGTTGTTAAGTGGGAGCGGGAATCGTAAAAGGTTCGAAACCGCAAATCGCTAAGTAGATTGAGAACCTTGGGAACCGTCGGGCTTTGCCGGAGGAGAACCTGTGATTATTCGAAGCTTGTTCGTGCCGCTGACTGCAGCCGCCGTGATCGCGCTGGCCGGCCACGCCGTCGCACAGGGCGCCTTTCCCGCACCGTTGCCGTCAGGAGTTGCGGCGCCTGCGCAAAGCAATTCGCCTTTTCCGCCGGTGAATAATAGCGGCGGCGTCAAGAACGATCCGGCCTTTCCGCCGGTCAATGCGTCGACGCGCAGCGACCCGGCCTTCCCGCCCGTCAATGGCGGGGCCCCGCAGGCGTCGTTCGGCAATCCCGGCGCATTTCCGTCCAACGGCGCCGCGCCGATCGGCGGATTCGGCGGCGCACCGCAGGGCGGTCCGCCGCCCGGTGGCGAGGAATGCATGAACGGCTTCATGCCGCTGCGCAAGGAAGCCGAGCGGCGCGGCAACCTGATCAAGGCCGCCAGCGATCGCCATGCGCCGCCTGCGGAAGCCTGTAAGCTGATCGGCAATTTCTCGCAGGCCGAAGTGAAGATGATCAAGTACGTTTCGTCGCATGCGCAGAAGTGCGGTATCCCGCAGCAGATTCACGATCAGCTCGCGGCAGGCCACAAGAACACCGAGAAACTGCTCAAGCAGGTCTGCGGCATCGCGCAGCAGCAGGCGCAACAGCCGCGCGGCCCGGCAGGTCCGAGCCTCAGCGAAGCGCTGGGATCGGCGGCCGTGTTGCCGGAGGCCACCAAGACCAAGCGGGGCGGCAGTACCTTCGATACGCTCAGCGGCAACGTGCTGACGCGATAATCGCGTTGCGCGCTTGCCTGATCCGGCATTCGTGAGGATGTTGCGATCGGACCCAACAGGATGACCTCGCCATGACCGGCGCCGAGACCGGCATTGCTGCCCGCGTCGCCGACGCTACCGACAACTGGGTCGATACGCGCGCGCCGCTATGGATGCGGCCATATCTGCGCCTGACGCGGCTGGATCGGCCGATCGGCTCGTGGCTGCTGTTGATGCCATGCTGGTGGTCGGCGGCACTGGCCGCGGGCGTGGCTCATGACCTGCGTCAGTTGCCGATGGTCGTGGTGCTGTTCTTCATCGGCGCGTTCGTCATGCGCGGCGCAGGCTGCACCTGGAACGACATCACCGATCGCGATCTCGACGCGCAGGTCGAGCGCACGCGGTCGCGTCCGATTCCGGCAGGGCAGGTGACGGTGACGCAGGCGGCGATCTTCCTCGTCGTGCAGGGGCTGATCGGATTGCTGGTGCTGCTGCAGTTCAACGGTTTCGCGGTGGCGATGGGCGTGACTTCGCTGGTCACCGTCGTAGTCTATCCCTTCATGAAGCGCGTGACCTACTGGCCGCAGGTATTTCTCGGCCTCGCCTTTTCGTGGGGCGCGCTGATGGGCTTCGCGGTGATCCTCGGGCGGATCGATGCGGCCGCGCTGGTGCTCTATGCCGGGTCGATCTCATGGGTGATCGGCTACGACACGATCTATGCGCATCAGGACAGCGAAGACGATGCGCTGGTCGGCATCAAGTCCACCGCGCTGCTGTTCGGCGAACGGACCAAGCAGGCGTTGTGGATCTTCTACAGCATCGCGGTGGTGCTGATCGGATTGGCTCTGTGGCTCGCCGACGCGGGATGGTTCGCCGCGCTCGGGCTCGCAGCCTTCGCCGCGCATCTGGTGTGGCAGATCAGGCGGCTGGATATTTCCGATCCCGCGTTGTGCCTGCGCGTGTTCAAGTCCAATCGCGATGCGGGACTGCTGTTATTCGCGGGGCTGGTCGCGGACGCCATGCTGCGGACGATGGGGTAGGGCCGCGCGCTCGCCGTCATCCTGAGAAACGGACCGGAAATTTCGCTTTTGGACGAATCTGCAACACGGGAAACGTCATACTCCGCGAAAGCGGAGTATCCAGTACTCCATAGCAGATCGAAATTTCTCATGCGCCGGCGCGGAATACTGGATCGTCCGCCGGAGCCTGTCATCGGGCCGGCGAAGCCGGACCCGTTGGCGGACGATGACGCCCCATTTCCGCTCAGACATTCGGGACGACGGTTGATGTATGCTGCATCTGCAACGCGTCGTCATGGCCGGATTTATTCCGGCCGTCCACGTTCTTTCGATCGAAACAAAGACGTGGATG
Source organism: Xanthobacteraceae bacterium (assembly GCA_024508855.1). Classification (GTDB taxonomy): domain Bacteria; phylum Pseudomonadota; class Alphaproteobacteria; order Rhizobiales; family Xanthobacteraceae; genus 62-47. Next base: position 43,300 of record JANINJ010000042.1, read on the forward strand.
CCCGCGACAAGCGCGGGCATGACGCGTGTGTTGATGGGATGGTTCTCTTGATACATCGCTGTCCCTGCCTGCGCAGGGACGACCGCCAGTAATTCAATCCCGCGCGATGATCTCGTATTCGTCGCGATGAACGCTGGCGCTGTCGAGTGAGTTGCCGCGGCGCCGGCGCACCAGGAATTTCGGGCGGCGATGGCTGACGGCATTGTGCCGGCGGCGGCGCGGCGAGGGCACGCGCGTGTCGTCGTCGAGTTGCGGCAGCGCGAACGTGTCGCTCCACAATTGCCACGTCTCGTCGATGGTGTCGGCGCTCGAAAGTTCGCAGAGCGGGATCGATAGCGATGGATCGCGATGCATCAGCACCAGCATTCGCGCGTCGTCGGACTGGCGGATGGCGATGCCGAGAAAATCGCTGACGCGGACATTGATAGCCATCTGCATGCCGCGCACGGCGCGCCGCAGGACGACGTGTTCGCGAGACAATTCGATGTGCCGGATCCCGCCGTCGGCGCGCACGTCATGCGCTTCGAAGCTGACGGGCAGTGAGTGGGGGTCGAGCCGCAAGGCACGGCTCGACCCGACGGGATTGATCCCGCCTGTTGCTGTTTGACGCCTCAAGATCTTATCTCCCCGCCGGGATTATGTTCCCGGTCGATGCGTGAGACCTTGCCAGACCGGCGTCCGGATTCGCTTAAGAAGGCTGGTTAATCGAAAGTCACTTGCCCTGCTTTCGCTGGCATGATTGACAAGACGTTGGCTCGAATGATTGACGAGTCGTTGCCCGATCCGTGAAATTTTGCTGTTCCGGCCGCTCCGGAATGCTTGAAGTCCGCGTAAAACAAGCACATCTGATGATTGTCAGCTATTGCATTCAAGCTTTGGGATTTTGTTCGTGAACTCTTCACCAAAAGTGTCGTCATCCGGTTCGACCAAATCCGCCAACGCCGACCTGCTCGATCAATCCGCACTCAGTGAACTGGCCCAACGTCTCGTCGATGCGGCCAAGCGCGCCGGCGCCGATGCGGCGGACGCGGTTGCGGTGCGCGGCGTGTCGCAAGGCGTCGAAGTGCGCGACGGCAAGGTCGAGGAGTCTGAGCGTTCGGAAGGCGACGATGTCGGCTTGCGCGTATTCGTCGGCAAGCGGCAAGCGGTGGTTTCCACCAACGATGTCGGCGGCGACAATGTCGCGCGGCTTGCGGAGCGCGCGGTGGCGATGGCGCGGGTCGCGCCCGACGATGAATATGTCGGCCTTGCCGATCCGTCTCTGCTGTCGCGCGACTTTCCCAATCTCGATCTGCTCGATCCGGCGATGCCGTCGACCACCGAACTGGAGCGGCGTGCGCTCGAGGCGGAAGCCGCGGCGCTGGAGGTGAAGGGCATCACCAAGTCCGGCGGCGCGTCGGCGTCGACCGGCATCGGCGGCATGGTGCTGGTGACGTCGACCGGTTTCCACGGCGCGTATCTGCGCTCGAGCCAGGGCATCTCGGCCACCGCCATCTCCGGCGAAGGCACCGGCATGGAGCGCGATTATGATTTCACCTCGGCGCTGCACGGCGCCGATCTAGAATCTGCGGCGCGCATCGGACGGCGCGCCGGCGAGCGCGCGGTTGCGCGCGCCAATCCGCGCAAGGCCGCGACCTGCAAGGCGCCGGTGATCTTCGATCCGCGCGTCTCCGGTTCGCTGGTCGGCCATCTGGTCGGCGCGGCGAACGGCGCATCGATCGCGCGCAAGACCAGTTTCCTGAAAGATCGTCTCGGCCAGCAACTGTTCGACAAGAGCATCCGTATCATCGACGATCCGCTGCGCGTGCGCGGTCTGCGATCGCAATCCTTCGATGCCGAGGGCGTCGCCACGAAGAAGCTCGCCATCGTCGACGAAGGCGTGCTGACATCGTGGCTCTTGGATTCCGCGACCGCACGAGAACTCGGGCTCGTCACCACGGGTCACGCGCATCGCGGCGTGTCGTCGTCGCCATCGCCCGGCGCCTACAATCTGCATATGGAAGCGGGCGACGTGACGCCCGCGGAATTGATGGCGGATATCAAGGAAGGCTTTTACGTCACCGACCTGATCGGCTCCGGCGTCAACGGCGTCACCGGCGATTACAGCCGTGGCGCGTCCGGATTCTGGATCGAGAACGGCAAGCTCACTTATGCGGTCAGCGAAATGACCATCGCCGGGCATCTGCTGGAGATATTCAAGTCGCTGCGCGTCGCCAACGATCTCGAATTCCGCTACGGCGTCAATGCGCCGACGGCGCGCATCGAAGGACTGACGATTGCCGGACGCTGACGCTTCGCTCACTCACGACAGTTCGGCGCGCGACCGCGATCTGCTGGCGGCGACGGTGCGCGAGGCGGGCGCGCTCGCACTCTCCATGTTCCGCACCGAACTGAAGACCTGGACCAAGGGCGCGTCATCGCCGGTGTCCGAAGCCGACATGGCCGTCAACGATCTGATCGAGCGCGGTTTGCGGCAGGCGACGCCGGACTATGGATGGCTCTCGGAAGAAAGCGCCGACGATACGGTGCGGCTGGCAAAGCGGCGCGTGTGGATCGTCGATCCGATCGACGGCACGCGCAGCTATCTTGCTGGCCGCGACGACTGGTGTGTCAGCGCCGCGCTGGTTGAAGACGGCGCGCCGGTACTCGCGGCGGTATTTGCACCGGTGAGCAACGAATTTTTCTTTGCAGCGCGGGGCGGCGGCGCGACGCTCAACGATGCGACAATTCGCGCAACTGCCGGAATCGATCTGGATTTTCCGCGCATTGCCGGGCCGAAGCCGATCGTCGAGCGGTTGGGCATGCCGCCCGACGGTGTGGCGATCCATCCGCGAATCGGCTCGCTGGCATTGCGGTTGTGCCGGATCGGCGACGGCAAGCTGGACGTCGCCTTCGCCGGCGGCCAGAGCCGCGACTGGGATATCGCCGCGGCGGATTTGATCGTGTACGAAGCGGGTGGTAGAATGACGATGCTCTCGGGGGAGCCGATCGGCTATAACCGCCCGGAGGTAACTCACGGGGTGCTGGTGGCCGCGGGGCGCGATCGTCACAAGCACATTATCGAGCATTTTCGTCATCGCCCGCTCTATTGAGTGCGGACGGCTGCGATCTTCGATCTTGCGTTGATTGCTCGCGATTCGTGCGCTCGCGATTCTTGTAGGAAATTTGATTGATGACCGACCATGCGCAGCAGTTGCTCCATCTCGTCTTTGGAGGCGAACTGACTGATCTCGAACACGTCACGTTCAAGGATCTCGACAAGCTCGATATCGTCGGCGTCTATCCGAATTACGCGACCGCCCACGCGGCGTGGAAGGCCAAGGCGCAGCAAACGGTGGATAACGCGCATATGCGTTATTTCATCGTCCACCTGCATCGCCTGCTCGATCCGGGCCAGACAGACGCAAAGCCCGCCCGTTGAGAAGACTGTTCCGTAAATTCACGCGCTCGGTGTGGCTGCAGCGTGTCGTCGGCGTGCTGGCCGCCGAATACCTGCGCTTTGTCTGGCTGACCAACCGCTTCACCTTCGAGCCGGCGGAGGTCTACGAGATCGTCGAGCCGGAGATGCCGTTCATCCTGGCGTTCTGGCACGGCCAGCATTTCATGACGCCGTTCATCCGCAAGGACCAGTATCGCGGCAAGGTGCTGATCTCGCGGCATCGCGACGGCGAGATCAACGCCATCGCCGCCGAGCGGCTGAAGATCGGCACGGTACGCGGCTCCGGCGACCACGGTTCGGCATTCCACCGCAAGGGCGGCGTCGGCGCCTTCAAGGAAATGCTGCGGGCGCTCGAAGACAACTATAACATGGCGCTGACCGCCGACGTGCCGAAGCGCTCGCGGGTGGCCGGACTCGGGATTATCATGCTGGCACGCGAGTCGGGCCGGCCGATCATGCCGTTTGCCATGGCGACCAGCCGGTTCGTGCGGTTGAAGAACTGGGATCGCACCACGATCAACCTGCCGTTCGGTCGTGGCATTCTGGTTGGAGGCGACATCATCCGGGTTCCGCCGGATGCGGATGCGAAGACGATGGAAGCGTTGCGTGCGCAACTGGAGGCGACCCTGAACGACGCCACGCGTCGCGCCTATATCGCGCTCGGGCGTCCCGGCGAGGACGGCCATGTCGGCTGACGCATTGCCGATGACGTTGCGCGCGTACCGCACGCTGGCGGCGGTGGCATCGCCGCTCGCAGGCGTGCTGTCGGGACGGCGGCTGAAGCAGGGCAAGGAAGACGCGGCACGGGTCGACGAGCGGCGCGGCATCAGCAAACGGCCGCGCCCCGATGGGCCGCTAGTGTGGATTCACGGCGCCAGCGTCGGCGAGGTGCTGGCGGCGGCGGCGCTGATCGAGCGGCTGCGTGCGCTCAAGTTCAGCGTGCTGGTCACGTCCGGCACCGTCACTTCGGCGGAAATCGTCGCCAAGCGGTTCACGCCCGATATCATCCATCAATACATTCCCTACGACGCGCCGAAATTCGTTGGACGGTTTCTCGATCACTGGCGGCCGAGCCTGGCGCTGTTCGTCGAATCCGATCTGTGGCCGAACCTGATCCTGTCGTCGGCGGCGCGGCGTCTGCCGATGGTGCTGATCAACGGCCGGATGTCGCCGCGCTCGTTTCCGCGCTGGCAGCGCGCCTCCCAGACTATCGGAGCGCTGCTCGGCCGGTTCGATCTCTGCCTCGCGCAATCGCAGACCGATGCCGAACGCTTCGCCGCGCTCGGCAGCGAGAACGTCGTGGTCACCGGCAATCTCAAGCTCGATGTGCTGGCACCGCCCGCGGACAGTGCCCGGCTCGACCGGCTGCTGGCGCTGACGCGCGGCCGTCAGGTCGTGGTCGCCGCGTCCACCCATCCGGGCGAGGAGGAAATCCTGATCGCGGCGCATCAGGAACTCGCGCGGCATGTGCCGGGGTTGCTGACCGTGATCGTGCCGCGGCATCCCGATCGCGGCGAAGCCATCGCCCGTCTCGTGGCGGCATCGGGGGTCGAAGTCGCGCTGCGTTCGCATGAGGATCTGCCGGGCGCGCGGACCGGCATCTATGTTGCCGACACGATGGGCGAGCTGGGACTGTTCTATCGGCTCGCGCCGATCGTCTTCATGGGCGGATCGCTGGTGCCGCATGGCGGCCAGAACCCGATCGAGGCCGCGAAGCTCGGCGCGGCGATCGTGCATGGTCCGCACGTGTTCAATTTCACCGACGTCTACGGCGCGCTGGATCGCGCCGGCGGCGCGCGGGTCGCGGACAATCAGGAGGCGCTGGTCCGGCAGCTCGGGCAGCTGCTGCTCGATCCGGACGCGCAGCAACAGGCCATCACCACGGCGGAACACGTGGTCGATCAACTCGGCGGCGCGCTGGAGCGCACCCTGCATGCGTTGCGGCCCTATCTGTTGCAGATGCGGCTGGAACTCGGGGCTGCCGATGCATGAGCCTGCCTTCTGGCACCGGCCATCATCGCTGACATCACGACTGCTGACGCCCATCGCCGTGCTCTATGGCGCCATCGCCTCGCAACGGATGCAAAAGCCGGGTGCCGATGCCGGCATTCCGGTGATCTGCGTCGGCAATTATCACGTCGGCGGCGCCGGTAAGACGCCGACCGTACTGGCGCTGGTGCATCTCCTGCGCGAACTGGGCGAGCGGCCTTGTGTGCTGAGCCGCGGCTATGGCGGGCGCTTGCACGGTCCGTTGCATGTCGATGCGCATGGCCATGCCGCCGCCGATGTCGGCGACGAGCCGCTGATGATGGCGCGGCATGTGCCGGTGGTGGTGTCGCGCGACCGGGTCGCCGGTGCGGCCATGGCCAAAAGCGATGAGGCTAGCGTCATCGTGATGGACGACGGATTTCAGAACCCGGCACTGCGCAAGGACGTTTCCATGATCGTCGTCGACGCGCATCGCGGTCTCGGCAACGGCCGTGTGTTTCCCGCCGGCCCGTTGCGCGCGCCGCTGCCGCCGCAACTGGCACGCACCGATGCGCTGATCGTGATCGGCGAGGGAAGTGCGGCGGATTCCCTTGCGAGCACCGTTGCCGCGCGTGGCGGATTGGTTCTCCGCGCCCGGGTATATCCCGACGGCGGTGCGGTTGCGGCGCTGCGCGGACAACGTGTGCTCGCTTTTGCCGGGATCGGCGATCCGGCGCGCTTTTTCCGCACGTTGCGCGAAAGCGGCATCGATGTCGCCGCCACACGGACGTTCCCCGATCACCACGCCTATACGCGCGAGGACGTCGCGGCGCTGCTGGCCGATGCAAAGCGCGAGGCGCTCGTTCTGGTCACCACGGAAAAGGATATGGCACGGTTGCGCAGCAACGCCGATCTCGCGCCTCAGGTGCGGGACATCGTCCAGTTCCCGGTGACGTTGCGTTTCGAGGACGAGCCGGCGCTGCGGCAATTTGTGGTCGAGCGGCTGCGCAAGGCGCGGGGAACGTAAGGTGCGATTTGTGGCGGCGTCATGCCCGCGCTTGTCGCGGGTATCCACGCCTTACATTGAGTTGATTTAGGAGGGCTTAGCCCGCCGTCTTCAGCGCATTCGGGAAATGCCGCTGCAGCACCGCCTCGGGCGTCAAATAGGCTTCCTGCAGATCGACGCTCCAGTATTTCAACTCGTCGAGCGGGATCTGGCTGCCGGTGACGGCGCAGCGCACATAGGCTCCCGGCGTGATGACGCGGAAATCGCCGTCGAGATATTGCAGTTGCGCCTCGCCGTGGCTCGACGGCCCGAATTTGTTCAGCACGGTCTGTCTCCTTGCGGTCCCGCCGCGCGGCGGGTCTCAAATCCAAGATTTCACTAGCACAGATAGGGCTGTGTAGTCCCCCGGTAAACCACCCATTTGTGATGATCAGCCGGCGTTGCTGCATGGTAGCTTCGCGAAACGGGACGATGCGACGCCAGCTACCGGATTACTTCATGCGTGCCTTTTCCGGTTTCATTTTCGCGGCTCTGCTGATGGCGACGCCGGCGATTGCCGCGCCGTCGGCCCCGGAACGCGTCGACATTCCGCGGCCGAGCGGCGCCTTGCACGCACTGCTTTACAAGCCGGACGGCAACGGCCCGTTTCCCACAGTGATCGCGCTGCACGATTGCAGCGGATTGACCGGACACGACGGCCGGCTGCTGCCGCGCTATCACGACTGGATGGGACAATTGCTGAAGGGGGGCAACGCGGTCCTGTTCCCCGATAGCTACGGATCGCGCAACGTCGGTGCGCAATGCCACGCGAAGGAACGCAAGGTGCTGGCGCGGCGCGAACGCGTTGCCGACGTGCTCACGTCGCGGCAGTGGCTGCTGGAACAGCCGTGGGTATCGCGCGAGCATATCGGGCTGGTCGGCTGGGCCAACGGCGCAAGCGCGTTGCTATGGGCGGTGCGGCCGCAACTGGCACCGCATATGCTGTCGCCGGATTTCCGTTCCGCCGTCGCGTTCTATCCGGATTGCCGGATGTCGGCGCGGCTGGGCTGGAGCACGCGGGTGCCGACGCTGCTGATGATCGGCGCCAAGGATGAAACCAGTTCACCGGCCGCATGTCGCGAGATGATCGAGGATGCGCGCGGCCGCAGCGCGCTGGCCCGCATCGTGGTCTATCCCGGCGCCGACCATGCGTTCGATCATCCGAACGATCCACGCCATGCGCTGGCGGCGGCGCCGGGCGCAGCGTTGCCCGCTTCTGCGCGCGCGGCGCGGACTTGGGACCACGAAGCGCACGCCAATTCAGAGAAACGCTTGATGGAATGGCTGGCGCGATGACCGATCCGCGGCGTTGCCGCGCATCGATCGAGCGCATCAGTGTCCCATGCCGGGCATCACGACACCGTTGTAGATGTCGGGATTGGGCTCGCCGTCCACGATCAGCATTCCCGCCAGCCCGCGTTCCGCGCGCGCGAGGGCGTGATCGACAATGGTGTAGTTGCCCGGCACTTCGAGCTTGAACTCCGTAATCACCGCGCCGCCCGGCGGCACCGTCACGGTCTGGATGCCCTGCAGCGGCGGGCTCAGTACGCCGCCGAGATTGTAGACCCGGTCGAACATCTCGCCGATGACATGGAATGCCGAGGTGAAGTTGGGGCCGCCGACGCCGAAATACATCCGCACGGTTTCGCCGACCTTGGCATGCAGCGGATGCAGCTTGGTGATGGCGCCGACCGAGCCGTTGAAGACGAAATATTCCGGCCGCTCATTGAGCAGTTTCTCGACGCTGAACTCCTGGCTGCCGTGCTGGCCGTAGGGCGCATCGGTGTAGATCTCGCCCTGCATGATATAGAACTCATGATCGACCGGCGGCAGGCCGCCCTCCGGTTCGACCAGGATCATGCCGTACATGCCGTTCGCGATGTGTTCGGCGACCATCGGCGTGGCGCAGTGATAGACGTAGAGGCCCGGGATCAGCGCCTTGAACGTCATCGATTTTTCCTTGCCGGGATCGACCTGCAAGGCGGCGGCGCCGCCTCCGGGGCCGGTTGCAGCGTGGAAGTCGACCGAATGGATCATGTTGCTGTCGGCCGAATTCTTCAGATGCACATCCACGGTGTCGCCGACGCGCACGCGCACGAACGGGCCCGGCACCTTGCCGTTGAAGGTCCAGTAGCCGAACGTGGTGCCTTCCGCGAGGCGGCCTTCCATCTCGACCGTGAACAAATCGAGCCGCACCGTCTTGGGATCGCGCTTTCCGATCGGCGGCGGCAGGTCGGCAGGATCGCGCGAGATATCGGCCTCGACCACGGTCTGCGGCGCCGGCGTCGATGTCACCAAAAACTGCCCCTCCATGCCGGCGAGCCGGTGGCCGGGAACATCGCAGTAGTAGAGAAAGTCGCCGGCCTTGGTGGCGCGGAATACGATGCTGGTGCTGGCGCCCTTGCTGATGACGCGTGGCGACCGTGCATCCTGATCGGGAAAGACGATGTCGTGCTCGGTGCCTTCGCCGTTGATGAGCGTGATCTGCACGACCTGGCCTTCGACGGCGGTGAGGATCGGATTGGCCTTGCCATCGATCGTGCCGCCGACGCCGAGGAACACCATCTTTCCATCCGCGATGCCCGAGCGCAGCGTGTACTTGGCGTCGGAGAGATATGCCACTGCCGGGCGCGCCGCGTTCTGCTGCGTCGAAGGCGCAGCAGCAGCCGGCCCAGGCGCCGGATTTGCTGCAGCGGCGGGTGCCGCGGCAGCCGCGGGCGCGCCGGCGCCGGACGAGGCGAGGAAGGCGATCACGTCGGTGCGCTCGTCGTTGGTCTTCAGTCCCGGGAACGGCATCTTGTTGCCGGGCACGACCTTCTGCGGATCGAGCAGATAGGTATCGAGTTTCTCCGGCGTCCAGGTGATGCCGCTCTGCTTCATCGCCGGCGAGAAACTGTAGTTGGCGACTTCGCCCGCCTTGCTTCCGATAATGCCGGCAAGGCTCGGCCCCAGCATGTTCTTGCCCGGCTGGACCGAATGACAGGCCTGACATTTCTTGAACACCTGCCGGCCGTGCGCGACATCGCCTTCGACGCTGGCCATTTTCGTTGCAGGAGCAGCGGCGGGCGTTGCAGCCGGAGCCGCCTTGGGTGCGGGGGCCTGCGCCTGGGTTTGCGCCATCTGCATTGTATGAGCGTGGGCGGGCGGAGGCGCGGCCTTCGCCGTCGCATCGTTTGCAGCGGGCGGCGTTGACGATGGCTTCGCGGCTGCCGGTGCCGCGGGCTCGGCTTTCGCAGCCGGTTGCGGCGTCGGCGCGGCGTGCATCGCCATTTTCGTGTGGTCCGCGGCCTTTGTCGTGTCGGCAGTCTTGGGTTGCTCCTTCGCGGTCGCGGCCGGTGACGGTTCGGCCCTCGCGCTGGCTTCCGATTGCGTGGCCGGTGCAGTTGGCTGGCCTTGCGACCACGCTGCATATCCGGCGAGACCGAGGAGGAGGGCCACGCCCACCGTTCCCGGAAGCCAGTTCTTCAAGCTCGAGCGATCAGAATCGGAAGCCATTTGCGCACCTGCACAGTTGCGGTCGACGACGATTCGCGTCCGGCCGGAAGGCCGCGCGATTGACGCGGCTCAGCGTGCCGCGACTAACCTGACTCTATGGGTTTTCGCCTGATTCAGGTTTGCGCCCGAACAACGTCGCCGGGTGCGTTTAAAATAAATTGCCCTGATCGGCAGGCTTGGTGGCGCGCTTCGGTGCAGGTTTCGTGCGCTCGGACGCCGAGGATGACGTTGGTGTGACGCGGTCGCCGTCGGCGGTCGCGGCGACGCGGCCGTCGGCGAATTCCAGCGTCAGGTGTGCGCCGGATGCAACGGACTCCGCCGTGCGAAGGGCATGGCCCTGCTCGTCGCGCACCAGCGCGAAGCCGCGCGTCAGCACGCTCTTGTAGGAGAGCGCCGACAGCAATTGTCCGGAATGCGCAATGCGCGCGTCGTGGCGCTGGATCAGGGTCACCAGCGCGCGCCGCGCGCGCTCGGCGAGGCGTAGCGTGCGCTCATGGTCGCGTGCGATCTGGTTGCGTTGCGCCTGCGCGTTGGCGAGCTTGGACGCCTGCAGGCGAATGGCCAGCCCGCTGAAGCGTTCGCGGCGATGGCGCAGCACCACCTGCGTGCCACGCATCAACCGCGCGCCGGTGGCGCCGACGGTCTGCTTGGCATGCGCGACCTGCGCCCGCAGCACCTGCAGGGTGAGGCCGCCGCTTACTTGCGTGAAGCGGCGATGATGCGCCTGGGTGTTGGCTTTCAGCGCGCGCGGCAATCCCGTCGTCGCCGCATCAAGCCGCTGGCGCGGGATCGCCAGCACGTCGCCGGCGGACGGCAGCGCGCGGACCAGACCGCGCAGTTCGTTGCGGCGATGATCCTGTTCGCGCTGCCAGCACAGCATGGCGCGGCGCGCGAAGCCCGTGATCTCGACGAATAGTTCGGCACGCACCGGCACCGCCATCTCGGCGGCGGCGGTCGGCGTCGGCGCGCGTTTGTCGGAGACGAAATCGATCAGCGTGATGTCGGTCTCGTGACCGACCGCCGAAATCAGCGGGATCATGCTTTCCGCCGCGGCACGCACCACGATCTCCTCGTTGAACGACCACAGGTCTTCCAGCGAGCCGCCGCCGCGCGCGACGATCAGCAGGTCGGGCCGCGGAATCTTGCCGCCTTCCTCCAGCGCATTGAAGCCGTGGATCGCGGCGGCGATCTGCTCCGCCGAGCCTTCGCCCTGCACGCGCACCGGCCACACCAGCACGTGACGCGGAAAACGGTCCTCGAGCCGGTGCAGGATGTCGCGGATCACCGCGCCGGTGGGCGAGGTGACGACACCGATCACTTCCGGCAGGTAAGGCAGAAGCTGCTTGCGCGCTTCGTCGAACAGGCCTTCGGCGGCCAGTTTCTTCTTGCGCTCCTCCATCAAGGCCATCAGCGCGCCGACGCCGGCGGGCTCCAGCGCCTCGATGACGATCTGGTACTTCGACGAGCCGGGATAGGTGGTCAGCTTGCCGGTGGCGATGACCTCGAGGCCTTCCTGCGGCCGGAAGCGCATGCGGCCGTGCACGCCCTTCCAGATCACCGCCTCGATCTTCGCGGACTGGTCCTTCAGCGCGAAATAGCAGTGGCCGGAGGAATGCGGCCCGCGAAAGCCGGAAATCTCGCCGCGCACCCGCACATGGCCGTAGGCGTCCTCCACCGTCCGCTTGAGCGCGGAGGAGAGTTCTGAAACGGTGAATTCGGGCGAATTCGGCAATACTTGTGCGGAGCTTGTGGCCATCTGGTTCCGGTCTGTTGCGTGTTCGCATTACCATGCTAAACCGCTTCGAAACCACCGAAAATCCCGGATTGGCCGTTATTCATGAACATTCTTGTGCTGGGCTCTGGCGGCCGCGAACATGCGCTGTGCTGGAAAATCGCGGCGTCGCCGCTCGTCACCAAATTGTGGTGCGCGCCGGGCAACGCCGGCATCGCGCAGGACGCCGAATGCGTCGCGCTCGACGTCACCGACCATGCGGCGGTGATCTCGTTCTGCCGCGCCAATAAGATGGATCTGGTGGTGGTCGGTCCCGATGCGCTGATCGCAGCGGGGATCGTCGACGATCTCACCGCGGCGGGCTTCAAGACGTTCGGTCCCACGAAGGCGGCGGGGCGGCTGGAGAGTTCGAAAAGTTTCACCAAGCAGCTTTGCCGCGACAATAATATTCCGACCGCCGCCTACGCGCATTTCACCGATGCGGAGCAGGCGAAGGCCTATATCCGCGAACAGGGCGCGCCGATCGTGGTCAAGGCCGACGGGCTTGCGGCCGGCAAGGGCGTCGTCGTCGCGATGACGCTTCAGGAGGCGCTCGACGCCGTCGACATGATGTTCGGCGGCGGGTTCGGCGAGGCCGGCGCGGAAGTCGTGGTCGAGGAGTTCATGCAGGGCGAGGAGGCCTCGTTCTTCGCGCTGTGCGATGGCGATCATGCGCTGCCGCTGGCGACCGCGCAGGATCACAAGCGCGCCTACGACGGCGACAAGGGCCCGAACACCGGCGGCATGGGCGCGTACTCGCCCGCGCCGGTGATGACCGATGCGATGAACGCGCGTGTCATGAACGAGATGGTGATGCCGACGCTGCGCGCGCTGAAGGCGATGGGGACGCCGTACAAGGGCGTGCTCTATGCCGGCGTGATGATCACCGCACAGGGGCCGAAGCTGGTCGAATATAATGCGCGTTTCGGCGATCCGGAATGCCAGGTGCTGATGATCCGCATGATGTCGGATATCGTGCCTGCGTTGCTTGCATCGGTGGACGGCCAGTTGCAGCACTTCGATCTGCGCTGGTATCCCGAACCCACGCTCACCGTCATCATGGCGACCAAGGGCTATCCGGGCGATTACGGCAAAGGCTCGCGCATCGAGGGACTGCAAGACGCCGCGAAAGTCGAGGGCGTCGAAATCTTCCACGCCGGAACCAAGCGCGTCGATGGCTATATCGTCGCCAATGGCGGCCGTGTGTTGAACGTCTGTGCGTCGGGCAAGACGGTGAAGGAAGCGCAGGCGCGCGCCTATCAAGCCGTCGATCGCATCAACTGGCCGGAAGGTTTTTGCCGGCGCGATATCGGCTGGCAGGCGGTGAAGCGGGAACAGACGACGTAATTTCACGTCGTCCCCGCGAAGGCGGGGACCCATACGCCGTGTCGTGGATGGTTAGAAAAAGTCGTTTATTGTTGCCTTCTTGATCCACAACGAAGTCCAGGGGTTATGGGTCCCCGCCTGCGCGGGGACGACGAAGGAGATTGTAATCGATGCCCGATCTCGCCGACCTGTTTCCCGGTTACAAATCCGAATGGATCAATACGCGCTCCGGCCGCATCTTTGCGCGGATCGGCGGCAACGGGCCGCCGCTGCTGTTGCTGCACGGCTTTTCCGAAACCCACGTGATGTGGCATCGCGTGGCGCCGCAACTGGCGGAACGCTTCACGGTGATTATCGCCGATCTGCCGGGCTATGGCTGGTCCGACATGCCGGAGAGCGACGAGCAGCACACGCCCTACGCCAAGCGCGCGATGGCGAAGACGCTGGTGGAGGCGATGGAGCAACTCGGCCATGTGCATTTCGCGCTCGCCGGGCACGATCGCGGCGGCCGCGTCAGCTATCGCCTTGCGCTCGATCATCCGGGGCGGCTGTCGAAACTTGCGGTGCTCGATATCCTGCCGACCTATGATTACTGGGAGCGGATGGACTGGCGCTATGCGCTGAAGATCTATCACTGGACGTTTCTGGCGCAGCCCAATCCGCTGCCGGAAACGCTGATCCTCGGCAGCCCGGATTTTTTCCTCAAGCAGAAGATGGCGAGCCAGACGAAATCGAAGACGCTCGACGCCATCGACCGGCACGCGCTGGAGCATTATCTCGCGCCGTTCCGCGATCCTTCGCGCGTGCATGCGATGTGCGAGGACTATCGCGCGGGCGCGGGTGCCGACTACACGTATGACAAGGCGGATCACGACGCCGGCAACAAGATCACCATTCCGCTGCTGGCGCTGTGGGGCGACGTCGGCATCGCGACGGCTGCGGCGACGCCGCTCGACACCTGGAAGACCTGGGCCACCGATGTGCGCGGCATGCCGATCGACAGCGGGCACTTTCTTTGCGAGGAAAATCCTGACGCGACGGCCAAGGCGCTGCTGGAGTTTTTCAGCGCCCAATGACGCTGAGAGGCGGAGTGCTTCAGTATTCGTCATGGCCGGATTTATTCCGGCCATCCACGTCTTTTTTGGCCGCGGCGTCGTTAATACGTGGATGGCCGGGACAAGCCCGGCCATGACGAGTGGTAGACGAGGGGACAATCTGACTAACGGGATTTTGCGTGATGTTCTGAGTACATGACCCGTCACCGCCGCGCCTTGAAAAACTCCCGCAACATCGCCGCCGCCTTGTTCTCGCCGACCGAGGGATAGACGTCCGGCGCGTGGTGGCAGGTGGGCGAGGCGAAGAAGCGCACGCCGGAATCCACCGCGCCGCCCTTGGGGTCGGCCGCGCCGTAATACAGCCGCCGGATCCGCGCGAACGAGATCGCGGCCGCGCACATGGTGCAGGGCTCCAGCGTAACGTAGAGGTCGCAGTCGATCAGGCGCTCGCTGTCGAGGCGGCGGGCGGCCTCGCGCAGCGCCAGGATTTCGGCATGCGCGGTGGGGTCGCGGTCGGTCAGGGTGCGGTTGCCGGCGCGGGCGATCACCGCATTGTCACGGACGATGACGCAGCCGATCGGCACTTCGCCGGCTTTTTCGGCGTTCTCGGCCTGTTCCAGCGCCAGATCCATGAAAGATGCTGCGGTCATACCCCGTTTCTCGCCTCGTTTCTCGCAAAGAACTCTGTTATGAGAGCGCCTTCAGCAAAGTGGATGCCGGTTTTTGCTTGAGAAAGCGCCCTGGAACGGGGGTGCGCAAACCCGCCCACATCGCTCCACCTGCGATTTCGACGCACACCTGACGAGAGCATTCATGCCCCGCGACAACGACAAAAACAACGCCCCACCGCGCGGCCGGCGTGACAGACAGACCGGCGGCAAGGGCCGCAGCGGCGCGCCGCGCGGGCCCGACAAGAAATTCGCCAAGCGCGCAGCCGGCGGCAAGCCGGACGGCGAACGGCGCGCCTATGCCGGCAAGTCCGACGGCGCCAAATCCTTCGGCAAGAAACCCTATGCCGGCAAGCGCGACGGGGACGCCCCGCGCCGCGATTACGGGGATGCCCCGCGACGTGACTATGGGGACGCTCCGCGTCCGGCGCGCTTCAACCGTGACGATCGACCCGCCCGCAGCGGCGACCGGCCGGATCGTGGGCCGCGGAAGGATTTTCGGCCGCGCGAGGATCGTGGCGGCGAGAAGCGCTCCTACACGCCGCGCGGCGAGCGCCCGGCCTACGCTAAACGGGACGATCGCGCACCGCGCGGAGATCGTGGCGATGCCCGCCCGGCTGGACGGTTCGCGGACAAGAAATTCGGTGACAAGAAATTCGGCGAGAAGCGGCCCTATACGCCGCGCGGCGAAGGCTTTCGCAAGGATGGACCGCGCAAGGAGTTCGGCGGGCGGGACGGCGACCGTCCGCAACGCGAAAGGCCCTATGGCGACCGTCCGCAAGGCGAGCGAAAATTTTCGCGCGGCGCGCCGGATCGCGGCCCGCGAAGGGAATTCGGTGATCGCCCGGATCGGGGCGCAGAGAAGCCGTGGCAGAAGCGCGACGCAGGTGCGCGCGATTCACGCCCGCCGCGCGACGGCGCCCGCAAATTCGACAAGCCGCGCTTCGACCGTTCACGTGACGGAGGCGACGAACGTCCGCGTTTCTCGCGCTCCCGCGACGACCGTCCGGATCGTGGCGCACGGAGCTTCGACAAGCCGAAGTTCGACCGTCCGCGGGGCGACCGACCCAAATTCGATCGTCCGCGGGAAGATCGCGAGGATCGCCCGAAGTTCAGCCGCCCGCGCGAAGCCCGATCGGAGACACGATCGGAGACCTGGCAGGAACATCCGCGCAGCGAACGCCGCGACGATCGGTTTTCTGACCGGCCGCGCCGCGACAACGAGGACGACAGCAAGATCTTTGCCAAGCGCCCGGCGTTCGGCGGCCGTGGGGCCTATCGCGAGCGCGCGCTCAATCCCGACAAGCGGATGTCGCGGCCGGAGCCGCGCCCGAAGAAAGCCGGCGAGCGTATTGCCAAGCTGATGTCGCGCGCGGGCCTCGCCTCGCGGCGCGATGCCGAGGAATGGGTGACGCAGGGCCGCGTCACCGTCAACGGCCGCGTCATCAATTCGCCGGCGCTCGACGTGACCGAGAACGATGTGGTGATGGTGGACGGCAAGCCGTTGCCGGAGCGCGAGCGCACGCGGCTGTTCATGTATCACAAGCCGCGCGGGCTGATGACCACGCATTCCGACCCGGAAGGGCGGCCGACGGTGTTCGATCATCTGCCGGAAGGCCTGCCGCGCCTCATCAGCGTCGGCCGGCTCGATTTCAACACCGAAGGCCTGCTGCTACTGACCAATGACGGTGGCTTGGCGCGCGTGCTGGAATTGCCGGACACCGGCTGGCTGCGGCGCTATCGCGTCCGCGCGCACGGCACCGTGACGCAGGCGCAACTCGACACGCTGCGCGACGGCGTCGAAGTCGACGGCGTCAAGTACGGCCCGATCGAAGCGACACTGGAGCACGACAGCAGCGCCAACGTCTGGATCGTGATCGCGATCCGCGAGGGCAAGAACCGCGAGGTGCGCAACATCCTCGGTCATCTCGGCCTCGAGGTGAACCGCCTGATCCGCGTCTCCTATGGCCCGTTCCAGTTGGGCGAGATCGCCGAAGGCGAAGTCGACGAGGTCAAGACCCGCGTGCTGCGTGAGCAGCTCGGCGACAAGATCGCGGCGCTGGCCGGCGCGGAGTTCGCGCGCACAGTCGAACTGGATGCAGGTCCGAAACTCGGCCGTGATGGCACGCCGTTGCGCCCGAAGAAAAGCAAGGAACGGCCGAAGCGTTCCAAGATCGAGGATCGCAAGGGCCGCAGCGTCGTCGTGCAACGCACCGGCAGCGATGAGGCCCGTGCACGCAACGAGGCCGAGGCCAGCGGTTTCGGCCCGCCGCGCCGCCCCAAGCGCGGCTATCACGGCAAGCGCGATCTCAAGCCGCGGGATGAGTAAACGGGTCGCAATGAAAATGCTCCGTCCGATCATTCCGTCATGGCCGGGCTTGTCCCGGCCATCCACGTCTTTCTTGCTGCAAGACAGTAAGGACGTGGATGCCCGGCATAAAGCCGGGCATGACAAAATTACAGTTGGCGGTGCGTTCTGATGCGTGTCGTTGGCGGCCGGCTGAAGGGGCGCAACATCGCCGCGCCGTCGTCGCGCGATATTCGTCCGACGGCGGATCGGCTGCGCGAGTCGGTGTTCAACATTCTGCTCCATGCCTATGACGATCCGATCGAGGGCGCGCGCGTGCTCGATCTGTTTGCCGGCACTGGCGCGCTCGGCATCGAGGCGGTGTCGCGCGGCGCGGCTTTCACGCTGTTCGTCGACAACGGCGCCGAGGCGCGGGCGCTGTTGCGCAACAATGTCGAGGCGCTGGGGCTTGGCGGCGTGACAAAAGTCTATCGCCGCGATGCGACGAATCTCGGCCCCGCGCATCCGGTCGAGCCGTTCGCGCTGGTGTTTCTCGATCCGCCTTACGGCAGGGGCCTCGCTGAAAAGGCGCTGGCCTCGCTGCACAGCGGCGGATGGCTGACGCCGGGTGCGTTGCTGGTGGTCGAGGAAGCGAAAGCCGCAAACGTTGCCGCGCCGGAGGGTTTCGATGAACTTGAACGCCGCGCTTACGACGACACCGAGTTCGTGTTTCTTCGCGCAACAGCATCATAACGACGAAGCAAAACAGGGAGAGAAGCAAGATGGCCGACGCAAAGCCGCAAATTACCTGGGATCACGTTCATATCCGCACGCCAGATCCCGAAGCCACCGCGCAGTGGTTCGCCGAGATGCTCGGCGGTGAAATCGTCCGCACGCCGGCACGGCTCGATGTGAAGCTCGGCGGCGCCAGTATTTTCCTCGCGCCGGTGACGGCCGGCGATGGCGTCAACGCGCCGCCGGTGACGCCCTATCAGGGGCTCGATCACTTCGGGCTCGCGGTGAAGGATATCGACGACGTCGCGGCGCAACTGAAGGCCAAGGGCGTCGAGTTCACGCAAGATGTTCACGACATCCGCCCCGGGGTGCGCATCTGTTTCATCCGCGGGCCGCAGGGCATTTCCATCGAGTTGCTGGAGCGCGACGCGAAGTACAAGTGAGCGTGAAGGTGTCCGCAGTTATTACCCGTCATGGCCGGGCTTGTCCCGGGCATCCACGTCTTTGAAGACGTAGCTTTAAGACGTGGATGCCCGGCACAAGGCCAGGCATGACGAGAATTCTGGTGTTTGCCGCAACGCCTCACCGCCGCCCGAACAGCTTCTCGATATCCGACAGCTTTAGTTCGACATAGGTCGGGCGGCCGTGGTTGCACTGACCGGAATTCGGCGTGTCTTCCATCTCGCGCAATAGCGCGTTCATTTCCTCGGGCTTGAGGATGCGGCCCGCGCGCACCGAGCCATGGCAAGCCATGGTGGCAGCGACATGCAGCAGCCGCCGCTCCAGCGGCAGCGCCTCGTCCCATTCGGCCATATGTTCGGCGAGATCGCGCAGCAGCGCGGCGGCGTTGGTCTTGCCGAGCAGCGACGGCGTTTCGCGCACTGCGACCGCGCCTGGACCGAAGGATTCGATCGCCAGCCCGAACGTCTCCAGCTCGGCGGCGCGTGCGATCAGCTTCTCCACGGTGGCTTCGTCGAGTTCGACGATCTCGGGGATCAGCAGGATCTGCCGCTGCACGCCGTTTTGCGCCAGCGACGCCTTCAGGCGTTCGTAGACGATGCGTTCATGCGCGGCATGCTGATCCACCACGACGAGGCCGTCGCGGGTCTGCGAGACGATATAGGTCTCGTGGATCTGCGTGCGCGCGGCGCCGAGCGGACGGTCGAGCAGGTCCGGCGCCGGTGCGGATTCGAAACGCACATCGGCGGTCGGCATGCCGACGTCGAACGCCGATTGATCGCGCTCGGCAAAGGCGGTCGCCGCCGAGCCGTACGACGGCGCGGTGCTTGCAGGATAGGCCGGCGAGCGCCGCCAGTCCCAGTTGCCCGGTCGCGGCGAGAAGGCCGGGCGGAACGACGAGATCACTGCGCCGTCGACATTCGCGGCAGTGCGCCGGCCTTCGCGCGCCAGACCGTCCTTGAGCGCATGGACGATCAGCGCGCGTACAAGGCCGGCATTGCGGAAACGCACTTCCGTCTTGGCAGGATGCACGTTGGCGTCGACCTCCTGCGGATCGAGCGTCACGAACAGCGCCACGATGGGATGGCGGTCGCGCGGCAGATAGTCCGAGTAGGCGGCGCGCACCGCGCCGAGGATCAGCTTGTCGCGCACCGGACGGCCGTTGACGAACAGATATTGTCCGAGCGCATTGGCGCGCGTCAGCGACGGCGCGGCGGCGAAGCCTTCGACGACGACGCCCTCGCGTTCGCTGCGCACATCGATCGCGGCGTTGCGAAAATCCGCGCCGAGAATGTCGCCGAGCCGCGCCAGCCGTCCGGGCGCGCCGGGCAGTGCCGCCGCCCAGGTCACCGGCGCGCGTTCCTCGCCGGCCAGTGTGAACGCAACGTCGGGCCGCGCCATCGCGAGGCGGCGCACCACCTCGCGGATCGCCTCCGCTTCGGTGCGATCGGTCTTGAGGAATTTCAGCCGCGCCGGGGTCGCGTAAAACAGGTCGCTGACTTCGACACGGGTGCCTTGCGTCAGCGCGGCAGGAACGATGGCGGACTTGGCGCCGCCTTCGACGCTGAGCGACCATGCATGCGGTTCGCTGGCGTGGCGGGTGGTGATGCCGAGCTTCGCCACCGCGCCGATCGAGGGCAGCGCTTCGCCGCGAAACCCCAGCGTGCGGATCCGCAGCAGGTCCTCGTCGTCGAGTTTCGAGGTGGCGTGGCGATCCGCCGCCAGCGCGAGGTCGGCGTGGGTCATGCCGCCGCCATTGTCGGTGATTCCGATGCGCCGCCGTCCGCCGCCGTCGGTGAAGATGTCGATGCGGCTGGCGCCGGCATCGATGGCGTTCTCCACCAGTTCCTTGACCACGCTGGCCGGCCGCTCCACCACCTCGCCGGCGGCGATGCGGTTGACGACGGTTTCTGGCAGTTGGCGGACGGGCATGCGCGGTCGGTTCCGGATACGATTCGAAAGCCCGGGCATTCTAGAGGCTGCCACGCCAATTGCATGCAGCTAATCCGGACCGGGTCCTCAATCGAAGCCGGAACCTGGGAATATCCTGTTGAAGCGCTGGGATTCGCACGGCGGCGACCGCCTGCGGACGGTGGGAAATTTAATCCGACACGGTTCGCGAGGAACCGTTGTGAGCGCCGGTCAGCCGGTATATCGTTTAGAAAAGCTATAAAGAGACTGGAGGAAACGCCATGTGCAGCCTGTTCGCTCACCAGCCTCAGCGCGACTACGAATCGCAGACGCGCTCGCTCCGCATCGGAGGGCACTGCACCTCGATCCGGCTGGAGATGTCGTTCTGGGATACGCTGGAAGAGATCGCCGCCAAGGAGGAGATGACGCTCGCGAAATTCCTCGGCAAGCTCTACCAGGAAGTGCTCGACCATCATGGCGAGGTCAACAACTTCGCGTCGCTGCTGCGCTGCTCGTGCCTGATCTACCGGTCGCGCGCCGCTGCGCCCGAACTCGGCGATCGCCAGACGCTGGTGCTCGATGCCGCCGAGTAGAACTGCCTGATTGCGGCGGCCTCTTTCACGGTGGCCGAAAAGAAAATGGCCGGGATTGTCCCGGCCATTTTTTTAGTGCGCTTGAGCCGAAGCTCAGATCTCCTTCTTCTGCATCGCGCCGGCGATGTGATCGGCCTGCCGGATCGCCAGCGATACGATGGTCAGCGTCGGATTGCAGGCGGCGCTGGAGGTGAACTGGCTGCCGTCGGAGACGAACAGGTTCTTGATGTCGTGCGTCTGGCCGAACTTGTTGACCACGCCGTCGCGCGCTTTTGCGCTCATGCGGTTGGTGCCCATGTTGTGCGTGCTGGGGTAGGGCACGGTGGGGAAGGTTGCCGTCGCGCCGATCGACTCGTAGACCGCCGAGCCCTGCTTGTAGGCGTGGTTGCGCATGGCGAGGTCGTTCGGGTGATCGTCGTAATGCACGCTGGCCACGGGCATGCCGTGCGCATCCTTCGCCTTAGGATCGAGGGTGACGCGATTGGTTTCCTGTGGCAAGTCTTCGCCAACCAGCCACATCCCGGCCATCTGCGGATACTGCTCCATGGCGCTGGTGAAGGTGCGGCCCCACGCACCGGGCTTGAGGAACGCCGCCATGAACGGCACGCCGAGCGACAGGGTTTCCATCTCGTAGCCGCCGAAGAAGCCGCGCGACGGATCGTTCTTCGCCTCGTCGCGAATGATACCGGCCATGGTGGTGCCGCGATACATGTGCACCGACTTGTCGAACACCGCATAAACGCTGCCGGTCATGTGCCGCATGTAGTTGCGGCCGACCTGTCCGGAGCTGTTGGCGAGGCCGTCCGGGAACATGCTGGACGCGCTGTTGAGCAGCAGGCGCGGACTTTCGATCGAGTTGCCCGCGACCGCGACGACGCGCGCCTTCTGCCGCTGCTGCTTGCCTTCCGCATCTGCATAGACCACGCCGGTGACCTTGCCCGACGCATCGTGCTCGATCTTGATCGCCATGCTGTTGGGGCGAACTTCGAGATTGCCGGTGGCTTCGCCCTTGGGAATTTCCGTGTAGAGCGTCGACCACTTGGCGCCGGACTTGCAGCCCTGGAAGCAGAAGCCGATCTGTTGGCACGAGCCGCGGCCGTCGCGCGGCTGGCTGTTGATCGCCATGCGCCCGGTGTGCACTTCCTTGTAGCCCACCTTGCGCGCGCCGGCTTCCATTACCTTGAAGTTGTTGTTGCCGGGCAGGCCGGGAATGCCGTTGGTGCGCGTCACGCCCATCTTGTTCTCGGCCTTGGCGTACCACGGCTCCATTTCCGCCAGCGTGATCGGCCAGTCGAGCATGTTGGCGCCCGGAACGTCGCCATAGGCGCTGCGGATCTTGAATTCGTGTTCGTCGAAGCGCAGCGATGCGCCGGCCCAGTGCACGGTCGAGCCGCCGACCGATTTGACGATCCATGCCGGCAGATTCGGGAAATCCTTGGCGACCTGCCAGCTTCCCGATGTGGTCCGCATGTCCTTCCACGCCAGCTGCGTGAAGCTTTCCCATTCGTTGTTGATGAAGTCCTGGATTTCGTTGCGCGCGCCAGCTTCGAGGATCACCACCTTGATGCCCTTCTGCGCGAGTTCGTTGCCGAGCGTACCGCCGCCCGCACCGGAGCCAACGATCACCACCACGCCGTCGTCATTGAGATCGAACTTAGCCATTTTGAATCCTCCCAACCGATGTTCTGCCTGACGTGCTCAGACTTTCGGCAGCCAGTTGATGTCGTCGAAACCGCGCTTGATGTAGCCGCCGTGCTCGGCGGAGGAGCCCTCGTAGCCGAACTTCGGCCATAGCTCTTCCTGGTTGTAGAGCGAGACGACGAGATCGGACCGCATCGCCTTGAAGAACGCGGTCTGCTCGATGCCCTGCAGCAGCGTCACGCGATCGGATTCCCACGCGACCTGCGCATAAGGCAGCTTGTGGCGGTCCTGCGCATCCTGATCGAGACGCTTCACGCCGTCTTCGATCATCGCCTTCACAGCGGGATCTTTCGCCGCCTTGCCGTCCCACGGCTTCACGGCGGTGATGTAATAACTGTCGACGAGGAAATCGTGCGGATAGATATCGCGCGCGACTTTCACCAGCGTCTTCATAGTCGCGGGCGCGAGTGTGGTCGAGCCCTCGGCCCATGCATCCTCGATGCTCAATCCGGCGCTGGTGGCGACCGCCACAGCAGGGACAGCCGTTGCGGCACCTTGCAGGAAGGTGCGGCGATTGAGTTTGGTTCGGCGATCGACTTCTCTCATGGCTTCCTCCAATTTTTTGATGTTTGCAATTGTTGGTGCTTGCTTTTTTTTGGCGCTTGATTCCGCGAACTATCCGAACCGGCCGCCTTTCTGGATCACTTCGATCTTGTAGCCGTCGGGATCGGAGACGAAGAAAAAGCGCGCCAGCGTCGCACCGTCGTGCTTGAAGTCGCGCAGTGGGCCGGGAGAGAGGTTTTCACGGTCGAACCGGGCATGCTCGGCATCGACATCGTCAACCACGACGGCGAGATGTCCGTAGCCGTCGCCGAGCACATAGGGTTCCTTGCGATCGAAGTTGACGGTGAGTTCGACTTCGAATGGCGAGGACGGATGGCGCAGGTAGATCAGTGCGAAATCCGGAAACGCGATGCGGTCGGCGATCTGCAGGCCGAAGGCGCGGGCGTAGAAATCGAGCGCCTTGGCCTCGTCGAGCACGCGGATCATCGAGTGAACGGGCTTTGCCATTCAGTGCAACTCCTTGAGGTAAGTGATGATGGCGGTGCGCGTGTCGGCGTTGGCTTGCCGGTACGGCATGATGGCGCCAGGAATGACCGATTGCGGATCGGTCAGCCACGCGTTGAGTTTGTCGTCGGTCCAGGTGAAATCGGCCTTCGCGAAGCCTGCCGAATATTTGAACCCGGCGACGCTGCCGACTTTGCGGCCGACGATGCCCGCGAGTTCGGGCCCCTGTCGCGGTGGATCGGAGGCGCTTGTTGCGTGGCATGTGGCGCACTGCCGCTTGAACAGCGTCGCGCCATCGGCGGGCTTGGCTTGCGGCAACGCGATCTGTGCGCCTGCGCCCGCCATCAGCAATATCATGCTGACAACGACCGATCCGATGGAAGCGATTGGGCGTGATCGGGTCATGGGCGTCACCGTTGAACTGCCATGAGCTTAGGCGGCGGAATTCAGGCGGTGGTAGTAGCGGGCTGTTTCAGACCAGAACAAAAGGCGTAGGCGATCGGAGCCCTTCGGTTCCGGTGAAGCTGGAGTCGGACACGGATTTGCAACACGCAAATCGTCGTCCCCGCGAAGGCGGGGACCCATACTCCGTGTCGCCAATGATACGGACAGCGATCATGTTCTCAAACAATGCTCATCCCGTCGCCATCACCCTCAGGGGCATGGGTTCCTGCCTTCGCAGGAACGACGTCGAGAGCGCATCACGCTTCAATCGTCGTAGCGTGCGGAACCGCGCTTGGCTTTGATGTCGCTGCGGCGCTTCTTGCTGTCGAGCCGGCGCTTCTTCGAGCCGAGCGTCGGTCTCGTCGCGCGGCGCGGTGTTGGCCGGATCGCAGCTTCGCGCAGCATCTCGACCAGCCGGTCGATGGCATCGGCGCGATTGCGTTCCTGCGTACGGAACCGCTGCGCATGAATGACGATGATGCCGTCCTTGGTCAGGCGCTGGCCGGCGATCCGCTCCAGCCGCATCCTCGTATCGGGCGCCAGCGTCAGGCGTCCGGTGTCGAAGCGCAGTTGCGCGGCGGTCGAGAGCTTGTTGACGTTCTGTCCGCCGGGACCGGAGGCACGGACGAAGCCGATCTCGATGTCATTCTCGTCGATGACGATGTCGCGGGTGATCCGCAGCATGGCAGCCCCAAAGCCCGGTTTCCGGAACAGGAATCAAGGCAACATACCACGATGTGTTCGGCATGCGTGACGCGCGTGGGGAGTTCAGGGAGATTGAAGCGCCTCGATTCACTTCGTCATGGCCGGGCTTGTCCCGGCCATCCACGTCTTTCTTGCCGCGATGCTGTAAAGACGTGGATGGCCGGAATAAATCCGGCCATGACGAGCTAATAACTTCGTTCTGTTTATTAGCCGCTTTTTGAGTGCGCTCGCAAAGTGGCGGCTCGCGTGACCCAACCTCGACCAATCCAGCTAATCCAGCTTGGACGGCGGCGTCACCGCGGCGGCCTGCGGGGCGCGGCCGACCACGACGGTGACGAGGCCGTGGCCCCACAGCCGCTTGGCGACCCGCTTGGCGTCGTCGAGCGTGACGGCGTCAACCAGCGCGTTGCGCTTTTCGATGTAGTCGATGCCGAGGTTGTCGAGTTGATACTGCAGCAGTCCGGACGCCAGCTTCGACGAGGTGTCGAGCGCCAGCATCTGCGAACCCTTGAGATAGGATTTCGCTTCGTCCAGTTCCTGCTGGGTCGGGCCGTCCTCGGCCATCCGGCGGACTTCCTTGTCGATGGTATCGACGGTCTGCGTGGCACGGTCGGCGCGGGTCGCGGTGGTGCCGATGAACAGCGAGGAATGCGCCATCCAGGCCAGATATTGATACACGGAGTAGACCAGTCCGCGCTTCTCGCGCACCTCATGGTAGAGCCGCGATGTCAGCGAGCCGCCGCCGAGGATGTGATTGACTACATAGGCCGCCATGAAGTCCGGATCGTCGCGCTTCACGCCCGGGCCGCCATAGGCCACCACGGTCTGCGGCACGTCGAGCGGAACGAAGAAATGCTGCGGCGGTTGCGCTGCCGTGACCTCGGGAACGGGCGTCAGGTCGCTCTTCGCCGGCAGCCCCCCGAACGTATCGTCGAGCAGCTTGCTGAGCGTGGCCGCGTCGATATCGCCGACGACGGCGATCTTGAGCGTGTCCTTTGCCAGCACGCGGCGGGTGTAATCGCGCAAATCGCCGACCGTGATGGTGGGCACGCTGGTCAGCGTTCCGACGGCGGGGCGGCCATAGGGATGATTGCCGAATTCGGCTTCGAGCAGCTTGATGCTGGCGAGCGAATTCGGATCGGTAGTCTGGCGGCGCAGCCCCGACATCACCTGCGAACGGATGCGCTCGACGTCTTCGGTATCGAAGCGCGGCGCAGTCAGCGCCAGCTGCAGCAGCCCGAATGCCTCGGTGCTGTTCTCCTTCAGCATCCGCAGCGAGCCGCGGAAATAATCGCGCGTCGAGTTGAAGCTGAGTTCGATGGCGCGGCGGTCGAGCCGCTCGTGGAAGGTTTTCGAATCCAGTTCGCCTGCGCCCTCGTCGAGCAGACCGGCCACCATGGTGCCGACGCCCGGCTTGTCGGCGGGGTCCTGATCGGCGCCGCCGCCGAACGCGTATTGCATGGCGATCAGCGGCACGGTGTTGTCCTGCACGAACCAGGCCTCGATGCCGCCCGGCGTCTTCAGGTGCTGGATCCTGGTGGTTGCATGGGAGGGCGTGGGCTGCAGCAGCATGAGAGCTAGCCCAGCCATCAGCGCGACGGCGGCGCGCCACGCGCCAAAGCGGCTCATCGTCATGATCGCTTCTCCTCGCCTTTCGGCGCTGTATCCTTGATCAGATAGCCGGTGACCGAACGCTTCTTGTCGAGCCACTTCTGCGCGGCTTCGCGAACCTGCGCGGCGGTGACGGCGCGCACCCGGTCCGGCCAGTTACGGATGTCGTCGATACTGAGCCCCACGGTGAGCGCGGCGCCATACCAGCGCGCCATGGTGGCCTGATTGTCCTGCGCGTAGATGGCCGAGGCAATTAGTTGCGTCTTGGCGCGTTCGAGGCTCTCGGCCGAAACCGGGTTCTGCTTCAGGTCGGCGATCACGTTATCCACCGCGGTCTCCGCGGTGGCGAATTCGACGCCCTGTTTCGGCGCGACCGCGACGATGAACTGCGTCGGGTCGATCGCGGTGCCCTGATAACCCGCAGAGGCGCTGACCGCGAGCGGATGATCCACCACCAGCGCACGGTAGAGCAGCGAGTTGGTTCCGCTGCCCATCAGTTGTGCCAGCACGTCAAGCGCCGCGCTTTCCTGCGGCGAGGCGGTGGCGGCCGACGGCACCAGATAATAGCGCTTCAATATCGGCTGCTCGACGTTGGGATCGGCCAGCGTCACGGTGCGCGGCGCGGTCGGCACCGGCTCCTGGGGCCGGATGCGGTGTGGTGCGATCGAGGGCTGAGGCGCGACCTTGCCGAAGGTGCGCTCCGCCATGGCGCGTACATCCGCGGCCTCGACATCGCCGGCGATCACCAGCGTGGCGTTGTTCGGCGCATAGAAGCGCCTGTAGAACGCCAGCGCGTCCTCGCGATTGAGTTTCTCGATCTCGTGATGCCAGCCGATCACCGGCCGGCCATAAGGATGATTGAGATAAAGCGCCGCCATGATCTGTTCGTTGAGGCGCGCGTCCGGATTGTTGGCGATCCGCATGTTGTATTCCTCGAGCACGACGTCGCGCTCGGGCAGCACGTTTTCGTCCTTGAGGATCAGGCCGGTCATGCGGTCGGCTTCGAATTCCATCATGCGGCCGAGCTGGTCGCGCGGCACGCGCTGGAAATAGCCGGTGTAGTCGGCGTTGGTGAAGGCGTTCTCGTTACCGCCGACCTTGAGCACGGTCTGCGAGAACTCGCCTTGCGGATGCTTGCTGGTGCCCTTGAACATCAGATGTTCGAGGAAGTGCGCCAGTCCGGATTTGCCCGGCGTCTCGTCGGCGGAGCCGACTTTGTACCAGATCATCTGCGTGACCACCGGCGTGCGGTGATCCGGGATCACCACGACGTTCAGCCCGTTATCGAGCGTGAAGGTGGTGGGCGGAGTGGAGGTGATCGTCTGTGCGATGACGGGCTGCGAGAGCCCCAATGCCGCAAGCAGTCCCGATGTCGCGAGCGACCTGATGATGCGTCGATGCAAAGATGTCATTGGCTGCCTTGGCGACGGTAGACTTGGCGACGATGGGCTTGGCGGCGATGGGTTAGGGCGCTTGATCGTGAAGCAGATTGCAGCCTGCCCTTGTCCGATCGATTCAGATGAACGCCGCGCCGCCAAAATGTCCAAACACAAGGTGTTCAACCCATGCCGAAGGGGCGGCTAGGTCAAATGGCGAACTGAAACAAATGGCGGGCTCGAAGTGAGTCGAGGCCGCCGAATGCATCAAGCGGAAACCGTTACTTCACTTCCTTGCCGGTCTGAATATTGTAGACGCCCTGTTGCGCCAGCGGCTGCTTGGGGCCGGTGCCATAGGCATAGTTCGGCGAGGGGGTCTGATATCCCGGGGGCGGCTGCGTCAGCGTCTCGCGATCCGGCTCGCCGGTGAACGGGGCGCTCTCGGATTTGGTGCCGCCGAACATCGTGCCGAGGATGTTGCCGTGGAAGCCAAGCTGGGACGGACTCAGCATCGGATTCTGGGAGACGCCGGGTTTCATCGGTTCGGTGGCGGCCACGTGCGCGGTCTTGTGCGCGGCCAATTCGTCCGGCATCAGCGGACGGGCGCCTTCGGAGCCGGTCACCTTCTTCTGCCGGGAGAGCTTGCGGATACGCGCACGCTCCTGTTCGTCGACATCCTTCGGCCAGTTCGGTGCCGTGATTTCCGCCGAAGCAGAGGCCGGCGGCGGCAGGTCGACCTTCGGCGGGATCACCAGCGGCGAACGCTCGCGATAGTCGATGCCGCGGTTGTCCATGTTGGTGGCGCCGATGCCGCCCATGATGTTCTTGATGATCTTCTCTTCGAAGGTCGAATCGTCATCGTCGGAAGCAGCATCCTGCGCCCGGGCAACGCCATTACTGAAGATCATGCCGATGCCGAGGGCGACAGCCGCCAGCCGGGCGGCGCGCGTGAACGATTTCGACGTGGCCGACAATGCTGCTGAATGGAGTAGGTTCAGATCGCCTGTCACGGATTTTCGCATCACGTTCATCCTGTTCAAGTCTTTGCGCGAACGGCCGATTCTCGTCCCGGCCCGGAACCCTGACCGGAGCTGTTCCATCCGAAAACGGACCGCTGGCGTCGATCAGGCCATATCAGCCGGGATCAGGGCGCTTTTACGGCGTCGAGGCCCCTGAAGGAGTCATACAGCAGGGCCGCGACCCCGACAACAATCGCCACGTCGGCGAGGTTAAAGACGTACCAGTTGTAGGTTTTTTCGCCGATCTGGACGTGGAACAGGGCGAAATCCACCACGGCGCCATAGGCCAGCCGGTCGATGGCATTGCCGATGGCGCCGCCGATGATCAGGCCGAGACCAATGGTCGCGAGTCGTGTGCGCGACCGGGCCATCCAGATCGCCAGGGCAACCACCGCCACCGCCTTGATGGCCAGCAGGATCGCGGCGCCCGTTGGGCTGTCGTTCTGGAACCAGCCGTAGCTGATGCCGGTGTTCCAGGCCAATACGAGGTCGAAAAACGGCGTCACCTTTACCGCACCGTGCCGGCCGAGTTCGAACACGAACAGCAGCCAGAGCTTCGATGCCTGATCGAGGATCAGCACCGCAAGCGCGGTCAGCAGGCCGGAGCGCAGGAGAGGGGTCATGGGCGTCTCGTTATCATTCCGCGATATCAGCCACCGTCATGCCCGGCCCTGTGCCGGGCATCCACGTCTTTCTTGAATCTGTAGCTTCGAAGACGTGGATGGCCGGGACGAGCCCGGCCATGACGCCTGAGCGTGTGTCATCCCCGCCTTCGCGGGGACGACGGACGGCTTAGGCCACTCCCATCGCCTTCCATTCACGCAACGCCTGGGCGTCGCGCGGCGAGACGTCGGGATATTCCTTGTCCTCGCCGACCGTGGGCAGGATCTTCCACGAGCGCGCGCACTTGGTGCCGACGGCCTTTTCCACCACCACCGCGACGCCCGGAACGTCGTTCAGCCTGAACGCATCGGCCGGCGGATCGTCGTTCGTCACCATGGCGTTCGACGTGATGCACACTTCGGCGAGATCGACGTCGAACAGCGTATCGAAGATCGTCTTGTCCGATACGTAGACCAGCGGCGAGGCTTCCAGCGACGAGCCGATGCGCTTGGCGGCGCGTTCGAGCTCGAGTGCACCGGTGACGACGCGGCGAACATCGCGGATGATCTCCCACTTCGCGGCGAGCGTGTCGTTGCGATACTGCTGCAGGTCATCGCGGAACAACGTCAGGTGAACCGACGGCTCGGCGTTCGGCTTGTAGAGCTGCCACGCTTCTTCGGCGGTGAACGACAAAGCAGGGGCCAGCCACTTCAGGATGGTGTCGCATAGAATGTCGATCGTGGTCAGCGCGGCCTTGCGGGCCAGCGACGACGGCGGGTCGCAGTACAGCGTGTCCTTGCGGATATCGAAATAGAACGCCGACAGTTCGGTGTTGAGGAACGCCGACAGGCTGGCGATCACGGTCTTGTAGTCGAACTCCGCATAGGCCTTGCGCACCACCGCATCCTGCGCGGCAAGCTGATGCAACATCAGGCGTTCGAGTTCGGGCATGTCCGCCACTGCCACCGCATCGGCCGGCTTGAAATGATGCAGCGTGCCGAGCATCCAGCGGATGGTGTTGCGCAGCTTGCGATAGGTCTCGATGGTGTTCTTGAGGATTTCGGGACCGATGCGCTGGTCGTCGGCGTAATCGGACGCGCACACCCACAAGCGAAGGATATCGGCGCCGGACTGCGCGATCACCTTCTGCGGCTCGACGGTGTTGCCGAGCGACTTCGACATCTTGCGGCCGTTCTCGTCCAGCGTGAAGCCGTGGGTCAGCACCACGTCATAGGGCGCGCGGCCGCGCGTGCCGCAGCTTTCCAGCAGCGACGAGTGGAACCAGCCGCGATGCTGGTCGCTGCCTTCGAGATACATGACCGAGTCGGCGCCGCCGTCGATCTTGCGCTTGATCCCGGCGAGACCGGGGAAGTGCACTGGGTCTTCCAGCACGAAAGCGTGGGTCGAGCCCGAGTCAAACCAGACGTCGAGAATGTCGTCGACCTTCTGCCAGTCTTCATTCGCGCGGCTTCCGAGGAAACGCTCGCGCGCGCCTTCCATGTACCAGGCGTCGGCGCCTTCCTTGTCGAAGGCGTCGCCGATGCGTGCATTCACCGCATCGTCGATCAGCACCTCGGCGGAGCCGTCACCCTTTTCGCGCACGAACACTGCGATCGGCACGCCCCACGCGCGCTGGCGCGAGATCACCCAGTCGGGACGGCCGGCGATCATGCCGGTGATGCGGTTCTGTCCCTGCGGCGGCACCCACTGCGTAACGCTGATCGCCTGCAGCGCGCGGGCGCGCAGCGTGTCGTTTGACTTCGCCTTGCCATCGTCGGCGATGTCCTTGTCCATCGCGATGAACCACTGCGGCGTGTTGCGGAAGATCACCGGCTTTTTCGAACGCCACGAATGCGGATACTGGTGCTTCAGGCGTCCGCGAGCCAGCAGCATGCCGCGCGCGATCAATTCCTTGATGACGGCCTCGTTGGCGTCGCCCTTCTCGCCCTTGTCGGTGAGCACGCGCTTGCCCTCGAAGCCGGGGGCCTGCGTGGTAAGCGCGCCGTTCTCGTCCACGGTGTAGGGGATCGCGGTCGAGATGCCGCGCGCGTCGAGATCGCGCGCGCTGGCGGTCCAGATGTCGAAGTCCTCGCGGCCGTGGCCGGGCGCGGTGTGGACGAAACCGGTGCCGGTATCGTCGGTGACGTGGTCGCCGTCGAGCAGCGGCACGGTGAATCCATAACCGCCCTCAAAGCCTTTCAGCGGATGGGCGCATTCGATCGCGTCCATGGTGTCGGCCGGGATGTCGCGGACTTTTTCGTAGGCCGTGACGCGCGCTTGCTTGAAGACGTCTTCCGCGAGCTTGTCGGCGAGGATCAGCAGATCGCCGGTCTTGGCCCAGTTGTCGGCAGGCGCATCGGTGACCTTGTAGAGGCCGTAGCCGATTTTGGACGAGAAGCTGATGGCGCGGTTGCCGGGCAGCGTCCATGGCGTGGTGGTCCAGATCACGACGCTGGCATTGGCAAGCGCGCCGTGTGCGGGCGAGGTGACCGGGAATTTCACCCACACCGTGTCCGAGGTGTGGTCCTCGTATTCTACTTCGGCTTCAGCCAGCGCGGTCTTCTCGACCACGCTCCACATCACGGGCTTCGAGCCGCGATAGAGCGTGCCGTTGGCGGCGAACTTCATCAGCTCGCGGGCGATTTGCGCTTCGGCGAAATAGTCCATGGTGGCGTAGCGGCCGTCCCAGTCGCCGATGATGCCGAGGCGCTTGAATTCCTCGCGCTGGATGTCGAGCCACTTGTTGGCATAGGCACGGCATTCCTTGCGGAACGCGACCATCGCGGCCGGGTCCTTGAAGTTCGGCTTCTGCTTGCCCTTGGAACGATAATTTTCTTCCTCGATCTTCCATTCGATCGGCAGGCCGTGGCAGTCCCAGCCCGGCACGTAGTTGGAATCGTGGCCGAGCATCTGCTGGCTCTTGGTCACCACGTCCTTGAGGATCTTGTTGAGCGCATGGCCGATATGGATGTTGCCGTTGGCGTAGGGCGGGCCGTCATGCAGCACGAATTTGGCGCGGCCCTTCGCGTCCTCGCGCAGCCGCTTGTAGAGCCCGATCTCGTTCCAGCGCTTGAGGATATCCGGCTCGCGCTGCGGCAGGCCGGCGCGCATCGGGAAATCCGTCTGCGGCAGGAAAAGGGTCTTGGAATAGTCGTTGGCGTCGGTTTTCGGGGTGGCGGATTTCTGCGGCTTGTCGGACATGAGACTCTGGCTTGGCTAGGGTCCAATCCAACTGCGTTGGATCAGGCCCGTCGTTTATCTTTTTCTTTGAGCATGACCTTGTCCGAAAACCGGTTTCCACTTTTCGGGATCATGCTCTAAAGGGCGCGGAAGTACGGAAACGACATCAATCCCGGTCTTGCGCCGAGCGAAGCTCAGGCGAAAGCCGGGCTGGTAATGCGAATTATGGTGCGCTGCGCCAACATGGCGCTTTCCATAGCAGGCGGCGGCGGGAACGCAAAGGCCGCGCTGCGATAGAGTTATGCCGGTTTTGCGACCGACATGCTGCGGGCGGGATTGCCTGCGACCTGGTCACCGGCCTTGACGTGGCGGGTGACGACGCTGCCGGCGCCGATCGTCGCGCCATCGCCGATGGTGACGCCGGGCAGGATGATGGCTCCGCCGCCGATCCAGACGTCCTGGCCGATCCGCACCGGGCGGCCGAATTCGAGGCCCTCGCGCCGCCGTTTGGCATCCCGCGGATGGTCGGCGGCATAGATTTGCACCGCCGGGCCGATCTGGGTGCGGTCGCCGATCGTCACTTCGACCACATCGAGGATCACGCAATTGAAATTGAGGAAGACGCCATCGCCGAGACGGATATTGGTACCGTAGTCGCAAAAGAACGGCGGACGGATGACGACCCCGGCACCGAGCGTCCCGATCCGCTCTGCGAGAATTTTGTGCAACGCCTCGGGTGATGATCCTGCGGCTGCATTATAGCGCGCCAGCCATTGCGCGGTCTCGGCCTGATCGGCAACGATCTCCGGTGCGTCCGGGCGATACAGTTCGCCCGCCAGCATTTTTTCCTTCTCGGTCAATCGATCGCTCCGAGTTTCGGAAACGCGTCCGGCGCGGCCGCGAGCGCCGCGCGGGCCTTGGCGCTGTCATCGTTCATCTGGCGCACCAGCGCGTCGATCGAGTCGAATTTCAGTTCGTCGCGGATATAGGCGATGAAGGCGACGTCCAATGTCTTGCCGTAGAGATCGCCCTTGAAGTCGAACAGGAAGATTTCCAGCAGCGGCGCGCCGTTGTCGAAGGTCGGACGGCGGCCGAAACTGGCGACGCCGTCGATCAGGCGGCCGTCGAGGCCCACACGCACCGCATAGATGCCGTGGCGCAGTCCGCATTGCGGATCGAGCCGGATGTTGGCGGTGGGATAGCCGAGATCGCGGCCGCGCTTCTCGCCGTGGATCACCTCGCCGGTGATGAACCACGGACCGTCCAGCATGGCGGTGGCTTCCGCGATCTGCCCCTCGGCCAGCGCCATGCGGATCGCGGTGGAGGATACCGGCCGTTCGTCGATATCGACATGCGCCTGCACCGCGACCTCGATGCCGAGGCGCGGCGCCTCGCTCTGCAGCAGTGCAGGCGAGCCGACGCGGCCCTTGCCGAAATGAAAATCGTAGCCGACCGCGATGCCGCTAATGCCGAGCCGCTCGATCAGATCATGGTGAATGAAATCCTGCGCGCTGGTGCCCGCGCGTCCGGCGTTGAAGGCCATCACCACCGCGCCGTCGAGTCCGGTGCCGGCAAGCAGGCGGAGCTTGCTGGTTTCGTCGGTCAGGCGGAATTGCGGCGTGTGCGGACTGAAGAAGCTGCGAGGATGCGGCTCGAAGGTCACGGCGAACGCCGGCCGCTTGAGTTTGTGTGCCATGTCGAGCGCGGCGGCGATCACGGCGCGATGGCCGCGATGGACACCGTCGAAATTGCCCAGCGCGATCACGGCTCCCTTTGGAATCTCGGTTGCAGGCGTGGTGTCGCGGATAACGGAAAAGCCAGAAAGCATGGGTGATTTCGTGGTTCGACTTCAGGGAGCCGGGACGGTGACGCCCGGATGCGCCCGAAGTCAAGACAGGTTTACGGATTGCGGATACCAGCCATTCACCGGGGCCGACTAAGCGGTCTTCCCGATGGCGCCGGTTAACGCGCTGTTTAACGGCTGGTGGTACTGGTTACCGCTGATCCGGACGGCATGAGCGGCGGAGACCGCGAGCGCACGGCCGCAGTATTTTGGTCTTGTTTGAGAGGATTTGAGAATGGCGGTCGATCTGGCGATGCCGGTTTTGGTGGTCGATGACTACAACACCATGATCCGCATTATCCGCAACCTTCTCAAGCAGCTCGGCTTCCAGAACATCGACGACGCAAGCGACGGTTCGGCGGCGCTCAACAAGATGCGCGGCCGCAAATATGGCCTCGTGATTTCCGACTGGAACATGGAGCCGATGACCGGCTACGACCTGCTCAAGGAAGTCCGCGCCGATCCCAACCTGGCGAAGACCCCGTTCATCATGATCACCGCCGAGTCGAAGACCGAGAACGTGATCGCGGCCAAGAAGGCGGGCGTCAACAACTACATCGTCAAGCCGTTCAACGCCGCGACGCTGAAGAACAAGATCGAAGCGGTGTTCCCGGATATCGTTACGGCGTAAATTTCAAAGCTTGTTGAAGTAGGATCGTCATCCTGAGGAGCCGCGCATTTGCGCGGCGTCTCGAAGGATGGCCACACAGCAATACTCATCCTTCGAGGCTCGCCAAAGCGGCTCGCACCTCGGGATGACGCCGTCGCGATATGGGCTACCACCGCAGTTCGCGGGTCAGCGCCAGCGGCGGATGGCCGAACAATTCCTTCACGGAAGCCTTGTCCAGCAGGTCGATGCCTTCGAATTCGCCGGCATGGATGCCGCGCATCACGAACAGGCACTTGATGCCGAAGCCGTGCGCGCCGGTGAGGTCGGTCCGCACGGAATCGCCGATCGCCAGCACGTGCGACAGCGGCGTCGCGGTGCCGCGGCGCTCTTGCGCGATCGCCATGGCGCGCTCGTAGATCGGCCGATGCGGCTTGCCGTAGAAAATCACCTCGCCGCCGAGTTCGCGATACAGTTCGGCGATGGCGCCGGCGCAGTAGATCAGCCGGTCGCCGCGTTCGACGACGATATCGGGATTGGCGCAGACCAGCGTCAGGCCGCGCTGGCGCGCCGTCGTCATCATGGCGCGATAGTCTTCCGGCGTTTCGGTCTCGTCGTCGAACGGGCCGGTACAGATGATGTAATCGGCGCTCTCCAGCGGCGCGAAGGTCGCGTCGAGCCCGCGGTGGATCGAGTTGTCGCGCTCCGGCCCAAGCCAGAACACCGACTTTCCCGGATGGTCGGCGACGTAGTTTCGCGTCAGGTCGCCGGACGAGACGATCGCATCGTAGGTGTCGTCCGCCACGCCGAGCTTGCGCAACTGCCGCTGCACGGAATCCGCGGGACGCGGCGCGTTGGTGATCAGCACCACGGTGCCGCCGCGCGCGCGAAACGTGTGCAGCGCCTCGCAGGCTTCCGGAAACGCCACCAGCCCATTGTGCACGACGCCCCAGATGTCGCTCAGCACGACGTCGATGCCGGGGACGAGCTCGCGCATTTGTTCAATGAAGCGCAGTTCCGTCATGGGTGCGACGATCGGTCAGCTTGGGCGGACGGCGCGTCGGACGAGCGCGGCGTTGCCGACGGCGGCCTGCTGCTCGCTGCGGCCAAGGGCGGGTTTGGGAGATTTACCTGGTGCATTGAACTGTTGCGCAACCTCTGGCGGAGCTTTGCCCGGCACGGCCGGAGCGGGAGGCGCCGCCATGGCTGCGGGCGCGTTTTCCGGCCGCAGCGGCCGAGGCGCCGCGAAAAGAAATCCCTGCCCGAACCGCACGTCATAGTCCAGCAAATCGACGGCCGCACGCTCGCCTTCGATCCGGTCGGCCACCAGGTCGATACCGAACCGGCTGAGCAGGCCGGACAGGTCCGCCGCATGGATGTCCGAGGACGCCATTTTTTGCTGGTCGAGGAGCAGCGCCGCGGGAACCTTGATGTAGCGCACGCCGCGGTCTGCCAGTTCGCGCGGCTCCATGCGCAGATCGGTGACGTGATCGATGGAGAACCGGTAGCCGAGCTGCGCCAGCGCGGCGAGACGTTCACGCTCGGCCGGACCGAAGCCACGGAACGCCGCCTGCTTGAACTCAAGGATCAACGACGGCGCGACCGCGCGGCTGGCTTCGAGAAACTCGACGCATTTCGCGAAATTGGCCGGGCTGCTTAAGGTTGCAGCGGCGACATTGCAGAACACGCCGACATCCTTGTTGCGGACCATCAGGCGCTGCAGCACCTGCACGCCGCGCGACATCACCATGTGATCGATGCGTCCCATCAGGCCGGCGCTTTCCGCGGTCTCGATGAAATCGTCGGCGGTCAGGATCTGGTCGTTGCCGTCGCGCAGCCGCGTCACCGCTTCGTAGAAGCGCACCTTGCGTTGCGGCAGGGTAACGATGGGTTGCAAGTAGATATCGATGCGATTGGTCTCGATCGCATTCTTCAGTGCGGCGAGAATCCGCAGGCCGCCGTCGGAGGCCGGCAGCGCATCCAGATCGTCGTCGACATAGTCGTCTTCAACCGCAACGGGAACAGGGCGGAGCGGCGAATAGGCTGCGGCAGGCCTTGCCTGCGTCGCCGCGCTCGCGGACGCATGAAAGGTTTCGGCGGCGACCGTCGAGCCGCTGGCGATCAATCCCGACGACAGCACGTCGTCATGCGCGGCGACGGATTCGGCAATCTGGTTCACCAGCATTCCGAGTTCGCTGATCTCGCCGGACACCGCTTGAATGCGATCCTGGGTCGCGGAGTTCGACGACATCACGCGGCTCTCGATTGCCGCGAGCCGGCGTCCGAAATCGCCGACCTGACGCGCGAGCTCGGCCGTGCCTTGCGAAAGATCGGTGATGTGGCCGTCGAGTTCGGGGCGGTCGCGCATCCGCATCGACACCGCGTTGTAGAGGATCATGAAGGTCAGCGCCGCCAGCGCGACAATGGCGGATTGCTGTCCATTCACCCCGGCGACCGCATAGAGCACGAGGCCGAGCGAAGCCGCGATCATGGCCATGCAGATGGCGACAAAGATGGTGGAAATCCGAACCATGTCTTGCGCGTCTTCCCCGAGCGCTGCCGCAACAATCAAGAAGGGCATCGGGAAAAGCCTGCCCCAGCCTCCCGGATGCGTAATTCTGTCACTATCGCTGATTCGAGGCCGGTCGTATCGCTACAGGTGACCGGTAGCCCCCGGTATCTCCACAGGGGCGTTGGGGATAAGCCCGTTCGGCTTGCCGCTGTCGGCAGCCTAAGAGTTCCGCCGGCCCGGGCCGGCGGAACTGGCGCGCAGGGTCAGGCGACCGCGCGGATCACCTTGCCGACCTTCTCGACGATCTCGCCGACCTGGTCCTCGCTGACGATCAGCGGCGGGGTCAGCGCGATGGTGTCGCCGGCCACGCGGATCATCATGTCGTGATCGTGGAAGGCCTTGTTCAGGCATTCGAAGCCACGCTTGCCCGGGCCTTCCTTGTTCGCCGTCAGGTCGATGCCCGCGGTCAATCCGACCGTGCGGATGTCGACCACGTTCGGCTCGCCGCGCAGGCTCATCACCGCGTCGGCGAACTTCGCTTCCAGCTTGTTGGCGCGTTCGAACAGCTTCTCGTCGCGGTAGATATCGAGCGTCGCGAGACCGGCGGCGCAAGCCAGCGGATGTGCCGAATAGGTATAGCCGTGGCACAGCTCGACGGCGTAGTCGGGGCCGGTCATGAAGGCATCGTGGATGGTGTCGCGCACGATCACGCCGCCCATCGGCGCCGCGCCGTTGGTGACGCCCTTCGCGAACGTGATCATGTCCGGCAGCACGCCGTAGCGTTCCGCGGCGAAGGCGAAGCCGAGGCGACCGAAGCCGGTGATGACTTCGTCGAAGATCAGCAGGATGCCGTGCTTCTGGGTGATCTCGCGCAGGCGCTTGAGATAGCCCTTCGGCGCCGGCAGCACGCCGGTCGATCCGGCCATCGGCTCGACGATCACGGCGGCGATGGTGTTGGCGCCGTGCAGGTTGACGAGACGCTCCAGTTCATCGGCAATCTCGGCGCCCCATTCCGGTTCGCCCTTGCTGAAGGCCTGCTTCTCGCGATTGTAGGTCGCCGACAGGTGATCGACGCCCGCGAGCAGGCTGCCGAACATCTTGCGATTGTTGACGATGCCGCCGACCGACGTACCGCCGAAGCCGACGCCGTGATAGCCGCGCTCGCGGCCGATCAGCCGGGTCCGCGAACCGTTGCCGCTGATCTGGTGATAGCCGAGCGCAATCTTTAGCGCGGTATCCGCTGCTTCCGAACCGGAATTGCAGAAGAACACCTGATCCAGCCCCTTGGGCGCGAGGTCGGCGATGCGGCTGGCGAGTTCGAACGCCTGCGGAATGCCGAACTGGAATGGTGGCGCGTAATCGAGCGTCTGCGCCATGTTGCCGATCGCGGCGGCGATTTCCTTGCGGCCGTGGCCGGCATTGGTGCACCACATGCCGGCGGCGGCGTCGATCAGCTTGCGGCCATCGGTGGTGATGTAGTGCATGCCCTCGGCGCCGGCGAGCAGGCGCGGGGCCTTCTTGAAGGCGCGGTTCGCGGTGAAGGGCATCCAGAACGCGGCAAGATCGTTCGGAACATTGACGGCGGGCTTGTTTGGGCTCTTGTCCAGCATTCGGGGTCCCTTTTCATTATCTGGCGCGTTCGGTGCGTGGCTGACAACCTAGATCGTTTTGATCGCCGGTGGAACATGTTGTGCGCTTCCGACGCGGTCTAATTCGGAAGTTTGCGGGAATTGCGTCGCGTCGGTGCGGCGCGTCCTGGTCTGCGAGGAAGCTCCGTAGTTCTACGGAAAGCGAGTGAATTATATACTCCAAATAGTTGTGTTATGAATTAAATATCGCGTAATGGTTGTGTGGCTCAATCGGCGACATGACAAACGCCCGTCTCACGCTTCGCCGTTTCGCTGCATGTCGGCGCGCCGCTTCCGCGGTCGAGTTCGCGATGCTGCTTCCGGTGTTCCTGATCCTCGTGTTCGGCATCGTGACGTTCGGCTCCTACCTCGCGGTGGTGCACGGCGTGCAGCAACTGGCGGCCGAAGCGGCGCGTTCGTCGATCGCCGGATTGACCGACAGCGAGCGCAGCAATCTCGCCGCCGGTTATGTCAGCGCCAACGCAGACGCCTATCCGCTGATCGACAAGACCAACCTCACGGTGAACGCCGCGACCTCGGCCGCGAGCAACAAGGTGTTCGTAGTGACCGTGAATTACGACGCCTCGCACATGTTCATCTATTCGCTGCCGACTTTCGTGCCGATGCCGTCGCCGAGCATCGTCCGTTCGGCGGCGATTCCTTTCGGCGGCTACTGAGGGAGCGCTTTCGATGTGGAAACTGGTGCGACGTTTCGCGGCCGACCGTCAGGGCAACATCGCCATCATGGGTGCCGGCTGCATGGTGCTGGTGATGGGATGCGCCGCGCTTGGCGTCGATGTCGGCACCGTGTTCGCCGATCGCCGCAAGACCCAGAGCGCCGCCGATCTCGCCGCGATCGTCGCCGCCAGCGATATCGACCACGCCGCCAATGCGGCGAAGGCGACGGTTGCAGATAATGGCTATCCTGCAAATGCCGTCGTTGCGGTCGAACTCGGCACCTATACTGCGGATGCCGCGCTGCCGCCGCAGGCGCGCTTCGTGACACCCGCCACCGGCGTCGCCAACGCGGCGCGGGTGACGCTGGAAACGCAGACGCCGCTGTATTTCGCGCGCATGTTCTCCAGCAGTGATCGTTTTACGATCCGCACCAGCGCGACGGCGGCAAGTACGGCGGTGGCGTCGTTCGCCATCGGCTCGCGGCTGGTGTCGCTGAACGGCGGCCTGCTCAATGCGGTGCTGGGCGGGCTGCTGGGGACGTCGCTGTCGTTGTCGGTGATGGATTATCAGGCGCTGATCAGTACGCGCATCGACCTGCTGGATTTTCTGTCCGCGCTGGCGACGCGCGTCGATCTGACCGGCATGACCTATGACGAGGTGCTGAACAGCAACATCAAGGTGTCCGACATCGTCGCGGCGATGCTGACGGCGCAGCAGGCCGCCAACGGCGTCAACGCGGCAACCGCGGCGCTGTCGCAAATCTCGCTCGCGCTGGCCGGTGTCACCACCAGGATCGTTCCCGGCAAGCTGATCGACCTCGGGCCTTATGCCAATCTCGGCACTGGCGACAAGCCGCAGACCGGCGTCAGCGTTGGGCTGTACGACCTGCTGTCCGCGACCGGCGCCATCGCCAACGGCACGCACCAGATTGCGGCCAACGTCAATCTCGGACTGCCGGGCATCGCCAGCGTCAATGTGATGGCGACGATCGGCGAGCATCCGCAAGGCTCGAACTGGATCACGGTCGGCATGCGCGGCGCCAGCGTGCATACCGCGCAGACGCGCGTGCTGGTGTCGGTGCAACTGCTCGGCAGCGGCAGCGTGTCCGCGGTCAACCTGCCGATCTATGTCGAGGTGGCGTCCGGCACTGCGACGCTCGACGCGGTGAGTTGCGGATTCCCCAACGTCGACACCTCGACGGTCACGCTCGGCGTGACGCCCGGCATCGTCGATGCCTGGATCGGCGATGTGACGGCGGCGCAGATGAACAATTTCACCAGCAAGCCCAATCCGGGTCCGGTAGCGCTGGTCAATCTCGGCGCGGTGCAGGTGACGGGGATAGCCC
Organism: Xanthobacteraceae bacterium; assembly: GCA_024508855.1. Lineage (GTDB taxonomy): Bacteria > Pseudomonadota > Alphaproteobacteria > Rhizobiales > Xanthobacteraceae > 62-47. Next base: position 84,312 of record JANINJ010000042.1, read on the forward strand.
ATGCCGGGATGGGCAACACCACGCCGACCAGCGTGAATTTCAGCTATGCCGATATCCAGTCCCAGACGAAGAAAACTGTCACGACCACCAGTTTCACGCAGTCGCTGACCGGAAGCCTGCTCGGCGATCTGGCGCTGACCGTCAAGGTCGGGCCGCTCGGCCTGTCAATCCCCGGCCTCGCGGGGCTGGTGAGCGGCATCATCGGAGGCGCGACCGGCCCGGTGGATCAGGTGCTGGCCTCGGTGCTGGCGACGCTCGGGATCGGGCTCGGACAGGCCGACGTCTGGGTTTCCGGCGTGCGCTGCGATCGTGCCGTGCTGGTGAACTGAGCCGCGCGCGGCCATCTTGCCGCCTCGCGCCTGCGCTGGTACCACCCGCGCATGGCTGACAAACCCAAAAAACCGCAAAAACTGAAGGCCCGCCTGCCGCGCGGGCTGGTCGATCGCACCGCCTCGGAGATTGCCGCCACCCGGCGCATGACCGAGGTGATCCGCGAGGTCTATGAGCGCTACGGCTTCGAGCCGGTGGAAACGCCGGCCATGGAATACACCGACGCGCTCGGAAAATTCCTGCCGGATCAGGACCGGCCCAACGAAGGCGTGTTCTCGTTCCAGGATGACGACGAGCAGTGGATCTCGCTGCGCTACGATCTCACCGCGCCGCTGGCGCGCTATGTCGCGGAGAATTTCGACAACCTGCCGAAGCCGTATCGCAGCTATCGCGCCGGCTACGTCTATCGCAACGAGAAGCCCGGCCCGGGCCGCTTCCGCCAGTTCATGCAGTTCGATGCCGATACGGTCGGCAGCGCATCGCCCGCCGCCGACGCCGAGATGTGCATGATGGCCGCGGATGCGATGGAAGCGCTCGGCATTCCACGCGGCAGCTATGTGGTGAAGGTCAACAACCGCAAGGTGCTCGATGGCGTACTCGAAAGCATCGGCCTTGGCGGTGAGGAGAATGTGGGACGACGGCTGACGGTGCTGCGTGCGATCGACAAGCTGGACAAGTTCGGCGCGGACGGCGTGCGTTTGCTTTTGGGTGAAGGGCGCAAGGACGAGAGCGGCGATTTCACCAAGGGGGCGGGACTCCCGAGCGCGGCTATCGAGCAGGTGATTGCATTTACGGATGGCAAGCCCGCCGGTGAGTCCAAGCTTCTCGCCGACGGACGCGACGAACTTGAACAGATTCGTTCGCTCGTGACCGCTGGCGGCTACGACGAGAGCCGCATCAAGATTGATCCCTCCGTCGTGCGCGGCCTCGAATACTACACCGGCCCCGTCTATGAAGTTGAACTCCTGCTCGAAACCAAGGACGAAAAAGGGCGCCCGGTGCGCTTCGGTTCGGTCGGCGGCGGCGGACGTTATGACGGACTGGTTTCGCGCTTTCGCGGCGAGCCGGTGCCGGCGACAGGTTTCTCCATCGGCGTGTCGCGCTTGCAGGCTGCGCTCACGATGCTCGGCAAGATCGACACCAAGCCGGACTTCGGTCCGGTCGTGGTGACGGTGTTCGATCGCGATCGCGTCGCCGATTATCAGAAGATGGTCGCCGAATTGCGCAACGCGCATATTCGCGCCGAACTCTATCTCGGCAACCCGAAGAACATGGGCAATCAGCTCAAATATGCGGACCGTCGCAATTCGCCTTGCGTGATCATCCAGGGCTCGGATGAAAAGGCGCGCGGCGAAGTGCAGATCAAGGATCTGATCGAAGGCGCCAAGGCGGCCGCCGCGATTGCCTCCAACGCCGAATGGCGCGAGACGCGGCCGGCGCAATTTTCCTGCGCTGAAAGCGAGATCGTCGCCAAGGTGCGCGAAGTGCTGGCGCGTCACGATGTGAAATGGGGAAACTGAAATCGAGACGTCATGCCCGCGTATGCGGGTATTCAGTACTCCGCGGGATCGGTATCTTTCGTGAAGGTGGCGGTTACTGGATCATCTGCCTTCGCGGATGATGACGTCGGTGTTAAATGCTGTTGCCAACTACAAGATCAAAACGGGAGAACCGAAATGCCTGAAATCACCGTGAGCATGGCCGCAGGCCGCACCGACGACCAGAAGGCCGGGATGATGCGCGACATCACCCAGGCGCTGGTGAAGAACCTCGGCGTTTCCGCCGATGACGTTGTAATCCAGATCAACGAAGCGCCGCTCAATCACAAGATGAAGGGCGGCAAGACCTTCGTCGAGCGCAAGGCCGCGCAGGGGAAGTAGACCCGGTGTCATTCCTGCGAAAGCAGGAACCCATACATCGAGGACTCTCGGGATACGCGTGAGTCGCAACGCTTTCCAAAATTGCGAAAGTCGGTGGTTATGGGTCTCTGCTTTCGCAGGGACGACGCCGTATTTGCCGTGACGATCGACTGCTTATAAAAACATCGCGACGTTTTGCCGGCTCGCCATCACCGGTTGGCCGGCGGCATTCCATACCGTCATCGCCTGGCTGCTGTAGCCTCCCGCCGCCGCATCGGCGGTGGTGCGGACCATCCACCAGCCGTCGTCGGTCGCGATGGTGTCGGTCAGCATGTCGATGGCCCAGGTCATGGTGCTGATCGGGCCCGGCTGCTTCACCATGGCGAGCGCGGCGGGCGGCGGTGCGTCGGCGAGCGCCAGCAGCGACACCAGCGATGGCGTCAGTGCGGGATCGCGATGGCGCAGCCACAGCAGCATGGTCGGATCGGCTGCGCCGCTGAACGGCTGTTCGCCACCGGCGCGACGGCCGTCGATATGCTGGAGGAAACGCAACGTCGACGGCGCGCGATCGAAGAAATTCGGACATCCATCCGGCGCATCGGCCTTCGGCGCCGACAATGCAGCACGACTGAGCGAGGAGGCGCGCGCCGTGCCGAAGCAGAACGTCGCCCGTGTCGCGAGCCCGTCCTCACCGACCAGATCTACGCCGGCGAACACGGTCGACTTTCCGCGCCGAAGTTCGGATGGCGTCATGCGCAATTTTCCCGTCGCGGGGCCGATGAAAGCGAACTGCGCCGAGCGCAGTGGCGGCAGGTCGGCGAACTCGCGTTGCGCGGTCTCCAGGCAGATCGCAGCGGCGAGGCCGCCATAGATCGTGCGGCCCTGGGTCCAGTCGTCGCTGACACTCACCTGCCATGCCGCGCCGTCACGCTGCACGCCCTGCATCAGCTCGCTAAATTCCGTCATGGATCGTCCTTCTGAGTGGTCCAAAGCATGGATTGAATTATCATCATCATATATTGCGCTGCGGGAATGGCAATGCGCTGCAGCGGAGCACCATGCGAAACCCGCTTGCCGGCATTCGATGCCCGATCTATGCAAGGTGCATGGATGCGCGCGATTTCATCAAGGTCGGCATGAGCGCCGAGCGGCTGCTGACGGTATCGGCTGACCGCACTGTCCGGCATTTCGTTCCGGCCATGCCGGCAGTCTATGCGACGCCGATGATGATCCTCGAAATGGAAATGGCGTCGGGCGATGCGATCGGGCGATATCTTCCGCAAGGCTGGGTCACGCTCGGCACCGAGGTCGACGTGCGGCACCTGGCGGCGACGCCGGTGGGACGCGTCGTGCGTACCACGTCGCGCGTGATCGAGGTGGCGCGGCGGGTGATCCGGTTCGAGGTCGAAGCGTTCGATGGCGAGCGCCGTATCGGCGCCGGCCAGCACGGACGCGGCTTCGTCAACACCGTGGAGCTCTCGAAGCGCTTCGGCGTGGTCTGACGCGCGTCTTTGGACGACGTTACACTATAGATTTTCGTTATTTCTTCGGCATCATCGCCTTCAGTTTCTGAAGGTCGTTGATGTTCATCTTGAAGCCGCCGGGCATCACCATGTCGCCGGCCTTCTGGTCCGGCTTGCAGGGGCCAAGCCATTTCGCCTCGATCGTCATCACCGTGTCGCGCGGCGCGCCGGCAGGGCCGCCTTCGTGATGCGACGTGACCTTCACGCTGTAAGCGGAGTTGAAATCGCCGTTGATCTCGGAGTGCGAAGTCATCTCCATGCCGTTGACGGTGCAAACCGCATCGGCGACATAGCCCGCCGCCGTCTTTGCGACGTCCTTCTTGGAGCAGACTTCCTTGGCCATCGGCGAGAACGTCGAGGTCATCGCCTTGTCGGTGCTCTCGTCGGTGCACTGCTGCATGGTCATGCCCGGCACTTTCGAACTGGCCTCGACCATCTTGATTTCCCACAGCCCTGCCTTGCGGATCGGCATCTCGACCGCGGCGGCCGCCGTCATCGTTGCGGCGGACAGCAGCAGCGCGGTGGCAAGATGCGGTGCAAGGCGGGGAAGCTTGAGGGTCATGCGGCGCTCCCGGATGAGTAGCCGATCAAGTTACCAATGTCAGTAACGCACGCGCAGCGGACGATCGCGCCGCCCGTAGGGCACCCAGCGGCAGGCGAAGGAGATGTAGCCGCCGTAGTTTCGGTCGGCCGACAGAAATTTCACCACCTTGCCGTATTGCGCGCAATGCGCGATGGCCATGGCGCGGACGTCCGTCGTGCCGACCAGCGACGACGAGATGATCCCGCCGGTGTCGTTGCCCTTGAAGGGCGGCACGTAGTCGGCGTGAGCCGCGCCGCATATCATGGCGCCGCACAGTGCAGCCAGGGCGGTCTTGCCGATCGTTCGCATCGTAATCTCCATTGTCGTTGCCGGTGCCTAGTGTAAAGGCATGGTGCGCCGAGGGGAAGAACCGCCGCGCCTGCGCAGGGGAGTTGTGCGCATGTGTGGCCCCTGCGCACTTGACCTCGCACGGGCTTCGCGGCACCGTCCCCGGCACAAATCAGCCCCGGATCGTCCCATGCCCCACCTTGTCACAATTCTGAAGAAGATCAGCCTTTGCGCCGTGCTCGGGGTATTGCTGGGAATGGGTTCGCTGGTGCCGGCGGCACAGGCGGCGAATCCGCTCGAGATGAATTTCTGGCTGTCCGGCCCGCGCTACGACGGCCTGCTGCCGTCGTGCGAATCGGCCCTGCCGCAGATCAGTTCGGAGTTCTCCGAGAAGGAGGGCAAGTACTGGAATTCTGCTCTGGCGATCACCGGTTACGACCGCGTCCGCGAAACCTCGTTCCGTCCCTGGACGTCGGACAACATTCCGCGCCGCTATTGCAGCGCGCGTGCCCTGCTGAACGACGGCAAGCCGCGCACGGTGGAATATTCCATCATCGAGGACGGCGGCTTTGCGGGTTATGGCCCCGGCGTCGAATGGTGCGTCGTGGGTCTCGATCGCAACTGGGCCTACAATCCGCGTTGCCGCGCCGCGCGGCGCTGAGGCGCAATCAGTCTCCGCTACCCAAAGCGACAATGATCCGCGATAGTGGACGCGCGATCGTTTCGGTCCTTCACGGCCGGATCGGGATCGCAAAAGTTTGATCGTCCGGGCAGGGGGCTCCATGTTGCAAGCATCGCGATATTTCATTGTGCAAGGTCTGCTGGCGCTTGCCATTCTCGTAACGGCTGCGCTCGCGACGCCGGCCTCGGCGCAGGACCGGCGGCAGAATGCGCCGGGCGATTTCGATTTCTATGTGCTGTCGCTGTCATGGTCGCCATCGTTCTGCGAGGCATCGCGCGAACGCGGCAACACCAGCCGCTCGCAACAGGTGCAATGCGGCGGCCGGCCCTATTCGTTCGTCGTGCACGGCCTGTGGCCGCAATACGAGCGCGGCTTTCCGGATTACTGCCAGCGGCCGTCGCCGCGGCTCGCGCGCAACATCATGACCTCGATGCTCGACCTGATGCCGGCGCCGGGATTGATCTACAATGAGTGGGACAAGCACGGCACCTGCTCGGGGCTCGGTCAGCGCGGCTATTTCGAAGCCATCCGCAAGGCACGCGCCGCGGTGAAGATTCCGCCGGAATTCCTCGAACTGTCGCAGCCGAAGACGATTGCGCCCGCCGCGCTCGAAGATGCGTTCATCAAGGCCAATCCGGGATTGAGCCAGAGCGCCATCGCCGTCACCTGCGACCGGACGAGGTTGAGCGAAGTGCGGATCTGCATGACCAAGGATCTGCAGTTCCGCGCCTGCGAGGAGATCGATCGCCGCGCCTGCCGCCGCAGCACGGTGCTGATGCCGCCGATGCGGGGCGGCTGAGGCGTTCTCCGGTAGATTGGCTTTTGCGTATGTCGCGCGCGTAGCGTAGTTCTCTCCGCATGAACTATCGCCACGCCTTCCATGCCGGCAACTTCGCCGATGTCATCAAGCACATCGTGCTGGTCCGCATCCTTGCCTATCTGCAGCAGAAGGATTCGGCCTTTCGGGTGATCGATACCCATGCTGGCGCCGGGGTGTATGACCTGACGGGCGAGGAAGCACAGCGTGGCGGCGAATGGCTTACCGGCATCGCCCGGATCCGGCAGGCGCGGTTTTCGGAAGCCGCTGCGCCGCTGCTTGCGCCCTATCTCGATATCGTCCGCGCCTTCAATCCGCAGCGCGACTTGCAAGCCTATCCCGGCTCGCCGTTGATCGCCCGCGCGCTGCTGCGGCCGCAGGATCGGCTGGTGGCGTGCGAAGTCGCGCCCGGCCCGCGCAAGCAACTGATCGATGCGCTGCGCCGCGACGAGCAGGCGCGCGTGGTCGATCTCGACGGCTGGACGGCGCTGCCGGCCTTCGTGCCGCCGAAGGAGCGGCGCGGACTGGTGCTGATCGATCCGCCGTTCGAACAGCCCGACGAATTCCAGCGGCTGGCGGACGGATTCGCCGCCGCCTACGCCAAGTGGCCGACCGGAATCTTCATGCTGTGGTATCCGGTCAAGAGCCGGCGCGCGACCGATACGCTGGCGCGACAGGTGGCAACCGTCTGCGGTGCTTCGGGCGGCGAAGCGAAATGCCTGCGGCTCGAGTTCAGCGTCGCGCCGATCGCGGAAGATCGCGGGTTGACCTCGGCGGGACTGCTGATCGTCAATCCGCCATGGACGCTTGCTGCTGAGCTGCGAACCATCCTGCCCGAATTGCAGAAGCCGCTCGGGCAGGGCGGCGCCGGTCGCTTCAGGCTCGAAGCCGTGAAGGCTTGAGCTGACTTACGGTCTAGGCAGCTTGCCGGGAACCGTATTATGCTGCCGTTATTGGGACTGGCTTTACGTTCCGCTTCCGCGAATGGGGGCGGCGGATTGACAAGGCCTCGCATATGTCTGGCGGACTGCAATTGCGGCGTCCGCCAATGGCCAAGCTTCCGGCGGTGAACCGGTCGGGCCGATCCGCAATTGCGCGGCGGCGGAGCATTGCGGGAGAGGAGTTTCCCGATGGCCATGACGGGAACGGTCAAATTCTTCAACGGTGAACGCGGCTACGGCTTCATCAAGCCCGATGATGGCGGGCGCGATGTGTTCGTTCACATCACTGCCGTGGAGCGGGCCGGATTGAAAGAGCTCGTCGAAGGCCAGCGCATTACCTTCGAGGTCGAGCCGGACAAGAAGGGCAAGGGCCCCAAGGCCGTCAATCTCGCGATATCGAGTTAGCTGTGCGGCATAAAAAAATCCCGGCCGCGCGAAGCGACCGGGAGTGATTGTTCGATTTTCTGTTTTGAACCGGGGGGCTCCGATTAGAAGTGATAGTTCACGCCGAAGCGGACGAGACCGAACTCGTATCCGTTCGGCACGCCGGTGATGGTGAAGCGGCTGTTCGAGAGATCGACGTAGAGATATTCGACCTTGGCCGACCAGTTCTGCGACAGGCCGAATTCGGCGCCGGCGCCGATGGTCCAGCCGGCCGAGGTGTGCGATTCCGACATCCCGAGGGACGTGGCGTGCAGTTCGCCGAAGGCGAGACCGCCGGTGCCGTAGACCATCAGGTTGCCCATGGAGTAACCGACGCGGCCGCGCACCGTGCCGAACCACGGGTTCGAGAATTTCCAGGTGGCGAAAGTGTCGTCGGCGCCGTTCAACTGCAGATCGGCTTCGAGGCCGATCACCAGCGCGCCGGACTGATAGTTGAAGCCACCCTGCACGCCGCCGGTGAATCCCGACGGATGGGTCGGATTGCCGGTGATATCGCCCCAGTTGTAGCCGATATTGCCGCCAAGATAGGGACCGGCCCAGCTATAGGCATTGAGGGGCTGGGCGACGGTGTAGGGTTCGCGCGATCCGTAGCCGTATGAGAGGTCGGCGGCCTGTGCCGCGGTCGCCATGCCGATCGTCGCCGCCAGGGCTACCGCCGCACCGAAAGAAATCCTGGTCATCCACCACTCCTCAACGCCGACCGCCGTCCTCGTAAGGCGTGCGTGCGGACGCCTTACGGTTACGCAATTCCAAACTAATTCGATAAGATTTATCGATAGTTGGAAGTTAATCGGGTCTTAATTCGCGACCCGCGCGGACAATCGTTGTTAACAAAGCATTACCTGACAGCGTCCCCGGAATTGCCGGGCGGGGACCTTGTCGCCTTTCGCCCCGAAATGGGGCGAAATTGACCGCGCCCGCGCGGCGCACCTGCTGGCGACGGTTGCCGTCAGCGCATAGTTTAGGCGCATGGAAAGCGATTCCAGGGACAACGCTAATCCGATGCCGGAACCGCCGGTGCTGCATGGAACCGGGCCTGAAAAGCAGGCCCCGGAAAACGCCGTGCGCGGTTCCTCGACGCAGGACCTGGACCCGGCAACGGCCGGGGACGTGACCGGCACCGGCCAGGAAGATGACGACGAAGCCACGCTGCCAGAGGCGGTGGACGAGGGCGCCGAAGTGGTCGCCGAGGGGCCGCTGGCGATCGGCCGCGCCGCAATCGAGCACGCCGTCCGCCATGCCCCGACCTCGCCCGGCGTCTATCGCATGCTCAACGCCGCCAACGACGTGCTCTACGTCGGCAAGGCCAAGAATGTGCGCAAGCGGCTCTCGTCCTATGCGCGCCCGACCGGGCAGGTGGCCCGCATCGCCCGGATGATCGCAGCGACCGTGCTGGTGGAAATCATTTCGACCGCGACCGAAACCGAAGCGCTGCTGCTCGAAGCTAACCTCATCAAGCAGTTGCGTCCGCGCTTCAACGTGCAACTGCGCGACGACAAGTCGTTTCCCTACATCCTTATCACCGGCGATCACTGGGCGCCGCAGATGCTGAAGCATCGCGGTGCGCAATCGCGGCCGGGACGTTATTTCGGCCCGTTTGCATCCGTCGGCGCGGTCAACCGCACCATCACCGCCTTGCAGCGCGCCTTCATGGTACGCTCCTGCACGGATTCGTTTTTCGAAAGCCGGACGCGGCCGTGCCTGCTGTATCAAATCAAGCGTTGTTCGGGTCCATGCACCGGCGAGATCGACTTCCCCGGCTATACCGAACTCGTCCGCGAAGCGACGGCCTTTCTCTCGGGCCGCAGCCGTGCGGTGAAGGAGGAATTGGCCGGCGAGATGGAGAAGGCCTCCGCCGATCTGGCATTCGAGCGGGCTGCGATCTATCGCGATCGGCTGGCGGCGCTGTCGGCGATCCAGTCGACGCAAGGCATCAATCCGCGCACCGTGGAAGAGGCGGACGTATTCGCCATCCATCAGGAGGGCGGTTACTCCTGCATCGAGGTGTTCTTTTTCCGCACCGGGCAGAACTGGGGCAACCGCGCCTATTTCCCGCGCGCGGAGAAATCCTTCACCAGCGAGGAAGTGCTGGGCTCGTTCCTCGCGCAGTTCTACGACGACAAGCCGCCGCCGAAACTGGTGCTGCTCTCGCATTCCATCGAGGAACGCGAACTGCTGGCCAACGCGCTGAGCATCAAGGCCGGCTTCAAGGTCGAGGTCTTGACGCCGCAGCGCGGAGAAAAGAAGGAATTGATCGTCCACGCGCTGACCAATGCGCGCGAAGCGCTGGGCCGCAAGCTGGCCGATACGGCGACACAGACGCGGCTGTTGCAGGGATTGGTGACGACGCTCGGCCTGCCGCAGCAGCCGAACCGCATCGAGGTGTACGACAACAGTCACATCCAGGGCACCAATGCCGTCGGCGCGATGATCGTCGCCGGACCAGACGGGTTTCTCAAGAACCAGTATCGCAAGTTCAATATCCGATCCGAAGGACTGACGCCGGGCGACGACTACGCCATGATGCGCGAGGTGCTGGAGCGCCGCTTCAAGCGCCTGCTGAATCAATCTCCCGATGCCGACAAGGCGGCCGCCGCCGAAGACGCGGTGCCGCAATGGCCCGATCTCGTGATCATCGACGGCGGGCGCGGCCAGCTCAACGCCGCGCAGGAGATTTTCGACAATCTCGGTCTCCGGCAGGTGTCGCTGATGGCGGTGGCCAAAGGCCCGGATCGCGATGCCGGTCGCGAAACGCTGTTCATGACCGGCCGCGAGCCGATGAAGCTCGAGCCGCGCGACCCGGTTCTCTATTTCATCCAGCGGCTTCGCGACGAGGCGCATCGCTTCGTGATCGGTTCGCACCGCAAGTTGCGAAAGAAGGACATTCGCGAGGCCGGATTGCAGGAAATTCCCGGCATCGGGCCGTCACGCAAACGTGCTTTGCTGCATCACTTCGGCACGCTCAAGGAAATCGAACGGGCGTCGGTGGCGGACCTCGGCAAGGTGCCCGGCATCAGCGCCGAGAGCGCGCGCAAGATTTTCGAGTTTTTCCATGCGCAACCGGGGTAAGGTCGGATTGGCAAATCGGCAGCGGGACCTATGCTGCCGGAAGCGGAAATTTGGCCCCGTTGCACAGTTGACCCCGGCAACGCGGCAGTATTGGTAGGGCGGATGAATACGGTCACCACCAGAGGAACGGCCAAAGGAACGGCGAAGACGACGTTCTCCATCCCGAATATCCTGACCTGCGCGCGGATCGCGGCGATTCCGGTGGTGGTCGGCTGCGTCTATGCGCAGTCCATCATGGACGGGCCGCTCTGGCTGCGCTGGGTGGCGCTGGCGGTGTTCATCGCGGCGGCCATTACCGATTTCCTCGACGGCTATTATGCGCGGATCTGGGACCAGCAATCGGCGTTCGGCCGTATGCTCGACCCGATCGCGGACAAATTGCTGGTGGCCTCCTGCCTGCTGATGCTGGCGGCAGACGGCATCATCCACGGCTGGACGCTGTGGGCGGCCATCGTGATCCTGTGCCGCGAAATCCTGGTCTCGGGCCTGCGCGAATATCTCGCCGCGCTGCGCGTCAGCGTTCCGGTCACCAAGCTCGCCAAATGGAAGACCACGGCGCAACTGGTTGCGATCGGATTTCTGCTGGCAGGCGAGGCGGGCGACCAGGTGTTCCCGTTCACCACACAACTCGGACTGCTGCTGCTGTGGCTGTCGGCGCTTTTCACGATCTATACCGGCTGGGATTATTTCCGCTCCGGCATTCATCACCTCATCGAGGAGGATGCATGAAGGTCGTCTATTTCGCATGGGTGCGTGAGCGCATCGGCAAGGCGGAAGAGAACGTCGATCCGCCGCCGGCAGTGCGTACGGTGGCCGACCTGATCGGCTGGCTCACCCAGCGCGGCGAGCAATATGCGCATGCGTTCGAGACGCCGCGGGTGATCCGCGCCGCGATCGATCACGCGCACGTCAAGCCGGAGACCGCCATCGCCGGCGCGCGGGAGATCGCGTTCTTCCCGCCGATGACCGGCGGCTGATTTTTCCGATGGCCTTTAATCTGATGGCTTTTAAGACGTCACAGTCATGAGCGTTCCCGTCACCATCCGCCTGCAAGAGGCCGACTTCGACACCGCGCGGGAAATCGCTGCGCTGACGAAGGGGCGCACCGATATCGGTGCTGTGGTGACGTTCAGCGGCATCTGCCGTGGCGGCGAGGGCGGCGATGCTATCGCCGCGCTGACGCTGGAACATTACCCCGGCATGGCCGAAGCCGAGATCGGCCGACATGCCGAGGAAGCGCTGTCGCGCTGGCCGCTCACCGGGCTCACCATCATTCATCGCTATGGCCGCATCGTACCCGGCGAGAATATCGTTCTGGTCGTCACCGCGTCTTCTCACCGGCAGGCGGCATTTCAGGCCGCGGAGTTTCTGATGGATTATCTCAAGACCCACGCGCCGTTCTGGAAACGCGAGGAGAGCGCCGCAGGCACGAGCTGGGTGGACGCCACCAGCCACGACGATGCGGCCGCCGCGCGCTGGGCCAAATCGTAATGGCAAAGCGTGCGAAGACAGCGCCTAAGCGCACCGCAAAGGTTGCGAAAGGCCGCAAGGTCGCGCGCGGCGACTTGCTGACCTTGCTCGATTTCTTGCGGTATGCGGTCAGCCGTTTCGCCGAGGCGGAAGTGGTGTTCGCGCACGGCACCACCGATCCGGTTGCGGATGCCGCGTTCCTGATCTGCGAGGCGCTGCATCTGCATCCCGACCAGTTCGAGATGTTCGCGTCCGCGCGCGTGACGGCCGCGGAAAGCGCGAAGCTGCTGGCATTGATCGAGCAGCGCGTCACGACGCGCAAGCCGTCGGCCTATCTGGTCAACAAGGTCTACATGCGCGGCCTGCCGTTCTACGTCGACGAGCGCGTCATCGTGCCGCGTTCGTTCATCGGCGAATTGCTGGATTCGCATTTTGGTGGCGCGGAGGATGGCGACGCCGCAGCGCTGATCGACGATCCCGAGGCGGTAGATCGCGTGCTCGATCTCTGCACCGGCTCCGGTTGCCTGGCGATCCTCGCCAGCCGGACGTTTCCCTACGCGCAGATCGATGCGGTGGATCTCTCGAAGGATGCACTCGCGGTCGCAACGCGCAACGTCGCCGATTATGGCCTGGGGGACCGCATCTCGCTTCATCGCGGCGACCTGTTTGCGCCGCTGAATGGCGACCGTTACGACCTCATCATCAGCAATCCGCCATACGTGGATGCGCAGGGCATGGCCGATTTGCCGCGCGAATGCCGGCACGAACCCAAACTTGCCTTCGACGGCGGTGCCGATGGGCTCGACCTGGTTCGCCGCATTCTTCGCGATGCCCCGCAGCATCTCAATCCCGGCGGCGGCCTTCTCTGCGAGATCGGGCGTGGCCGCGAATTGCTCGACCTAGCGTTTCCGGAATTGCCATTGCTGTGGCTCGATACTGAAGATTCCGAAGGCGAGGTGTTCTGGATCGACGCCGAAACGCTTCAGGCTGCGACGACGTGACGCTTCAACCGGGATCAATGTGACTGTCCGGCATCACATCGGGCCGAACATGGTTGTCCTGCGATCCGCGCTCTGGTCAAATCGCGGTGCTGCGCCTATTTAACAGTCATCAAGCGAATGAATATCTTCACGCCTCCGGCAACTCCGCCGGAGGTTTAGTCGTCTTGAAGTCGTCACACCAACACGCCGCAGCGCTGATGATCGAGCCGCCATGCTTTTCGTTGCCCACCAGAACGCGCCCGCGCGCGCCGTCTGGCTCGGAGAATTCCGGGCAACGCTGGTGCTTGGCTGGCCGCTGGTGTTCACCAATCTCGCCCAGATCGCGCTGACCACGACGGATGTGATCGTGCTCGGACGCGTCGGGCCGTCGGCGCTCGCCGCCGGTACGCTCGGCGTGAACCTCTATCTGGGAATCCTGCTGTTCGGGATCGGTCTTGTCACGGCTTCGTCGCCGATGATGGCGAATGCCTTGGGCCGCAAGCTGCATATGGTGCGCGATGTCCGGCGCACGTTTCGGCAGGGACTGTGGACGGCGGTGATGATCGCGGTGCCGAGCTGGATCTTGCTCTGGCATGCCGAGGCGATCCTGATCCTGTTCGACCAGGAGCCGAAGCTTGCTGCCGATGCGCAGACCTTCATTCACGAATTGCAGTGGGGCCTGCTGCCGGCGCTCGGCTATATCGTGCTGCGGTCCTTCGTCGCGGCGCTGGAGCGCCCGGTGTGGGCATTGCTGGTGACCAGCACGGCGATCCTGTTCAACATTGCCGCGAACTGGGTGCTGGTGTTCGGCCATCTCGGATTCCCCGCGCTGGGATTGCGTGGCTCCGGCCTGGCAACGACCTTGTCGAATACCTTTCTGTTTGTCGGCCTCGCGCTGGTGGTGACCTGCGAGCGAAAATTCCGTCGCTATCATCTGTTCGGCAGATGGTGGCGGCCGGATTGGCCGCGCCTCAAGACATTGTGGCGGATCGGGCTTCCGATCGGCGCCGCGCTTGCGTTTGAAATCACGGTGTTCAACGCGGCGGTGTTTCTGATGGGGCAGTTCGGCACGGCGGCGATTGCCGCGCATGCCATCGCCATCCAGATCGCCTCGGTATCGTTCATGGTGCCGATGGGTCTGGCGCAGGCCGCGACGGTGCGTGTCGGCCGTGCCTATGGCGCCGGCGACATGGCGGCCGTGACGCGTGCGGGATGGACCGCCTTTGCTCTCGCTATTGCCTTCATGTCGACGACCAGCGTGCTGTTGATTACCGCGCCGCAGTTTCTGATCGCGGCGTTCATCGATATCGCCGACCCGGCAAACGCTCCGGTGGTCGCGCTCGCGGTTTCGTTCCTGATGTGCGCGGCGGTATTTCAGATCGCCGATGGCGCGCAGGTGGTCGGCGCGGGCATGCTGCGCGGCCTGCAGGATACGCGCGTGCCGATGATCTATGCCGGTCTCGGCTATTGGGGTTTTGGCATGTCGCTCAGCCTGCTGTTCGCGTTCAAGCTGGGCTTTGGTGGCGTCGGCATCTGGATCGGGCTCGCCTCCGGCCTTGTCGCCGTGGCGATCCTGATGATCCGCCGCTGGATCTTGCGCGAGCGGTTGGGACTGGTGTCGGCAATAAGAAAAGCCGCAGCCTGAGGGCTGCGGCTTTTATGCCTTATGCTGCGGCTTTCTTCGGCTGCACTTCGGCAGAGTAATCTTCCATCAACTGCGCGCTGATGCTGCCGGGCGTGAACGTCCAGTGCGCGATTTCCGACACCGGCGTCACCTCGGCCGCGCTGCCGGTGAGGAAACATTCGCTGAAGTTCGACAATTCCTCCGGCAGGATGCGACGTTCGATCACCTCTATGCCCCGGCGCTTGGCGAGATCGATCACGGTGGCGCGGGTGATCCCGGCCAGGAAGCAGTCCGCGATCGGCGTATGTAGCTTGCCGTCCTTGACGAAGAAAATATTCGCGCCGGTGCATTCGGCGACGCGGCCTTCCCAATCCAGCATCAGCGCGTCGGCATAGCCGTCGCGTTCCGCCTTGTGCTTCGAGATGGTGCAGATCATGTAGAGCCCGGACGCCTTCGCCAACGCCGGAATGGTGCGCGGATCGGGACGGCGATATTCGGCCAACGTGATGCGGATGCCTTTTAGCCGTTCCGCAGGACTGAAATAGCTCGGCCAGTTCCAGCAGGCGATCGCGAGATGGATTTTGTTGGACTGCGCCGAAACACCCATCATCTCCGAGCCGCGCCACGCGACCGGACGGAGATAGGCGTCGGGCAGGCTGTTCTTTTCCAGCACAAGTTTCTTGGCGGCATCGATCTCGGCGACCGAATACGGAATCTCGAAGTCGAGAATGCGTGCCGAGTTCTTCAGCCGCTCGGAATGTGCCGTGCTTTTGAACACCTCGCCGCCATAGGCGCGCTCGCCCTCGAACACGCAGCTCGCGTAGTGCAGCCCGTGGGTGAGGACGTGGACGTTGGCTTCGGCCCACGGCACCAGCTTGCCGTCGTACCAGATCAGGCCGTCGATGTTATCGAACGAGATTCCCATGGGATTTCTCCAGTTTTCGATCAAAGGTGAGACGCGACGGCGCAATGCCGTTCCGGCGCGCGTTATCGCGCGCGGAGTGAGGCTCCGTGCCTGAATGAAATGAGCGTCGGTTACGGGAGCGGCGGAATAATTCCGCCGCTAGTCACAGGACCTTGCGGATCCAGTTGTGCGGATCGGCTGCGCGGCCGTACTGGATGTCGACCAGTTTCTTGCGAAGTCCCATTGCGACCGGACCGGCTGCACCGCCGTTGATGGTAAAATCGCCGCTCGCGGAACATACCTTGCCGATC
This sequence comes from Xanthobacteraceae bacterium, assembly GCA_024508855.1. Classification (GTDB taxonomy): domain Bacteria; phylum Pseudomonadota; class Alphaproteobacteria; order Rhizobiales; family Xanthobacteraceae; genus 62-47. The sequence goes on from JANINJ010000042.1 coordinate 100,137, forward strand.
GGCGAGATGACGGCGGCCGTGCCGCAGGCGAAAGCCTCTTTCAGCTTTCCGCTGGCCGCGTCGGCGCGCCACTGCTCGATCGTGTAAAGCTCCTCGCGTACGCGCGCGCCGGATTCCTTCGCGAGCGTGATGATCGAGTCGCGGGTGATGCCGGGCAGGATGGTGCCGAGCGGCGGCGTCAGCAGCGAGCCGTCGTCGAACACGAAGAAAATGTTCATGCCGCCAAGCTCTTCGATATAGCGGCGCTCGACCGCATCGAGGAACACCACCTGATCGCAGCCGTGATCGATGGCCTCAGCCTGCGCGCGCAAGCTCGCCGCGTAATTGCCGCCGCACTTGACGGCGCCGGTGCCGCCGATCGCAGCACGCGTGTAATTCTCCGACACCCAGATCGACACTGGCGCGGGGCCACCCTTGAAATAGGAGCCGACCGGCGAGGCGATCACCGCAAAGATATATTCCGACGACGGCTTCACGCCGAGGAACACTTCGTTGGCGATCATGAACGGGCGCAGGTAGAGGCTGCCTTCACCGCCCGGGATCCAGGCGCTGTCGACGCGCACGATTTGTTCGACCGCTTCGATGAAGACGGGTTCGGGCAGCGGCGCCATGGCCATGCGATTGGCCGAGTCGCGAAAACGCCGCGCATTGGCGTCGGGCCGGAACAGATTTACGCCGCCGTCGTCGCGCTTGTAGGCCTTGAGGCCCTCGAAAATCTCCTGCGCGTAATGCAGCACGGCCGTTGCCGGATCGAGCGGGAAATTCGCGCGGGATTCGACGCGTGCGCCGTGCCAGCCCTTGGCCTGGTTGTAGCGCACGATCGCCATGTGGTCGGTGAAGACACGGCCGAAGCCCGGGTCCACCAGCTTCGCCGTGCGCTCCGTGTCGGAGGTCGGATTCGCCGATGGCTGGGTTTCGAAATTCAACCACACCGCGCCATCGACCTTATCGAACGAAACTCCCATGGGTTTTCTCCCGGCTTTGATGCAGTCCACGCGGCGGCGGGCTGGTTGTTCAGGTCTGGACCCGGCCCGCCGGCCCGAGGGCCGGTTTCCGCTTTGGCGGAAGGCGCGAACTCCAGTATGTTTGGCGAAATGCCACTCGACAATCGCACGATGAAAGAAATTGCGACCTGGATCGTCGTGGACGCACGTTGATTTGCGAACTTAAGAACCAGGAATGGCGATTAAAACGAACTAATATTTCGTCGTCATCGTGGTTTTTGTAACATTGAGACCTAGATACGTCAATATGGCTGACATAAAATTTATGGGATCAGGGACTCACCCCGCGGATGCGGCTGGCGATCCCGCTGCGGCGTCGGAGACGGGCCCGCTGCGCTGGGACATCATCGAGTTGCTGTTCTTCGCCTATCGCGATTTCGTCGGCGACGCCGATCATGTGCTGGAGGCGTTCGGGTTTGGCCGTGCGCATCATCGCGTGATTCATTTCGTCCATCGTTATCCGGGTCTTACGGTTGCCGATCTCTTGGAGGTACTCCGTATTACCAAGCAATCCCTCGGCCGCGTCCTCAAGCAATTGCTCGACGAAGAGTATATCGTTCAGCGTGCTGGCGATCAGGACCGGCGGCAACGCCTTCTTTTCGCCACCGCAAAGGGTGAGGCGCTGGTGGCGAAACTTGCAGGTCTGCAGACCGACCGCATTACCCGTGCGCTGCGCGGGTTCGACCGGTCGGAGACAGAAGCGGTTGGCCGGTTCCTGCGCGCGATGATCGATCGTGACGATCCAGACAAGGTGTTGGAGCAGTTGCTGGATCACAACCGTTCTGTTGCAGAGGACTAGCGTGAGTTTATCCGCCGCATCCACCGCCCGGACGCCCGTGCAACCCGCCGACGACGCGCCGCATCTTTTGCTGGTCGACGACGACCGCCGTATTCGCGATCTGCTGTCGCGTTTTCTCTCGCATGAAGGTTATCGCGTCACGACCGCGATGAGCGCCAAGGATGCGCGCGCCAAGCTGCAGGGACTGCACTTCGATCTCCTGATCCTCGATGTGATGATGCCGGGCGAGACCGGATTCGAGTTTGCGCGCTTCATCCGTACCACCTCGACGGTGCCGATCATCATGCTCACGGCAAAGGCCGAAGCCGACGCCCGCATCGAGGGCCTTCAGATCGGAGCGGACGACTATCTCGCAAAGCCGTTCGAACCGCGCGAACTGCTGCTGCGGATCGGGAACATCCTCAAGCGCGCGACTCCCGCGCCGGTCGCGAAGGTGGAGTCGGTCACGTTCGGGCCCTATGTGTTTCATCTGGAACGCGGGGAACTGCGCGAGGGCGAGAGCGTGGTGCATCTCACCGACCGCGAGCGCGACATGCTGCGCGTGCTTGCAGCCGCGCCAGGCGATACTGTTCCGCGGGGCGAACTGACCGGCGGCGACACCGTCAACGAACGTGCCGTGGACGTGCAGATCAACCGGCTCCGCCGCAAGATCGAACGCGATCCCGCCAATCCATTGTTCCTGCAGGCTGTGCGTGGTATCGGCTATCGCTTGGTAGCGGCGCCCTGAGCCATCGCGAATGAGTACGTTGGATACCGGCCTGACTTTCATCCGCACCGCCACGCGGCGCGTTTCTGCGCTCAATGGCCGGCTGGGCAATTCGTTCAAGACCTGGATGCCGAAGGGTCTTTATGCCCGCGCGCTGCTGATCATGATCGTTCCGATGGTCGTGCTGCAGTCCGTGGTTGCCTTTGTGTTCATGGAGCGGCACTGGAACACGGTGACGCGGCGGCTGTCGGCGGGCGTGGTGCAGGACATCGCCGCGCTGATGGACGTCTATAACGGCTATCCGCAAGACAAGGACCACGCACTGCTGCGCCGCATCGCGCAGCAGCGGCTTGGCCTGGTGGTGGACTTCCTGCCCGCCGGCGACATGCCGCCGCCGGGACCGAAGCCGTTCTTCTCGTTGCTCGACCAATCGCTGTCGGCGCAGATCGGGCGACAGATCTCGCGGCCGTACTGGATCGATACGGTCGGACGCTCGTCGCTGGTCGAAATCCGTATCCAGCTCGATGACGCGGTGATGCGGGTGTTCGCGCAGCGCAGCGCCGCCTATGCTTCGAACTCGCAGATATTCTTCCTCTGGATGGTTGGCACCTCGTCGGTGCTGCTGATCGTCGCCGTGCTGTTCCTGCGCAACCAGATCAGGCCGATCGTGCGGCTCGCGGATGCTGCGGAAAGTTTCGGCAAGGGCCGCGAGGCGCCGAACTTCCGGCCCCGCGGCGCGCTGGAGGTGCGGCGTGCAGCCCATGCCTTCATCGAAATGAAATCGCGCGTCGAGCGCAGCATCGAGCAGCGCACCGCGATGCTGGCGGGTGTGTCGCATGACTTGCGTACCATCCTGACGCGTTTCAAGCTCGAACTGGCGCTGATCGGCGACAGTCCGGAAGTCGACGGCATGCGCAAGGATGTCGACGAAATGGCTGCGATGCTGGAGGCCTATCTCGCCTTCGCGCGTGGCGACGGCGGCGAGGTGGCGCGACCCACCGATATGGCGGCGGCACTGGAGGAATTGCGCAGCGATGCCGAGCGCAACGGCCACACGGCAACCGTATCCTTTCAGGGCCTGCCGGTGGTCACCGTCAAGCCGGCCTCGTTCAAGCGCTGTCTCGGCAATCTGGTATCGAACGCTGCGCGCTATGCCGACAAGATCGCGATCTCCGGCCATCGCGATCATCGCTGGCTGACCATCACGGTCGATGACGACGGTCCGGGCGTTCCGCAGAGCATGCGCGAGGAAGTATTCAAGCCGTTCCTGCGGCTCGACGATGCGCGCAATCAGGACGAGGGCGGAACAGGATTGGGCCTCGCCATCACCCGCGACATCGCGCGTTCGCACGGCGGCGATATCACGCTCGGCGACAGCCCGATGGGCGGCCTCCGCGCGACGGTGCGGATTCCGGTGTAGAGCCCTCAATAGATGTCGTCCCCGCGCAGGCGGGGACCCATAACCCCAGACTTCTGAGATTTTGCGATAACTGCGCAACGACCGTCTGCATCACACCGCAACGACACGGCGTATGGGTCCCCGCCTTCTCGGGGACGACGAAGAGACTACTTCGCCAGTTCCTTCGACCGCGTCGTTGCAGCAGCCACTGCGCGCGTCATCAAGGCCTGCATCGCATCGGGCTGCATCAGCACGCTGAGCGCCGCCGCGGTGGTGCCGCCGGGGGAGGTGACGTTCTGGCGCAGCGTCGCGGCATCGAGATCGGAGCGACGCAGCAGTTCGCCCGAGCCCGAGACAGTTTCGCGTGCGAGTTTGGCGGCAAGATCGGCGGGCAGCCCCGCCGCGACGCCGGCGCGTGCGAGTTCTTCGGCGAGCAGGAAAACATAAGCCGGCCCCGAGCCCGATACGGCCGTCACCGCATCCATCAGCGCTTCGTCGTCGACCCATTCCACGCTGCCGGTCGCGGCCAGCAGCGCCTGCGCCATCGCGCGTTGCTGTGCGCCGACATTGCCGTCCGCCACCGCGACAGTGATGCCGCGCCCGATCGCCGCCGGGGTGTTCGGCATCGCGCGCACCACGCTGCCGCCGCACGCGCTCGAAAGCGCTGCGATGGTCGTTCCGGCCATGATGGACACCACCAGGGTCGAGGGCTGCACCCATTTCCGGAGCGTCGCTGCGGCCTCATGAAACATCTGCGGCTTCACCGCGACCACCAATGCTGCGACGTCACCGACACCGTCCGGCGCGGGATTGAGGCGAGCGCCTTTTGCGGTGAGCGCGCGTATCTCGTCCGACGCATGCGGGTCGATCACCACCACGCGCGCGGGATCGAGCCCCTGCGCGAGCCAGCCCGTCAGCAGCGCGCCGCCCATTTTGCCTGCGCCGGCGAGGACGATGGTGCCTTGAATCGCATGCAGTGGGTTTGATGCATTGGATGGAGTCATATTGGATGGAGTCATGGAGACAATTACCTCCGTCGTCCCTGAGAACGCAGGGACCCATAATCACTGGCTTTGTATGTCAGGAGAGAGCTGGCAACAAGCGCCAGCCGAATTTCCGGGCGACACGGTGTACGGATCCCGGCTCGCGCGCGAAGAGCGCCTGGCCGGGACGACCTATCGGCAACGTCGCGTCGAACGTTACGCCTCGCCCTCGGTGTCGAACATCGCGGCGCTCATCGCCTCGGCCGCCGATTTGCCGGCCCAGATCACGAATTGCAGCGCCGGATAATATCGTTCGCAGGCCTGCACGGCGTTGACCAGCATGGCTTCGCATTGCGCGCTTGATGCAGTCATTCCGTCCGGCAGCACCAGCGCCTGCCGGTGCATGATGGTGCCGGTCTGTGCCCAGGTATCGAAATGACCGACCCACAATTGTTCGTTGATCAGCGCGACCAGGCGCTGCACTTCGGCGCGGCGCTGCGGCGGAATCTTCATGTCGAATGCGCAGGCCAGATGCAGCGCCTCGATCTCGCCCATCCAGGTGAACGACAGTTGATAATCGGTCCACGCGCCCTGGGTGATGATGGTGATCTCGTCCTCGCCGGAACGCTCGAACGACCAGTCATTGGTCGCGGCAATATCCTCGACCACCGCGAGCGGGTTGTTTCGTGAATCGATAATGCCTTCGAGGAGGGACATGCCGTCTCGACCTTGCTGTTGAATGTCATGATACGCACGCAGCAGAACGACACATGCTGATCCGACGCATCGCTGCAGTCGCATACCCTGAGCGAACCAGAACTCCGTTCGACAGCAAGGCTTGCAGGGAACAAGTGATGTGATTTGCGGAATCGGCGCAACGGCACCACGACTCCATCCACAGGCAAACGGCGTCTCGTCCACAGTTCATCGCACGAGAGGCTCCCTGGAGCCTCCCCGATGCAGAACAAAACGGAATCGGATTCGCGGAATGCGAGTCTCGGGCGCCCGCTGCACCTCAGTGGCCGCTGGCCCCGCCATCCGGCAGCTTGACCTTGAAGATCGCGAACGGGCCGGAGCGCGGCCGATTGTTCTTGAAGGCGACTTCCCACAGATGTGAATCGGCGATGTAGAGATAGCCGTCGTGGATGGCGAAGCCGTCGGCCCAGGACAGCTTGCCGGGATCGCTGACGAAGACCTTGGACTTGAATTTGCCGTTCGATAATTTCAGCGCCACCACCGTAGCGTTCTCAAGGTCGCCACCGTAAAGCGTGTCGTCCGGCCCCATGATGAGTCCGCCGGTCATTTCTGCGGTGCCGAGGAATTCGACCTTCCTGGCGAGATCGGCTTCCGACAATTTCGCGTCGCGCAATGCCGCCGTCGGCACGCGCCAGTAATTATGATCGGTCAGCGGCCGGTAATACAGCCATCGTCCGTCGGGCGACATGGCGATGCCGTCGGCATGGATCGTCGCGACCGAACCATCCGGCCGCAGTGCCGGATCCTTGCCGATCATCAGATGCTCATTTGGATCGGCCAGTGTGGAGCGATCGCCCACCAGCACTTGCCGCGAGGCGCCGGTTTTCAGATTCAGCACGACAAGGCTGCCCTTGCTGCCGATGTTGGTCAGATAGGCGTAACCGTGATCAACATCGATCCGCAGATCGTTCAGCGAGTCCTTCGGCGAGACGACGCCCTTGAAGCCGTATTGCCGGATCACCTTGTTGGTCTTGAGATCGAATTCGACGAGCTTTGGCGGCAGCTTTTCCTGATCGAGTTTCGACAGCGAGCAGTCGAGCGCCCAGAGATGATCCGCCTTGTCGACCCAGAGCGCCTGCACGGAAATCCATTCCGGCTTGCCGTTCGGCTCATCGGTGAACGTATTCCATTGTTCGTCTGGATAGGGTTTGACGTCGCCGCTTTTCGGATCGACTTCCACCATGCTGTATTTTGAGCGGACGTTGCCTGAGGGCGCCGTGGCAAAGATGCGGCCTGTCTTCGAGACCGCCAATCCCACGAGGTGGAAATCGTCGCCGAACGTTTTGACCGTCTGAAGCGGCGGTCCGATCTGGCCTTGATCGGCCGCATACGCAGTTGAACTCGCGCCGAGCAACAACGTGGCAATGATCGCGGTTCGTTTGAATGCTGATGTCATGAGGGCCTGCCGGGTGAGGGGATGGTGGTGGGCGGCATGAAAGCCAACCCATTCAACGCCGTGCTATGCGTGCAGTTCCGGACACGTCTTCGCGAGCGGACTTGCTGCGGCCGATGCACTTCGGCATACTTCGAGCGCCGTCCATTCCGGGCGGTGAGTTCTCAGGGCGGGGTGAAAGTCCCCACCGGCGGTAAGGTGAAAGCCAAGCCCGCGAGCGCCTTCTTCTCCCGAAGAAGGGTCAGCAGATTCGGTGTGATTCCGAAGCCGACGGTTAAAGTCCGGATGAAAGAGAACGGGTCACGAAGGCGGCGCTCGCGCGCGGCCGGCGTTCCGTATGCCCTGATTCTGGTCCTTAACGAGGAAAGCCATGAATCAGATGTTGTCAGACTCCCTTTCGACAGACACCACCACCGAAGATGCGACCAGGTTGCCGGATCGTCCCACGACCGAGCCCGAGCGCTTCGTCAAGCCGCAACGCGTCGCGTTCGTGCAGTCGTCCTGGCATCGCGATATCGTCGCGGAATGCCGTATCGCGTTCCTCCAGGAGATCGAGGTGCGCGGCATCGCGCCGGCGCATGTCGATCTGTTCGAGGTGCCGGGCGCGTTCGAGATTCCGCTGCATGCGCAGCTGCTCGCGAAGACGCGCCGCTATACCGCGATCGTCGCTGCCGGTCTTGTTGTGGACGGCGGCATCTACCGGCACGACTTTGTTGCCGGCACGGTCATCAATGCGCTGATGGACGTGCAACTGCGTACCGAAGTGCCGGTGTTCTCCGCGGTGCTGACGCCGCAGCAATTCCACGAACACGCAACGCACTTCGAGTTCTTCCGCAAGCATTTTGCGATCAAGGGCATCGAGGTCGCGGAAGCCTGCGCCAACACACTGCACGCGCTCGAACGGCTGGGCAGTCAGGTGGCGGCAGGGATGGTGTGAGGCCGCTTCGTCATGGCCGGGCTTGTCCCGGCCATCCACGTCTTTCTTGCTGCGATGCTATTAAGACGTGGATGGCCGGAATAAATCCGGCCATCCGAGCTAACACATTGCCTCAGGCCTGATTTTTGAATCAGACTTCCAGAATCATATCGTCGCGTCAGTCTGGATTGTTTAGTCGAACAGGCTCGAGACCGATTCTTCGGACGCGGTGCGATTGATGGCTTCGCCAATCAGCGTGGAGATCGACAGCACGCGGATGTTCTTCGCGGCGTTGATCGCCTCGGTCGGCTGGATTGAGTCGGTGATGACCAGCTCTTTCAGCCGCGAACCGGTGATGCGCGCGGTGGCGCCGCCGGACAGCACGCCGTGGGTGATGTAGGCGTAGACTTCCTTGGCGCCGTTGGCGAGCAGCGCATCGGCCGCGTTGACCAGCGTGCCGCCGGAATCGACGATGTCGTCGATCAGGATGCAGGTGTAACCCGCGACGTCGCCGATCACATTCATCACTTCGGATTCACCGGCGCGTTCGCGGCGCTTGTCGATGATCGCCAGCGGCGCATTGATGCGTTTGGCAAGGCCGCGCGCACGTACCACGCCGCCAACGTCCGGCGATACCACCATCACGTTGCCGAGGTCGAACCGCTCCTTGATGTCGCGAACCATCACTGGCGAGGCATAGAGATTGTCGGTCGGGATATCGAAGAAGCCCTGAATCTGCCCGGCATGTAGGTCGAGCGTCAGCACGCGGTCGGCTCCCGCATGGGTAATGAGATTGGCCACCAACTTGGCTGAGATCGGCGAGCGTGAGCCGACCCTGCGGTCCTGCCGGGCATAGCCGAAATAGGGCATCACCGCGGTGATCCGGCGCGCCGAGGAGCGGCGCAGCGCATCGGTGATGATCAAAAGCTCCATCAAATGGTCGTTCGCCGGATAGGACGTCGACTGGATCACGAACACGTCCGAGCCGCGCACGTTCTCGAGCACTTCGACGAAGATTTCATTGTCGGCGAAGCGCCGTACGCTGGCCTTGGTTAACGACAGCCCGAGCACCTTGGCGATTTCTTTGGCGAGCGCCGGGTTGGAATTGCCTGAAACCAGCTTGACCGAGCCGTTCTTGGCCGACATCTGCGCTTGCCCTCCGGCTTTGGGGGAAACAACGTTGAGCATATCAATGACCACGGAAAGGGCTCATTTGGACGAGCGAGGTGATATCAAGGAGCCAATGGCGCTGGCAACCCGTCGCCGTTGCTTTTCCGGGGGTGAATCGCAATTTGCCGGGAAATAACCCGTTACCGGGCGGCGTAGCCCAGGGCATTGGCCTGATTGGCCGGCAGCCCGCCGTCGGCGCTTGCAACCGCGGGTCCATCCGCTGCGGGCGGCGCAGAAGGCGCTGCCGGCGCCGTTTCGGCCGGGGCGCCGCCATTGATGGCGTTGTTGAGCCCGGTCAGCCCGGCCTGCGCGATGCGCCGGAGCACGACATCGTCGGCGGCAGCCCAGGCGTCGCGGCCGTGGGAGGTGGCAGGCTCTTCGCCGCTCAGGCGCAGGGCACGCTGATGTTCGCGGTCATAAACGTCCCAGACCCATGCGATCGAGGTGCGGCCGCGCTGCACCTGCGCCGCGAGATAGCTGCGGATGTGGAAGGCGGCCGGGGCCTCGCGGCTCACCACCGAGACGTTGCGCAGCTTGGCTTCGCTGTCGAGCAGCCCGACCATGCGGTCGAATACCTGCGGCGGCGGCCCGTCGATGGATTCGAAGGCGATCGTCGCGCCGGAGCCGGAAACGCTGGCGGTCGGTCCCTGGCCGCCGTCGCTGACGCATCCGGCGAGCACGCAAGCCAGCGCCAGCGCGGAAGCGCGCAATACGGTCCGATAGCCCGGAATGCGGTGATGTCGCATCGATATCCTGATCGCCTCGCATCGCCGGACGGATCTTTGCCCGTCCCAGCCTGCCATCAATCGATATCGTTAAAATCCATTAACGTCTAGGGCAGGGTGGTCCGCTCCGCCGCGCAGGATGACCAAAACGGTGAAATCCGGCGTGCAATTTCATTCAAATCGGAGCATCGCCCCGTCAGTCGTTTGCGAGGGCGATGGCGTGAATGTGCCGGCCATAATCCGGTTCGTTGCGGTGAACCGAGCGCCGATAGCTGAAGAAGCGCGGATCGGAATAGGTGTCGTCGCCGAGATCGTCGATCATCAGGAGTCCCGCCTGCTCGAGCCGCGCACGGATGAAGCCCGCGAGATCGAACATCGAGTGCCCGTCACGCTGCGAGGCGACGAAGAATCTCGCGTAGCCGGGATCGGCGGCAGTGAATCGCTCGACGAATTCGGCACCCACCTCGTAGCTGCGCTGGCGGATCAGCGGGCCGATCGCGGCGACGATATGCTTGCGGTCGGCGCCAAGCTTTTCCATCGCAGCGACGGTCGATTCCAGCACGCCGGTGAGTGCGCCTTTCCAGCCGGCATGAGCTGCGCCAATTACCTGCGCATCCGGATCGGCAAACAGCACCGGTCCACAATCGGCCGTGGTGATGCCGATGGCGAGATCGGGCGTTCGTGTCACGATGGCGTCGGCGTGCGGACGCGCGGCATTGTCCCATGGCCCGGTCGCAGTTGCGGCATCCGGCGAATGAATCTGGAACGCGGTGAGGAAATGCGTCGGCGCAACGCCGAGCGCCGTTGCCATCCGGGTGCGATTTTCAACAACATGCGCGGCGTCGTCTTTCGAGCCGATGCCGCCGTTGAGGCTGTCATAGATGCCCTGCGAGACACCGCCGTCGCGTGTGAAGAAGGCGTGGCGCAATCCGGGAATCGCCGCAAGCAGGGGAGATTCGAGCATCATGACGGATCGGCTCCTTCGTCCTCGGGCATGTCGCCGAATCCGACGAGTGCTGTCAGTGATGGATCGGAGATCGCCAGCACCTTGAACATCGAGCCCATGCCGCCGCGGCCGCCGCCGATCAGGCGGTTCTTGGCGACCTCGATGCCTTGCGCGACTTGCTCGCTGGCCTTGGCCATCAGCGAATTGGCGCGAGCCTCGATGCCGAGCCGCTGCAGGAATTCACCCTGGGTCACCGGGCCATGCACCCGCGCGCCGACGTTGTCCGCAGCGCGCGCCAGCGCCTGGAAATCGACATGCGCGGTAACGTCGGCTTGGCCGGGATTCTTCAGCGGATCGGCGAAGCTGTGCCGGGCGATGGCCTGTAGCGTGTCGCCTGCGTCGCTGCGCACATGGCCGTAGTCGATGAGCAGCGCTGCGCCGCGGGTGTCGCGAATGCGGGTGGCGAGCTGCATGATCTCGGCGTCCGGTCGCCATTCGTAAATCGCGCCGACCGGTGCGGCACGCACCAGCGGCGGCAGCAGCACGTCGAAGCGTGGCGTCGGGTCCGGCGCGAAGCCGAATACGAGATTGCCGTCGCCGTCGAGCTCGACGGTGCGTTCGTGCCAACCGGTCTCGCGCTTGACCATCTGATGGATCGGCAGCACGTCGATATATTCGTTGGCGAGGACGATCGACGGACCGCGCGGAACGTCGTCGATGCTGTTGTGCCAGCGGACATTGTCGATGCCCGCCAGTGCTTCCTGCTGCCGGTGGCGCAGCACTGGATTGATCTCGACCAGATGGATGCTGAGCGCGTGATAGAGCGGCGGCAGCACGCGCAATGCGCGCAGCGCGTCGGCCATCATGGTGCCGCGGCCGGGGCCGAGTTCGATCAGGTGTACGTCCTCCGGCGAGCCCATGTCGCGCCACACGGATGCGGCCCAGAGCCCGAGCAGTTCGCCGAACATCTGGCTGACTTCCGGCGAGGTGGTGAAGTCGCCCTCGCGGCCGAGCGGATCGCGTGAGACGTAATAGCCGTAATCGGGATGCGACAGGCACAGATGCATATAGCGCCACACCGGCATCGGTCCGGCGGAGCGGATCAGCCGGACGATCTCATGTTGTAGTGGCGAGGGTTCGGTCACGGCGCGTCCGGTGTCGGGCTCGGGGTTGAGGCCTTGTCTTGCGACAATGGCTTGCGGCGCAACACCACCACAATGATGGCGATGCCGGCAAGCACCATCGGCACCGACAGCAGCATGCCCATGGTCAGCCCGCCCCACAGGAAGCCGAGTTGGGGATCCGGCTCGCGGAAGAATTCGCCGGTGATGCGCGCCAGTCCGTACAGCGTGATGAAGCTGCCGAGGATCAGGCCGGGCCGCTTCAGCGCGCCGGCGCGGATCATCAGCGCGAGGATGACGAACAGCGCGAGGCCTTCGAGGCCGGCTTCATAGAGTTGGCTGGGATGGCGCGGCAGCGGGCCGCCGTTCGGAAATACCATGGCCCAGGGCAGGCTGGGATCGGCCGGCCGGCCCCACAACTCGCTGTTGATGAAATTGGCGATGCGGCCGAGAAATAGACCGACCGGTCCCACCGCGCAGGTGATGTCGCCCAGCGACAACACCGAGATGTTGCGCTTCCAGCAGAACAGCATCACCGCGGCGACGCAGCCCATGAAACCGCCATGGAACGACATGCCGCCTTTCCACAGTTCGAATATTTCTGCCGGGTGGCTGATGAAGAAATCGAGGTTGTAGAACAGCACGTAGCCGGTGCGGCCGCCGAGAATGATGCCGAGCGTCACCCAGAGGATGAAGTCGTCCAGTTGCAGCAGCGTGATCGGCGATTGGCCGCCCCACAACGCGGGACGACGAATGACTGCGCGGGCATAGATCCAGCCGAACACAATGCCGCAGATGTAAGCCAGCGCGTACCAGCGGATCGCGAACGGCCCGATGGAGATGGCCACCGGGTCGAAGACGGGGAAAGCGATGGCGAGAAATGGCATCGTGGTCGATTACGACTGCAGGTGGCGACGGAAAAGCGCGTGCAGCCGTTCCCAATGCTGCTCGGCCGCCGCCTTGTCGTATACCGGCCGCTTCGGAAACGCGAAGCCGTGATGCGCGCCAGGATAGAGTTCGACTTCGGCATTGACGCCATCGGTCTTGAGCGCCTGACGCAGCGGCTCGATCATCTCCAGCGGCGCCCAGCGATCGAATTCGGCGCAGGCGAAGTAAAGCTCGGCCTTGGCCTTGCGCGCGACTACATGCGGGCTGTCCGGCTTGTCGGTCATCAGATGGGTGCCGTAGAGCGACGCGGCAGCGACGACGCGATCGGGAAAATTTGCGGCCGCGTTGATCGAATATTGTCCGCTCATGCAGTAACCCATGCAGCCGATCGGGCCCTTGCTCGCCGCCGGTTGGGTGGCGACGAAATCCAGCAGTGCCTTTGTATCCTGCATCACCAGGGGAATGTTGAGCGAGTACATCAGCTCGAACATGCGCTTGCGCTCGGGCGCATCCTCTTCCGGCGGGACCGGGCCGATCTCCATGACGCCGGAGCGATAGTACATGTTCGGCAGCACCACATAATATCCCGCGGTCGCGAGACGCCGCGCCATGTCGCGCAATTCCTCGCGGATGCCGGGGGCATCCATGAAGAAAAGGATGACGGGGTGGGGACCGCCGCGCTCCGGATGGGTGATGAAAGTGGTGACGTGACCGTCCCTGGTCGGAATCTCGATTTGCTGGTCGATCATGGAGCGTTTCTTTTCATGGCAGACCGACGGATTCGGTTGCTTTGTTGGTGTTACGATTACAAGGAAACCGGACCATGACAAGGCGCTGACGGATCACGAGACGCTGCGCCGCTCTTGCAGCGGGCGATACGGATTGCCATTGTCTGATGAAAGAACGACCCATATGCGGCCGGAGAGAGTGAGATGACCCAGACCAACAATCGTTTTTTCGACGAGATCGGCCGTTTGATGAATGACGCGGCCGGTGCGGCGCAGGGCGTCAAGCGCGAGGTCGATGCCGTGGTGCGCAACCAGGCCGAGCGCATCCTGCGCGACCTCGATATCGTGAAGCGCGAGGAGTTCGAGGCCGTCAAGGACATGGCGCGGCTGGCGCGCGAGGAAAACGAGGCGCTGAAGGCGCGGATCGCGGCGCTGGAGGCGAAACTCGGCACCGTCGCGCCGGATTCGGCGCACTGAGGCCGGCGGCTGAAGGCCTGCCGGTCAAATCCGGGTCTGGACCATAAAAATCCACCCATTTCCTTGTGTTTCGGGGCCTTTGAGGCTAAAAGCCCCCGCATGTCCGCGGCCCCCGCACCCCTGGAGGCTCGCTGCGGCATGAAAATGGGCCGCTCAGCGGCCTTTAACTTTTAGAAAACAAGGATTTATACGATGGCGACCGTCAAGGAATTGAAGGCGACCGCTCGTCCGAAGGTCGGCAAGGGGGCCGCTCGGGCTGAACGTCGCGCTGGCCGGGTTCCGGCAGTGATCTATGGCAACAACCAGCCCCCGCTGAGCATCGCGCTCGATGATGCCGAACTGCGCCTGCGCATCCAGGCCGGCCGGTTCCTCACCACGATCCATGACATCGATCTGGACGGCAAGAAGCACCGCGTGATTCCGCGCGACTTCTCGCTCGACCCGGTGAAGGATTTTCCGCTGCATGTGGATTTCCTGCGTCTCGGTGAAGGCTCCAAGATCCGCGTCAGCATTCCGCTGCACGTGCTGAACGCTGAAATCGCGCCAGGCGTGAAGCGTGGCGGTACGGTCAACATCGTCACCCACGCGATCGACCTCGAAGTGCCGGCGGACAACATCCCGCAATATCTCGAGGCCGATGTCGGCAAGCTGGAAATGAACGGCTCGCTGCACATCACCGACATCAAGCTGCCGGCGAACGCGAAGCTGATCACGCGCGACGATGCGACGCTCGTCACCATCGTTCCGCCGTCGGGTTACGCCGAAGAGCAGAAGGCCGCCGCTTCGGCTGCTGCCGGTGGCGCTGCCGCTGCTCCCGCCGCAGGTGCTGCTGCTCCGGCCGCAGGCGCCGCTGCTCCCGCCGCTGGCGCGAAGGCGCCGGCCGGCGGCGACAAGAAGAAGTAACACAAGCCGCGGGAATCCCGCGTCATGCGGCTCTTTGTTGGACTCGGCAATCCTGGCTCGAAGTATCAGGGCAACCGGCACAACATCGGGTTCATTGCACTGGATGTGATGGCACGGCGTCACGGTTTCGCACCGTGGCGCCGTCGCTTTCAGGGCGAGACGTCGGAAGGCACGCTCGACGGCGAGCGCGTCGTGCTGCTCAAGCCGATGACCTACATGAACGAGTCGGGGCGCGCCGTCGGCGAGGCGATGCATTTCTTCAAGCTGACGCTCGGCGACCTCAGCGTGTTTCACGACGAGCTCGAACTGCCTCCCGCCAAAATTCGCGTGAAGGTTGGCGGCGGCATCGCCGGGCACAACGGACTGCGCTCGATCTCGGCGCATGCCGGCAACGACTATCGCCGCGTGCGGATTGGTATCGGCCATCCGGGCGTGAAGGAGTTGGTGCACGGCTACGTGCTGAACGATTTCGCCAAGGCGGAGCGCCCGCGGTTCGAGACGCTGTGCGACGTCGTTGCGGACAACGCCGCGCTGCTCGCGGCCGGCAAGGATTCGACGTTCCAGAACAAGGTGCATCTCGGGATGCAGGCCAAGGGGTTCGGAACGGAAAAGGATGAGGGCGGCGGCAACGGCGCCAAAACGTAACTCAGCCTGATCAATTCAGGCGCGACGACTATCGGACAGAAAAAATGGGTTTCAAATGCGGGATCGTCGGGTTGCCCAACGTCGGCAAGTCGACACTGTTCAATGCGCTGACGGAAACGGCGGCTGCGCAGGCGGCGAACTATCCGTTCTGCACCATCGAGCCGAATGTCGGCGCGGTGGCGGTGCCCGATCCGCGGCTGGAGAAACTCACCGAGATCGCCAAGTCGCAGCAGATCATCCCGACCCAACTGACGTTCGTGGATATCGCCGGTCTCGTGAAAGGCGCGTCGAAGGGCGAAGGTCTCGGCAACCAGTTTCTCGCGACGATCCGCGAGGTCGATGCGGTGGCGCATGTGGTGCGCTGTTTCGAGGACTCCGACATTACCCACGTCGAAGGCAAGATCGCGCCGTTGGCCGATATCGAGACCATTGAAACGGAATTGATGCTGGCCGATCTCGACAGCCTCGAAAAGCGCGTGGACAACCTGACCAAGAAGGCCAAGGGCGGCGACAAGGATTCCAAGGAGCAACTCGATCTGGTCGAGCGCGCCTTAAAGCTGCTGCGCGACGGCAAGCCGGCGCGTTTCCTCGAACGCAAGCCGGAGGAGGAGCGGGCGTTCCGCATGCTCGGGCTGCTGACGTCAAAACCCGTGTTGTATGTCTGTAACGTCGAGGAAGGCGCGGCCGCCACCGGCAACGATTTTTCCAAGGCCGTGTTCGAACACGCCAGGAAGGAAGGCGCGGTGGCGGTAGCGATTTCCGCCAAGATCGAATCCGAGATTGCCACGCTGTCACGCGAGGAGCGTGCGGATTTCCTCGAGACGCTGGGGCTGGAAGAGGCGGGCCTCGACCGCCTGATCCGCGCCGGTTACGAGTTGCTGCATCTCATCACCTATTTCACCGTCGGCCCGAAAGAGGCACGCGCCTGGACCATCACCAAGGGCACCAAGGCGCCCGCGGCGGCCGGCGTGATCCATACCGATTTCGAGAAGGGTTTCATCCGCGCCGAGACCATCGCCTATGACGACTACGTGGCGCTGAATGGCGAAGCCGGCGCGCGCGATGCCGGCAAGCTGCGGCTGGAAGGCAAGGAATATGTCGTCGCCGACGGCGACGTGATGCATTTCCGCTTCAATACCTGATCGTCAGCGCTTTTCGCCCTGGTCGCGAATGGCGCCGAGGTGTTCGTTGATGCGGAAGACGATCAGGACGAATTCCGCAGCGATGCGCGAGAAGATGATGCCGACGACAATACCGGCGATGCTCGACAGCACCACGAGGAATCCGCCAAACGGGCTGATGGCCATGGCCGCCAGCCCCGACAATATGCCGGAGATTCCGAACAGAACAATCAGTGCGATCACCAGCCAGTAGAACGTCTTGATGATGCCGGGCGTGATGAAACGGTCCCACTGAAACAGATCCCGAAATTCAAACATCGATCGTTCTCCTGGCACATTGCCGTACGGCGATCGTTCGATTCCGCAAACGCGTGTCCGATCCGCCGTCTGGTCTTTATTGAGAGTGGTGTTTCCCGCTCGCGTCTGACGACATGTTGTCGGACCCGAGCCCTACGCAACACGATCCCGCACGCACCTTGTCCGAGACTGCCTTGTCCAAATGCCGCCTTGTCCGTACCGCCTTGGCCAAGGTCCATGCTCTAGCTCCGATGCGGGCATGCGGCAAGATCGCGGTCTGGTCATGCAGACGAGTGGCTTGAGATTGCGGCAAATAACGGCCACAATCAGGCCTCCCTTCAAGCAATCCCCAATATGACCCTGACATTTGAAGATTTTCCGGTCGGCCATTTCGGCACATTCGGCCCACGGCATGTGACGCGCGAGGAGATCATCGCGTTCGCTACCGAGTACGATCCGCAACCGATGCATCTTGACG
Source organism: Xanthobacteraceae bacterium (assembly GCA_024508855.1). Classification (GTDB taxonomy): domain Bacteria; phylum Pseudomonadota; class Alphaproteobacteria; order Rhizobiales; family Xanthobacteraceae; genus 62-47. The sequence goes on from JANINJ010000042.1 coordinate 117,592, forward strand.
AGGAAGCCGCGAAGCGCTCCATGCTGCGCGGCCTCTCCGGCTCGGGCTGGCATCTCAGCTCGCTGATGATGCGCATGCTGTTCGACGGATTCATCGGACGCACGGCGTCGCTCGGCTCTCCGGGCGTGGACGAGTTGCGCTGGCTATCGCCGTTGCGCCCCGGCGACGATCTGACTCTGGATGTCGACGTGACCCAGGCGCGCGTTTCGCAGAGCCGGCCCGACACCGGCATCGTGACGTTCGCCATGCGCGTACGCAATGCATCGGGGCAGACTTTGCTCGAAGCCACGTCGCCGATCATGGTCAAGCGCCGCGACGCGCACGAGAAGGCTTGAGGACTGGCGATGCGTTTCTTCGAAGACATTGAGGTGGGACAGCGGCGCGAACTCGGATCGTTCACGTTCACCGCCGATTCCATCAAGACATTTGCGCGCCAGTTCGATCCGCAACGATTCCATCTCGACGAGGAAGAAGGCCGCAAGTCGCTGTTCGGCGGTCTTGCCGCCTCGGGCTGGCATGTCGGCTCGGTGTGCATGAAGCTCCTGGTCGCCAAGGGCAAGGAAGAAACCGCGGCGACGCTTGCGGCCGGCGGCACGCCGGCGGTGTGGGGACCGTCGCCGGGCTTTCGTGAACTGCGCTGGCACAAGCCGGTGCTGGCCGGTGACACCGTCACCTTCAGTAGTGTCGTGGAGTCGGTGCGGACGTCGGAGAAGCGCCCGGAGTGGGGCATCGTTCAGGCCCGCAACACCGGCGTCAACCAGCGCGGCGAAAAGGTTTATTCGTTTCTGGCGACGGCCTTCGTGCCGCGTCGCGGCAACTAACAACACCGATCCCCGGATATTCAGCACGGAACGATTTTTCCGTTAGCGCATTTTGAACCTTGCGCGGGTAACGCTCGACCCATCGCGCAAAGGCAGGGACACCATGGCAGACCGTACCGGATTGAAACTCGTGGGCTTTGTGTTCGGCTCCATGACCATCGCGGTGATGATGATCGCCGGGGTCATGGTGAAGGGCTATTCCGACGGCAGCTATTCCTTCGACAACGTCGCAAGCATCAGTGAAACCCGGTAGCCTCCGATTCATTTGCATCGCGCGGCTGCCCGAGCAGGGGTGAACCCATCGGCCAAAAGAAAACCCGCCGCACTCGAAGAGGCGGCGGGATGAAAGTTTGCTCGGGCAGAGACCTTCAATGGAGAACCACTCGGATCGTCGATAAGGCTGTGCGCCTTGCGACAACGAGTGGGATAGAGAAGTTAGCTTAATCGCCGCGAAGATTCTCGGCGGCCTTTTTCCACTGCGCGACGTTGTCCGAGATCATGCGGGTCGATTTCATCGCAGCCTGGCTGAGCTGCGCGTAACCGGCGATCTCGCGCTGTACGCGCTGACCTTCGCTGTGAAGCAGATCGCGCAGGCTCTCGAGCTCGGTGACGAGGTTCTCGATTTCGGCAAGCGATGTGCCAGCCACGCGCTGGATCAGCGAATTGACGTTGCTGACGGTCGCGTCGGCATTGGCAGCGGTGTCCACTGCCGGCACGTCGGCTGCAGGCGTGCCCGCCGCCGGGCGACGCAGGTAGGCGACATCGTTGCGCACGAAGTCGCGGATACCGGCTTCGACTTCGGAGACGGCAGCAAGGTTGCTGTCGGATTCAATTGAGTCCACTTTTTCAGACAAATTAGCACTCATCGGCTGTTCCTCTTCGCATGAAGCATGCGCGGTGTCCCCCGCACGACGACCTGACCGACCATAAGTTCAGCGGATTTTGACAAGATCGGGGCCAATGTGCGGCGAGCCCGGTTCTTTCAGATGAAATAGGGCGGCGGCAATAGCGATCCAGTGACAGGCTTAACGAACCGCAGAAGGCCACGGGTCGAAGGTGTCGCCCGCCGGTCGGCAACTAATCGTTGTGGGGTCATGGAACTTAATCCCGAGGAAAGGCTTATCCCGGCGCTCCAGCAAGAATATTTCAACAGGGAGGTCGTTGATGAAGGTATTTGCCTTGGCAGTCGCCACCGCCGCCATGCTGTTTGCCGTCGGGCCGGCGTCCGCCGGAAACGGTATGATGCACCGCGAGGGCGTGCAGCATTCCAGTTCGATGAATGCCATGAACCGGATGATGCACCGTGAGCATCGCTCGCACCGCCGCCACATGATGAAACGGCATCGCATGATGCGCCATCGCCACGGAATGCACTAGGCAGCATTCGGTTTCGGGCGGAGCGTTTCGTGAAAGCGAAGCGCTCCGTTATATTTTTATATTTTGGTAGTCTCGTCTGTAAGGCTTTTCGAACCCGCAAAGAAATTGCGCAATCGGCGGCCGATCAGGCGATCTTGGGCAGATGGATCGGGCTGCCGAGCGCCTGTTCGATCAGATCGAAGGTATCGACCAGCACCCGCATGCTGATCAGCCGGCCCGCCTTGAACTGTGCGAAATTCGCGATGCGCAGGCTGATCGGCCGGTTGGAATTGAGCGCAGTCAGCGAATAGCGCATCATCGATGCGGCGCTGTTCTCCCCCAGCATGACGGATTCACGTTCGAAGCGGTGAATGCGCACGTTCTCCGCGATCTTGCGGCACACGTCGAGCACGGCTTCCTTGCCGTGCCGCGCGCCGAGGAAGGTGAACATGTCGACCGGCCCATAGATCGTCCAGTCGACGTCATCGTCGATCAGGGCTTCGAGGTCTTCCGGTTCTCGGTCGTTGATGGCGCGATGCAACGCGCGTGAAAAACGCCAGAGGCTATGCTCTGTCATGGCACTATGCGTCCTGATGAAATTTAAGCTGCAAGACAGCACCGGCCCTGGGGCGTCATTCGCGACGCCGTGCCGAGGTGCTGCTCATTCAATTCAAATCGTCACATAGCTGCGGCGGACCGGAAAGCAAGCTGCTTTTTTGCAATGCACAAATGCGAGTTTGCTTTCACATCGCTCGGGTGTGAAAGAAAATCGCAAGTCGAAGTTGGGTGACGCTGATTTAAGATATTGATATTATTCAAATAATATTGAATGGGACGTCAGACGACGTGAGGATTGCCGGCCGGCGCCCTACGATTGCATCGCGCCGCGGACGCTCGCGGCAAAGCTCTCGCTGAGGTCGTGGCCGAGCACCTGCTGGACGAAATCGAAGGAATCGAAGAACGACCGGTGCTCGACGATGCGGCCGTTCGCCAGCCTGAAGAATTCCGCGACATCCATCTGCACCACGCGGCCGTCGTTCTGTTTGGTCAGGGCGGCGCGCGTCATGGTCGCGATTTTCGGCCCATCGGCTGCGATGAAGACCACCTCGTGCTTGCGCGATGAATAGCGCTGCTGCTGGATGGCGATGGCCTCGGTGACCCAGGCCTTGCCGTGCTTGTGCCCGAGATGCGGAAACAGATCGACCGGCGCGTAGGTGATGCTGTCGAAATCGTCCGCGCAGCAGGCGAGCGCCGTCGCCGCATCGCCTTCGTAATAGGCGCGAATGAAAGCGAGAACGCATTGCCGATTGCCGTCGTCGCCCATCGATGTCTCCCGCCCGGTTTCTTGTTGTTGTTGCAGCCCTCACTGAAAGCAGAATGGCCCGCCGGACAAGTCCCGGTGCCCGGCAAGGTTGCTGCAATGTTAGCGCGGCCGGCAAAAAAAGTCGTCAAAATGTGTACGCTTCGTCGCGACCGATCCGGGGCGAAACATTGCGCGGCTGCGAAGACTGCGACGCGCGCCGATATGCGGGACACGGCACGAACATCCCCGCTCATCGCGAAGCACGCCGCTGCCGGTATCGATGCAGGAAATGCCTGAAGCGCGTGGGCGACGGGCGCAATCGGCTAAGCCGAAAAATTCGGACAATGTGGGTGATCGAAGTTGTAGCGAACGCTCGCGTGCGAAGCGTTACGCTCAGGCCTTTGCGTTCCTGGCGGCATTTGCCTTAACCGGTTTTGCTGCCGGCGTTTTGGCATTCTTGACGGGCGTCTTTTTGGCAGAAGCCTTTTTCGCCACCACGGCCGTTTGCGACGCCAGCACCTCCGCCGCCTTGCGCATAGCGCGCGCATAACTGTCGGCGGCATTGTCGGCCGACATCTGCAGCCGTTTCGCCGCCGCCGTGCCTTCTTCCAGCGCGTGCTTGGCCATCTGCCGAAGGCGCTGCCTGGCCTCGCCGTCCTTCGCCTTTTGCGCGAGCGCGACATAGCGGTCGCGACGCTTCTTCACGGCGGCCATCAACGTCTTGGTCTGCTGCTTCGCAACTTGCCGGATGATCGCATCCAGATCGGCGTCCGCCATGGGAAGGGTCCTTGAGTGCTCGTCAAACGAATAGATGCGATCACGTAGCAGGCGGGGAGGGGAAATGGCAATGCAGGAGGGATTAATGGGTGATGAGTAATGCCATTCAATTATCTTGTCCGGATTTGCGGCCTACCGCGAGAAGATCTGGCAGTTGACCGTCACGAATGAAGCCCATCTCCAGAGCAGCGGCCTTGTTGAGAATGGCGGTTTGAGCTTGACGTCCCCATGTGCTGCCGTCGCCTTTTTCGGGCAGGGCAAATCGGATCTGATGTTTGACAGCGGTTGCCGATTTAGCTCCGACAGCTTGCGCAAACACCTCGCAAAATCGGTCAAATTCTTCGTCCAGCTTTCCACCTGGAGAAGAGTTCTTTTTCCAGCCCTCGCTCGGACCAAACAGCTGTACCAGTCTCTTATAAAGGACCCGACGTACGTCGCCGGTCCAAATGTCCGGCTGATGTGCCATGTAGAGCCCCAATAAAAAGATTCAAAAATCGCAAAAAATCTCGCGAGAGACTATTCAATTGGGGCATTTACCGGAAGTCAACGCGTTGGACTAACGGTTAGACGATATGAGTAACGCTCTTCTTTACCCGCCCAACCTTTTCCTCGGTAGTCCATCGCTTGATCGTGCCGAGGTATCGAATTGCGTGCTTTGCCTTTCGACGAGATCCCTCGACCGGATAGTCAGTCATGGCACTCGCGCTTCAACGCGCCGCCTCGGCGATCATCTCGAACGATCTCAGGCGCGTCGGATGGTCGTAGATATCGGACACGACGATCAGTTCGTCGGCGCCGGTTTCCTTGGCCAGCGTACTAATACCGGTACGAACGGTGGCGGGCGATCCGACGATGGAGCGCGCCAGCATGCGCATGGCTTGGGCTTTTTCGGGCGGCGTCCAATAGGTCTCGATATCGTCGATCGGCGGCTTGCTCAGGCCACGCGCGCCGCGCAGGAGATTGGTGAACGACATCTGCTGGGTCGTGGCCAGCCGCCGTGCCTCGTCGTCGCTGTCGGCTGCGATGATGTTGACCCCGACCATGGCGTAGGGGTGATCGAGCTGTTCGGATGGCTTGAACCGGCTGCGGTAGATTTCCAGCGCCGGGATCAACTCGGCGGGTGCGAAATGCGATGCGAACGCATAGGGCAGTCCGAGTTCGGCGGCGACCATCGCACCGAAATGGCTCGAGCCGAGAATCCACAAGGGCACGTTGGTGCCGGCGGCGGGCACCGCCTGAATGCGCTGGGTCGGGCCGGCGGGCGCGAGGAATGCCTGCACCTCCAGCACGTCCTGCGGGAAGTTGTCGGCGGCCTCGGGCGTGCGTCGCAGCGCACGCAGCGTGAGCTGATCGGTCCCCGGCGCACGGCCGAGGCCAAGGTCGATGCGACCCGGAAACAATCGCTCCAGCGTTCCGAATTGCTCCGCGATCACGTAAGGCGCGTGGTTCGGCAGCATGATGCCGCCGGCGCCGACGCGAATCGTCTTCGTTCCCGCCGCGATATGTCCGATCACCACCGACGTCGCTGCGCTGGCGATGCCCGTCATGTTGTGATGCTCGGCCACCCAGATGCGGCGATAGCCCCACGCCTCGGCGTGTGCCGCGAGATCGCGCGCGTTGTCGAGCGCGCCGCGCGCGTCGGTTGCTTCGGTGACGCGCACAAGGTCGAGGATGGACAGCGGTGTCATGGGAATTCCCGGAAAGAGACGTCAGGACGATGCGCCGGACCGGCGTTCATCGAGAGGAGGGAGTGTTTTGATCTGTCGCTCTATATGGAGATGAATCCGGCAATCGCCATGCTTCGCGTCTACCGCTTCTTCCATCCGCCGCGATGCCCCGGCGATCCGCCGCTGGAGCGCGGGGCGGGGCCGTTCTTGATGACGCCGCCGAATTCCTGTCCGCCCTCGCGCATGGATTTCGGTTTGTAGATGCGGCTCTCGGTGCCGGGACCCATTTCATCGAGCGTCGGTTTGCGCGGACGCGCGACGCTTTTGCGATCCGGCTTGACCTCGTGCCACGAGGCGATGCCCATCTCGTCGAGGGTGGGCTTACGCACCCTGGATTTCGCCGGCAGGTTCGCCGCGTCGCCGAATTGCTTGCTGCCTTTGTAGGCGCCGCCTTTAGCCGCGATGCCGCGCTGCTTGACGGTGGGGTCATCCACCACCGCCAGTTCCGTCGCGCGCAGGCGCTTCACCTCGTCGCGCAGCCGTGCGGCTTCCTCGAAGTTCAGGTCGGCGGCCGCTTCGCGCATCCGGGTTTCGAGATCGGCCAGCACCGCCTCGAAATTGTGCCCGATGGCGATGGCGTCGTCGGCCATGCCGCCGTCACCGATCTCCACCAGCACATGGTCGCGCTCATAGACGCTGTCGAGAATGTCGCCGATGGATTTCTTGACGCTCTCTGGCGTGATGCCGTTCTCGGTGTTGTACGCCACCTGCTTCTCGCGGCGGCGATCGGTCTCGGCGATGGCGCGCTCCATCGAGCCAGTCATCTGGTCGGCGTAGAGGATCACCTTGCCGTCGACGTTGCGCGCCGCGCGGCCGATGGTCTGGATCAGCGACGTCTCGCTGCGCAGAAAACCTTCCTTGTCGGCATCGAGGATGGCGACTAGCGCGCATTCCGGAATGTCGAGGCCTTCGCGCAGCAGGTTGATGCCGACCAGCGCGTCGAATGCGCCGAGGCGAAGGTCGCGGATGATCTCGATGCGCTCGATGGTATCGATGTCGCTGTGCATGTAGCGCACGCGAATGCCCTGCTCGTGCAGGTATTCGGTGAGGTCTTCCGCCATCCGCTTGGTCAGCACCGTGATCAGCGAGCGATAGCCGGCCTGCGCGGTGGCGCGCACTTCGCCAACCAGATCGTCGACCTGTGTGCGCGCGGGGCGGATGTGCACCGGCGGATCGATCAGCCCGGTGGGACGGATGACCTGCTCGACGAACACGCCGCCGGCCTCGTTCATCTCCCATGCGCCGGGCGTCGCCGACACCGCTACCGATTGCGGGCGCATCATGTCCCATTCCTCGAAGCGCAGCGGCCGGTTGTCCATGCAGGACGGCAGGCGGAAGCCATATTCGGCCAAGGTCGCCTTGCGGCGGAAGTCGCCGCGGAACATGCCGCCGATCTGCGGCACGGTGACGTGGCTTTCGTCAGCGAACACCAGCGCGTTGTCGGGCACGTATTCGAACAGCGTCGGCGGGGGCTCGCCAGGCAGGCGGCCGGTGAGATAGCGCGAATAGTTCTCGATGCCGGCGCAGCTTCCGGTGGCTTCCATCATTTCGAGATCGAACGTGGTGCGCTGCTCCAGCCGCTGCGCCTCCAGCAGGCGGCCCTGATTGTTGAGCTGATCGAGCCGCATCTTCAGTTCGGATTTGATCGACTTGATCGCCTGCACTAGCGTCGGCCGCGGCGTCACGTAATGCGAGTTGGCGTAGATCTTGATGAATTCGAGCTCGTCGCTCTTGTGGCCGGTGAGCGGATCGAACTCCTCGATGCTCTCCACCTCGTCGCCGAACAGGTTCACGCGCCATGCACGGTCTTCATAGTGCGCCGGGAAGATGTCGATCACGTCGCCGCGCACGCGAAAGGTGCCGCGGGTGAAATCGGCCTGGGTGCGCTTGTACTGAAGCGCGACGAGATCGGCGATCAGTTGCCGCTGGTCGATGCGCTCGCCCTTCTTCAGCGCGAAGGTCATCGCGGTATAGGTCTCGACCGAGCCGATACCGTAGATGCACGACACCGACGCCACGATGATGACGTCGTCGCGTTCCAGCAACGCGCGCGTCGCCGAGTGACGCATGCGGTCGATCTGCTCGTTGATCGAGGAGTCTTTTTCTATGTACGTATCCGTGCGGGGAACGTACGCCTCCGGCTGATAGTAATCGTAATAGCTGACGAAATACTCTACCGCGTTGTCGGGGAAGAAGTTCTTGAACTCGCCGTAGAGCTGCGCCGCCAGCGTCTTGTTCGGCGCGAGAATGATGGCCGGGCGTTGCGTCGCCTCGATCACCTTGGCCATGGTGTAGGTCTTGCCGGAGCCGGTGACGCCGAGCAGAACCTGCGTGCGATCGTTGCGCTGGATGCCTTCCACCAGTTCCTTGATCGCGGTCGGCTGGTCGCCCTTCGGTTCGTATTCGGACTTGATCTCGAAGCGCACGCCGCCTTCGGATTTCTCCGGGCGCGGCGGCCGATGCGGCGTCCATACCTTGACGCTGCCATCCTCCTTCTTGAATTCGGGGCGGCCTTCGCGGATCAGATTTTCCAGCGCATCGGCGGTGGCGGCGACGCCGAGGCCTTCCATCTTGCTGCGCGGCGGCCGTGCCAGCGCGGCGTTGTCGTCTTCCTCGGTCGGCAGCCCGAGCTGTCGCGCCAGTTCCGGATCGAGCGTCGGGATCGTCGCTGCGGTGCCGTAGTTGGCTTGCGGCGCTTCCTCGAAACCGCGCGGTTGGTCCTGCCGTGGGCCGGTGTCATGTCCGACGGTCTTCGGTGTCGAGGCGCGCGCACGATGCGCAGCGGCCTCGCCGCCGGCGCGGCGATCCCACGAATTGTCCGGCGGAGGTTGCAACCCCGTCCCCGAGCCCATGCCCGCATCGCCGCGATTGATCGCGGGATTCAGCAGTTCCGCGAGCGCGGGACCGATCGGCTGCACGTCGGGACGATGCGCCTTGGATTTCGGGGTCTTGCCGGGCTTTTTGGGGGGAGCAGGTTTCTTCGCCATGGCCGGAATATGGGCTGAGTCCGGCGATGATAAAAGGCCCGGCGGTGCAATCAGCCCGCGATATCGGCGGGCCTCGCAAGCGCTGCATTCCTATCACGGAAGCGGCGCAGGGCTGCCGGAAGCCGTGGCTCGATCCAGGCGCGGATCGCATCCTGATGGCGATGGACATAAAGCCCGAGCGCGATGATCGCGACGCCGATCAGCGACAGCGCGAACGGGAACAGCAGCGAATCCTTGAACACCTTATCGGCAAGGTCGCCGAGGTAGAGCGCGATGCCGAGCGTGCCGAACACCGCGAACACACGCCGCCCGAGCGCCACCGCCACCAGCAGGAAGCCGACATTCATCGCGCAATACAGTGCCTTGTCGAGCGCCGTGCCATGCGAGGATGCGGTGATGCCGCCCCAGAACGTCAGGACACCGAACAGATAGAGCCAGAAAGCGAAATCGCCGGAGCGCTGCAGCAGATTGACGACGATCGCCGCGACGATGATGCCAAGCCCGAACCAGACCGATACCTGCCGCGAGGTTTCCCAGTTGCCAAACGGCGATCCGGTGATCCACGGCACGATATCCATCGACAGGAACCAGAGCGCGATGGCGATCAGCAGGACGATGAACGGAAAGCGGTAAAATTGCAGCGCCAGCACGGCCGCGGCAATGGTCGCCAATTCCATGAAAATCCAGCTTCCTTTGACCCAGATATAGAAATCGCGAACCGTCCCGGGCTTGCCCATAGTGGTCCAGAGGCCGAGCGCATCCTGTATGCCGAACACCGCGAGCGGCGCCATCGCGACCGCGACCGCGATCAGCAGCCCGCCAGGCGTGCGGAGCTTTTTGACGGTCCACAGATAGTGTCCCGCGCAGCCGAACAGCACGGCGTAAACCAGTGCTGTGATAGTGAGCGCAGTGCCTCCCATCTGCGAGAACGCCAGCGTCGAGAACAGCCCCATCGCGCTCATCACGATGAGCGTGCCCGCGTACCAAAGCAGATGGGTCATGTCGAATGTCACCGCCTTGGGTGCGGCGGCGACCGGCTTGCGTGCCTGCAGGAAGGCGAGCAACCGCGCTAGCTGATCCGATGACATCAGGCCCGCATCGGCGGCGGCGCGCAGGTCATCGCTGGAATAAGGCATCAAGTTTCTCCCGGCGCGACGCGCGCTGCTGCCCTTGGTCGCATCGCAAGCGAACGGCGTTCAATCGGGCGGCTTCAGGCTGCAGGCGTCTCGCGCGAGGCAGGTGGCGCCGACGGCTTATCTCAGCAGCCGCGCCAGCGCCTTGCCGGCCCGCGACCGGAGTTCCTTGGCGTCGACGGTGCCGTCGTTGTCCGGGTCCGCGGCCTTGAAGCGCTGCTCGACCAGCGCGAGATATTCGTCCTTGTCGAGCGTTCCGTCCTTGTCGGGATCGGCGGCGGCGAATTCCTTCGCATTCAGGCGGCCGCGCAGTTCCTTGGCATCGAGCGTGCCGTCGTGATCGCGGTCGAGCCTGTCGAACAAAGCGGCGGCGGCGTTCTTGGCTTCCGCCAGATCTACGGTGCCGTCCTTGTCGGGGTCGAGTTTGGTGAGCAACCGCGCGGCCCATGCGGGCGCCGATGCGAACACCGATAACGTCAACAAAGCTCCGACAGCCTGCCTGCGCGTGATCATGGCGACCCTCTCTACGGATTTGGATTCTGCCGAGGATTATGCGTCACGCACGTCTGCTAGGGAAGTGGCTTCCCGCGCGGCGGTGCGCAGTATTTTGCGTGCCGGGCTTGGCCGGACCCGCAGGCGACGTGCGAACAATTAGTCGCGCAGGCTCGATGTGTTGAACGCGCCTTTCTCTCGCAGCATCGCCAGCGCCGCACGCAGATCGGGCAGCACCGCGGCACATTTGGTGCGCGTCTCGTCGCTCGGCTGCACCATATCCGGCACCATGATCGGAATCGTTCCGGCGCCATGGGCAGCCGCAATGCCCGGAGTGGAATCTTCGATGGCGACGCAGAGCTGCGGGCGAAAGCCGAGGCGATCCGCTCCCAGCAGATAAAGCGCCGGATCGGGCTTGCCGCGCACGACATCGTCATGGGTCACGATGGTGTCGAAGCGCGAACGGATGCCGGCCAGCGTCAGGTGCTCCTCGGCCCCGCGGCGCGACGACGAGGTGACGATGGCCATGGGGCAGTCGGCTTCGCGTAGCGCATCGAGCAGTTCGAGCGCGCCGTCCTTCACCGGTAGCCCCTCGCGCAGCATATCGTCCTTGTAGCTGACGAAGGCGCGGCGCAATTCGTCGATCCGGAAATTTGCACCGTAGTGCTCGAACAGCATGATCTCGCACTCCACGGCGGGCAGTCCGATCATCGCGTGCGCAATCGTCAGGCCATCCGCGTAGCCGAGATCGGCCAGCGCGGATGCCAGGCTGGTGCGATAGACCCGTTCGGTGTCGATCAACGTGCCGTCCATATCGAGCAACACCGCGCCGATTTCCCAGCGTGGCGCGCCTCCGGCAGCGATGGCGCGCAGGCAATCGCGGCACAGGCAATCCGCAAAACCCGTTCCGGTTGTGGGCAGTGGCAGCCGCGCGCTCTCTTCGCCGCACCAGCAGTCGCCCGAAAGGGTGCAGCCGAACTCCGTGCCGCATCGTGCGCAGGCGAGCCGACGCGGAACCGGAACTGTTGCAGCTAACGGATTTGTCATCAATCGGACCGGTTCGTGTTCGGGTTTTTCATCGCGGGTTCATTTCCCTGGGGACTATAGTCGACTTCTTCGACGCAATGATAACGAGCGTTAGTCCGATGGCCCGCGATCCGCAAGCAGCTCTCGTCGCACTCAACCGCTTCGGCTTCGGCGCACGCGGCGGCGCCTCGGGCGATTTTATGAACGCGGCCTCCGATCCGCGCGGTTTCGTCAAGGCCGAACTTGCACGGCCCGCAACAGTATTGCTCGAGGCTCCCGGGTTGCAGACGACGCCCGACCTCGCGGCCGCATTGTTTGCCTATCAGCTCGAGGTCAAGGAACAGCGCGAAGCTGCCGCGAAGTCAGCGGCGGCTTCGGCCGAAAGCAAGCCGAAGAACGAATCTCCGCCTCCGGCGATGGAGAAGCCGGAGGCATCCGCGATGGCGCCGAACGGTGCGACGATGAATCCCCCCGGCGCGATGAAGCCTGCAAAAACCATCCCGGCCAAACCGCAACTCAATATCATCCAGAAAACCTATCGCGCCGAGGCGCTGGCGCGGATCCAGCGCGCCACGCTTGCCGATTGCGGCATCGTCGAACGGCTGGTCGCATTCTGGTCGAACCATTTCTGCATTTCCGCCAGCAAGGGTCAGCCTGCGCGGATCTGGGCGGGTGCGTTCGAGCGTGAGGCGATCCGGCCGCATGTGCTGGGTCACTTCGGCGACATGCTGAAGGCCGTGGAGCAGCATCCGGCGATGCTGTTCTTCCTCGACAACCAGCAGTCCATCGGACCGAATTCGAAAGCGGGTCAGCGCAGCAAGCGCGGACTGAACGAAAATCTCGCGCGCGAAATCATGGAATTGCACACGCTCGGCGTCGGCAGCGGTTACACGCAGGGCGACGTCACCACGCTGGCGCGTATTCTCACCGGCTGGACCTATGCCGGACGCGCAGGCCGCCTCGGCGAGCCGGGCAGCTTCGTGTTCAACGTCAACGCGCACGAGCCGGGCACGCAGACCCTGCTCGGCAGAAGCTATCCGGAGACTGGACTGGCGCAGGGCGAAGCAGCACTGGGCGATATCGCACGCCACCCGGCGACGGCGAAATTCATCGCGACGAAATTCGCGCGGCATTTCGTGGCGGACGATCCGCCGCCGGCGCTGGTGGTGCGTCTCAACGACGTGTTCAGGAAGACCGATGGCGATCTCAAGGCGCTGGCGCTCGCGCTTGTCGATTCCGACGAAGCCTGGCAGGCGCCGATGACCAAGATACGCTCGCCCTATGAATATCTGATTGCGATCGGCCGGTTGATGGCGCGCATTCCGGAAGACCCGGGCCGCTATCTCAACGGGCTGAACATTCTCGGCCAGCCGTTGTGGACCCCGGCGGGCCCGAACGGTTTCGCCGATACCAACGCCGCATGGGCCGCACCGGAGGAAATGAAACTGCGCCTCGATATCGCTGCGCAAGTGGCATCGCGGATCGGCGACAGCCTCGATGCGCGCGACCTGCTCGACATTGCGATGTCGGATGCCGCCTCGCAGGATACCCGCCAAACGATTGCGCGCGCCGAGACGCGTCAGCAGGCTTTTGCGCTGCTGCTGATGTCGCCGGAATTCCAGAGGAGATGACGATGGAATGTTGTGAAAGCAGATCGTCCTTGTCGATCAGCCGTCGCGGGCTGTTGCTGGGCGGCGCATCGTTCGCGGCGTGGGCCTATCTGCCGAAGTTCGCGCGGGCCGCTGACGGCCGCGATCCGCGCCTTGTCACGATCATCCTGCGCGGGGCGCTGGACGGCCTCGCCACCGTGGCGTCGATAAGCGATCCCGATTATGCCGGCCTGCATGGCGCGATTGCACTGACGCGCGATGGGCCGCACGCTGCGATCGATCTCGATTCATTCTTCGCGTTGCATCCGTCGATGACGCAGTTCGCGCGGATGTATCGCGAGAAACATGCAGCCGTGGTGCACGCGGTGGCGACGCCGTATCGCGAACGCTCGCATTTCGACGGACAGGACGTGCTGGAGAGCGGCTTTGCGGGGCCGGGCAGGGTGCAATCCGGCTGGCTCAATCGCGCGCTCGGCGCGTTGCCGCGCGGCGAGCGGGTGACCACCGGCCTGGCGGTGGGCGCGACGGCGCCGCTGGTGCTGCGAGGGCCCGCGCCGACGGTCGGCTGGGCGCCGGTGAATCTGCCGCAGGCGGCCGACGACACCGCGATGCGGCTGTTCGATCTCTACAAGCATCGCGATCCCGCGTTAGCGGATGCGTTGTCGCAAGGCCTGCAACTGGAGAAGGTCGCGGCGCGCGGCGACGATATGCGGGCGAAGCCGCGAAACGGCATCGGCGCCATGCAACTGACGGCGCGCGGCGTCGCCAAACTGATGGCCGAGGATGACGGCCCGCGGATCGCCGCGCTCGCGTTCGACGGCTGGGACACCCACGCCAACGAGGGCGGCCCGGTCGGGCAACTGGCGCAACGCTTGTCGGGGCTCGACGCCGCGTTCGGCGAGTTCGAGAGCGGCCTTGGTGCGCACTGGCGCGATACGGTGATCGTGGTCGCGACCGAATTCGGCCGCACGGCGAAGATCAACGGCACGTTCGGCACCGATCACGGCACCGGCACGGTGGCGTTCCTGGCAGGCGGTGCAGTGAAAGGTGGCCGCGTCATTGCCGACTGGCCCGGATTGAAGACAGCCAACCTGTATCAGGCGCGCGATCTCGCGCCGACCACGGATCTGCGTGCCATTCTCAAGGGCGTGCTGCACGACCACGTCGGATTGAGCGAGCGTGTGCTGGCGCAAGCGGTGTTTCCCGACAGTGCCGCGGTGAAGCCGGTTCAGGGGCTGGTGGTGTAGGCGTCGCACCGCGATCGTCGCGTTCTTCTCGAGTCCGTGAGTATCTCTTTCGTCATGGCCGAGCTTGTCCCGGCCATCCACGTTTTCTATTGGGATACGATCAAGACGTGGATGGCCGGAATAAATCCGGCCATGACGAACCAGATAACGACAGCTTCACTTTATTGGCTGCGTTTGAGGCATCAACTCCGGATGGCATCTCAGAGCGTGATCTTGTCGATCTCTGCAAGATCGTCCGCGCTCAATGCCCAACCGACCGCCTTGACGTTGGCCTCGATCTGCTCGACGCGGGTGGCGCCGGCGATCACGCTCGACACTTGCGGCCGCGATGCCAGCCATGAGAAGGCCAGTTCGAGCATGGTATGGCCGCGCGCCTTGGCGAAGGCCTCGAGTTTTTCGACCATGTCCTCGTTGCGCGGCGTGGCATAGCGGTCGCGCAGCGCCGGCATTTTCGCGAAGCGGGTGTCGTCGGGCACCGATGCGCCGCGCTTGTATTTGCCGGTCAACAATCCACTGGCCAGCGGAAAGAACGGCAGCAGGCCGAGATTGTATTGCTGCGCCGCCGGCAGCAGATCCTTCTCGATGCCGCGTACCACGAGGCTGTATTCATCCTGGCAGGAAACGTAACGCGTGGTGTTGATGGCGCGCGCGGTGAACTCAGCCTCGCTGATGCGCCATGCCGGGAAGTTCGAATTGCCGATGTAGCGCACCTTGCCCTGCTGCACGAGATCGTCGAGCGCGCGCAGGGTTTCCTCGATCGGCGTCAGCGGATCGTAATCGTGCTGCTGGTAGAGATCGATGTAATCGGTCTTCAGGCGCCGCAGGCTGTCTTCCACCGCCGATATGATGTAACGCCGCGACGCACCCTGTTTGGTCCCGTCGTCGCTCATCGCTTTCGAGAACTTCGTCGCCAGCACGATATCCTTGCGCCGGTTGCCGAGCACTTCGCCCAACACGGTTTCGGAGCCGCCGCGCCCGGCATAGATGTCGGCGGTGTCGAACAGCGTGACGCCGAGGTCGATCGCCCTGTGGATCACCTTGCGCGAGGCTTCGAGATCGATGCGCTGCCCGAAATTATTGCAGCCGAGGCCGACCACCGAGACGCGCAGACCGGAACCGCCGAGATTGCGAATTTGCATGGAATGATCCTGTCAACATAGCGTGAGTTGATCGCACTGTGACGGGTGAACTAGCTTGCGGCAAGTCACAGGAATTCATGAGCGGCCTGCAATCGCATCGGTGCCCGAGAAGGAAGTGCATGACGGATTCTGACAACGCTACGCTCAACAAGGTCCCCGCAGTCACGCTGGGATTCTGGATCATCAAGATCGTGGCCACGACGCTTGGCGAGACCGCGGGCGACGCGGTGTCGATGTCACTGAATCTCGGCTATGCGATCAGCAGCGTGATCTTCATCGGCCTGTTTGTGGCGGCCGTTGCCGGACAGATTTCGGCGAAATCCTTCCACGCATTCCTGTACTGGGCGGTGATCGTGGCGACCACGACTGCCGGCACGACGATGGCCGATTTCGCCGACCGCTCGCTGGGCATCGGCTATGCCGGAGGATCGTCGATCCTGTTCGCGCTGCTGATGCTCACGCTCTACGTCTGGTACCGGTCGACCGGTTCGATTTCGGTTCACACCGTGGCGTCGCCCAAGGTCGAGATGTTTTACTGGGGTGCCATCCTGTTCTCGCAGACATTGGGCACGGCGCTCGGCGACTGGATGGCCGATACCAACGGGTTCGGTTACGAGCGTGGGGCGCTGGTATTTGCCGCGGGACTCGTGGTCGTTGCTGCCGCATACTTCCTTACGAACGTGTCGCGGACGCTGTTGTTCTGGAGCGCATTCATCCTGACGCGGCCGCTCGGCGCCACACTTGGCGACCTGCTCGACAAACCCATCGACCACGGCGGACTGGCATTCAGCCGCTTCACGGCATCTGCAGTGCTCGCAGCGCTGATGATCGCCGGCATTCTGCTGTTTCCGCGGGAAGCCGGGCGGCACCCGGGCGAGAGCAAAGGGTCGGCCTAGCGCTTCACGAATTCGAAGCGGAGATGCCGGCTGTGCCGAGGGTCATCGCGCCTGCGGAGACCGATGGTTGCGGTGATCCCGCGCGCAGCGCCGCCACCGTCATGCGCCGCACCGCGGCTTCCGCGTTGCGTGCGGTTTGCTTGCGGTCGGTGTTGATATCGAGCGCCAGAGCCTCGCCCCAACTCACCGTGACATCGATCGCACCGGAGGACAGCACGCCGATGAAATGCGGGATCAGATCGGTGTCGCCGTACCACGCGACCCGTTCGCGCAGGGCGCGGCCCATCGGCAGACCGTCGAAGCGGGTGTAGGCGACCGACATCGGTTGCACCGTGATCTGCTCATGATGCGTCGAGGTGCCGAGCGCATGATGGACCGCGCCGATCAGCGCCGATTTGAACGGCAGGATGCGCGTGCCGTCGTTCGACGTGCCCTCGGCGAACAGCACCACCGCATCGCCACCGAGCAGCCGCCCTGCGATCTCTTCGGTCGCCGCGCCGGTCTTCTGCCGGCGCTCGCGATCGATGAACACGGTGCGCTGCAGTTTCGCGAGCCAGCCGAATACCGGCCATCCGGCCACTTCGCTCTTGGCGACGAACACCACCGGCGTTACCGCCGAGATCACGCAGATGTCGAGCCATGAGACATGATTGGCGAGGATCAGCACCGGCGTATCGGGGCTGCGATGTCCGGTCTGGTGAATCCGCACACCGGCCAGTGCGCAAAGGATGCGGTGATAGATGTGCGGAATGGTCCGTTGCCAGCGCAGGTTGAAAGCGATGCCGAGCAATTGCAACGGCAGCAACAGCAGCGTCAGGACGATGAGCGCCAGGATGACCAGTATGAAGCGGATCATGGAGTGGTCGTTAACCAGAATGTACGCGCGGGAGCAATGGGCGGTTGGGTCGCGACGCGGTACGAAACAGGCACGCGGACAAAAAAATGCGGCCCCGGTCAAGCGCGGCAACTGACAGGGACCGCTGGGCGCATGTGATCCGGGACGGGGGGAAGGACCAAGCGCAATCGAACGCTAGCAATGGTTTGTTGCAGGCCGATGACATCACAACTTGTCCACAGCGGGCTGCTGCGGGGCTATTCTGCGGCGCGCATGTTGGCGACCGGAAACAGGCCGCCCGTGCCGCGCAGCGAACGATAGTATTCGGCATCCGCCGGATTGTCGGTACGGCGGATCAGGTCGGTGACCGGTGTGTAAGCCAGCATGCGGCCGCCATCGGGCAATGCCGTGCAACTGAAGCGCATCACCTGGCCGTCGGTGAGCTTGATGTTGATCGGTGTTGAATCGCCGATGCGCATCTTCTCGGTCCGTTCGGCGATGAAATGGCTGAGTTCGTCTTCCGGCAGTTCGTAACAGCCGGCATCGCGGCCATGATACATCAGCGCGATGAACGGCGGCTTGCTGTCGGCCTTGGCATCCGGCAGCGCGAAGTATTTGCGGAAGGCACGGTTGATGAATTCGGCGCGGGTGTCCTTGTCGAGCAGCACCACGCCGATGTCGATCTGGTTCAGTGCGGCGGCGAGCCGTGTCGCGGTGGCATTTCGTCGGCGCTGATGTTCGATGGCATCCAGCATTTTCTTCCGCAGCATGCCGGTCACCACCGCCGTGCCGGACGCTGTGACGGCGAGCAGCAGCAGGCGCGCCAGGTTCGCGGAATCGAGACCCGTGGCATGGCCGTGATGCAGCAGGAACACCGATGTCGTAGCGACGGCGATGACGGCGCTCACCAGTCCCGGACCGACCCCGCTGAGCGCGGCGGCGATGCCAACGATGCAGACCTGCAGCGGCGCGGGATTGGGGACCGTAAAGCTCTGGTCAGCCACGATCGCCGCCAGCGATGTCGCTGCCGTCATGACCGGGCCGAACAATGCACGCCAGTCGATCCGCATGGCAAACCCTTGAACCGTGAGGAATTTAGGCACATCTCGCGCGAAGTTGTTCACGGTTTCGAACAGCGATCGCGCGTCAACGCTAACGCCCGGTAAATCGTGCACGGTTGAGTTGCGCGACTTTGTATTCAAGTTGATGTGGTTGCGTACGCAACGTCTCGACGTCGCTTGGAACCTGAATTCAACTGTGTTGAATCAGGGTCCTCGCCCATTCTTTTCGATTGAGCGTGATCATATCCGAAAACCGGTTTCCACTTTTCGGGATCATGCTCTATTTCCCGGCCGGCGAGATGCGAAGAATGCGGCCGGCCGCGTTGTCGGTCAGCAGCCACAGCGCGCCGTCGGGTCCCTGCCGGACGTCGCGAATGCGCTCGTTGAGATTTTGCAGAAGCCGTTCCTCGCCGGTCACGCTGTTGCCCTTGAGCGAAAGCCGCACCAGCATCTTGCCGGCCAGCGCGCCGGTGAACAGGCTGCCGTCCCATTTGGGAAACAGCTTGCCGGTGTAGAACGCCATGCCGGACGGCGCGATCGACGGCACCCAGTATTTGATCGGCTGCTCCATGCCGGCCTTCGCGGTACTCTCGTGAATCTTCGCGCCGTTGTAGTCGATGCCGTAGCCGATCACCGGCCAGCCGTAGTTCTTGCCCTTGCCGATGATGTTGACCTCGTCGCCGCCGCGCGGGCCGTGCTCGATCTCCCACAACTCGCCGGACGCGGGATTGATCGCCAGTCCCTGTTCGTTGCGATGGCCGTAGCTCCAGATCTCCGGCTTCGCGCCCTCGCGCCCGACAAACGGGTTGTCGTTGGGCGCGGCGCCGTCCGGCGTGATGCGGATGATCTTGCCGAGATGATTGGCGAGGTTCTGAGCTTGGTCGCGGTGGCTGAAATGTTCGCCCAGCGTCACGAACAGATTGCCGTCGTTCGCCTGTGCGATCCGGCAGCCATAATGATTGCCGCTCGAAAGCGGCCCTTGTTGCCGGAAGATGATCTTCATCTCGTCGAGCCGTGGCGTGTCGGCTTCCACCAGCTTCGCGCGCGCCACCGCTGTGCGGCCACCGCCCGATGCGCGCTCGGCGAAGCAGAAATAGATCGTGTTGTTCTGCTTGAAGTCCTTGTCGGTGACCACATCGAGCAGGCCACCCTGACCGGTGGCCCAGACTTCGGGAACGCCCTTGAGCGGCGGCGAGAGCTGGCCGTTGCCGGTGACGATCCGCATGCGTCCGGGACGTTCGGTCACCAGCATGCGGCCGTCCGGCAGGAACGCCAGCGCCCACGGATTCACGAGTCCGCTGGCAATGGTTTGCACATCGAGTTGTCCGGCGCTGGACGCGAACGAGGTGTCGGCCCCGCGCGACGTGGTCGCGATCAGGAACGACACGGTCAGCGCCGTCGCGGCCGCGAGCGAACCGGTGACCCAAAGGACAGGTGCCTTCATTGGCGAATGCCCAGAATAAACGCCTCCCTCATGGAGGCGCGATTGATCGGTGAAGTGACCGCCCGCTGCCTGCAAAAATTAGGTCAGCGTCGGCCGGACCGGTCCTGACGATCAGGCCGGCAACGTCAGCGTATTGATCGAGAGCATGGTGATCGTCACCATCAGGCAAACCGAGAGCGCAATCGCCAGCGACGCTGCGACGGCATGGGTCAGCCGGGAGGAAGCAACGGGAGCGGGAGTATCAGCGAACCCCGGTCCAGCGCCGCGCGACCGTTTCATGGTCGTAAATCCTTCATGTTACGGGCGAATCACCCGCAAGGCGGAATTTGCACAGGATCGGCGGCGAGATTTGGGCGGCTAACGAGCCAAACCGGGCCAAATCATGGCGGAAGGTATGGTTATGCCCGCTGTCCTTACCGTTCACGTTCAGATGATCGGTGAACCTGCGTCAGGTCGTCAGGCCTCGGCTTTGCTGTCGGCCGGATTGGGTCGCCAGTCCATGCCGACGAAGCCGGGAACCTGTTCGACACGCTGCAACCAGGCCCGGGTGGCAGGGAACGTCGCGAGGTCGAAATCGCACTGATCGGCGACGTGGGTGTAGCCATAGAGAGCGATGTCCGCGACGGTCAGCTGGCCGGCAGCGAAGAACTCATGGTTCTTGAGGTGGTTCTCCATTACCTGCAGGGCTCCATAGCCGCGTTCCATCCAGTCGTCGAGCGCGTGGGTTTGCAGGTCGCGCCCGCCACGAACTAGCGCCAGCCAGAAGTAGGCGGCGCCGATGTTCGGCTCCAGCGCATGCTGTTCGAAGAACATCCACTGCAGGGCTTCGGCCCGGCCGAGCCGGGACTCGGGGCGCAGGTGGGTGTCGTTGGCGAGGTACCAAAGAATGGCGTTGGATTCGGCCAGAAAACGGCCGTCCTCCACCTCCAGCAGCGGTACCTGGCCGCTGGGGTTCTTGGCCAGGAAATCCGGTGTGCGGCTTTCGCCCCGCAGGATATCGATTTCAATGGAGCGATACGGCTTGTTGAGGAAGGCCAGCGCAAGGCGGACCTTGTAGCTGTTGCCGGATCGCTGCATCGAATAGAGCTTGTACATTGCGTGGCTTTACCTGTCGCCGGAGCGCCCGGTTCGTTCGCCCGCAACGCGGTTAAACAATGAGGTTCGCTCCCGCGCGCCGCAAGTCCCCCGATCTGGAAAAGTTGAAAGCTGCTGCAGCATCGGATCGGCGCGGGATATTGTGCCAGCGCCGCGGATCGGCCTGCACGAACGTATGTGTTGTTGCTTTCGCACCACGATCACGGGCTGTTTCATGCAAGCTTCTTGCAGTGCAACGTAGTGCGTTCTAAGGTGGTGCGATCCCATCAGAACCAGAGTCGTGAGATCGCCAGTTCACGACGCTTGCAAGGAGCCAACGATGTCGTTCTTGTCCGCCGCGCTCGACCGTGTGAAGCCGTCCGCGACTATCGCGGTCACGGATAAAGCACGGCAGCTCAAAGCGGCCGGCCGCAACGTCATCGGCCTCGGCGCCGGCGAGCCGGATTTCGACACGCCTGCCAACATCAAGCTGGCGGCGATCCATGCCATCGAAGCCGGCAAGACCAAGTATACGGCGGTCGACGGCATTCCCGAGCTGAAGGAGGCGATCGTCGCCAAATTCCAGCGCGAGAACGGCCTGACCTATAAGCCGAGCCAGATCAGCGTCGGCACCGGCGGCAAGCAGGTGCTCTACAACGCGCTGATGGCGACCATCAATCCGGGCGACGAGGTCATCATCCCGGCGCCGTACTGGGTGAGCTATCCGGAGATGGTGGCGCTGGCCGGCGGCGAGTCCGTGCCGGTGGTCTGCACCGCGGAGTTCGGTTTCAAGCTGCAGCCCGATGCGCTGGAGAAGGCGATCACGCCGAAGACCAAGTGGATCATCCTCAACTCGCCGTCGAACCCGACCGGCGCGGCCTATACGCATGCGGAACTGAAGGCGCTTACCGACGTGCTGGTGAAGCACCCGCAGGTCTGGGTCATGACCGACGATATGTACGAGCATCTCGTCTATGACGACTTCAAGTTCGCGACGCCGGCGCAGGTCGAGCCGAAACTGTTCGATCGCACGCTGACAGTGAACGGCGTCTCGAAGGCCTATTGCATGACCGGCTGGCGGATCGGTTACGCCGGCGGCCCGGAAAAACTCATCAAGGCGATGGCCACCATCCAATCGCAGTCGACCTCGAACCCGTCGTCGATCGCGCAGTGGGCGGCGGTGGAAGCGCTGAACGGTCCGCAGGATTTCATTGCCGAGAACAACAAGGTGTTCAAGGAGCGGCGCGACCTCGTGGTCTCGATGCTCAATCAGGCCAGCGGCATCGATTGCCCGCGGCCCGAGGGCGCCTTCTACGTCTATCCGTCCTGCGCCGGCACCATCGGCAAGACCGCGCCGTCCGGCAAGGTCATCGGCAACGACGAGGATTTCGTCACCGAACTGCTGGAGACCGAAGGCGTTGCGGTGGTGCAGGGATCGGCGTTCGGCCTCGGTCCGGCGTTCCGTATCTCCTATGCGACCAAGACCTCGGACCTCGAGGATGCCTGCAAACGCATCCAGCGGTTCTGCGGCAACCTGCGTTAATCACGAGGTGAAGTAATCAAATCGTGATTGCCCCACTTTGAGCGATTTTCAGGATTTTTTGCGATAGTGCCTTGTTTTGGACACGACGCATACGTCCTGTGCGCCAGCCTTTCAAAACCAAGAGCGGAGATCAAACTAAATGCGTATGATTAAGATGATGGGTATCGGCGCGATGGCGCTGGTTGCCTCGATCGCAACGGCAAACGCCCAGAGCCAGCCGCAGGTCGGCGTTCTTTCGTGCGAAGGTGGCCAGAACGTCAGCTACGTCGTCGGTTCGACCGCCGAACTCAACTGCACCTTCGAGAGCCAGGGCCGTCGTCCCGAGGCGTATGTCGCGATCATCAAGCGCTTCGGCGTCGATCTCGGCTTCACCCAGCAGACCGGTCTTGCCTGGGCCGTCAATGCTCCGACGACCCAGATCGGCCGCGGCGCTCTCGCCGGTCACTTCGGCGGCGTCGGCGCGAATGCGACCGTCGGCGTCGGCGTCGGCGCGAATGTGCTGGTTGGCGGTTCGAACAACTCCATCTCGCTGCAGCCGCTCAGCCTGCAGGGGCAGACCGGTCTGAACGCGGCTGCCGGCGTCGTCGACGTCGAACTGCGTCCGGCCGTTGGCCCGCGTCGCCACTATCGCAAGCATCACCGGCATCATCGCCACCACTACCGTCATCACCGTCACCACCACTAAGCGGCGCTGACGTCGAATCGAAAAGGCCCGCGCAAGCGGGCCTTTTTTGTGAGCGGGTGTAGGGTCTGTCGTCAGGCGCTGAAGTTCATCAAATGGCTGGCACGGCAACCGTGAAGCGGTCGTGCGAGCTACCGCGCTAGCCGCAACAGGCTCCGGACTGGACCGGCGGGCAGCGTACGGATCCGTACGAACAGAAGACGCAGCAGTCGCCCGTCTTCGGCTTCAACCGTCGTCCGCATCCCTTGCAGTCGTAGAAAAATACGCAAGCGTCGCTCGGCATTGTTTCGACGGCCTCGTGGCCGCATTCCGGGCATCTAAGGATCGATACGTACTGCATCCGTCCCACCTTGGATTTCGGTCTGCCGCACGCGTGCAGCCAAATCGGGATCGCCGTTTCGGGATAATGCCGGCGGCGGTCACCGGCCAGTCACATATCCGATATGAAATCTTTTTTGCCGCGTGTAGCATCGCCACACGCCCGTCTGTATTTCCCTCCCATTGGAGATTCTCATGCGTCGCAGTTCGATCCTGTTCGGTGTCGCCGCAGCGTTCCTCGCGTCGGCCGGCGCCCATGCCCAGCAACCGAAGCGCGTCCAGATCGGCGTGCTGGAGTGCCGTGGCGGCGCCAGTGTCGGATTCATCGTCGGATCGGTGACCAATCTCGGCTGCCTGCTGCACGCCGAAGGGCGTCCCGATCAGCCATATGTCGCGACGATCCGGAAAGTCGGAATCGATCTCGGCATCACCGAGCAGTCGTCGCTGGCATGGGCGGTGTTCGCGCCGGTCGAGCGCGCCGGTGTCGGCGACCTGTCCGGCAATTACGCCGGTGCGCAGGGCAGTGCCAATGTCGGCGTCGGGCTCGGCGCCAACGTGCTGGTCGGCGGCTCGGCCAATTCGATTGCGCTGCAGCCGCTCAGTGTCCAGGGATCGACCGGCATCAGCGTCGCGATCGGCCTGGCCGGACTGGAATTGCGCCCGGGACGCTGATCGCTCCATCTGAAGTTTTTCAAACGGTCGATCTTGACGGCGGTGGCTGTTACTCATAAAAAGAATAAACGTTCTTTTTGTGGAGAGCCGATATGCGTACCCACGAGCCAAGCCGAACCGCCGAATTCATGGCGATTTTCCGCGCATCCGAGCATGCGCGCCCGCCGGGCGAGCGGGCCTTTTCCGATCCCTATGCGCGCGCGTTGCTGCCTCCCGATCTGAGGCTCGCGGCAAAACTGTTCAGCCTGCGGCCGACTGCGGCCCTGCTGAACTGCTACATCGACCGCCGTTCGCCGGGCGCGCGAACCTCCGGCGTGGCGCGAACCCGGCTGATCGACGAATGGATCGGGCAGGCGGCAGCGAGCGTCGATCAGGTGGTGCTGCTCGGTGCGGGTTTCGATACGCGGGCGTGGCGGCTGGACGGGCTTGCATCGGCGCACATCTTTGAAGTCGATCACCCCAATACCGCGGCAGTGAAGCAGGAGCGTTTGCGCGCGACTGGCGTCGATCTGGCTCGCGTGACCTTCGTCAAGGTGGATTTCGAAGAAGACGATTTCGATGCGTCGCTGCGAGCCGCCGGCTTCAATCCGTCTCGTCCCGCAGTCGTGGTCTGGGAAGGCGTCAGCCAGTATCTGAATGCCGACGTGGTGTCCGATGTGATCGCCTGGGCCGGCCGGCTCGCGCCCGGAAGCCGCTTCATCTTCACCTATGTGCACGAAGGCGTCCTGAACGGGTCGCGTGAATTTACCGGCGCCGGCGAAGCCATCGCCAACGTCAACGCATCCGGCGAGCCGTGGAAATTTGGTCTGACGCCGGAGCGGCTGCCCGCGTATCTGCGCGAGCGAGGTCTCGTGCTGTTGAGCGATCTGGGCGCCGACGCTTATCGTGCGCACGTGATGGGTGAGGCGAGCCGCAGCATCCGCGGTTACGGCTTCTATCACGTCGTGCTTGCGGAAGTGCCCCGTGCCTAGATTGACGCCGGCGCGCGCCACAGCGCAGCGCGAACGAATTCTCGACGCCGCGCTGACGTGCTTTGCGCGCGAAGGATTTCACGCCGCGACGATGCAGGACATCGTTGCCGAATCCGGCCTCAGCCCGGGCGCTATCTACGGTTACTTCAAGGGCAAGACCGAGATGGTGATGGCGATCGCGTCGGAACGCCACGCGATGGAGCGTCGGCGCATGGAAAATGCGCTGGCCGCGCCGGACATCGATACCAGCGTGCGTCGTCTCGTCGAGGATTTCGTTCTCGGATTGCGCGATCCGGTCGAACAGCGTTGGCGTCGTCTTGCAGTTCAGCTCTGGGCCGAGAGTCTTTCCAACCCGCGGCTCAGGCGCGAGGCGCTTGCCGGCGTGACGCAGGCGATCGACGCACTGTCGCCGCTGGTCGGCAAGGCGCAGGCCGAGGGTCGTTGGCCCGCACATCTCGATCCACGCTCGGCCGCGCGTGTCATGATTTCGATCCTGCAGGGTATTTCCCTTCAACTGGCGTGGGATAGCAGCATCGATATGGCAAGTTTCGCGTCTGCGTTGCGGATCATGATCGATCCACCCGCGACCTGACACGGTCGACAACATAAAATTTCATCAGTTCCATTTTGCAACAGCCGACAATTTTCCGGCTTGCCAAATTCCAAAGTCGGGCGGAGCATGACGACGCCGACCCAATCACGGGCCGAGCTCCAGATAAGGAGGCGGCAATGGGACAAGACGTCAGAAGTCCCCGCGGTCCACGCTGCATTGCGCTCGTGGGCCCCTTTCAAAGCGGAAAAACCACTCTTCTCGAAGCGATCCTTGCACGAACCGGTGCCATCGCGCGCGCCGGCAGCGTCGACGCCGGGTCTTCGGTCGGCGATTCCAGTACCGAAGCGCGCCGGCACAAGATGGGCGTCGGCCTCAGCGCCGCGACCACCACCTTTATGGGGGACACCTTCACCTTTCTCGATTGCCCGGGCTCGATCGAATTTTCACATGACATGCGTGCGGCATTGCCGGTGATCGATGCGGCGGTCGTCGTCTGCGAAGCGGATGAGCGCAAGCTGCCGCAGCTGCAGATCATTCTGCGCGAACTCGAAGATTTGAAGATTCCGCGCTTCCTGTTTCTCAACAAGATCGACAAGGCCAGCAACCGCATCCGCGAGACGCTGGCGACGTTGCAGCCGGCGTCGCGGATTCCGCTGGTGCTGCGGCAAATCCCGATCTGGAATGGTGAACTGATCGCCGGCTTCGTCGATCTGGCGCTCGAGCGCGCCTTTGTCTATCGCGAGCACTTGGCCTCGGAAGTCATCGAACTCGACGGCGGCAATCTCGATCGCGAGAAGGATGCACGCTTCTCGATGCTGGAGAAACTCGCCGATCACGACGATGCACTGATGGAGCAGTTGCTCGAGGATATCCAGCCGCCACGCGATGCGGTGTTCGACGATCTCGCGCGTGAACTGCGCGAAGGCCAGATATGTCCGGTGCTGCTCGGATCGGCGTTGCGCGAAAACGGCGTGCTGCGGTTGATGAAGGCGCTGCGGCACGAAGCGCCGGGCGTTGCGGAAACGGCGGCGCGTCTCGGCGCCAAAGCGGACAAGAATGCGCTCGCCTGCGTGATCAAGACCACGCATCTACAGCACGGCGGCAAGCTGTCGCTGGCGCGGGTGCTGGCGGGCAAACTCGACGACGGCGCAACCGTACAATCGTCCAGTGGCGCAAGCGGACGCGTCTCCGGAATCCTGGCGGCGAATGGTGCGAGCGACAGCAAGCGCCCGGCCGCGGAAGCCGGTGAGGTGGTGGCGCTCGGCAAGCTCGATGGCATCAAGACCGGCGACACGCTCAGCACGGCGAAAACCACGCCGGTGTCGTTGATCGATGTGACGACGGCGCCGCCGGTGCTTGCGCTCGCGCTCGCTGCGCCGGATCGCAAGGATGACGTCAAGCTCGGTCAGGCGTTGCAGCGGCTTACCGAGGAAGATCCTTCGCTGACGGTGGTGCACGACGCCACCACCCACCAGATCGTGCTGTGGGGACAGGGCGAGATGCACCTGCGCGTCGCGCTCGAACGATTGCAGGATCGTTACGGCGTCAGCGCCAATTCGCACGCGCCCGCGATCGGCTATCAGGAGACCGTTCGCAAACCGATCACCCAGCGTGGCCGTCACAAGAAGCAATCCGGCGGTCACGGCCAGTTCGGCGATGTGGTGCTGGAGATTCATCCGTTGCCGCGAGGCAGCGGTTTCGCGTTCGATGAGAGGATCGTCGGCGGCGCAGTGCCGAAGAACTACATCGGCGCGGTCGAAGAAGGCGTCAAGGATGCGTTGCTGCACGGGCCGCTCGGTTTCCCGGTGATCGACGTGCAGGTGACGTTGACCGACGGCTCCTATCACAGCGTCGATTCATCGGACCAGGCGTTCCGCACCGCCGCGCGCATCGGCGTCACCGAAGCGTTGCCGCACTGTCAGCCGGTGCTGCTGGAGCCGATCCACTCCATCGAAATCGTCTGCCCGACCGATGCGACGGCGAAGGTCAACGCCATCCTCTCCGGACGGCGCGGGCAGATTCTCGGCTTCGATACCCGCGAGGGCTGGAACGGCTGGGATTGCGTGCGCGCGACGATGCCCGAAGCCGAGATCGGCGACCTGATCGTCGAACTGCGTTCGGCTACGGCCGGCGCGGGCGGCTTCACGCGCCAGTTCGACCGCATGGCCGAGGTGATCGGCCGCGCGGCGGACCAGATCGTCGCGGCGCACCGGGCGGCGGCGTAGAGCAGCTTTATGGTCACGATCCTTGATGCCGCATTGGGATCGAGGATCGTGATCATCGGCAACAGCGGATCGGGCAAGAGCACGCTCGCGCGTGCGTTGGAAAAACGCGCGGACATCCCTGCGATTGATCTCGACCACATCCACTGGCTGGACAAGGTCGGTACCCAGCGCGACGAGGCAGAGGCCAAGGAATTGGTCCGTGCTGCGGCGAGCGAACCGCGCTGGATCATCGAAGGCGTCTATGGCTGGCTGGCCGAAGCTGCATTGTCGCGCGCCACCGCCTTGATCTGGCTCGACCTGCCGTGGAGTGACTGTCGGGACGGACTCGCGGCGCGCGGTCCATGGCATGACGCCGCGCCCGCTGCATACGCCGCTTTCCTGCAATGGGCCGAAGACTACTGGCGTCGCGCGACCCCAACGTCGTTCGCGGGTCATCTCGCATTGTACGAAGGTTTTGACCGCTTCAAATCGCGGCTTCATAACCGGGCCGAGATCGCCGCTTTGGAACAACCCCAGCCGGCAAGGGCTTAGGTCGATGTGATGTATTTTACATCATTGATATGATGTGGTACATCAATTATACATTCTCAACATGGAATTTTGGCATTGATCACATCATTCCAGATGCGGGCGGCGCGGGCGCTGCTCGGCATCGATCAGAAGACATTGGCGGAACTCGCGGGAGTTTCGCTGCCGACGATCCAGCGCATGGAAGCCAGCGACGGCAACGTGCGGGGCGTGGTCGAGTCCCTGACCAAGGTGGTCGATGCGTTGAATCGCGCGGGCGTGGACCTGATCGGTGAACATGCGCGGAGCGATGACGGCGGGCGCGGCGTGCGCTTGAAACACCCGGGACCGCCGCCGCGCGTCTGACATCGAACCGTTGAGCCATGGCCGTCGTCTCGCTCAAAGCGAGGACGGAGAGCAACGGGATGGCCAGGACGAAAAGGGAAACCGCGCAGCCGCGCACCGCCAGTTTTGTCGAGCTGTTCACGCCCAAGCTGATCACGGTATTGCGCGAAGGTTATAGCGCGGCCGACTTTCGTGCGGATGTCATTGCGGGCCTGACGGTGGCCATCGTGGCGCTGCCGTTGTCGATGGCCATCGCCATCGCCTCCGGCGTGACGCCGGACCGTGGCCTCTACACTGCCATCGTCGGCGGCTTTTTTGTCTCGCTGCTTGGCGGCAGCCGCTTTCAGGTAGGCGGGCCGGCTGGCGCGTTCATCGTGCTGGTGGCGCTCACGGTGGAGCGCCATGGCGTCGACGGCGTCATCCTCGCCACGATGATGGCCGGCGTTTTCCTGATCGCCGCCGGTCTGTTGCGGCTCGGCACCTACATCAAGTTCATTCCTTATCCGGTGACGGTGGGCTTCACCGCCGGCATCGCGGTCATCATCTTCGCCAGCCAGTTGCGCGATCTGTTCGGCCTCACGCTTCCCGGACATGAGCCGGGCGAATTGCTGCCCAAGCTGGCGGCGCTGTGGCGCGCGGCGGGGACGATCAATATCCCCGCCATTGCACTCGCGATCCTCGCCATCGTGGTGATGGTCGTGGTTCGCAAGCTGCGGCCGACGTGGCCGAGCATCCTGATCGGCGTAACCGTTGCGACCGTCGTTGCCTGGGCCTTTTCGTTGCCGGTTGAAACCATCGGTTCGCGGTTCGGCGGAATTCCGGAAACGCTACCGTCGCCGGTGGTGCCGGCGTTCTCCTTCGCCAAGATGCAGGCCGTGCTGCCGGATGCGATTGCCTTCGCGTTGCTGGCGGCCATCGAGTCGTTGCTGTCGGCAGTGGTGGCCGACGGCATGACCGGCCGGCGGCATCGCTCCAACTCCGAACTGGTGGCGCAAGGCGTCGCCAATATCGTTTCGCCGTTGTTCGGCGGCATCTGCGTCACCGGGTTGATCGCGCGTACCGCGACCAACATCCGCGCCGGCGCGCGAAGCCCCGTCGCCGGCATGATGCACTCGGCATTCCTGCTGCTGTTCATGCTGATCGCCGCGCCGCTGGCGAGCTACATCCCGCTGTCGGCGCTGGCCGCGGTGCTGGTCGTGGTGGCGTGGGGCATGGCGGAGAAGCAGGAATTCTGGACGCTGCTGCGCTCGTCGTGGGGGGATGCCACGGTGCTGCTGGCCACGTTCCTGCTGACGATATTCCGCGATCTCACCGAAGGCATCCTGGTCGGCTTTGCGCTCGGCGCGGTGTTGTTCATCAATCGGATGGCGCAGGCGACCGGCATCGAATCCGGTGTGCCGCTGGCCGCAGACGACAAGGCCGACGACGCCAATGGGGCGCGCGTGCCGTACGATTCCAATATCGCGACCGATCCGGACGTGGTGGTGTATCGTATCACCGGTGCGTTCTTCTTCGGCGCAGCCTCGACGGTGGGCGCAGTGCTGGACAGCATCGCCGACCGGCACAAGGCTTTCATCGTCGATTTCTCGGCGGTGCCGTTTCTCGACTCCACCGCCGCCAATGCGATGCATCGCATGGCGGTGAAGGCGAAACGGAAAGGCGTGCGGCTGGTCATCACTGGCGCATCGCGCACCGTGCGCCGTGAACTGCTGATGCACGGCCTGCGTCCGCCGCTGGCGAAATATCGCGAGAGCATTTCGCGCGCGATGTCCGATATCAAGATGCCACTATCGGAAGCGCAAGGCGCGACCAACGTGGTCGCCTTGCGCTAATCGTTCAGGCCTGCATAAATCTCCGCAACGCTACCGGATTCGCCACGGCAGCGTGGATGATTGCGAGGCTGGGACCGTCATGCTCGACTCACGCGGCAACATCGCGCTGGCTTGCGCGCTGAGCATGGTGGCGGGATATGTCGACGGCATCGGCTACATTCACCTCGGCGGCCTGTTCGTATCGTTCATGAGCGGCACCTCGACGCGCATGGGCGTGAGCGCCGCAGGCGGCAACCTGCATGACGCCGCCGAGGCGCTGGGCCTGATTGCGCTGTTCGTCGCCGGTGCGACGCTCGGCGGCCTGATCGCGCGCGGCCGCAGTCCCTATCGCCAGTCGTGGATCGTACTGGTCGAAGCCGCGTTGCTGTGTCTTGCCGCATTGCTTCACACCTATGGCTGGTCGCCATGGGCGATCGTCGTCATCGTGGTGGCGATGGGACTGGAAAACGCAGTGTTCCAGGTCGACGGCGGCGGCGGGCTCGGCGTCACCTACATCACCGGCGCGCTGGTCAAGGTCGGGCAACACCTCGCGACGGCGCTGACCGGCGGCGCGCGCTGGGCATGGATACCGAACCTGCTGTTATGGGCGTCGCTGGCAATCGGCGCCGTGCTGGGCGCGCTGGCCTATCATCGTTTCGGGCTGTCTGCGATCTGGCTCGCCGCTGCCGCAGCTCTCATCCTCGGCGTGATCCTGGTCGTATCGGCGCGCGCCAAGCGAGCCGCCGTCCGGCATTGACAAGCGAACCCTGTCGCGTGATGTGAACGGTAACGTTCTTCTTCACCGCTGCGGGACACTTGAAATCGGCCATGACCACAATGCGCGCATCCTGTCTGATCGGCTGGCCGGCAGCGCATTCGCGCTCGCCGCTGATTCATCATTATTGGCTGCGCCATTTCGGCATCGAGGGCGGTTACAGCATCGAGGCGGTGCCGCCGGAGGAATTCGCCGAGTTCGTGTTGCACCTGTCGCATCATGGC
Source organism: Xanthobacteraceae bacterium (assembly GCA_024508855.1). Taxonomy (GTDB): domain Bacteria; phylum Pseudomonadota; class Alphaproteobacteria; order Rhizobiales; family Xanthobacteraceae; genus 62-47. Next base: position 149,146 of record JANINJ010000042.1, read on the forward strand.
TTCGTCGGCGCCAATGTCACCATTCCGCACAAGGAGCGTGCGCTGGTATTGACGACGCCGGACGAGCGCGCGCGCGCCGTCGGTGCCGCCAACACGCTGTGGTACGACGGCGATCTGCTGCGATCGACCAATACCGACATCGAAGGCTTCATCAACAATCTAGATGCCTCGGCGCCCGGCTGGGACAGGATCGAGGATGCGCTGGTGCTTGGCGCAGGCGGCTCCTCGCGTGCGGTGGTGTTCGGGTTGATCGAGCGTGGCATCAAGCGCGTGCATCTGGCTAACCGCACGCTCGAACGCGCGCAGGTGCTTGCCAAACAGTTCGGTGAAAAAGTGCATCCTATCGCGTGGGACGCGATCGGCGCTGTGCTGCCGCGCGCGGCGTTGCTGGTGAACACGACGTCGCTCGGCATGAAGGGGCAGCCGCCGCTCGATATCGATGTCGGTCTGCTGCCGCCGCACGCCGCGGTGGCCGATCTGGTCTACGTGCCGCTGCAAACCTCGTTGCTTGCCGCCGCACAGGCGCGCGGACTGAAAACCGCCGACGGTCTCGGCATGCTGCTGCATCAGGCGGTGCGCGGTTTCGAACTATGGTTCGGCCGTCGTCCGGACGTGACGCCTGAGCTCCGCGCCCTGGTTGAAGCAGACCTGCAGCCGCCGCTCACGCCTGCGTGAATCTGGAATATCGCCCCAATGCAGGGGTTGGTTGAGACGGGGCGCAACTCCGGAAGCTCAACATGCCAAACAATCTCTCTCGCGCGCTATTCATGGCGCTGTCTTGTTTCGTGATGCTCACGTCGGACGCGTGGGCGGATAAGCCACCGCCGTCGGCGGTGCGCGTACGCGGCACCATCGAAAGCGTCAACAACGATGTGATGGTGGTCAAGGCGCGCGACGGCAAGGACGTTACGGTGCGTCTCGCGTCAGCGACGCAGGTGGCAGGCATCGTCCCGACCACGCTCGCCGATATCAAGGTCGGCTCGTTCATCGGCGCGGCGGGAATGCCGCAGGCCGACGGCAGCCAGAAGGCCATCGAGGTCCACGTGTTTCCGGAATCGATGCGTGGCACCGGCGAAGGTTTCCGCGAATGGGACGTGCGGCCCAACAGCTCGATGACCAACGCCACCGTCGCCAACATGGTCGCGGGTAATGACGGCCAGACGCTGACCGTGAAGTTCAAGGGCGGCGAGAAGAAGCTGACCGTCGCACCGAATACGCCGGTGGTGTCCTACGTGCCCGGCGAGCGATCCGAACTCAAGCCGGGCGCAAAGATCTTCACGCTGGCGAAGAAGCTGCCGGACGGTTCGCTGGAAGGCAGCCGGATCGCCGTCGGACGCGACGGGCTGACGCCGCCGATGTAATCGCACGAAGCCTAACTGCGAAGGACAGGTGCGGCCGCCCGGATGAAAAGCGGGCGGCCACATTCGCATGTTTAAAAGCATTCTAATCTGATGGGCATCAAACCTCTTTGTCTTGACCGCAAAGGATGGTTGATCCAGTTCAACATTCATCATGCTGACGCTGACTGCTTTCATGACAGACATCGAAATTCCGGCGCAGACCGAAGCGCCTGGCACGCCGCTCGGCCTGGCGCAGCGCGGATTCCGTGGACATATCCGGGCCATCGACGTGCGAGCCGATCACCAGGGTGTGCCGGCCGCGGAGATCGAGCGCCGCCTGCTCGAACTCGGATTCGTCGAAGGCGCCGTCGTGCAGATTCTGCATGAAGGGCCGGTTGCCCGCGATCCCATTGCCGTGCGTGTCAACAATACCACCATCGCCTTGCGACGCCGCGAAGCCATGGCCATCTTTGTCGACTGACCGGATCAACGCGCATGACGGCGACTGAAGTCAATGATTGGCGCTTTGCCCTGGTCGGAACACCGAACAGCGGCAAGACTGCGCTGTTCAATGCGCTGACCGGAAGCCGGCAGAAAGTCGCCAACTATGCCGGCGTCACCGTCGAGCGCAAAACCGGCGTGCTGCATACGGCGTCCGGCCGCCGGATCGATCTGGTCGATCTGCCGGGCACCTATTCATTGCGTGGGCGCAGCCCCGACGAAGAGATCGCACGCGACGTGATCCTCGGCCGCCTCACCAGCGAAGCGGCGCCGGACTTCCTGCTCTGCGTGGCCGATGCGACCAACCTGCGCGTGGCACTGCGGCTGGTGATCGAGCTCAAACGCGTGCAGCGGCCGATGCTGCTGGTGCTGAACATGATCGACATCGCGCGGCGGCGCGGCATCGATATCGATCTCGGCAAGCTGTCCGCCGAACTCGGCGTGCCGGTGGTGACCTCCACCGCGGTTCGCCGCGGCGGCATCGACGATCTGCTTCGCCGCATCGATGAGGTCGCCTCGCAACCGGCGGCCGCGATCGCGGAAAGCAACTGGACGACGCCGGCCATTGCCGATCTGCGCGCCGCACAGCGCGAAGCCGACCGGGTCATCAAGGCGGCCGTCGGCGAACCGGCGCGGCCGGATACCTGGACGACGAGGGTGGATGCGGTGCTGCTGCATCCCGTTGCCGGTATGGTGGCGCTGCTGGTGCTGCTGTTCGTCATGTTCCAGGCGGTGTTCGCCTGGGCGCAACCGGCGATGGACCTGATCTCCTCCGGGTTCGATGCTCTCGGGGCATTGTCGGCAACAATCTTGCCGGATGGATTGCTGCAGAGCTTCATCCAGAATGGCGTGATCTCCGGCGTCGGCAGCGTGATCGTGTTCCTGCCGCAGATATTGATCCTGTTCCTGTTCATCTTGCTGCTGGAAGACCTCGGCTACATGGCGCGCGCCGCGTTTCTGATGGATCGCATCATGGGCGGCGCTGGCCTGCACGGCCGCGCCTTTATTCCGCTGCTGTCGAGTTTTGCCTGTGCGATTCCTGGCATCATGGCGACGCGGGTGATCGACAATAAGCGCGACCGGCTCACCACGATCATGGTAGCGCCGCTGATGACCTGTTCGGCGCGCATTCCGGTCTATACGCTGATCATCTCGGCCTTCGTTCCGAACCGGCAGGTATTCGGCATTCTCGGGCTACAGGGGCTGGTGATGTTCGGGCTCTACGCCATCGGTATCTTCAGCGCGCTCGCGGTGTCGTTCGTCGCCAACCATTTCTTCTGGCGCGAGAGCGCGACGCCGCCGTTCATGCTGGAACTGCCGGACTACAAGCTGCCGCAACTGCGCAGCGTGTTGATGAACCTGTATCAGCGCGCGATGGCGTTCCTGAAGCGTGCCGGCACGACCATCTTTTCCATGATGATCCTGATCTGGTTCCTGGCATCGTTCCCGCGGCCGCCGCTGGGAGCGACGGAGCCCGCGATCGATTTCAGTCTCGCCGCGATGATCGGCCGCTGGATCGAGCCGGTGCTGGCGCCGATCGGATTCAACTGGCAGATCAGCGTCGCGTTGATCCCCGGCATGGCCGCGCGCGAAGTTGCGGTGGCTTCGCTCGGCACCGTCTATGCGATCGAGGGTGGCAAGGAAGCGGCCGAACAGATCGGGCAGGTGCTGGCGGGGAAATGGAGCCTGGCGACGGCGCTGGCGCTGCTGGCCTGGTACATTTTCGCGCCGCAATGCGCCTCGACGCTGGCCGTCATCAAGCGCGAAACCGGCGGCTGGCGCTGGATGATCGTGACGTTCCTCTACATGCTGGCGCTGGCTTACATCGCCGCGTTCATCACCTATCGGATCGCGCTGGCACTCGGCTGGGGCTGATCCGCCAAATGTGAAAACAGGCGACGCCTCGCGACGCCGCCTGCTTCAACTCAACTCAATTCCGATGGCGCTTTAGTTGCACACCTCGACGCGGCGAAGGCGCCAGCCATACGGCGTCCAGACCCGGCGCGATGTCAGATAGCAGCCGCCGCCGCCATAACCGTAAGCGTCATACGGATAACTGGCGTAGCCGTACGGAGAGCCGTAGTAGCCGTATCCACCGTAACCGTAGGGGTATCCGGCTGCGAGGCCGAGACCGAGGCCAACGCCGAGTGCACCGGCGCCCCAGCCCCAACCGCCGCCACGCCAGCCACCACCGCGCCAGCCTCCGCCGTGCCAACCGCCACCATGAAAGCCGCCACCGTGGAATCCACCGCCATGGAAGCCGCCGCGTGCCGAAGCCATCGTCGGTGCAGCCAGCGTCAGGGCGGCAGCCGCACACAACGCAAGAAGTGAATGACGTCGCATCGTTTTCTCCTCAACAATCCAAATCAGGATGAAGGAGAATACGCTTTGAACGCGAATTAGTTGCGCGTTTTGTCGCACACATTCGCGTGTGGGATCGTGCGTTCCAGAGCACTTTCAAGCGAAGTGGATACCGATTTGCATGAAGAAAATGCGTCAAATCAAAATCATAGAGCGCCGGTTCTGATTTGAATCAGAACCGGCGCTCTAGCGCACGAACTATGCCGGATCACACGGCCAGGATGTGGCTGTCGATTTCACCGACGGTATTGACGCCGCACAGACCCATGGTGACCAGCATCTCGTTGCGGATGATGTCGATCGCCTTGGCAACGCCGGCTTGGCCCGCGGCGCCCAGACCGTACGCGTAGGCACGGCCGATCATGCAGGACTTCGCCCCTAGCGCCAGCGCGCGGACGACGTCCTGGCCGGAGCGAATGCCGCCGTCGAACATCACCTCGATCTGGTCGCCCACCGCCGTGACGATTTCCGGCAGCACTTCGATCGATGACGGCGCACCGTCGAGCTGGCGGCCGCCGTGGTTCGACACCACCAGCGCTTGCGCACCGGTCTTCACCGCCTCGCGGGCGTCCTCGACATCGAGGATGCCCTTGATGATCAGCTTGCCGGGCCAGATCGAGCGAATCCAGTCGAGGTCCTTCCAGTTCAGCGAAGTGTCGAACTGCGAGTTGGTCCACTGGCCGAGCTGGGTGACGTTCTCCATGCCTTTGATGTGGCCCGCGAGGTTGCCGAAGGTACGGCGCTTGCCGCGCAGCACGCCCGTAACCCATTGCGGCTTGGTGGCGAAGTCGATCAGCTTCGACAGGCTCCATTCCGGCGGCACCGTCATGCCGTTCTTGATGTCCTGATGGCGTTGTCCAATCACCTGCAGGTCGACGGTCAGCACCAGCGCGCTGCATTTCGCCGCGATCGCGCGCTCGATCAGCGCCTTGATGAAGCCGCGGTCCTTCATGACGTAGAGCTGGAACCAGAACGGCTTGTCGACATTCGCCGCGACGTCCTCGATCGAGCAGATCGACATGGTGGAGAGCGTGTACGGAATCCCTGCGGCCTGCGCCGCGCGGCAGGCGTAAATCTCGCCGTCGCCATGCTGCATGCCGGTCAATCCGACCGGCGCCAGGATCAGCGGCAGCGCGGCAGGTTCGCCGAGAATGGTGGTGGATGTATCGCGCTTCGAGACGTCGACCAGGATGCGCTGGCGGAATTTGATCGCTTCGAGGTCGGCGCGGTTGGCGCGTAGCGTATCCTCGGTATAGGAGCCTCGGTCGCAGTAATCGAAGAAGGCCTTCGGCACCCGCCGCATGTGCAACTGCCGCAGATCCTCGATGCATGTAACGTGTTTCATAGACAATTGTCCGGCCCCTTGTTTTCCTGCTTTCCAAAATGATCTAGCATGTCTGGGACGGTCGCAAAATTGTCTTCAACAGCGATTTGCGAGCCGTCATTGATCGGAGGCTGCGATGGCCGGAAGTGGCTCTCATCCCAAAAACCACGTGCATGGCGGGCATGACGCGGACACCGAAAGCGAGGCCGCCCGAAAGCGCCGCCTCGACCGCGCACTCGAAGAGGGGTTGAAAGAGACCTTTCCAGGTTCGGACCCGGTCAATGTGGTCCAGCCCGCGCCTTCGAAGGCGGATCGCCGCCCGAAGCGCAGGGACTGACGAGGTTTGAGCAGAAAAGTCTCGGCCAGAAGACCCGGCGCATAGCGCAGGAACAGCCGTCCTCCCGAAACGTTGGTTCAGATCACGTTTGGGAGATTGATATGACCGGCACATCCGCCCCGCCGAAAGACCGTTCGACGTCCAACAGCGATAATAAGAGCGACAAGAAGAAACTCGATGAGGCGCTGGACAAGGGCCTCGAGGAATCCTTCCCGGGCTCCGACCCCGTTAACGTCACCCAACCGGCCCCCTCGAAGGACGACAAGCACATCAAGCGCAAATCCTGAATCTTGTGCTTTGAAAAGATTGGCGTTATTGTCACTCCGTTGTCATTTCGCCAGTTTTTTCAATTTGTTACAAATATTCGGCCGTTCACGGCTTAGAAATGATTCATCATATTTTTTGAAGTAATTGGTGCAGCAAAGTCTTTATAAGCCGATTTTGGTCAGGATCGCCGTTCGCAAGCCGCGAGGACTTGACCGGGATACGGACTGATCTTGGGGGTATTATGAGCCGCAAATATTTCGGAACCGATGGCATTCGAGGACGCGCCAACGGGCTGATCACGCCGGAACTGGCGCTCAAGGTCGGGCAGGCGGCCGGACTGGTATTCCAGCGCGGCGATCATCGCCATCGCGTGGTGATCGGCAAGGATACCCGGCTTTCCGGCTACATGATCGAAACGGCGTTGATCGCCGGATTCACCTCGGTCGGGATGGACGTGCTGCAGGTCGGCCCGATGCCGACGCCGGCGGTTGCCATGCTGACCAAGTCGATGCGCGCAGATCTGGGCGTGATGATCTCCGCGTCGCATAACCTGTTCGAGGACAACGGCATCAAGCTGTTCGGCCCGGCAGGATTCAAGCTCTCCGACGAAGTCGAGAAGCAGATCGAGGAATTGCTCGACGAGAATCTCGACAAGAAACTCGCCGCGAGCGTCAGCCTCGGCCGCGCCAAGCGCATCGACGGCGTGCATGACCGCTACATCGAATTCGCCAAGCGCACGCTGCCGCGCGATATCTCCTTCGACGGTCTGCGCGTAGTGGTGGATTGCGCCAACGGCGCAGCCTATCGCGTGGTCCCCGAGGCGCTATGGGAACTGGGCGCCGACGTGATCTCGATCGGCGTCGATCCGGACGGCTTCAACATCAACAAGGAGTGCGGCTCGACCGCGCCGGAAGCGCTGAGCCGCAAGGTGCGCGAGATGCGCGCCGATATCGGCATTGCGCTCGACGGCGACGCCGATCGCCTGATCATCATCGATGAGCGCGGCCATGTGGTCGACGGCGACCAGTTGCTCGCGGTGATCGCGGAAAGCTGGAAGGAAGACGGCCGGCTCGCGAAACCCGGCATCGTGTCCACCGTAATGTCCAACCTCGGACTCGAGCGTTTCCTCAAAACGCACGACATCGAACTGGTGCGCACCGCGGTCGGCGATCGCTACGTGCTCGAGCAGATGCTGGCGAAGGGTTACAATCTCGGTGGCGAGCCTTCCGGCCACATCATCATGTCGGACTATGCGACGACCGGCGATGGCTTCGTCTCGGCGCTGCAGGTGCTGGCCGTGGTGCAGAAGCATCAGCGTCCGGTTTCCGAGGTCTGCCATCGCTTCGATCCGCTGCCGCAGATCCTCAAGAACGTGCGTTACCGTGCCGGCAAGCCGTTGGATTCCGCCGGCGTGAAGTCGGCGATCTCCGCCGCCGAAACGCGGCTGAACGGCCATGGGCGCCTGCTGGTACGGTCCTCCGGCACCGAGCCGGTGATCCGCGTGATGGGCGAGGGCGACGACCGCGAGATGGTCGAGGAAGTCGTCGACAATATCGTGACCGCATTGGGTAACGCCGCAGCGGCGTAAAGCTTCGCATCGCAGCCATCGCGGATTGACGGTGGTCCGTGGCGAGCCGCGGGCCTAAAACGTGCGTCTTCATTTCGCATGAATCGGATTCGGCTGTGAACAAGCCTGTCGTCGTCACGGAAGAGACCTTGAATGCGCCGGTGATTGCCGCCGACGTGAGTGCATCTGCAAAGGCGAATGCCGCAGTGATCGGGCCGGCTTATCTCGTGCTCGGCAGCATCAGCTTTTCGCATTTCCTCAACGACACCATGCAATCGCTGATTCCGTCGGTGTATCCGATCCTGAAGGACAACTACGCGCTGAGCTTCGCGCAGATCGGCATGATCACGCTGGCGTTCCAGGTTACGGCGTCGCTGCTGCAGCCATTGATCGGTCACTTCACAGACAGGAAGCCGCAACCGTTTTCGCTCGCCATCGGCATGGGATCGACCTTCGTCGGCCTGCTGATGCTCAGTGTCGCGCACGACTACACCATGATCCTGATCGCGGCTGCGCTGGTCGGCCTCGGCTCGGCGGTGTTTCATCCGGAATCGGCGCGCATCGCACGCCTCGCATCCGGCGGGCGTTACGGTTTTGCGCAGTCGGTGTTTCAGGTCGGCGGCAATCTCGGTTCGGCGATGGGGCCGGTGCTCGCTGCATTGATCGTGGTGCCGTTTGGGCAGCCGAGCATCTCGTGGTTTTCCTCGATCGCGTTCGTTGCGGTGGTGATCCTCTGGCAGATCGGGCGCTGGTACAAGCCGCGTATCGTGGTGCGCGACAAGAAAGCGCCGATCATGCGGCCGGCCGATCTGCCGTCGACGGGGCGCACCGCGGTCGCGATCGGCATTCTCATCATGCTGGTGTTTTCGAAGTACATCTACCTGTCGAGCCTGAGCAGCTATTACACGTTCTATCTCATGCACAAGTTCGCGGTGACGACGCAGAACGCGCAATTGCTGCTGTTCGTGTTTCTCGGTGCGGTGGCATCGGGCGTGTATTTCGGCGGCCCGTTGGGCGACCGGTTCGGGCGTCGTTACGTGATCTGGTTTTCGATCCTCGGTACGTTGCCGTTCACGCTGCTGCTGCCGTATGTCAGCCTCGGATGGACCGTGGCGCTGAGCGTCGTCATCGGCTTCATCCTGGCGTCGGCGATGCCTGCGATCATCGTCTACGCGCAGGAACTGATGCCGCATCGGTTCGGCATGATCTCCGGCCTGTTCTTCGGCTTCGCGTTCGGCGCGGGCGGTCTAGGCGCGGCGCTGCTCGGCATCGTGGCCGATCATAAGGGAATCGATTTCGTCTATCACGCCTGCGCGTTCCTGCCGGCGATCGGATTGCTCGCGGTGTTCCTGCCGAGCATGCCGCGACGCAGCTCGTAAAGCGGGCAGGCGGTCGAATTTCATCAACGTCTTGTTAAGGAATGTGGCGCCGGCGCGTCGCATGCGTCCGGACTTGTCCGTATGCGTGCGGGCAGGCAACGAAATATCAACCTTAAAAATTAGGGTTAAGCGACGCTTAAGCATTTGGTGCCATCGTCCGCCTGTGATTTTCGATGTGGGGCCTCGTCTGCCTCACCGCACATGAGGACGAAGCCAATGCGTAGCGTTATCTTTCTGGCCGCCGCCGGTGCGGCCTCGTTATTGACCAATGTGGCGTTGGCCGCCGATCTGCCCGTATCGCCGCCGCCGCAATATTACGCGCCTCCGCCGGTCGAGGATTTCGGCGGCTGGTATCTGCGCGGCGATATCGGCATGACCACCACGAGCGCCAAGCTGCACAACGCGCTCTATGACACGCTGCCGGCCGGAACCGTCTTCAATCAATTCGGTCACGGGTTCGATGGCGGCATGTCTTACGGCGTCGGCGTCGGTTATCAGTTCAACAGCTGGCTGCGCGCGGATGTGACCGGCGAATACCGCTCCAAGGTGAGCTTCACCGGCTCCGACTTCCTGACCTATCCGGCCGGCGGCGGATCGCTGACCGACGGCTATAACGGCGGGTACAAGAGCTGGGTCGCGCTGGCCAACATCTATGCCGATCTTGGCACCTGGTGGTGCTTGACGCCGTTCGTCGGTGTCGGCGTCGGTGCGGCGCATCTGCAGACCACCGGCATCTCGGACGTTGGTTTCACCAGCGCCGGCTTGCAGTCGTCCTACTTTGCCGACGGCGCATCGACGACCAATCTGGCATGGGCGATCCATGCCGGTGTCGCCTACAAGGTCACCAACAACTTCACTGTCGAACTGGCGTACCGCTATCTCGATATGGGCAAGGCCGTGCATGGCCAGGGCCACTTCTACGACGGCACGCCGACCGGCATTTCCACCTTCCAGTTCCGCGACATGACTTCGCAGGATGTACGCCTCGGCGTGCGCTGGACCTGCTGCGACGTGCCGGCTCCTCCGCCGCCGCCGCTCATCACCAAGGGCTAAGCAACGAGAGACCGAGAGACAGTTTCGTCTTAACTTCTCTTAACGGCGCGGGGGGCATCCCGCGCCGTTTTGCTTTGTTTCGATGCAATCGAGCCGATGATTTTTAGAAAGATCGCGCGACGAACGCCTGCGCGACAACCATTGGTTAAGGTTAACAGGCGATGATCAACGCATAGCATTAGGGGCTTGGGAGTATTGCGATGCGTAAGTTGATTCTCGCGGCAGCGTTGTTCGGGATAGCGCAGGGCGCGCACGCGGCCGATCTCCCGATCCTGCGTGGCTCGTTGCCGGACAGCTATTCCAACCAGGGCGTCAACTGGCAGGGCTATTACATCGGTGCGCAGGCCGGATACGGCTCCGCCGACATGGATTTCAGCCGCGCCAATTCGGGCCAGATCTCGCGGCTGCTCGAGAACACCGTGATCGAGAACGGCATGGGCGTCTCGCAATGGCCCATCGGCATCGGCAAGGAATCGGTACGGCACGAGGCGTTCGGCGGCTTCATCGGTTACAACAGCCAGTGGGACGACGTCGTGATCGGCGTCGAAGGCAGTTACCTGCACGGCCGCTTCTTCGGCAGCCAGTCGGCCTCGGTCGGCCGTGTTTCGAGCGCGGCGCTCAGCGACGGCAATTTCCATGCAGTCGATGCGACATCGCTAGCCTCGCAGGAAATCACCGACATGGCGACGCTGCGTGCGAGAGCGGGTTACGCAGTCGGCAACTTCTTGCCATACATGTTCGGCGGCGTGGCGCTCGGCAATGCGAACATCGTGCGCTCGGTCACCGTGACCGATTCCTGGGGGCCGACGCAGGCCGCTGCGGTGGCGCCTGGTGCGCTGACCGCGACGCTTTCTGCCGATATCACGCAGCACAATCATCTGCTCGTCGGCTACAGCGCCGGTATCGGCGTCGACATCGCTCTGATCGGTGGCCTGTTCGCGCGTGCCGAATGGGAATACGCGCGCTTCACCGGCTCGGTCGATACCAGCATGAACACCGTGCGCGCGGGCCTCGGCTACAAGTTCTGATCGCGTATCGTCTCGCCTGATCGGGCGGGACGATTGACAGAACCGGCCGCGACTGTTGCTCTGCCGCTCTCGTAGCGGCGGCAGGCGATCATGAAAATCCATGGCGATATCAATTCGGGCAACTGCCTAAAGGTGAAGTGGGTCTGCGACCGGCTCGGCCTGCCGTATGAATGGATCGCCGTCGACACGCTGAAACGCGAAACGCACACGCCGCAATTCCTCAAGCTGAACGGTGCAGGGCAGGTGCCCGTGCTCGAACTCGACGACGGTCGCGCGCTCGCACAATCCAATGCCATCATTCGCTATCTGGCGCGCGACAGCGACCTCATTCCTGCCGATGCATTCCTCGCGGCGAAGATGGACGAGTGGCTGTTCTGGGAACAGTACAGCCACGAGCCCTACATCGCCGTTTGCCGTTTCATGATGGTCTATCTCGGCAAGCCGGCTTCCGATCTCGATGCCGACAAGGTGAAGCGCGGTTACGCGGCGCTGGCGCGGATGGAGCATCAACTCGCGGCGACGCGGTTTCTGATCGGCGATACATTCACGCTCGCCGATGTTTCCTTGCTTGCCTATACGCGCGTCGCGCATGAAGGCGGTTTCCATCTCGATGGCTACGCTTCGGTGCGGCGCTGGATCGGCGAGTGCGAACAGCGGCTGGGGCTGCAGCACACTCAGGTGTGAAGCATCGAAACTCCGCGCGAACAGGAACGTGTCGGATTCTGAGCCGTTCTCCCTGATGAAATTTCATCAGGGAGATTTTCATGCGATCCAGTTTTCATGTTGCGGCGATGGTTGCGGTCTCGCTGCTCGGCACGATGGCAATCGCCGCAGCCGCCGGCCGGGGAGCAGGCGGCGGTGCCGCGGTGGGCGCACCGGCAGGTGGAACCGCGAGCCCCGGCATCATCACCAGTCCGGGAATCAGCACGCAGAATTCCGGCTCGGCTGGCATCACGTCGGCGCCCGGCGGGGCCTCGACGACCGGGACCGGCATCGGATCGAGTACGACGACCGGTACCGGAAACGGCGGATTGAACAGGGGCGGCGCCAGTGCGCCGGGCGCACCGAATTCGACGACGCCCGGCAGTATCGGAACGGGCGCATCGCCGAGCAACTTGCCGGGCGACGATCCCACCCATCCCGGATTTCCTGGCAAGGTCGGACGATAAGCTTTGATCGCGATGATGTTTGGCGGCGCACAGCAGGTGCGGCGACTGCCATTTGAATTCTAAGCCAGCCGAAGCGTGACCGCGCCAACAACTACCAGCAGACCTGCAACGACGCGACGGAATCCGCTCGGCTCGCGCAGGATGAACATCGAGATCGCCACCGCGAACAAAACAGAGGTCTCGCGCAACGCTGCGATGATAGCGACCGGTGCCTGTGTCATCGCCCAAAGCGCGAAGCCGTAAGACCCGATCGCGCAGGCGCCGCCGATCAGCGCGACCGCCGCGCGCTGGCGCAACTGCCGCCGAAATTGTCTGCCGTCGCGAAACCAGAGCCACGCCAGCAGCGGCGGCGCTTCGAACAGGGTGAGCCAGAACACATAAGACACCGCATCGCCGGAGAGTCGTGCGCCGGTGCCGTCGATCAGCGTGTAGATCGCGATCACCAGCGCGTTGGCGAGTGCCAACAGCGTGGCGCGCGGCGCGGCGTGGCGATGCAAGGCCAGCAGCAGAATGCCGCCGCAGATCAGCATGACGCCGATCCAGCCGTGTGCCGACAGCGTTTCGCCGAGCAGCGGCGCGCTAACCAGCGCCACCAGCAACGGTGCGCTGCCACGCATCAGCGGATAGGTGTGTCCCATATCGCCGGCGCGATAGGCCGCCGCCACCAGCGCGTAATATAGTTGATGGATGATGACCGACACGATCAGCCATGGCACACAGGCGCTTGCAGGCAGCGGCAAGAACGGCAGCGCGAACAGCGAGACGAGCGCGGCGCCACCGGCGATCAGCCCGGTTTCGCCGAGCTTGTCGCCGCCGGATTTGACCATCGCATTCCAGCTTGCATGCAGCAGCGCACCGAACAGGACGAGCAGCATGACGTGGGTTGGCATCGGGCGGCTTTCATGGAGGGCGGACAAAAAGGAATCGCCGGCGTAGCCGACGAGATCACGAATACTTTGGTCGGAGGCAGCCGAGTATCCCTTGACCGGCATGGCGGCTTCGCGTATTTCCGGCGGCGGGACACCTCCCCCCAACGGGAGGCTTACTATCTGGAAGGATAGACGATGACTGTAGCGAAGCCCGCTTCGCGGCCGAACGTGCCGCATTTCTCTTCCGGCCCCTGCGCCAAGCGCCCCGGCTGGGCTCCCCAAAATCTCAAGGATGCCGCTCTCGGCCGTTCGCATCGCGCGAAGGTCGGCAAGACCAAGCTCAAGCTCGCGATCGATCTGACGCGCGAGGTGCTTGAAGTCCCGGCGGATTACAAGATCGGCATCGTGCCCGCGTCGGATACCGGCGCGGTGGAAATGGCGCTGTGGTCGCTGCTCGGTGCGCGCCCCGTCACCATGATTGCCTGGGAATCGTTCGGCGAAGGCTGGGTGACCGACGTGGTCAAGCAGCTCAAGCTCAAGGACGTCACCACGCTAAAGTCCGGCTACGGCGAAATTCCCGATCTCGCGAAGGCCGATCCGGCGTCCGATATCGTCTTCACCTGGAACGGCACCACCTCCGGCGTGCGCGTGCCGAACGCCGACTGGATCAAGGCCGACCGCGAAGGCCTGACCATTTGCGATGCCACCTCGGCCGCCTTCGCGCAGCCGCTCGACTGGGCCAAGCTCGATGTCGTCACCTTCTCCTGGCAGAAGGCGCTGGGCGGCGAGGGCGCGCACGGCATGCTGATCCTGTCGCCGCGTGCGGTGGCCCGTCTCGAAAGCTACGTTCCGGCGTGGCCGCTGCCGAAGATCTTCCGCATGACCAAGGGCGGCAAGCTGATCGACGGCATCTTCGTTGGCGAGACCATCAACACGCCGTCGATGCTCTGCGTCGAGGATTATCTCGATGCGCTGAACTGGGCCAAGTCGATCGGCGGTCTCAAGGCGCTGATCGCGCGTGCCGACGCCAACACCAAGGTACTGGCCGACTGGGTCGCGAAAACACCGTGGATCGATTTCCTCGCGACCGATCCTGCAATCCGCTCCAACACCTCGGTCTGCCTCAAGGTGGTCGATCCCGCCATCACCGCGTTGCCCGCGGATGCCCAGGCGGCCTTCGCCAAGGCGCTGGTCGCCGCGGTGGAGAAGGAAGGCGCGGGTTACGACTTCGGCCACTACCGCGACGCCCCTCCGGGCCTTCGCATCTGGTGCGGCGCGACCATCGAAGCCAATGACGTTGCCGTGCTGACGCAGTGGCTCGATTGGGCATTCAACGAGGCCAAGGCCTCGCTCGCCAAGGCTGCGTGATCTTTCAACTCGATCGCTTCAACTGCTGCAACCATCATGCCCCGCGAAGGCGGGGCATCCAGTACAAACCGCCGTCGATAATCGCCGCTACAGGCGATTACTGGATCGTCCGCCTTCGCGGACGATGACGGCAGACAAACGGATCACATCCCATGACCAAGCCCAAAGTTCTCATTTCCGACGCTCTTTCTCCCGCCGCCGTACAGATCTTCAAGGATCGCGGCATCGAAGTCGATTTCCAGCCGGCGCTCGGCAAGGACAAGGACAAGCTCGCCGAGATCATCGGCAACTATGACGGCCTTGCGATCCGCTCGGCGACCAAGGCCACCGCGAAGATCCTCGCCAACGCCAAGAATTTGAAGGTGATCGGCCGCGCCGGCATCGGCGTCGACAACGTCGAGATTCCGGCGGCGACGGCGAAGGGCATCATCGTGATGAACACGCCGTTCGGCAATTCCATCACCACCGCCGAACACGCCATCACCCTGATGCTGGCGCTGGCGCGCGAGATTCCGCAGGCCGATGCCTCGACCCAGGCCGGCAAGTGGGAGAAGAACCGCTTCATGGGCGTCGAAATCACCGGCAAGACGCTGGGCGTGATCGGCTGCGGCAACATCGGCTCGATCGCCGCGGACCGTGCCATTGGTCTCAGGATGAAGGTGATCGCGTTCGATCCGTTCCTGTCGCCGGAGCGCGCCAAGGATCTCGGCGTCGAGAAGGTCGAACTCGACGACCTGTTCAAGCGCGCGGACTTCATCACGCTGCACACGCCGCTCACCGACAAGACCCGCAACATCATCGATGCTGCGGCCATCGCCAAGATGAAGAAGGGCGTCCGCATCATCAACTGCGCACGCGGCGGCCTGGTCGACGAGCAGGCGCTGGTCGATGCGCTCAATTCCAAGCAGGTCGCCGGTGCCGCGTTCGACGTGTTCGTCGAGGAGCCGGCCACCAAGAACGTGCTGTTCGGTCACCCCAACGTGATCTGCACGCCGCATCTCGGCGCGTCCACCACCGAAGCGCAGGAGAACGTCGCGCTGCAGGTCGCCGAGCAGATGTCGGACTATCTGCTCACCGGCGCCATCACCAACGCCATCAACTTCCCGTCGATCACCGCCGAAGAAGCGCCGAAGCTGAAGCCGTTCGTCGAACTGGCGGAGAAGCTCGGCTCGTTCGCCGGTCAGCTCACCGAGAGCGGCATCGGCAAGGTCACCATCACCTATGAAGGCGCGGTGGCGGAGATGAAAATCAAGGCGCTGACCTCGGCGGCGCTTACCGGCCTGCTGCGGCCGATGCTGGGCGACATCAACGTCGTCTCCGCTCCGGTGGTCGCCAAGGAGCGTGGCATGGTGGTGGACGAGGTGGTGCGCGCGGCGCAGAGCGACTATGAAAGCCTGATCACCGTCACCGTCACCACCGAGCGGCAGAAGCGTTCGGTATCCGGCACGGTCTATGCCGACGGCAAACCGCGCCTCGTGGACGTCAAGGGCATCCGCGTCGATGCCGAATTCGGCAAGTCGATGATCTACATCACCAACGAGGACAAGCCGGGTTTCATCGGCAAATTCGCCTCGCTGCTCGGCGATGCCAAGGTCAACATCGCGACCTTCAATCTCGGCCGTCACAGCCAGGGCGGCGATGCCATCGCGCTGGTCGAGGTCGATGGGCCGGTGCCGGCCGACGTGCTGGCCAAGGTGCAGGCGCTGCCGCAGGTGAAGCAGGCCAAGGCGCTTACGTTTTAAGTCGCTGACGCTCTGAGCCGAGTCCTGATCACCGGGAGACGGCCGCAAATACACGTAAACAGACGCTAATGGGCCGAAGTCTCTTGCTCCGTACCGGGGTAGAGCTTCGGCCCAGTCGTTTTGACGCAGGCGGCATGCGCTGCCGTCGCGCGTCCGCGACGGGACGGTAACAAAGATTCAACGGTCGCTTCTTATGGTGCCGGGGAATCCTCTCCTGCGCAGGAACGCGCAAACCTTCCCGGAGCACAGAACGTGAAGTTGCTGAATAATCTTCCCATCGCCATGAAGCTTGCCCTCGTTGTCGGGATCACCCTGTTGGGCCTGGCCGGCGCGGGCTTTTTCGCCGGCCGCATGATGCAGAACGAGATGTTCAGCGCGCGGACCGAGCAGCTCCGAGCGGTCGTGCATACTGCGCGCAGCATGGCGCTGGGTCTGCAGAAAGAGGTGGAAGCCGGCAAGATGACCAAGGAGGCGGCGATCGCGGACTGGGTCCAGCGTGTCCGCTCCATGACCTACGACAACGGCAACGGCTACCTGTTCATCTATACGATGGACGGCATTGCGGTCGCGGTGCTCGATCCGAAGCAGATCGGCAGCAGCCATCTCGATGTCGAAGTGAACGGCCGCAAGTCCACCCGCGAGATGCGCGACGGCGTTGCCGCCAAGGGCGAGATGACCCTTCAATATTCCTATCAGAAGCCCGGCCATCAGGGCCTGAGCCCCAAAGTATCCTATGTGGCGGGCGTTCCGGGCTGGAACATGTTCGTCGGCAGCGGCGCCTATCTCGATGATCTCGGCACGAAGCTGATGAACATCGCCATGGTGCTCGGCGCGGTCGTTCTGGGCATCGGTGCTGTTGCTGGGGCGGTCGCCTGGTTGATCGGTCGCAGTATCACGCGTCCGCTCGGCCAGTTGGGTGCGCGGATGCAGTCGCTGGCCAATGGTGAATTGGAGCAGGAGATTCCAGGGGCCGGCCGCCGCGACGAGATCGGCCAGATGGCTGCCACGGTTCAGGTCTTCAAGGACAACGCCATCCGCGTACGCGATCTCGAGCACGCGGAGGAGGCCGCCCAGGAGCGCGCCTCGTCGGATCGTCGCGCGATGATGCAAAATCTCGCGGACGATTTCGAACGCAGCGTCAACGGCGTGGTTCACTCGGTGACCACCTCGGCCGCCGGTATGCAGTCGACCGCCGAAAGCATGACGGGGCTGGCGCGCGACGCCAGTTCGCGGGCGTCGACGGTCGGCGATGCATCGTCCAAGGCGTCCGGAAATGTCGGCACCGTGGCGGCGGCGGCGGAAGAACTCGCGAGTTCGGTTGCGGAGATCGCTCGTCAGGTCGCGCAATCGACCGAGATCGCCAACAAGGCCGTGGAAGATGCCGAACGCACCAACCAGACGGTGCAGGTGCTCTCCGGCGGTGCCGAGAAGATCGGCGAGGTGGTTCAACTGATCCACACCATCGCGGCCCAGACCAACCTGCTTGCGCTGAATGCGACCATCGAAGCGGCGCGTGCCGGCGATGCCGGTCGCGGCTTCGCGGTGGTCGCATCCGAGGTAAAGGCGCTCGCCAACCAGACCGCCAAGGCGACGGAGGAAATCTCGGCGCAGGTGTCGGCAATGCAGTCCACCACCGGCGAGGCGGTGGTCGCGATCGGCAGCATCACGCGGACCATCGGCCAGATGAGCGAGATCGCGCTCAGCATTTCCAGTGCGGTCGAAGAGCAGGGCGCGGCGACCCGCGAGATCGCCCGCAACATCCAGTCGGTGGCGGCGGGTTCGGATGAGATCAGCCATCACATGGAAGGCGTCTCCACCGCCGCGGAGGCGACGGGTTCGGCTGCCGCGGACGTGCTGACCAATGCCCAGCAACTCGACGACCAGGCCGGCATGCTGCGCACCGCCGTCGAGGATTTCCTGGTCAAGGTCCGCGCGGCCTGAGGTCTCGCGCTTTCATTACGTAGCGCGCCTGCGGACGCGTTGCTTTACGAGAGACAAGACAAGTCCGGTCCCGATTCAATCGGGGCCGGACTTTTCTTTTGGAGGCGGTGTCTTTGTCATGGCCGGGACAAGCCCGGCCATGACAAAAGGGCAGTCCATCCGCAGGCACGATCTCGATGCAACCCCGGAACATCGATCGCAGAATTCCTCATTTACATTCATTGACGAATGTATGTATCTTTCCCGCCAGACCCGGTCGCGGGCAGAAGATTTCCAGGGGAGGTATTTCGAATGACGCTTAAGTTCGCCCAACGCGTAGCGCTCGCCGCGCTGATGGCCGGTGTTGCGCATTCCGCCGGCGCGCAGGATGGCCCGATCAAGATCGGCGTGCTGGCCGACATGAGCGGCGTTTATGCCGATATCGGCGGGCAGGGTTCGGTCGAGGCCGTGAAAATGGCGATCGACGATTTCGGCGGCAAAGTGCTGGGCAAACCGATCGAGGTGGTCTCGGCGGACGGGCAGAACAAGCCGGACATCGCCACCAATATCGCGCGGCAATGGTACGATTCCGGCGTCGACATCATCACCGACGTGCCGTCGTCGGGCATGGCGCTGGCGGTGATGCAGCTTGCCAAGGAAAAGAAGAAGATCGCGCAGATCACCAGCGCCGGTAGCTCGGACATCACCGGAAAGTCCTGCACCGCCTATTCGACGCACTGGACCTGGGACACCTATGCGATGTCGTCGGGCACCGGCAAGACCATCGTCAAACGCGGCGGCAAGGACTGGTTCTTCCTCACCGCGGATTACGTATTCGGCAAGACGCTGGAGCGCGACACCGCGGCGGTCGTCGAAGCCAACGGCGGCAAGGTGCTCGGTTCGGTTCGTCATCCGCTCGGCACCGTGGATTTCTCGTCGTTCCTGCTGCAGGCGCAGGCTTCGAAAGCCAAGATCATCGGGCTCGCCAATGGCGGCACCGACATGACCAACGCCGTGAAGCAGTCGATCGAATTCGGCCTGCAGCGCGATGGCACCCAACTCGTGGCGCTGATCGCCTTCATCAGCGATGTGCACAGCCTTGGCCTCAAGGACGCGCAGGGCCTGATGCTGACGTCGGCCTTCTACTGGGACCTCAACGACGAGACGCGCGCGTGGTCGAAGCGCTTCTACGACAAGATGCATCGGATGCCGAGCATGACCCAGGCCGGCGCTTACAGCGGCACGCTGCATTACCTCAAGGCGGTGCAGGCAGCCGGCACGCGCGATGCCGACGCGGTGATGGCGAAGATGCGCGAACTGCCGATCAACGACTTCATGACCAAGAACGGCCATCTGCGCATCGACGGCCGCGTGATGCGCGACATGTACCTGTTCCAGGCCAAGAAGCCGGAAGAGTCCAAATCGGAATGGGATCTCTACAAGCTGGTGGCGACGATCCCGGCGGAAGAGGCGTTCCGTCCGCTCAAGGAAGGTGGCTGTCCGCTGGTGAAATAGCGATAGGTGCGGCACTGCCGTCATCCGGCGGCGCCGCGCTTTGCTTCGGAGGAGACCATGGACGGGCATGTCATCGATATCCCGCAGGCCGTGATCGATCGCGCCATCATGCGGCGCGGCGCGCGTCATGTCTTCGACCGCATCGATCCGGCGCGAACGGCGCTGCTGGTGATCGACCTGCAGCGCGCTTACGTGGCCGATGCCACCGCCGTTCCGTCGGCGCGTGGCATCGTCGATAACGTCAACCGGCTCGCGCAGTCCCTCCGCAAGGCCGGTGGCCGCGTGGTCTGGATCAAGGATACCCGTGACGAAAATTCGCCGACGGCGCGCTGGCCGCGTTTTGTCGAATTCTGCGCCAGCGAATGGGGCGAGGAATTGACCCGCGCGCTGTCGCCGAGCCATCCGGGTCATGAACTGTTCGACGGGCTCGCCGTCGACGCCGCCGACGATATCGTGCTCAAGACGCGCTTCAGCGCACTGATCCAGGGCTCGTCCGATCTGCACGATCGGCTGACGCGGCAGGGCATCGATACCGTGATCGTCACCGGCACGGTGACGAACGTGTGCTGCGAAAGCACGGCGCGCGACGCCATGATGCTCAACTACAAGGTTCACTTCGTGGCGGATGGCACGGCGGCGCGCACCGATGCCGAGCACAACGCGACGTTGGCCAACATGCTGCTGTGGTTCGCCGATGTGCGCACTACCGACGAGATCGTGGCCTTGATCGACGCTGCCGCGCCGACGAAACAGGACGCCGCAGATGCCGCGCACCGCAAAACGGCCTGACGCACGCACGCGAACGCCTGCCGCGAAGCCGCGCCGCCGTCAGGCCGATCGCAGCGAGGCCACGCGCGCCGCGCTGATCCGTGCGGCCATCGATACGGTCAGCGAACGCGGCTACGCGGGCGCGACCGCGGCGCACATCGCCGCGCGCGCCAGGGTGACGCGCGGCGCCCTGCAACATCACTTCGGCACCATTCAGGATCTGCTGCTCGAGGTCGTCCGTTATGTCTCGCAGGAACTGGTGGGCGAGATCGAGGCCGAGCTGTCCGCACGCGACTCGCTCGATCAGCGCATCGGGGCGATCGCGGACCGCTACTGGCAGGTCTACGGCGGCGCGGATTATTTCGCGCTGATCGAAATCTGGATGGGCTCGCGCAGCAACGATGCCTTCCGCGCCAAGATCGAACGCCTGATGAAGCAGATCACCGAGAAGCGCAACGACTACTGGCGCGCTTTATTGGCCGACTATCCGCTGACCGAGCTTGAAGTCGATACCATGCGCGGCGCGTTGCTGGCCGTGGTGCGCGGTGCGGCGGTGCACCGGATGTTCTCCCAGGACGATGCGCGGGCGCTGCGGCAGATTCGTTTTGCCTTCGCCCGCGCGCAGGAATGGATGGAAAGCAAGGCTCCGTCGAAGCGTCGCACCAAGGGAACTCGCGCCCGATTGGTGGCCGGCGCATAGCCTCGCCACGTTTATGCCAAATCTTCGTTGTCGCGTCGGCACATTGTTGAAAAAACCATGGAGAGACGCGCGTGGGATTCGGAAAATTTGTCTTGCTGGCGAGTGTGGCCGCAACGATGGCGATCGACGCCGGAACCGCAGGGGCGCAGGACGCCGGCTCGCTGCAGGATAACCTGCTGAAATGCGGCAAGATCGCTTCGGATCTTCAGCGTCTCGATTGCTACGACAAGCTGGTGATCGCCAAGTCGGCGGATACGCCCGCCAAGACCAGTGATATGAAGGCTGGCGATGCATCCTCGGCCGCCGCGGTGAGCGACGCCAAGCCGCAACAGTCTGCAGCCGACGCGTCTGAATCCAACAACGACCTGAAATGGGACCATCGCGAGGAAACGTCGGGTCTCGACCGTTCCAAGACCGAAGTCACCTCGATCGTGGCGGTCAAGGGATATGTCGGCAACCTCAATCGCGCAGGCCTGCGGCGCAATCCGGTGCTGGTGATCCGCTGCCGCGAACACAAGACCAATGTCTATGTCTCGTTCGACACGTCGGTCGCGGGTTCGTCCGGCGACGTTCCGGTGCAATATCGGATCGGCGATCAACCGGTGGTCAAGGCGTCGTGGGCGAGTTCGCAGGATCACAACGGTTACGGCGTGTGGTCGTCAGCGCCGGCCATCAAGCTGATCAAGTCCATGCTGTCGTCGGACGAATTTTTCGTGCGCGCCGACGTTCGCATCATGGGATCGTCCGAAGCGCTGTTCAAACTGAAAGGCATCGAGGACGCGGTCAAGCCCGTGCGTGAGGCATGCGACTGGTGAACGTGTTGCGACCGGCGTCGAATATTCGGCGCCGGTTTCGTGGGGTTATTTCCGTGAGGCGGTGACGACGCCGGCGAGCACCAGCGCGTAGCCGATCAGATGAAACAGCTGCAGGCGCTCGCCCAGAAACGCGATCGCCATCACCGAGCCGAACACCGGCATCAGGTGCTGAAACGGTGCGGCACGGTTAGGGCCGATCAACGCGACGCCCCGGTTGAAGAACAGATAGGCCAGCGCTGACGGGAAGATCACCACATAAAATATCGCTGCGACGGTGAGACGATCCCAGATAAAGACTCCGCCGCCGGATGTGAGTTCCCAGCCCGATGCCGGCAACAGCATCAGTGCGCCGCATGCCGTGGTGGCGCCGATCAGGGAAAGCTGGTGAACCTTCGGCCGCCGCGGCATCAGCGCCGAATACAGGCCGAACGCGAACATGCATGCGGCGTACATGAGGTCGCCCTTGTTGAGACGGATGCTCGTAAGGGCCGTGACGTCGCCGTGCAGGATGATGATGAGCACGCCGGCAAACGATGCCGCGATGCCAAGAAATTGGCCGCGGGTGAGCCGAACGCCGAACAACGCCAGCGACCACAATGCCACGAACAGCGGCCCTGATGATTGCATCAGAAGCCCGTTCAGCGCCTCCGTGTATTGCATCGCGCTGTAGGACAGCACGTTGTTTAGAGCGAAACCCGTAGCCGAAAAGATCAGGATCATCGGCCAGTGCGCGCGCAGTATCGGCCAGTCGCGCTTTATGTGCGGCCATGCGAATGGCAGCAGCAGGACGAAGGTCCCGCACCAGCGGATACATGACAGCGTGATTGGCGGCACGTGGCCGGCGACATAACGGGCCAACACGACGTTGCCGGCCCAGAACAGCGACGTCAGGCTGAGAAGCAGATAAGGCTGATTGCCGAGCCAGGTCACCGCGGGAAATTGCAGCATGGTTGGATTTTGGCTGGCCATCGGCTTTCGCGATTAGAACATCGTCCGGTCTGCGACAACTCCTGTTGTCGCAATGCTCCAATGCCGGGCGCTGCGGTCCTGCCGCCGCGATTGCCTTTGCCGCCCGATGCGATAGCTATCGAGGCAACGAAAACGGTGTCTTGTCGCGGGAGGGCGAACCATGGGCGTCGATCTGCTCAATATCGAAGGCCTGGAAAATCTGGATCATGACGGTCCCATCGTCATGGTGAACCTGATGCGATTCCGCGAGCGCTCGGCGGATGGCGACGGCAGCGGCTGGGATGCCTACAAGCGCTACAGCGCATTGACGGTCCCGATGATCAAGGCGCGGGGCGGGACATTGATATGGACGGGCGATGCCAAGGCCGTGGCGCTCGGCGTGCAGGACGGCAACCGGTGGGATTACATCGCGCTGGTGCGCTATCCGTCGATTGCGGCATTCACCGACATGATGACCTCGGCCGACTACGAGACGCGGTGCGATCCGCATCGCCGCAACGGCTGCCTTGACCACGTGATCATTTGCAGCAGCGAGGCCTACAGTAAATTCAAGCCGGCCTGAGATGTGCCGCGATCAGCGGTTGCGCGACCGCACCAGCCAGAAATTCGCGGCGGCGCCGATTGCCATCAGCACCGCAGTGCCGAGAAACACCGCAGGCATGCCGATATGGCCGCCGACAAAGCCGCCCAGCACCGGGCCGGCGACCTGGCCGACATATTGCGATGACGTCGCATAACCGAGCGCGGTGCCGACGGCGCCTTCCGGCACGTTGTGGCGAATGACGCTGATGATGCAGGGCAGGAGGCCGCCGAGCGCCAGTCCCATCAGGAAGCGCAGGCCGATCAACTGCCAGCCCTGGGTGACGAAGGCCTGCGGGAGCAGGAGCAGCGCCGAGACCAATAGCGCGCCGACGATGACGGTCGGATGACCGATGCGGTCGGCGAGCTTGCCGAGCCGCGACGCCGACAGGATGCTGCCGAGTGCAGCGGCGGCCATCACAATGCCGGCCACGATCGTCACCTGGCTCTGATCGGGAATGATCTGCGCGACATAGACGGTGATGATCGGCTCGATCGACATGTTGGCGAGCATCAGCAGCATGCCGGTCGCCAGCATCGCCATGACCGGCCCCTTGTTCGGAATTGCCGACCAGCCGCCCTTCGCCGCTGCCTTCCGTGCCGCGGCCGGCCGCCGCTCTTCCTTGATCAGGAAGGTGGTGGCGAGGAAGGTCAGGAAGATCACGCCGCCGGCCAGCCAGAAGGTGGCGCGAATGCCGATCAGCGGAGGCAGCGCGCCGCCGATCAGCGGACCGACCAGATTGCCCGCCATGATGCCGGACGCCAGCGTGCCGAGCGCCCAGCCAGAGCGGCTCTTCGGCGTTTGCGCCGCGACCAGGATCGTCGATCCCGACGAATAGCCGCCCGCGAAACCGACCAGCAGGCGCAGCAGCACGAGCTGCCACACGTTCTGCGCCATGCCGATCAGCGACATCGCGATCGCCATGCCGAGGCTGGCGCGGATCAGCATCAGCTTGCGGCCGTAGCGGTCGCCGAGCCGGCCCCACAGCGGCGCCACCAGCGCGGCAGCGAAGAAGGTCGCGCCATAGGCGATGCCGGACCATTGCACGATCGCCGCGTGATCGCTGACGCCGAGCTGTTCGACATAGAGCGGCAGGAACGGCAGCAGCAGGGTCATGGCGACGATGGTGGTGAACGAGCCGATCAGGCTGACCGCCAGGTTTCGCCGCCAGTGCGGCGCTTCCGCTTCGTCTTCGATCAATTCGGCCATCAGGATACTCGTCGGTGTCGGCGCCGCCAGCCGACTGCAATCATGAAAAGAGCGATGAGCGCGACAGCCGCAGCGCTTGCGGCGAAGCGGCCGCCGGGACGATCGATGGTGCGCGAGCGCAAGCTGGGCCCTTCGTCCGCGTGCGGAAGGCGAAAGGCGATGATGCTGTCGCCGATCGACGTGCCGCCTTCGGAGTGGCCGCCGGCGACGATGGCGATGTATTGTTCGCCCTTCCACACATAGGTCATCGGATTGGCGGTCCCCGGTACCGGCAGCCGGCCCTGCCACAACTCGGTACCGGATGCGGCATCGAATGCGCGCAGATAGGCGTCCATGGCGCCGGTGAAGACCAGGCGTCCGGCGGTGACCAGAACGCCGCTCAAGAGCGGCGTTCCCCAATGCAACGCAATCCCCAGCGGTGCGACATCTTCAGTGGTGCCGACGGTGGACCGCCACAGGATTTTCCCGGCCTTGAGATCCACCGCTACCATGCTGCCCCACGGCGGCGGATTGCACAGCGCGCCAAGCTGTGATCGCGCGAGTCCGCGCGTCATTGCAAACGGGCCGCCACGCTGCGGTGCGAATTCGTAACCGGGCGGTGGATGGAATCCCTTGGCGCGTTCGGCCGCAATCAGCGTGACGATATGCACCGCTGCGGAAGTATTGGCGTAGAGAATCTGACGATCCGGGTCGAACGCGACACCACCCCAATTTACACCGCCGCCGGTCATCGGAAAAAGCGCGGTGCCTTGCAGCGAGGGCGGTGTGTAGAGGCCGTCGTTGCGTGCCCGCTCCAATTGCGTGCGGCATGCGGCGCGATCCCAGAATGGCACCAGACCGAAGGCCTGCGAGGCATCGATTTTTTGCGGAATCAGTGCCGGAACGTGGGTCGGAAACGGTTGCGTCGGCGATAACTGTTCGCCTTCGACGCCGCCTTGCGGTACCGGGCGTTCCTCAACCGGCCAGATCGGAGCGCCGGTTGCACGGTCGAGCACGAAAATGAATCCCTGCTTGGTCGCCTGGATCACCACGTCGCGCTGGCCTGCGCCGGTGTCGATTCGCGCCAGCGTCGGCTGCGCCGGCAAATCGTAATCCCACAGATCGTGATGAACGGTCTGGAACGACCAGACGCGCTCTCCAGTTTCAATGCGCAACGCCACCACGGAGTCTGCATCGGCATTGTTGCCGGGCCGCTTGCCGCCCCAGAAATCGGGACTGGGCGAGGACGTCGGCAGAAATACCAGGCCAAGCTTGTCGTCGACCGACATCGGCGCCCAGACATTGGCTTGCGCAGCTTCGATGCCGTCGTGTCGCAACGGATCCCAATTCCACATCGGGCGGCCGCTCCGGGCATCGAACGCACGCACCGTGCCCTTGGGCGCGTCGATCCGGAAATTGTCCGCGATTGAGGAGCCGACCACGATGACGCCATGGCTGATCACGGGCGGCGAAGTGATCTGGAATTCACCCGGCCAAGCCAGCGATATGCCGGGATCGAGGCGGACTTCGCCATGGGTACCGAAATCGCCGCATGGCGTGCCCGTACGTGCATCGAGCGCGATCACGCGCGCATCGTTGGTCCCCATGAACAACCGCGATCCGCAAACCGCATGTTCCACCGCCTGTGGATCGCGCCAATAGGCGAGGCCACGGCAAGTATATCGGTTGGCAGGGCGCTGGTTCGTGCTGACCTTGGGATCGAAGCGCCACTTCTGCGCGCCGGTGCCGGGATCGAGTGCGATCACCTCGTTGAAGGGCGTACAGAACACGATGCTGTCTTCGACGAACAGTGGCGTTGCTTCGGATTTGGTCCGTGCCATCAGGGCCGCCGGGCGCCGGGCGATGTCGCCGCTGCGATAATCCCACGCCTTGATCAGGCTGGTGACGTTGGCGGCCGTGATCTGTGTCTCGGCGGAGTAGCGCGTGCCGCCATCGTCGCCGCCCCAACGATCCCACGCCGCCGCGTGCGCCATGCACGGCATGACGATCAGCAACAGTCCTGTTCGGATCATCGTACGAAAGGTTGCGGCCATGTGACACCGGCGGAAACGAACGGCTTTAACGATGTTGCGGTCGAACGTTTCACGCAAGGGCTATTTCCGCGCGGCCACGACCACGCCGACGATCACCAGCACGAAGCCGATGATGTGAAACAGTTGCAGCTTCTCGCCGAGCAGGAAGATCGCCATCACCGCACCGAACACCGGCACGAGATGGAGAAACGGCGCGGCGCGGTTGGCGCCGATCAGCTGGACGCCGCGATTGTAGCAGAGGTAGGCCAGCGTCGAGGGAAACACCACGACATAGATCAGCGCGAGCAGGTTCGGCACCGTAGGCTGTATCAGCGGCCGCGTGAACATTTCCCAGATCACCAGCGGCACCAGGCACAGCGCACCGCCACCAATGGTGAAGGAGAGGAACGACAGGCCGTGGATCGCGGGCTTCTTGAGCGTCATCACCGGATAACACCCGAAGATCACCATCGCGACAGTGAAGATGACATCGCCGCGGTTGAAGCCGATGCTGGCCAGTGCCGTCAGGTCGCCGTGCAGCAGGATCACCAGCACGCCGCACATCGATACCACGATGCCCAGGGCCTGCGCCCATGTCAGCCGGACGCCGAGCAGCATCAGCGACCAGATCGCGACGAACAGCGGCCCCGCCGATTGCAGCAACAGCACGTTCAGCGCCTGGGTATATTCCAGCGCCCAGTATTGCATGGTGTTGAACATGCCGATGCCGATCACGGAAATCGCGATCATCAGCCCCAGCTTCTCGCGGATCGCGGGCCAGTCGCGGACCAGATGCGACCAGGCGAACGGCAGCGTGATCAGGAACGCGCCGCCCCAGCGGATGAAGGCCAGCGTCACCGGCGGAATGTGGCCCGCGGCGGAACGGCCGGCGATGGCGTTGCCGGCCCAGAACAGCGACGTCAGCGTGAGCAGCAGATACGGTTGGTTGGCGAGCCACGCAAAGCGCGCGCGGGATGGGGCTGGTGCCAGATCGGTCACGATGTCCTCGCTGTGGAATGCGCGAGTTGTGGCAGAAATCGGCATCGCCGCAAGGGCTAGGTGCGAATTGGTGCCATGCGGACCGTTTTCTCGCTGCGCGATGCAAGCGGTGGATGATCCATGTTCCGACTGGATTACCGGACGCAAGCGCCTATATTCGTCATGTCGTCAACAACGAAAGGAGGTGATCCAGTGAAACATTCCAAGCGCGGGACCCTCGCTGGGATCGCCCGTACAGGTCTTTGAGATTTGCGATCGGGCGCGCTCAGCGTTCGGACCAGCGAGCATAAGGGGCGCGGCGAAGGACATCTTCGCCGCGCCCTGCTATTTTGAGGGCGCGCAGCCTTTCTTGTTCATGCCTTTTCTGTTCGTGCCGCCGCGGTGTAGCCTGCATGGCGGTGGAGCGCGGGGCAAAGCTGGAGCGTAGGTGAACCATGACTGAAACCTTGCCGATCGAACCGTGGCCGGAATTGCCCTATGCGGCGTGGCGCGACACCTGCGAGACGCTGCAATTGTGGACCCAGATCGTCGGCAAGGTGCGGCTCGCACGCACGCCATGGCTGAATCATTCCTGGCACGTGACGCTGTATGTCACCGCGCGCGGACTGACCACGTCGCCGATCCCCGATGGAGACCGCACCTTCCAGATCGATTTCGACTTCATCGGCCATGTCCTGATCATCACGACCAGCGATGGCGCGCGGCGGCAATTGCCGTTGAAGCCGCAAACCGTCGCGGATTTCTACGCCGCGGTGATGGCGGCGCTGGCCGATCTCGGCATCGAGGTCGCGATCGACGTCATGCCGAACGAGATCGTGGATGCGATCCGTTTCACTGACGACCGGCAGCACGCCTCCTATGATGCCGATGCCGCGCACCGGTTCTGGAGCGTGCTTGCGAATGCGGACCGGGTGTTCCGGGAATTCCGTACCGCCTTCCTCGGCAAGGCGAGCCCGGTGCACTTCTTCTGGGGCAGTTTCGATCTCGCGGTGACGCGATTTTCTGGCCGCCGTGCGCCGCTGCATCCCGGCGGCGTTCCCAATCTGCCGGACGACGTCGTGCGCGAAGCCTATTCGCATGAAGTCAGCAGCGCCGGCTTCTGGCCTGGCGGCGGTGCCATCGATTATCCGGCGTTCTATTCCTACGCCTATCCCGCGCCGGATGGCTTTGCATCGGCGCGCGTGCGGCCAGATGCGGCGTTCTTCAGCACGGACCTCGGTGAGTTCATCCTGCCGTACGACGCGGTGCGCACCGCGCCGTCGCCCGACGAGGCGTTGATGGAATTTTTGCAGTCGACCTACGATGCTGCCGCCGACGGCGCGAAGTGGGATCGCTCCGCACTGGAATGTGCGCTGGGCAGGCCGCGTCATCCGCGGCCGGTTTCATAGCCCCGATGCCGCGACACTACAGCAATGGCGGGCGGCAGCCGCCGGGATCGCGCGGACCGGCGCCGATTCCGGGCGGACCGCCAATGCCTCCGCTGAAGGACCAGTCGTTCAAGGCGCGGCTCGGCGCACTGCGCAATCTGTTGCCGTTCCTTGCGATGGTATGGCGCACCAGTCCGCACCTGATGGCGGGATCGCTGGCGCTGCGGCTGACGCGCGCGTTGCTGCCGATCGTCAGTCTCTATATCGGCAAGCTGATCATCGACGACGTGGTGGCGCTGGTGCAGATGCCGGATCGGCCGCACTCGTTGCAGCAATGGCTCGACAGCGGAAAGTTGAACTGGCTGGCGCTGCTGTTGTTCGCGGAATTCGCATTTGCCGTGCTGGCGGATATCCTCGGCCGCGTGGTGTCCTTGATCGACAGCCTGCTGTCGGAGCGCGTCACCAACGCATCCAGCGTGCGCCTGATGCAGCACGCCGCGGCGCTCGACCTCGAGGATTTCGAGGACGCCGAGTTTCAGGACCAACTCGAACGCGCGCGCCGCCAGACCGCGGGCCGCATGTCGCTGATGGGGCAACTGTTCAGTCAGGCGCAGGATATCGTCACGGTGACGAGTTTTGCCGCCGGGTTGATCTTCTACGCGCCGTGGCTGATCGCCATGCTGGTGCTGGCGTTGGTGCCGGCCTTCCTCGGCGAGGCGCATTTCAACGCGCAAAGCTACTCGCTCGATTATGGCCGCACGCCGGAACGGCGCGAGCTCGATTACGTGCGCCAGACCGCGGCCAGCGTCGACACCGCCAAGGAAGTGAAGATCTTCGGCCTCAATAATTTCCTGATCGATCGTTATGTGCGGCTTGCGGCGGATTTCTACGCCGCCAATCGCAAACTCGCGGTGCGCCGCGCCACCTGGGGCGGCGTGTTCACCGCGCTCGGGACTATCGGCTACTACATCGCCTATGCCTACATCGCATGGCGTACGCTGGCGGGCGAATTCTCGATCGGCGACCTGACGTTTCTGTCCGGCTCGTTCCGGCGATTGCGCAATCTGCTCGAAGGACTGCTGACCAGTTTCTCGACGGTGGCGGGGCAGGCGCTGTATCTCAACGACCTGTTCTCGTTTTTCGAGGTCGAGCCGGAAATCATGTCGCCGGAAAATCCGCGACCGTTTCCGCAGCCGATCCGGCAGGGATTCGTGTTCGAGGATGTCGGATTCATCTATCCCGGCGCCGAGCGCTGGGCGGTGCGCCACCTCAGTTTCGAATTGAAGGCCGGCGAGGTGGTCGCGCTGGTCGGCGAGAACGGCGCCGGCAAGACCACGCTGGTGAAGCTTCTGACCCGGCTCTACGACCCGGACGAAGGCCGCATCCTGCTCGATGGCCACGATCTGCGCGAGTACGATCTCGACGAACTGCGCGGCAACATGGGCGTCATCTTCCAGGATTTCGTGCGCTACAATTTCACCGCATCCGACAACATCGCGGTCGGCAAGATCGCTGCGCGCGACGATCATGCCCGCATCGAACGGGCCGCGATGCAGAGCCAGGCCGACGAGGTAATCGCGCGACTTCCGGCGGGTTATCGGCAGATGATCGGCAAGCGCTTCAAGAACGGCGTCGAATTGTCCGGCGGTGAATGGCAGAAGATCGCGATTGCCCGCGCCTATATGCGCGACGCGCAGGTGCTGATCCTCGACGAACCGACTGCCGCACTCGACGCGCGCTCCGAATTCGAGGTGTTCAAGCGCTTCAAGGAATTGAGCGAAGGCAAGACCGCGGTGCTGATCTCGCACCGTTTCTCCAGCGTGCGCATGGCCGACCGCATTCTCGTTCTCGCCGACGGCAAGGTGGAGGCCGCCGGCACCCACGACGAATTGCTGGCGCAGCCCGGCCGCTATTCGGAATTGTTCGAGTTGCAGGCGGCCGGATATCGATAGAGCGCCACGCCGTACATTTCGCCTAGCAGCCGCGACAGATGCTTTTCAGTTTGCTCAGCAGCTTGTCGCGTTCGTTCGACGCGGCCTTGATGTAGGGGCTGTTGCCGCGGCGGCCGCCGCCGGAAAAGCTGCCGCCATGCATGCCGTGTCCACCCATCTGCATGCCGAAGTGATGTCCGCCGCGTGCCTCGAGCGGAGATACAGGCGTGACGACGAGCCCGGCGCCGAGCACGAGAGCGAGTGTTGTGGTTTGGTTTGAACGGATCATGGCCGATCACCGATGGAGAGTTCGCCCGTGAGCTTACATCTCCTCCGGCGGCAGAAATCAGGGCCTGCGGATCACATCGTTGTGTCGTTGAATTTCGTTTGATGGGACGACCCGACTTTCGTCATTCCGGGATGCGCCGCTTGGCGCAGGCCCGGAATCCATACGCCCGGCGGTGGTTATGGATTCCGGGTTCGCTCGCAAGGGCTCGCGCCCCGGAATGACGGCCGTATAGGTCGGGCCGTCTCGTTCAGGCCAGCACATCCGCAACGATCGCACCCAGCGCTTTGCTTGCGTCGTTCGGGTCGATCTGGATTTGCAATCCGCGCTGGCCGCCGTTGAGGAAGACGCTGGTTTCGCGCAGCGCGGTTTGTTCGAGTGCGGTCGGCACGCGCTTCTTCTGGCCGAACGGGCTGATGCCGCCGACGTGATAGCCGGTCAGCCGTTCGGCATCCGCGGGCTTCATCATCTTCGCGCTCTTGCCGCGGAAGACACTCGCCAGCTTCTTCATGCTGACCTCGCCATCCGACGGCACCACGACGCAGACCGGTTTGCCGTCGACTTCTGCCATCAATGTTTTCAGCACGCGGTGCGGTTCGGCGCCGATCGCTTCGGCCGCCTGCAAGCCGATGCGCTCGGCGTCGGGATCGTAGTCGTAGGTGTGCAGCGTGAATTTGACGCCGAGCCTGTCCAGCGTCTGCGTGGCACGCGTGGTCTTCGACATTATGCGGTGACTTTTGTCCGGGCGGTCTTCCGGGCACGCAGCGCCGCGCCGAACGCCTGAAACAGCGCGCGGTTGATGGGGTTGCGCTGCGGATCGTATTCCGCATGCCATTGCACGCCGAGCGCGAAGCCCGGAGCCTCGGCAATGCGGATCGCCTCGATGGTGCCGTCCTCGGCGATGCCTTCGACGACGATGCGGCTGCCGGGCTCCAGGATGCCCTGGCCGTGTAGTGAATTGACGCGAATGGTGTCGCGGCCGAGCAGGCTGGCGAACGTTCCCTTCGGCGTCAGGTGCACATCGTGGCGATCGGCGAACACGACGGTATGGTCGGGATGGATTTCGCCGTTTTCGAGCCGCGGCATGCGATGGTTGATGCGGCCGGGCAGTTCGCGGATTTCGGGATGCAGCGAGCCGCCGAACGCGACGTTCATTTCCTGCAGGCCGCGGCAGACGCCGAAGATCGGCACGCCGCGCGCGACGCAGATTTCAGCGAGAGTCAGCGCAACGTCGTCGC
The DNA here is from genome assembly GCA_024508855.1 of Xanthobacteraceae bacterium. GTDB lineage: Bacteria > Pseudomonadota > Alphaproteobacteria > Rhizobiales > Xanthobacteraceae > 62-47. The sequence goes on from JANINJ010000042.1 coordinate 181,760, forward strand.
GGCTGTTGTCGTAGGGTTCGTGCTTCGGGTCCGGCTCGGTCTTGAAACGCGATGGATGGACGTTGGCGCGTCCGCCGGTCAGCAGGACGCCATCGACGACATCGAGCAGTGCGCCGATATCGGTGATGTCTGGCAACCCGGCAAACATCAGCGGGAGCGCGTCGGATACTTCCGCCACGGCGCGCAGGTTGCGTTCGCCGACCGCCTGTACCGCGAAGCGGTTCTCGATCAGATGCGCGTTGCCGATGACGCCGACGATCGGCCTGCTCATCGCCGGTCCCCCGCCGGTTGCTTGTCTCGGGGAGGCCGGTTCGGCCCGGGGAACGGGTATCGCAGGACGCGCACGTGGAGAAAAACTGTTCTTTTGGTTGCCATGATTTGGGAGATTATGCCTCTTCGTCCGCGCTGCATCAATTGTGAAGGTCCCGATTTCGATCACCTCTACGGGTGCAGCCGTCACATCCGGATGGGTGAGGCGGACCGGGACGGCAGGACGCAAGGGATCGGGATTTTCCGGGGATATCAATGGTTTGGATGTCATCTTACGGGGGCGTGAGCCGCCGTTCTTGCTTGCGTCAGCAGCCTGCATCCTTTATCCGAAGGGACGACTCGAATCCCGAGTGGCAGGGCCTTTCCGCGGCCTGATGCGAGCGTTACGGGGAATCATCTCGAAATGTCCAATGTTGTGGTCGTCGGCGCCCAGTGGGGCGACGAGGGAAAAGGCAAGATCGTCGACTGGTTGTCGGAGCAGGCCGATATCGTGGTCCGCTTCCAGGGCGGCCACAATGCCGGCCACACGCTGGTCATCAACGGCAATACCTACAAGCTGGCGCTGCTGCCGTCCGGCGTCGTTCGTCCCTCGAAACTGTCGGTGATCGGCAACGGCGTGGTGTTCGATCCGGAGGCTTTCCTCGTCGAGATCGAACGCTTGCAGTCGCAGGGCGTCGCGGTCTCGCCGGAGAACCTGCGCGTCGCCGAGAACGTCACCCTGATCCTGCCGCTGCATCGCGAACTCGACGCCCAGCGCGAGAACGCCAGCAAGGCCACCGCCATCGGCACCACCCAGCGCGGCATCGGCCCGGCCTATGAGGACAAGGTCGGCCGCCGCGCCATCCGCCTGATGGACCTCGCCGACATTCAGACCCTGCCGCACAAGATCGAGCGCATGCTGGCGCATCACAACGCGCTGCGCCGCGGGCTCGGCCTGACGGAAGTGGACGGCGGCGCGATGCTCTCCAGTCTTGCCGCAATTGCGCCGCGGGTGCTGCCCTATGCTGACAGCGTATGGAATCTGCTCGACCGCAAGCGCCGCGAAGGCAAACGTATTCTGTTCGAGGGCGCACAGGGCGCGCTGCTGGACGTCGATCACGGCACCTATCCCTATGTCACTTCGTCCAACACCGTGGCGGCGCAGGCTGCCACCGGCACCGGGATGGGTCCGAGTTCGCTGGGCTACGTGCTCGGCATCTGCAAGGCCTACACCACCCGCGTCGGCATGGGCCCGTTCCCGACCGAACTGACCAACGAGATCGGGGAACTGATCGGCCAGCGCGGCAAAGAGTTCGGCGTCAACACCGGGCGCAAGCGGCGCTGCGGCTGGTTCGATGCCATGCTGGTGCGGCAGACGGTGCGGACCTGCGGCATCCATGGGCTGGCGCTGACCAAGCTCGACATCCTCGACGGCTTCGACACCATCGATGTCTGCGTCGGCTACAAGCTCGACGGCAAGGAGATCGACCATCTGCCGGCGGGCGAAGCGGCGCAGGCGCGGATCGAGCCGATCTACGAGACCATCGAAGGCTGGAAGGAACCGACCGCCAATGCGCGCTCGTGGGCCGACCTGCCGGCGCAGGCGATCAAATATGTTCGCCGGGTCGAGGAACTGGTTGGCTGCCCGATCGCTCTTCTTTCGACCAGTCCGGAGCGCGAGGACACTATTCTGGTGCAAAATCCGTTCGAGGCTTAATGGAATGTTACCGGAGTACTTGCAAAATTAAGGTCTGCAATATTGATGCGATATGGCTGATTATTACCCGCTGATTGCTCGCGCCATTGCCGGCCTCGATCCGAGTGCCCCCGGTGAAAGCCGCCGTGCGCTATATGAGCGCGCGCGTTCGGCGCTGATTGCGCAGTTGCGCAGCGTGCAGCCGCCGCTGACCGAATCCGAAATCACCCGCGAGCGCCTGGCGCTCGAGGAAGCCGTGCGCAAGGTCGAGTCGGAAGCCGCGCAAAAGGCGCGCGAGCTGGCGCGTACCGATTCCCAGGGCCGCCCGCGATCCGGCGACGCGTTCCGCGCCGGCAGCCGCGCCGCCGCAGGGCGCAGTGCCGAGCGCGATACCAGTCGGCCGGTGCCTCCGTCGTCTCCTGCATCGCCGCCGTTGCGTCCGCGCCCGCCGCTGGCGCCGCGCGAGGATCGCTCCCTATCCGACGAACGTCCGCCGCGCAGCATGCGGCCGGAGCCGCCGCACGATCCAGTGTCGGACGCGCCTCCGCCGCCGGTGCGCGGCCCGCGCCGCGGTCCGGATCACGACCGTCCGCAGCTTCCGCCGGGTGGACTGGGTCAAAGCGGATCGCCCGGCGTACGCGGTTTCCGCGACGTGGTTGCCGATGCCGACGACCTCGGCCGCGCCACCGCGCAGGCCAACCGTTCCGCCCGCCGCACCTATGCCAACGTGCCGTCGCCCACGCCGGAATTCGACCGGATGGAGCCGAGCATGGAGGATCGCGGTGGAGGCGGTGGACAGCTGCCTTACGACCTCGACGACCAGGGCGACGACCACGAGGCCTATGCGCCGCCGCCGCCGCGCGCGCGCAAAGGCAAGCCGCGCAAGGCCGAGAAGCCGCAACGCGTCCGCACCGGCCGCAGTTTCCCGTTCACCGCCGCGATCGTCCTCGGCCTCGCGCTGATCCTCGCCGGCGCCGGCATCCTGTGGGGCCAGAAGGCGGTGATCTATGTGCGCGGCCTGCTGGGCAAGCCGGCGGTGACGGCCGTGCAGGCGCCGAAGGTCAATCCGAACAGTCCGCCGCCGAAAATCGCCGACCGCGTCGGCCAGCCCGGCTCGTCGGAGACCCTCGCGCCGGTGGCGCAGCGCGTCGTGCTGTATGACGAGGATCCGAGCGATCCGAAGGGCAAGCAGTATGTCGGCACCGTGGTCTGGCGCACCGAGCAGGTGAAGGGCTCCAATGGCCAGCCGGGCGACATCGCGGTGCGCGCCGATATCGATATCCCCGAACGCAAGTTCAAGATGACGATGTCGTTCCGCCGTAACACCGACACCTCGCTGCCGGCGAGCCACACCGCGGAACTGACCTTCATCCTGCCGCCGGACTATGAGGGCGGCACCGTCGCCAACGTCCCCGGCATCCTGATGAAGTCGAACGAGCAGGCGCGCGGCACGCCGCTGGCCGGACTCGCGGTGAAGGTCACCGACGGCTTCTTCCTGATTGGCCTCTCCAATGTCGAGAGCGATCGCGTGCGTAACCTTCAACTCTTGAAGGAGCGCTCCTGGTTCGACGTGCCGCTGGTTTATTCCAACCAGCGCCGCGCCATCATCGCGATCGAGAAGGGTCCGCCCGGCGAGCGCGCCTTCAACGACGCCTTCATGGCGTGGGGCGAGTAGGAAACGTCTTTCCGATCATGTCACCTCGCCCCGCTTGCGGGGAGAGGTCGACCGCGTAGCGGCCGGATGAGGGGGCGTTCAAGCCGGCTGACAGCCTCTCACTTGCAGCCCTCACCCCGCAAGCGGGCGAGGGAGTTCGCTGCGGATGAGGCGCCGCTCACAACTCCATGGCTAACCGCGCTACGCCGCCTCGCGCTGCTGCTTTCGCGTCGCGCGTTGCAGGCGATGTAGTCTCGCCAGTTCGATCTCAAGCAACTCGTTGGCGATCAGAAGCGCTCGCAGTGCACTGCGCGTATCGTCGTTGCTGGCGGCGATCGCTTCATCGATCGCGGCGTCGTAGCTGTCGCAAATGGTGTCCGGCGTGGGATGCAGGGTCTCAAGCACGGGTCTCTCCTGTGGCGTTTTCGAGCGAGGTAGATAGCGGTTCGCATGTAGAAAACGCGTCGAAAGAAAAGGAATGCTGAATCGCACTGCCGACCAACCGCATCAACGCGACGCCGTTCCGACGTTTCTGTGGTTGTGCCCGTTATTCCCGTTGTCCACAGCCCGCGGCCGGCGGAATTCGTGCCGGAACCGGCCGAGCGGGGTTAATGCGGCGGCTTAAGATCGGCCGCGATCAGCCAGTCGTGGATGTGGGCGGCAGTGTCGATCTGGCGGAGCTTGCGTCTGATTTCGTTGCGCGCCATGGAGTTCTTCGAGACCGACAGTTCCTTTTCAAGGTCGATCTTTTGTTCGATGAGACGATCATCGAATGAAGAATATGGCGCGGATTGCATGCGAAGCATGGCACTCTCCCTGTTGGAATCCAGGTGGGAGACAACTGGCCTCTCATCACCGACATTTACCTCTAAGCCTACCTCTGGCCGTCCGGTGACGCCGTGACCGTGCGCGCGTAGCGGTGCAATAGCAATCGATATATTTGAGGGATTGAGGGAACAGCTGCCCGCCGCCGGCGCTCAGATCGGCCGATCCATCCAGTTCAGGAATTTTTGCAGCAAGCCATGTGCCTGATGCCGTGGCGTAAGCGGGTCGTCGACCGCAACGCAGCGCGCCATCAGGTACTCCATGAAGCGGGCGTCGTTCGGTTCGGTCACGGTAAAGTGTTTGCCATCGACGAACACCGTGTAGTCGTAGAAGAACGGCCCGAGCGGCCGGGCATTGGCCGATACTGCGTTATCCTTGGAGAGAATGAAGGCGGACGGGTCGAGCCCATGCGCGACCATTGCCGCTTCGAGCTGCGGCAGCCGCTTCATGAAGGCGGCGGAAAATCCGCCGACGGTCGATTGCAGCGTGATGGACACGAAATCCTCGCCCGCGACCGCGCGTTCGCATTGAGCGCATGCTGTCGTGAAATTTGGTCGGGACAAGGGCAGGGGCGGTTCAAGCGCGCGAATTCACAACTCTTACGTTCGTTGCCGCCATTCCTTCAGCCGTCGCCGATCGAACGAATGACCCGCGCCGGATTTCCTCCCACAAGTGTATTCGCCGGAACGTCTTTGGTGACCACCGAGCCCGAAGCCACAACCGAATTTTCACCGACCGTTACCCCGCCGATGACCGTTGCGCCGGTCGCGATCCAGACGTTCCTCTCGATCGCGATAGGCTTTGCGATGGTGAAATCGCGGCGCTGCGAAGGTTCGATCGGATGGCCCGAGGTGATGAGGCTCACGTTCGGCCCGATCAATACATCGTCCGCGATGTTGAGGCCGCCGAGATCGTAGAACGTGCAGTTCTGATTGACGAAGACGTTACGCCCGACACGGATTTCGTCTCCGCCGGTCGTATAGAACGGCGGGATCAGCAGAAAGCTCTCATCGACTTGCTTGCCGATGAGTTCGCTGAACAAGGCTCGGATTTCGTCGGCATCGTTGAACGTCAAACGGTTAAGTCTCGCGGTGATCGCCATCGCGCGTTTGACGCTTGCCAGCATGGCCGCCGACTCCGCCGTCCTCCGGTGAATGATCCTGGTGCCGGCCGTATTCGACATTCGTTATTCTTCCCGGAACCATCGTTGGGCATGTGTTTCGGTACAGGCGGGCGGCACCGAGATTCGCCGAGTCTAGCCGCAAAGCGGCAGAGCCGGAATCCATCAATCCCGAAATTCAAATGGAGACAGCGGGCGACGTGTTTGACCCGGTCTCCGATTGAGGATCAGATACAGCCGTTCCCTTTGTGCCCACGGTCGCATGAACCCTGGGATGTCGGTCCGACAGGAGGAGACAACATGGCCCGCGGCAAATTCCTGATCGCCGGTGTCGCTCTGCTTTCAATGCTTCATCCTGTGTGGGCACAGGACGCGCGCCCGGCGCCCGACGACGCAGCCATCCAGACCATGCAAAAGCAATTCGCGGAGGCCTATAACCGCAAGGACGCCGACGCGATGGCAAATTTCTTTGTCGAGAACGGCTTTCGGATCACGCCGACCGGTATCTTCCAGGGTCGCGATGCCATTCGTGGCGATCTGCAGAACGCGCTCAGCCTGGGGCTTCACGACTACAGCGTCCGGCGCACGATCTCGCGCAAGGAAGGCAGCCTCGTGTTCGATGTCGGCGAGTGGCAGGCCAAACTGGGTGATCGTCCGTTTCACGGCTACTATTCGGCGCTGGTCGTCGATGAGGGGGGTCAGGTGAAAATTCTGGAAGAGACGGTCAACGTCGCGGCTCCGGGTCGATAGGGGCGCTGTAGATGACGCGACCTCACAGGCGCTTCGGGCGAATGAAGCGCAATCTGACCGAGAAGAACTCCGCGCGAATTCGGTAATGGCCGTGCAAGCAAGCGTCGTCCCCGCGAAAGCGGGGACCCATGCGCCGCAGCGATCATGATGAGGGAGCGCGTAGTTCTTACGCGTGCGCTCATTGTCACTACAGCCGCAGGGGTTATGGGTCCCAGCCTTCGCGGGGACGACGACATTCATTGCGGATACGCTTGCGGCTGTGACGTCGCAGCAGTTGCTTGACAAGTTTTCATACTAAGATTATATTCCTATTCATCCCGTCCCACTCGAGGGGCGTTGCCGGGACGCTGACAAGCGCGGGGCGGGATGCGGCGCCTGCGTGCGCGGGGAGGACGTCTCCTCGTGCGCCCGGGAGGTCGGAGGCTACCGTCCGCCACTACTACGAGCGGCTGCCACGCGTTGGCTGGACGTGGCCGGGACGACGGCGGCGAAATCCGCCGGATCAAGCGGGCGCAAGCGCCCGCGGTCCCGACCCGGAAGCACGGTCTCCGGTCCTGAAAATCGCCGCGGTGGAGCGTCGAAAGGCGTTCCGCGGTCGCTGTTCTCCGACGTTTCGGAGATCGCGCCGCGGCTTCCAACTTGAAGGCGCGTCTTTCGGCGCTCCGCCTCCCTCGTTCGGGAGGTCCCCTGAATCTCTCTCCCACGCGAAAGGATTTTGCGGGCAGCGCAGACGGCTGCGCGCGCAACAGGAGCACGATGCCGATGATCTGGGATGCCGAATTTATCGAGGAGCGCGAACGCAACGCGCAGGAGAACGTGAAGCGGACGCAGTTCGATGCGGACTGGGACGCCGCGAACGCTCAGTTTGCGAGCGAGATGGCCGAGCATTTCGGCTGTTTTCGTGCCTGCCGCTTGCGTGCCTGCCGCCGCGCGCGGCGTTGCACGGGCGATGCAGCCGCGTGTTTGAAGCGCGCCGGAATATCGATCCCGTATGATGTCACGTACCGCCTGGTCGAGGACATCTACGCCGAAACGCAGCAGTCGCGGCGCGAGGCGGAAGAGGCGACATGCGATGCGGATACGTATTGATCGCCGTGAACTCCCCCAGGTCGTCCCCGCGCAGGCGGGGACCCATAACCCCTGTGATCGTTGGATCGATGTGCGCGAGCAAAGTAACCCGCGCTCTCTCATCACGACCGCCACGGCGTATGGGTCCCCGCCTGCGCGGGGACGACGGCCGGTTTGCCGAGAGGCGATGTGCGACGACAAAACCGCGGACAACAAAAAAGCCGGCGTTTCCGCCGGCTTTCGTCGTTCGTTGTTTCAGCGAGGATCAGTGCGCCATCGCGGCTTCTTCCTGCCGCGCGATGGTGGTTTTCACCGCCGACTGCACCTTCTCGAACGCGCGCACTTCGATCTGGCGCACGCGCTCGCGCGAGACGCCGAACTCGCTGGCGAGATCTTCCAGCGTCATCGGCTCTTCGGCCAGACGCCGCGCTTCGAAGATGCGCTTCTCGCGCGGGTTCAGCACACCCATCGCGCCGGTGAGGGCCTGGCGGCGATGATCGTATTCCTCGCTCTCCGCCATGATGGCTTCCTGGTTGGGCGAGGTATCGACCAGCCAGTCCTGCCATTCGCCGGGCTCGCCGTCGTCGCGGATCGGCGCGTTGAGCGACGCGTCGCCACCGAGGCGGCGGTTCATGTCGACAACGTCCTGTTCGGCAACGCCGAGGCGTTTGGCGATCAGCTTCACCTGGTCGGGGCGCATATCGCCTTCGTCCAGCGCGGAGATCTTGCTCTTCGCCTTGCGCAGATTGAAGAACAGCTTCTTCTGGTTCGCGGTGGTGCCCATCTTCACGAGCGACCACGAACGCAGGATGTACTCTTGAATCGACGCCTTGATCCACCACATGGCGTATGTGGCGAGACGGAAGCCCTTATCGGGCTCGAACCGCTTCACCGCCTGCATCAGGCCGACATTGCCTTCCGAGACGACCTCGGAGATCGGCAAGCCGTAGCCGCGATAGCCCATGGCGATCTTGGCCACCAGCCGGAGATGACTGGTGACGAGATGATGTGCCGCGTCGCGATCGTCGTGTTCGCGCCAACGCTTCGCGAACATGTATTCCTGCTGCGGCTCAAGCATCGGGAATTTGCGGATTTCGGCGAGATAGTGCGAAAGGCCGGACTCGCCATTGAGAACCGGCAGTGTGGCTGTACGGGCCATGCAGTGCGCCCTCCAGTTGTTCAGGCCCCCGATAGCGGCGGGCCAGGCAGGGGTCGCTTTGTTAAAGCCGACCGGGCTGCGATGTTCCTGCGCTGGGACATCCAGCGCAGGTGCAACATACAACAAAACCATCGGAAAAGGGAAGAACAAAACGGGGTCACGATCCCGTGTAGCGAATTAAATTATTGAAAGGAAAGGGATTAGTCCATGCATTTGCGTCATTCTGCCGCGGCCAGCGATTTTCGCAGCGCGGCCAAATCTGGCGGTAGATCGCCTGTCCATTCAAGGATTTGGCCGGTTCCCGGGTGCTCCAGGGTGAGCAGGTAGGCATGGAGGGCCTGGCGGCCGAGGCTGGCCAGTGCCGCCCGGGCTTTGGGGCCGAGGGCATTGGCCTTGGTCTTGAAGCCGGGGCCGTAAACCGCATCGCCCAACAGCGGATGGCCGATATGGCTGAGATGGACGCGGATCTGGTGGGTGCGACCGGTCTCGAGCTGGCAGGCCAGCAGCGAAGCGACCGGCTTGCCGTCGCGGCCGTTGAAGGTCTCGACGATTTCCCAGTGGGTGATCGCCTCGCGGCCGGACTGGCGCACCGCCATCTTTTCCCGCGCGTGCGGATGCCGGTCGATCGGCGCATCGATGGTGCCGTGCGGCCGGTTCGGCACGCCCCAGACGAACGCCATGTAGCCGCGGCGCAGCGCGCCGGTGCGGCCGTGATCGGCGAACTGCGCGGTGAGCGAGGCGTGGGCGCGGTCGTTCTTCGCCACCACCATCAATCCGGTGGTGTCCTTGTCGAGCCGGTGCACGATGCCGGGCCGCTTGACGCCGCCGATGCCGGAAAGGCTTGCGCCGCAATGCGCGATCAGCGCGTTGACCAGCGTGCCGGTCTCATGCCCGGCAGCGGGATGCACGACGAGGCCCTTCGGCTTGTCGATGACGATGATGTCGTCGTCTTCGTGGATGATGTCGAGCGGGATGTCCTCCGCTTCCGGCTCGGGCGGGACGGCGGGCGGCACGTCGATTGTGATCGTATCGCCGGCGGCGACATGATAAGCGGGGTCGCGAACCGGGGTAGGGCCGATCGACACCGAACCGGCGAGGATCAGCGCTTTCAGCCGCGACCGCGACAGCGCCGGCGCTCGCACGGCCAGCACCCGGTCCAGCCGCCGCGAGCCTTCGTCGCCCGCGACCGTGACGTCGAGCCGTTGACCTTGATCCTGAGACACGCCTTGTTCCACCGAAGAGCCTTTACAAATGACTGAAGCCGCCGCGCCAGAGCAGACCCCCGAGCAAGCCGCGCTGTTCGCCCGTGTGCGCCGGATGATGCTGATCGCCGGCCTGACCACGGCGCTGGCCGTCGGCGCGGTTCTCATCGCCATCGGCTACCGTCTTTTCCGCAGCGAGGGAAGCACCCCGGCCGCGCCCGAGTCGGTGGCGATGCTGCCGAAGGGCGCACGCATCGTCTCCACCGCCACCGCCGGGGACCGCCTCGTGGTCACGGTGGACAACGGCGGCGCCACCGAAATCCTCACCTTCGATGCCCGGACGCTGAAGCCATCGGGCAAGCTGAAATTCGCCAACGAGCCTTAATTGCCGCCCCCGGTCTTGCAGAACCGGCATTTCGCGGCTATTCCCTGAGGCCGCTGCTCCCTTCGTCTAGCGGTCAGGACGTCGCCCTCTCACGGCGAAAACAGGAGTTCGATTCTCCTAGGGAGCGCCAAGGCTTTCAGAAGCCCTTCTAAATCAAAAACATAGCGCAAATATTGGCTTTCTCTGCTGGCAGGCGGTAGCAATTGATGCGCGCTCTGATGGGCATAAGACAGGCGGCACTTAATCACGCTCAACAGAAGGTCCTGAGCGCTTTCAAAGGGCAGTGGCTGAAGTGTTGGGTGACGGCAAGCCTCGCCAAGCGGATATCGGCAAGCGGAATGAGCCGGTAGCAACGCTACCGCTTGCTGCTCCGGTGCAAGCAGCGCTGTATGACGCAGGCGCACACTGCGCAATGCTCTTGAGGGTTGGGAAAAGAAAGGCAGCGACCACAGGACATAGTCCACGAATACAAGCGCGCAGTGGAAATGTGTATCCAACTTCATGGCGATATGTCGCTTGCGACAGTAAAGAAAAAGATACGCGCTCCAGTTTCGCGAAGCACTGCAGGATGTACCCCGCAAGCGTACAGGTAAACTAAGAGATGCCTCATTGTCTGATCTAAGCGCGTGGGCCGCAAACATCCTGAAGCGCCCACAGTCTCCGCAGGCAGCGTCAACAAACGCTTTCCTGTATGTGACCGAGGAAACACTTGTGGCATCATTCGAGCAGACGTTGAATGCTAGCGCGTATGAGGGCAGTTACGCTTTCCCTGAGACCTGAGGTGATGCCGCCGGCGGTGTAGTATAAACTTTTGCGGGCCTCTTAGACATGTCTATCGCTAGAGCCGCAAGTTGAGTTCGCAAGGCGTTTCGGTGGCAGCGCGCATTTGCTTGCGATCGCTCACCACAAGCCCGCTAGCGATCATATAGGCCAGCATCTCAATCCACTCTTTTTTCTTTATGTAATGTAGTGCTCTGCGATCTTGTTGCGCCGCGGAACAAAAATGCCGCAAGCGCATCGAATGTCATAGCTTGAAGAAAGTGCTGATATTGCTCAATAATATTGGAAAGCTATGCAGCCCAGTAAAATCGCCGACCAACAAAACCCGGACATGGCCGGGCTTCTGTGCAGCTTCGGTGCGGTTTTTTTCGCTATCATCCCGCCGCGTACAAGTACCACAGCGGTATACGGTGAATCTTAACACTGGCACTATGAGCTACAAATTGGGAGACGCGCATGGCCACGGAACGGGGACCCCGGATCAAGAGGACTTTCGCTCTTAGTGGTAGTTTAAAGGATTTTGCCGTCCTCAAAGGACGGGATATCGCGCTTCGCACGACAGACTTTTACACGTGGCAGACCGCTCGTCGAGAAAACGGCATTTGGCCGTACACACGATCGTTGGAGGGAGCTCCGAAAGCGCATTGTGCGATAGCGGACGCAAAGCTGGGCGTACTACCGGCTCTGAACTTTGGCTCGCAAGACTATTTGGGCCTTTCTTCTTCGCCGAAGGTCCAGGAAGCCGCAATTGAAGGTCTCCGAATCTATGGCGTTCACAGTGCGGGATCCGCGGCTCTATTGGGAAATTCAAATATTTCGTTTGCCTTGGAACGAGAGCTTTCAAATTTTTTGAATGGTCGCGACGTTGTACTTTATCCAACGGGGTGGGCCGCTGGCTTTGGAGCCATCGAAGGACTTGTCGGTCCGGCCGATCATGTTGTCTTAGATGTTCTCGCTCATGCATGCCTTCAGGCCGGCGCACGTGCAGCAACGCGAAAACTGCAATTCTATCGTCATTGCGATCTGGTCTCGCTTGAAAGAAAGCTCTCGCGCATCCGTTCCGATGACGCCAAGAACGCTGTTCTGGTTGTCACCGAGAGCCTCTTTTCGATGCACGCCGATACTCCAAATCTAAGTGGAATGTTGAATTTGTGTCGACAGTACGGGGCGACGTTACTCGTCGATTGTGCTCATGATATGGGTTGCATGGGAGAAGATGGGCGCGGCCAACTGAGCATTCAGGAAGTGCTGGATTCGGTCGACATTGTTGTTGGAAGCTTCTCTAAGACTTTTGCTTCGAACGGCGGGTTCGTCGCAGTGAATAGCCGCTCCGCCTGTGAATATCTGAAATATTTTAGCGCAAGTCATACGTTTTCGAATGCGTTATCGCCCGTACAAGCTGCGACGGTTTTGGCAGCGCTGAAAATTGTACGATCGGAAGAAGGAGCCAATCTGAGGCAGATGTTGATGCGCAACATCATCGAACTGAGGCAGCAAATGCAAAGTACTGGACTAGAGGTGCTCGGCATGCCGTCACCTATCGTTCCGATTCAAATCGGTGACGAAGCAATGGGGCGTATGGTTTCCAGAGCCCTTGTCCGCGAACGCATTGTTGCGAATCTGGTCGAATATCCCGCCGTGCCTTTAGGTCAGTCACGATTCCGTATTCAATTGATGCCCGAACATACAAGCGATGATATATCGCAAATTACTTCTGCCATTCAACGAGCCATCCGAAGCTGCGAGAGCGAGATCAGTCTCGATGGACTTGATGCCGACGGTCCCGAGTTTGCCGCTTAAATGCCCATCAAAGTGAATGACATGAGCTTTACCGGCTTTGTTGAACACACGATAGACAGGTTTGTGCCGGCCAGCCTAGACGGCGATTTGGAAGATCGTAAGCGCGTCCGTTTATTCTTACTAAGCCATATCTGTGGACCATTCCTCGGACTGCAGATACCATTTATTCTTGCTCTGTTGGACCCTCGTCCATTTCCTCACGTCCATATTTTGGCCGCATCAGTTCTTGCGTTTTGGGCATTTCCTTTTTTTCTTCGTCTGTGGCCGAAGCTCTATGTCGTTCTCGCGTCCCTATCCCTGTTGAATCTAAACTTCGCAGTTCTTTGGGGTGCGTCCAATTACGGAGGAGCTAGTTCGCCGTTCTTGCTCTGGTACGTGCTAATTCCGCTCTTGGCATTTTTTTATCTCGGAGGAGGCCGGAGGGCTAAGATTATTATTTCGCTTCAGATTGCAGGGGGATTGGGAATCTTTTGCGGGTTCTTTGCAATTAGAAGGGGTGGATTTCCGAACCATATTCCGGTCGAAATGATGGTTTGGCCGGGATTGCTGTCAGTGTTCTGCGCGACCATTTATGCCTTCTTCATGGCAAGCTATTATTCCGAAGTGGTTGATAACCAATCCGACTTAATCAAAGAAATTGATAGTCATCAAAAGACGCTTCGGATGCTTACCGTCGCGAAGGAAGAAGCGGAAACCAGCAAGGGGCTCATCCAGGCCCGCAACCATGAGCTCGAAGCAACCAAATCTCATCTTGAATATACGGCATTTCATGATTGGCTAACTGGATTGCCTAATCGTCGTTACGTCGAGAGCGCTTTAACCGAAATTGCAGTTCGCTGCCGGAACGAAGGTAGACAGATAGCCTTGATGCATGTCGACCTCGATCGGTTCAAGCAGATAAATGATAGCCTCGGCCACGTGGCTGGAGATGCGATGCTTAAGCATGTCGCAGATATTTTGCGCAATAAGGTTGACGAAAATGATCTCGTAGCTCGCGTTGGCGGCGACGAATTTCTTATCGTCAGCATTCTTCCAAGTGGCACCCAGGCGCCGGCGGACCTCGCTGAATCGATTATTCAGGCCATTAGTCAGCCTGTCCCATATGGAGATCGGCTTTGTCGCTTCGGCGCGTGCATTGGAATTGCTGTAGAGTCCGGTTCGAATATCAAAACAGATCGGCTAATGATCAATTCCGATACCGCTCTATATCGCGCAAAAACTCGCGGGGGAAATCGAGCGGAATTGTTTTCAAAGGAACTTGAAATCCAGTTCCTCGAGAAAGGAAGAATTGGGGATGATGTTCTTCGTGGTTTAGAAGCGAACGAGTTCATTCCATACTATCAACCTCAATTTGACGCGGCCACGCTTGGGCTCGTCGGCGTTGAAGCCCTTGTCCGTTGGTTGCATCCGACCGACGGTATTCGCGCTCCAGCAAGCTTTTTATCGGCTGCATCAGATCTCAACGTCGTGGGCGCAATTGACCGTTTGATATTGGATCAAGCTCTTGCGGACATGCAGACATGGCGAAAATCTGGTGCCGTGGTCCGCAAGCTATCGGTTAATGTCTCGGCAGATCGTCTGAATGATGAAGGTCTCATCTCCCATCTTCGAGAGTTGAAGGTTGAGCCGGGCCTATTATCGTTTGAACTGGTGGAATCTATTTTTCTGGATGACTGCGATGCACTCACTAGCAGCACGATCGAGGAGATTAAGCGGCTCGGAATCGATATAGAAATTGATGATTTTGGTACAGGGCACGCTTCGATTGTAAGTCTTTTGAAGTTAAGCCCAAAGCGCTTGAAGATTGACCGCCAATTCATTGGCCCGATTCTTAAATCAAACGAACATTCGCGTCTCGTAGCTTCAATTATTGAAATTGGTAAATCAATGGGTGTTGAGGTAATAGCCGAGGGTGTTGAAACAATGGAGCAAGCGAAACATCTCCGCAAGCTCGGCTGTGATGCCCTCCAGGGGTTGGCTTTGGCGCCCCCAATGTCTGCAGAAGACTTCATTCGCTTTGCCAAAGTGTCGCCTTACCAAACTGCCTCCTAGGGAGATCGGGAGGCGGGGATCCTGCAGGAACCTGATCGCGCCAAAACTTCCACCATTCGGAATAAAAGCTGCGAACGGTGCCGGGCGGGCGGCTTTTGATTTGATGCAGATAATTGGCATTGCAGTCAGGCAGAAGATTTTCGCATTCTGACTCACAGGCAATTCGGTATTTCTTCTGCACCAAGAACCCCGTCCCCGTCCTTCTGATTACTATCGGCACGGTTTGGATCTGGCCCAACCCGGGGTGTCGATGTTCTCTTATCCAACGTACCGCTTCCAACGTGCCGCTTTGCGCCGCACGCGAGGTTGTCCTGATTGATCGGGAATGTCTCGTGTTGTCGTCAAAATGTAGCAATCGTTGTGCTAGCCAATTCCCGAAGAGTGGGAAGATGTGCCATGAGACAAGCAGGCTTGAGTGCGCGAAGAATATTCGGTGCAAGCGCGGTGTTGGTCCTTTTGGCGTTTGCTCCGGGTGTTGCGTTCGCGCAGCAGAACAATTCAGGCGACAATTCCTATACGGACATTTCAAAATTCGTGTGGTCCGGAAGTCAGGGCGTGCCGCAGCAGGTCGTAAGTAGTGCCCCGATCCAATCCTCCTCGGTGGTCCAGATCGGGCAGATGAACAGCGCGACGGCGGCCCTCACCGGTAGCGGCAACATCACCACCCAGTATCAACTTGGTTCGCAGAACACGTCGAGTTTGTCCGCGAATGGCACGCAGAACACGCTGACGACGACGCAGATCGGTAATTCCAACACGTCAAACATCAGCGTGAACGGCAACAATAACAACATCAGCAATCTTCAAGTGGGCTCCGGCTTGACCTATCAGCTTCAGGTTGTCGGGACGAATGCTCCCGTGTCGGTTCAGCAGTACGGGAGAAGGTAATCATGCCTTCTGAATCGTCCAAACGGGTGCGATGTATCGCTCTCGGTGGTGTCGCGGCGTTGATGATGACGGGGCCTGTTTACGCGGGAACATTAGTTTACACGCCGACAAATCCGACATTCGGCGGAAATCCGCTGAATGGGTCGACGCTTTTCAGTTCGGCCCAGGCGCAGAACCAACATCTGCCATCATCGAATAGCTCCAGCAGTGGCCCCGCGTCGTTGACGCAGGGACAGATTTTCGCGCAGCAGTTGACGAGCCAACTCTACGCTTCGCTCGCGAACAGTATCACGCAGGCGATTTTTGGCTCGAACGCTGCTCCGAGCGGCACATTTACGTTCGCGGGAACGACCATCAGCTACGTCAACGATGGCACGAATGTCCAACTCACCATCAACGATGGGTCGACCACCACGACCATTGCATTGCCGGCGAACGCCATCAGCCACTGACCACGGCGGATGCGGCCGCACAAGGAATTATAATGTCTCGCGGTATTGTTCGTCTGCTGTCGCTGTTTTCTGTCATGACGGTACTGGCAGGCTGTGCGACGCAGCAGGGTCGACGGGATGTTCTGGAAGAAGCGCCGACTCTCACGCCGTCGTCGCCGACGGCGCTGGATCTCGAAAACCTGCCCCGGCCGAAGCGCAAGCTCGATATCGCCGTGTATCAATTCCCCGATCTCACCGGCAAGAACGAGCCTAACGACAACGTAGCCGTATTTTCTCGCGCCGTGACGCAGGGCGCCTCGAATTTCGTGGTCGATGCCCTTCAGCGCGCGGGTCACGGCCGCTGGTTCACGGTAGATGAGCGTGGCAGCCTGAATAATCTCTTGCAGGAGCGCCAGCTTGTGAAGGCGACGCGCACGGATTTCGAGGGAGAGAATGCCCGTCCCTTGCCGCCGATCCGGTTTGCGGGCCTTCTGGTCGAGGGTGGGATCATCGCGTTCGACGGCAATGTGATGACCGGCGGCATCGGCGCCAACTATCTCAATATTGGCGGCAACGTGAATTACCGGCGCGATACCGTGACGGTGGCGATGCGCGTCGTCTCCGTGCAGACGGGTGAAATCCTCACCAGCGTCACGACAACCAAAACCATTTATTCCGTCGGGCTTCAGGCAAACGTCTATCAGTTCGTTTCCGTCAACAAGTTGCTGCAGGCCGAAGCGGGGATCACCAAGACGGAGCCGACACAACTCGCCGTCCGTCAGGCGATAGATCTCGCCGTTTATGCAACCGTGATGCAAGGTGCCCAGCGGCACTTGTGGTCGTTCGCCGATCCAGAGGGGCGGGCGCTTCTCGAAAATTATGTTGCGCAGGACGCTGTTACGCCGATCCCGATCAACAATGCGAAGAAGGCCGGAAGCTGACGGCTTCAGCGGTCGGCTACGGCTGAGAAGAGCACGGCGAAGTTGAAAACCCGGGGGCGAGCTTCGCTTCCCGCGTTAGCGAAATTCCAGCGGTGCTGAATAATTGTTGACGGCATAGATCATGCTTGATCGTCACCATCCTCCGTCACCGATCGGTCCTGATCGAAAGCAGCGCAAATTATCGGCAATTATTACTAGTGTATTAAAATTTTCACTTACAGATGCTTTAGCCGTTAACCGAGCGTTAGAGATCGGTTCGGGGTTCGCCCGGCGATCGGAGCGCTCGTGGGAGGGGGCTGGATCTTCCTCATAACGGAGCACGTGTCATTATGAAAAAGCAATTTTTCGCGTCGGTGAGCGTCGTTACAATCGCGTTGGCATCGGCCGCATATGCAGGCGATAACAACCAGACCAACATCAACCAGACCGGCACCAATGGTTCGGTCACCATCGATCAGGGCGGGAACGGTAACGTCGCGGGTGTTTCCGGAACCAGCTCAAGTTCTCAGCCGACGATCAGCAACTCGCTGGTGCAGGACGGCACGAGCAATGATCTCTCTGTCACCCAGTCGGGCGACAATAACATCTTCCAGGGTGTCCCCGGCGACTCCTCCCATCCCGGTTCGCTGGTCCAGTCTGGTTCGAACAATTCCGCTGAGGCCACGCAGTCCGGCCAGAGTGGCAAGGAAACGCTGTCGCAGTCTGGTAGCGGCAACACCGTGACGCTGTCGCAGAGCGGCAATGGCGATGAGGCCGTTGCGACCCAGGCTGCTTCCGTCTCAAACAGCGAACTCACGATCACCCAGGGCAATTCCGCTGCAGGTCACGGCAACCACGCAACCGCGGTGCAACTCAGCGGCGATTCGAGTACGACGTCGATCAACCAGCAGGGCAATGACAACTCGGCTTCGACGTCGCAGTCCGGCAGTATCGTCAATGGCTATGCCAACAGCATCAGCGTGAACCAGTTCGGCGACAACAACACCGTTATCGGCACCAGCGTCGGCAACGATAATATCGCCAACATGACGCAGGGCTATGCGTATTTCTCCGCTAACAACAACACGATCAACTTCTCGCAGGTCGGCAACGGCGATCAGATGAGCCTCGGCCAGGACGGCACCGCCGGAGCGGTGACCGTCAATCAGACCGGTGACGACAACCACACTTCGGTTTCGCAGCACGGCACGAGCAACACGTCCATCATCAATCAGGGCACCGGTAGCCACAACTGGGTCACCCAGGACTATCAGGACGGCACGAACAATACGGTCGACGTGAAACAGACCGGCTCTTCCAACAATGCTGGGTTTACCCAGTGGACGCTTTCTCAGGGCGGCAGCATCAACGGCACGCAGTCCGGCACGAACGGTAACGTCTCGATCACCCAGGGCACGTATTTTGGTGCGATGTCGACCGGCAACACGGCTGGCTACGCCCAGTCCGGAAATGCCGATACGCTGAATGCCACGCAAATCGGCTCGGCCAACAGCCTGACGACGACCCAGAGCGGCAACAACGACGGTGCTAGCGTGTACCAGAACGGTGCTAGCGGTACTGTCACGCTCAGCCAGACGTCCAACGGCAACACCGCCGGTGTCACGCAGACCGGTACAGGCAACCATTCCTATCTCACGCAGGGTCTGGGCGCGGTCGGCACCGGCGACAACAATTCGCTTACCGACGTTCAGGGTGGCGTGAACAATATGGTCATCTCGAACCAGACCGGCTCCAACGGCAAAGCCTCTTACACCCAGTATGCGAATACGCAGAACAGCACCATCAATATCAGTTCGCAGCACGGCACCAATGGCACGATCGACATTGCCCAGGGATCGTCGTCAGGATCCGATGTGCAGAGCGACCATAATGTCTTCGCCAGTCAGGGCGGCGACCAGGATTACCTGAAGGTGACGCAGGACGGCGGCTCGTCGAACTCTGTGTCGTCAAGCCAGTTCGCGAATAACGACAGCCTCACGGTTTCCCAGATCGGCAGCAACAATGCCGTGAACAATGGCCCCTTCGTTTCTGCCGGCGCGACGGGCCAATATGGCAACAACGACTCGGCGACCGTGGCTCAGACCGGCAACGGCAACACGGTCAACAACTATCAGGTGAATAACAACGAGATGCTGCTCGCCACGCAGACGGGCGACAACAACTACATCTACAACCATCAGTACGGCTATCAGGTTGCCAGCGCCACCATCGAGCAGGTCGGCAATAGCAACCTCGTGTTTGGCTCCCAGTTTGGAGCGAACAGCACAGCCACCGTCGGACAGTATGGCAACGGTAACAGCGCCACGTACTTCCAGAATGGCAACGGCAACACCGTCAGCATCACGCAGGGCATCAAGCACTAAACTGACGCGCAGCTGAGCTGACAAACGACGAGGAAGGGGGCGCGTCATGCGCCCCTTTCTTTGTTGCAATCGCATGGCGACCGGTTGAACAGTGATCGGCGGCATCGTGGGGTTTGTCGGCCGAGATTTTCGATAACGTTTTCGTTAAAGCCAAATCGCCCCAATTATTACCAGTGTATTAAAACTTTTACTCAAGGATGATTTAGCCGTTAACCGAGCGTTAGTGATTGGTCGGGGGATCGCCCGGCGATCGGGACGCTTGTGGGCTGGGGAGCGGGGCTCCCTCGTAACGGAGTGATCTTATGAAAAAGCAGTTTCTGTTCGCGTCGGTGAGCGCCGCCGCGATCGCATTGGCTTCGGCCGCTTACGCCGGCGACAACAACCAGACCAACATCAACCAGACCGGCACCGACGGCACGGTGACTATCGATCAGACCGGCAACGGCAACACCGCCGGTGCTTCCAGCTTCAACTCGGGCGCCGCACCTACGATCAGCAATTCGCTGGAGCAGGGCGGCACGAGCAACACGCTTTCGCTCACCCAGTCGGGCGACGACAACACTTTCACCGGAGCCGCCGCCACCGCATCCGGCTCGCTGGTTCAGTCAGGTACGAATAACTCCGCCGACATGACACAGTCCGGCAATCACGGCACTGTGGTTCTATCGCAGGCGGGCACCAGCAACAGCGCGTCCGGTACCCAGGGCGCATCGGACAGCCACATCACACTGAAGCAGGACAACACTGCCGAGCCCTATCCGGGGGTCCAATACAACATGGCCTCGGTGAACCAGTCGAATGGTTCGAACGACACCGTCACGCTGACGCAGACCGGCGCCAACTCGGCGATGCTCTCGCAGACCGGTTCGTCCAACACGATCACGGGCACGCAGACCAGAGAAGGTAACAACCTTTACGTCGATCAGAGCGGAACCGGCAACAACGTTAATAGCACGCAGAGCGGCGGCTCGGATACGGTTTGGGGCTCCAGCCCGGCTACCTTCGTTCAGTCCGGCACGGGCAACACGCTGCGCAACACGCAGTCGGGCTATTATGCGACGATCTCTGGCGCGCAGTATGGCAGCGGCAACCAGATCACCAACCTTCAGCTGAACGGCACCGGGAATTGGGCTTCCGCCTCGATCACCCAGGGCAGTGCTTCCGCCGCCAGCTCGAACAACGTCGCTCTTAACACTCAGACCGGCAGCTACGACACAGTGAGCCTGACTCAATATGGCAGCAACACGGCTGTCTCGCAGCAGAGCAATTCTTTCGACAAGGCGGACTTCACGCAGAACGGCACGGGCAACTACCTGAGCAACACTCAGGGCTACACGAACGACACGGTCACCGCGTCGGTTCAAACTGGCAATGACAACATGATGATCAACAGCCAGTTCGGCGGCGACGACACGCTGGCCTTCAGTCAGATCGGCAACAACAACTACCTGCTCAATCATCAGAACCAGAACTCCGAGACTTTGACGGCTCTCCAGCAAGGCAACAACAACTACATCTCTAACAGCCAAACCGGCACTGTTCAGTCTGCGATGCTTACGCAGGTCGGCGACAACAATCTCGTGTTTGCAAGCCAAACCGGCGGCAACAGCACCGCCACCGTCGGACAGTACGGCAACGGCAACAGTGCCGCGTACTTCCAGACTGGCGCCGGCAACGCCGTCACCATCACTCAGGGCATCAAGCACTAAACTGACGAGCGGCTGAACTGACGAATGACGAAGAAGGGGCGCATGCGCCCCTTTCTTTTTTTTGCAGCCGTATGACGGGCAGTTGAATATTGAATGACGGCATCGTGGGTTTGTCGGCCGAGATTTCCGATAACGCTTTCGTTAAAGCCAAATTGCCCAAATTATTACCAGTGTATTAAAACTTTTACTCAAGGATGATTTAGCCGTTAACCGAGCGTTAGTGATTGGTCCGGGATGCGCCCGGCGATCGGGACGCCTGTGGGCTGGAGGGGGCGGGGCTCCCTCGTAACGGAGCAATCCTATGAAAAAGCAGTTTTTGTTTGCGTCGGTGAGCGCGGCCGCGATCATGCTGGCCTCGGCCGCTTACGCTGGCGACAACAACCAGACGAACATCAACCAGATCGGCACCAACGGTACGGTGACCATCGACCAGAGTGGCAACGGCAACACTGCTGGCCTCTCCAGCTTCAGCTCAACCACTGCACCGACGATCAGCGATTCGCTGGTTCAGACCGGTGACCAGAACACCCTCAGCCTCACCCAGTCGGGTGCCAACAACACCTTCAGTGGCGCGGCGCCGGTTTCGGGTACGCCCGGGTCCGTGGTTCAATCCGGCTCGCAGAATGCCGCTGACGTCACGCAATCCGGCACGGGCAGCACCGTGACGCTGTCACAGGGGGGCACCGGCAACGGCGTGTTCAATAGCCAAGTTGGCCCGGAAGCCTCTCCGGGTGAAACGGACGTCATCCATCAGAGCGCAAACAGGAGCGCGGTGACGCTGACGCAGACCGGCAGCAACAACATCTTCAATATCGATCAAGGCGGCGGCAAAAACACCATCGGCGTTACGCAGGCCGACAATGGCAACGAAGCCGATGTTGCGCAGGGTGCGGACGCAACCAACGGAACGATCACTCTCAGCCAGAGCGGCAACGTCAACGGACGCGGCAACTGGGCCGTGGCCAAGCAGTCGGCCGGAAACGGCTCCGCCACGACACTGACGCAGGTCGGTTCGGCAAATTTCTCGTCCACCGATCAGTTGGGTAACAAAAGCTCCCTCAACCTGTTCCAAAACGGCCAGTCCAACGTCATCAACGGCACGCAGTCTGCCTCGAACAGCAGTGTGACGATCGATCAGGACAGTTCGGGCGCAACGTTCGGTGGGAGCAACACCAACTTCTCGCAGGTCGGATCGCTCGACACGATTCAGTTGACCCAGACGGGCAGTTCAGCGGCTCAGGTCAGTCAGAATGGCAGGAACAACCAGATTACGTCGATTCAAGACGGAAGTGGGCACAACCTGAACAGCTTCGGACAAGTCGGCAATAACAACAGCCTCAGCAACACCCAGACCGGCTCGTCCAACACGCTATGGGCGACCAACTTCGCCGGCGCACAGGTTGGCAACAACAACCAGATCATCAACAACCAGAATGGCTTCGATCAGACTGTCTTCCTCGGCGGCCAGGTCGGCAATGGTAACCTGTTGAACGTCACGCAGGACAACTCGTCCTTCCCGGCGGACTGGAACAGCATGACCATCACGCAGGGCAGTAGCAGTGCCCCGTCCACCAATGGCACCATCCTGGTCAGCCAGATCGGCGGGTTTGATGACTTGACGGTCAGTCAGTCCGGCAATCATAACATGCTGACCTCCGGTCAGCAGAATCTCTCGGATTCGGCCACGTTGACGCAGTCCGGCAACAACAACATCATCAGCAATGTCCAGTTCGGCAACACCGACAAGGTGTATGGGGGCACGCAGCTGATCAACGGTCTCTCATTGGATATGGCCGCCACCCAGACCGGCAACGGCAACGAGGTTAACACCACCCAAGCCGGGGCGAATGAGACCTTGGCGTTCACCCAGACCGGCAACAATAACTATCTCTACAACGGTCAGTCGACGGCCAATGACACGTTGACCGCTGTTCAGACCGGCAACAACAACTACATCTACAGCAACCAGTACGGTGGCCAGTCCGGCCTGCAGTTCGCGAGCCTGACGCAAACCGGCAATAACAACTACATCAATAACGACCAGAACGGCAGCAACAACAGTGCCACCGTTGTGCAGGTGGGTAACTCGAATCTCGTGTTCGGCGCCCAGAACGGAAGCGGCAACAGCGCCACCGTCGGACAGTACGGCAATGGCAACAGCGCCGCCTACTTCCAGAGCGGCTCTGGCAATGCGGTCCACATCACTCAGGGCCTCGCGCACTGAGTTGATGATTATCGGGGAAGGGGCACTTCGCGCCCCTTCCTTTCTTACGAGGCGACGATCGAATGTTCATGCGTTTGACCGGGAAGATCTCGATGCGCTTCTTTGCAGCGGCAATTATTTCGTTGTCCTGGTTTTTGACATCTCAACCTGGTTCATCCGCCAAGGATCAGAACATGAATGTGATCGCCCACGCGTCCTCCGGACCTCTCGTCTGTGAAATCCGCAGAATTGGCGCCGGAGAATCGGTCCAATTGAGCGGCGTGCTATCGAGCGCCTCCGCCGCGGCCGGGACATTTCGTTTCCTGCTGAAAAAAACCGGTCCGTCCGGAAATTCGAACGTCAACCAGGGCAACGCGTTCAATCTCGCCGCCGGGGACGAGATTCATGTCGGCAATATGACAATCAATCTTCGGCCGGACGATCAAGCCACGGTGGAATTAAGCGCCACATCGAATGATGGCGTCGTCTGTCGCGTCACGGCGGCTCTCGCCATCGAACTTTAGGTTGACCTCGCGCGCAGATGTGCGAGTGAAAAGCTCTCTTCATGTGAACAGGTAATCCTGTAGATCATTGCGATGAACGATTGAGTCAGGCGCGGCACTATGGACGTTTTCAGAACACTTGCGGCATCGGTATTCCTTTCGCTTGGCTCCGTGCTCGCTTCGAGCGCAGTTCTCGCCCAGCATGCTTCGCCTCCGGTTGCGACACCGAACGGCGTGGCCGCAGCAGCTTCCGTCGGTGCCGCTGCCCCGCCGCGATGCGATGCGAATTGCGTTCGCTCTAATGCGTTGCAGGCGACCGAGGCTTGCGTCCCGCAGATCGCGGCGCAATCGCCGCCGGGTTTCGATTGGAGTTCGCGGCCTACGGAGGGTATCTTCCAGAAAGCCGACCCATCGTCTCCGGCAGACTCTGTCGTTCATTATCGCGGTGATGCCGTACGTTTCGTCAATTCGCAGAAGGCATGGGTCCGCGTCAGCTACGAATGTGCCTATGACGTGGAGGCGCGGACCGTGGCCTCCGTGAACGTCCGTGCAGGCCAGTTGGACCGGCCCCCTGTTTCGACGACGGCTCCCAATAACACCGGCGCCGCTGCGGCAAGTCCGCCGCATTTGTCGTCACAGGCACTTGCACAAGCCATTCAGCAAGCCGCAGCACAGCCTGCGCAAATTCAGCAGGTTCCTCACAAGAAACCGCGGGTCTGGGAGCCGAGCCGGGTGGAAATCCAGCAACAGATCCCCAATCCACGGCGATAGTCCGAATTCGGTGAATCGCCCCTACGTCAATCAAACGTGACCACCCCCGGCCTCACAACAGAGAGAGGCCTGTTGCGAGAAGGGATCCTCGTAGAGCGACCGCCCCGCCGTTTCCGGCATGAAGTGCAGTGCGGCAAGACCAACGATGCACGTCGCCATCATGTAGTAGGCCGGCATCAGTTCGTTGCCGGTGAGCGTGATTAGGCCGCTGCTGACGGCCGGGGCCGTTCCGCCGAAGATCGACGTCGAGATGTTGTAGGCGCTTGCGAAGCCGGCGAAGCGCACGCTGGTCGGGAACATCGCCGGAAACGTCGCGGAGATGGTCGCGAGCTGTGGCACGTAGAGCAGCCCGAGCAGGATGAAGCCGACACAGGCGCCAACTAGCCCGGTGCCCATCAGCATAAAGAGCGGTGTCACCAGCAGCAGCAGCCCGATCAGCGAGAAGCGCCACATCGGGCGGCGCCCGATGCGATCCGAAAGGCGACCTGCAAACGGCAGGAACAGCATCATGAACAACATGCCGACCAGCGGCACCGTCAATGCTTCGTCCGGCGACAGGCCGATGCGTCGTTGCAGGTAGGTCGGCATGTAGCTGAGCAGCGTATAGTTGACGACGTTGAGCGCGACCACCAGACCGCCGACGACGAGCATGGGTCGCCAGTGCCGTCGCAAAAGGGTGACGAGTCCGGGGGAGGGTTTGTTTTCGCTCGCGGCCGCGCGAGCCCGAAACACCGGTGTGTCCTCCATGCGTGCACGCAGATACATTCCGATCAGGCCCATCGGCGCGGCGATCAAGAACGGGATGCGCCAGCCCCAGGCGTGCATCGCTTCGTCGCCGAGCAGCAGCGAGAAGGTCAGCATCAGTGCCGCGCCCAGCGAAAAGCCCGCCAGCGTACCGAACTCCAGGAAGCTGCCGTAGAAGCCGCGCCGCGCGTCGGGTGCGTATTCGGCCATGAACGTCGCCGCCCCGCCATACTCACCGCCGGTCGAGAAGCCTTGCACCATGCGCAGGATGATGAGGATCAGCGGCGCCCACATGCCGATGCTGTCGTAGGACGGGATCAGGCCGACCGACAGCGTCGCGCTCGACATCAAGAGGATGGTGAGCGCCAGAACCGACTTGCGGCCGAGCCGGTCGCCCAGCGAACCCCAGAAGAGGCCGCCGAGCGGTCGCACCAGAAACGAGATCGCGAAGGTCGCTAGCGCGAACAGCACGGCCTCTCCAACGTCGCCGGGAAACAGCGCCGAGGAAATGTAGGTGACGCCGTAGGCATAGATGCCGTAGTCGAACCATTCCGTGGCGTTGCCCATGGCCGAGGCAGCAATTGCGCGGTGCAACGTGGCGCGGTCGACGGTCGATTCGGAAATTGACGCCGAGTTGTTCATGGTTGTTGTCCTCCGACCGCCGGGGCGTCGGGTGTATTGGGATCAAGCAGCGACGCGATCGGCGTGGTGCGGGGAAGAATCTGGAAATCCTGCTGTTCGGGAGCCGGAACCGGTGGCGTGGCCTTCTGGCGCCACAGTCCGAATGCGGCGGTGCCGCCGGCGCAAAGCGCGATGAAAAGAAACAGCCCGCCGGTGCTCCAGCCGGTCATGAACAGTGCTCCGCCGATCGGTCCGAGTGCGGCGCCGACCGAATAGAGCAGTACCAGGCGTCCGCTTGCGGCAACCCGCTGGGAGCCGAGCAGGCGATCATTGCAGTGAGCGACGCAGAGCGGATAGAGCGCAAAGCTCAGTCCGCCGAACATTGCGCCGAGGATCAGCAGTCCCGATCCGGCCCGCGCGAGAAGCGAGATCACAAGGCTGACGCACAGCGTGGCCGCGAAGCTGAGCACGATGACCTGGCGGCGATCGTAGAGATCGGAGAGCCGCCCCAGCGGCCATTGCAGGGCGACGCCGCCAAGGATCACGATCGTCATGAAATTGGCTGTCTGTTTGAGATCCAGTCCGAGACGCCGGACCTGCACGGCGGCGAGGCCATAGAACGCGCCCAGCATCAGGCCCGTGGTGACCGCGCCGACGGTGCCGAGCGGCGAACCGGCGAACAGTGTTCCGAGTCCGAATGACGAGGCTTCCGCCGGCGGCGGGGCCGAGGTGCGCGTCAGGCACAGCGGAATGATCGAGAGCGAAATCAGCATCGATGCGAGTTGGAACGGCACGGCCGGCAAGTCACCGCTGGCGCCGAGCAGCAATAGCCCGAGCGCCTGCCCGCAATAGAGCGAGACCATGTACGCCGCCAGGATGCTGCCGCGCGCTTGAACCGTCGCACGTTCATTGAGCCAGCTTTCAAGACAGACGAAAACGCCGGCGACGCAGAAGCCGTCGATGAAACGCAGGCTCGACCACAGCAAGGGATGGTTGAACAGTGCATAGCCGAGCGTGCTCGCCGACAGGAGCGCGACGAATGCGGCAAAGGCGCGGATGTGTCCGACACGGCGGACGGCACGCCCCGAGCGCAGCGCGCCGATCACCAGCCCGGCGAAATAGGCGGTCGCCACAGCGCCGATAATGATGGTGCTTTGTCCCGCTCGCTCAAGCCGCAAACTGAGCAGCGTTGCCATGAAGCCGCTGCCCGCCATCAGCATGAAGATGGCGAGCAACAGACTGCGAACCGGAGTAATGGCCGCCAGCATGGCGATTGCGGCGCGCGCCGTCAGGCCGCGCGCCGGCCTCCCGCCTGGTCTTCGCCGATCCGGGGCAGCGCGTGATGCAAGGCCCGGACGGCAGCATCGAAGCGATGACAACCATCGCTCATGCGAGAGCTTCCTCCATCAAAGGCCCGCTCCGCGGCATCAGCGGTTTCGGCTCGCCGCGGGCTGCGATGAAACTCGGCCGCGGCTTCTTGACGCCGAACGGCTCTTGCAAGCGGTTGCTGACGGCATTGTAGACGAAGAAGGCGTTGGCACGCGGATACGGCGTGATGTTGCCGTTCGATCCGTGCATGGTGTTGCAATCGAAGATCACCACGGTGCCGGCCTTGCCGGTCGGGGCTGTGATGCCGTGACGATGCGCCAGTTCGGTCAGGCTTTGTCGGTCGGGCACGCCGAATTCCTGCTTCTTCAACGACGTGCGATAGTGATCTTCCGGTGTTGCGCCGATGCAGGTCAGGAACACGCGATGCGAGCCGGGCATCAGCATCAGCGGCCCGTTGTCCGGCGTATTATCGGCCAGCAGGACCGACATGGACAACGCCTGCATGCGTGGCATGCCGTCCTCGACATGCCAGGTCTCGAAGTCGGAGTGCCAGTAAAACTCCTTGCCCTCGAAGCCGGGCTTATAGTTGAGGCGCGACTGATGGATGTAGACCTTGTCGCCGAGCAGGAATTGAGCGACTCCGGCAAGCCGCGTGTCCGCGGCGAGGCGCTCGATGACCTTGCTCTGGGTATGGATCTCGAAGATGGAGCGGATCTCGTCGCCGCCGGGTTCGGTGATGACGGTCTGCGGATCGAGCCCCTTGGGTCCCGACAGCAATTCCTTGGATTGTTTTTGCAGGTAAGCGACTTCCTCCGCCGAGAACATGTTTTCCAGCACAAGGAAGCCGTTTCGGTCGAATTGCTCGGCCTGCTGCCGTGTCAGCGGCGCGTTCTCAGTCCATTCGCTGTGAACGACCGGATCGAGACGCGGAAGCATCTGCGCTTCCGCGGTGACGCGTGACGGATAGATGTCGGTCATTTTGATCCTCTCTCGCAAGAGTTTCAGGAATTGACGGCGGCCTTTCGCGGCGCCATGTCGGCTTCGGCCGGATAAGCGCCGGTCTCGTCATGCACCTCCTGACCGGTCACCGGAGGATTGAACACGCAGGCCGTCAGGATGTCGGTCTTCGGGCGAACGATGTGTTTGTCGTGATTGTTCAGCGCGTACATCACGCCCGGCGCGAGCGTATGGGTTTCGCCGGTGCCGAGATCCTCGATGGTCCCGGTCCCCTCCAGCACGAAAACGGCCTCGAGATGGTTCTGGTAGTGCATCTTGATTTCTTCGCCCGCGTACATCGTGGTGATGTGGAACGAGAAGCCCATGTTGTCGCCCTTGAGGAGAAGGCGGGCGCTATCCCAGCTCTTCGATTTGACGAGCCGGTCGGTCTTTCGGATGTCGCTGAGTTGACGAACGATCATTTGCTTTTCCTTTCGTTGTTTATTCGGCGGCGACGCCGTAGCTTCCGGTCATCACCGTACGGACGGACTTCTCGAGAATGTCGAGCCCGGTCGAGAGCGTGTCGTCGTCGATGGTGAGAGGCGCGAGCACCTTGACGATTTCGTCGTGCGCGCCGCTGGTTTCGATGATGAGCCCGGCATCAAAGCAGGCGCTGGTAATAGCTGCGGCGGTGTCACCCGAACCGACGTCGAGACCACGCATCATGCCGCGGCCGCGTGTCGAAAGGTCGAATTCGTCCGCCACTTCATTGAGACGGTTCGCCAGCAATTGCCCTTTGCGTTCGATGTCTTTCTCGAAGGCATCGTTCTGCCAGAAGTGCCGCAGCGCCGTCGTCGCAGTGACAAAGGCGTGGTTGTTGCCCCGGAACGTGCCGTTGTGTTCGCCCGGCGACCACTGATCCAGTTCCGGACGGAACAGGGTCAGCGCGAAAGGCAGTCCCATTCCGGAGAGCGATTTCGCCATGGTCACGATATCGGGCGTAAAGCCCATGCCCTCGAAGCTGAAGAACGTTCCAGTGCGTCCGCAACCGGCCTGAATGTCGTCGACGATCAGCAGCGCGCCGTGGCGCCTGGCGATGTCGGCGATGGTGCGCAACCATTCCGGCGACGCGGTGTTGAGGCCGCCTTCGCCCTGAACGGTTTCGACCAGAATCGCAGCTGGCGCGTCGAGCCCGCTGGAAGGGTCGGACAGCCGCTTCTCCAGCAGCGCGGCGGTGTCGACGTCCGCGCCGTGATAGCCATCGTAAGGTTCGTGGCTGACATGGCTGAGCGGCACGCCCGCGCCGATACGCTTCGCGGCATTGCCGGTGCAGGCCAGCGCGCCCAGCGTCATGCCATGGAAGCCGTTCGTGAACGCGATCACCATTTCACGGCCGGTTACCTTGCGGGCCAGTTTGATTGCAGCCTCGACCGCGTTGGTGCCGGTCGGCCCGGTGAACATCGCGCGATAGTCCAGCCCGCGCGGTTTCAGAATCAGTGACTCGAACGTCTCGAGGAATTCCGCCTTGGCGTCGGTATGCAGATCGAGCCCGTGCGCGATGCCGCTCGCCGAGATGTAGTCGATCAGCGCGCTCTTCAGCGCCGGATGATTATGGCCGTAGTTGAGGGTCGAGCAGCCTGACAGGAAGTCGAGATAGCGGCCGCCCTGATTGTCGTACATCCAGACGCCGTCGGCCTTGTTGAACTGGCGCGGCATGGTGCGCGCGTAGCTGCGCACCTCGGATTCGCGGCGCTCGTAGATTGAACGGTCGGGAACACGGAAGGTCGGTTTGGGCCGTGTCTGGCGAGCAATGGTGGTTGTGGTCATCTCGTCAGGTCTCCTGATTTTGATTCCGGAAGTGTCGACTTGGAGTGTCGATTTGGAGTGTCGATTTGGCAGCGGACCGATGCGGGCCAGCCATTCGGTGGCATGCGCGCCACCGAAATGCGTATCGTGTTCGAACATCACGCTTCTCATCAACGGCGCGCTCCATGCACGGGCGAGGCCATTGAATAATGCCCACGAAGGAACGTTGTCGTCCGTCACGGTCGTGATGAGATGCGTGACGCCTTCAGCAGAAGGGCGGCCCAGCAGTGCCTTGATCATGCGTTGAGCAAGGCGCTTGCCGCGGGCCGCCTTGGCGACCGCGACCTGCCAGACGAAGAAGCTGTCCGGTTCCGTCGGCGGCCGATAGCCTGAAACCCACCCGACGATTTGTCCGTCGCATTCGGCAACAATGCAGGAGTCTGCAAAGTGCGTGCACTGCAGAAGGTTGCAATAGGCGGAATTGGCATCCAGCGGCGCGCACGCTGCGATCAAGCGCGTGATTGCAGGGCCATCTGCAGCCATCGGCTTTCTCAACCGAAACAGTTCGCTCGAGTCTGGGCCGATGCCGGAGGTCCGCGTCGGGGATTCCCTGGAACCGGCCATCTGCTGCCTTTTAATTGCTTCGATTTCCGAATTAATTGCTTCATTCTCCGAATTAAATAGACCCTACCTTACGAACCAATGGAAGGCAATGCAGCGATTTATGGCGTGAATCGCACGATTCAACCCTGAAAAATGATTCGATCTCCAAATGAAAATTGAAGGTTTGGAGCCGGGATCGAGTGCGATTAGTTTCGGCGCGGCCCTCGCTTTAAGAAACGACCGATGAAATCAGAAATCGCCTCGCTTACGCTGCGCGCCCTGCGACGGGTGCTGCGCGCAACCGAAATTGGTAGCCGCCAATTGGCCGTTGCGACGGGCCTGACGACATCGCAATGGCTGGTGTTGCGGGAGATTGACGCGCGGGAGAGAACCACGCCTGGTGTCGTTGCGCAGGCGCTGCAGTTCAGTCAGGCAACGATCACGACGATTGTCGATCGGCTGGTCGCGCTCGATCTCGTGCAGCGCAAGCGTAACGCAAACGATAAGCGCCAGTTTCTTTTGACAGCAACGCCGGCGGGCAAGAATGTGGTGGCCAATGCGCCAGATCTGCTTCATCTGACATTCACGGATCGCTTCATCCGGTTACCGCAATGGGAGCAGGCCATGATTCTCGCCGCCGTCGAGCGGCTGGCCATGCTGATGGATGCGGAGAATATCGATGCGGCGCCATTGTTAGACAGCGGCGCCATCGATCGTTCGCAACCCAAATAAACCGCCGGCGGCAGCTGGGTTGGCATGCGACCCTTAAAAATTCGCCCACGAAACGTATGCTGTGGGCAAGCACTTTTACCGACATCGAGATTTACTTGATCGACGCCTTCACGAAGTTTGCGAACTAACGGCTCGCCTGGAACACTTCCCATCGCGCGTCCGGCGGCTGAGTTCTTGTTGCCCATTCCTTTCCTTCCGTGCGCCAGAGCACACTATGGTCGCCGTAGTGCCCCATTCGCTGGTCAATCTGTAGCACCGCTTCTGTGGCAGTTCCTTGCCGCAACTTGTGCAGGTTGAGGATGTGCTCAAGCAAGATCTGAAATCGCCGAATAATTATTGGTTCCTCATCGAGAACGGAGCTCTCTTTTGCAGGACTTAGTAGCCTCTGCCCAGCAACGTGCATTCTGGTTGACGAATGAAATCGATCCGGGAACGCCGGTATTCAATCTGTTGCGAGTGCTACGGCTTCAAGGGACGTTGCACAAGCATAGTCTCGCACGCGCCTTTGATGATCTTATCGTGCGGCACGAAGTCTTGCGGACGGGTCTTGTCGAGCGAAATGGGGTGATTCTGCAGCATGTGCATGACGAAATTTCGTTCGTCATTGAAGAGCAGGATTTCAGCTCACTTTCTGAATCCGACCGCCGAATGCAGATGGACACGCTGGTGGCGCGAATGTGTCAGACGGCCTTTGATCTTGCCGTTCCGCCACACTTAAGAGTTGCGCTTGTGCGGGTATCGGAAGAAGAGCACCTGCTCATGATTGTATTTCATCACGCCATCATTGACGGGTCATCGATGGGGACCTTTTTCGATGAACTCGCCAGTCTCTATGATGCCAAACGAAGCAACAAGCCGGCTCGATTGCCCGAACTTGCGTTTCAATATGGTGATTTCGCCGAACGGCAAGAACGGCTGTATGCACGAGCGGCGTACGAGCAGGACGTCGCGTTCTGGCGGAAAGCGCTTGCTGATGCGCCGCCTGTCCTTGCATTGCCGACGGTTCGGCCGCGTTCCGCCAAACGGGGCCACCACGGCAAACGTCTTGTGTTCGATATAGATGAACGGCTCACTGAGGCACTGCGGGCAGTATGCTCCCGCCATGGTGCGACTCTTTTCATGGGTCTTCTATCGGCGTTCCAGATTCTTCTGCAACGTTGGGCCGATACAGACGATGTCGTGGTCGGTACGCCAGTATCCGGAAGTCGTGACGAGGATTTTTCGCATCTCATCGGTTGCTTTGTGAACACCTTGGCGCTGCGCGGGGATCTCTCAGGCGACCCTTCATTTGCTACGATGCTGGCCCGCAATCGATCGGTTTTGCTTGACGCTTTTGAGCACCAGCATGTTCCGTTCGAACGGGTTGTGGCGGATATGGGTAGTCCGCGAACCCGCGACCATTCCCCAATTTTTCAGGTCATGTTCGTGCTTCAGAATTTCCGGCATCAAGTGCCGGAGCTGGCCGGCCTCCAGGTTCAGGACGTGGATACCGACCCTGGTGTGTCGAAACTGGATCTCACGCTCGAAATCATCGAGGGGGAGGGACTGGCATGTTCGTTCGAATATGACAACGAACTCTTCGATCCATCGATGATGGCGGGA
The DNA here is from genome assembly GCA_024508855.1 of Xanthobacteraceae bacterium. Classification (GTDB taxonomy): domain Bacteria; phylum Pseudomonadota; class Alphaproteobacteria; order Rhizobiales; family Xanthobacteraceae; genus 62-47. The sequence goes on from JANINJ010000042.1 coordinate 214,682, forward strand.
ATGGCCGATCAATTCGCGCACATCTTGAAGGCTGTCGTCGATAAACCGGAGCGAGCTATTCGCAGCATCAGATTGCTCGGTAAGCACGAGTGGCAACGTACGGTGTTCGAGTGGAATTCCACGGCACGCGAATATCCGCGACATGCACCGGCACAGCTCTTTGCCGCGATCGCCGCCAAACAGCCGAATGATGTCGCGCTCATTTCTGATAATCAGCAAATCAGCTTCGGCGAGCTTGCTCGGCGTGCAGGGCAGGTTGCAACGGCTTTGCGTGGTCATACGGCAGAGCCGGTCGGCGTCTTTTTGCCGCGCTCAGTCGATGCATTTGCGGCGGTATTAGGCTGCCTGATCGCCGGCATACCGTGGGTTCCTCTTGATACGGCGCAACCGGATAAACGTCTCGCACAACTCGTCGAGTTGGCCGGTTGCCGCACCGTGCTCACCCTTCGCGCCTTGTCCAGTCGTTTGCCCGCCGGGCTCTCAGCGATTGTGATGGATCGGGATGAACCGCTTTGGAGCAATCCGGTCGAGATGACCGATGCGGCAGCGAACGCCGATCTCGCTTATGTCCTCTTCACGTCCGGTTCGACCGGGGTACCGAAAGGCGTCATGGGCGCGACCGGCGCCCTGATGAACCGTATCGACTGGATGCACGAGGTTTATCCATTTGTCCGCGGAGAGGTGACCTGCTGCAAGACATCGATTGGCTTCGTTGACTCTGTATGGGAAATGCTGGGACCGTTGCTGGCTGGGGTGCCGACGGTGATCATTCCGGATGAGGACCTTCTTGATCCGGAAAGATTTATCGCTTTGCTTGAACAGCACGGCGTCACCAGAATTGTGCTGGTGCCGACGTTGTTGCGTGTGCTGCTCGATCACGCACCCGATCTGGGAAGACGCCTGCCGACGCTCAAGATGTGGTCGGTGAGCGGCGAAGTTCTCACTTCTGATCTTGTGAGGCGTTTCAAGCTGGCATGCCCCGGCCGAAAACTGATCAACCTCTACGGATCGTCCGAGGTGGCTGCCGACGTTCTTGTTCATGAAATTCAGGATGCGGACACCGAAGGGCCTGTACCGATTGGCAAACCGATTGCTAATACGCAGGTCTACGTTCTCGACCGCATGGGTCAGCCTGCCCCGGTGGGCATGCCCGGCGTGATCCATGCAGGCGGCGCTTGCCTGGCACTTGGCTATTGGGACAAGCCTGATCTGACTGCCGAGCGCTTCAGGAGCAATCCGATCGCTGGCGCGCCTTCATCGATACTGTTCAATACTGGCGACCGCGGGGTTTGCCGGGCGGATGGCACGATTCTTTATCTTGGCCGCAATGATAATCAGGTGAAGTTGCGGGGGGTCAGGCTAGAGCTAGATGAGGTTCTGGGTGCGCTCCGCAGCCACGCCACGGTGAAGGACGCCGCCGCGATGATTGTAGGCGATGCGGACCAACAACGGCTCGTCGCATTCGTCGTCGGCCAGCAGAAACAGAAGACTCCTGTACCAGGCGAATTGCGTGCATTTCTTCAGGAGCGTTTGCCGTCGGCCGCAGTGCCGGCCAAGCTGTTTGTGGTTGAAGCGCTTCCGCTCTTGCCAAGTGGCAAGATCGACCAGATGGCTCTTAAATCGCTGGCCGATGCGCCCACGCACCATGAGGTTGAACCGAGCGTGATGCCGGTTAATGCCGACGTGGCAGAGATTTGGCGGACCGTACTGCGTGAGGAGGAAATTAGCGCAACTGACGATTTCTTTGATCTCGGGGGCAATTCACTGCTTGCCATGCAAGTCATCGTGCGTGTACGGCGCCGGTTCAGCATCGACATCCCAATCCGGGCGTTGTTCGACAACCCAACGCTGGCAGGTTTCTCGAATGCCGTAAAAGACGCTCCTCCGGTCGACGATGAGGAGCTGACGGAGATCAAGCCCCGAGCGCGCTCAAGAACGGGACTGAATGACCTGCGAAATCGTCTTGCCAGATTGCCGCCAGAAGAACTCGATGCGCTTATACGAAGCGTCAAGCAAGGCGTGAGCTGAGACGATTCAGTTTTCGTCCCGTTCCAGCCTGGCACTGTGCGTCATGTAGAAATCGCCTTGCACGATAAGGCCGGGATCTACTCGGAATGGTGCTGCGCGTATGCGCTTGGCCAGAACGCGCCCGGATACGGTCGTGATCGCGAGATCGATTGTGTATAGCCCCCGCTGGATAGCGAGGATGGGACAATCGAAAACGACATGTCCTCGTCCTGGGGCGAGCGCCGCAGGGGGCGATACCAGTTCGGTGCAGATATAGCCGCTAGGCCAGATGAAGCTGACGGTGAATACGACGTCGTCAATGGAAACGTCGGAATCATAGCTGACGCGAACGGTCAGCGAGGCCCCTGTTCTCGGTTGAGTGCCGTCATGACCGACGAAGCTGACACCATGCAGGGTGATGCCGCTGCCCTCGAAATTCAAGTTTGAATTTGGAATCCGCTTGGTCGCACTGACTTGATATTTCTCGATCATGTCGCGTGGACTGCCTTCGCCTGCCATCTCACCTGACGTGAGCAGGAGGACCCGGTCGCAGAGCCGCTCCACCGCCGCGAGATCGTGCGAAACAAGAAGGATCGTGCGCCCCGAGCGCCGGATCTCTTCGATGCGATCGATGCAGCGGGCCTGAAAGGTCAGATCGCCAACAGCTAGAACTTCGTCGAGCAGCAGGATGTCTGCGTCAAGCTGCGAGGCAATTGCGAAGCCCAGCCTGACGAACATTCCTGACGAATAGGTCTTGACCGGAGCATCGATAAAGTCGGCGAGCCCTGAGAATTCCAGGATGTGGTCGAAACGTTCATGCACCTCGGTGACCGGCACTCCGAAGATCGCCGCGTTCAAGAAAACATTCTCACGGCCGCTGAGCTCGGGGTGGAAGCCAGCTCCGACCTCCACGAGCGACATGAGTCGGCCGGTGATGGTAATATCTCCGCTGTCAGGCGAAGTGATGCGGGCGAGCAGTTTGATCAACGTCGTTTTGCCAGACCCGTTCGGCCCGACAATGCCGAGCGCTTCGCCGCGCTGAACGTCGAAGCTGATCTCCTTCAGGGCTCGAATGCGTTCTGCCCGTCGGAACAGGCTGCGCCTGCCGTCGCGGTGAGCACGATAGGACTTGGACACGTTGCGGACAGCGATATCGACAGCGGCCATAGCTAAATTTCGTCGACCATGTTCGGCTCGGCCGTCTTGAATGTGAAATATGCGATGCCGAACAGGATCAATCCAACGACGGCAGTGTAAACGAGCTGTTCGGCGCTGATATTTTGCTTGCCGATCAGTGCGCCCCGGAATGCCTCGACCAGAAGAGCCAGAGGATTGAACTCGTAGATCGTCTGCCACTGCGCGGGAACGGCAGTCAAAGGATACAGCACGGGTGTCGTGAATAGCATTCCCTGCAGTAGCAGGGGCAGCCCGATCGCGATGTCGCGAAATCCAATTTGCGCAATCGAGAGCATCAACGAAAGAGCCGCTGCGTAGATAACCAGGATCAGGGAAATGGGCAGTAGCTGGATTACAGTCGCCGGAATGCTGTGCCCGCTATAGACGAGAGCCGCCATCGTCAGCGCGGTTGCGATAACAAGGTCGGCAAGTGCGGCGAAGACGTAGGACAGCGGTACGATCTCGCGGGGGAAGTACACCTTGGCGATAAGTGCTCGGCTGCTCAGCACTCCCGCAGCCGCCGTACTCAGCGAGGTTGCGAAGAATGTCCATGGTGAGAGGCTCGCGAGAATGAAAAGCGGATAGGGGACGTCCGAGTTCGAACGGCCTCCGATCGCAGAACCGACCACGGTCAGAAATCCAAGGAATGCGAGAGGCTGCAGGATCGCCCAGGTCCAGCCAAGCCAACTGTTCTGATAGCGGACCCGCAGACGGTTGAGCGTCATGTATCCAAGCAGCTCACGATAGGCCACAAGTTCGCGGAGCCCGCCGGATACACGACTCAGGGCGGGCACTGTGCTCCGAATGACGGTGACAGTTCGCTCAGACAACGAGTTGTTTCCTCGCGATGGTTGAAACAGGGGGCACGATCTCATCCAAAACGGCGCAGACAGTGGCAGCGCTCTGCGGATATTCCATCCAGTCGTGATGGCCGCCGGGCACGTGGTAGATCATGACCTGGCCGCTGACCCGACGATCCCAACCCGAGGCGACATCGGCCATGCCAAAGGTTCGGGCGGCTTTGAAGAGATGGACATCCCCGTCGAAAAGCTGTCCAGGGAAGTACCCGCGCACAGCAGACCAGATTCCTCCCCAAATGCGCAGGTGCCATTCGTATTCATGTGCATTCGACCTAAACGTTCGGCGATACCAAACCTCGAACGATCGTTTGACAATTCGGACGGGTCGCAAGACGGCCTTTGACTCAAAGAAGCCGCGAACGGGGGTGTCGAGTTGCCCAAGGAGTGCAACTTCTTCGCCTGCCTGCTGCAACTGAAGCGCTATTTCGAAAGCCACGATGCCACCCTCGCATCCGCCTGCCAGCAGGTAGGGGCCTTTGGGTTGAATGGCCTTCATTCTGGACAGAAATTCTGTGGCCATGGCCTCGACACTGTCGAGCATCGGCTGGCCCGCAAGCAGCCGCTGTTCCTGTAAGTTGTAAACGTCCAGCTTGTAGACCGTCGGTCCTGGTTCGAGCGCTTTCGCCATCTGGATGCTGTTGCGCTGCGCGCTGCACATGAACAGCATTCGCCCATCACCGCCTTCGGTAATTTTGGTAACGGCATGGTCTGGTTCGTTCTCAGAACTGTTTTCCGTAAGGCCGTTCACCAGTCCATCCGCCGTGGGATCCTCGAAGAACAGTGCCACTGGCAACTTCCGGTCCAGGCGGCGCGATAGGGCGGACATCAGCCGCACAGCCATCAGCGAATCGCCGCCGGCGTCGAAGAAATCCTCACGCATATGAGCTGGCGGGGAACCAAGGAATTGCTGCCAAAGCTCCGCAACGATTTTCCCCAGGGTCTCACGATGCTCTAGCGAATCTGTTGAGACCTTGCGAACACGATGGCGATCCGGATTGATATCAATTGCGGCAAGCTTGGGATCGTGAGACGAGCGGGCATTGCTTGCAGCCCATTTCGGATAGGCTTCAAGCGTGTTGATGTCTTCATAAGCAATTTGATCAAGCACGATTCGTAGCGCGTGCGAGATACGAGAGACGGTGCGGGGTGGCACCTTGTCCGGTCGGCTGTCAAAACCGATCCACAGGAGACCATCGGATGTCTCGGAAGCGGTGACAAAAAGATCGGACGTGGGGGCGGGCGAGGGGACCCATATTGGCCGGCAAGGCAAGCGCCCAAAGCGCGGGAACGGGGTGGACACTGCGACCGAAGAAAACATTACCTGGCTGAGCGGAGCCGCATCCGCAGACCGTGATGGATTGGTGGCACGTACAAGCGCATCCCAGGGCACGTTTTCATATTCGAGAGCATCCACGAGCTGGTGTCCAACGTCGGCCACAAGCTCGGCTATGGTTTGAGCACTGTGAGCGCTGGCCTTCAGTGCGATAGCGTTGGCAAACGGACCAATGATGCCTTCCGCTCCGTCGCTGCCGCGGCCTGCCACGGGCACGGCGATGACGAAGTCAGGCCCACTCGCGTAAGGCGCAAGCACTGTTTGAAGCGTAGCGAGCAGTACCGTGAACAGCGTGACCCCAGTTTGTTGCGCGACTTCCCTGAGACGGTTCAGTGTTGCGGCGTCGACAAACAAGAGGTCATTTGCGCTAGTCTGAGCAATGTGAGTGGCTCGGTCGGCACCGAAGTCCAACTGTGCCAGTTTCGAGCCGAGTTTATCGGTATAATTTTGCAAACGGTCGCGAAATGTACGGGTACTCAGCCATTGTGCTTCGGCAATTGCGAAGTCAGCGTAGTGCCACGGCAGCGGTGTAAGTTCAGGAAGGTTGCGAGCACAAAGTGATGTATAAGCCTCGCCCATCTCACGCGCGAACAGGCCGAGCGAGAGATTGTCGGCAATGATGTGATGCAAGACGAACACTAGAACGTGCAAATCCGGCGCGCGCCTGACGACAGTCAGGCGAACCAGGGGGCCGCAGTTGAGGTCAAATGGAGCGGCAATCTGCTCGCGAAGGATCGTCCTCAAGTCAGGCGTGGGCCCGGATGGTGCATCGACAAGCATGACTGTAGGACGAGGGGCACCAATAACTTGACGTAGCGTTCCGTTGTCGTCGACGAATAATGTCCTGAGAGTTTCGTGCCGCTCGACAAGAAAATCCAGGCTGAGCTGGAGTGCCGCAAGATCAACCTTTCCGAAAACCTCAAGCGCGAACGGCAGATGATGTTGCGGAACGCCCGGAGCAATAAGCTCCATGAACCATGTCCGGCGCTGTGAGGCGGATGCAGGTTCGGAGTTGAGCAGCGGTTCCGTCGTATCATCCGTCGCCAATGAAACTGCGATACCGGGATGCTTTGGAGACAAGCGAATGAGATCCTCTTTCTTGTAAGGCTTTATGGGTCTCATAGAAATTTGACATTCTTGAGCCGCAAAAATGTCTCCAAGTAGCCGCTCGCATCGACAATGTGAGCTAGAGCATGAAACACGAACTGTTCGTTGACTGGTCACCTGATACTCGCGATCACGAGGCGCTGTTGCGTTCTTTGGTTAGCGATAACACCATTCGTGGTGGACCGAGTGGCTATCGAAATATCGCCATCATCGTAAGAGACCCTGACACTGGTGAACCATCCAGCGGTGTTTGGGGATCCATCCTTTATGGGTGGTTGTTTGTTGAACTGCTGTACGTGGCCGAATCCGGTCGTCGTCTGGGCCTTGGTTCCCGCCTTCTTGCAGCGATCGAAAACGCGGCGCAGGAACAAGGATGCATTGGTGTTTGGCTGACCTCCTATGCGTTTCAGGCTCCTGGGTTTTACAAGAAGCACGGATATGAGGAGTTTGGCGAACTTGAGAGTTCTGCATCCAGGGGTGCAACAGATAGTCGGCTTGGCCTTTTCCGAAAGCTGTTCCGTCGCTGACGCCTCCAATTGGCCGAGCGGCTCACGACGTGCGGAGTCACGCAGCTCCGCAGCTTTTCGGTTGTCCTGCAAGGCGTTCGCTGCAATGCCCGGCAGTCACCAGGATTCAATCGACTATCGATGATGCGGTAATCGTGGGATTTCTGATCTTCGATGGGAAGCGATTGCCACACCATCGTCGACGAGCAAATTCATCATCAATGTAAGTTTCAGCTCCGATAGCATTGGTTGAGAATTCGGGAGACTGCGCGTTGCTCGATCCAGTTATGTGGAGAAGCACACAACCTCATCCTCCGCTGTGGCGCGATGAGATTCACATTTGGCAGAGCCATTTGGTTGTCGACGCAGGCACCCGATCATTGCTCCATTCGCATCTGAGCGAAGACGAGAACGAACGGGCCGTGCGTTTTAAGTTCGATCGTGATCGAGATCGTTTCATAATTGCGCGTGGCACGTTGAGAGAAATTCTGGCGCGATATCTGCGAGCACATCCGAAAGATCTGCAGTTTCTGCTGGGAACGGAGGGGAAACCGGCACTCGTGGCTGAATCAGCCGGAGAGATATTGAGTTTCAACGTGTCTCATTCGGACGATATTGCGGTTTTTGCCTTCGGCTGGAATCGAAGTATTGGGGTGGACGTTGAAAGAGTTCGCTCTGATGTCGAATGCGATGATATTGCGCAGCATTATTTTTCTGCTCATGAGAGGCAATCGCTGGCCGAGCTTCCGCGGCGGAAACGAGTTGAGGGTTTTTTTCTGTGCTGGACTCGCAAAGAGGCTTACCTCAAGGCAGACGGCGGCGGTTTGCAAATCCCGCTCGATAGTTTCGATGTGAGTTTGGAGCCGGGCGACCCCGCGCGCTTTCTTAGAGGGGTTCGACCTTCGTGGGGCATTAGCAGCTTTATGGCCGGTAAAGAGTATCCCGTTGCACTAGTTTACGACGGGCTGCCCGCCGATCTCAAATTTTTCGCTCTCGGCCGGGACTGTTTGCAGTAAGCCGCCGAACAGGTGCTGAGCGTATTGTACGCTTGCCGCGAAGCAAATGACGTTGCAGTCACAGAGGAGGTGCTCAATGCAGGTAACATTGATGAAAGGCAAGATTCACCGTGCACAAGTTACCGAGGCGGACTTGCATTATGAGGGATCGATTTCGATTGATCGCAATCTGATTGAGGCTGCCGGATTCCTCATCAATGAGAGAGTCGATATTTACAATATTGATACAGGTGCCAGATTCTCGACTTACGTGATTGAGGCTCCGGCTGGTTCGGGGATCATCGGTCTCAATGGAGCTGCTGCGCGCCTGGCGTTGGCCGGAGACAAGGTCATTATCGTTGCTTATGCCAACTTCGATAGCGAGGAAGCTCGTACATTTAAGCCCTCGGTTGTCCTCGTCGACGGAAAGAATCGGCGAATTAACTCTACACGACAGCCAGTGGATGCGTTGTTGGCGGTAACTTGAAGCGCGCTTGGTAATCGCCGTTTCTCGACGCGATAAGTGTCACTCATGCGGTAACCGCTGGTGCGAAAGGATCAGCGGCCCGTCCGTGGAATGGCCGTATCAAGGCGAGACGCACGGTTGAAACAACCGTTCTGTCATACACGCGCAACTAGAGGATTAAGCCTCGCCATTGGTGTCGAACAGCCCGAAATTTTCTAAAAATCATTGGTACCACGCTTTTGCAACACGGTGGCTCTGGAGGTCCGGAAAAGCGCGACTAAAATCCTAGATGGTGGAAATCTGAACTCGCACCATACACTCGGAAAACGAGGAAGAACTTATTCGTTGGAATAGTTCGGGGGATACAGAGTGCAGACACGACGTGCGGTGCTTACGCTATTGTTTCGTAGTGCGGTGGCCTCGCCGCTAGTTGTTTCCAGGGCGTCTGCCAAAGACGCGGACAACGTCAAATTAGGCATCCCACGAACGATTAGCGACGCAGCGTTTTATGCTTGTGTTCACAAGGGATACTTCAAGCAGCAAAATCTGAATGTCAGTTTCGTTACGTTCCAAGCGGGCTCGCAAATGGTTGCGCCGCTCGGTTCTGGACAAGTTGATGCTGCAACCGGCGGAACTTCGGCAGGCCTCTACAATGCGATTGCGCGCGGCATAGATATCAAGATTGTCGCGGACAAATCGTCCAACATGCCGGGCTATTGTTATATGCCGCTCATGGTCCGCAAAGATTATGTGGACTCTGGTCGCTTTAAGGGGCTCGCTGACCTCAAAGGATTGCGCGTTGCCGAGGCTGGCAAAGGTGGCTGCCCAGGATCGACACTTAATGAAGCGCTGAAGAGTGCCGGGCTCACCTACGATGACGTTAGCCACATATACAACATGCCTTATCCCGACATGGCTGCTGCACTTCAGAACCGGGCCGTCGATGCTGCGATTGTGACCGAACCAACAGTAGCGATTGCGTTGGCGAATGGAGCCGCTGTTCGTTACTCCTCAGATGAGTTCTATCCTCGCCAGAATGTCTCTCCGCTGCTGTACAGCGGTCACTTTATCAAGGACCGCCCGGACGTTGCTCGCCGTTTCATGATTGCATACCTGCAGGGCGTGCGCTTCTACCGCGGTGCTTGCAAGGACGGCAGATTGGCCGGGCCGAATGCGGAGGAGATGATCAAGATCCTCCTGAAAGAAACCAAGATCAAAGATCCTGAAATATATCGGGCGGTAACGCCGAACGGCTGTGATCCGGACGGGCATTTGACAATGCCAAGCTTGGAAAAGGATTTTGCTTTCTTCAAAGATCGCGATCTATTGACCGGCTCCATCAAGGTGAGCGAGGTCGTAGATACTTCATTCGTCGAGGAGGCCTTGAAGGTCGTTGGCACTTATATGCGATGACGGGGTCGTTGTTGCCGTCATTGCATGGCAATGACCGTTGGAGCTCCATGAATGTCGACTAAAATAGCCCTCTCCAACCTGTCAAAATCCTTCCCGTCCCGTTCCGCGGTGATTACAGCGATTGACAATGTCTCGCTCGATATTTCGTCAGGTACGTTCTGTGTAATCGTTGGCCCCTCCGGTTGTGGGAAGACGACGCTTCTCCGTATTGCGGCAGGACTTGAGAACAAGACTTCGGGCGAATTCTCCATTGTGCGAGAAGATCTGAGGCGGCCGTTAAACGCCATGGTCTTTCAGGGAGATTCGATTTTCCCGTGGATGAGCGTTTGGGATAACGCGGCATACGGATTGAAAATGCGCGGCGTTGGCTCTGGTGAAATTCGAGAGATCGTTTCTCATTATCTGGATCGAACGGGGCTTCTCCGCTTCTCCGAATACTTTCCGCATCAGTTATCCGGTGGGATGCGACAGCGTGTGTCAATCGCGCGCGCCTTTGCGAACGACCCCGAAGTTCTTTTGATGGACGAGCCGTTCTCCGCGCTCGATGAACAGAACAAACTTATTCTTCAGGAGGAATTGCTGCGGATATGGGAGGAGCACAAGAAAACTGTTCTATTCATAACTCATAGCGTCGATGAAGCAGTCACGCTTGGTGACAAAATTGTGGTGATGACGGCCAGTCCCGGACGCATCAAGGCCGTCGTCGACATCGATCTTCCTAGGCCCCGCAACATACTTGAACTGCGGCGCGATCCTAAGTTCGGCAAATTGGTGTTTCAGATATGGGGTTATTTGCGTGCTGAAGTCGATGCGGCTCGTGCGCGGGCATCATAGGCGATGAAATTTTTCCGAATGTTTTTTGGCGAACGGTTAATTGGCATAATTTCGCCCCTGCTATTGCTGGCCGTCTGGGAGGTGTTCGTCAGAGTTGGGTGGATCAGCCCGCAGTTCTTTCCAGCACCGTCGAGCATTGTTGAGGCATTGATCAAACTGTCTCGCTCGGGCGAACTTTGGTTGAATGTCAGTGCCAGCCTTCGCCGGCTTGTATTTGGATTCGTCATAGGCGGAGTGCCGGCGCTCGTTCTCGGCATCATCATGGGGTTGTCTCGACCCATTCGATTGTTCATCGATCCGCTCATCGCGTCGACCTACCCCATTCCGAAGAGTGCACTGTTGCCGCTGGTACTTTTGATCTTTGGCCTCGGCGAGAACTCGAAAATTGCCATGGTGGCTATGGGAGTTTTCTATCCGGTGATCATGAATACGGTGACGGGAGTCCTTCAGATTCCTAAAATCTACTTTGATGTCGGTGCGAATTTCGGAGCCAGTCGATGGGAAATCTTCCGAACCGTGGCGCTTCCTGGTGCCGCGCCATTTATCGTCACTGGCATCAAGCTCGGGATCGGTATGGGGCTCATATTGATCGCGATCGCGGAAATGGTCGGCGCCGATAGTGGGCTCGGCTACATGATCTGGAATGCATGGCAGCTGATGGACGTCGAGACGATGTATGTCGGTCTGTTGGTCATTGCTTTTCTTGGCTTTGTCTTCACTTTGTTACTCGATGAACTTGAACGCTGGCTTCTTCCTTGGCGCAAAACAATATGAGGCCGGTCGTTTCTCGCCATCTCACGTCTGTCTCGATCAACTTCTAAGGATACAAACATGGGCTGCATGGACCTGAGGCAATGGATCGAACTCCTGGAGCGTGAAGGCGAGGTAAGACGCATCAAGGCACAGGTCGATTGGAATTGTGAAATAGGCACCATTTCGAGAAAAGTTCTGGAGCGTGAAGGGCCAGCCCTCCTGTTTGAAAACATAAAGGATCATTCCACGACGAGAGGCCGCAAGGTTTTCGTGGGTGGAATAGGGACGCGCAAGCGGTTGTCGCTCGCACTTGGCTTTTCGAAAGATGCGACCAACAGTGAGATCGTCCAGTATGTGATGCAGAAGAATCAGGAGAAAATTGAGCCTGTTCTTGTGAAAACCGGGCCCGTGAAGGAAAACATAATTCGCGGCGATGATGTCGATCTGCTCGAGTTTCCCGTTCCCAAATGGCATTACCTTGAAGGGGGGAGATACATCAATACTTACGCCTGCATCGTTACTCGCGATCCGGATACGCGAGTGCAGAACGTCGGTATCTATCGGGGTATGGTCGGGAAGAAGAACTCGATTCCGACGTTGCTCATCAAGGGCGGCCAGCATTGGGGACAACATTTTGCCAAGTACGCCGACCGGGGTGAAAAAATGCCGGTCGCGTGTGTAATCGGTTGGGATCCGATTATGGGGTTCCTAGCAGGGAGTCCGCTCCCGGCCGGCGTATGCGAATTCGATGTTCTCGGCGCATACCGTGGCGAGCCTGTGCCCGTGGTGAAATGTGAGACTGTCGATCTCGAAGTGCCCGCAAGCGCCGAGATGGTGATCGAAGGATTTATTGATCCGGACCCGGCTAGTTACGAAACGGAAGGGCCTTTCGCGGAGTTCACGGGATATGTGTCCGATCTACCCACGCCGCGACCGACGATTCAGGTCTCTTGCGTCACACACCGCGATGATCCGATCCTGCGCGGAACGCAGGAAGGCAATATGCCGGGATCTTACAGCGAAAACGCAGTTATTTCATCGGCACAGCGGGCCGGCATTGCCTGGAATATCCTGAAGTCGGCGGGTATTCCGGGTGTGCTTGACGTGTATGCCGATCCGGTCACGTGCGGAATCAATATCTATATCAAGATCAAGAAGCAGTATCAGGGACAGCCAAAGCAAGTTGCTGCGGCGCTGTGGGGCAACAGTGCGGGGCAAGGTCGCTACAAGCATGTATTCGTGTTTGAGCATGATATTGATGTGACGTCGTATCAGCAGATGGATTGGTCAATCGCCTATCGGGTGAATGCCGGCCATGGTGGGATTGTGATTTTTCCCGGTACGTTCGGTCATGCTTTGGACCCAAGCACGCCGCTGGACGAGCGCAATGTTGAGCAGCTCGGTTCGGGCACCTGGAACAGGGTGCTGATCGATGCAACCCGCAATTGGACATTCGAACGGCGTCCGGAATGGAATAACGAGCGGTTTCCTCCAACGGTCGTCCCGTCCGCGGCGGATGAAAAATTGGTGGCGGAGCGTTGGAGTGAATACGGGCTCGATTAGCGTAAAACCTCAGGAACGCTCGGAGGCTTGTCAGGCTCACCGATCGTCTTGTGGAAGCGAGCTCAATATTAAGTGTTGAACTTGTATTCCTCACCAGAGTCTCGGTTTAGCCGAATGGGTGAAATCTCAACGCGATCGTGCGCCGAGCAGGCGGAGAATAATATTGGCAGGCAAGCGAAGACTGATCGTTGCTCTCACCGGCGCGTCAGGCATTATTTTTGGCGTCAAAGCGCTTCAGCTCCTGCAGCGGGTCGAAGATATCGAAACGCATCTCATTATTTCCCCAGCTGCGGCTCGTACGCTGACAGCTGAAACGAACTTCAGCCTCGATGAAGTTAGAAGCCTCGGAGATAGACTGTACGGCTACAAGGATATCGGGGCCTCGATTTCTTCGGGTTCCTTTGTCACGATCGGGATGTTAGTCGCTCCATGTTCGATCAAGACATTGAGTGGAATCGCAAACTGCTATAACGACGATCTCATAGTACGTGCGGCCGATGTCTGCCTTAAAGAGCGCCGCCGTGTTGTTCTTCTGTTGCGAGAAACGCCACTCCATGGTGGACATATCGAACTGATGTCGCGCGCAAACCAGAACGGCGCAATCATCATGCCGCCTGTTCCCGGTTTCTATTCGCGGCCGGCTACGCTCGACGATATCGTCACGCAAACTGTCGGCCGCAGCCTGGATTTGTTCGACATCCATTTGCCAGTCGTAAAGCGATGGATGGATGAAAATCCGCATTAGGAGTCATTACGAGTGCGGCCAACGCGATCGGACGGAACGGCATCACGTATTACTGGAAGGAACAGACATCCATGGATCGGGAGAAGACCGTCATGAGCTCGACCGCAAACGTTACCGAAATGAAAAAGACATCCGTTAGCAAGTTCGATGTCGTTATCGTTGGAGGCGGAGCGGCAGGCATAACGGCTGCGGCGGAACTTCGGCGTCACCGTTCAAGTCTGACGATTGCGATAATCGAACCATCGAACACACACGCGTACCAACCGGGCTGGACTCTCGTGGGCGCCGGAGTGTTTGGGCGCGAACAAACGATCCGTGCTGAGGAAGGTCTCATTCCCAAGGGAGCCACGTGGATCAAGGCCGGTGCCGTGCGTTTCGACCCGGCGGCGAATGCGCTCTCATTGAGCGATGGCTCTACCGTCTCCTATCGCTATCTCATCATGGCTCCCGGTCTAAAACTCGATTGGGACGGTATAGCCGGGCTTAAGGAGACGCTCGGTCGCAATGGAGTTTGTAGCAATTATCACGTCGATGCGGCCGAATACAGCTGGCGATGCTTGCAGGAATTTCGGGGTGGGACGGCGCTGTTTTCACAGCCGCCGATGCCCATCAAATGCGCGGGCGCACCGCAAAAGATCATGTATCTGGCGGCCGACTATTGGCGCAAGCGCGGCTGTCTTGCTCAATCCCGGATCGAGTTTTGCCTTGCTGGAGACGTGCTGTTCGGCGTGCCGTTCTTCGTTCCGGCGTTGAAGGATGCGGTGAAAGACTACGGGATCGTGGTGAATTACAAGTACAATCTGAAAGCCATCGATGGCCCGGCCAAAACCGCAATATTCACCGCGACCGCGGCGGATGGAACCACGTCTGAAGAAACGAAGCGCTTTGATATGATTCATGTGGTCCCACCACAGGCCCCGCTCGACGTCGTGAAAGGGAGTCCGCTCGCCAATTCCGCTGGTTGGGTCGACGTTGATCCGGGGACGCTTCGGCATATGAAGTACGGTAATGTGTTCGGTTTAGGCGATGCCGCATCGACACCGAATGCCAAAACTGCCGCTGCCGTTCGCATTCAGGCACCGGTCGTCGTTTCCAACTTGCTGGCCACCATCGATGGGAAGGAAATGACCGCGAAATACGACGGTTACGGCTCGTGCCCGCTGACGGTGGCGTATGGCAAGATCGTGCTCGCAGAGTTCGGTTATGGCGGAAAAATCACGCCGAGCTTCCCGCTTGACCCACGCGTACCGCGCCGATCAGCTTGGTACTTGAAAACGAAATTTCTGCCCTGGCTCTATTGGTCGCACATGCTGGTTGGCGGCGAGTTCGACATTCCGCACAAGGAGCGGGCATTCGGTGCGTCCTGACCCCTGAACCTGCAGAGCGCGAAGGCTGTATTCAAGCCTGACCGCGGTCGATCGCAGATGTATGGCTCTAGCACTCCTCAATGCACTGGCTCTCATGCCGTTCTGCAAATCGGTCAATCTTGGCGGCCGGATGATTGGTTTGCTTCACCGCGAGGGAGAGCATTTGACTCGGCAGCGGCGGCTACTTTGAGGAGGTGCGTCTGTGTTTGGTGAGGTCAAACCTGGCCAGCCGGCAGCGTTCGAAGTTGGCTACATAAGTGTCCAGGATATCTTCACCATCGGCATTGGTCCGTCGAGTTCGCATACTGTGGGCCCGATGCGCGCCGCCAAGCTTTTCATGGAAGCGCTACCGCCGCATGTCCACGGCACGATCACACGGATCAGCGCGGAGCTGTTCGGATCGCTCTCGTTAACAGGAAAAGGTCATCGAACCGACGTTGCAATTGTGCTTGGATTGCTAGGCTGGGCGCCCGAGACGATTGATCCTGCGTCTGTCGAGGCGCTGCTGGCGCAAGTACGAAGCAGCCAAATACTGACGCCGGATTCCCGATCGCAGATCGCCTTCGATATGGATCGCGATCTGATTTTCTCTCAAGAATTTCATCTACGACATCCCAACGCCATGACATTCACGGCCTATACGAGCGAAGCGACGCAATTCAGCCGGACCTTTTTCTCGGTTGGTGGCGGTCGCATCGTTGAGGCAAGCGACGAGGTTGTGCCAGTTCAGCCCCAAAACCCGGCAGCGGTGCGCCACCCGTTCCAATCAGCGGCAGAACTGCTTGCCAATGGCGTTTCAACTGGCTGTTCTATTGCCGAGATGATGTGGGAGAACGAAAAGTCGCTGCGCGCGCCGGCCGAGACGATGCGATCTCTAGATGAGGTCCGCGATGCAATGATGACCTGCATTGCGAGGGGATGCGAAGCGGAGGGTGTGCTGCCAGGCCGACTCAAGGTCCCCCGTCGAGCTCGGGGATTGCGCGACCGGCTGTTGCAGGTCGCGCAATGTCCCGATGGGCTGCGTGCGTTGGATTGGGTGTGTGTGTATGCATTGGCTGTCAACGAGGAAAATGCGGCTGGTGGGCGCGTTGTAACAGCACCAACCAATGGAGCTGCGGGAGTCATTCCAGCAGTTCTCAAATACTATGAGACCTTTGAGCCTGGTGCCACGCTGCGAGGTTCTCGCGACTTTCTGCTGACTGCAGCGGCAATAGGAGCGCTCTATAAGCGGCGGGCTTCAATCTCGGCCGCTGAGATGGGATGCCAGGGGGAAGTCGGTGTGGCCTGTTCGATGGCCGCCGCGGGGCTAACGGCGGCGCTTGGCGGGACCAACGCGCAAATCGAGAATGCCGCTGAAATCGGAATGGAGCATAATCTTGGGCTTACGTGCGATCCCATTGGCGGTCTGGTTCAGATACCATGTATCGAACGCAATACCATGGGGGCCTTGAAGGCGATCAATGCGTCGCGTCTGGCGATGTTTGGTGACGGGTCTCACATTGTCTCGCTGGATGCGGTCATTGAAACCATGCGCCAGACGGGAGAAGACATGCGCTCGAAGTACAAGGAAACCAGCCTTGGCGGTCTCGCCGTCAATGTCGTCGAGTGCTGAATGTAGCTCGGGCCGCTCAGGTCGATCCACCGGCGCCGCGAACCAGTTCTGCGAGCCGCGCGACACCGGCGTCTATCTGTTCTTCGGTTAGCGATGCGTATCCCAGCAGCAACCAACGATCCTCATATTGCGAACCGCCATATTCATGACCGCCGCCGGATTGCACAGTGTAGACACCAATATTCCGGCTGCGTGCAACTGCCTGAATGCGATGTGCTGAGGGAAAGTGAGATGGCAGTTTCCATGCAAGATGTGTTCCTGCGTCTGTCCCGCTGAATTCCGCTCCCGAGAAATGGGCGCGCAGCGCGGAGACGATTCTATCGCGCCTTGTTAGATAGCGTGTTTTCGTTCTTCGCAAATGGCGTGCAAAACCGCCACCTAGCATGAATTCTGCGATGACGGACTGCTCCAGCCAGACCTGACCGTTGTCGAGGAGCGCCTTTGCGGTGCTGGCGGCTTCGGCGAGATGATCCGGGAAAATAGCGAAGCCTGTGCGGAGCCCGGCGCCCAGGGATTTTGAGAACGTTCCGAGATAGATGGTATTGTCAGGGCTCATGGCCTTAATCGCCGCAAGCGGTGCGCCTGCGTAATGAAATTCGCTGTCGTAATCGTCTTCGATGATATAGGCGCCGTTTCTTTCAGCCCATTCGACAAGTTCGGATCGGCGCGCAAGCGAGAGCGTGCCCCCCATTGGGTATTGATGTGATGGCATGACGTGGATGATCTGCGCGTCGATGGCAGCGAGTTTCGAGGTGTCTATGCCATGCTGATCGACTGCGATCGGGTGCACTCTGAAATTCAGGCTTTCGAACAGGAATGCCGCGCCCTGGTTACAGGGGTTCTCCACGACGATCGAATCTCCAGGACGTACAAGCACTCGGACGGCAAGATTCAGGGCCAATTGCGCGCCCGCGACGATTACAACTTGTTCCGGCCGGATATAAATGCCGCGCGAACCTGCAACGTGATCCGCAATTGCAGTTCGTAATGCGGCAAGACCGCAAGGGTCGCCATACTCGGTCAAGTTATGTCCCGCGGTTGCCAGTGAGTGAAGAACCAGGCGGCGCCAGGCTTTCAGCGGAAACGCTCGTGGATCGGTTCGTTGGGGCCAGAAGTCGATTGGAATCCGGCTATTGTTCAAAATGGAATGTGGGCGTCCGCGAAATGCTGCTGGGGCGAGCTTCTCACGGATCGGGCCATCCGCGATCTTTGGAGGTGAGTCCGACGGAGCGGCTGGTGCGAGCTCGGGTAGCGTCGTCGCGACATAGGTGCCAACCATTGGCCGCGCGATCAGGTAACCTTCGTTGATCAACCGCTCATACGTGAAGGTCACCGAGTTTCGGGATATGGCCAATTGCTGAGCCAGATTTCGCGACGACGGCAAACCCGCGCCACCCTTCAACCGACCATCCAGAATTTGTTCGCGAATTTGCGTGAACAACTGTTCTTGAAGTCCAATATTCGATTTGCGGTCGAGTGAAATAATCACGCTGGCCTCAAACATGGATTTAATCGAGCAGGGACCAGTTCACCGTTATCGTACGTCGCGTAAGAGGTCCAGTTGGCTATGGGTCTTTGGAGCCACTGCGCCGATGCATTGACATGATCTTGGCCTCCGCATTTTGTTACGACAGGCGAGCGTTCTGGCTCGCCCCCGTAAGTTGATGGCAGATAAATGAGCATGATCCTCGATAGCGAGACTCTGTTTCCGCAAGGTCTTCTCGATGCCGCCGCAGATGCACTCAAGGCCGCGAAGGCCAAGGGAATTCGTCTGGCGACGGCTGAAACTGTGACGGCCGGGCTGGTCAGCGCGTGCCTTACCTCTGTCTCGGGTGCATCGGAGGTTTTCGAACGTGGATATGTTCTCTATCATTCTTCCGCCAAAGCCACTGGCCTGGGTGTAAGCGAGTCGGTATCGGCCAAGCACGGTGCCGTCAGCGCTGAAGTCACACGCGGATTGGCGTTGGGGTTATTTTCCTCCTGCGATGCCGGCGCGGTTGTTGCGGTGACCGGTTATGCCGGGCCAGGCGGTGGCAATGCAACGAACCCCGTTGGTACTGTGTTCATTGCAACCGCACTCCGGGACGGCAGCATAAGCGAGCGACGCTACGTCTTTAACGGAAATCGCGATAATGTTCGGCTGGAAGCCGTACAGGCCGCGGTGAGAATGTTGTGCGAGCAGATCTCCAAGTGAATCCGATACCGGTCGTTCTGCTCACGGGATTTCTCGGGAGCGGCAAGACCACGCTACTTTCTCGGCTGTTGAGCTGCCCCGGATTTCAAGACACAGCAGTCATCATCAACGAGGCTGGTGATGTCGGTCTTGATCACAACTTGATCGAGCGGGGGCGCGAAGATGTCGTGTTGCTGGAGGGTGGATGCATTTGCTGCCGCCTGAAGGGGGGCTTGAACGATACGCTTGTTGCTCTGCTTCGGCGCGCCACTGATCAGAATATGCCGTTGCGTCGTATCGTTGTGGAAACAAGCGGGTTGACTGATCCGTTTCCCGTGCTTGGAGCGTTGATTGCCGATCCACGTTTCAGCCGTAACTTCACGTTTGCCGGCGTTACAACAGTTATCGATGCCGTCAATTTTACCAAAACGCACTCGCTTTTCCCCGAAGCGCGGATGCAGGTTGCGCTCGCGGATCGTCTTTTGATCAGCAAGGCAGATCTGGTTGATGATGTCGCGACCGATCAAGTTGACGCGAATCTTTCAGCTCTCAACCAGCACGCCGAACGCTTTGTCATGACATCAAGCGCTGCCGACGATGACCGGGTCTGGATTGATCCACTGCGCGATGTCGTTCGGCCGGTTGCGGCGCGTCGTTTCTGGGCGGGTGAGGCATCGGACATCGTCAGTGCATCGCAAAAGTTCTCTGGTGAGCTAGCCTATGATGCTGTTAACGAGTGGCTCGATGATGTTACGGGTCTGTTTGGCGACCGGTTGTTACGGCTGAAGGGGGTCCTCCGGATCGAGGGATTGCCCGATGCTGTTGTTTTGCATGGCGTTCAAGGGCTTGTCTATTCGCCGGGAACGCTGCCGCAGTCCATTGGCGCCGATAGTGCTGCCAATGCCATAATACTGATCGCGCGCGACGTTGAACAACAGAATCTAACCGATTCACTGACGCGGCTTGTGCGCATCGCGACTGCCGGCGGCGCTGGGCGCCGTCAATCCTGTTGAGACCAGTTCTGCCGGCGATCCTCAATCGAATAAGGACGATACCGATTGCTCTTCGCTAATTCGTCTGATCGCCTCGCCCAATAGCGGTGCGATGCTGAGATAGCGCAGCTTGGTGTTCGGATTGGCTGCAACCGGTGGGATGCTATCCATCAAAGTTAACGAACCGAGATTGGAAGCGGAGATACGTTGCTCGGCGTTATTGGAGAGTACGCCGTGCGTGGCATATGCGCATACGCTTGCCGCGCCTCGCGCCAGAAGCGCATCCGCGGCGTTGCACAACGTGCCACCGGAGTCGACGATATCGTCGATCAGGATGCACTGCTTGCCGGTAACATCGCCGATGATATGCATAACCTCCGATACGCCTGGCCGCTCGCGGCGCTTGTCGACGATTGCGAGCGGTGCATTGAAACGGCGTGCCAATTCTCGAGCTCTGGCAACACCACCGACATCGGGCGAGACCACCATGACGTCGGGCAGACTAAATTTCTCGACGATGTCGCGGGCAAATAAGGGCGCGCCGAACAAATTGTCGGTTGGAATATCGAAAAAGCCCTGGATCTGACCGGCGTGGAGATCGACGGTCAACACTCTGTTGGCGCCAGCAACCGTGAGCAGATTGGCAACCAGCTTGGCGGAGATCGGCGTCCTGGGGCCGGACTTTCGATCCTGTCGCGCATAGCCGAAATAGGGGATTGCCGCGGTGATGCGGCGGGCCGAACCGCGCCGTAATGCATCGATGCAGATCAGAAGTTCGATCAAATTGTCATTTGCCGGAAAGCTCGTCGGTTGCACGACAAAGACGTCGCAGCCGCGAACGTTCTGCTGAATTTCCACGTAAACTTCGGAATCGGAAAAGCGGCGAATATGAGCATCAACCGGCTCGATATCGAGATAACGGCAAATATCAAGTGCGAGCGGACGATTGCCGTTGCCGGCGAGGATGATCATGAAAGGGAGTCCCGTTGGATTACCCCAAGAACCTAGGGCGCGCGCAGCGTGGCTGTGCAGGCCCACGGATAGGAAATGTCTTGGAGCCACCTGGCAAAGGCGGCAACTGGTCTTATCGATCATTCATGAGCAGGAGCTACCGTGCCAGTGACTTCATTCATATTTTCTGCGAACGATAGGATCTGAGAGGATGCAATGGCGAAGGCTTTTTCCGGCGCGATGGGCGTAGTACCGGCGCTCGATATCGATTCTCACGAGCAGTTCGAACTCGTCGTTAAATCCACAACGAAGGTAGATGGGGTGGTCGGCTACAAGCTGGGGCTGACAACTGTCTTGCGCTTCGGGCTCGATGAATCGGTGCGGCGCCTGCGCGATTTGACGGATTTGCCTATCCTTTACGATCATCAAAAGGCTGGTCCGGATATGCCCGACATGGCCAAGAAATTCACCGCAATGTGCGCGCAGGCGGGTGTCGATGGCCTCATTCTGTTTCCGGTGGCGGGTCCGACGGCGGTCGATGGTTTTGTGGGCGAGGCTGTGAAAGCTGGTATCGCGCCGGTGGTCGGCGGCGAAATTCCGGTGCCGGATTATTGCGCGTCGGGCGGCGGTTATATGCTCGACGATGCGCTGGATCGCATTCTTCAGCGTTCCACCGCCGCAAAGGCGGACCATTTCGTCTTGCCGGCTCACGATATGGCTAAAGTGAAGCGGTGGTCGAACTGGATTGGTGCCAATGTTGTCAACGCGACGGTATTTCTGACCGGATTCGGCTCGCTCGGAGGGACAATCGAAGGAGCATTCGCTGCGGCCTCGAAATGCAAACGGCGCTACGCCATTGTTGGCCGGCTGATCACGCAGAGCACCGATCCGGGGGGCGCGGCTCGCAAACTGTTCGAGCAGATGCAGGCGGTGACCGCCAAATCGTCGGCTTGATCGATGGCGAATGCGGAGCAAGCCCGTCTGCGGACGGGATCGTATGTCGACGGCAATTTTGTCGAACGAGGCGGCGGTGACTGTCTTCCGGTTCTGAATCCCTGGACGGGGGAGCCGCTTGCTGATGTCGCCGCGGCCGAACCAGGTACGATCGAGCTTGCGATTGCCGCTGCGCGGCGGGCATTTGATCACAGCGACTGGAGCCAGCTGCCGCCCACGGACCGCGGCGCAATGTTAACCGCGGTTGCGAATGGGTTGGCGGCGCGGAAGCAGGAACTGGCAGAGCTGGAGGCGCTCAATGCCGGAAAGCCGATCATAGGTGCGCTGCGTGAGGTAGAAGGTGCAATTCGAGCCTTCACTTACTACGCGGGCGCCATGGACAAGTACTTCGGCGATACGATTCCGCTCGGCAAGGAATTTCTGAATCTTACGTTGAATGAGCCTCTCGGTGTGGTCGGCCAGATCGTGCCCTGGAATTTTCCGTTGCTGGGCGCATCATGGAAGCTTGCACCGGCACTTGCAGCTGGATGTTGCTGCGTATTGAAACCATCGCCGGCAACGCCGCTGACGGCGCTTCTGCTCGCCGAGATCTGCGCTGACGCTGGTGTTCCGCCGGGTGTCGTTAATATCTTGCCGGGAGGCGCCGAGGTCGGGCAGCAAATCGTTACCGATCCTCGCGTGGATGGAATTTCCTTCACCGGTTCGACCGCGGTCGGTTCGGAGATCATGCGGATGGCGGCGACCTCGATCAAGAAAGTGGCGCTGGAGCTCGGTGGCAAAAACGCCTGCATCATATTTGCCGATGCGGACCTGCGGCGCGCCGCAGCGAGCGCGGCTGCGTCGGGTTTTGGCAATGCCGGGCAATCGTGTTCGGCGCGCTCGCGTATCCTGGTGCAACGCCCAGTGGTTCGCGAGTTCGTTGAAATGTTTCGTGAAGCTGCGGCAAAATTACGCGCCGGTGCGGCGATGGATCCCGAAACGTCGCTTGGCCCACTGATCTCGGAGCAACATCGGTCCGGCGTTGCTGCTTCGGTGAGCACTGCAGTTGCCGCAGGTGCGCGAGTCGTTCACGGCGGAAAGTCGTTAGCGGGAGCAGGGTTCTTCTTCGAGCCTACGATTTTAGATGATGTTACGGTTGCGAACCCGATTTTTTCGCATGAGATATTTGGGCCTGTCTGCGGTATCACACCGTTCGAAACGGAAGCGGAAGGCATTCAACTCGTGAACGACAGCCAATATGGCCTCAACGGTTCGGTTTGGTCCGCGAACATCGGACGCGCGCTGCGTGTGGCGCGCGCAATGCGGACAGGCATGGTTGCGGTGAACGGCCTGCCAAGCGCGAGCAAAACCAGCATTTTTGCTCCGTTTGGAGGTTACAAGCAGTCCGGGATCGGGCGTGAACTGGGTCTGGAAGCACTGGGCTTCTACACCGAGATCAAAAATCTCGTGATTGACCTGAGTTAGGTCCAGTTTCGTTCGGCGGTGACGCTGGACCTATCTAACGGATGAAGTCTGGCTCTCGTTCCCCTGACTGGCCCGGCTAACCTTCGCGAAGGGAAGGACAACAATCTGATGGTTACAGCGATTGTCGGCGGCACGTTGATCGACGGAACGGGTATCGATCCCGTCAAGAACGGTGTGGTCGTCATCGAAAACGGTTTCATCACGGCCGCCGGTCCAGAGAGTCGAGTCACCGTTCCCGCAGGCGCGCAGAAGCTGGATGCGGCGGGCCGCACCGTGCTTCCCGGATTTATCGACACGCATGTCCATGGCACGTATCGCGCGCGCGACATGCGCCAGCATCTGCTCAATACGCCCACTTACAATATTCTGAAGTCGATCGAGGTTCTGAAGGAGACCATCGCCTGCGGCATTACCACTGCGCGCGACATGGGCGGCGCGGATGCCGGATTTCGCGAGGCCATCCATGAGCGGTTGATCGATGGACCGCGGCTTCTGGTGTCGCTGGGCATGATCTCGCAGACCGGTGGGCACGGCGATCAATGGTTGCCGGCAGGTATGCGCATTCAGAAGCGTGCCTGGTTGCCGAATATGGTGGCCGATGGCGTCGATGAAATGCGCCGCCTGGTCCGAGAGATTCTGATGCGAGGTGCGGATTTCATCAAGATCTGCGCGACGGGTGGAATCACCTCGGTGACTGATAGTTGGGACGAGCCGCAGTTTACGATTGAAGAGATCAAAACGGCCGTTTCGGAAGCTGCAGCCAAGGGCAAAAAAGTCGCTGTGCATGCCGAAGGCATTGCCGGCATTCGCAATGCGGTTGCGTCCGGCATTCACTCGCTGGAGCACGGCTGGTTCATCGATGAGCAATGCATCGATCAGATGATTAAGAGCCAGATCTGGTGGGTGCCGACACTGGCGCTGGTGCCATTGTCCATCGAACACCGGAAGAAGAACAAGGACTGGGCCAGCAATCAGCTCGGTCAGGAAGATGTCAAAGACGCGCAGATCTATTCGCTGATGCAGACCCAGATTCCGATCTGGAAAGAAGCGGTGCGCCGCGGCGTCAAGGTTGCGATGGGGACAGATCAGTCGCACCGGCTGCTGGTCGGCGAGAACATGGCGGAGCTGCGCTTTATGGTCGATTGGCTCGGCATGTCGCCGATGGAGGTTATCGTCTCTGCGACGACGCAGGCCGCCGCGTGCATCGAGCGGCCTAATCTTGGCGCGTTGAAAGCTGGATGTCTTGGCGACGTGCTTGTGGTTGATGGCGATCCGCTCGCCGATATCAGGGTTCTCGAAAAACGCGACCGCCTGCATCTCATCATGAAGGATGGGCATGCGTATACCAATCGTCTGAACAGTTAGCGCAGATCATTTTCGATAGTCGAAGGAACGTCCGATGAAATTGAACCGCTTTATGATCCGGCCATTGGTCGAGCAAGGACTGCGCGAGGAGATTAGTTCGGGTGATACCACCGGAGGCTTCCTCGTCGGCGACGATCCGGTTCAAACTGCCAATATCTATGCCAAGGCAAGCGGCGTCGTTTGTGGCATGCTGTTTACCGATGAGACCATTCGCCAGATCGAGCCGGAAGCCCATATCGAATATCTGGTACAGGACGGCGATGCGGTCGGGCCCGGCACCGTGCTGATGCGCGTGCGGGCGCGGGCATCCACCTTCTTCATCATCGAACGATCGGGGCTCGACTGGCTCCAGCAGATGTCAGGGGTCGCGACGAAAACCCGGCGCTATGCCGATCTCGTCAAGCACACGAAGGTGCGTATCACCGATACGCGCAAGGGATGGCCGGGCCTGCGCATGGTCCAGAAATACGCTGTGCGTGTGGGTGGCGCGCACAATCATATCTTCAATCTGGCCAATTGCATCCTGGTGAAGGACAATCACATCAAGATCGCAGGCAGCATCACAGAAGCGATCCGAATCCTGCGCGCGTCGGCACAACACACTTTCAAGATCGAGGTGGAATGCGAGTCGCTCGATATGGTCAAGGAAGCGCTGGATTGCGGCGTTGAAATCATCATGTTTGACAACATGGATCTCGACGAAATGAAGGATGCGATGAAAGTCGTCAATCGGCGCGCGATGGTTGAAGCGTCCGGCGGCATCAACGAGCAAACGATCGTTCCGATCGCCGAGATTGGCGTTGATATCATCTCGATCGGAGACTTGACGCATACCGTCAAGGCGCTCGACATCAGTCTCGACGTGCGGGACATCAAACCAAGTGCCAATCGGGCGATTGATCGGATGAAAGCAACTGCGTGACGTGTAGCGCGGCGGTTGTGGCATGAGGTGTCGCAGATGTGTCTCGATCCGCCGGTGAGACGCATCCTTATTCAGGCGAAGGTGACGCAAGGAACAGCGGTGAAGTAGTGTCCGAGCTTGTGAGAGCCGTGGAAGAGAAAGAGGTCGCGGCGAGGTTGGCGCACGGCGTCGATACGTGGATTTTCGACCTCGACGATACATTGTATCCGCGCGCCTCGGGCCTTTACGAGCAGATGCTCGCGCGTGTGATCGAGCTCATTCAGACGTCGATCGGTTTGAACGCGGCGCAAGCGGAGGAACTCCACGCCGAATATTATCATCGCTACGGCACTTCGATGACGGGGTTGTCGCGGCACCACGGTATCGAGCCACAACGGTTCCTCGAGTTCGTGCATCAGGTCGATCTCGTCGCGATCGGCAACGGCGACCGTTTGCGCAGCCGATTGGCTGCGTTGCCGGGACGGCGCATCGTTTTCACCAATGGGTCCCGCCGTCACACGCAACGCGTGCTGCACCATCTTGAATTGACCGAGCTGTTTTCCGCGATATGTGACATCGAAGCTTGCGAGTTTGTCGGTAAACCGAGCAGGGTGGCTTACGACACGTTGCTCCGGCATCATGACATCGAGCCCTCTCGCTCCATGATGTTCGATGACCGCGCGGTGAATCTGCAAGTTGCGTCCGAGCTGGGCCTGAAGACCGTTCTGGTGAATCCGATAAGCTGGAGCGGCAACGAGTCCTACGTGGACGCCGTCACGGATGATCTAGCGCTGTTTCTTGGCGCCGCTACGCACGGCGGGCGGTGCGAAACTGAAATTCGGCAACCGGTCAATCTTTGATTCATGGAGCATTTGCTATGCGCAGCACACTTGCGACAATTTTATTGGCGGCTTCCGGTTTGTTCATGGGCACCATCGTGCAAGCCAAGGACGTCAAGGTTGGTATTGTGCAATCGACGTCCGGCGGCTCGGCTGCGCTTTATGGCATCATGCAAAAAAATGCGGCTGAGCTAGCGATTGCCGAGATCAATGCGTCGGGCGCGCTTGGTGACATCAAGCTTGTCGGTATCCACCAGGACGACGCCGGCGACCGTGGCCAGACCGTCAATATCTTTCAACGCCTGATATCTCAGGAGAAGGTCAAGGCGATTTTTGGGCCCACGCTCACGAACTCGGCCTTTGCGGCCGATCCGTTGGCGCAGAGGGCGAAGGTCCCGGTGATCGCCAGTTCGAATACGGCTCCGGGCGTTACCGCTATGGGCGATTTTATTTTCCGTACGTGCGCGACCGAACCGATGGTGTTTCCTGGCGTGCTCGACTACGTCATCAAGAAGCGAGCACCGAAGACCAGCGCCCAAATCTACGGCATCGACGATATGCTGATGAAGACGGCGTATGACGTGCACAAGAAGGCGCTCGAGAAAGCCGGCATCAAGATTGTGGCCACCGAAACCTTCCAGAAGGGCGATGTCGACTATTCCGCACAATTGACCAAGATCAAGGCAGCCAATCCGGACATCGTTGTCATTGGCGGGCTGGCAGAAGAGACGGCTAATATCGTGCGTCAGGCGCGGCAGTTGGGCATTCCAGCATCGACAATCATGCTTGGAGCCAATGCCGCCATTTCCACCAAGCTGCATGATCTGGCTGGTCCCGCCGCCGAAGGGTTTCTGGTCGGTTCGGGTTGGTTCATCGGCTACGACTCGCCGAAGAACAAGGCATTCGTGGAGGCCTATCGCGCCAAGTACAATACCAACCCCGATACGTTTGCGGCCCAGGCGTATGCCGCCGTTTATGTTTTTGCGGACGCTCTCAAGCGCGCCGGCGGTGCGGATGACCCGGTCAAGCTGCGCGATGCGATTGCAGCGACGAAGGACCTCGATACCAGCCTCGGCAAGATCAGCTTTGATGCAAGCCGTGAGCCGGTTCTGTCAGCCAAGGTTTTGGAGCTGAAGGACGGTAAATTTGTCCTCGTCTCCGGCGATTGAAATTGTCGCATCCAGAGGAGGACGCGGGGTATGGAGGTGTTTGCCCAACAGATTGTGAATGGGCTGTCGATCGGGTCAATCTACGCGGTATTCGCGATCGGCTGCACGCTCATTTTCGGCGTGTTGAACATCATCAATCTTGCCCAGGGCGCCTTCCTCATGATCGGCGCGTGCGTTGGATTGGAGGCCGCGAGATTTGGCCTTCCGCTGCCGGTCACTTTGCTGGTGGCAGCCTTTGGCGGCGGGCTTCTCGGCGTTCTTTCCGAGCAGTTCATGTTCCGTCCGCTGCGCAAGGCAGGCGGGCATCGGTGGATGGGACTTGTCGCCAGTCTGGCTCTGGCGCGTCTGCTGGTCGGCGTGGCCCAGGAGATCTTCGGCACTGAGGTGCAGGCTTATCCCCGAAGTTCGATGTCCGCCATCATCTGGCAGATCGGAGGCGTGCGTATTCAGGCCTTGCAGCTGTTTATCATCGCGGCGGCGGTAGTGCTGATGCTGCTGTTCGCTTTCATCCTGCAGCGAACGTCGCTTGGCCGTGCCATTCGAACCGTGGCTTTCAGTGAAGATGTCGCGCGCATCGTTGGCGTGCGCGTTGAAAGCGCCACGCTGGTGACTTTCTTTATCGCGGGCGCCCTTGCCGGCGCGGCCGGCTTGTTACTTGGCGTCTTGTTCAACGTCGTGTCGCCATTCATGGGTGACAGCGCGCTGGTCAAAGGCCTCACGGTGATGATCCTCGGAGGGCTCGGTAACATTCCTGGAGCGGTAGCAGGCGGCTTTCTGCTCGGTCTGCTCGAGGTATTTAGCGTGGCCTATGTGAGTTCCGCCTTTCGCGACGCGATCGGTTTTGGTCTGATATTCCTGATCTTGCTAGTTAAGCCGACCGGCCTCTTCTCGGGATTCGAGGAGCGGCGTGCATGATTGGGCTTTTTGAGGAGTTCTTGTCGAGTTACGGCAACGTTGTCGACTTGTGTCTGCTGAATATCCTACTGGCTTACGGGGTTTGGTTGGCGCTGAGCGGGAATATGTTCACGCTGGGGACCGGCGGGTTCATGGCCTTGGGGGCGTACAGCAGCGTCTTTTTCACCACGCAAACCGGAATGCCGTTCAGCTTCGCAGTTCTGATCGGCGGTCTTCTTGCCGGTGGGGCGGCTCTCATCATTGGCTTACCGGTATTGAGGCTGCGCGGTGACTATTTCATGCTTGCAACCTTCGCATTTACTGAGGTTGTTCGCGTCATTGCCTTGAACTGGGAATCCGTCACGGGCGGCGCCATCGGCATCGTCGGCATTCCCCGCTATACGGAGACATGGCAGCTCGCTTTGCTGGCGATTGCGGCAGTGTATTTTGCTTACGCATTACGTCATTCCCATTTCGGGCGCTCCATCGCTGCCATCCGTCAGGATGACGTGATGAGTCAGACGATGGGGATCAACGTGCTGGCCCATCGTCTGACGTTATTCGGTGCAAGCGCGTTTGTTTGTGGCATCGCTGGCGCAATGGCCGCTCATCTCAATTTTTTCATTGGGCCGACCGATTTCGGATTGCTGCGTAGCGTCGATGCCTTGAGCTATCCGATCCTTGGCGGTTTCAATGCTCTACTTGGCCCGCTGGTCGGCGCGATCTTTACCACACTGCTACCGGAGTTTCTGCGTTTCTCCAACCAGTGGCGCGAGATTCTCATGGGGCTACTGGTCATTCTCGTCGTACTCTATTTGCCGGGAGGTGCGATGTCGTTGCTGCAGAGCGACCGGCTGGCACGGATCTTCAGACGTCGTTTGATCGAGCGCCATTCCATCGAACAGCGAGCGGAATCATGAGCGGCGCCACGCTTGAATTGCAAAATGTCGCCAAGCATTTCCAGGGCGTGATTGCGGTCGACAGCGTTTCGCTGGTAGCTCGCCAGGGTCAGGTCACCGGGCTCATCGGTCCCAATGGCTCCGGCAAGACTACAACGATGAACATTATTACCGGGCTTTATCCAGCGGACGGCGGGGTTGTATTGCTGGACGGCGTGGATATTTCCGAAATTCAGCCTTACCGCATTGCCAGTCTTGGCGTGGCACGGACGTTCCAGAATATTCGGCTTCTGCCGCAGGGGAGCGTTCTGGAAAACGTGCTGCTCGGTGCACACCGGCATCAAAACGCTAACTTGTTCGACGTGCTGCTCCGGTTGCCGCGCCTGGCGCGCAGCGAAAATGCGGAAGTTGAAAGATGCGAGCAATTGCTCTCGACCGTCGGGATTTCGCATTTGCGGGACGTCGCGGTAGGCGGACTTTCCTACGGGGATCGCCGACGCGTTGAGATCGCCAGGGCATTGGCGACCAAACCGCGCCTGCTCTTGCTCGATGAGCCGGCAGCCGGAATGAATTTTGCGGAGAGGGTGACTCTTGCAGAACTGATTGCGGACATCAGGGATATGGGCATCACCGTGATGCTGATAGAGCACGATATCGAGTTCGTCTCGCGCCTGGCGGATCACATCGTCGTGCTCAATTTCGGACGGGAAATTGCCGAAGGAACGCCCGCGGCGATAAAGACGATGCCAAACGTCATCGAGGCTTATCTGGGGCTAGAAGATGCTTGAGCTGCAGGACGTGACATCCGGCTACGGCACGGTGCCAGCTATCAGCAACATCAACATTTCGGTGCCGCAGGGCGCGTGCGTTTGCCTGATTGGCGCCAATGGTGCGGGAAAGACGACGACGCTGTTGACAATTAGTGGTCTGGTTCGCGCCTTTAGCGGGCATATCAAGATCGACGGCGTTGACCACACGACGATGTCCGCTGACCGTATTGTGCGGGGCGGAGTCAGCCTCGTCCCCGAGGGGCGGCGCGTGATCGCCAGCATGTCGGTCGAGGACAATCTTTTGATAGGTGCTTACGTCAGAAAGAATGGTCCGGAAATCGCCAACGATATGCGCGCGGTCTACAACCGTTTTCCGCGCCTTTTCGAACGCAGGCGGCACTATGCCGGGTCGCTGTCTGGCGGCGAACAGCAGATGCTCGCTATTGGGCGGGCATTGATGGCGCGACCAAAGCTGTTGTTATTGGATGAACCATCAATGGGGCTGGCGCCCCATGTCGTCCGGGAGATTTTCGAGACCATTCAGGAAATCAACAGGCAAGGTACGACTATCCTTCTCGTCGAGCAGAACGCTCGTAAAGCGCTTTCGATCGCAAACTACGGTTACGTTCTGGAAAAAGGCAGGATTGCAGCGGAAGGACCAACGGAGCAGTTGCGCAATACCGATACCGTGAGGGATGCCTATCTCGGGATGGGGCAGGCTATCGAATCCACATCACAAGCGGCTCTCGGCTAGAGGCTCAGGGGGGCGTGGGTCAGATAAAATATGAAACTGGCGTCAGGTTGCGGTGGCCGACAAGATTGCGTCCCGGTACGCCGTTGATCCAGTTCGTTAGAAGGTGGTACCGGTAGGAACCGTTCGTACCGTCGGCATCTTTCCCCTGAAGAATTTTCTATGCCCAAACCAGAAGCTCACGATAGCTATGATCCGCTGACGCCGGTACCACAGGCGAGTCGCATATTTGACGGACGCGATGCCTTCTCGCTTTGGTTCAGCCTCGGCATCGGCCTGCTGGTGTTGCAGGCAGGCGCGCTTTTGGTTCCAGGTCTCAGTCTAGGTGTGGCGTTCGCGGCTATTTTGGTAGGCACCGGATTTGGGACTCTGCTGCTTGCTGCGGCTGGCGTTGTCGGGGCGGACACCGGCCTGTCGGCAATGGGATCGCTGCGGCCCACGCTCGGCCTGCGCGGCGCGTCGATTCCGGCGATTCTCAATCTCGTGCAGCTCACGGGCTGGGGCGCTTTCGAGATCGTGGTAATGCGCGAGTCAGCCGATACACTGTCGCGTCAAACCTTCGGCGTGTCCGCTCCGATGCTGTGGACCGTTCTGTTCGGCATCGTCGCCACGTCGCTTGCCGTGCTCGGCCCGCTCTCCGTGGTGCGCCGTATCCTGCGTAATTGGGGTATGTGGCTTTTGCTCGCTGGTGCACTTTGGCTGACCTGGCGGCTGCTGTCGCGGCATGATCTCATGGCGCTGCTCCAGCGTTCTGGCGATGGCTCGATGTCGTTTGCAGGTGCGGTCGATCTGGTGATCGCGATGCCCTTGAGTTGGTTGCCATTGATTGCCGACTACACGCGTTTTGGGCGTTCCTCCGGGGCAATGTTCCGTGGCAGTTTGGCCGGCTACCTGATCGCCAACGTATGGTTCTACGCGCTGGGAGCCAGCTACGCGTTGATTGCCGGCGGTGGTGACGCGCTATTGGCCGCGCTCGCCACAGCCGGTGGTGGAATTGCGTTGATCCTGATTCTGATTGATGAGACCGATAACGCCTTTGCTGACATCTTCTCGGCTGCTGTCTCCACCGGCACTTTGGTCTCGGTCAAGATTCCGCGGCTCGCGCTCGGCTACGGCGTGCTTTGTACTGTCATCGCGATGTTGATCCCGCCAACATCCTACGAAAACTTTTTGTTGTTGATCGGTTCGGTTTTCGCGCCGTTGTTTGGCGTTTTGCTGGCCGATCATTTCATCGTGCGGCGACGGAGTATCGATGCAGCGGCAGTCAGAATACGTGACGGTATCTATTGGTTTACCGCCGGCTGGCATCTGCGTGGTTTGATAGCCTGGCTGGTCGGCATAGCCACATATCAAGCGGTAACCAATCTTTGGCCGGGGATCGGTGCAACGCTGCCATCAATCGCAGTTGCCGTGGTCTGCTATGTCGTGCTGATGGCGGGACAGCGTCCAAGGTAAAGATTCCTCTACTCCTAAGAGTCAACTTCGAAAAATCACGCTCTTCAAGCCCGCAAAATTACACGGCGTCATAAGTAACAGACATGTCTGCGCCGATTGCATCCGCGAACGCCCTAACGGCGGTAGGCCCTCGAAATTGGTGACCCGCACGATGGCCTTTTAGAGCAACGGCGGGCCAGTCTCCTGTTTATTTCCCCGATACCAATAACGCCGGTTTTATCCTGTCAGCCGCCGACTTTTCCGGCTCATTCGATTACCGATCAGTTTCAACCACGGGGCCGAATGAAACAGGCCCATCAGCAAATACATCGGAGCCATTCCAGCCAGTAATGAGGAAGGCTCGACACCGCAGATCATTCGCATTCCGTCGTCGCTCGGCAAACGCGTTAAGATTGCCATGGCCGCAAAAGTCGGCGTGGCCGAGATTCTCAGCCACGCCACGATGCGATGAGTGAAGGAATGAGGTCGTTCTGAAACGACCATGGATTCGCCAGCGTAAGAGGCGCTCATTTCTTTGCGCCTGCATTCGACTTTCGGAATGCTGCTTCGCCGATGTCCGAAACTTCGACCCACTTTGCGTCAGGCGCGGCATTGGCTTCGTAGTTATCTTTCCAATTCCACCATTTATATGTCTGTGTCTGAGGGTAACCTTCCGGCGAGTCTTCCCAGACCTCTTGCCGCCCCAGCGGCGTGATGTCGAGATAGCTCCATGTGGTTCCGAGGGCCTCGTCACCGCGGTTGTTGGTGAAATACGTACGAAAAATCTGGTTGCCGTCGCGGAAGAAGACGTTGTGGCCGTGCCATTCGTCGACGCCGAAATCGGCGTCGAACGTTCCCTCGAACGTATACCAGGGCATCTTCCAGCCCATCCGAGCCTTTAAACGTTCGATGTCGGCCTGGGGTGCGCGAGAGGCGTATACGAGCGTGGTGTCGCGCGCATTCAGGTGAGCAAGGTTGGAAACCTGGTCTGCCCCGAGAGAGCAGCCACGACATGCGTGGTCAGGCCAGCCATAAACGCCGGGTTCGAAGAAAGCACGATAGACGATGAGTTGTCGACGACCCTCGAATAAATCAGCCAGGCCAACCTTGCCTTGCGGTCCCTCGAATTCATAGGCTTTCTCGACTGCCATCCATGGCATTCGACGGCGTTCGGCCGCCAATGCGTCTTGAGCGCGCGTTGACGCCTTCTCCTTAACAAGCATTTTCCCCCACGCGTCCGTCCATTCCGCCAGCGACACGATTAGGGGCATGTTGGCGCGCCGTTCTTTATTGGCGTCATCTGTAGAGACAGTCTTTTCGTTGATCGTCATGGTCGTGCTCCTGTGGTTACTGTCTCTAGGACGGTCGACAAGAGCGAAAAGAGTCAGGGAATCCTGGCGTGGTCGAGCAGGGACTAGTCACTGCGCGATCCGGGTATTCGATGACAATCGTTGGTTGAGCCGTCAGGACGTTGATGCCTTCGCTGTTCCGGCATCAGCTCGATAATCTCACGCGCCATAGGTCGGATCAGGGCCTGACTCTTTTTCGAGCCGTCGATCGTCTTAGCTTCACAAACGTTGGAGCAAAGCATATGAGTCTCAAAGATAAAAACGCGATCGTCACCGGCGGAAGTCGCGGCCTTGGTCTGGGCCTGGTTGAAGCGCTTGTGGCCGAAGGCGCAAAGGTCACCGTGGTTGCCCGGCGGGCGGACGCACTCGAGGCCGTCAAGGCCCGCCTCGGAGTTGCGACCATCTCGGCGGACGTAACGGATCGCGCCGCCGCCAACCGCATCCTTTCCGACGTCCAGCCCGATATCCTGGTGCTCAATGCTGGTGTTGCGCCACGGATGGGGCGACTCGACCAGCTGAGCTGGGAAGACTTTTCCGTGGCCTGGGAAACTGACGTCAAAGCGGGCTTGTTTTGGTTGCAGGCAGCGCTCAATCTGCCACTGAAACCCGGAAGCAGGGTTTTGGTCGGGTCGAGTGGCGCGGCTGTGACTGGTTCGCAGATGTCGGGTGGCTATGGTGGATCCAAGCGGATGCTGTGGTTCATGGCGAAGTATGCACGTGGAGTTTCGCAGGATTTGAACCTGGGTATTCGTTTCCAGGCCATCGTGCCGCGGCAGATGATTCTAGGAACCGGAATCGGAGATGCCGCCGCCAGCGTCTATGCGGATACGATGGGGATCACGCCAGAGCAGTTCGTTGCGAGATTTGGCGCACCGATGCCGCCACGGGAATTCGGCGATCGTGTCATTTCGGTCCTGGAAGATCCGAAATATGCCGATGGCATCGTGTTAGGCCTGAACGGCGATTCCGGTGTGACGATTATGGAGGGTGCGACAGCTTGACCAGTAGCGGGCACTCTTCAAACGTCGATCGTCGGGCTGAGCTTTCCGCCTTGGCTGAACAGTTGCGGCCTGAGCTTCACCGCTATTGTTCACGCCTCATGGGATCGGTGATCGAGGGCGAGGACATCGTGCAAGACACACTTGCCAAAGCGTTCGTCGCTCTCGATGCACTGGCCGAAACGCCCCCGCTGCGCGCCTGGCTTTTCCGGATCGCCCATAACCGCGCACTGGATGTGTTGCGCAGCAAAGCCATCCGGGCGACCGAGCCGATTGAAGCGGCACACAATATCGTCGACCAAGCAAGTCCTGATCCAGTGGAGGAGTTGATGCGCCAGGAAGCGGTGAAGACCGCGGTATCGCGCTTTGCGGAACTCCCACTTCTCCAGCGCAGCGTGATCATCTTGAAAGACGTTCTGGATGAACCACTCGCGGAGATAGCCTTGCTGCTCGATCTCAGCGTCGATGCTGTGAAAGCACATCTCGCGCGCGGGCGCGCTCGCCTGCGCGAGATCAATGCGAAAGCCTCTCAGCTTCCCGAAGCCAGATCGCCGTCTGCGGCGGTGGCGCGTTATGCCGCTCTGTTCAATCGGAAGGACTGGGAGGGCTTGCGCGCGATGCTCGCAGAAGATGTGAAGCTCACGCAATCGACTCATCCCGTCCGAGTGGGTTCCGCGGATGTCGGAATGTTCTTCAGCATCTATGCGAAGGCCGACGGACTATGGCTCGTGCCCGCCTGGCTGGAGGACCGAGAGGTTATCGCAGTGTTCGAGAGCCGATTGGACACCAAGCCGAGCTACTTCATGTGGCTGGAGTGGCGCGGGAGCGAGATCACGTTCATCCGCGACTATAAGTATGTGCGCTACGTCATGGCGGACGCGGAGTTGACGTTCTCACCCAACCTCGCAAATCCCGGCAGTGACGATGCGTCCTAGGCGAAAGCCGCCCGGTTTGTGTTCGCAATCTGTCTGCGAACCGGTCGCTTTCATTCCATCGAAAAGCTGATTGGAGTCGCCCCAACATGATTTCGGGCGACTCCAATTTGTATGTCGGTCAGGCGACAGCCTGCTGTTGACGTTCAACGGGACGCTTCAGTTCGTCGTAATCCATCTCGGCCTGCTCGCGCGCGACCTTGAGAATTTGCACCGCGTTGATGATATTCTGCTCCGAATGGTTGGCCATGACCTGCATGCGAATCCGTGCAGCGCCTTTAGGGACTGCCGGGAATTCGACGAGATTTGCGACGAGGCCCAGCTGGGGGAGCTGCTTGCTGACGAGACGGGCGATCCCTTCCGCACCCATCTTGACGCAAACGATTGCGGACGGATCGCCATAGTATTCAAGCCCAGCGTTGCGAAGGTGCTCGCGGAGGCTGAGGATGTTCCTCATCAGCGCGTCGCGTTGATGCCGCCCTTCCTCGGACTCGACGATTTCAAAGGCCTTCAACACCGTCGCGGCTTGCACTGGGGACAATGCATTCGAGAACGTCGCAGGTGCACTGTAGAAGCGGAGATATTCCTTTACCGCACGGCTCTTGCACGCAACAAAGCCGCCGTTCGAGGCGAAGGTCTTGGAGAAGCTGCCCATGACGATATCGATCTGGCCAAGCATCTCCTGCATGCCGATATGTCCGCGGCCGTCCGGGCCGAGGCAGCCCAGGTCGTGCGCCACGTCGACCACCAGCGTCGCATTGAATTCGCGGCACAGCTCCTGAAGCCCGACAAGATCCGGCGTATCGGAGTCCATGGAGAAAAGGCCCTCGGTGACGACGAGGATGCCGTTTTCCTTGTCCTTGGCGCGAATCTTGGCCAAGAGATTCCGGCAATAGTCGTTATCGAGATGCCGGAAAAGATAGATGTTGTTGGTTGCGGCGCTGGCGCCCTCCTGCAGGCACGAGTGCGACAGCATGTCCATCACGACGTGATCCGCAGAGCGAACCAGACCCTTGATGACTCCGAAACCGGCCGCCCAGCCGGTCGGATACAGCACCACTTCATCCATTTGCAGGAATTCCGCGATCTTACGCTCGAGCTTGACGGAATACGATGTGTTTCCGACCAAGGCCGGCGAGCCCGCGCTGTGCACGCCGCACCGTTCGATGACTTCCTTGGCGGTCGCCTTGATTTCCGAATGCGATGAAAGACTGAGATAGTCCTGCGATGCGAAATTAACCCCACGCATCATGTTGCCGCTATCGTCCTGGGCCGAACAAATCGTTCCAGGCCCATCTTCGGTCGCGCGTGAAAACGGCCAGAGGCCATTCTGACGCCGCAGGTTCTGCCATTTAAAGAAATGTTCGGTCCGCCCCAGAAGATCGGCTCCTCCCGGTACCCGAAAGTCTCTCATGCTGCCGGTGAGTGCTGCGGACGGAATATAAGCGTTGGTGATGTCTGACATCGCAATTCCCTGTTCTAGGCTCGTTTTGAAAGAAGTTTTCTTCTGAACGAGACGTACGATGCCTGCGGAAACTTAATTCGCGGTAGGTTTCCTCCGTAGGGGAGCGGTAATTCCAGGCGATGTTGTGGAACACAGTGAGTGGATCGTTACTCGCCGTTCGGGTCGGCGAAAGGACCGTCTTGCCAAAATCGCCA
The DNA here is from genome assembly GCA_024508855.1 of Xanthobacteraceae bacterium. GTDB lineage: Bacteria > Pseudomonadota > Alphaproteobacteria > Rhizobiales > Xanthobacteraceae > 62-47. The sequence goes on from JANINJ010000042.1 coordinate 251,913, forward strand.
AACGAACGGCTGCGACCTTCACGCGGATTTCCAGCTCCGCGTTGTCCGCTTATCCAAATCTTAACCATAAATGCGGCATGATCCGGTTCACGGATTGATGCCTTTTAACGATTTCCCTGATGGCTCCGGAGTCACCCAACGCTATGCGCAGCCTTTGCATTCATACCTTGGGTATTCGTCTTTCACGATTGTCCCTTTTGACGTCCGTGGCTTTAACGTTCGGTGCGACGGTTGCAGGCGCAGCGGATTTTTCGATTCCCTACAAGGCTCTTCCGCCAGCCCCAAATCCCGCGTTCTCGTGGAGCGGTTTCTATCTCGGCGCCGACGTTGGCTATTCCTGGGGACGTGACCACCTGGTCGAATATTTCACGGCAACCAACGTCTTCACCGGGTTTGAACAGAAGTACAACCCGAACGGGGTCAGTGGAGGAGTCTATGCTGGCGCCAACTATCAGTTCGGCAGCACCGTCCTTGGTTTTGAGGTCGATTTTGAGCCGACGAGAATTACGGGCGGCTGGAGCGATCCGCTTGTCGGTGGCGCAGGAGATACGTCGATCAATTGGCAAGGATCTGCGCGCGGTCGGCTCGGTTATGCGGTAGACAACGTTCTATTCTACGGAACGGGAGGCCTGGCCTTCGGCAAGATCGGCCACACCTATACCAACCTCCTGACCGGGATTTCCGAAACCACCTCGAGCGTCCGAACCGGCTGGACTGCCGGCGCCGGTGTGGAAGTAGCATTCACCCGAAACATCCTGGTGAGGGCCGAATACCGCTACACCGACTATGGCCAATCCCGATATGATTCCGTGACGTCGTTTCCCGGCTTGAGCGGGACGCAGGAGCCGCGGTTCAGCTCCGTTCGTGTCGGCGCCGCATATAAATTCTGACGGCCGGCCGCAACTCGCGCCAGCCCAGTTGCATCAGACCGCAATGGCGACGCTTGCCGGTTTATCCAGGCAGTCGCGGATTTTGCCGAGCAAGCGCTGAAGATCGACGGGCTTGGTATCGAAGTCCGAGCAGCCGACCTCGACGCTCTTGTCGCGATCGCTCGCCAGAGCATGCGCGGTCAGCGCGATGATGGGAATTGCCGCCGTGGCGGGATTCGATTTGATCAGGGTGGTCGCTTCCCAGCCATCCATTGCGCCCAGCGCTACGTCCATCAGTATCAGATCGGGCATTTCGGTCGCCGCCATCGATACGCCTTCCGCCCCGTCGACCGCGCAGCACACGGAAAAGCCGTGCCGCTGCAAGCGCCGGCTGAGCATGTCTCGATTCAACTCGTTATCCTCGACCAGCAGAATCTTATGCATGTGACGTTTCCGGAGCCGAGCCGACGAAGGGATCGGAAGTTGCGGATTCAGGTACGAGTGTTGCCGCGGCAAATGTGCCGGTCGCATCGGCTTTGGCGGCCACCGGAATACGGACGGTAAACCGGCTACCTCTGCCGACATCGCTTTCCACGAGAATGTCGCCGTTCATCAGCTTGCAGAGTTTCTGGCTCAAGGCGAGGCCGAGACCGGTGCCGCCATATTTGCTGGTACTGGAATCGTCGCCGACGATAAAGGTCTCAAACAACCGGTCCACCTGATCCGGCGCAATTCCGATACCGGTATCGGCGATAGCAATGACAAGAATGTTTCCGTCTTCGCCCGGTTCAAGCGAGGCCGTTACGTCGATCTTCCCGTTCTCGGTAAACTTGATCGCGTTATCCAGCAGTTGACCGATCACGTTTCGAAGCTTCGACGCGTCGCAACGCTGGCTTCCGACATCTGGCGAAATCGTGCAGATCACTCGATTGCCGCCTTCCGCGGCCTGAGGCTCGACCGAGTAGATCAGGTCGCCCAGCAGCCTGTCGATCCGGACCTCGCTGAGATCGAGTTCCATCTTTCCGGCTTCGATCTTGGACAGTTCGAGGACCTCGTTCACCAGCTTCAGCAGGTGCTGGCCCGCATTGTGAATTTTGGTCAGATCGGCCGTACTGGTGTCATCGCCTTCGTCCTCGGCTTCCTCCAGCAGGATCTGGCTATAACCGATCACTGCATTGAGCGGCGTGCGCAATTCGTGGCTCATCCTGGCAAGGAATTCCGCCTTGGCCGCGCCGGCCCGTTCGGCTTCCTCGGTCGCCGAACGCAACTCCGACGCGACGATCATGTGCTTCCGCATCTCGCTTTCGAGGTCGGCCTGGGAGGCTTGAATCTTTGCGTAATAAACAGCCATCATCGTCACGTATAGCGACGCTGCGATGGTGGAAACGAGGCCCAGCCCTTGCATCGCCGCGACAGGAAGCTCGGTCTTTGCGGAATAAGAAAAGACGTAAAAGCCGCAGAATATCGCGAGGTTGACGACGAACATCGCAATGACGATCAACCGTAACTTGGTCGACGAGCCAAGATAGAAGAATGCCAAAATCGGAATGGTCAGAACCCAAGCGACCGTGGGCGAGGTCACGCCGCCGTAGAAATAGCAGCTCCACAAAATGCAGAAGATCAGATTCTGGATAGAGACCAGAGCAAGTGGATTGTAGGGAGCGCCTGCGCGAAGAGCGAACGGAAAGACCCAGAACGATGTGATCGAAATCGCCAGAACTACAACGGCGAAATTCGGGTGGGGGTCGAATACAAAGAGAGCGGCAGGGACGACGTTCCCGATGAAGGGTCCCAGGATATGGCTGATCAGAAATACGTGCGCTCGATTCCGTGCATCTCGATCGGCGGCGATGGTTTCTGGAATGAAATAATTTACCAGTCCATCAAATTTCAAAATGATTTCGCTCAGGACACGTTTCATGGTGGGTTTGCCGCTTTCTGCGAGAAATCCGGAAATTTGAAGCAATTAATCAAATTGGACGCGGCCTGCGCCGAAAATCACCGACCAGGTTACCGGCCACCCGGATAACCATCGGCATTTCTACCGAGCATCATAGGTATCGTGTTTTAAGGGCTAATTAATCCGCGGAACCGCCTAAACCAAATTTTAAAAGCGCTTGCGGTAGGTAGGTGGCGACAGAAGTCGGGAGGGACGCAGTATGCGTGCCGCAAATATATTTCATTTGATTGATTGGTTTATTCCTCAGGAGGCCAAGGCAGAGCGATCGGAGCTCAGCCTTTCTCGAAACTTTGTATTCACCCATCTCTTCGGACCTGCGCTGTCTCAGGCGATCAGCGTTTTCCTGTACCTGAGCGATCCCAATCCCGGCGTTGCCTGCTGGATTGTCATTGCCTGCATCTGCTCGTTCTGGGCATTGCCATTCGTCTACAAGTTCACGGCCAGCCTCGAGATTTCGGCACTGATTTCGGTGCAGCTCCTCGCCTTCACGTCATTGTTCGGCGCATATTTTTATGGCGGGGTAAGCTCACCGTTCCTGCCCTGGATGATCGTGAGCCTGCTGCTCGGCTTCTTTTATCTGTCCGATCGGCCGGCACTTATTGCAGCGTTATTTACCGTAAATATTGCCGGCTTCTGTGCGGCCTATGTCTTGTGGGGGTTTCCCGAACTGGTGGCCCCGGCCCAGTTGGCGACCGTCGGCTGGATCTCGATCCTGTCGGCCACGGTATACATGTCCTGGATGGCCATCTATTACGCCAACATGATTACGATGAAGTCCAAACTCGAACGCGAGATGGAATTTCATCGCGAGACGTCACGGCGGCTTCGTGAAGCCAAAAACATGGCGGAAGAGGCAAACCGGTCGAAATCAATTTTTCTCGCCAAGATGAGCCATGAATTACGAACGCCCCTCAACGCGGTGATCGGCTTCAGCGAGATTCTCCTCGAGGACATCGAGTTCGAGGGACGGAACAGCACGAAGCGCGTCGATCTTGAACGGATCAACTCGGCAGGAAAGCATCTTCTTTCGCTCGTCACCGACGTTCTCGATCTCTCGCGCATCGAATCGAACGTCATCGATCTCACGATCACGCAATTCGATCTGCACGAGATGATCCGCGATGTGATCGCCAACGTCCAACCCATGGTCGAAGCCAACCGGAACAAGCTGATCATAAAGTGCCGAAGCGATCTCGGCATCGTGTCGACCGATCAAACCAAGCTGCGTCAGGCGACGTTGAACCTGATGAGCAATGCAGCGAAGTTCACCGAGAACGGATCCGTGATTCTGACGGCCGAGCGCCACAAAAATCAGGCCGGAGACTGGATCGAAATTCAGGTCCGGGACACCGGGGTAGGTATCGCGCCTGATGATTTCGAGAGGCTCTTCCGTGATTTCGGTCAAGTGAAACGCGACAAGTCGACCAAATACCAGGGAACGGGGCTGGGTCTCGCCTTGAGCCAAAAGCTCTGTGCGCTGATGGGCGGCGGGATCTCCGCGACAAGCGAGGTCGGCACCGGATCGTGCTTCACGATCAGGGTGCTCGCATGGATGACCGAGCAAAGCGAACCTCAGCACAAGTCCTCCGAATTATTTTCAGAGCCATCTGTGGCACCCGCATACTGAGAGACATACCAATGTCCGGATTTAATGCATCCGCCCCCTCATTGAGAACGAACGTCGTTCAAATCGGTGAAACCGATGGCGTTTCGCCTTCGCCGGTCCGCTTGCTGATTGTCGATGATATCAGCGACAATCGAGCGATATTGGCCCGGCGGTTTCAGCGTCGCGGCTACGATGTCGTCGAGGCAAGCAGTGGAACGGCTGCGCTCGATCTGATTGCGGCCCAGGAGTTCGATGTCGTCCTGCTGGATGTGATGATGCCGGGTATCGATGGCATCGAAACACTCAAGCGAATTCGCCATCACAAGTCGGCCTCGCTTTTGCCAGTCATCATGGTGACGGCCAAGTCGGAAAGCAGCAACATTGTCGACGCTCTCGGATCGGGTGCGAATGACTATGTCACGAAACCGGTCGACTTCGACGTTGCGCTGGCGAGGGTCAATACGCAAGTCAGCCGCCGCCATGCGGAGATGAAAGTCGTTGCTGCAAATGAGAAATTGCGTGAGGCAAACAACGACCTCGAACGGCGCGTCGAGGAGCGAACCAGCAGCCTGATCGATGCAAATCAGCGGCTCAAAGTCGAAATTGCGGATCGGGAAGAATCGCAAGCGAGATCGCAATACCTAGCCTATCACGATTCTCTGACCGGCCTTGGAAACCGCATGCTGTTTCGGGACCAGTTGGATGAGGCGTTGAAGGAATGGCCTACAACGTCGCATCCCGTCGCCGTGCTGTTCGTTGATCTCGACGGCTTCAAGATGGTCAACGATACGTTGGGCCACTCCGTCGGCGATCAATTCTTGAAATTGATCGCGAACCGCTTGCGCGACATTCTTCCCGCTACCGGTCGTATTGCAAGATTGGGCGGGGACGAATTTGCCATCCTTCAGACATCGGTCCCTCAGCCGACCTCTGCCGCTACTTTGGCGAGCAAGATCATTGAGACGGTGAACCTGCCCGGACACATCGACAACCATGAACTTCTGGTCGGAGCAAGTGTCGGCATCGCGATCAGTGGTGTCGATGGAGCGACGGCGGAGAGCCTGCTCCGCAGCGCTGATCTCGCGATGTACAGCGCAAAGAACAGTGGCCGGGGCGCTTACAAGCTGTTCGAACCCGAGATGGACGCGATCGTCCAGACGAGACGCTCGCTCGAGCGGGACATGCGCCACGCCCTGAGCAAAGGCGACTTCAAGCTTTTCTATCAACCCTTGGTGAATCTGAGCACCAAGAAGGTGAGTTCGTTCGAGGCGTTGATGCGCTGGACGCATCCCGAACGCGGTTACGTGGCCCCCGTAGAGTTCATCCCTGTGGCCGAGGAAACCGGGTTGATCGTGCAGATCGGAGAATGGGCAATCCGGCAGGCCTGCCAGGATGCGGTGGCATGGCCGGAAGACATTGGCGTGTCGATCAATCTGTCTCCGCTTCAGTTTGTGAAGGGCAATCTCGTCTCGATCGTTATGAATGCGCTCGCGACATCTGGCCTGAATCCATCTCGTCTGGAATTGGAGATCACGGAGTCGGTGCTTCTCGATAAATCCGAGCGCAACATCACCATACTCAGCAAGCTGCGCGAGCTCGGTGCCCGGATTTCCATGGATGATTTCGGAACAGGTTATTCAAGCATCGGATATCTTCGCAGCTTCCCGTTCGACAAGATCAAAATAGATCAGTCGTTCGTGCGGGATGTGCTGGTAGACGAAGGAAGCTTGGCGATCGTGCGGGCTATCGCAGGCCTTGGGGTGAGTTTCGGGATCACGACGACTGCGGAAGGCATCGAGACCGAGGAGCAGATGCATCGTTTGAGCCTCGAAGGATGCATCGAAGGTCAAGGCTATCTGTATAGCAAGCCGATTCCGGCGAACGAAATCGCGGGATTGCTGAATAATATCGACTGACTGTGAAGCGTACCTGCTGGAAGAACGGTAAGGCGCGGCGGGTGCGGCTTCGGACGGCTCAAATTATCTGACGATCGATAGGCTGTATCCGCAGCGCGTCACGCTCGATGCAGGCGGCCACCTGCGGCGCCTCGTCGGGGGCGACCGGCGAGGAAAAGACGAAGCCCTGCACCAGGTCGCAATCGAGCTTGCCGAGCACATCCACCTCGGCCGGTAATTCTGCTCCTTCCGCCACCACCGTCATGCCCAGCCCGCGCGACAAAGCGATGATGCCCTCGAGCAGTTTGTGCTTCTCGGACGCCGTCGAAATGCCATCCACGAAGGCCCGGTCCACCTTCAGCCGATCGAAGGGCAGGCGCGTCAGATAGCCGAGCGAGGAATAACCGGAACCAAAGTCGTCTAGCGCCAGTTGCACGCCGAGGCCGGAAAGCGCCGTCAGCGTGTGGCTGATCCGATCCTCGGTATGATCCACGAACAGGCTTTCGGTCAGCTCAAGGCAGAGCAGCTCCGCCGGAAAGCCGGTCTCCGCCAGAACGGCCGAGACGGCCGCCTGGAAATCCATACTCCAGAGCTGCGCCGGCGAGACGTTCACCGACATCGTTCGCGAAGGCAGCCCGGCATCCAGCCAGGCGCGGCCCTGGCGGCAGGCCTCGCGCAGCACCCACAGGCCGAGGTCGACAATCAATCCTGAGCTTTCGGCGATGGGAATGAACTCTGCCGGCGAGATTGGCCCACGCTCGGGATGGGTCCAGCGTAGCAGTGCCTCGAAGCCGGCGACGCGGCCGGTCCTCAGGTCTACCTGCGGTTGGTAATGGGCCCGCAGCGCGTCGGTTTCCACTGCACGGCGCAAGTGCCGGCGGAGATCGAGCTTCTGCTCGACGATCTCGGCATAGCGCGGCTCGAACAGCCGGGCTTGGCCGCGGCCGGCCTCCTTGGCCATGTAGAGCGCCTGATCGGCATTGCGCATGGCGGTCTCGGCCGTCGCGCCGTGCTCGGGCAGGCACGCGACGCCAACGGTAGCGCCGATGAAAGCCTCGCCCTCAGCAAGAATGGCGGGGCCAGACAAGCTGGCGATAATCTGTTCTGCCAACCGGGTCATCTCGGCCGCGGTCACGGCGGGTCCATCGTTCAGCACGGCGAATTCGTCGCCGCCGAGCCGGGCGATAAACGTGTTCTCGCCCAGTTCGCGCCTGAGCGTCGCTGCCACCCGGATCAGGAGTTCGTCGCCGGCGGCATGGCCGAGGGAATCGTTGACCTCCTTGAATCGGTCGAGATCGATCAGCAGCAGCGCGCCGCTTCGCCCGCCAAGGGTGCAGTTCTCGATCAACGTTGCGAGCTGGCGCTTGAACAGCGCGCGGTTGGCAAGACCGGTCAGAGCGTCGCGATAGGCGAGCTGTTCGAGCCGGCGCTCGGCCTCCTTGCGCTCGGTGACGTCCTGCACCGTGCCTATGATACCGAGGACCTGGTCATGGGCGATGTCCGCCTTGCAGATTACCGCCAGGTCGTGGACCGTGCCGTCCGGGTGCCGGATGCGCAGGTCGATGGCCTCGGTGCTGCGCGTGCGGAGAACCCGTTTCTGCAGTTCCAGAAAGCGTTCGGCGTCGTCGCCCAGGAAGAAGGATTTAGTATTTTCGTGGCTGGGCTCGAACATGTCCGGGTCGAGACCCAGAAGGTGGTAGAGCTCGGGCGCCCAGACCGCGCGGCCAACGTCCAGCCGATAGCTCCACGTCCCGATCCGGCCGAGCCGGTGCGCTTCCTGCAACGCCCGTGTGCGCTGGTCGAGCATCGCCTCGGCAGCCCTGAGTTCGGTGATATCGCTGGCCGTGCCGCGATAGCCGAGAAAAGTGCCGTCCTCGGCGAAGATGGGCTTGCCGCTGGTGCGAATACTGACGCGCGACCCGTCCTGGCCGATCAGCGTATAGGTGAAGTCGCGGAACGGGCGATAGGCTTCCATGTCGGCCCGGTGCTGCGCCATGGCCTCCCCATCCTCGGGTGCATAGGCCAGTTCCCAGCGTGCCTGCCCGCCGGCGGCCACACTCTGGAAGGCGGCATTGCCCGCAAGCAACTTGGGATAGCGTAGCAGCCGATGGGAAGGATCGCTCTCCCAGCACCAATCCGAGGCGGTGCTGACGAAATCGGCCAGTCGCTGCTCGCTGTCCGCCAGGCGCCGCAGCGCGGAAGTCTCCTCCGTGACATCGCGGACAATGCCGGACACGCGCCGGACCTCACCGTGGGCGTCGAATTCCGGCTCGCCATGCACTACGCAGTCGAGCAGGCTTCCGTCGGACCTGCGAAGCCTCGTCTGCACCGAGTAGGGCTGCCCACCGGTCCAGCAGGCCGCGTAACGCGCCTCCAGAATCTCTTGGCTTTCGGGCAGATAGCGCTCGCGCACGGTGGCGATCGGGATAAAGCCATCGGCCGTCTCGAATTCGTAGAAGGCGGCGAGCTCGGGCGATATCCAGAAATCGGTCGCGTCTGCACTCTCAGATTCCCAATAGCCCATGCGGGCCATCCGGATGGCGCACCGCTGCAGCCGATCCTCATGCCAGCGGCGACGCGCTAGCCGCGTGGGGGCCTGCCCTTGCGATAATCTGTGAGCGGCCATCGGTCTCCGACCAAAACGCTGACGTATGCAGCCAATCCATTAGCATATAGCGCGTCAATCCGGGAGTGACGGAGATGCCAATCCGGGCGCCTTCCGCGTATCTGGTATAGTTTCCGTGAATTTCGCAACCAGCACCAGGCATGCGGAAGTACCCAATCAGTGCCGCTGTCAGGGTCCCTGAGGCAAATTGCGCGTTCTCGCGGGAGAAAGATTTCTGTTTCATCGGGGGCCGCAACGAGAAGATGAAACAGAAATTTCGGCTAAGCCTCCCATCGATCAGGTGGTCGAAAATTATATAGCTTTTTCAACGATATATATATGAGTTCGCGGTTTGGCGCCGAACGTCGCTGATTTCTAGAGCGGACGTTGCATGCCAACCGGTCGTGGTCGTATTCTGATCCAGGGTCGATGTGCGCAGCCGAATGGTGGCGGTTGTTGTGAGCGACATCCCGTGACACCATCCGAGTGTCGAGTTTCATGACCTTCAGATGCCTATGTCGCGCCGCACATTTGCCTGGGAAAAACTATCGGACGAGGAGTTGCTTACGCGCCGCCTCAGCAGTCTCAAGGTAGGTGTCAAAGGCACCTGGCTCGAGGATTGTCTCGCAACCCTGCATGAAGAACTTGAAGAGCGCGGGATTTGGCTGCGGCCGCACGCGTGGATTTCGAGCGAATGGTTCAGTCCGGCAAATACGCCCGGCATCGCCGTTCCTTTTTATCTCACTCATCCTCGCCTGATGAAGATCGAGCGGAAGATGATGCTCGAGGTCGAGGGCGGCACTTGGTCCGAGTGCATGGCAATTCTCCGTCATGAGGCGGGCCATACTGTGCAGCACGCTTACCAGTTGCAGCGCCGCCGGCGTTGGCAGCAGCTGTTCGGTCTGTCCTCGAAACGCTATCCACGCTATTACCGGCCCAATCCGGCCAGCCGGCAATATGTCCAGCATCTACGGCTGTGGTACGCGCAAAGTCATCCGGACGAGGACTTCGCCGAAACCTTCGCGGTATGGCTGCGGCCGCGTTCAAACTGGCGGACTCGTTATGCCGGCTGGCCCGCGCTGAAGAAGCTCGAATATGTCGACGAACTGATGGGCGAGATCGTCGGCAAGCGGCCGCTGCTCACGACGCGCGAGCGTGTCGAGCCCTTGAATGAACTCAGCCAGACGCTTGGCGAACACTACCGGAAGAAGCAGGCGTTCTACGCCTTCACACCACCGAAAACCTATGACCGCGATCTATCCCGGCTGTTTTCCGCCGATCCCCGGCATCACCGCTCGCAACCGGCGTCGAGTTTCATCCGGCGGCACCGCGCCGATATCCGGCAACTGGTTTCGCATTGGACTGGCGAGAACCAGCTCACGCTCGATGCCGTGCTGGACGACATGATTTCGCGCTGCCGTGAGCTCAATCTGCGCGCTGTGGGCTCCGAGCGGAAGCTCGTACTGGATTTCACCGTGCTGTTGACGGCCAAGACCATGCACGCCCTGTTCGGCCCATCACGACGCAAATGGATCGCGCTATGAGACGCCTGCGAATCCTCGTGCTCATGCATCCGGATTTCGTGCCGCCGGATTCGAGCGATGGCTACACCGCGCAGGAAATCAATAAATGGAAAACGGAATACGATGTCGTCAGCACCTTGCGCGCGGCTGGCCATGACGTTCATCCGCTCGGCGTACAGGAAGAGATCAAGCCGGTGCGCGACGAGATCGAAGGCTTCAAGCCGCATGTGGTGTTCACGCTGCTGGAAGAATTTCACTATCAGACTGGATATGATCAGCACATCGCAAGCTTCCTCGAATTGATGAAGGTTCCTTATACCGGCTGCAATCCACGCGGCCTGGTGCTGGCACGTGGCAAGGATCTGTCGAAAACGCTGGTGCACCATCGCCGGATCGCGGTCCCGGCGTTCGCGGTGTTCCCGATGCGCCGCAAGGTGAAGCGGCCGCCCCGCCTGGCGTTGCCGCTGATCGTCAAGAGCCTGAACGAGGATGGGTCGCACGGCATCTCACAGGCATCCGTTGTCGATACGGACGAGAAGCTGGCCGAACGCGTCGCCTTCATCCATGAGCGGATCGAAACTGCCGCCATCGCCGAGCAGTTCATCGAAGGACGCGAACTGTATGTGGGTGTGCTCGGCAACAATCGGCTCAAGGCTCTGCCGGTCTGGGAATTGAAGTTCGGCACCATGGGCGGTGACCACATCGCCACCGAGAAGGTCAAGCACGACACCAATTACCAGGAGCGCGTCGGAATCGTGGATGGGCCAGCCAAGGGTCTGGCGCCGGAAGTATCCGCCCGCATTCAGCGAACAGCGAAACGCATTTACCGGACGCTGGGGCTTGATGGATATGCGCGCATCGACTTTCGCCTGTCGTCCGACGGGACGCCATATTTCATTGAAGCAAATCCCAATCCTGAAATCGCAAAGAGCCAGGAATTCGCGACGGCAGCGAAGCACGACGGCCTCGACTACCCGGATTTATTGCACCGCATTCTGGCGCTCGGAATCAGGCGGGCAAAAGCGGGCGTGTCGGTGGGTTGAAAGGCAAAGCGAGGCGAGTATGCAGGAGATAAATTTCTCCCTGTCGCCTGCTGGTCCATCCGCAGTAGCGCGTTACTCGCCGCAAGGCTTATAAACATCCAGAGTGCATTGCGAGCAATCTGTGCAACAGAAATTATAGCAAAAATTTCAATGGCATATGACTTCGCAGTTTTGTCCTGAACAGCGGCCGATCTCGAACACAAGAGAGAATCGCAGGCACAGCCCATCACGAGTGCTCGATTATGAGCGGCATCGGAGTTGCGGATCGAAATTGCTATGATAGCCTGACGTGAGAGCAAATCGGGATTGTCGAGCAGATGAACATCCTCGATCCACAAGGTCCGATTGCTGCCGCAGAAAAAACCATCCTGATTGATTCAATCGGAATCATGCTGGCGATCGTCCTGCCGACGATCGTTGCGATCTTCGCCTTCGCATACTGGTTTCGCCAATCCAATACCCGCGCGCAGTATTTGCCCAACTGGGAATATTCGGGGCGCATCGAGCTCGTGGTCTGGTCGATCCCGACGCTGACCATCATCCTGCTCGGTGGTGTCGCCTGGATCGGCGCGCACCAGCTCGATCCTGCCCGTCCGGTGGAAGGGACGGGGAGTCCGATCCGGATTCAGGTGGTCTCGCTCGATTGGAAATGGCTCTTCATCTATCCGGACCAGCATATCGCGACGGTCAATACCTTGACTGTTCCGGTCGGTGCACCGCTGCGCCTGGAGCTGACGTCCGCAAGCGTCATGAACGCGTTCTTTGTCCCTCAACTCGGCAGCCTGATCTACACCATGAACGGCATGGTGACGCATCTCGAGCTGCGGGCTGACAATGAAGGCACGCTCCAGGGATTATCGGGACACTTCAGCGGTGACGGTTTTCCCGACATGCTGTTCGATGTGAATGTGGTATCCGCGCTTTCGTTTCCGGATTGGGTCGCGAGCACCGCGCGCGGCGCCAACCAGGTGTTGAATGCGGAGAGCTACCAGAAGCTCGCGCAGCAGTCGGTCCCGAAAGACAAGATGACCTTTCGGCTGGACGATTCCCGGCTATTCGATGCGATCGCGACCCAGAAGCTCCCGCCGGGTCCGGGGCCGCAATTGACAGACAATCTGGCGAAACCGGAGAGTGGGACGGCCAATGTTCGGTAAGCTAAGTTGGGCGGCGGTTCCGCTTGACCAGCCGATCCCGCTGATCGCGGGCGCGGTCGTGCTGGTTGCGATCCTCGCGGTGGTGGTCTGGGTCATCGTCGCAGGCCATCTGCCTTATCTCTGGCGCGAATGGATCACCAGCGTCGATCATAAACGGATCGGCGTCATGTACGTCCTGCTTGCGTCGGTGATGCTGCTGCGCGGTTTCAGCGACGCCATCATGATGCGGGCGCAACAGGCCGTGGCTTTCCATTCGCAAGGCTTTTTGCCGCCCGAACATTACAACCAGATATTCTCCGCACACGGCACCATCATGATTTTCTTCGTCGCGATGCCGTTTGTCATCGGGCTGATGAATCTTGTCGTGCCGCTGCAACTCGGTGTCCGCGACGTCGCGTTTCCGACGTTGAACTCCGTCGGCTTCTGGCTCACCGCGACCGGCGCGCTGCTCGTCAACGTCTCGCTTGTAGTCGGCGAATTCGCACGCACCGGCTGGCTGCCGTATCCGCCATTGTCAGAACTGACCTATTCGCCCGGGGTGGGCGTCGACTATTATCTATGGTCACTGGAGATATCGGGCGTCGGTACGCTGGTCGCCGGAATCAATCTGGTGACGACGGTGCTGAAGATCCGCACCAAGGGCATGAGCTATCTGCGCATGCCGATGTTCTGCTGGACCACGCTCGCTTCGAATCTGCTGATCATCGCAGCGTTTCCGATCCTGACTGCAACACTCGCGATGCTGATCCTCGACCGCTATCTCGGCTTTCATTTCTTTACCAACGAGGCCGGCGGCAATGTGATGATGTTCATGAACTTGATCTGGGCGTGGGGGCATCCGGAGGTCTACATCCTCATCCTGCCGGCGTTTGGGATTTTCTCGGAAGTGGTCTCGACATTTTCCGGCAAGCCGCTGTTCGGGTATCGCTCGATGGTGCTGGCCACGATGGCGATTTGCATCATCTCCTTCATGGTCTGGCTGCACCATTTCTTCACCATGGGTGCCGGCCCCAACGTCAATGCGATCTTCGGTATCGCCAGCATGATCATTGCAGTGCCGACCGGCGTGAAGATCTATAACTGGCTGTTCACGATGTATGGCGGCCGCATCCGCTTCACCACGCCGATGATGTGGTCGATCGGTTTCATGGTGACCTTCATTATCGGCGGGTTGACGGGCGTTCTGGTCGCGGTGCCGCCGGCCGACTTCCTGTTGCACAACAGCCTATTCCTGGTCGCGCACTTCCACAATGTGATCATCGGCGGCGTGCTGTTCGGCGCCTTCGCAGGCTACACGTACTGGTTCCCGAAGGCATTCGGCTTCCGGCTGCATGAGGGGCTCGGCAAGGCCGCGTTCTGGTGTTGGCTGATCGGGTTCTATGTTGCCTTCATGCCGCTTTATGCGGCCGGCTTCCTCGGCATGACCCGGCGCATGCAGCATTACGACGTGCCGGAATGGCGGCCATGGCTGATCGTCGCTGGTGTCGGCGCGGTCATCATCACGATCGGGATCATCTTCCAGGTCGCGCAGCTCGTCATCAGCATCCGCGATCGCGAGAAGCTGCGTGACCTCACGGGCGATCCTTGGGATGGGCGGTCGCTGGAATGGGCCACGGCATCGCCGCCACCGGTATTCAATTTCGCGGTGCTGCCCAATATCACCGGCGAGGACGCTTACTGGGCCATGAAGGCCAAGGCCAAGGCCAGAGGGCAGGCCGAGCCGAAGGAGCCCGACTACGAGCCGATCGAGTTGCCGCGCAACTCTCCGACCGGATTTGTGTGCGCCTTCTTCGCAACCGTCATGGGCTTCGCGCTGATCTGGCACATCTGGTGGATGGTGATCGCGGGCTTCATCGGCGCCTTCGCCACCTTTGTCGCGTTTGCCTGGCGGGACCATGACGAATACGAAATTCCCGCGGATGAAGTGGCGCGGATCGACCGCATCAATCTTGCCGAACGCCGCAATCTCGTCACCGCAGCAGGGAGCGTGTGATGACAACAGTAACCTTGACCCATGGCGGCGAGCGCGACCACCCGGGCTTCGAAGCGGCCGAGCACGAGGGACCGGCGCCGAAGCGGATCGTGACCGCTTACGGGTTCTGGATCTTCCTGCTCAGCGACATGGTGATGTTCTCGTGCTTCTTCGCCACCTTCGCTGTGTTGTCGAAGCAGACGGCGGGCGGACCGAGCGGCGCCGAGCTGTTCGATCTGAAGGATGTCGCGGTCGAGACCGTCTGCCTGTTGCTGTCGAGCTTCACCTGCGGCATGGCGAGCATTGCGGCCGATGTCCGCAACCGTTTCTGGTTCCAGATCGCAATGGCGGTGACCTGTTTGCTCGGGCTGGCATTCCTCTTCATCGAGGTCCGGGAGTTTGCCAGCCTGGTCGCGCACGATGCGGGACCGACGCGCAGCGCGTTTCTCTCGGCATTCTTCACGCTGGTCGGCTGCCATGGGCTGCACGTCTCCGCCGGCATCCTCTGGCTGCTCACCATGATGGCGCAGGTCGTCGCCAAGGGATTCCGCGCCGATATCCAGCGCCGCATCGTGTGCTTCGCGCTGTTCTGGCACGCGCTCGACATCATCTGGGTCGCGGTGTTTTCGGTGGTCTATCTGCTTGGGAGTGCGGCATGAGCGACCAGTCTCACGATCTGCATCAAGCCGATCTCGCGCCGGGCGAAGAAAGCGAAGGCGGGATCGGCAATCGTGTTATCGGCTACGTCGTCGGTCTCGGCCTCGCGCTGCTGTTGACGGCGACCTCGTTCTTCGTTGCCGGCACCGATCTGGTCTGGCAGCCCAGCATTCCCGTGGCGATCGTCGTCCTTGCGATCGCGCAGATGGGCGTGCATGTGGTGTTCTTCCTTCACATCACGACAGGGCCCGACAATACCAACAACGTAATGGCACTGTTCTTCGGCATTCTCATCATCGTGCTCGTGATTGGCGGCTCGCTATGGATCATGGAGAATCTCAATCATAACATGATGCCGATGAACCAGATCATGCAGATGCAGCAATAGCGCGACTGGAAGTACACCGATCAGCCGCTGGTAGAAACTCGCCGACCGCGATCTCTATTCTATCTGCAGGTCATGCTACCTCATGCCGCCGATGATCATGCGCAGTAACTCCAGAACGGCCGGGGGCAGCGTGCGTCCGCGATGGCTCACGATGTGCGAACGGCCCCGGTGCAAGAGCGAACTCTTATCTGACCTTGCATGCTGCAGACCGGCGAGAACATGAAATCGAAATACAAGGAAACCTCGCTCGGCAGCCTTGCGGTGAACGTCGTTGAATGCTGACGACGAGGTCGTAGCGGTTCGTCGCTTCCATGCCGCGAAATGCTATATAGTCTCAACGGCATATAACGCTCGGTCACATTTAGATTCGAAGGAAGACGATGTCCTCTGCGCCAGCGAACGAGTCATCAGACAGAGCGAATCTCGCATTCGGCCTCGGCGGGACAACGATCTCGCCGGACGATATCAAGGCCGCCGCAGCCACGCTTCGCGGTTCGATCATCGTCACGGATTGCAGCCGAAGCAGGACGCTGAGCGAGATCTGCGGCTGCAACCTCTGGCTTAAATTCGAAAATCTCCAATTCACCTCGACATTCAAGGAACGGGGCGCACTCAACCGGCTCAGCGCACTGTCTGTCGATGAGCGGCGCCGCGGAGTTATTGCGATGTCGGCGGGTAATCATGCCCAGGGCGTCGCCTATCATGCGAAGCGCCTCGGGATTCCGGCAACGATCGTCATGCCTGTCGGCACGCCGATGGTGAAGATCGAAAATACCCGGCGCCATGGCGCAGAAGTAATTATCTCGGGCCAGACTCTGGAGGAGGCCGGCAGGTTTGTGCAGGAATGTGCGGGCGCGCGCGGTTTGACGTTGATTCACCCATACGACGATCCGCTGGTGATCGCCGGGCAGGGTACGATCGCGTTGGAAATGCTGGAGGCCGTTCCCCAGCTTCAGACATTGATCGTTCCAATCGGAGGCGGCGGTCTCATCTCCGGCATGGCCATCGCCGCGAAGGCGATCAATCCCGATATCCGCATTATCGGTGTTCAGGCTCGGCTTTATCCGTCGATGTACAATGTCGTCAAAGGAGAGGATCTGCCAATTCGCGGCGATACGCTCGCCGAGGGTATCGCCGTCAAGGCGCCGGGGCAGATCACCCGGGACATCATCCGGCGTCTGGTCGACGACATCGTTCTCGTCTCGGACGATCAGATCGAACGTGCCGTTGCGATGCTGATTTCCGTTGAGAAGACGGTTGCGGAAGGCGCGGGAGCGGCCGGCCTTGCGGCGGTGCTTGCCCCGCCGGAACGTTTTCAGGGCGAAAATGTCGGCTTGATCCTGACCGGAGGCAATATCGATACGCGGTTGATCGCCTCTGTATTGACCCGAGACCTGGCCCGCGAAGGAAGACTGACTCAGCTGTCCATCGACATCGTCGATCGTCCTGGTCAACTGGCGCTGGTTTGCAACCTGCTGGCGGGAGCGGGCGCGAATGTGATCGAAGTTTCGCATCAGAGGACATTCTCCGATCTGCCCGCGAAAGCGACCTTGCTTCAGCTCGTGATCGAAACCCGCGACAGACTTCACCTTGAGGAAGTACTGGCGCAACTTGCCGCGCGTGGTCTCAGCGCCCGAATTTGATACCCTTGGGGATCGCATTATTGTGGATGCGTTTTCCTAACCCAGCATTCCCGTGTCGCCGCAGATCGAGATCGCCTGACCGGAAATGGTGCGGCCGCGCGGGCTGCACATGAACAGGATCTGGTCGGCGAGTTGTTGCGGCGTGACGTAGTCCTTGATCGACGTATAGGAGAACGCGATCTTCTCCATCTCGGCATAGGAAATACCGCGCTGCTGCGCCTTTGCTTCGAGGACGCGCCGCTGCCGATCGCCTGCGACAAGGCCGGGCAGGATTGCATTGACGCGGATGTTGTCCGGCCCGAGTTCGATCGACAGCGATTTGGTGAATCCGATCACGCCCCATTTCGCCGCCGCATAGGGCGTGCGCATGGCAAATCCCAGCCGCCCGGCAGCCGAAGAGATATTGACGATTGAGGCATTCGTGCTTTGCCGCAGCAACGGCACGGCGAGCCGCGTGCAATTGAATTGTCCGGTGAGGCAGATATTGACGCATCGATCCCAGTCTTCCGGATGCATCTCTTCGACTTTGGCCGTGGGCCCGGCAATGCCGGCATTGTTGACGAGCACGTCAAGGCCGCCGAGCGCGCGCTGCGCATCCTTGAATAAGGTTTCGACGGCGGAACGATCGGACACGTCGCAGCGGCTGGACGTCAATGCGGGATCGGATCGCTGCAAGGCTGTCAGGGCGGCATCGTCCACATCGCAGACGTGAACCCGTGCGCCTTCGCTGACGAATGCGCGGGCAATGGCGAGACCGATGCCGTTGGCGCCCGCCGTGACGAGGACGCGCAGGCCGTTGATGTCGAGATTCATGGAAACTCCCGAGGTGCGATGAATTAATCGGGCAGGTTGCCCCGTGACAGGATGAATTCGGAAGCGCCCTTGATGTCGGCGGCGATGCTGGCACGCGCCTTTGCGGGATCGCGCTTGACGATAGCCTTCAACACGTCGGCGTGAAACCGCACCGCGCCGCCAACGCGAATGCGCTCGGGATTTCCGTGCAGATCGAGATTGATTACCGGTCCCGCCTTCAGCCAGAGCGTGCGAACGATCGCGACGAGAGTAGGCGACTTCGCGGCTTCGTAGACCGCAAAATGAAAATTCTTGTTCACCTCGACGGCCCGCTTGAGGTTGGGCCGTTGTTTGATGCTTTCGGCGCGCATCGCGGCTTCGGCGGCTGCGATCGCTTGAAGATCATTGTCTTTTCGCATCTCGGCTGCGCGCGCGGCCGCATGTCCTTCGATCACAATGCGCGTGGCAGTCAAATCCCGGAACTGCGCCGCCGACATCACCGGCACGCGCACGGCGCGATTGGGTGTCACTTCCAGCGCGCCATCGGCGACCAGCCGCGAAACTGCGGCCCGTACCGGCATGATGGAGACGCCGAGCACTTCCGCCGCCGTACGGAGCGAGAGTTTTTCCCCCGGCGCAAGCCGGCCGGACATCAGCAGGTCCGCAAGCTGCGCGTAAGCCCGCTCGCCGAGCGTCAACCGATCCAGCGGTTCGACTGCGGAAAGGGCGCGGGACAAGCTCAAGGCAGGCTCCAGGTACGATACAGCGGTGGCAATAAGGACTCGACAAGCCGGATGTCTTTTGCGACTTTATCCGTGATCACAGATCACGGCAAGCGCGTGCCCGTCACTTCGCGAGAATGGCGGGCTCTCGTGGTGCCCCGCCGGATTTGTGGCTGCGAGGGATGAAACGGGGAAGAAATGTCGACTGATCGAAGGGTGGCAATCGTTGGCGCAGGTCTTATCGGCTGCGCGTGGGCGGCGATTTTTGCACGCGCTGGATGGCAGGTTCGCCTCACGGATCCGCATGGTCCAACCCTCGCTGACGCACCCGCGCGCGTAGCGAAGGAATTGCAGGCTCTGGCGCGTCGTGGTCTTGCACAGGAGCCTGACGCAGCAGCGGCTCGGGTATCGGTGGCGGCCAGCCTCGCGGATGCCGTCAAGGACGTCGCGTTCGTGCAGGAGAACGGACCGGAGAAGGTCGAAGACAAGATTGCGATCTTTGCCGAGCTCGACCGCCTTGCCCCACCTGATGCGTTGCTCGCATCGTCGACATCGGCCATCGTCGCATCGCGCTTCACCGAAAATCTGCCGGGGCGTGCGCGATGCCTTATCGGTCATCCGGTCAACCCGCCCCATCTCATACCGCTGGTCGAACTATGCGGCGCGCCGTGGACGGCACCTGAGACGATCACGCGCGCTCGCGAGATTTATCGCAGCATCGGGCAGGTGCCGATCACCGTGCATCGCGAAATCAACGGCTTCATTCTGAACCGCCTCCAAGGCGCGCTGCTGGCGGAGGCGTTCAGGCTGGTGGGCGAGGGATTTGTTTCAGCCGAGGACCTCGACCATACCGTAAAGGATGGTCTCGGACTGCGATGGTCGTTTCTCGGGCCATTCGAAACCATCGAATTGAATGCGCCGGGGGGAATTCCTGATTATTGCGAGCGTTACACCGGTTTTTACAAGGAGCTTGCGGCATCGGCTGCGGGGCCCGACGTCTACAAAAGCCCCAATGTGGACAACGTAATCGGCGCGTGGCCGCACCAGGCTTCCGCAGAGCGCATTGCCTCGCTGACGCAACGCCGCAACGAGCGCCTTGCGGCGCTCGCCGCTCACAAGGCGCAGCAGGTTGCTACCGAGAGCTGAGCAACCGTATTCTCGGAACGATCTTCAAAGAAACCAACAATCGAAAAGAGAGCAGCGATGAGTCGTAAAGTCATCATTACCTGCGCCGTCACCGGCGCGATCCATACGCCCTCGATGTCGAAGGCCCTTCCGGTAACGCCGCAGGAAATTGCCGACGCGGCCATCGGCGCGGCTGAGGCCGGTGCAGCGATTGTCCACCTTCACGCGCGCAATCCCGAAACCGGGCAGCCTGACCAGAGCCCGGAGGCGTTCGCGCCGTTCCTCAAGATCATCAAGCAGCGTTCGAACTGCGTGATCAATCTGACCACCGGCGGCTCGCCGACGATGACCGTCGACGAGCGCGTGCGGCCGGCAGCCGTCTACAAGCCGGAGGTCGCGTCTCTCAACATGGGGTCGATGAATTTCGGCCTGTTCGGCATGCTCAGCCGTTTCAAGGATTTCAAGCACGACTGGGAGCGCAAGCATCTCGAGAACAAAGACATCGTGTTCCGCAATACGTTTCAGGACATCGAATTTGTGCTGCGGACGCTATCGGAATCCGGTACGCGGTTCGAATTCGAGTGCTACGACACGGCGCATCTGCACAACCTGAATTACTTCCTGCAGCAGGGTCTGGTGAAGCCGCCGCTGTTCGTGCAAACGGTGTTCGGTCTTCAGGGCGGCATCGGCGCTCACCCTGATGAGGTGATGCATATGAAGCGCACGGCGGATCGGTTGTTCGGCGACAAGTATCGCTGGTCGGTGCTCGGCGCGGGCCGCAATCAGTTGCCGATAGCGGCGATGGCGGCGGCGATGGGCGGCAACGTCCGCGTCGGTCTGGAGGATTCGCTGTGGGGAGGACCGGGCCGGCTTGCCGAATCCAATGCCGAACAGGTCCGCGCGGTGCGCAAGATCATCGAAGGATTGGGCCTGGAGGTCGCGTCGCCCGACGAGGCGCGCGAGATTCTCCACTTGAAGGGTGGCGATACGCTGGGAGTGTAGGAGCGGCACGACTGCGGGCAACACTCGCCACGTCGCCCGCAGTTCACCGGATGTCGACCGCGCTCATCCGCGATAGCGGCTGCCGAGCGCGGTCTTGACCGTCTCCGGCGCCTTGATGCGTTCGATTAAAAGCTCGATGCGGTCGCCGCCCCAGAACAGTTCGCCGTTGAACACCATGGTCGGTACGCCGAACACGCCCAGTTCTTCCGCCTCGGTAATGATGCGGTCGTGCTCCGCACGCGCGGGGCCGTTGACGTAAGCTTCGAAGTCCTGTGCCGATCCGCCCACCGAGGCGATGACACCGCTGATATCGGCGAGCTCATCGATTTCGAGATCGTGATTCCAGAAGCGACTGAATACGGTGTCGTGATAAGCGCGGAAAATACCGTGTCGTTGCGCGAACAGCATGCCGGCGCTGGAATAGAACGCGTCGTAGATCCGCCTGGGACCTTTCATGGTCAGACCCTGCGCGTTGGCGTAACGCCGGGCGTCCATATAGGCGTAGCGCACCTTGCGCCAGAAATGGGGCGTGCGTTCCTCGACCGTGCCCATGAATTCCGCGACGCGAAGTGTATACGGCAGCCATTCGAGTTCGACGCCGTACTCCTTTTCCATTTCGAAAAGCGGCTTGTTGGCGACATAGGCATAGGGGCTCTTGTAGTCGGTGTAGACGCGTACGCGGGGCTTCGTCATCTGTGGTCCTTGTTCAATCGATTCGGGTGCGGCGGATGTTGATGCCGGCGCGTTCACGGTCCCAGCTATCCGCTGTCAGGCCTTGTCCACGCAAGACGTGCTTCTCGACCTTTTCGGTCGGCGTCTTCGGCAAGCTGTCGACGATGCGAATGTAGCGCGGCACCATGTGATGCGCCATGCGTGGCAACAGATGTGCGACGATCTCCGCGGGATCGAGCTGCTGGCCGTCAACCGGAGCGACGACGGCGAGGATTTCGTCCTCCGATAATTCGCTCGGAACGGCAACCGCAGCCGCCTCGCGAATCTTCGGGTGGCTCAGCAGTTCGACCTCGACCTCATAGGAGGAAATGTTCTCGCCGCGGCGACGGATGGTGTCCTTCAGGCGATCGACGAAGCGGAAGTCTCCATCGGCATCGCGGACGAAAATATCTCCGGTATGAAACCAGCCATTGCGCCACGCATCCGCGGTGGCTTGCGGATTGTTGTGGTAGCCGTGATTCATCGCCCAAGGCGCGTCGGTTCGGAGGATCATTTGACCGCTCTCGCCAACGCCGACGCTGCAATCGTTGGCGTCGACCAGCCGTACGTCGACACCCGGACGCGGCCGCCCGCAGATACTGTCCTTCACAGGATTTGCGGCGGAAATCAGCGGTGTGCTGATCTCGGTCATGTTGAAAATCGTGAAGACGTCAGAACCGAAGCGTTCGTGAAATGCTGGGCCGCTCTGGCCGAGCGGCACGATGAACACCATGCGCAGGGGATGCTTCCGGTCATCGTTACGCGGCGGTTGCTTGAGCAGGAACGTCGCCATCGCACCGAGCAGAAAAGCCGACGTAACCTCCAGATCGCGGATTTGCGACCAGAATCGATCTGTCTTGAAACTGTCGACGACGGCGATCGAACTGCCGACGCACAGGGCGACGCACGCCATGAAGGCGCCGCCGATGTGGAACACCGGCATGTGCAGCAGTTGACGATCCTGCGGCGTGATGCAGGTCCATGTATCGGGGTTCATCGACGAATAGCTGTGCATATAGGATGACAGCACGCCCTTGGAACGGCCGGTGGTGCCGGACGTGTAGATGATCGACTGCGTGTCGAACGGCCGGATCGGCCGCGGCTCCGGCGCGGGCGGCGTGTCGGTACGATCGAGTACTGCGATATCGTGAAAGACGATCCGCTCCGGCGCGTTGCGCGGGGAAGTCGCCGCGCAGATCACCGTGGTGAGGGCAGGCGGATCGGTTGCCATGACCGTATCGAGAACGGTCTCATGCAGGATTGCGACGGAGGCGCCCGAATCCGTCAGGATGTGCTGGAGCGCCGAGCCCTTCAGGGCCGGATTGACCGGGACGAACACCGCGCCGAGATAATTGATGGCGAACATCACCCGCAATGCCAGCGCGCTGTTGGGCAGCATCAGCACGACGTGGTCGCCCTGTCGGACGCCGAGTGCGTGAAGGTTGGCGGCCGTGATGCGGATCTGCTGCAGGGTTTGCGCGAAACTCCAGCGTTCGCCGCCATCGAAGGCGGCGAATATCCGGTCCGGCTTGGCGTGGGCATTGCGCTCTAGAGCGTAGCGCAGCACGCAAATGTCGGCCGGGTAAATGTCGCCTGTGCTGTCGATCATGTCACGCGGAGGTCAAACGATACTGTTGCAGGTCGGGATCGTGTGTCATCGCCCAATAGTCCACGAAGCGCCACGGCATGGCAGAGAATACACGTCCGCTCTTGTTGCGGTAGTAGGTCGACATGCCGGGATGGGTCCAGATCATCTGCTCGTGTTCAGCATCGACCTCGCGGACATAGGCGTCCTTCGCCTCCGCATGCACGTCGATAGCCGCGATGTCGCGCTCGATCATCTGGACCAGGCACGCGCTGATATAGCGCGACTGGCATTCGGCCTGAAAGATCACGCTGCCGCCATGCGCAGGGCCGGTGTTGGGGCCGAGCATCAGGAATAGGTTGGGAAAATCCGGCACCGTCAGGCCGAGATAGGCCGTGGGGTTGTCGTTGGCCCATGCATCGGCAAGGCTCTTGCCGTCACGGCCGGTGATGTGGAGCTTTGCCGCCATCTCGCTGACCTTGAACCCGGTGGAGACCACAATCACATCCGCCGGATGCAGCTTGCCATCGGCGCTGACGATGCCATCGCGTGTGATGTGATCGATATTTTCGGTGACGAGTTCGACGTTGGGTTTGCGCAGCGTGCGGAACCAATTGTTGTCGAGCAGAATGCGTTTGCCATAGGGCGGGTAGGTCGGCATACACTTCGCGATCAGGTCGGGACGGCCTTCCAGTTCGGATAGGATGAAATTCGTCAGTTCTTCGCGATGCCGATCGTTGCCGGCGTTCACGGCGCGGTCGGGATACGGCCAGTTCGGGTCCTTGCGCAGGAACGGCAGCAAGCCGTCGCCGTAGCGCCAGAACATGTTGAAGCGGTACCATTCCGCGTAATACGGCACGTGCGCCAGCAGCCACTGCGAACCGTCGGATATCCGGTCTGAATAGCCGGCGACCGGCCGCGACCATTGCGCGGTTCGCTGATAGACGGTGACGGACGCAACTTCATCTGCGATGTTCGGCACGAGTTGCATGGCGGTCGCACCGGTTCCGATCACCGCCACGCGCTTGCCCTTGAGATCGAGCCCCTCCGGCCAGCGCGCCGAATGAAATATCTCGCCCGCGAAATTCTCGGCGCCTTTGAAGGAGGCCATGGAGGGATCGTTCAGCTGGCCGATGGCGCTGACAAGGATGGCAGAAGATACTTCCCGCGGCCCATCCGGCGTTTCGAGCGTTGAAATCCAGCGTTTTGTCGTCTCGTCCCAGCGTGAAGAGGTCAGGCGGGTGTTGAGTCGGACGTGTTCGCGAACGCCGAATTGGTCGGCAATGTTCTTCAGGTAATCGAGGATTTCCTGCTGTTGCGAGAAATATCGGGTCCAGCGGTTACGCGGGCCGAAGGAATAGGAATAGGAGTGGTTCGGCGTATCGACGCCGCAGCCCGGATAACGATTGACGTACCAGGTGCCGCCGATCTCGTCTTCCTTGTCGACGATGGTGTAGGGAATGCCGAGCCGGTTCAGCGCGACGCCGAGTGCAATCGAGCAAACGCCAGCACCGACGATCAGGACATGGCGATCCTGCAGCTTTTCTGCGGGCGGTCGCGCGGTCCATTTTGCGTCGCGCTCGACGAGCCCCATTTCCTCGCGGATCATCGGCGCGTATTCGGGCGCAACCTTTTCGCCCAGCGTCGCGCTCATCATGCGCTGCATCAGGTCATTGCCCGGATCGGTGATGACCGGTTGCGGGTTGCCGCGCAAGATTTTGACGGCCGCTTCCCGGATTTCTGCCTGAATCGATTCCGGCAGGCCGGCGCGCGGATCGGGGATCAGGCGCACGTCGCGACGGGGCGTATAGGGCGGCTCCATCCAGCGCATGTCGCCGGTCATGTGAACCAGGACCATCAACAGCACGCGGATGTCAGCCTGTTCAATGGCTGAAGGGAGGTCGAACTGGTTCGGCGTCGTCGCGATGTTCATGATGGAAGGCCTCACTTTGCGTGACGTGCATCGATAACGAGATTGAAAATCAGGATTTGCTTCCGCCGTTCGGAAGACCCCAGTAGGAATCCCAGGTCGAACCGGCGAGGAAACCGGCATCGACCGGAAGATTGATGCCGGTGATTGCGCTGCTCATTGGGCTGAGCAGCCACACGATGGCCTCCGCGACTTCGGACGGCTGCACCAGCCGCCCCATCGCGGCGTTGCGTGACAGGCGCTCTTCGCTCATCGCGTCGGAATCGATCCCGGCCTGCAATGCCACCGTGCGGGTGAAGCCCGGCGAGACGGCATTGACGCGCACGCCGGCGCGGCCCCACTCGCCAGCCATTGATAGTGTCAGTTGAATCACGCCCGCCTTGGCGGCGGTATAGGCGTGGATCGGTCCGGAGGTCATGCCGGCAACGGAAGCGACATTGACGATGGCGCCGTGCCGTCGCGCGGCCATGCGCACGCCGACGGCGCGGGCTACCAAGAAGGTTCCGCGCAGGTCGATGTTCACCTCGCGATCCCAGTTCTCCATCCGGATACGTTCGAGGCTGTGCATCTTGCCGAATACCCCAGCCGCATTGACCAGCCCTGTAATCGGTCCGTACTTCTCCTCGATGGCGGCGACGCCGGACGTCACACTTTCCTCACGCGCGACATCGAAGCTTTCGGGCCAGACCAGCACCGAGGCATTGGCGCCGGCCGGCGTTTCGGGAACGATATCGACCACCACCACACGATGGCCGCGTTCAGCCAGCATGACCGCAGTTGCCGCGCCGATGCCGCGGCTGCCACCGGTGACAAGAATGATGCCGTCGTTTGTCATGATTTCTTCTTCTGAGTGGCAGGTTTGAACAAGCCGCGGGTGACAAGTTTTTCGTAAGCCGTGATCACATCGTTCGGCACCGACGTCGTGTCGTCGCCGGATGCATAGCGTCGACTGAGATAACCGCGTGCACCCATGAACATGTGGACGATGGCCTCGAACTCTTCGTCGCTGTAGTCCACGATCTCATCGGAAGCGCGGGCGCGTTTAAGGATGCGGACGAACGCGGTGGCGACGTTGTCGAGATGTTTCTGGTAGCCCGCAGGCGCGAAGAACTCCGCCTCGTTGAGGATGCGCTGGAATTCCGGAACCTGATGAACGAACTCAAAGAACGCCCGGAAGCCGGCCATTTCACGCTCGGCCGCAGGCATTTCCGGGCCCGCGCGTTCGCGAATGAAATGCACCATGTCGATGCCGATGGTCGGCAACAACTGGTCGAGCAGTTCCTGGCGATTTCCGAAATGATTGTAGAATGTGCCCTGTGCGACACCGGCCAGTTCGGTGATGCGGGCCACGGACGCTTCGGCGTAGCCGAACTTGCCGACGACCTTGGTGGCAGCATCGAAAAGCCGCCGCCGGGTCTCTTCGTTGCGTTCAGCGCGGCTGAGTTTCTCGACCTTGCGGCCGGCGCGAAGGGGAATGGTTCTAGCCATCCGCAGCTTCCTCCAGTTCGGCGCGCAACACGCGTTTGAGAACCTTGCCGGAAGGATTTCGCGGCAGGCTGTCGCGAATGATCAGTTGTTTGGGCACCTTGAATGAGGCCAGTCGCGCGCGGCAGTGCGTAGTCAATGTTTCCAGATCGAGCGTTGCATTCTGCGCAAGAGCGACCACGGCGACCGGCCGTTCGCCCCAGCGCGGGTCGGGAATGCCGACGACGGCCACCTCGCTGACCTGCGGCAGATCGTAAATCACCCGCTCGACTTCCGACGACGAGATGTTCTCGCCACCGGAGATGATGATGTCCTTCTTGCGATCGGTCAGATAGAGAAAGCCGTCGGCATCGAGATAGCCGATGTCTCCGCTGCGAAACCAGTCGCCGAAAAACGCCGCCGCGGTCCGCTCCGGATCTTTCCAGTACCCTCGCGTGACCTTCGGCCCACGCAAGCAGATTTCTCCGGGTTCGCCAGTTGCGACCGGCTGCCCGGCGTCATCGCGGATTTCGATTTGGACGTGGGCAATGGCGCGGCCGGTCGATCCGATTTTTTCGATCTCGAAGCCCGGCTCCATGAACGTGTCGCCGCCGCAGGTTTCGGTCAGGCCGTAAGCATCGATGTATCGGCCGTTTTTGAAATACTCCGAGAAGGAACGGATGCGCGATTCCGGCGTCTTCTCGCCGCCGCCGATCGCCCATTGCAGGCTGGATACGTCATAGCGGTCGCGCTGCGGGCAGGCGAGCATGGCGGATGTCATGACCGGTGCGAGCCACGCTCCATTGAGTTGTTCGGTTTCGATTGCGGCGAGCGTCTGTTCTGCATCGAAGTTGCGCTGGATGCAGAGCATGCCGCCTTGCCACAGCACCGCGATGCCCGGCAGATCGAGCGCGCCGACGTGATAGAGCGGGCCGACAACGAGCAATCGCGTCTCGCGCGTAAGCCCCAGAACGAGAACCTGATCGGCTGATTTCCAGTAAATGTTCTCGTAGCTCAGCATCACGCCTTTGGGGCGGTCGGTGGTGCCGGAGGTGTACATCAGCCGCGTGAGATCGGTGGGCGACCGATGCTGCATCGGAGCCGGTGTCGCATCCGGTGCGAGACGGGTGGCATCCGCTTGCGCGGCTTCATCAACCAGCACGATGGGCGCGGGCCCTGCAGCGCTGGCGGCGAGTTCGTCATCGACGATCAGAATGCGCGCTCCGGAATTCTCGACGATGTAGGCGACTTCGTCGGCGGACAGGCGGAAATTGATCGGCAGGAAAATCGCGCCGATATGGCTTGTGGCGAACGCGATATCGAGAAACGCCGCACTGTTTTTCATCAGCACGGCGACGACGTCATCCGCGCCGATGCCTCGCGAAACGAGCCATCCGCCCACGTGCCGGATCCGTGCGTCGAAGGCGGCGTAGGAAATTTCCTGGCCGCGGTATTTCAGCGCACAGCGCTGCGGCGTGCGGCGTGCGTGGTAGGCGATGAAGCTCGATAAATTGATCATTTCACCGGCGAAACGTTGGGTTGGCGACGTTTTGAATCGCGTTCCTGTATCAATTCTGAATTATGACTCGTAATTCATTTTTCGCTTGACGTCATCCCTGTTGCTCTGAAATTCTTGCGAATACGGAGACAGAACGATCTCCGGTCGGGATCAGGAAACGCGTTTCCTTTGAGGAGGGAAGAATGACAACACCCAGCAAGCCGGGCATCAACCGGCGCACGACGCTCGCATTGATGGGTGCGGGTGCCTTCACCGCTGCGACACCCTGGGTGGCGCGCGCGCAAGCCAAGACCATCAAGATCGGCATGCCGACCATTCTGTCCGGACGCGTCGCCCAACTCGGCACGTCGTCGCGCAACGCGGTGATGATCGAAGTCGAGAAGATCAATGCCGCCGGCGGTCTTGCCGGGCGACAGATCGAAATGGTGATCCGCGATTCCAAGGGCCAGCCGCAGGAAGCCGCACGCATTGCGCGCGAGCTGGTCAACACCGACGGTTGCGAAATGCTGATCGATGGCGAAGCGTCGTCGGGCTCATTCGCGGTCCACGAAGTCGCCCGCGACATCGGCGTGCTCTGCATTCACACCTGCTCTGAAGCGTCCTCGCTCACGGCCGACCCGAAGCAGCATATTCCGAACGCGTTCCGCTGCGTGCGGCAGGGCATCCACGATTCGATCGCCGGCGGCAATTACGCTGCGGGGATTGCCAAGGCCAAGGGTCTCAAGAAGTGGGCGACCTGTTCGCCGGACTATGCATACGGCCGCGACACCACGGCGGAGTTCGTCACCTATCTCAAGCATTTCGCGCCGGACGTCGAGATCATCAGCGAAACCTGGCCGAAGCTGTTCCAGCCCGACTACACCGAAACCGTCACCAAGATTTTGCAGGCGAAGCCACAGGCGCTCTATTCGGCGCTGTGGGGCGGTGACCTGACCTCCTACATCGACCAGGCCAACATCTACGCGATGTTCACGCAGATGGAGGTGTTCGCGGTCAACATGGCCGACTACACCGCGCTCACGGTGGTGAAGAATTTGCCGAAAGGCATTCATTCCGGCAATCGCTACATCAAGACATTCCCTGCGACCGCCGAAAACGCCGCGTGGGGCGACGCCTACAAGGCCAAGTACAAGGAATATCCGACCAACTGGTCTTGGCAGAACGCCACCGCAATGATGTTCCTCAGCGAGGCGGTGAAGAAGGTCAATTCCACCGACGGCAAGAAGGTCGCCGAAGCGCTGACCGGCCTGACGATCAAGTGCCCGTTCGGCGCAGATGGCACCGTGACCATGCGCGCCGACGATCACACCCTGATCGGTTACGCGATCGGGTGGGGCACCACCATTCCAACCGAACCTTACGTGCCCGACGTCCAGAGCGGGGACTGGAAGCAGATCCTGGCTCTTGAGGCGGAATGGAAAAAGAGCAAGGGTTACACCTGATCGCAACGTCGCATCGAACAGGAGTCCGCTATGCGGGCTCCTGTTCACGTGATCAAAGATGCAATTGCCGGCATCCGTCGGCGATTCTGAACGGACGAATCCCTTGGATCTCGACGCGCTTATCGGTTGTTTCGCAAGCTCTGCCTGTGTGGTGACGCAGACCACCAGCGGCCTCATCATCGGCATGCTGCTGTTTCTCGTTGCCGTCGGGCTGACGCTGATTTTTGGCGTGCTCAAGATCGTCAATTTCAGCCACGGCGCGTTCTATATGTTCGGCGCCTATTTCGCCCTGACGGGCTATCAGCTCACGGGTAGCTTTACGTTGGCGATGCTGTGCGGTGCCGTAGGCACCGCCGTGATCGGTTTGATATTCGAGCGCGTGTTCATCAGCCGCGTCTACGGTCGCGACGTGTTGATGCAACTCCTCGTCTGCTATGCCTTCGTGTTGATCTTCGACGACACGGTGAAGTTGATCTGGGGTCCCGAATTCAAATCGATGGGTATGCCGGATGCATTCCGGGTGCCGCCATGGTTCATCGCCGGTGGCATCGTGCCGCCATTTTATGTCCTGCTGATCGCGGTGGCGCTTGCGGTCGCGGCGCTGCTGGGTATCGGGCTTGCGCGTTCGCGGCTCGGCAAGGTCATTCGGGCGGCGGCGCAAAATCCGGATATGGTGTCTTCGCTGGGCATCAATACCGCCGTGATCTACGGCAGCGTATTCGCGCTCGGATGCGGTCTGGCGGGATTGGCCGGTGCCCTGGCTGCACCGGTGCGTTCGATGACACCGGGCATGGGATTTTCCGTTTTGATCGAATCCTTCATCGTTACGGTGATCGGCGGCATGGGCTCTATTCTCGGTGCCCTGATCGGCGCGTTGCTGATCGGCCTGATCCGCTCGTTTGGGTCGCTGGGCTTTCCCCTGTTCACCGACGGATTGATGTACCTGTTCATGGTCATCATTCTTGTGGCGCGGCCGACCGGCCTGTTCGGCAAGGATGTCGCATGAGTGAGGTGAGGGCCGAGACCAGCGTCGTGACGCGCAGTGCGGATAGCGCCAGGCCAAGGCCGTGGTACTTCGACATTCTGATCGCAATTGTTGCCTTTGCGATCCTGGTAACGCTTCCGATGCTGTTCACCAGCAAGGCGCTTCCCGATTTCGTCATCCGCTGCGCGGCGTTCGGTCTGTTCGCGACGTCCCTGAACCTGCTGGTCGGCTACACCGGGATGATTTCGTTCGGTCACGGGATGTTCTTCGGCCTGGGGGCGTACGGTTTCGGCCTGCTGATGCAACGCGCCGATGTCTCCATCCCGACTGCGATCGTCTGCACGCTGCTGATCTCGGCGGTTGCGGCAGTTGTGATCGGCGCCATCTGCGTTCGGTTGAAGGAAATCTACTTCGCCTTCGTCACGCTGGCGTTCCAGATGCTGATTCACAGCGTCATTCTGTCATGGCAACCGTTGACCGGAGGCGACCAGGGATTGCGCGGTGGCATCAAGCGCCCGGTATTCTGGGGCATCGATCTTTCCAACCATACTCATCTCTACATTTTCAGTTGCGCGCTGCTGGTGATCGGCCTGCTTCTGATGCGCCAGATCGCCCAATCGCCGTTCGGTTACACGTTGCGCATGATCCGCGACAATCCGGTACGCGCCAGCTTCATCGGCATCAATGTCTGGCGCGCCAAGCTGACGGTGTTTGTGCTGGCAGCGATCTTCGCCAGCGTCGGCGGCATCATCATGAGTTTGTTCGTGTCGGGTGCCTATCCCGAGTTCGCCTATTGGACGATTTCCGGCGAGGGCATCTTCATCAACATGCTGGGCGGTGTCACCACGTTCCTCGGGCCGATGGTGGGAACGGTACTGCTCCTGATCCTCAACGACACCGCGACGCGCCTGACCGAGCACTATGGCCTCGTGCTCGGCGTGGTGATTCTGTTCTTCGCCCTCGGCCTGCGAAAGGGTCTGATGGATTTTGTGGTGGATTGGCTTCAATCGCGGCGCGAGAGTTCGAAAGGACGGCATTCATGAATGGAGCGAAGGCCGAACGCATTTATGTCGTGACCGGCGGCGCCAGCGGCATCGGCGCGGCTTGCGCGCGCGAGTTTGCCGCCATTGGAAATGGAACTGTCGTGATTGTCGATCGCGATCTCGCCAAGGCGCAGGCTGTGGCAACGGAGGTCGGCGGCCGCGCCTATGCGCTTGATGTTGGCGACGAGCGGGCAGTCGAAGACTGCGCCGCCAGGATCGAACGCGAGTGCGGCCCGGTCGATGTGCTGGTCAACAGCGCGGGCATTATCCAGGTGCCGGTGCCGCCGCACGACTTGCCGATGGATCGTTGGGACGACATCGTCCGTATCGATCAGCGTGGGACGTATGTCGCGTGTACGGCGTTTGCGCGTGCGATGATCGCGCGCCGCCGCGGCAGCATCGTCAATATCGCTTCCATTGCCGGCATGCGCTCGATGCCGCTGCATGCCTATGCGCCTGCAAAAGCGGCCGTCATTTCCATGACCTCCTGCCTCGCGTCCGAATGGGGCTGGGCTGGTGTGCGCGTCAATGCGGTATCACCCGGCTATACGTTGACGCCGGCATTGCAGGACGCGATCGATCGCGGCCAGCGCGATGTCTCCATTCTTTCGGCCAATGCGGCGTTGCGCCGGCTGGTGACGCCGGAGGAAATCGCGCGCGTCGTCGCGTTCCTGGCCTCCGATGCGGCTTCCGCCATGACCGGAGTGAATGTGCCCGTCGATTGCGGATGGTTGGCGGCGACGCCGTGGAACACCTACGGCGGTCTCAGGGAGGCAAACGGCTGAGCGATGCTGCAGGTCCAGCACATCTCCAAGGCGTTCGGCGGCGTCAAGGCAACTGACGACGTGACGCTCGATTTTGCCACCGGTTCGTTGACGGCGGTGATCGGACCCAATGGCGCCGGCAAGAGCACCTTCTTCAATTTGATCACCGGTGCGCTGAAGCCGGATACCGGTCGTATCCTGCTCGACGGCACCGATTTGGTGGGACGTTCGCCGCCCGACATCGTACGTCATGGCATCGGCCGCGCATTTCAGGTAGCGAGCATCTTTCCATCGCTCACCGTGGGCGAAGCCATGCTGGCAGCAGTGGGCGCCGATCAGCGCCGCGCCGGTGTGCTGCACCGGCGGTTTCCGCTCGCCGAGACTCGCGATCGCGCCGAATATGCGATGGAATTGCTGGGTCTCGCCGGCAAGCGGGATCGCACCGCCGCGACGTTGTCTCACGGCGACCAGAAGCTGCTCGATATCGCGCTTGCGCTCGTGCTCGAGCCGAAGGTTCTGCTGCTCGATGAGCCGACAGCAGGCATGGGCACCGAAGAGCGCTGGCGCATGATCGAAAGGGTTCATGAGCTCTGGACGCGCGAGAAGATCACGGTGGTCTTCATCGAACACGACATGGATATCGTCTTCAAGATTGCCCCGTCGATTGTGGTGCTATGCTATGGCCGTATCCTTGCCACCGGCACCCCGGATGAAATCCGAAAGAACTCTGCGGTGATCGAAGCGTATCTCGGCACCGAACATCACGCGGGGGCGGCATGAGC
The DNA here is from genome assembly GCA_024508855.1 of Xanthobacteraceae bacterium. GTDB lineage: Bacteria > Pseudomonadota > Alphaproteobacteria > Rhizobiales > Xanthobacteraceae > 62-47. The sequence continues at coordinate 285,094 of JANINJ010000042.1, forward strand.
ACGCAACCGGTCATCGAGGTCGACAATCTCGACGTCTATTACGGCACCAGCCAGATTCTATTTGGCGTCGGCCTCTCGGTTCAGCCGGGTGAGACGATGGCGCTGCTGGGCCGTAACGGCGCCGGAAAATCGACGACGATGAAGGCGATCGCGGGCCTTGCGCCGGCGCGGCGCGGCCGCGTGGTGCTGCGTGGCCGCGTAGTATCCGGGTTGAAGCCCTATCATATCGCGCGCGCCGGCCTCGGCTTCGTGCCGGAAGACCGGCAGATCTTCCCGGACCACAGCGTCGAAGACAATCTCGTCATCGGCCACAAGAAAGGCCCCGATGGCCAGGACGACTGGCCGATCAAGCGTATCTACGAGGTATTTCCTTTGCTTTTGCCGCTGCGCGATCGCATTGCAGGCCGCCTGTCCGGCGGCGAGCAGCAGATGCTGGCGATTGCGCGCACGCTGATGGGTAACCCCGTGCTGTTGCTGCTCGACGAGCCCAGCGAAGGCCTCGCGCCGATCATCGTCCAGCGCATCGGCGAATTGCTGCGGCAGTTGCGCGCTACCGGCGCCACCGTGCTGATCGCCGAACAGAACATGCATTTCTGTCTCGGCATCGCGAGCCAGGCGACTGTCATCGACAAGGGGCAGATCGTCTACAGCGCTTCGATCGAAGACCTGAAAGCCAACGAGAATATCCGCCAGCGCTATCTGGCGCTGTAATTACGACGTCCTCTCAGCAAAGAGGCTGCCATGACCACGTTGACCCAAGACATCGCTGCGTTCACCTCGGCCCTCACGCTCGACACCTTGCCGCCGCAGGTCGTCGAGAAGGCGCGGACCTGCCTGCTGAACGCCTTCGGCATGGGCTTGAACGGACTCGATACACCCTATGTCAAAGTGGCGCGCGAAGCGGTACTGGCGACCGAGGGTGAGGTCGCCAATGGCGCTACCTTGCTCGGCGATGGCCGCCGCACCACGATCGCCGGTGCCTGTCTGGCGAATTCGGCACTGTTTCATGGCCGTGCGCAGGAAGACACCTGCGGCGCCGCGCATTTCGGCACGGTGCTGATCCCGATGCTGACCGCGATGATCGAGGTGCAGCACTATCCGTTGGATCGATTGATTCCTTCTTTGGTGGCCGGTTACGAGGCCGGCGGTCTGCTGGAATTAGCGTTTGCCGGAAAGACAACACCCGCGGGCTTTCGTTCCACCGCGACCTATGGCTCGATCGCCGCGGCTGCGGCGGCATCGCGTCTGATGGGTCTCGATGCAGCGGCGACGGCTGCAGCACTGGCGAACGCAGCATCGTTCTCCGGTGGCGTATTGCAGTCTTTTGCCGATGGCACCGACGAGTGGCGCTACCAGCCCGGCATCGCCGCACGTAACGGTCTCACCGCGGCGGCACTCGCGCGGGCGGGCTCAGTATCGGCGCCGCTCGCGCTCGAAGGCAAGGCGGGCTTCGTCAAAGGCTTTGCCGGTGTCGAAGTGCCCGCCAATCTCCCGGCGTCCCTCGGCCACGACTGGGCGACCCTGCGCGTCACGTTCAAGCCGTATCCGGTCTGTGCCTTCAATCAGACGCCGGTGACCGGCGCGTTGAAACTGCGCGAAACGCTCAACGGTGAAATGCCAAGCGCGGTGCGCGTGCGCATGAACCCGTACGAGACCGGATATGCCGGCATGGATGCGGTCGGACCGTTCAATTCCATTTCCGGAACACTGATGAGCATCCCGTTCTGCATCGCGACGACGTTGATCCATGGCGTGCCGGACATGAAGCGGATGACCACCTACGACGATGATGCCGTAGAGGCCCTGATCGGCCGTACCGTTCTCGTCAGCGATCCGGCCGTGCCTACTCTCAGTGCGGTGATCGAAGCCGATACCGCCAATGGGACAAAGGTCCAGGAACAGCGAATGACCGCCGCGGACTACGCATACGATCGCGCGACGCTCTCGAAGATGTTGCGCCGGATCGGCGACGAGCAGGGCGTGCCGCCAGCGGCCTTTACCCGTATCGAGGAATTTGCCGATCGTCTCCCGACGGGGGCCATCACCGACGCCGTCGCCTCGTTCGTAATACGCGGATGAGTTATGACGTTTCGGTAGCCATTCGGCTTCAGAAACTGGGCGCAGCCAGCCACTGGATGATGGCAACGATTGCGTTCGCCTGTATTGTTGCGAGATGCATGAGTTGAAGCAAAACCTGGACACAAGCGAGCGCTCCGCGCTGCTTTCGGCTGCCGATACGGTCCCGGCGGACTGGAATCGATTGGCGGATTACCTTCGAACGCAGGGAATGACTTTCGACCCCGCGCAACCTGTCCGGCAATTTGCCGGCGGCCTGGCGAACCGGAATTATTTGATTACGGTGGATGGCAAGAAGGCTGTCTTGCGCCGCCCGCCCGACGGCGAACTGCCGCCCGGTGCGCACGATATGGCCCGCGAACATAAAATCCTGTCGCGGCTCTCCCGTGCATTACCGTTCATTGCGCCGAGTTTGCATTATTGCGACCGGCGCGACGTGATTGGCGTGCCGTTCCAGTTGATCGAATATCGAAGCGGCATTGTCATCCGTGGGGCGGAATTATCACCGGTCGCTTCGCACCCGGATGCGCCGGAGGTATTGTGTGAGATGCTGGTGACGACGCTGGCCAGCCTGCATGGTGTCGATGCCGGTGCGGTTGGCCTCGACGATCTCGGCAAGCCCGAAGGATTCATTGCACGGGCGATCGCCGGCTGGTCGAAGCGCGGCGCGCTGGTGGCCGGCTCGGAATCGACGCAAGAGTTGATCGACGACATTTCAATGTGGCTCGGCCGTCAGCGTTTTCGCGAACGGCCGGCCACATTGCTGCATTGCGACTTCAAACTCGACAACATGATCCTCGATCCGGCAAACCTGTCGCCGGTGGCGCTGGTCGATTGGGACATGGGCACGCGCGGCGATCCGTTGTTCGATCTCGCGACGTTGCTGAGTTACTGGGCCGAGCCAGGCGATCCGGACGGATGGCGGGAATTGCAGCAGATGCCGACGACGAATCCCGGCTTCTGGACGCGTGCGGACGTGGCGAAGCATTACGCGAGCTTGACCGGATGCGATCTTGACGACCTGCCGCCGATGCGCGTGCTGGCGCTGTTCAAGCTCGGCATTGTCTTTCTGCAGTTGCACCGGCAGTGGGTGAATGGCGCGGTGAAGGACGACCGGTATGCCGGGTTTTCCCGGCTCGGCGAGAACATGTTGCAGATCGCGCGTGGCGTTTCGACTGGAGAAGTAACCTGATGAATGAACTCGACCTCAATTTTGCGCTGCCTGCGCGCGTGAACGAACTGGCAGACAAGGTGAAAGCCTTCGTCCGCGATCAGGTCGTTCCGTATGAGAAGGACCCGCGCTGGACCTCACATGGGCCGACCGATGAGTTGCGCCGCGAACTCAATCAATTGGCAAGGCGTTTCGGTGTGTTCGCGCCGCATGCGCCGCGTGAATATGGTGGAGCCGAGCTGTCGCATATCGGCCGTGCCGCGGTGTTCACGGCCGCCGGTTACTCGATGCTGGGGCCGGTGGCGCTGCATTGCGCCGCGCCGGACGAAGGCAATATCCATCTCCTCGATGTCATCGCCAACCCGGAGCAGCGGGAACGCTATCTCAAGCCATTGGCAACGGGCGAAGGCCGCTCGTGCTTCTGCATGACCGAGCCCGCACCCGGCGCCGGTTCGGATCCAGGGCAAATGCAGACCACCGCGCGGCGGGTCGGCAACGAATGGGTGATCGACGGCGACAAGTGGCTCATCACCGGCGCCGAGGGTGCGGCGTTTGCCATCATCATGGCCAAGGTGGTCGGTGGCGAAGGAGACGGCGGCGCGACGATGTTCCTCGCCGACATGCCGAACCCCGCGATCAGGATCGAACGCACGCTCGATACGATGGATTCGAGTTTTGTCGGCGGTCATGCGGTCGTCAAGCTCGACGGCTTGCGGCTTCCGGCTGATGCGGTGCTGGGCGAGGTAGGCCAGGGCTTTCGGCACGCGCAGGTGCGCCTCGCACCGGCACGGTTGACGCATTGCATGCGCTGGCTCGGCTCCGCCATTCGCGCACATGAAATCGCCACCGATTATGCGCGGCGCCGTACCGCATTCGGCAAGCCGCTCGGCGCGCATGAAGGCGTCTCGTTCATGCTGGCGGACAATGCGATGGACATTCACACCGCACAGCTGACGATCTGGCACACCGCATGGGTGCTCGACAAGGGCGAGCGCGGCTCGACCGAAAGCTCGATGGCGAAGGTACTTTGCTCCGAAGCCGTGGCGCGCGTCGCCGACCGTTCGCTGCAGATACTGGGTGGCCTCGGCATTACGCGCGATACCGTGGTCGAGCGCTTTTATCGCGATGTTCGCGCATTCCGCGTCTACGATGGGCCGTCGGAAGTCCACCGTTGGGCGCTGGGCCGCCGCATCGTTCAGGGAAGCGCCAATTAACCAACAAGAATAAACGGGAGCGATGCATGCGGGACGTTTTCTCGTTCGCGGCACAGGCGAAAATGGAAAGCCATGCCGAAATGTGCGCGAACTTCGACTGGCAGGTGCCCGAGCGATTCAATTTCGCCACCGACGTCGTCGACCGCTGGGCGACCGAACATGACGGCTCGGCGCTGATCTGGCAGAACGCAGCGGGGGAGGAGCGCGCGTTCGACTATTCGGATCTGTCGCAACTATCCTGCCGGCTTGCGAATGTGTTGCGTGCGCGCGGGGTCGGGAAAGGCGACCGCGTCATCGTTATGCTTCCTCGGCTGCCGGAATGGTTCATCGCGGTGATCGCCGCGATGCGCATCGGCGCAGTACCTATTCCGTGCGTCGAGATGCTGACGGCGCGCGATATCGCCTATCGCGTTGAAAATTCCGAGGCCAAGGCGGCGATCTGCCGTCCCGAACATGCCGCCAAATTCGCTTCCGTCGAAAACGCAATTCCGGTTCGGATTGCGATCGGAGAGGCCGCGGGCTGGCTCGATTGGCACCGCGAAATGGAAAGCGCTGCGGAGACGATCGAGCCTGCGATCGTGGAAGCCGAAGATCCCGCCATCATGTATTACACTTCGGGTTCGACCGGCCATCCCAAGGCGGTGGTTCATGCCTCGCGTGCGATCTATGCGTGGCGCGTTTCGGCTATTTACTGGCTGGATCTCCGCCCCGGCGAAGTCATCTGGTGCACCGCCGATACCGGTTGGGCGAAGGCGGGGACCAGCATCATTTTCGGTCCGCTCAGTTGTGGCGCATGCTCCTTCTTTTACGATGGACCCTTCGATCCGAAAATCCGGCCGCAACTGCTGCGCAAGCACAAGGTGACGGTCTATTGCGCGCCGGGCACCGAACTGTCGCGCGTCGTGCATGACGTGCAGCGCAGCGACCTCGTATCGTTGCGCCGTGTCGTGACCGCCGGCGAGGCGATGAATCCGGCGGTAGCCGACCGCTGGGAGCAAGCCACCGGGATTCGCATTGACGAAGCCTATGGGCAGACCGAGGCGCTGATGGTTGCGCTGAACTATCCCGGTGTACCGGTGCGGTACGGCTCGATGGGGCTACCGTCGCCCGGATCGGACCTCGATGTGATCGATGCCGCTGGTCAACGGCTGCCGCCGGGACAGGAGGGCGATCTGGCGCTGAGGGTTCCCAATCCGCAGTTGATGCTGGGATACTGGAAGGACGCGGACAAAACGGCGTCGTGTTTTGTCGATGGTCCGGAAGGCCGCTGGTATTTGACCAACGACCGTGCCGAGAAGGATGCCGACGGTTACTTCTGGTACCGCGGGCGTTCCGACGATGTGATCAACTCCGCCGGCTATCGCATCGGACCGCTGGAGGTGGAGAACGCGCTTGCCGAACATCCGGCGGTGCAGATCTGTGCGGTGATCGGAAGTCCGGACGCCGAGCGTGGCGAGATCGTCAAGGCGTTCATCGTGCTTCGCGATGGCATGGAGGGGACGCCGGAATTGACCCGTGAACTGCAGGATCATGTCAAATCGGTCACCGCCCCTTACAAATATCCCCGTGCCATCGAGTATCGCACCGATTTGCCCACGACGATTACCGGCAAGATTCGGCGGCGCTCCTTGCGTGACGGCGAATAGGATTTGTGCGACAAGAAGCCTTGCCGATTGGGTGATCGCTAAATTGCGGCGGCTCGCCTTTCTGGTGATGAGCCGCGCTACCGCTTTGTGCGGCGGCTTCCGCTGCCCTGTTTCTGGCGCTGTCCTGGCTTGGAATTTGCCGACGCCGCATCTCGGTGCTGTTCCAGTGCGATCGAAGCTTCAATGTGTTCGGCCATCTTGACTGCGCGATCGCCGTTGGCGGCGAGGCGAGACAATAATTTCGACAGTACCTTGAATTCCTCGCGCGTGAGCGTCTCGAACAGTGCGTCGTTGATCGGGCGCTGAAAGGCGGCGAGCCGCGTCAGGCGGCTGATGCCTTCGTCGGTGACGCTCAACTGCACGCGGCGCCCATCGCTGGGATGTTCGCTCTTCGCAATGAGGCCGTCGGATACGAGCTTGTTGACTTCGTTGGTGATGAACGCGCCGCTCAGATGCAACCGGGCGGCGAGCTGATTGATGCCCATCGGTTCATCGAGTTTGGAATGGGTGATCGCGATCAGGATCAGATATTGGGTCGGCGACAGATCGACATAGCCGGCGAACTTGGCCCGCGCGGCTTCCAGGCTGCGGCCGAAGGCGAAGTAATCGTACAAAAGGCCGCGGAGGGTCTGGTCGCCGTCCTTGTCCAGCAATTCAGGCTTCGAGGCCGTCAAAAGCGCATCAAGCACGGCAACCCTCTCGCGATCATGGCTCGTGATTCTCATGGGCGTGCCACTAAAGCATGCATATCGCCTATATCCAATGCTTGACGATAAGAGATAGCTTCTTTAGAAAGGTATATCACAAAGTAATAATATCCGAAAGCTGCCGGGCGGACGTCACATGCAGGATCGTGATTTCAGGCGCACTTTGGGCGAATTCGCGACCGGCGTTGCGGTCGTGACTGCGCGCGGCCGCGGCGAAAGCCTGGTCGGGATGACGATGAGTTCGTTCAATTCCGTTTCCGTCGATCCTCCCCTCGTTCTGTTCAGCGTAGACCGCAAGTCGCTGAGTCTGCCGGCGATGCTCGAGGCGAAAGGGTTCGCCGTGAATGTGCTGGCCCGCGAGCAGGAAAACATCTCCAATCAATTCGCGCGCGCCTTGAGCAACAAGTGGGATCAGGTCAGGACCAGCGTGGGTCATGCCGAAGCGCCGTTGATTTCCGGCGCACTCGCTCATTTCGAATGCGAACCCTATGCGAATTACGACGGCGGCGATCACGTCATCTTCGTGGTCCGGGTGGTTCGCTATGCGGCCCATTCCGACGCACCCGCGCCGCTGATCTTCTTTCGTGGCCGTTACCGCGATCTCGTCGACGAAACCCAACGCGAGCCGGCATGGCCGCTGCCTATCCACTATTGAAATTCGAACCGGAGGAATCATGACCCGTTCAGCCAAGGAATACCTGTCTGGTCTCAAGGATGGCCGTACTATCTACATCAACGGTGGTCTCGTGGACGACGTGACGACGCATCATGCGTTTCGCAACGTCGCGACGTCGATGGCAGGTCTGTTCGATTTCGCCAATGCCCCGGCCAATCGCGAACTGATGACGTTCGACACCGACGTGGGCCGCGCCAACCGTATCTGGCAGCTTCCTGCCTCCTACGCAGAGCTCGTCGAGCGGCGCAAGGCGCTCGAGGCCTGGGCGTCGCTGCATGTCGGGTTCATGGGGCGCGCTCCCGATCACGTCGCGTCCTGCATTTCCGGCCTCTACATGGGCCTCGATTTGTTCAAGGCCTACGATCCGGCGCGCGCGGGAGCTCTCGAATCCTATTATCGTTATGCACGCGACAAGGATCTCTATCTCACCTACGTCATCATCAATCCGCAGGCGGATCGTTCGAAAGAGGCAAGCGAGCAGGCCGACCCGTTCCTGACCGCGGGTGTGGTGGACCGCGATGCGGAAGGCATCACCATTCGCGGCGCCAAGATGCTCGCCACGGGCGGCGTCGTTGCCGACGAGGTATTCGTCACGACCATTCAGCCGATGCGCCCGGGCGAAGAGCGCTATGCGATGTCCTTCGCCATTCCGATGAATACGAAGGGCCTCAAGATGCTGTCGCGCAAATCCTACGAGGACGCGGCAGGATCGGTGTTCGACAATCCGCTCTCCAGCCGTTTCGACGAGAACGACTCGGTACTTTACTTCGATGACGTGAAGGTGCCGTGGGATCGCGTCTTCATCGAGGGCAGCGTCGAAATGTGCCAGAAGCAGTTTCACGCAACGCCGTGCCACGTCTATCAGAACTATCAGGCGATGGTTCGGTTGAGCGTCAAGCTCAAGTTCCTGACCGGCATTGCTCACCGTACCGCCGAGATGAACGGCGTCACCCAGTTTCCGCAGGTCCGCGAGATGCTCGGGCAACTGGCCGCTGAAGCGGGGATGGTCGATGCGCTGGTCGCGGCGATGGAAGCCAAGGGCACGCAGGTCGGCGCCTATTACGTTCCGGACCGGCATACGCTTTACACCGCGCAGGTGCTGACCCAGCAGCTCTATCCGCGCGTCGTCAATACGCTGCGCGAACTGGCAGGCGGCGGCATGATCATGCTGCCGTCATCGGTTGCCGATTTCGCCAATCCGGAAATTGCCGCGCTCATCGACAAGACGCAGCAGTCGCCGAAGGCGAATTCGCGCGACCGGGTGAAGTTCTACAAGCTCGCATGGGATGCGGTCGGGTCCGAATTCGGTTCGCGCCACCAGCAGTACGAAATGTTCTATTCCGGCGCGACCTTTGTCACCAAAGGCCATTCCTACCGGACCTACGACTGGGCGGGCGCCGACAAGCTCGTTCAGAACATCCTCGATTCCTACGATCTCAACGGCGTCGTGACCTCGCCGGCGAAGGCTGCCTAATTCAATCGGGAGACACCAAGATGCCAGTCAACAAGAAGCATGACGAGTTCTACACGCTGGACATGAACAGCGGCTGGGAAGTCCCGGCGGGTTATCCGGCGGGAATCCAGCAGAAGATTCTTTCCGGCGGGCTGGACGAAGCCAATCGGCGCGGCACGCGTACGCGATTGCTGCGTTTCGAGCCGGGCGTCTACACCACTGCGCCGTTCTCTCATGAATACTGGGAAGAGGTTTATCTCGTCGCGGGCGATCTGATCGTCGGCAACGATGAAAAGGGTGAAGGCGGCAAGAGCTTTCCACCCAACACCTACGCATGCCGGCCGCCGCACGCAGCCCACGGACCGTTCAAGTCCGTCAACGGCTGTCTGCTGCTGGAAATGCACTACTTCGACCCGGTGTGATGCCCTTGGGCATCCATCGGCACGCTCGATCATCTGTTTCAAAATAAGAGGGGGAATATGATGAAGTTCAAAGTTGGTCTGACGGCACTTGCGTTCGCGGCCGGCCTGGCATCCATGGTGCCGGCTGCCGCGCAGGAGAAGCCGAGCTCTTTGGGGCTTGGTATTTTCACGTTCACTTCGGGCCCGGCGGCCGCCTACGGCATGCCCGGCAAGAATGCCGCCGATCTGATGATCGACGACTTCAACGCCAAGGGCGGCATTGAGGGCGTTCCGGTGAAGCCGATCTATGTCGACGAAGCGCAGGGCGCGCAGGGCGTGATCGCGGAATATCGCCGTCTCGCCGGCGACCCGAAAAATCAGGTGATGGTAGCGGCATTGTCCAGCGCAAACTGTCTGGCGCTGGCTCCGATCGCGGAACAGCTCCAGGTGCCGACCGTCGGCTGGAACTGCGATACGCATCAGTTGCTGATCGACGGCAAGAGCAAGTACGTATTTCGCCCGAATGGCAACACCATTCCCGAATTCATCGCCTATGCGATCTATCTCCTCGATCGCAAACCGGACGTGAAGACGGTTGCGATCATCAATCCGGACTATGCGTTCGGCCACGATGGTGCGAACATCTTCAAGGCGGCGCTGAAGGCCCTGAAGCCGGATATCCAGATCGTTGCGGAGCTCTATCCGAAGATGGGCTCGCCGAACTATCAGACCGAGATTTCCCGTCTCGCCACGATGCATCCGGATGTGGTGTTCTCCAACCTCTGGGGCGCGGATCTCGAGAATTTCGTGCGGCAGGCGACGCCCCGCGGCCTGTTCACCTCCAGCCAGGTCATTCTCGCGCTGGGCGAGACGATCCTGCAGCGCGTGCCGTTGCCGGATGGCGTGATCGTCGGCGTGCTCGGCGATGGCTGGTGGATGTCGCCCGATGCCAAGGCGAATGCAGAGACGGCAAAATTTGCGGAAGACTACAAGGCCCGCTTCGGCGAATATCCGGTATTCCCGTCCATCAAGATGGCGAACGCCCTGATCTATGTGAAAGCGGCCTACAAGGCGGCGATGCAGAAGAACGGCGGCAAGTGGCCGACCCGCGCGGAAATCGCTGACGCGATGAAAGGCAGCACCGTCGCGACCCTCACCGGCACCACGCACACCCGTGCTGACAATGACGGCCTCGTCGACCAGATCGTTGGCGTCACCGTCAAGTCGCCCGACAAGCCGTTCCCCGTGATCGGCGACATGGTTCGCTACAAGGGCGACAGCTTGATGCCGAAGGCGGACCAGGACCCGATCGCCTGGATTTCGACGCTGAAGCCTGAATTCGTCAAAACCCTGCCCAAGCCGGGAAGCTACAAGTAAGCGCGTCACAATAAACCAGAGCCTTTCACCGGTTCCATGAAACGGTGAAAGGCTCTGGCAGCTATTCCGAGCAGGTAGGTCGATGTCGAATACTGTCATCCCGTTGTTGCTGGACAGTCTCGCCAGCGCCGCGTTGATCTTCTTCGCGGCTGTTGGCCTGACGCTGGTATTCAGCGTGCTCCGTGTGCTGAATGTCGCGCACGGCAGCCTCTATTCGATCGGCGCCTATGTCGCGGCGTCGATCTGCCTTTTTATCGCGAGCAGGCAGCTCAGCCCGTACCTGTCATTCGTGGCGTTGTTGTTCAGCGCCGTGTTTGTCGCAGCCATACTCGGTCCGCTCATCGAGCGGACCTTGATCCGGTGGACCTACGGCAAATCGGAAGCCGTCCAGATCCTGATCACCTTTGGGTTGTTTCTGATGCTGGAAGACCTGCAACGCATGGTCTTCGGTGTGCAGTCGCTTTACGAAGACGCGCCAGTGCGGCTGCTGGGCACGTCCCAGATCGGCGGGGTGGTCTACCTGAACTATCAGATTTTCCTGATCGGAATGGCGGTTTTGGTCGTCATCGGGCTGCGGATGCTGATCCGGCATACGCGGCTCGGACGGCTGATTACTGCGGTGGTGGCTGATCGCGAAATGGCACAGTCGATCGGCATCGACACCAATCGCATTTTCATTCTGGCATTCTCGCTGGGCGTGTTTCTCGCAGCACTCGGTGGCGCGCTGGCGATGCCGACCTCCGGTGTCGCGCCGGGGCTGGGTGCCGACACCATGGTGCTTGCATTTGCGGTGGCGGCGATCGGCGGTCTCGGTCAGATCGAGGGTGCCGCGGTCGCGGCGCTGATCGTGGGATTGGCCCGCGTGCTGGCCATCTATTTCGTCCCGTCTTTGGACGCGGTCGCGCCCTATGCGGCGATGCTGGTCGTTCTGCTCATTCGTCCGTATGGCCTGTTCGGCGCGGTTACCGCGAGGAGAATATGATGCGGGTGGTCCTCGCCGCTGCGTCGGTGGTCGTTCTTGCGATACTGCCGATGTTTGCCCCGTGGCTTCAGTTCGTCTTGACCCTTGCGATCGCCAAGGGGTTTGCAGCGCTGGGCGTGGCAATCCTGCTTCGCGCCGGGCTGATCTCGATCGGCCATGCCATGTTCTTTGCCGCGAGCGCCTATGGCGTCGCATTTCTCGCGGCGCGAGGCATTGGAGATTTTGCAAGCCTTCTGGTTCTTTCCGTCGTGATCGCTGCCCTGACGGGCGTCATCGTCGGCGCGTTCCTCGTTCGCTATCGCGCGATTTTCTTCGCGATGCTGAACCTCGCCGTGTCGATGGTCTTCTATTCGCTGTTCGCCAAGCTTTACGGCATCACCGGCGGATCGGACGGAATGGCGGTGCCGATTCCGAGCGTCTTTGGCATGGTGCTCAGCGAACCCGCTTTCAAGGATGTCCTGTTCTATCTCAGTCTCGTACTGATGGTGGTCATCGGCCTTGGCATTCATCGCTATCTGGATAGTCCGCTCGGCCACGCGCTGTCGGCCGTGCATACCAACGAGGTCCGGCTTGAATATCTCGGCATTCCGGTCTGGGCAGTACTCCTGATTGCGTACGTAGTGTCCGCGGCGCTCGCCGGTCTGGGCGGCGCCATTGCGGGCTTCGCCATCGGGCGCGTCGTGCCCGACTTCGCGTTCTGGACCGCCTCGGGACACCTCGTTCTGGTCGCGGTTCTTGGCGGCATCGGCGGCGTGCCCGGTGCGTTCATCGGCGCGCTATTTCTCGAACTGCTTCACACCGCGGCCGTCACGGTTACGGATGCGTGGAATCTGATCGTGGGAGCTGCGCTCATCGCCGTCATCATGTTCATGCCCAAGGGCCTTTACGGACTCTTCGCGCGCGAGAAGGGGGCGGAGCGATGATGCAGCCTATCCTTGAAGCGAAGGACCTCCATGTCGCCTTCAACGGCGTCAAGGCGGCCGATGGCGTCAGTCTCAGCATTCACGATGGCGAGTTCCTCGCGATCATCGGCCCCAACGGCTCGGGCAAGACGACGGTCCTGAATCTCTGCACCGGTTACGTCCGGCCGAAATCGGGGAGCGTCCATCTCGACGGTCAGGACATCACGCGTCTGGCGCCGCGCGCGATCGCGCGCCTCGGCGTTGCGCGCGCGTTTCAGATCCCTCAGCTCTTCTCCGATCAGCGCGTCATCGACAACATGATGCTGTCGCTCGCCGCCAAGGACGGCCTGTGGACCATGATGCGGCCGCTCGAGACCGAGGCGCGGCGGGCGGAGGCCGAAGCGTTGCTCGGCCTGGTCGGGCTTGCCGACGACAAAAATCGTATCAGCAATACCTTGCCCGAAGGCCATCGGAAGCTGCTCGACATTGCGGTAGCGCTGGCGCTGAAGCCGCGCCTGCTGCTGTTGGACGAGCCGACCAGCGGGGTCAGCGCGCTGGAGCGCTTCCCGCTGATGGAAGCCTTGATGGGCGCCCTTCGTCAGCGGCAGATCACCGCGCTGTTCGTCGAGCACGACATGGACGTGGTCGCGCGTTATGCCAACCGCGTTCTGGTCTGGAACGCCGGAAACATCATGGCGGAGGGGCATCCCGATGAGGTGTTCAAGGATCAGCGGGTCCTGCAAAGCGTCGTAGGGGTCGCGTGATGCTCAGCCTCGATAACGTTCAGGTCTCGATCGAAGGCGTTCGCGTCCTTCGCAACGTCAGTTGCAGGATCGAAGAACGCAAGACCACCGTGTTGATCGGACGCAACGGCGCCGGTAAGACCACCACGCTTCGCGCCATCATGGGATTGTTGCCTCTCGACGGTGGCGCCATCCGCCTCGACGACGACGATCTCGTCAAATCTCCAGCGCATCATCGCGCGCAGGCCGGAATCGGTTACGCACCGGAAGATCGCCGTCTCGTCGCCGAATTGAGCGTCGAGGAAAATATCAGGCTTCCGGCGCTGGCGCTGAAGTTGAACAAGATCGAAACGAAGCGTCGCCTGGACGAGGTCTACGCCCTGCTGCCTCAACTGCATACAATGCGGGAAAGGCCGGGAGGAGGGGTCTCCGGCGGGCAGGGCAAGATGGTCGCATTGGGTCGGGCGCTCATGGTCGCGCGAAAGGTGCTGCTGCTCGACGAGCCGTTTCAGGGGCTGGCGCCGGCGCTTGCGCTGGATTACGCGCGGACGCTCGGCGAACTGCGCAAGCACCGCCCCGAACTTGCATTGCTCATCACCGAATCAAGCCCCGCGTTGCTCGACAAGATCGCCGACCGTACATTGCAAATCGAACGCGGCGAGATTCTCGCCAAACCGACCGAGACATAAGGAAACCAGATGCTTCTGACATTCGACCGCACGGCACAGGACAGGACCGACCGTGTCGGAGTTGAGATCAATTCGCTGATCGTCGCCGGCTGGGCCGGTCGCGATGCCGCCGCCATCGAACATCATATCGAAGAGCTTGCCGCGATTGGCGTACCGCGTCCATCGACCACGCCGCTCTACTACCGCGTGGCGGCTCAGACCGCGACGCAGTCGGGCCGTCTGGTGGTGCTGGGGCCGGACAGTTCGGGCGAGGTCGAGCCTCTTGTGATCGCAATGGCCGATGGGCTCTGGATCGGTATCGGATCCGATCACACCGACCGCAAAGCGGAAGCGATGGGCATCGCCTTGTCGAAGCAGCTGTGCGGCAAGCCGGTTGGCTCGCAGCTGTGGTCCTATGCCGACGTCGAAGGCCATTGGGACCAACTGGTCATCCGGTCTTGGGCCACGATCGACGGCGAGCGGGTGCTCTATCAGGAGAGCTCGGTTTCCACCTTGCGCACCCCACGCGATCTCATCCGCAAGCACACCGGGACGGACACGCTTCCGGCCGGAACGCTGATGTTCTGCGGCACCCCCGGCGCAATCGGCGGCATTCGCCCGGCGACGCGTTTCGAGATGGAGTTGAACGATCCGGTCCTCAACCGCTCGCTGACGCACGGTTACGATATCGAGGTCTTGCCGGTTATTTCCTGACATCTTGCTTTATCGACACCGTCATGGCCGGGCCCGTCCCGGCCATGACGAACTGAATATTCCCACCGTGTTTTATCGGTTCTTTTGTGAGCCACGCTCTGAAGTGCTGCAGACTTTGGATGTTCGGTCGTTGCGAAACCACGCGGCAGCGGTCTCGTACTTTGGTCGCCATAACTGAAATGTATAGCCCATAACGCAATTTAGTAATTTAAGTGGTGCGGTCGGTTTGTATAGTTCGATCAAGCAACCTCGGCAGCATGGATCGCGTGCTCGTCTCTCCTGCTGCAGGTTGAAAAGCGACGGCTTCAAAGCCGTTGTGGGGTCGAGGAAACCGAGATGGGCAATCTCATCAAATCGCTGGGCGCGGTACGCTACCTGAATCAGGAAAAGATCGTCTTCCTGTTGACGGTCATGCTGTTCGCCGTGTTTTCGCTGATCCTTCCGAATTTTCTCGCGGCCAACAATATCCTGTCGCTAATCCGGAGCGTTGCCGTTCTCGGCATTCTCGGTCTCGGCATGCTCATCGTGGTCCTCGGGCGCGGCATCGATCTCTCGCTGGTCGCCAACATGGCGATCTCGGTTGCCTGGAGTCTGCAACTGGTCAGCGGCGGCATGTCAGTCGCCTCCGCCATGACCGTCGGTCTGCTCTTCGCGCTTGGAATGAGCCTGATCACCGGCTTGCTGATTGCCTACGCGGAAATTCCCTCGCTGTTCGCAACGCTGGCGATGGCCACGTTCGTCTATGGCTTCGGCCGGGCGCACCTGATTACCGGCACGGACGTTGTTTACCTGCCGTCGGATATCGGCTGGATCATTCATCTCGGGCAGGGAACGTTGCTCGGCATTCCGACCCCGATCCTGGTTGCCGGCGCGGTTGCGCTGATCGCCTATCTGTTTCTTCGTTTCACGAAACCGGGCCGCTTCATCTACGCCATCGGCGACAATTTCGTCACCGCGCGAACCGGCGGCATGCCGGTGCGGCCGATGCTGGTGGTGCAGTATGTCATCGCCGGCGGCATTGCATTCATTGCCGGTATCGTCACGGCGACATCGGCGCAGGCGATGAACACGCGCGTCGTCAATTCCAACATGATCTATGACGTGATCCTCGTCGTGGTGCTGGGCGGTGTCGGTCTGAGCGGCGGCCGCGGCAATGTCCGCAACGTCATCGTCGGCACCTTGCTGATCGGCGTGCTGATGAACGGCATGACGATCATGGACCTTCAGTACACCGTCCAGAACGTCGTCAAGAGCCTGATCCTTCTGGTCGCGATCGTGGCCGACAGCATTCTCAATCCGCGCGACGAGCAGACGGGACAGCAGGGCGACATTTAGTTCGAGCAAATATTTTCAATCCAGGGTTTCAACAAGGAGGGACGTCCGTGAAGAAATTGACTCAGTTAGCGGTGACCGCGGCGGCGCTTGCTGCTCTGACGGTCGGATCCGTGGCGACGCGGGCCGACGAATCGACCGATGCGTTCCGCGGGCCGGCATTGGCTTCGCTGAAGGGCAAGACCATCGCCTATCTGCCGATTTCGCTCGGTTTCGATCTGGCGCAGGCCTGGGGCGGCGTCGTCAAGACCGAGGCGCAACGCTACGGCATCAACTTCAAGGCGCAGGATCCGAACTGGGTGACCTCGGCGATGGCGCAGGGCATGACCTCGCTGATCGCCGAGCATCCGGATGTCATCGTCACGCAGAATCCCGACGTGCAATCGCTGGCGCGCCTTCTCAAGCAGGCCAACGCTGCCGGCATCGCCGTGATCCAGATGAATATGCAGGGTGCCGTGCAGACCGATGCCTATGTCGGTCCCGATTTCGTCGCACTGGGCGAGCAGGCCGCCAAGATGATGGTGGCGAAGTGCGGCAAGGACACGCAGACCTCGCACAAGGTGTCGCTGGTTGAGGGCGTGCCGACCGGTGGCGTCAGCTTCTATCAGATCGAGGGCATCAAGAAGGTGTTTGCGGAGAATCCCGAGATCAAGGTGGTGTCGAGCCAGGCGGCCGACTGGGACGCCAGCAAGGCGCGCGCGATCACCGAGACCGTGATTCAGCAGAACCCCGATCTGTGCGGCGTCATCGACGTCTGGGATGGTCAAGCTGTCGGCACCGGCGCCGCGATCAAGCAAGCCGGAAAGCAGGGTCAGGTTTACTTCGTCACCTCCGGCGGCGGCGCGCAGGCATCCTGCGACCGTCTCGCCGACGGCACCTTCTCGACTTTCATTAATTACGATGCGCCGGGCATGGGCCGCGACGCCTGGACCGCGATCATGACCTATCTGCAGAACAAGCAGAAGGCCGGCGCTATCAAGACCCAGATCTATTCGCCGTTACGGGTCATGACCAAGGCCGATGTCAAAGCCGGCACCTGCTGGGATCCCGAGCAGTACGCCAAGCTGCTGCGTTGACGCTTCGAGCGTGACCGCGATCCGTCGCGGTCACGCTCTTCTCTGATTTTCCCGCCGGCGAACCACGCCGCATACGAGGCTTCCCTTGGCGACGACGAGCACCCTTGCAAAGCTGCGATATCGCTTTGTTCCCGATCATGTGATTGGCGAATTGCTGTCCAAGAAGTGGATCGACAACGCGATCCCGTTCCTGGTGCTGCTCT
Source organism: Xanthobacteraceae bacterium (assembly GCA_024508855.1). GTDB lineage: Bacteria > Pseudomonadota > Alphaproteobacteria > Rhizobiales > Xanthobacteraceae > 62-47. The sequence continues at coordinate 302,435 of JANINJ010000042.1, forward strand.
GCGTTGTCGGCCTGTTCGGAACGCTGATTCCGAATTTCTTCTCGGCGTCCAATCTCGCCATCCAGGCGCGCGAGCTGGGCGAGTTCGGTCTGGTCTGCATGGCGATGATGATCGTCATCGTGGTCGGCGGCCTCGACCTCAGCGTCGGTTCGAATTTCGCGCTCGGCAATTTCATGACGCTGGCGCTGCTTAATCTTGGCGGCTGGCCGGTATGGCTCGCAATCCCGGCAGTGGTGCTGATCTGCGGCGGCGTCGGTTTCATCAATGGTTTCCTGATCGGCTATCTCCGCCTGCGCGCCTTTCTCACCACGCTGGTGACGCTGATTATCGTGCGCGCCGTCGTCGACATGCTGCTGCTCAAATACTCCAAGGCGATGTCGGTGAGTTTCTACGACTCCAGCGTCTGGGACATGATCGGGCTTGGCGGCGTCGGCGGCGTGCCGTCCAGCTTCATCATCCTGATCGTGGTGGCTCTGATCGGTCACATCCTGTTGACGCGCAGCCGGCCTGGCTGGCGCGCCATGGCGATCGGCGGCTCGCGTCGCTCCGCACATAACATCGGCCTGTCGGTGCGCGGTACCGTCTGCGCAGCCTATACGATTTCCGGTATGCTCTGCGGTCTGGCAGGCGTTCTTTATGCCGCGCGGCTCGGCGGTGCTGGCACCGATACCGGTATGGGTCTCGAGATTTCGGCGCTTACCGCGGCGGTGCTGGGCGGCAACAGCTTGGGCGGCGGCCGCGGCTCAGTGGTCAAGGCGCTGATTGGCGCGGTGATCGTTCAATTGATGACCAACGGGGTACTGCGGCTCGGCATGAACAGCGGCTCGGGGCCGATGGTGCTGGGCCTCACGTTGCTGCTGGCGGTGTTCATCGACGTGCGCTGGCTCAAGAACCGCGACAAGCTGCTGTCGAAGGTCTACGTCTCCCCGACGCTTGTCGAATTGCCGACGCCGCGTCCGACCGATGCGGAGAAGGGCGGGCCGCTGGCGCTGAACGACCGGCTGAAGGAAGTCGAGATCATCGGCCTCGACGAGGTGGAATCGCCCGAGGACGTGATTCTCGACGAGAATGATTATCTCTATTGCGGCACCCGCCACGGCGACATCGTGCGCTTCTCGCCGCCGCACTACAAGGAATGGGAAGTCTATGCCCACATCGGCGGATCGCCGCTCGGCATGGCGTTCGACAAGGTCGGCGACCTTCTGGTGTGCGTTGGCGGGATGGGACTCTACAAGATCGACCGCGACCGCAATGTCATCAAGGTAACGGACGAAACCAACCGCTCGCCGTTCTCGGTGGTGGACGATTCCCGGCTGCGACTTGCCGACGACCTCGACATTGCGCCCGACGGCAAGGTTTATTTCAGCGAAGCGACGATCCGCTACGAGATGCACGACTGGCCGGTGGACGCGCTGGAGAGTCGTGGCAACGGCCGCATCATCTGCTACGACCCCAACACCGGCAAAACCCACACCGCCGTGCGCAAGCTGGTGTTCCCGAATGGCGTGTGTCTGTCGCATGACGGGCAGGCGATCCTGTTCGCGGAAAGCTGGGGTTGCCGCATTAACCGCTACTGGATCGCCGGGCCGAAGGCCGGAACAGTGGAGCGGATGCTCGACCAGTTGCCGGGCTATCCCGACAACATCAACCGCGCCTCCGACGGCACCTATTGGGCGGCGATCATGGGCATGCGCTCGCCGGCGCTGGACGTCGCGCTGCGAATGCCGGGCTTCCGCCGCCGCATGGCGCGGCGCATCGCGCCCGATCAGTGGCTCTATCCGAACCTCAACATCGGTTGCGTCATCCGCTTCAACGACAAGGGCGAGATCGTCGAATCGATGTGGGACAAGGGCGCAAGCAATCACCCGATGATCACCTCGATGCGCGAGCACAAGGGCTGGCTCTACCTCGGCGGCATCACCAATAACCGCATCGGCCGCGTCAAGCTCGGCGACTGGGCCGACAAGACCTGGAGCGGATATCAGAGCTATTGGGGACAGGTCCGATGAACGCGATCGGTGGCTGGCTCGAACGGTTCCTGGGGCGCGGCTCGGCGTCGGTGACGGTGCCGCCGCTGGACGGGGCGCTGAAGCCGAACAGCATCCTCGAAGAGGCTCCAACGGGTATCGCCGTCGCGCAGCCGGATAATCTTGCACTGCTCGATGGCAAGCCGATCTGGTCCAGCGGCGCGCAGATATTGCGCGCGGGGAGCAATGGTGAGCCGGTGCCGCTCCTGACCGCACCGAGCGCGGTAACGGCGCTGGCGTGCTCGACCGCAGGTTTGCTGGCCGTGGCATGTCAATCACACGGCATCCTCGTGTTTGATCGCAACGGAAAGGAAGCGCCCGTCAACTGGCGCGACGGCAGGGCCTATTCCTGCGTCACCGCGCTGGCTTTCGCGAATGACGATATGTTGCTGGTCTGCGTGGGGTCGTCGGATAATCCTCTGGCGGCCTGGCAACGCGATCTGCTGGACCAGCGTCACTCCGGAATTCTCTGGCGCATCGACCTCAAGCGAGGCGACGCGACGAAGGTGGCCTCGAAACTGGCATTTCCCAACGGCGTCTTCGCTGCACCGGACGGCAGCTACGTGGTCAGCGAAAGCTGGGCCAAGCGGCTGATCCGGATCGGTAGCAACGGCAATGTTCTCGGCCAACTGATCGAGGACCTTCCGGGTTATCCCGCCCGGGTTGCGCGCTCCAGCCGCGGCGGCTATTGGCTCAGCATCTTCGCGCCGCGAAGTCCCTTGATCGAATTTGTTCTGCGCGAGGACAAGTATCGGCGGGCGATGATGGCCGAAGTGGCGCCGCAATACTGGATCGCGCCGGCGCTGCAGAGCGGGGTCTCGTTTCATGAGCCCATGCAGGGCGGCGCGCTGAAGCAGATGGGCATTCTCAAGCCTTGGGCGCCGACGCTTTCCTATGGCCTCGTCGTCGAACTCAACGAGAATTTCGTTCCGATCCGCAGCATGCACAGCCGGGCCGGCGGCCGCCGCCACGGCATCACGTCGGCGGTCGAGCATGATGGAAAACTGTGGCTGACGAGCAAGGGCGGTGACGAGGTCGTCCTGCTGAACATCCAAACGTAATCGGATTGAACGATGCAACCGATCGTCGAGTTGAAGAACGTCACCAAGGAGTTCTATGGCGTCCCCGCGCTGCGCGACGTCAGCTTCGACTTGGCTCCCGGCGAAGTTCACGCGCTGCTTGGTGAGAACGGCGCCGGAAAATCGACGTTGACCAAGATCATGGCTGGTGTCCACGAAGTGACGACCGGCGAGCTTCTGGTCGACGGCAAGGTCGAATCCTTCAAGACGCCGGCCGAGGCTCTGCAAAAGGGCATCGCGATGGTGTTTCAGGAAACCAGCCTGGTACCCTCGCTCACGGTGGCGCAGAACCTCTATCTCGGCAACGAGAAGTTCCTGAACCGGCTGCGCGGAATCTATATCTCGGCACAGCAGTTCCTGCAGTCGCTGAACTTCGGCGTCGATCCGACGATGTTCGTGTCGCAGCTCGGTGCGGCGCAAAAGCAGATGGTGGAAATCGCGCGGGCGGTTCACCACAAGGCGAAAGTCATCATCTTCGACGAACCGACGGCGACGCTGACGCCCGAGGAAAAGCACCACTTCTTCTCGCTGATCCGGCGCCTGAAAAGCGATGGCGTGTCGATCATTTTCATTTCGCATGCGCTGGAGGAAGCGCTCGCGATTTCCGATCGCATCACGATCCTGCGCGACGGGCAGCATGTAATTACCGACGACGTGAAGAAGTTCGATCGCGACAAGATCATCAATGCGATGGTCGGACGAACGCTTTCCGGCGAACTCTATGGCAAGGCCGGCGACAAGCGCGCGCCGCGTCCCTACGGCCAGAAGATTCTCAGCGTCCAGAACCTTTCGATGGGAAAGATGGTGCGCAACACCTCGTTTTCCATCTACAGCGGGCAGATCACCGGCATTTTCGGCCTGATCGGATCGGGGCGGACGGAAACCGCAAAGATCATCTCGGGCGTGGTCAAGCGCGATTTCTTCCACGGCGGCGAAGTCAAACTCGAAGGGCGCTCGGTTCGCTATCGCGTGCCGCGCAAGGCGGTGAAGGATGGCATCGTCTATGTGACGGAAGACCGCAAGCTCGAGGGTTTCTTCGAAACCAAGTCGATCGCGGAAAACATCTACCTCAATCTTCTGGCCGCGGACCTCAACAAGGGCCTCACCGTCAGCTATTCCGAGATGATGGAGCTTGCGCGCCACTGGACCGAAAAACTCAATGTCCGCGCGATCAACAATTCGGCGCGGGTCGTCGAACTTTCCGGCGGAAATCAGCAGAAGGTGGTGATCGCGCGTTCGCTGGTGCAGCGGCCGAAGCTGATCATTTTCGACGAACCGACGCGCGGCGTCGATGTCGGCGCGATCGCGGAACTGCATCACGTCATCAATCAGCTTGCCGATTCCGGTCTCGCGGTAGTCGTCATCTCCTCGTACCTGCCGGAAGTCCTCAATCTCGCCGATCGGATTCTGGTCTCGCGCCAGGGCAGGGTAGTCGAGGAATTTTCGATGGAAGACGCGACCGAAGAAAAGATCATGTACGCCGCGGTTCACTAGCCGCGCTAACGACGCTCGCGCGATTGGGCTTGGAAAAATCTAACGCGGTTGCCGCTCGAGCGGCCGCGGCTGCATGGATGCGACAGGGAGTTGTGAATGAAAATCAGGGCCGCCGTTCTTGAAGAAATGGGTCTGGAAGCGCCCTATGCCCGTTCACGCCCTCTCAAGGTGCAGGACGTCGACCTCGACGGTCCCGGACCGGGCGAGGTTTTGATCAGGATCGCGGCGGCGGGTCTCTGTCATTCCGACCTGTCCGTGATCAATGGCGATCGGCCCCGGCCATTGCCGATGGTGTTGGGGCACGAAGCGTCCGGCGTCGTCGAAGAAGTGGGCCCCGGCGTCGACGATCTGGTGCGCGGCGATCATGTGGTGTGCGTTTTCGTGCCGAGCTGCGGGCATTGCGACCCATGTTCGCAGGGGCGCCCCGCGCTGTGCGAGCCGGGTGCGGAACACAACGGCAAGGGCGATCTGCTCACCGGTGAATTCCGCCTGCATCGCGCGGGTAATCGCGTGCATCATCACTGCGGCATCTCGTGCTTTGCCGAATATGCGACCGTATCCCGGCGTTCGCTGGTGAAGGTGCAGAAGGATGTTCCATTGCACATCGCGGCGTTGATGGGGTGTGCGGTGCTCACAGGCGCGGGTGCGGTGTTCAACGGCGGCGATGTCGAGCCCGGCGGGAAGGCGGCGATCGTCGGTCTCGGCGGCGTCGGCCTTGCGGCCATTCTCGGCGCGGCGGCAAACGGTGCGGAGACGATCATTGCGGTCGACCAACTCGACCGGAAGCTGGAAATGGCCCGCGAACTCGGTGCCACCCACACCTTCAATGCAGCCGATCCGGATGTCGTCGGCAAGGTGAAAGAAGCCACGAAAGGCGGCGTCGATGCCGCGCTCGAGTTTGCCGGCTCGGTGAAGGCGCTCGAGTTCAGCTATGCCATCACACGCCGGGGTGGAACGACGGTGACGGCAGGATTGCCGAATCCGAAAGCGATGCTGACATTGCCGGCCGTCTCGCTGGTTGCCGAAGAGCGCACGTTGAAAGGCAGCTATCTCGGTTCCGGCGTGCCGTCGCGGGACATTCCGCGCTTTCTCGGATTGTTCAATCGCGGAAAGATGCCGGTCGACAAACTGCTGACCCATCGTATTTCCCTCGACGAGATCAACGAGGGGTTCGATCGTCTGGCCGACGGCAGCGCGATCCGCCAGGTGGTCGAATTCCAGTAAGCTGAGTCATCAACAACAAGACCGGAGGAAAGCTCCATGGCGCGAGTTCAAGGTATCAAGGATTATCAGTGCTTCATCGGTGGCCGTTGGCGCGGCGCGGAGTCCGGCGAAACTTTCGAATCCGTCGATCCGTTTCTCGCCAAGCCCTGGGCGCGCATTCCGAAATGCGACCAGCGCGATGTCGATGCCGCGGTCGCGGCCGCGCGCAAGGCGCTGGAAAAGGGCGACTGGGCGAACATGCACCCCTCCCAGCGCGGAAAGCTGCTGCACAAGCTCGGCGATCTCATTCTGCGCGACGCGGACCATCTCGCCGCGACCGAGGTGCAGGACAACGGCAAGCTCTATGCGGAGATGCGTGGGCAGGTCGGATATATCCCGCAGTGGTACTATTACTTCGGCGGCCTGGCCGACAAGATCGAGGGTGCCGTCGTTCCGATCGACAAGGCGGATATGTTCACCTACACCCGCCACGAGCCAGTCGGCGTCGTCGCGGCGATCACGGCGTGGAATTCGCCGCTGTTGCTGTTGACGTGGAAGCTGGCGGCCGCGCTTGCCGCGGGGTGCACCATCGTCGCCAAGCCGTCGGAATTCACCTCGGCCTCGACGCTGGAATTCGCGCGGCTTGTTGAGGAAGCCGGCTTTCCGGCGGGCGTCTTCAATGTCGTCACCGGCTTCGGCGCCGAAGTGGGCGAGGCACTGACGACGCACAAGGGCGTCGACAAGATCGCCTTCACCGGCGGCGAGAACAGCGGCCGGCACATTGCGCGCAATGCCGCGCAGACCTTCAAGCGGCTGACGCTCGAACTCGGCGGCAAGTCGGCGCAACTGGTGTTCCCGGATACGGATATCGACAATGCGGTGAAAGGTGTCGTGTCGGGCATCTTCGCGGCGACCGGGCAGACCTGCATCGCAGGCTCGCGGTTGCTGGTGCATGAGAGCATCCACAACGAATTTCTGGACAAGTTCACCGCGCTGGCGAAAACGGCCCGCATGGGAGATCCGATGGACATGGCGACCCAGGTCGGCCCCGTCACCACGCAGCCGCAATATCAGCGCATCCTGTCGTGCATCGAGATGGCGCGTAACGAGGGCGCGGAATGCGTGATGGGCGGCAAGGCCGCCGACCGGCCCGAATGCGGCGACGGCTGGTTCATCGAACCCACGGTGTTCTCCAACGTATCGAACTCCATGCGGATCGCGCAGGAGGAAGTTTTCGGTCCGGTGCTCTCGGTCATTCGCTTCCGCGAGGACGAGGAGGCGTACGACATCGCCAACGATACGGCTTACGGACTGGCTGCCGGCGTCTGGACCGACAATCCGCGCCGGATGTTCACCGCGGCGAAGCGGCTGCGGGCCGGTTCGATCTGGACCAACACCTATCGCGCCGTGAGCTATATGGCGCCGTTCGGCGGCTTCAAGAATTCAGGCATCGGCCGCGAGAGCGGCCAGGAAGCGATCCTGGAATATCTGGAAACCAAATGTGTCTGGATGTCCTACGGCAAGGATGTGCCGAATCCATTCGTCATGCGGTGACGGGCGTGTAGTCGGCGCATGATCGACTGACGCCATCACCCTGAGGTGCCATTGCGAAGCAATGGCCTCGAAGGGTGGTGTCCCACAATCATCCTTCGAGGCTCCACGCGTTCCGCGTGTCGCACCTCAGGATGACGCGATGCGCTGGTGGTTGCTGGCAGACTTCAGGATTTGCTTTTGGCGGGCGTGCCAACGCTATGCTGCCCGATAGCCGGAATAGCGCCGTAGGTGCGCTCATCGCCGACGACGATGGCAGCAGGCGCGGGATAGGCGAGGGCACCGCCCGGGCTGTCGACGGCGATGCGGCGCAGGTGCGGGTGCTTCGCCAGATCGTCCATGGTGTTGACTTCGGCGAAGGCGATGTCAGCCTTGGCGAGCCGATCCCGAAGTGCATCGCGGGTCATGCGGGCGAAAGCGTCGCCGACGATGGTGTCGGTATGCTGCCGGTTGCGCACGCGCTCCACCATGTTGGCGAGGCGCGGATCGTTCGGCAGATCGGGTTGCTCCAGCACCTCGGCGCAGAGTTTTTTCCACTCGCGCTCGTTCTGGATCGAGATCAGGATGTCCTTGCCGTCCTTGGAGCGGAACACACCGTAAGGTGCGATCGAAGGATGGGCGAGGCCGATGCGCTTGGGCGAATGTCCGGCTTCCGCGGCGAGCAGCGGCACCGTGAGCCAGTCTGCCATCACGTCGAACATCGAGATGCGGATGTCGGCGCCTTGGCCGGTGACCGAGCGGCCGATCAGCGCTTCGAGGATTGCCGCATGCGCGGTGGCGCCGGTGGCGATGTCGACGATGGAGAGGCCGACGCGCGACGCGCTTTCCGGGCCGCCGGTGATCGAGGCCAGGCCGCTCTCGGCCTGGATCAGCAGGTCGTAGGCCTTGCGGTCGGCATAGGGGCCTTCGTCGCCGTAACCGGAGATTGTGCAGAGGATCAGCTTCGGATAATCCTTGCGCAGCCGTTCGCGTGCAAAGCCGAGCTTGTCCATCGCGCCCGGCTTGAGGTTCTGCAGCAGCACGTCGGCGCTCGCGATCAGCGCCTCCAGTTCCTTGCGGCCGGCGTCTGTCGCAAGATCGATGACGACGGATTCCTTGCCGCGGTTGAGCCAGACGAAGTAGCTGCTCTGGCCTTTGGCGAAGGCGTCATAGCCGCGGGCGAAGTCACCCTCCGGCCGTTCGATCTTGATGACGCGCGCGCCAGCATCGGCGAGGCGCGAACTGCAGAAGGGAGCGGCGACCGCCTGTTCGACGGCAACGACGGTCAATCCCTGAAGAGGTAGCGGCATGGGCGTCTCGGCGATCTCAGTAGGAGCGCGGCATGCCGAGCACATGCTCGGCGACGAAAGACAGGATCAGGTTGGTTGAGATCGGCGCCACCTGATACAGCCGCGTCTCGCGGAACTTGCGCTCGACGTCGTATTCCTCGGCGAAGCCGAAGCCGCCATGGGTCTGCACCGCCGCGTTCGCGGCTTCCCACGAAGCATCCGCCGCCAGCATCTTGGCCATGTTGGCTTCCGCGCCGCAGTCGAGCCCGGCTTCGTATTTGCGGGCGGCTTCCTTCACCATCAACTCGGCCGCACGCATCGACGCGTAGGCTTTGGCGATCGGAAACTGGATGCCCTGGTTCTGTCCGATCGGGCGGCCGAACACCACGCGATCCTTGGCGTAGTTGGTGGCTTTTTCGATGAACCACTTGGCATCGCCGATGCATTCGGCGGCGATCAGGATGCGCTCGGCGTTCATGCCGGAGAGGATGTAGCGGAAGCCCTTGCCTTCCTCGCCGATCAGGTTCTCCGCCGGCACCTTCATGTTGTCGAAGAATACTTCGGTGGTGGCGTGGTTCATCATGGTGCGGATCGGGCGGATGGTCAGCCCGTTGCCGCGCGCTTCGCGCATGTCGACGATGAATACCGACAGGCCATCGGTACGCTTCTGGGCCTGTTCCTTCGGCGTAGTGCGCGCCAGCAGGATCATCAGGTCGGAATGCTCGGCGCGGCTGGTCCAGATTTTCTGGCCGTTGACGACGTAATTGTCGCCTTCGCGCTTGGCAAAGGTCTTCAGCGAGGTGGTATCGGTGCCGCTGGTCGGCTCGGTGACGCCGAACGCCTGCAGCCGCAACTCGCCGCTCGCGATCTTCGGCAGCCACTTGGCCTTCTGCTCATTGGAGCCGTGACGCAGCAGCGTGCCCATGGTGTACATCTGCGCGTGGCAGCCACCGCCGTTGCAGCCGGCGCGCTGGATTTCCTCCAGGATCGCCATCGCCGCCGACAGTTTCAGGCCCGCGCCGCCATATTCCTCGGGGATCAGCACCGACAGGTAGCCTGCTTCCGTCAGCGCATCCACGAATGCCTTCGGATACGCCATCTCCCGATCCAGCTTGCGCCAGTACTCGCCCGGATACTGGGCGCAGAGTTTGGCTACGGCGTCGCGGATGTCGGAATAGTCCTCGCTGATCATGTCAATCCTGTCTTTGCCTGTCTTGCCTGTCTCGTCGGTTTCAGTGGTCCTGCAACTCGATGGGCTGGCTTGTCTCCCGCGGTTTCGCGAACGAAACCATGCTGCCAAGTAGGGGTATTATCGGTGTAACGGAAATACAATCTCGATGCGCGGCATATACAGAAATGCGATCACGTCAGGAAGTCGCACCACGCTGAAAACCGAGACATATAGAGCTGTTATACCCCTAACAGCATGGCGTTATTTGAATTGGCGGCCAGAATCCGCGATGCTGGATCGATCCTGGAACCGGGAGGCGCCGAAAAGGTGGGAGTAATGGCTTCGGATTTCGACGGATTGCTGGTTGTTTCCATAGAACAGGCTGTTGCTGCCACTTATCTCTCCTGCAAGCTCGCGGACGGCGGCGCGCGCGTTATCAAGGTCGAACGGCCCGAGGGCGATTTCGCCCGCCAATACGACCACCTGGTGCATGGCGAGAGTGCCTATTTCGTATGGCTCAACCGCGGCAAGGAATCGATCTGCCTCGACCTGAAGCAGGAACATGACCGCGCCATTCTCGGCGAGATGATCGGCCGCGCTGATATCTTCATTCAGAATCTGGCGCCCGGCGCGATCGATCGGCTCGGCTTCGCGATGGCGGAGTTGCGACAGAAATATCCCCGGCTGATCACCTGTTCGATTTCCGGCTACGGCGACGAGGGGCCGCTTCACGAACTGAAGGCCTACGATCTGCTGGTGCAGGCGGAAAGCGGCTTGGCGAGCGTGACGGGCAATGACTTCGGCTCGGTCCGCGTCGGGGTTTCCGTCGGCGACATCTCGGCCGGGATGACGGCGACGCAAGCGGTCTTTCAGGCGCTCTATGTTCGTTCGCAGACGGGCCTTGGGCGCCACATTTCAGTATCGCTGTTTCATGCGCTGTCGGACTGGATGAATGTCCCGTATCTTCAGTTCATCTATGGCGGTGTGACGCCGGGGCGGTTCGGCCTGCATCATCCGACGATCGCGCCTTATGGCGCCTTCACGTGCAGCGGCGGGCGGCCGATCCTGATTGCGATCCAGAACGAGCGTGAATGGGTCGTGTTGTGCCGGGATGTTCTGGGGCGTCCCGATCTGGCGACGGATCCGCGGTTCGCGGACAACAGCAATCGCGTGAAGAACCGCGAGGCGCTCGATGCCGAAATCGTCCCGATCTTTCTCGGCATGACCCGAGAACAGGCTATCGATATCCTCAGTGCCGCGCGGCTGGCCTATGGCCGGGTCAGTTCGCTGGACGATCTCGCCGCGCATCCGCAAAATCGCTACCTCGACGTCGATACGCCGACCGGACCGGTGCGAATGCTGGCACCGGGTGCATTGGTGAATGGCGAAGCGCTGGCCGTCGGTCCGGTGCCCGCAGCCGGCGCCGATAGCGAGCGGCTGCGCAAGGAATTCGCTCCGAAAGTCCAGACGGTCGATACCTGACAAGCATTGACCTATGTTGCTGTGCACGATGAGCGTCGGCAGGAGATCTGCTTGACGCTTGTCAAAGCTCCTCCACTATACCTAAAATGATATTCTTAGGTCGATGCCATAATAAAATGTTGGGATAGATGGACCTCCGCCAGCTCCGCTACTTCATTGCGATTGTGGAGCAGGGGTCGTTCTCGAAGGCAGCCGAAGTCCTGAACGTCGCTCAGCCTGCATTGAGCCTTCATGTGCGCAACATGGAGGTCGAACTGGGCTCTTCGCTGTTGTTCAGAAGCCCACAAGGCGTTGTTGCGACCGAGGCCGGCGAGATATTGCTGCGCAATGCGCGGATCATCATCGATCAGTTTTCCATCGCCAGGCATGAGATCCAGGGGCACGAGGCCGAACCGTCGGGAGAGGTACGCGTCGGCCTGCCCGGAACCATCAGCCAGATCTTGTCGGTGCCGCTGATCATCGAGGCACGCAAGCAATTTCCCAAGGTCAAACTGCGCATCGCCGAAGCCATGAGCGGGTTCGTGCTGGAATGGATCAGGGAAGGACGCGTCGACCTCGCCGTTCTTTATATTCCCGTGTCCGATCGAACGCTGGCGTCTTCTCCAATTCTGACGGAAGAGCTTTGGCTGCTGGGCCCGGTCACGCCACCGAAAGGTGTTGAGCCACCGCCGGCCGGACCATGTTCGCACAAGCACATCGCAAAGCTGCCGCTCGTTTTGCCCAGCGGCAGCCATGGACTGCGGTCGCTTCTCGAAAAAGAAGCTGCCGCTCAAGGGTTTGAATTAAATACCGTGATCGAAGTTGACTCTTACGCAAACATCAAAGGGCTCGTCGAGATCGGAATGGGTTATTCGATCCTTCCGTTCAATTCGATCGCACGAGAGGTTCAGAGCGGAAAATTGCTCGCCTGGCGATTTGCCAAACCCAAGCTTGAACGAGCGGTCAATCTGGTCCATCCGATCGACCGGCCCTTGACGCATGCCACGGCTTCGATCGAGGCGCTTTGTCGCTCCACGCTGCTCAAGCTTGCAACGACCGGCAAGTGGAATGGTGCACGCGCGCTCAAATAGCGGCGTGGCATTCAATATTCTCTCCGTTTGCTGACGCCTTGAATCGTGCTCGCCACGAGCGAGCATTCAATGAGGACAACTTGGTGGACACGAGAGCTTACGTGTCGAAGCAGCGACACGGGCGAAAGGCCGATGCTGCAAACTGCAGTGTGCGGAAGCAGCAATGATCCCGACCATCATTTGAGCATGGCACCTTGGTGCAGCTTCTGCTTGACACTCAAAAAAATTGGAAGTGCAATGCTACTTAAGAAGATAACGGTGACTGATACAAAGTCTCCGCGGAGGAAATTGCCGATGTCCGTACTGGAAGTCCCGGTTGCATCCCTCTCTGAACGCGTAAGAGCAGAACCTCGAATTAGAGACAATCGGTGATCGTTCTGGTGGCTTCGATGATGCGGTGCCGTCGGCCGATCCGAAATTTATTTTTCGGCCTTGTTACGATTGGATGGGGGACGTTGCCTGCGCTCGCGGGAAATAACTCCGTTCATATTTCGAATGCGTGGGTGGCCGCGTCCGATAAGCTGGGGGCGGATGTCCCTCTGCTGATGACGATCAAGAACGATGCCGAGAATGACGACGTTCTGTTGCGGGCAAGATGTCCGTTTGTAAATTTTACTGAACGACACATCGTCGACCGCGGCGAGGGAGCGCCAGCCATGCGGTCGATCAAGTCGATTCCAATTCCAGCCAAGAAGACTGTCGAATTGAAGGCAGACGGTTACCACATCATGCTACTTCAAACCCGCCAGACGCTGGTTGAAGGTACGAAGCTCGCTTGCTCCGTGACCTTTCAGAATGGTGGCACTGTAGAAACGGAGGTGCACGTTCGCGGCTTACCCTGATCGTGGCAGCGGCCGATGGCTCGCTGAACGAGATCTTCTAACTGCGTATCCGGATGTGCCGGCTGCGCTCATAAAAACATGAAGAAGATGTCCCGGAGGAAACGCTATGAAACGAAATGCGAGAATCTTGAGGCGAGCGAATCTGTTCGCCACAGCCGTTGCGATTGCTGGTCTGGTTGGTACGATCCCAGCGCTCGCGGCTGACGAAGTCACCCAGGATCGTCTGCTCAACGCGGACAAGGAAGCGGGCAACTGGCTGCTTCATCACAAGAACTATTCCGCACATCGCTTTTCCAGCCTGCATGAGATCAATCGCGACACGGTGAAAAACCTCAAGGTCGCGTGGACGATGCATCTCGGTGGCGTCGAAGGCGGCGGCATCTGGACCCACGGCGGACTCGAAGGCACGCCGATCGTCGAGAACGGCTTCATGTACGTCACCGACGGATGGGGATCGGTCTACAAGATCGACGCGCATGGCGGCAAAGGCACGCTGCTCTGGAAGATGGATCCCAAGACCGATCACGATTGGGCCGGCGCGGTCGCCTGCTGCGGCGTCGACAATCGCGGCGTTGCATTGTGGGGCGATCTTGTTGTTTCCCATACGCTCGACGGCAGATTGATCGCCACCAACAAGGAAACCGGTCAGGTCGCCTGGCAACGTCAGGTCGCCGATCCCGACAAGGGCGAAGTGATCACCGGCGCGCCGCTGATCGTCAAGGATATGGCCATCACGGGCGTTGCCGGTGCGGAATACGGCATCCGCGGCTGGATCGCCGCGACAGACCTGAAGACGCAGAAGGAAGTCTGGCGCACCTATACAATCCCGGGCAAAGGCGAACCGGGGCATGAGACCTGGAAGGACGACAAGAACGCTGCCGCGACCGGTGGCGGTTCGACCTGGGTGACCGGCAGCTACGATCCGGCGACCGACACCATCATCTGGGGCGTCGGCAATCCGGGTCCGGATTGGGACAACGCCTATCGGCCGGGCGACAATCTCTACACCGATAGCTCGCTGGCGCTCGACGCCACCACGGGCAAGATCAAGTGGCACTACCAGCACACGCCAAACGATCCCTACGACTACGACAGCGTGGCGGAAAACGTTCTGGTCGACGTTCCCGGCAAGAACGGCCCGCAGAAGCTGGCGCTGGAAGCGGATCGCAACGGCTTTGCCTACGCGATCGATCGCACCACGGGAAAATTCGTCTGGGGTCTGCCTTTCGTCAAGAAGGTGACGTGGACCAAGGGGATCGATCCCGAATCCGGCAAGCCGGTGGAGTACGATCCGAAGAAACCGGTGCAGACCTATGCGGTGACGCCGAACCGGACCGACAAGACGACGGATATCTGCCCGGGCAACATGGGCGGCAAGAACTGGCCGCCGACGGCGTACAATCCGGACCTCAAGCTCTGGTACATCCCGGTCATCGAAAGCTGCAATCGCATCACCCCCGAAGCGATGACGCCGGACAAGATCAAGCCGCGTGAGTTCTTCACCGGTGGTGGACCGAGCCAGCCGTTCAAGATCACCGGCAGCGTGACGGCGATCGACGTGACGACCGGCAAGATCGCGGGCAAGGCCGAGATGCCGTATCCCAATCTGGGCGGCATTCTGGCGACGCCTGACCTTGTGTTCTCGGGTCAGCCTTCCGGCGAGGTTTTGGCGCTTGACGGCAAGACGTTGCAGAAGCTCTGGGAGTTCAACACCGGCGGCGGCGTCAATGCGCCTCCGATGACGTTCACGGTCGATGGCAAGCAGTATGTCGCCATTCTCGTCGGACTCGGCGGGGCCTGGGACAAGTGGTTCATCGATTCGACGCCCGAGCTGAAGAAAATGCAGCCGGGATCGATGCTGTACGTCTTCTCGCTCTGACATCTCGTTCGGAACAGGGTCTGGCTGCTGCCAGGCCCTGTTTCCACTGGCAAGACGGTCTCAAAACGATCACATGAAAATTTCCAGAATTTATCTCGCTGCGCTCATCGCCGTGTCCTGCATGGTTGCAACACTGATTTCCATTTCGGGCGCGGCGTTCAGTCAGTCCGCGACGCCGGCGGATCCAACCGATGCCGGCAAGCACGTGTTCCAGCGCGCCAACTGCATGGGATGCCACAAATGGCATGGTAATGGCGGCGGCGGATATGGCGGCGATGCCCTGTCGCTCCGCCAGACGCAGCTGACACGCGAACAGATCGTGGAAACGGTGAGTTGCGGCCGGCCGGGAACGGGAATGCCGTTTTTCGTGCGTGGCTCTTACGATGCCACGAAATGCTACGATATGCTCCGCAAGGATGCCGGCGATCAGATGCCGCCGGAAGCTAACGTGTTTTTGAGGCCCAGCGAAATCGAAGCTGTGGCAGATTACGTCATTGCGCACATCAAAGGTAAGGGCGAACCGACCTATGATGAGTGCACGGCGTTCTTCGGTAACGGCTCGCGCGTCTGCAACGTCTATAAGACCGAGGCGAAACCCGCCGAGGCGGAGCAGGCCAAGAAAGCGGCGCAATGAAAAATGCTCCCTCGTTCATAACGGTTTGTTTTTCGGCGTCGCTGGCCGCTCTTTCAGTTGCCGCCGCGGCGACGGCGGGTGAGCCGAACGATCTTCGTGACGTGCGCATCGGCATGGCGGTCAGTGAGTTGCCCAATGCCGGTTATGCGAACTTCTCCTGTGCGTCGAAACCGGAACAGAAGCTCGGCGGCTGGAACGACTGGAAGAAATGCGCTGTCGGCGAGGACGGAATGCACGCCGTCCATTTTGAATATGATCGCGCAAGCAGCCGCGAGGGAACCATTGTCGCCGGTCATCCGGCGGTCCTGACGATTTTTGTCGATGAGGCTGGTCGCGTGGGCGGCCTTCAGATCCAGACCGATCCGAAGGCGCGGCTCTACAAGCACAAAAAGGCGTTCCTGCTCGGCATGCAGGCCAAGTCCCGCTACGGTGACGAGGGCTGGAAATGCAGCGAAGGGCAGTCGAATGCCCGCGAAGAGCCCGTCGGCGGAGTCTATCTCAACGAGCATTGCACCAAGACCGTCAGCGGCCGGGATATCTCGGTGGACCGCAAGCTGTTCCGCCGCCCGGATCAGGACGCCAAGAGCTTTGTGGACGAGACGCGCATCCGCATCCTGAAGGCGAAGGGCTAGCGCGCGATCGAGATGACGTAGGCCCGGCCAGCGTGCCGGGCGAGTCTGCCATGCTGAAACGACAAGCACTGAAGGAGAATTCTGCCTCAAACGAAGACGACAATACGCGTCGAATGACGACGTTGGGCGGCCAGGAAATATGTTCTCGCTCAACGGTGACGACTTCCCATCAGCTTATGAAGAGCGAGGCGTGCCATGATGAAGCTAAAAATAAACGGCCAGGAGCACAATTGGGACGGAGATCCGTCGCTGCCGCTACTGTGGTTTCTCCGCGACGAGATCGGGTTGACCGGAACGAAGTTCGGCTGTGGCGAGGCGCTGTGCGGTGCCTGCACGGTCATGGTCAACGATGAGGCGGTCCGCGCCTGCATCACGGCGGTGTCCGATGTGGCGGACCGCGAGGTCGTGACGATCGAGGGCCTCCACCCAACAGGGGATCATCCCGTTCAAAAGGCCTGGCGTCAGGTGAATGTGCCGCAATGCGGATACTGCCAGGCAGGGCAGATCATGCAGGCGGCGGCGCTGCTCAAGCAGAATCCCAAACCGAACCATGATCAGGTGCGCGAAGCGATGTCCGGTAACATCTGCCGCTGCGGCTGTTATCAGCGCATCGAAAACGCTGTGCATCTCGCTTCGACGGGAGTCTGATCATGAACATCATCGTGAAGCCGGACAAATTTGAAAAAACCGAAAAGCACACCAGGGTCGAGAACGTTTCGCGGCGGACGATTCTGAAAGGACTCGGGATCGCCGGCGGTCTCGTGCTCGCCGCGCCGCTCACCTCGCGCAAGGCATTTGCCGGGTATCAGACCGGTGCCGACAAGATGCCGCATGGCACGGTGGTCGACCCGCATGTCTTCGTGGCCATCGCGCCGGACGGCATCGTGACCATCATCGCCCATCGTTCGGAAATGGGGACGGGCGTTCGCACCAGCCTGCCCATGATCGTCGCCGATGAGATGGAGGCGGACTGGTCGCGTGTGCATGTCAAACAGGCGCATGGCGACGAGACCAAGTTCGGCAATCAGGACACTGATGGTTCGCGAAGCACCCGGCACTATCTGATACCCATGCGCCAGATCGGTGCATCCGCAAAGGCGATGCTCGAAGCTGCTGCGGCCAAGCGCTGGGGCGTGCCGGTCTCCGAGGTCAAGGCGGCTAATCATGAGGTGGTGCACGCGGCAAGCAACCGGCGCCTCGGATTTGGTGAACTGGCCACCGATGCCGCCGCGCAACCGGTTCCGAAGATCGCAGATTTGCGACTGAAGGATCCAAAAGATTTTCGCTACATGGGAAAGGGGCAGGTCGGGATCGTCGATCTTCATGACATCACGACCGGCACCGCGACCTATGGCATCGATACGCGCCTGCCGGGCATGAAATACGCGGCAATCGCACGCCCGCCCGTTACCGGCGGCAAGCTCGTATCGTTCGACGACAAGGAAGCGCTGAAAATTTCCGGCGTCGAAAAAGTCATCGAAGTAAAGGGCTGGCCGTGGCCTTCGAAATTCCAGCCGCTGGGCGGCGTCGCGGTAATCGCAAGGAACACCGGCGCGGCGATCAAGGGGCGCGATGCGCTCAAGGTCGTGTGGGACGATGGCGAGAATGCCAAATACGAATCCGCGGCCTATCGCACCGAACTCGAGAAGGCGGCGCGGAATCCGGGCCTTGTCGTGCGCAACGAGGGTGACGTCGATGCCGCGCTGAAAGGCGCGGACAAGGTCGTCGTCGGCGAATACTACCTGCCGCATCTTGCGCATGTGAGCATGGAGCCGCCGGTGGCGGTGGCCAATGTCACCGGCGACAAGGCGGAAGTCTGGGCTCCCGTGCAGAGCCCCGGCGGCACGCGCGACGATGTGGCGAAAACGCTCGGCATTCCCGTCGAGAACGTCACGGTCAACGTGACCTTGCTCGGCGGCGGCTTCGGCCGCAAGTCGAAGTGCGACTTCGCGCTGGAAGCGGTGCTGCTTTCAAAGGCCGTCGGCGCTCCCGTCAAGGTGCAATGGACGCGGGAAGACGACGTTCGTCATGACTTCCTGCACACCGTCTCGGTCGAACGGATCGAAGCCGGTCTCGACAAGAGCGGGAAGGTCGTTGCCTGGCGGCACCGCAGCGCGGCGCCCACCATCGCGTCCACCTTTGCCGCGAAGGCCGTTCACGCCGCTCCGTTCGAGTTGGGGATGGGCCTTGTCGACATGCCGTTCGAGATCGCCAACGTGCGATGCGAGAATCCGGAAGCCGTTGCGCATACGCGGATCGGCTGGTTCCGGTCGGTCTCCAACATTCCGCGTGCATTCGCGGTCCAGTCGATGGTGGGCGAACTCGCGCATGCGACCGGCCGCGATCAGAAGGAGATGCTGCTCGAACTGATCGGCAAGCCGAGGATCGTCAAACTCGACTCCGTGAAGGATCTCTGGAACTACGGCGAGCCCTACGACAGCTATCCGATCGATACCGGCCGGCTGCGGCGCGTGGTCGAAGTCGTCGCCGACAAGGGAGGCTGGGGCCGCTCGGTGCCGAAAGGACACGGGCTCGGCATTGCCGCCCATCGAAGCTTCGTGAGCTACGTGGCGACGATCGTCGAGGTCTCGGTCGACGACAAGGGCAAGCTCACGGTGCATCAGGTCGACACCGCCATCGATTGCGGAACCTATGTCAATCCGGAGCGCATTCAGTCGCAGATCGAGGGTGCGGCGATCATGGGGCTGAGCCTTGCGAAATACGGAGAGATCACGTTCAAGGATGGCAAGGTGCAGCAGGGGAATTTCGATGACTTCCCTGTGGTGCGGATCGACGAGGCGCCCCTGGTTACGAACGTGCACATCGTGCCGTTCGAGGCCGAGACGCCGCCGAGCGGCGTCGGCGAACCCGGCGTGCCCCCGTTCGCGCCGGCGCTGGTCAACGCCATCTTCGCCGCGACCGGCAAGCGCCTCCGGAACATGCCGATCGGCAAGCAGCTGGAAACGTAACGCACGTTGCGGGGGCGACGCGCATTCGTCGCCCTGAATGACGATGGAAACACTGGCGCTCGCAGCACATCGCTTCGAGCGCCATTGTTTTTGGCCGGGCTGCGGACGTAGCGTGATCAATCAACATTGAATCGCGCAAGCCGTCATCGCGTGCACCGGCGCCGTCACCCTGAGGCGCGAGCGCAGCGCGCCTCGAAGATGATGAGACGCGCTTGCATCACCACACGATCACCGTCGTCCCTGCGAAAGCAGGGACCCATACGCCGTGTCGCCGATGATACGGGCAGCGATCATGACCTTGGACAACGGGCATTCCCTCACCAATAACCTCAGGGGTTATGGGTCCCTGCCTGCGCAGGGACGACGAAGAGTTTTTCGGCCGATGATCGATAGCATCGCGCATGCGCTCGCATGCATCATCGCGATTGACATTCCCTGATTATAGGAATATATACCTTATGTCTCGTTCGCGAGGGGCGCATCATGAGGCGTCGTGACGCGGAACGGGATGCGGCGCCTGCGCGATGTGGTCTCGCAGCCATGTCGTCCGGGAGGCCGGGGGCTACCGTCCGCCGCTACTACGAGCGGCCGCCACTTGCTGGCTGGACGCGGTTGGGAGGCCGGCGGCGAAATCCGCCGGAGATCGACGGAGACCTGGAGAGAGCATCTTCGGGAATCTGTGCCCAGCCCGGAAGCACGGTCCCCGGTCCTTAAAAATCGCCGCCGATGGAGCGCCGGAAGGCGTTTCCGCGGCCGCTGTTCGCTCCGTCAAGCGAATACGTCGCGGCACAACTACCAAGGCGCGCCTCTCGGCGCTCCGTCTCC
>JANINJ010000043.1 GCA_024508855.1 Xanthobacteraceae bacterium
ACGACGAATTGCGCGTTCTTGTGGATCGCCGACATGTCACGCGCCAGCATCACGCCGACCTTGTCGGCGAAAATCTCTTCACCGGTGTTGTCGACGACGCCGCAGCGGTCGCCGTCTCCGTCGAAGCCGAGGCCGACGTCGGCCTTGTGCTCCAGCACCGCATCGCGGATCGCGTGCAGCATCTTCATGTCTTCCGGATTCGGATTGTACTTCGGGAAAGTATGATCGAGCTCGGTATCGAGCGGAATTACTTCGCAACCGATCGCTTCCATCACCTGCGGCGCAAAGGCGCCGGCCGTACCGTTGCCGCATGCGACGACAACCTTGAGCTTGCGCTTCAGCTTGGCTCGCTTGGTGAGATCGGCGATGTAGCGCGCCGGGAAGTTCCCGTCAAACTCATAGCCGCCGCCGGCCTTGTTCTTGAAATCGGCGTTGAGAACGATTTCCTTCAGCCGCGTCATCTCGTCGGGCCCGAATGTCAGCGGCCGGTTAGCGCCCATCTTCACGCCGGTCCAACCGTTGTCGTTATGCGAAGCGGTGACCATGGCGACGCACGGCACATCAAGTTCGAACTGCGCGAAATACGCCATCGGCGTCATGCACAGGCCGATGTCATGAACCTTGCAGCCGGACGCCATCAGGCCTGAGATCAATGCGTATTTGATCGACGAGGAATAGCTGCGGAAATCGTGGCCGGTGACGATTTCCTGCTTGGCGCCGAGTTCGGCGATCAGCGTGCCGAGCCCCATGCCCAGCGCCTGAATCCCCATCAGGTTGATTTCCTTGCCGAACAGCCAGCGCGCGTCATATTCGCGGAAGCCGGTCGCCTTCACCATCGGCTCGGATTCGTAAGCGTAGGTATTCGGCACGAGGACGGGTTTCGGCTTTGGAAACATGAAGATGGCCTCTGAAAAAGGACAATGGAATAGCGCAGCCATAGCGAATGCTGCGGCCGGTGGGAAGGCGGGATGATTGGTTAGAAGGGAAATGCGGCAGATTGGCAGCGATGGCGGACCGAATATCCGCGCCGCTGCCGGCTATTGTTCCAGCACCATCTTGCCATTGGCGAATTCGAAGCGCTTCAGCTTCGACAGGAACGACAGTCCAAGCAGATTCTGCGACAACGCCTCGTCCGGCAATACCATCGCATCGACGTCGTGCACGATGAGATCGCCGACCTGAACCATCGCCAGCCGCGTTCGCGCCGCCTTGATCGTACCGTTCGCGGTGGATACGGCGGCATTGAATTCGTTTCGTGCCGGGCGCACACCGATACGTGCAGCGGATTTCTCATTCAGCGCGATCACCGATGCGCCGGTATCGATCATGAAGCCGATGGGCTGGCCTTCGATCCGCGCTTCGGTCTGGAAATGGCCGCGGGTGTCGCGCGGAATGACGATGCTGCGCAGTCCACTCGAGGCATCCTGCACCGATGCCGAGGCGATCACGTCGGACGATGACGCGAGAGCGGGCGTCGCGGTCATGCGATCGGCCATCTGCGCCATGACGGTGCCGAGCCCGATCATCAGTCCCGCAAGGATCATCACATTACGCATTACGCCACACTCACCGGGGTTGCAGGCGATCTCATCACATCTGCCCGCAGCCGCGATCGATGGCGAAAAGCGAACGTGTCTATTTTCGCGAAAAGGATGAGCGAACCGTTAATGCGTTCGTTGCTTACGTCCCGCGCGGCTTGACGCGGCGGGTGGGCGGCGCGGTCGCCGGGTCTTCCGGCCACGGATGCCGTGGATATCGCCCGCGCAGATCGGAGCGCACCGAGGCATAACTTCCGCGCCAAAATCCGGGCAGGTCGCGCGTCACCTGGACCGGCCGGTGCGCCGGGGAGAGCAATTCCAGCACCAACGGCACCGCGCCCCTAGCCACCGAAGGGTGCGCAGTAAGGCCGAACAATTCCTGCAGCCGCACCGCAATGGTCGGCCCCTGCTCGGCTTCATAGTCGATCGGCAGCATGGTGCCGGTCGGCGCCTCGAAATGCGTCGGCGCCTCGTGGTCGAGCCGCGCGCGCAACTCCCACGGCAGCAGCGCCATCAGCGCGTCCGACAGGTCGCCGGCTGAAAAGTCCTTCAGCGACGTCTTGTCGAACAATGCCGGCACCAGCCACGTCTCACTCGAGGCGGCCAATGCTGCATCCGACAGATCCGGCCACGGTTCGCCTTCCGCCGCACGCAAGAACATCACCCGGCCGCGCCACTGCGTGAGCGCCTTGGACCATGGCAGGCGATCGAGACCGGCCGCGATCAGGCCGTCCGCGAGAATCCTTGCGGTCTCGGCCGTCGGCGACACCGGCAATACCGATTCCGACAATGTAATTGCATGCAGGCGTTTGCGCCGTCGCGCGCGGAGCGCCATCGATGCCTTATCGAAGGTCACCTCATCCGCGTTGTCGATCTGCTCGGCAAAGCGGGCTTCGATTTCCGCCTGCGCGATCGGCGCAGCCAACAGGATACGGCCGCGTGCGGCTGTGCCGGTCAGTTCAGCAACGGCGATATAGGGCGATCGCGCCAGCGCGGACGTCTGGTCGAGCGCGGCACCGCGCCCGTTGGCCAGCACGAAGCTGCCATTCCCGCGATTCTTCGCTACGCGATCCGGAAATGCCAGCGCCAGCATCGCGCCGGTGGAGAGCGGCTCCCCTTCGATTTGTGGAGAGGCGTTACGCACCTGCTCCGCCCACCGCTGCGCCAGTTGCCTTGC
>JANINJ010000044.1 GCA_024508855.1 Xanthobacteraceae bacterium
GCAAAACTCATCAAAGGCGCCACCAGCGATTGGGAAATGGTGATCGGCCTGGAAATCCACGCCCAGGTCACCTCGAACGCCAAGCTGTTCTCCGGCGCGTCGACGCAATTCGGCGGCGAGCCGAATTCCCACGTTTCGCTGGTCGATGCGGCGATGCCGGGCATGCTGCCGGTGATCAACCAGGAGTGCGTCAGCCAGGCGGTGCGTACCGGGCTCGGCCTGAACGCGCAGATCAACCTGCGCTCGACCTTCGACCGCAAGAACTACTTCTATCCGGATTTGCCGCAGGGCTATCAGATCAGCCAGTACAAGTCGCCAGTCGTCGGTGAGGGCGAAGTGGTGGTCGATCTCGACGACGGCAGCAGCATCACCGTGGGCATCGAGCGGCTGCACCTGGAACAGGATGCCGGCAAGTTGCTGCACGACCAGAATCCGACGATGACGCTGGTCGACCTCAACCGATCC
This sequence comes from Xanthobacteraceae bacterium, assembly GCA_024508855.1. Taxonomy (GTDB): domain Bacteria; phylum Pseudomonadota; class Alphaproteobacteria; order Rhizobiales; family Xanthobacteraceae; genus 62-47. The sequence continues at coordinate 466 of JANINJ010000044.1, forward strand.
GGCGTCGCGCTAATGGAGATCGTCTCCAAGCCGGACATCCGCTCGTCGGAGCAGGCAAAGGCCTACGTCACCAAGCTGCGGTCCATCCTGCGATACCTCGGCACCTGCGACGGCGACATGGAGAAGGGCAACCTGCGCGCCGACGTCAACGTCTCGGTGCGCAAGCCCGGAGATCCGCTCGGCACGCGCTGCGAGATCAAGAACGTCAATTCGATCCGCTTCATGGGCCAGGCCATCGAATACGAAGCGCGCCGCCAGATCGGCATCATCGAGGATGGCGGCACCATCGATCAGGAAACCCGGCTGTACGATCCCGGCAAGGGCGAGACGCGTTCGATGCGCTCGAAGGAAGAAGCGCACGACTACCGCTACTTCCCCGATCCCGATCTGCTGCCGCTGGAATTCACGCAAGCCTATGTCGACGCGTTGAAGGCCGATCTGCCGGAATTGCCGGACGAGAAGAAGGCGCGATTCATCAAGGACTTCGCGTTGACGCCGTATGATGCGAGCGTGCTGGTCAGCGAGCGCGAGAGCGCCGAGTTCTACGAGACAGTTCTTGCCACGCTCGCCAACAAGGCGCGCGACGGCAAGCTTGCCGCCAACTGGGTCATCAACGAGTTGTTCGGTCGCCTGAACAAGGAAGGCCTGGCGATCGATACCTCGCCGGTGTCGGCGGCGCAGTTGTCCGCGATCGTCGATCTGATCGGCGAGGGAACGATCTCCGGCAAGATCGCCAAGGACCTCTTCGAGATCGTCTGGAGCGAGGGCGGCGATCCGCGCGCGCTGGTCGAGGCGCGCGGCATGAAACAGGTCACCGACATGGGCGCGATCGAAAAGGTTGTCGACGACATCATCGCCGCCAATCCGGACAAGGTAGAGCAGGCGCGCGCCAAACCTGCGCTGATCGGCTGGTTCGTCGGTCAGGTGATGAAGTCGTCGGGTGGCAAAGCCAACCCGCAGGCGGTCAACGACCTGCTCAAGAGCAAGCTCGGACTTTGATCGCGCGTGTCGTCGCTCGGCTGTGACCGTCGCCGTGCGACGGTCACGACGTTGTCCGATCGTTGCTGCGGCGACTACCGTTTGCCGCGGCGAAGATGTCGCGGACACGGTTGAAACGGTCGCGCGTCGTCTTTCGATTTTGAATTTTTGTTCAGCTTGGCATCGCGCGCGATCCCTTCGCGCGTCGTTACGATCGATCGCCGCCGGAAAATTCCGGCGCGAATCAGGTCGGTCGATTCGCCGAAAAAGTCGCGTCTTGCCTGCGCGAGGGCGCCAAAACGTCCACAACACGAAAAATTTTTTGTTTGCCAAAAAACGCGACTCAGAGTCCGTGCGCGACGTCCAAACAGGCTCGGCGTGAGTCGCCATAACGCGCATTCAAACTAAAACGATCGATGCGCGAATAAAGAATATATCTGCGGCACAAGCGCTTTCTACAATCTTGACAATTGCCGACGTAGAATTTTCGCGGGCTATTTGCATGTCGCGTTGCACGCCTCGCGATGATTGCGTTGCACATGCGGGCGGCGCGCTGGCATTCCTTCGTCAACACTTCCTTAAGCAGGACGCTGTTTTTTCGCATGTGTTGGTGTATTCGGAATGAAGTGCATTTCGATTCCCGAGTGCACGCAGCGATTAAGCCATCTCACTTTGATTAGGAGGGCAACATGGCCAAGAAAGCTAAGAAGGCAAAGAAGACCGTTAAGAAGGCGAAGAAGGCGAAGAGCGCAGTGAAGAAGACTGCGAAGAAGACCCGCAAGGTCGCCAAGAAGAAGAAGTAAGCTCGCCATTCGGAATTGCCGGCAACTTGATGCCGGCGACGTCACGGGAGCCGCCACGGAGTTTGCTTCAGGCAAATCCCACCGGAGGCTCAAGTCGACGAGAGAGGGTGTCGGCGAGACATCAGGCCAACCGGCCGGAGCGCCATTTCGGAAGAGCTTGCTCCCGAACGGCGATCCGGCAGAAGAACGGTTCTTCAACGGATGCGTTCTTCGTTCGGTGTGGACAACAGGTCCACGCATTCACGGGCGTTCATCGCCGCGGTGAATTTTGTGCCTGACGTGTTCGCCGACGCCCTCGTTTTTGTTTTTGCCGGCCGTCGCCTCTGCGACCGTGGGGCTGGCTCTTTCCCCAACATCGCAATCGCCGGACCCTTCGACGCATGACGGGATGATCCGCTGTGCCTGTCGCGACCAGGACGCGGTTCCAAAGGTCGGTCGTCGGCGAGCGGG
>JANINJ010000045.1:0-36478 GCA_024508855.1 Xanthobacteraceae bacterium
TGGCCCGCCCTGCCATCTCCTCCGCGCCCGACGCTGCCGCGTCCACCGCATCCGACCCCGCGAACCTGACGATCGCGCTCGCCCCTCTCATCGGGACCGGACTAAGGAATTAAATCCTAGATCAACGGAAATGTCAACTGTCGGCTGCGTCGTCCAACACACATCGTCATGGCCGGGCTTGTCCCGGCCATCCACGTCTTTCTTGTTGCGACGTTGCGAAGGCGTGGATCACCGGGCCTTCGCCGCGCCGAAGGGGCTATGGCCCCGCAGGCGGGACAAGTCCGGTGATGACGGCAGAGTTTGCGGAAATGCGTCTCATCCGTCCTTCGGGGCCCGCTTCACCCCTATCCGGCGCGCTTTTTTGCGACCGGTCGAAGGCTAATCGTATTGAACTATTACGCTTAGGCAATTTTTAAGCCGGTCCGCGTAGATTGCGGTGGTGAGTTCAGTGGTTAGAGTTTGTGAGTACGCCATGACCGAACCCCATCGCCCGAGGGTCAAATATGTCATCGGGCCCGACGGCAGTCCGTTGACCATCGCGGATCTGCCCGCGCCCGGAACCAAACGGTGGGTCATCCGCCGCAAGGCTGAGGTCGTTGCCGCCGTTCGCGGTGGCCTGCTTTCCCTTGAAGAAGCCTGCAGCCGTTACACGCTGACCGTCGACGAATTCCTGTCCTGGCAGTTTTCGATCGACCAGCACGGTCTGGCGGGGCTGCGGACCACCCGCATTCAGCAATATCGCCAGTAAGCTCCCGGAAAACGCAAATTTTCTGAAAATCGGTCGCCCACTGGTGGCCGATTTTCAGCAACTTTGGCGAAATCGTCACGGGTCTTAACCGCCGTTAACCATATTGAAACCATCCCATGGGCAAATTTTGCCCAGTCGGCTGTCCACGCCGAATCTCAGGGGCTGGTTCGTGCAGGGTTTGGCGGGATTTCTAAAAGGTCTGGGTGCGTCGAGGCTGGCCGCGATGGTTGCGGTGACCCTCGCGCTTGTCGGATTCTTCGGCTTCGTCATCATGCGGGTCACGACGCCGCAGATGACCACGCTGTTCACCGACCTCAGCGTCGAAGACTCCTCGAGCATCATCAAGGAGCTCGAGCGCCAGGCAATTCCTTATGAAATGCGCAACGACGGCGCCATCCTCATGGTGCCGAAGGACAAGGTCACGCGCCTGCGCATGAAGCTGGCCGAAGGCGGCCTGCCCAAGGGTGGTGGCGTCGGCTACGAGATCTTCGACAAGTCCGACGCGCTCGGATCGACCAGTTTCGTCCAGAATATCAATCACTTGCGAGCACTTGAGGGCGAGCTGGCGCGCACCATCCGCGCGATCGACCGCATCCAGGCCGCGCGCGTCCATCTGGTTCTCCCGGAACGCCCGCTGTTTTCGCGGGAGACGCCCGAACCGTCGGCCTCGATCGTGCTGCGCGTTCGCGGCGCCCTCGAACCGCAGCAGGTCCGCGCCATTCGCCACCTGGTGGCATCCGCGGTGAACGGCCTGAAGCCGCAGCGCGTTTCGATCGTCGATGAAGCCGGGCAACTGCTGGCCGATGGCGCCGCGGGCGACCCCGCAAGCGGCGGCGCCACCAGCGACGAGCGCCGCATCAATTTCGAGAAGCGGATGCGCAGCGAGGTTGAATCGATCGTATCGTCGGTGGTCGGCAACGGCCGCGCCCGCGTGCAGCTCTCCGCCGATTTCGACTACAACAAGGTGACGCAGACTTCCGACAAGTTCGATCCTGAAGGCCGCGTTCTGCGCTCCAGCCAGACCCGCGAAGAATCTTCGACCACCGCCGATAACCGCGACGGGCAGGTGACGGTGAACAACGAACTGCCGGGCAACCAGCGGCAGGACAATGGCACCGGCGCCACGAAAGACCAGAGCAAGAAGAGCGAAGAAACCAACAACTACGAGATTTCACGCACCACCAAGACCGAAGTGACCGAGGCCGGACGCGTCAATCGCATCTCCGTCGCGGTGCTGGTCGACGGCATCTATTCCAAGAACGAAAAAGGCGAGACGGTCTACCAGGCACGCGACAAGGAGCAGCTCGATCGCATCGCGGCGCTGGTCCGTTCGGCGATCGGCTTCGATCAGAAGCGCGGCGATCAGGTCGAGGTGGTCAATCTGCGTTTCGCCGAAGGCCCGTCTGCACAGCCGATCAACGAACCGTCCGGCTTCCTTGGCATGCTTCAGTTCACCAAGGACGATGTCATGAACCTGATCGAGCTCGTCGTAATGTCGCTGCTCGGACTGGTCGTCGTGTTCATGGTGGTGCGGCCGCTGGTGAAGCGCATCCTCAGCCCGGATGCCAACCCGGCCAACAACAGCCCTGCCCCCGTTCCCGCGCTGGCCGACGCAAGCCAGACGCCTGCCGCGCCCGGCCAAAATCTCGTTCCCGGATCGAATGCGACCGCTCAGATGATCGATGTCGCGCAGGTTCAGGGACAGGTTCACGCCCAGTCCGTCCACCGCGTCGGCGAACTGGCCGAGCGCAATCCGACAGAAACCGTTTCCATCATCCGTCAATGGCTCGCTGAGCCTGCTTGATCGCCATGGCCGTACCGCAAACCATCGCCCAGACCAACAATGACATCGCAAGCGTCGTCGCGACGCTGGCGAGTCGCCAGAACGGCCGCGCCAAAAGCAAGCCGATGACCGGCCCGCAACGTGCCGCCATCCTGATGCTCGCGCTGGGCGACCAATATGGCGGCAAGGTATGGGCGATGCTCGACGACGACGAAGTGCGTGAACTGTCGGTGGTGATGTCGTCGCTCGGCACCGTCGAAGCCGACACCGTCGAGGATCTGATGCTCGAATTCGTGTCGCGCATGTCGGCCTCTGGCGCACTGATGGGGAATTTCGACGCCACCGAACGGCTGCTGCAGCAGTATCTTCCGGCCGATCGCGTCACCGGCATCATGGATGAGATTCGCGGACCGGCTGGACGCAACATGTGGGAGAAGCTCTCCAACGTGCAGGAAGAGGTCCTCGCCAACTACCTGAAGAACGAATATCCGCAGACCATTGCCGTCGTGTTGTCGAAGCTGAAGCCGGAGCATGCAGCGCGGGTGCTGGCGATCCTCCCGGAAGACATGGCGCTCGACGTGGTCGGCCGCATGCTCAAGATGGAAGCCGTGCAGAAGGAAGTGATCGAGCGCGTCGAGCAAACCCTGCGCAGCGAATTCATGTCCAATCTGTCGCAGACCCGTCGTCGCGACGCCCACGAGGTCATGGCGGAAATCTTCAACAACTTCGACCGGCAGACGGAAACCCGCTTCATCACCTCGCTCGAAGAAGAAAATCGCGAATCCGCCGAACGCATCAAGGCGCTGATGTTCACGTTCGACGATCTCGTGAAGCTGGATTCCGGATCGGCGCAAACCCTGATGCGTCACGTCGACAAGGACAAGCTCGGCATCGCGCTGAAGAGCGCCAACGAGGAAGTGCGCGGCTTCTTCCTCGGCAACATGTCGTCGCGCGCCGGCAAAATGCTGCTCGACGACATGGCAGCGCTGGGGCCGGTGCGCTTGCGCGACGTCGACGAGGCTCAGGCGCTGCTGGTCAACCTGGCCAAGGATCTCGCGGCCAGGGGTGAAATCATGCTGTCGAAGAACCGCGCTGACGACGAGTTGGTGTACTGATGGGCGCTCCGGCAAAATTCCTGTTCGACACGGACTTCTCCGCGCCTCACAAGGCGCGGGAAAAGGCCGCGACGCCTGCCGAGATCGCTCAGCAAGTTGCACAAGCCGAGTCTCGCGCCTATCGCGCGGGCCACGACGCCGCGCAACGCGAAGCCAAGGTCGAGAGCGATCGCCGTGTGGCACTCGCGTTCGAACAGATCGGGATTGCGATCCAGAGCATCGCGTCGCGGTTTTCCAATGTCGAGGATCGCATCGAAACCGAAGCGGTGGATGTTGCCGTCGCCGTCGCGCGCCAGCTCAGCGGCGAATTGATCGCGGCCGAGCCCATGGCCGGCATCACGGCACTCGTCGCCGATTGCTTCCGCCATCTGGTCTCGACGCCGCATCTGGTCATCCGGGTCAACGAGCAACTGTACGAGGCCGCGCGGGATCGCTTCGAGCAGTTGGCGAAACAGAGCGGCTTTCAGGGCCGTCTGATCGTTCTCGCCGAGCCCGAGATCGAGTCCGGCGACTGCAGGATCGAGTGGGCGGATGGCGGCGTCGAGCGTGAACGCACCGCGATCGATGCCAAGATCACCGAACTGGTCGCAAGTTACGTCGCGTCGCGCAAACAAGGACATACGGGAACCGAATCATGAGCGACAACGACAGCAAGATTCCGCTTCAGGATCTCAATTCGGCGGACGCGCCTTCGATGGTCGACGATTCCAGCACCAACGACGAGCATGTCTCGCGCGCCGCCTCCGACCTGGAAGCTGTATTCGACGTTCCGGTGCAGGTTTCGGCGGTGCTCGGCCGTTCGAAAATGGATGTCGGCGAGCTCCTGAAGCTCGGGCCCGGCACCGTGCTCGAACTGGATCGCAGGGTCGGCGAAGCGATCGATATCTACGTCAACAATCGGCTGGTCGCGCGCGGCGAAGTCGTCCTCGTCGAGGACAAGCTCGGCGTCACCATGACCGAAATCATCAAGGCGGAGCGCGCCTGACGCGCGGACAACCAGCGCGCTTGCGCAGAGAATAACAGGAGCAAATCATGCGGCTTCTCATCGTCGGCACCCTGAAGGGGCAACTCACGACAGCCACCAAGATCGCCATGGACAACGGCGCTTCCGTCACCCACGCGGAGGACAGCGAACAGGCGATGCGGGTGTTGCGCGGCGGCAAGGGCGCCGACCTGCTGCTGGTGGACGTCGCCCTCGACATCCGCGATCTGGTGATGCGGCTCGAAGCCGAACACATCCACGTGCCGATCGTCGCCTGCGGGATCGCCAGTGACGCCCGCGCGGCGGTCGCAGCCATTCATGCCGGCGCCAAGGAATACATCCCGCTTCCGCCAGATCCGGAGCTGATCGCCGCCGTGCTGGCCGCTGTCGCCAACGACTCCCGCGACCTCGTCTACCGCGACGAATCCATGGCCAAGGTCATCAAGCTGGCGCAGCAGATCGCCGGCTCCGATGCATCGGTCATGATCACCGGCGAATCCGGCACCGGCAAGGAAGTGCTGGCGCGTTACGTCCATAGCCGTTCCAATCGCGCCAAGAGACCCTTCATTTCGGTCAATTGCGCCGCGATCCCCGAACACCTGCTCGAGTCCGAATTGTTCGGCCACGAGAAAGGCGCCTTCACCGGCGCGATCGCTCGCAGGATCGGAAAATTCGAGGAAGCATCCGGCGGCACGCTGCTACTGGATGAAATTTCGGAAATGGACGTCCGCCTGCAATCGAAGCTGCTGCGCGCGATTCAGGAGCGCGTCATCGATCGTGTCGGCGGTACCCGGCCGGTGCCGGTCGATATCCGCATCATCGCGACCTCGAACCGCAATCTGGCGGATGCCGTGCGCGAAGGCACCTTCCGCGAGGATCTGCTGTTCCGGCTCAACGTCGTCAATTTGAAGATTCCGCCGCTGCGCGAGCGCCCGGCCGACGTCATGGAACTGGCGCAACACTTCGCCCGCAAATATGCCGAAGCCAACGGCGTGCCAGTACGGCCGATTTCTGCCGATGCGCGTCACGTGCTGACCACTAACCGCTGGCAGGGCAACGTCCGCGAACTGGAAAACACCATTCACCGCTCGGTGCTGATGGCCAGCGGCGACGAGATCGGTGCCGATGCGATCCTGACACCCGATGGCGATCGGCTCGATCTGGCGAAGTCGGTTCCTGCCGTCGCCCACGCGACGCTCGCCGCCGAGCAGGTCACGCGCGCGCTGGTCGGCCGCACCGTGGCGGATGTCGAGCGTGACCTGATCCTGGAAACGCTGAAGCATTGCCTCGGCAATCGCACCCACGCCGCCAACATTCTCGGCATCTCGATCCGCACGCTGCGCAACAAGCTCAACGAGTATGCGGACGGCGGATTGCCGATCACGCCGGCAGGCCTCGGCGCAGGCGATTATCGGGGCATTGCAGCGACGGCTTGATCGGCTGGTCGTTCAGGCCGACATCGTAAGCGCCGAATAACTCGGCGCATCCGGGCTGCGAAAAATGCGGATCGGTTCGCCGGGCGTGAGGCGCGGCGCCGTCGCCACCGCATAAATATAGAGCGCAATATAGGCGATCGAAAGCGCACCGATGGCGTAGGCTGCCCAGACAGCGATGCGTTTCATTCGGACCGATCTCACATTAACGACGCGCAAAACCTTATCACGAAACCGCGAATCGATCTCGCCTGGCCTGACGCGGAACAGGTGCCGACCGCCTGACGCCGCCATGCGCATGACCGGCTTGCACGGCGCCTCCGAATGTTTAGCTTGCGGAGATTCGAGTCGCGGCGACAGCCCGCGGCTTATATCACCGAGAACCCATGACGACCTTCACGTCCCACCAGGATACGGCGCTGAAAGCCGTTGCCGACTGGCTGAAAGCCAAACCCGGCAAGAACGGCACGCCGCCGGTATTCCGGCTGTTCGGCTATGCCGGCACCGGCAAGACGACACTGGCGCGCCATGTCGCGGAGGGCGTGGACGGCGAAGTCAAGTTCGCGGCTTTCACCGGCAAGGCCGCGCTGGTCATGCGCAACAAGGGTTGCGACAACGCATCGACGATTCATTCGCTGATTTATCGCGCGCGCGAATCCGGCGAGGAACAGCCGAGTTTCGAATTGTGGGACGACGCGCCGGCGTCGAAAGCCAAGCTCATCATCATCGATGAGTGCTCGATGGTCGACGCCGATCTCGGCCGCGACCTGATGTCGTTCGATTGCCCGTTGCTCGTCCTCGGCGATCCTGCGCAATTGCCGCCGATCCAAGGCGGCGGTTTCTTCACCAACAACGAGCCCGACGCGATGCTGACCGAAGTGCATCGGCAGGCGCAGGACGATCCCATCGTGCGCATGTCGATGGCGATCCGCGAAGGGCGCGCGCTCGATATCGGGCAATTCGGCGAGAGCGAAGTGGTCCGCCGTGACGCGCTCGATCCGGATCGGGTGATGAATGCCGATCAGATACTGGTCGGCCGTAACAATACGCGGCGGGCCTACAACATGCGGGTACGCCAGAAGCAGCACATCGAGGACCCACTGCCGGTCGCCGGCGACAAACTGGTGTGCCTGCGCAACAATCGCAAGAAGGCCCTCTTCAATGGCGGATTGTGGCGCGTGAAGTCGCGAGCCCAATCGAAATCGCAGATCGTCACCATGCGGGTATCGCCCGACGAGGATTTCGGCGGCCGGGTCACCAAGGTTTCGGTGCGGGCAGACTGCTTCAGCGGCGGTATCGAGGACATTCCGTGGGAACAGCGCAAGCCCTACGATGAGTTCGATTACGGCTACGTGCTCACCGTACACAAGTCACAAGGTTCGCAGTGGGACGACGTGGTGCTGTTCGACGAAAGCTTCGCGTTTCAGGACAGCCGGGCACGCTGGCTCTATACCGGCATCACGCGGGCGGCGAAGCGATTAAGTGTGGTGGTATAGCGCTTTCTCGGTGAACCTTTACACGAATTGCGCGACAAATTATGTGTTGCGCCGATCTGGCGCATGGTGAAAATGGCGCTCACCGGAACAATCTCACTCGAATGAGTAACGGCCAATCAGGCATAGGAGGTATTTGATATGCGACTTGCGAAAACCATCGGCGTAACGCTGCTTGTGGGTTCAACCGCGCTGGCATTCGCGCTGCCGGCAAATTCGGCGCCCCTGATGTCGGCGCAGGCTGGTTTGTCGAAGGCCGCACCTTCCTCGACTGAAACCGTTCAGTATTGGCACCGCCACGGCTACGGCCACTATCATGGCGGCGGTGGTGCGGGCGCGCTGATCGGTGGTCTCGCCGCGGGCGCCATCATTGGCGGCGCGATCGCGGCCGGCCAGGCCAACGCTGCCACGCAGCAGCATCAGGCCTATTGCGCGCAGCGGTATCGTTCCTACGATCCGGGCTCGGACACCTTCCTGGCGCGCGACGGCAACCGGTATCAGTGCCGCTAATATAATACCTGCAATTCAGGTATTACCGGAACCGCGGGCTCACCCCCGCGGTTTTTGTTTGGACGAAGCGTTACGTTCACTCGCGCAGAACGCTGCGAGGGTGACAGGCGGGCCAAATCTCGCAACATCTGGCTTCGCTAATCTAAGCTACTGTAATTTCAGCCACTTTATTCACGAAGTCGTGTGCGGCTAGCTGTAACAAACGCGGCTTTCACGCGTACCTCTGGACGTCGCCGGCAAGGAACCGTTTTCGAGGCTGTTTCGACCGGCTTGATGCCAGCTATGATCGATCATTCGAGAGGATTTCCCATGACCCCTCACCTGTTCAGCCGCCTTTCGCTCTGTGCAGCCGCCATCGGCGCGCTCGCTGTGGCCTCCTTCGCTGTGGCCCCATCCATCGCGGCCGAAGACGCCGTCGTCATTCCCGCGCCTGCCATGGATGCCCCCCAGGCAGACGGTCTACAGACCGCGGTGGTCGCGGGCGGCTGCTTTTGGGGTGTGCAGGGCGTGTTTCAGCATACGGCGGGCGTGGTGAATGCCGTGTCCGGCTATGCCGGCGGCAACAAGAGCACCGCCAAATACGACGTGGTCAGCACCGGCACCACCGGCCACGCGGAATCCGTTGAGATCAAATACGATCCGAAGCGGATCAGCTACGGCAAGATCCTGCAGATCTACTTCTCGGTCGCGCACGATCCGACCCAACTCAATCGTCAGGGCCCCGACACCGGCACACAATATCGGTCCGAGATATTCGCGACCAATGCCGAGCAGAAAAAGATCGCCGAGGCCTACATTGCCCAGCTCGATGCGGCCAAGGTTTTCAAGCGGCCGATCGTGACGAAGGTCGGAATGCTGGACGGATTCTTTCCGGCGGAGGCCTATCATCAGGACTACCTGACGCTGCACCCCAATCAACCCTATATTGCCTACAACGATCTGCCGAAGATCGAAAACCTGAAGAAGATTTTCGCGCAGAACTACGTCGAGAAGCCGACGCTGGTGAGTTCGTCCAAGGCCACCAACTGAGCGCTAATCTGTTTTGGAGGATCGATGTCCGATACCAAACAAGTTCCGGGAAAGGTCGAAAAGAGCGACAGCGAGTGGCGCAAGGAATTGACGCCGATGCAGTATGCCGTTCTGCGCGAGAAGGCCACCGAGCGGCCGTTCTCCGGCGAATATGAATACACCAAAACACCTGGCACTTATGTGTGTGCCGGCTGTGGCCAGACGCTGTTCGAATCCGATGCGAAATTCGATTCCGGCTGCGGCTGGCCGAGCTTCACTCGCCCGGCATCCGAAAACCACGTCGATGAAGAACGCGACGTCAGTCACGGCATGATCCGCACAGAGGTGCTATGCTCGAAATGCAATGGCCATCTCGGACACGTATTCGATGATGGTCCAGGGCCGACGGGATTGCGTTACTGCATCAATTCTGCGGCATTGAAGCTACAGGCAAAATAACGACTCAATTCGCGATTACATACATGCGAACCCGCCAACGGCCCTGCGCAACCTAATTCTGGTTACGCAGGGCTTTGTTGTCGTGGCCTGCGCCATGCGCGGCAAAACCAATAAAAAACTCACACCGAAAGACTACGATGTCGCAAACTTCAAATCGCGTCGTGCTCGGCTTTGGACTGGCCGTGCTCGTTCTCGAATTTTTCCTCTCGCAACAGTCCGCGCTGGCAACCGACAAGGTTTCGCTGTTCAAGGTCGTCACGGCCAAGGACGAAATCGTGATCGGACTTACCAAAGACGAACTCTCGCAAATGGATGGCCGAGACGCCGGCGGCGTCGCCAAAATGCTGGCCGCCAAGGGCTCGATGACCGTATGGGAATATGCCGTTCGCAAGGCGGAAGCCGGCGCGCTGGAACAGGCTCCCTTGCGCAAGGTCGGGCTGATGGCCAGCACCGCGTTAAGGGTGGAACCCTATACCTCTCTGCTCAAAGTCGTCCCGATCGACGAGTAGGAGAGGTATGCGAAGACCCGGGAATATCCTAGTACGGCCGCGGCTCCAGCGTATCGCTTTGAAAACGCGGCTGTAATTCGCGGCATGCGAATTGATCGAGAATTTCCGGTCTCGCGCGCCGCGAGGGTCGCTTTTTGCTCGATCATGACTATATTGGGTACTGTCATGAAATGATGTCAGCCGGGCAGCAGTTGCCCGGCGAATTTTGCGTTTTGCGCGGGCATCAGTTCGATCGTTACCTTAGAGCATGATGCGGAAAGCGCCTGACCTCGGATCAGTTCTGAGGATTTCGAAGCGATTTTCGGATGTCGTCATACTCCAGGTCATTAACATCGATCACGTTGATGATTTCGGGTTACCGTAATGCATCGGCATCGTGATCCAGCGTAGAGGTCAGTTATCCATGTCCGCATTCAGCTTCAACAAATCAGCAGAATTGTTTCCGGCCGCGATCCGCAAGAAGAAGCGTGCGGGCTTTGCCTATCGCCGGTTCGACACTGCAGCCGATGCGGTTCGCTTCGCGATCGAAGAATTGCCGGCAGACTCGCTGAACGGCGCATATCTGCAGGTTGACGAAGCCCGCTTCGATCAAAATGGAATCCGCACGCTGTACAACAGCAAGGATTTTCCCCTCGCTCGCCGTACCCCGGCTGAGTCCGATTCTGTCGAGGCAGGCACCTCGGCGGACGCCGCCGCCTGATCTCCCACGCGATCTATCGTTGACGATCGAGCCAGCGCCGCAACAATCTCACGTTGCGGATGTTGGCGCGGAACATCACGTCGAACGCATCGCCCACCACCGGTACGAGACCGACCGCGCCATCGAGCGCGACATTGCCAAGCATGCGCGCCGTAATGTGCCACGGCGCGCCGAGTGCACGGGCCTCGCGCACCAGCCAGAGCGATATCGCCGTGGTGATGATGTCGCCGATCACCGGGATCAGGCCGATGATGCCGTCGATGCCGTAACGAACCTTGGTTCCCGGAACGATAAACGCGACATCCAGCAGTTTCGCCAAAGCCTCAAGCCGCGCGATGCGCTGCTCGCGCGTCAGCGTGCCAAAAGGGTTGGCACTCGATGTCCGGAAATCGAACGTGCCGGACCCGAACGTTCCCTGTCCCAGCGTGGCCGGATCAATCTCGCGGCCGTCCTGATCGATGATCGGGCCGTTCGCGGTCGTCGCGCGGGCGCGGCGGGATGCTGATGCATAGACCTGTTCGTTCAACATCGCGATGAGATGGGGTAGATCGCGACATTTGGCAAGTCGCGCGGATCGTCGCAGGAACCGGCAAATGCCAGGTTCCGGTAGCCCGTTGTCCGGAGAACGCGCTCGAAAAACCCTGCAGCTCTGACGGCTTCGAGAGGCCTGCGGTCAGGCCGTTCGGCGCAGCTCGATGCGATCGGGCAAGGGAGCCGTCGGTGGCTGATAGACCGCGTAGCGATCCTTGCCGTCGTTCTTTGCCGCGTAGAGCGCATGATCCGCTGCAGCGATCAAGCGCTCCGAATACTGGCCGATATAGGGCGTCCACTGGGCAACGCCGATGCTGATCGCAATCGTTATCGGGGCACCGTTTTCCGCCGTGAGTTGTTCACGACATGCTTCCAGCGCACGACGGGCCATCATCGCACCTTCCCGCAATGTCGTCGCGGGCAGCACGACGCAGAACTCATCGCCGCCCGAGCGGGCCAGCAGATCGGCGGGACGCAGGCACGACTGCACCGCGCGCGTCATCTGACGCAGGCATTCATCGCCGGCGCCGTGCCCGAAGCTGTCATTGATCGCTTTGAAGTTGTCGAGATCGATCGCCAGCAGCGAGAACGGCTCTCCGGAGCGTTGCGACACGACACACTCGTCCGTCAGACGTTGCAGCAGATGGCGACGATTTGCGACGCCGGTGAGATCGTCCGATAGAGCGAGATTAGCAACCTCGCCGCGCAACCGATCGATCGCCATCAGCAGAAAACCGAAATTCCAGGTCATTGCCAGGAACAGCAGCACCAGAATCAAGGCGGCCTGAAAGGAATTGAAATGGATCATCGACGCCGGACCGCCGATGTCGAACAGGCTCATCACCCCTCGCATGAGGTTTACGGCGATGATCAATACGGCAACGGATCCTGACAGGCGCGCGCCGGGATTACGATTGCCGTTGGCCCGGGAGAAGATCAGGCCGAGCGGCAATGCCATCGGCACGGACTGCGCGATCGAATAGACGAAAATCCGCATCGAGGTGCTTGGCTCGATGGCCGCAAAATAGGCCAGACCGAGAAAGCTCAACGCAACGATCACGATGTTGGTCCGCCACGATGCCGGCCGGCCATAGAACCGTTCGACCCCCATCGCCGCCAGGCTTGTTCCGGCAATCAGCAACATGCCGCCGAGCATCAGCGGAATCAGCGGCGGGATATAAATGCGGAACAACCCGACACCCGCGCCGAGCGCTACGCAGAATGCCGCTGCAGCCCAATATCGCGAGGCGTCGAGATTGGGATAGCTTCGCATGACGTAGGCCCAGACCAGACCCAGCGCCAAAAAATTGACGACGAAGACGATCCAAAGAGTTGGGACGCTCAGCATCGCAGCTTCCGGACGACGTGCATCCGTCTCCCCACCAGTTCGTTTGTCCCGTTCATGAAGCTCCCCAACGCGTTGCCCTAAAGTGCCCGCGCAGCCTTTAACGGAACCTCACCGCGTTCGAACAATCCACAGCGTGGTTGTGAATCCATGAATGCGGAAAAGGCCGCGGCCGGGACGGCGGAAAATACCGGCAACGGCGGCGCTTTAATGCAACGTTAAGCATGGAGGCACCGGACGGCTTACGATCCGGAGCAGTGACGATCCGCAAATCGCTTATTCGAAGAACGTCGAGATCTCCGACAGCGGCTTCTTCTCGGTCGCGTGTTGCGGAATATGCGCGCTCGCAGCCGGATACCCCGTGACCAGAAGGATGTACGGCTTTTCCGTTTCCGGACGCCCGCAGATTTCGTTGAGGAAACTCATCGGCGCAGGCGTATGCGTCAACGTGGCGAGGCCTGCGTGATGCAGCGCCGCGATGAGAAAGCCGGTCGCGATCGAGACCGATTCCGGCACGTAGTAGTTCTTGCGCATGACGCCGTCGGCGCTGCGGCTCTTGCGTGCGCCGAACACGCAGATCAGCCACGGCGCGATGTCGAGGAAGGGCTTGTCCTGATCGGTGCCGAGCGGCTTCAAGGCGGCAAGCCATTCGACGCCGGCACGCCCGCCGTAAAACGCGCGCTCCTCTTCTTCCGCGGCGGCGCGGATGCGCGACTTCATCGCCGGATTGCCGATCACCGAGAAATGCCACGGCTGATGATTGGCGCCGCTCGGCGCCGTTCCGGCCGCCGTCAGGCAGGTCTCGATCACCGACCGCGGCACCGGCCGGCTGGAGAATTCGCGCACCGTGTGGCGACGGCGAAGCCCTTCATAGAACGCCTCGGCGCGGCGCTGCATGTCGTCGGGCGAATGCTCGACAAAATCCGGCAGCGGAATCGGTACGAAATCCGCGGTCAGCGGAGCGCTCATCGTGGTCTCCTGAAATAAATCGCGCTATTGGCCGACGAGACGATCGGCGAAGTAGCCGATGGTCTTGCGGTAAATGGTGGCCCTGTTCCATTCACGCATGGCGTCGAAATTCGCCGAACCTTCATGATAGTCGCCGCCCGCGCGCCAGCCGTTGGTCTTGAGCAGGTTCGCGGTGGAGGCCAGCACGTCCGGCACGCTGTGACGCAGGTCGACATGGCCATTGCCGTCATAGTCGACGCCGTACTTGATGTAGGACGACGGCAGGAATTGGGTTTGCCCGATCTCCCCGGCATAGGCGCCGATCATGTCGCGCAGGCCGAGATCGCCACGCTGTACGATCTTCAGCGCCGCCAGCAATTCGTTCTGGAACAGTTCGGTGCGGCGGCAATCGTGCGCCATGGTGGCGAGCACGCGGAACACCGGCAGCTTGCCCATGTCGCCGTGACCGAAATCGGTCTCGAGCCCCCAGATCGCGACGAGGATCTGCGGCGGCACGCCGAATTGCCGCTCGATGCGCGACAGCAACGCCGCATGACGCTGCAACATCGCACGCCCGGTCTTGATGCGCCCGGCGCCGACGCGGGTGGCGACATATTGCTCGAAACTCTTGTTGAAGGTGCCCCGCTGCCGCCGGTCGAAATTCAGCACCGCCTGGTCCAGCGTGACACCGCCCAGCGCCTGCGAGATGACGCCCTGGGAAATGCCGGCGGCCTGCGCCTCGCGCGACATGCTGGCGACGAAGCCGTTGAAATCGCCGCCGCACTGCGCGGCGCGGGCGGGAGCGGACAACGCCAGAATACCGAGAGCGACAGCGACGCCTAGCCTGATCATGGAAAACTTCCCTGGTTCACACCGGCAGGCACCATGCCATGCGGAACGGATGAACGTCAAAAACCACTGCCGCGCGATGATGACGCATTCGCGACACCCGCGAACCCGCGCGGACAAACGCCGCATCGATATCGTCGGATCGGGATCAAAAGGAAACGCCCATCCCGATGGATTCGCATCACTCTTCGCTAGGATTATAGTCCATATCGATCGAGACCCGATCCGGCGCACTCACCGCGACCGGAAGAGGCGCGATGCATCTGCGCGCTGTCCGGTTCGGCGTGCGTTCGGTATGTTGACGTCACAACGCTGAAACACCGGCGCGGTACGCCCCCGCATTCAGGAGCCTCCATGTCCCATCCCGCCCTTGTCGCCAAATCCGTCGCCGTGATTACCGGCGGCGCATCGGGCATCGGCTTTGCCGCGGCGAAACATTTTGCGCGGCTCGGCATGAAGATCTGCATCGCGGACATGGGCGCGGACAAACTCTCGCGCGCGGCAACCTTGCTCGGCCACCTCGCGCCGGGCGGCGATGCCGACATCATGATCCAGGAAACCGACGTCAGCCATCGCGATGCGGTGGAGGCGCTCGAGCTTGCGGTGCGCACGCGCTTCGGCGGCACCGACATCCTGATGAACAACGCCGGCATCCAGCCCGGCAGCGAGATGTTCGGCCCGCGCGCCAACTGGGAGCACGTGCTCGCCGTCAACCTGTGGGGCGTCATCAACGGCACGCAGGTGTTCGCGCCCAACATGATCGCGCGCAAGCGGCCCGGGCTCATCATCAACACCGGCTCGAAGCAGGGCATCACCACGCCGCCGGGCGACCCGGCCTATAACGTCGCCAAGGCCGGCGTGAAAGCGTTCACCGAGGCGCTGCAGCACGAATTGCGCAACACGCCGAACTGCCACATCGGTGCGCATCTGTTGATCCCCGGCTTCGTGTTCACCGGGCTGACCTCGCGCGGCCGCAGCGAAAAGCCGCAGGCGGCGTGGACGCCGGAGCAGACCATCGACTTCATGATCGAGAAGATCACGGGCGGCGACTTCTACATCCTCTGCCCCGACAACGACGTGCCGCGCGAACTCGACGAGAAGCGCATGCAATGGGCGATCGGCGACATCGTCGAGAACCGCCCGCCGCTGTCGCGCTGGCACCCGGACTATGCCGAGGCGTTCAAGGCGTTCGTCGCGAAGGACTGAGAGCGGCGGCGGAAGGCGGCTGCGGCATCGGACCGCATGCGGCGCGGCCGGATTGGCCGTAGCCTTGCGGGCATGACGCCCCTGCCCGCGACTGCCTCGACATCCTATGACCTGTATTTCGTGGTGGACGGCAAGCGCTTCTTCTGGCGCAACCCGAACCACGGCGTGACGCTGATCGACGCCGGGCGCGAATCCGCCATCGCGTGGCGGGCGGAGAGCGGCGAAGATCGCAGGCTGTGGACCGACATCGTCGCGGTGAACATGCTGTCCGCGACCGACGGCAAGCAGGCGGTCAACCACTGCATCGTCCGCTTTCGCGACGGCCGCACGTTGGCCGTGACCGACGCCGGCGCCTCCGGCCAGGTCGACCAGGACCGCACGCCGCCATATCGCGATTTCGCCCGCGCGCTCCACGCCCGCCTCGCGCTCGCGCCGCACGGCACGATCCGCTTCACCGCCGGCGTTTCCGAAGGCCGCCACACCGGCATGATGGTGATCGGGGCGATCGCCGCGCTGTTCTTCGTCGGCACGCCGCTGGTGCTGCTGTTCATCGTGCGCGACTGGCGCGTGCTCGGCGTGCTGGCGGCCGGTGCGGCGTTCGTGTGGCCGTTCTGGAAGATCGTCGAGACCAATCGCCCGCGAGACTACGACCCGAAAAACCCGCCGCCGGAATTGATGGATTGACGCTGCGGACATATGGCATCGCTTCCGTTGTCCGGTGGCACGCGCGAGGCGCCAGTAGCTCGATGGTTCCTGCCTTCCTTCGGCGGGGCCTGCGGCGCAACAGTTCGTGCTGCACCACACCCGAGATGACGAACGCGGGAGTGACTATCATATATAAAAAGCCCCAGCACTTAGCCGGGGCTTTTTAGGATCAGTTGTACGAAAAGCTCCACCGTCGCCAAAGCTTCGGCACGATAAGCCTCAGTTGTCGAGGAACGACCTGAGCTTCCTGCTCCTTGACGGATGCTTCAGCTTCCGCAGTGCCTTGGCTTCGATCTGGCGGATGCGTTCGCGGGTGACCGAGAACTGCTGGCCGACTTCTTCCAGCGTGTGGTCGGTGTTCATGCCGATGCCGAAGCGCATGCGCAGCACGCGTTCTTCGCGTGGCGTCAGCGAGGCGAGCACGCGCGTCGTGGTTTCGCGCAGGTTCGACTGGATCGCGGCGTCGATCGGCAGGATCGCGTTCTTGTCCTCGATGAAATCGCCGAGATGCGAATCCTCCTCGTCGCCCACCGGCGTTTCGAGCGAGAGCGGCTCCTTGGCGATCTTGAGAACTTTTCGAACCTTCTCCAGCGGCATGCCGAGCTTTTCGGCGAGTTCTTCCGGGGTCGGCTCGCGGCCGATCTCGTTGAGCATCTGGCGCGAGGTGCGCACGATCTTGTTGATCGTCTCGATCATGTGCACCGGAATGCGGATGGTGCGCGCCTGATCCGCGATCGAGCGCGTGATGGCCTGACGGATCCACCACGTCGCATAAGTCGAGAACTTGTAGCCGCGGCGATATTCGAATTTGTCCACCGCCTTCATCAGGCCGATATTGCCTTCCTGAATCAGATCGAGGAATTGCAGGCCGCGATTGGTGTATTTCTTGGCGATGGAGATGACGAGGCGCAGGTTGGCCTCGACCATTTCCTTCTTGGCCTGCCGCGCCTCGCGCTCGCCCTTCTGCACGCCGTGCACGATCTTGCGGAATTCGCCGATCTCGAGTCCGGTCAGCGCCGCAAGCTGCTGGATCTCGCCGCGCAGCTCCTTGATGCGTTCCTTCTCGTGGGCGACGAAATTCTTCCAGCCCTTGGCCGCGAGTTTCGAGACACGGTTGAGCCAGCGCGGATCGAGCTCCGAGCCCTGATAGTTGCGCAGGAAATCCTCGCGCGCGACGCCGTGGCTGTCGCCGAGGCGCAGCAGGCGGCCTTCGAACGACACGAGGCGCTTGTTGATGTCGTAAAGCTGCTCGACCAGCGAATCGATGCGCGCCTGATTGAGGCGCAGCGATTTCACCTCGACGATGATCTCGTCCTTCAGCTTCTTGTACTTGCGCTCCTGCGAGGGCGAGAGCGTTTCGTTCTGCAGCTGGTTGGAGATGTCCTGCTCCTGAAGCTTGCGCAGCTTCTTGGAGTTCTCCGCGATCTTGTCGAAGATCTCGACGACCTTCGGCTTCAGCTCGGCCTCGATGGCGGCGAGCGACATCTGGTTCTCGAACTCGTCGTCGTCCATGTCGCCTTCGCCGCCGCCTTCCGACGTGCTCTCGCCTTCGGGCGCAGCCGCCGGCGCACCGCGCGGCGGCGCGGGACGGAACGGGGTCGGGGACGGAGGCGCGGCGGGCGGCGCGACATGCGCCGGCGCGCCATCGGCGGACGCGGTGGCATCGCCTTCGGTCGCTTCGCCCTCGCCGTTCGGTCCGGCGATCAGCGCCGGGTTCATGTTGTTCTTGGCGTCGGGGCCGGCGTAGGTGGCTTCCAGATCGATGATGTCGCGCAGGAAGATCTTGCCTTCGTTGAGTTCGTCGCGCCAGATGATGATGGCCTGGAACGTCAGCGGGCTTTCGCACAGGCCTGCGATCATCGCTTCGCGGCCGGCCTCGATGCGCTTGGCGATGGCGATTTCGCCTTCGCGCGACAACAGCTCGACGGTGCCCATCTCGCGCAGATACATCCGCACCGGATCGTCGGTGCGCTCGCCGGGCTCGGACTTCTTGGTTTCGGTGACGGCCTTGGAGGTGACCTCGACGAGTTCGTTATCGGTCTCCTCGTCGGCCTCGTCCTTGTTCTCTTCCTCGCTGTCGCTATCGTCGTTCTCGGAGACGTTGATGCCCATGTCGGAGAGCATCGCCATGATGTCTTCGATCTGTTCCGGCGAGGTCTGGTCGGAGGGCAGCACTTCATTGAGCTGATCGAAGGTGACGAAGCCGCGCTTCTTCGCCTGCTTGATCATCTTCTTGACGGCTGCATCGGACAGGTCGAGCAAGGGCGACGGCGCATCCGCGCTGTCCTTCTCCGGCGCATCCGCCGCCTTGTCGTCTTTTTCCTTGTCCTTGACTTGCAGCGTCTTTGCCTTGGTGGCCATTCAATGCTCCTGAAACGCACTCACGCCGGGGACGTTGCCGCCCGCCTGGAATTTCTTGGATGCAGACGCGGAAAAGGCGGCGCCAAACCCCGCCACCCCGAATCTGCTTTGCCGGTATCAAACTCTGGCGGGACAGTGCGCCAAAGCCGTTAAGTCTCGATTAACCCTGTTTTTTTCAGCCAAACCTTTGCAGCCAAACCCTGAGCTTGGCGAGTCTTTTCGCGGTTCCGCCGGGCGGTCCGCTTCCACATCCTCACACGCTGCGCTGGAACCTCCCTGAGGATTCGCCAAAGCCCTCGATCAAGGCCTCGGTGCCGTCCGCTTCTGCCAGCCGTGCCTTGACGTCGCGCAACCACGCATAATTCGCCTCGCTCGCCTCGTCTCCCAAGGCCAGTTCGGCGTCTTTCAATTCCCTAAGTAATGAGTGCCATTGCCGATGCAAGACAACAAGTTGATGCCACGTCGAAAGAACGTCCTCGCGCGCTGCGCCGGCTTGCGCGCCCCACACCGCGCCGGTCGTGATCGCGCGCTCAACTCGTTGAATTTGCTCAAGATATCCGTTCTTCTCGACCCAATCGCGGATTCGCTCCCGCTCGACATCGATATCGTCGGTCGGACCGCAATGGGCGAAGGCGGCGAGGATGCCGGCCCGCAGCCGGTGCGCTTCCGGATGCGCCAGTTCGAGGGCGGCGGCTTCCTCGAGGTGGTCGTGCAGCAGCCAGGGATGGCTGATCAGGGTCTGCAGGATCAGCGCCTCGCGGCGCGAGAGCGAACTGCGCTGGCCGCGCATGATCGGGCTGGTGGCGAGGTGGGGGCTAGCCACCTGATAGGGCAGATGGCTGATGGTCTGGCTGCCCGCAGATGCCTGTGGACGACGGCCCCGCCCCTCGCTCCGCCCCGCCGCACCGGGCGTAAACGCGCCGCGCGGCGCAAAGCGGCGCCCTGATTCGCCGCCGAATCCACCCCGGCCGTAGCCGCCATAAGCGGACGCCGGCGCGAAGGCCTGACGCAGCCGGTCGACCAGATCCTGCCGGTAGTAGCGGCGCACCACCTCGTCGCGGATGCCGTTGGTCAGTTCGTTGATGCGCGCCTCCAGCGCCGCGCGCCGTTCCGGCGTCGAGAACGAGCCGCCCTCGACCTCGCGCGACCAGATCACGTCAACGAGGCCCCGCGCCGCGCCGATCACCTCTTCGATTGCACCGCGCCCGCCGGAGCGCGCCAGATCGTCCGGATCCTGCCCTTCCGGCAGCAGCGCGAAACGCAGGCTTTTCCCCGGCTTGAGATGCGGCAGCGCCAGGTCGGCGGCGCGCCACGCCGCCTTCTGCCCGGCCCTGTCGCCGTCGAAACACAGGATCGGCTCGTCGGCCATCTTCCACAGCAGCGCGAGCTGGTTTTCGGTCAGCGCAGTGCCGAGCGGCGCGACGCTGCCGGCAAAGCCTGCGCCGACCATGGCGATAACGTCGACATAACCTTCCACCACCACGATGGGCGCGGAGTTATGCGCCGCCTGCCGCGCCATCGGAAGGTTGTAGAGATTATCGCCCTTGTGAAACAGCGGCGTTTCCGGCGAATTGAGATACTTCGCCGGAACGTCCTTCTCCAGCGCCCGGCCGCCGAAGGCGATGACACGGCCGCGATGATCGGTGATCGGAAACATCACCCGATCGCGGAAGCGATCGTACGGCACCGGGATATCCTCGCCGCCGATCAAAAGCCCCGCTTCGACCATGTCGTTGACGGGAATGCCCTGCGCGCCGAGATATTCCTTCAGTGCGAAGCGTTCGCCGGGCGCATAGCCCATGCGAAACTGCAATTGCGTTTGCGGCGTGATGCCGCGATCGCCGAGATAGCCGCGCGCCTTGGCGCCGTGGCGCGACGCCAGCGTATCGGCGAAGAATTTTGCCGCCAGTTCCATCACGTCATGCAGCGTCCGGCGCCGCTGCTCATGGCGCGCGGCATCGGGCGTCGCGGCCGGGATCGGCACGCCCGCCATCGAGGCGCAGCGCTCCACCGCCTCGACGAACGGCACGCCTTCGGTCTCCATCAGGAAGTCGAAGATGTTGCCATGCTTGCCGGTGGAGAAGCAGTGGTAGAACTGCTTCTGGTCGTTCACCGTGAAGGACGGCGTCTTTTCCTGCTGGAACGGCGACAGCCCCTTCCACTCGCGCCCGGCCTTCTTCAATTTCACGCGCTTGCCCACGACTTCCGACACCGGAAGCCGCGCGCGCAGTTCTTCGAGAAATTGGGGCGTGAAACGCATCTGTGTCGCGGGACCCTTGCCAACCGAACATCCATATAGGGTTGCGCAGCGATTGGCCCAACCGGGTAGCGGATTGTCCCGGCAATTCACAGGCCCTGAAATCGTGCCATCGCAAAGTTCCGGGGCCCAAAATACCTACCCGACTTTCTCGTGGCGGACCTGGAGTGATCTCGGCGTTTCCTCACAGGTCGACCCGCAGGTTCGGAGCCGATAGAGTCGATATCCAAAGCATAGGGCCAAATGACCGAACGATTTGATTACCCCGCGGGCGATGGTGTCGTGCCCGTTATCCCCTACGATACGTTTGAGGCAGCGAACCTGTTCCTCGCCACCGGACGAACCCGAGAAGAAGTGCTGCCGTTGATCGGCCTGAACGCCGTTGAGTGGGAAAGGCTGCACGAGTCTTACCGATGGTTTCCCTATTCCCTGGGCGAGCGATATCGGCACGATTATTTCGCCGGTCTGGGTGACGCCGAAATCTATCGGCTTGTGCTGCCGCCGCGATGGCGGGTGCAAGAAGGCGACGAGCCCGAGCTGCGCGCGACCTGGCATATCCGTGAAGCTGTGCGGCGCAACCCTTATATCGGGCCGTTCAAGGATTGCGGATGGCCCTTTACCTTCATCGCCGCCCATGCCGAAGCCACGCTGTGCTGCTACACCCACGACGGAGAGAGGGTCTATTTCAAAGGCGATCCGCTGACCGACCGCAAGGGCGAACCAATCGGGGCGGATGCCGCGAGTTTCAAGGCTGTCGGCGGACGCTGGCTGTACGACAAGCATCATGTCTACGGAGAGGGCCAATACGGCGCGAATCGCACATCCTACTGGTACATCGTCGACGATGCGGATGCCGCGACGTTCGAGGCGCTGAACCTGCGCTACGCGCGCGACAAACACAGAGCCTATTACATCACCGGCAAGACAATCCGCACGAAAAGCCCGGAGGTATTCGAAATCGTGCCGGAGCTCAGGCTGAACTATCGCGATGGTACGCGCGATCCCCTGCACGAGGGCAGCGTCATCGCCCGGGACCGTGAGGCGGTATATTTCTACGGAGCCCGCCTGCGGAAAGCCAGGCCAGAGAATTTCAAGGTTCTCGGGCACGGCTACGCGACGGATGGAACGACGGTCTGGTATCTGGACCAGAAGAAGGTGATCGAAGGCGCCGATGCCGAAACGTTCACGGTGCCTGGCCCTGGTGAGCCCTATGTGAGCGGCCGCTCCAGTGGCGCCGGCGTCACCGACCGCAATCGACCCTATGTTTACGGCGAACCGTGCGCTCCGCAAGAATGGGTCGAAGATTGGCGGCAATTCTTCGAGGCGAAACCCGACCTTCACGGCTGGTGGTGGCACCAATTCGCGCAGCCGCAGCGTTGACTGATCGCATTCAGTTGGTGAAAGTCCAGGCCATGCCCACCCCTCCCAAATCCCTGCTGCAGATCGCTGGCGCGCCGCTGCATCCGAGCCCGCTCGGCAAATCCGCGCTGGTCGTGATCGACGCGCAGATGGAATACGTGAACGGCGGCCTGCCGCTGCAAGGCGTCGATGCCGCAATCCGCGAGGCGATGTTGCTGCTGATGCTGGCGCGCAAGATCGGCATGCCGGTGTTCCATATCGTCCAGCATGCGCCGGCCGGACGGCCGCTGTTCGCCGAGGATAGCCCCACGGCCGCCATCGTGCCGCCACTGACGCCGGACCCCGGCGAAATCGTGCTGCGCAAGACGCTGCCCAATGCCTTCGCGGCGACCGACCTGCACGACCTGATCAAGAGCACCGGCAAAAGCGAAATCATCTTCGCCGGCTTCATGACCCATATGTGCGTCAGCGCCAGTGCGCGCGCCGCGCTCGATCTCGGCTATCGCTCGACGGTGGTCGCCAACGCCACCGCGACGCGCGACCTGCCTGATCCGCTCGGCGGCACGATCCCGGCGAGCGTCGCGCACCGGACGGCTCTGTCCGAACTGGCGGATCGTTTTGCCATCGTGGTCAAGGATACCGCGGCACTGATTCCGGCACAGGCCACCTGATCGAGCGAGCGAGATCGCCGTGGACATGACATCTTCATCGACGCCACTTCTGGCCACGGACGAACCTTCGCCCGTGATCGAACGCAATCGTGACGGCGCTGCGCCGTTCTTTCTGACCTGCGATCACTATGGCCGCATGATCCCGCGCGCGCTCGGCGATCTCGGACTCGATGACACCGAACGCCAGCGCCACATCGCCTGGGATATCGGCATCGCCGGCGTCGCCGAGCAGGTGTCGGACACGCTCGGCGCGCACCTGATCGCGCAGCGCTATTCGCGCCTCGTGATCGACTGCAACCGGCCGCCATCCGCGGCGAGTTCGATTCCGCCAATCAGCGAGGCGACGGAGATTCCCGGCAATCAGGACATCGCGCAGGACGCGGCCGACGAGCGGCGGCAGTCGATCTTTGCGCCCTATCACGACCGCATCACCGAGGCGCTCGACCGGCGCGTGCAAGATAAGCGCCCGACCATTCTCGTGTCGCTGCACAGCTTCACGCCGATCTATACCGGCGTGGCGCGGCCGTGGCACATCGGCACGCTGTACAATCGCGACCACCGGCTGCCGAAACTGCTGCTGCGCGAGTTGCGTGCCGATTCCGAACTGGTGATCGGCGACAACCAGCCTTATGCGGTGAGCGATGCGACCGACTATACGATCCCGGTGCATGGCGAGGCGCGGGGCCTCATCCATACCGGCATCGAAATCCGTCAGGATTTGATCACGGACGAAAGCGGCCAGCGCGAGTGGGCGGAACGATTGATCCGCATCTTCCGCAAGCTCGAGCCGGAGCTGCTCGCGCTGCTTTGAAACTCATCGCGCGCGCGTCAGCGCCAGCCACACGCCGCCGCCGATCATGCAGACGCCGGAGATGCGCGACACCAGCCGCGTGCGGCGGGTCGACAACAGCGTCCGCGCCCGCCCGGCCAGCAGCGCATACATCGCGTCGGTCGCTCCGGCGATCACCATGAAAGTGGCGCCGAGCAGCACGACTTGCGGAAAATGTGGCTGTTTCAGATCGACGAATTGCGGAATGAATGCGCCGAAGAAGATCAGCATCTTCGGATTGCTCAACAGCACCACGAGACCCTGCAGGAAGAAGCCGCCTTTCGGCGGCGGCGGCGCATCGCCCTTCGTCACCTCGAGACCCGGCGAACGCACCATCTTGAGGCCGATCCACACCAGATAGGCCGCGCCGGCGAAGCGCACCCAATCGAACCAGTAGCCCATCGTCGCCATCATCGAAGTGAGGCCGACCGCAACGATGCCGATCGAGATCGCAAGCCCTACCTGCGCGCCGGCAATATTGATCAGCGCCGCGCGCGTGCCGTGACGCAACCCGTTGGCCACCAGCAGCGTGACGATCGGCCCCGGCACGATGGCCAGCACAAGGCATGCGGCAACGAAAGCGAGATAGAGCTGGAGAGACATGAGGCCACCGTTGTTTCAAGTTCGTCATCCTGAGGTGCGGGTCGCGCTTTGCGCGGGCCGCCTCGAAGGATGCGGACGCATGTTGCTGCCATCCTTCGAGGCTCGCAAGAGCTCGCACCTCAGGACGACGAAAACATCGTGTCTTGACATGCAACCATTTGGTTGCGTATTGTCCAGACCATGGACGAGGTCTTCAAGGCACTGGCTGACGGTTCGCGACGGTCGTTGCTCGACAGGCTTCACGCCAGGAACGGCCAGACCCTTGGCGAACTCTGCGACGGGCTCGCCATGACGCGGCAGGCCGTGACCAAACATCTTGCGATTCTCGAAGCGGCCAATCTCGTCGCCACCATCAAGCACGGCCGCGAGAAACTGCACTACCTCAACCCGGTGCCGATCCATCAGATCGGCGAACGGTGGATCAAGAAATTCGAGCACGACAAGCTGAAAGCGCTCAGCGAATTGAAACGACGATTGGAGTCCCGTGATGCGTAAACCCGATTTCGTCTACGTGATCTATATCCAGACCACGCCGGAAAAACTCTGGAATGCCCTGATCGATCCCGAGATGACCAAGGAATACTGGTGGCGGCATCGCAACCGCTCCGACTGGAAACCGGGCTCGGCGTGGAGCCACGAGAATTACGACGACTCGAGCAAGGTCGACATCATCGGCACCGTGATCGAAAGCGATCCGCCGCGGCGCTTGGTCCTCACCTGGGCCAATCCCGCCAAGGCCTCCGACCCTTCCAAGGTTTCGCGCGTGACGTTCGATCTCCATCCGCTGGAGCATGAGGTTCGCCTCACGGTCACGCACGACGAGACCTATCCGGAAATGCTGAGTTCGATTTCGACCGGCTGGCCGGCGGTGCTGTCGAGCCTGAAGACCATGCTGGAAACCGGCAGCGCCATGCCGATGGCGCGGGAAAGCCGATCCTTGAAGTAAACCCTCGTTGAGTGGAGACGCGTGATGACCAAGCCCGAATTCGTTTACGTCACCTACATCGAAACCACCGCCGAGAAACTGTGGCACGCCCTCACCGACCGCGACTTCATCCAGACATACTGGATGGACTGCATCCTGACGTCGGACTGGAAAGTCGGCTCGCGCATGACCATGGAACGCTACGGCGAACTCAAGAACGAATGCGTGATCCTGGAATCCGATCCGCCGCGGCGCATGTCGTATAGCTGGCATTCGGTGTTCGACCCGGACATGAAGAAGGAAAAGCCGTCGCGCGTGACCTACCTGCTGGAGCCGCAGGGCAAGACCGTGAAGCTCACCGTGACGCACGAGAATTTCGCCGACGGCAGCAAGACGCTGCCGAGCGTTTCCTTCGGCTGGCCGATGGTACTGTCGAACCTGAAAAGCATCCTGGAAACCGGCCACACGCTTCCGCTCGACGCGCCTGAACTCGCCGCGACGGAAACCGCCCACATGCGAGGCTGAACGAGATGGACATCAGCAAGTTCACGCCGCACACCGTTTACACGATCTACATAGCCGCAACGCCGGAGCAGGTGTGGCAGGCGCTGACCACCGCGGAGTTCAGCCGGAAATACTTTTCCGGCTTCGCGGTGGAGCTTCAGGAAAAGGTCGGCGGCCGCTTCGTGGTGCGTGCGCCGGACGGATCGGAACACATCACCGGCGAGGTGATGGTCTGCGAGCCGCCGAAGCGGCTGAGCGTCACCTTCAACGTCACCTGGCCCGGCCTTGTCGAAGCGCTGGGCGAGACGCTGGTGACGTATGAGATCGAACCGGCGGGCGACGCCGTTCGCCTGACCATGACCGAAGCCGGCGATCGCGAACTCGACGACGACATCAATTCCGGCGGCCGCACCGGCTGGCCGGCGATCCTCTCCGGCCTCAAGAGCCTGCTCGAAACCGGCAAGGCGCCCGCAATCAAGATGGAGCCGCCGGCGAAAATGCTTGCGGCGTTGAAGCGGATGGGCGTGAAGCTGCCGGGGTGAATGAGGCTTGAGATATCCATGACTGTCATCGATTATGCAGCGAAGGGGGCATCCCTCCCCTTGATGGGGAGGGTGGCCGACCGAAGGTCGGTCGGGTGGGGTGTGCGGCGCCATGGCAAATGCAATCGCAAGACGCCTTCGCAAGCAACTCACACCGCAAGAAGTTAAACTATGGGTTCAACTTCGCGGCATGCGTCCACTCGGCTATCATTTCCGCCGCCAAGCTCCGATCGAAAGATACATCGTCGACTTCGTATGCTTTAGCCGCCGCCTCGTGATCGAGGTGGATGGCGGTCAGCATGGTTATGCGCAGGGCTTCGAGAGGGATATGCGGCGCGATGCATTTTTGTCGGCACAGGGCCTGCACGTTCTGAGATTCTGGAACTCTGACATTGACCGGAATCTCGACGGCGTGATGGATACGATTATCGCAGCGCTCAAGACCCCCACCCCGCCCGGCTGACGCCGGTCGACCCTCCCCGCAAGGGGGAGGGAAAGCCTCACCCCAGCTTGCGCAATTCGCGGCGCAGCACCTTGCCGGTGGCGGTCATCGGCAGGCTTTCCGCGAACTGCACGATGCGTGGATATTCGTGCGCGGCGAGTTTTATTTTGACAAAGTCCTGTATTTCGCGCGCCAGCGCATCGTTGGCCGCAAATCCCGGTCGCAGCACGATCCACGCTTTCACCGACTCGGTGCGGATCGGATCCGGCACGCCGACCACGGCGGCGAGCGCCACCGCCGGATGCTTGATCAGCGTATCCTCGATTTCCGCGGGCCCGATGCGATAGCCGGCGGAGGTGATGACGTCGTCCTCGCGGCTCATATACCAGAAGTAATCGTCGTCATCGCGCTTGCCGAGATCGCCGGTGAGCAGGAAATCGCCGGCGTACTTCTTTGCGGTGGCGTCCGCGTTGGCCCAGTATTGCAGCATCATGCAGGGGTTCGGCCTGCGCACGCCGATGATGCCGGTGGTGCCGTTCGGCAGCACGTTGCCTTGGTCGTCGACGATGCGCACATCGAAGCCCGGCGTCGCCTTGCCCATCGAGCCCGGCAGAATCGGAAACAGCTTCGAGTTGTTACCGACCACGAGATTGCATTCGGTCTGGCCGTAGATTTCGTGCACCTCGACGCCGAACGTCGCACGCACCCACGCCAGCAATTCGCCGCCGAGCGACTCGCCGCCGGAGAAAATGCTGCGCAGCTTGACGCCGTCATGCTTTACGTCGGCCTGCCGCATCAGCTTCAGCGCGGTCGGCGGCAGGAACACGTTGCGCACCTTGTGATCGGCCATCAGCTGCATGGCTTCGTGCGGATCGAACTTCTTGGCGCGATAGCCGACCATCGGCACGCCGTGATACCAGGCCGGAAACAGCGCATCGAACAGCCCGCCGATCCACGCCCAGTCCGCCGGCGTCCACATGATGTCGCCGGGCTTCGGAAAGAAATCGTGCGCCATCTCGACATTGGGCAGATGGCCGAGCAGCACGCGATGCGCATGCAGCGCGCCTTTCGGATTTCCCGTGGTACCCGAGGTGTAGATGATGATCGCGGGATCTTCGGCGGCGGTGTCCACCGTCGCGAATTCGTCCGGCGCTTCCTCGATCGCCTGCCAGAACGATTTCGCGCCAGCATGGATATCGCCGCCGACGATATAGATGTCCTGCAGATGCGGCAGCCGCTCGCGGATCTTCGTCAGCTTCTCCCATCCGGTCTGGTCGGTGACGATGGCTTTCGCGCCGGAATTGGCGAGGCGAAATTCCAGCGCGTCCTCGCCGAACAGCGTGAACAGCGGCACCGATACCAGCCCGGAACGAAACGCCGCGAGATGCGCCACCGGCAATTCCAGCGACTGCGACAGGAACACGCCGACGCGATCGCCGCGCGCGAGACCATCCGCCTTCAGCACATTGGCGAAGCGGCGCGAGAAATCGCGCAGCTCATCGAAGCTGGTATTGGTGACGCTGCCGTCCTCGTCGCGGAAGATCAGCGCCAGTTTTCCGGAGCCGTCGGCATGGCGGTCGCAAGCGGCGGTGGCGATGTTGAACTGCGCCGGCACGTCCCAGCGGAAATCACGATAGAGTGTGTCGTAGTCGGAGGTTTCGGTAAGCATCTGGCATCGTTCTCGAAGGGCACGCGGCGGATCGTCTTCTTCTATCAGCATTGCCGCTTGCATCACACCGATCTGAACGGTTGTTACCGGCGCTTGTTCGTCCGCACCCTGAACGTTCCGTACGGCCTGCGGTTTTCACGAGGAATGAGCAGCCTACCGGTCCGCGTCCGGCCATCGAGATGGAACCCCTGCGCGATTGGCTGGTTTTCCATCTTCGGCGGCAAGATGGTTGCCGATGGCGAGAATTCCTATGAATTCCTTGAACAGACCCTCTGCCATGGCAGATCGCCGCTCCGTTGACCTGACCGCGCCGGACGCACGCGAGGACGCCCCCGCCTCGGACGACGCGCAGGATCACGACGTCACCCGCGCCGAGCGCCCGCAAGAACCGCCGGTTGACAAAGGCCGTGAGCAGACAAAGGCGCCTCCGGCGGACAAGCCGTCTGGCAGCCTGATGGACCGGATGCGTCAGCATCCGATCGCCATCGGTATCAGCTTCGGTCTCATCGTCATCGGCGTGGTGGGCGGCATCCTCTGGTATCTCAATGCACGACACTACGAGAGCACCGACGATGCCTTCATCGATGCTCGTCCGGTTTTCATCAGCCCGCAGGTCACCGGAAACATCACGGAGGTCGCGGTGACCGATAACCAGATCGTGCATCGGGGCGATCTGCTGGCGCGGATCGATCCGCGCGATTATCAGGCTGCCGTCGATCAGGCGGCAGCGCAGATCAAGCAGGCCGAAGCATCGTCCGCGAATCTGGACGCACAGATCGTTGCGCAACAGGCCCAGATCGAGCAGGCGCAGAAGCAGGAAACCGAAGCGCAGGCCGCGCTGAAATTCTCGCAAGACGAGAACAAGCGCTATCAGGATCTGCTGCGCACCGGATCCGGCACCGTGCAGCGCGCGCAACAGGCCTCGAGCGACCTGCAAGGCAAGCAGGCAGCCTTCGATGCCGCGCAGGCCGCGAGCCTGGTGGCACAACGCCAGACCGACGTGCTGAAGGCGCAGAAGGCCGGCGCGCTCGCGCAGATCGCGCAGGCCACGGCGCAGAAGGCGCAGGCCGACGCCAACCTGCAGCGCACGGAATTGCGCGCCACGGTCGATGGCCGCGTGACCAAACTGACCGCCGCGGTGGGAGCGCTTGCCGCCCCCGGCCAGTCGATCATGATCGTCGTGCCGCTGGACGTGTGGGTCACCGCCAACTTCAAGGAATCGCAACTGGCCGACATGAAGAACGGCCAGCCGGTGACGATCCGCATCGACGCCTACGGCAAGTCGTTCCCCGGACACGTCAACAGCATTCAGGCCGGCAGCGGCACCGCCTTCAGCCTGCTGCCTGCGGAGAACGCGACCGGAAATTATGTGAAGGTGGTGCAGCGCGTGCCGGTCAAGATCACGTTCGACCAGCGCCCGGATGTCGAACTGGGCCCGGGCATGTCGGTCGTGCCCACTGTCACGGTCCGCCCGTAAGGCGCGTGTGCGATGGCCGATGCAGCGGACAGCGGCAACTCCGAATATGGCAATGCCAATCCGTGGCTGATCGCCGTTCTGGTGTCGGTGGCGACCTTCATGGAGGTGCTGGACACCACCATCGCCAACGTCGCGCTGCGTTATATTTCCGGCGGCCTCGCGGTGAGCAGCGACGAGGCCTCGTGGGTTGTGACCACTTATCTTGTCGCGAATTCGATCGTGCTGGCCGCGAGCGGATGGCTGGCGCAGATGTTCGGACGGCGAAACTTCTTCCTCGTCTGCATCGCACTGTTCACCGTCAGCTCACTCCTGTGCGGCATCGCGTGGAATTTGCAGGCGCTGCTGATCTTCCGCGTGATGCAGGGCCTCGCCGGCGGCGGCATGACGCCGGTGGCGCAGTCGATTCTCGCCGCCGCCTTTCCGCCCGCGAAACGCAGCCAGGGATTTGCGCTCTACGGTATCGCCGTGGTGGTTGCGCCGGTGGTCGGGCCGACGCTCGGCGGATGGCTCAGCGACAACTGGTCCTGGCACTGGTGTTTCCTGATGAACGTGCCGGTCGGGATCGCATCGCTGGTCCTGATCTATTTCATCATCCCGAGTTCACCGGAGCGGCAGGCCGAACGGCGGCAGATGTGGACCACGGGATTCAACTTCGATCTCGTCGGATTTTTATTGGTCGCGTCGTTCCTCGGTGCGCTCGAAGTGGTTCTCGATCGCGGCCAACTCGACGATTGGTTCAGTTCGTCCTTCATCGTCACCTTCGCGGCGATCTCGGCGATTGCCCTGCTGCTGTTCATCCCGTGGGAATTGACGCGCGAGCAGCCACTGATCGATCTCAAGATGCTGACGCGGCGGCAATTCGGCACCTGCTTCATCATCATGCTGGTCACCGGCGCGCTGCTGATCGCCACCACGCAGGTCATGCCGCAGCTGCTGCAGGAGCGGTACAATTACACGGCGACCTGGGCGGGACTAGCGATCTCGCCCGGCGGGCTCGTCACCATGTGCATGATGCTGGTGGTCGGGCGGCTCGGCTCCGTGCAGCCGCGCTACCTGATCGCCGCCGGCGGCTGCATCGCGGCGCTGGCGATGATCGACCTGCTGCGCATGACCCCGGATGTCGATTTCTGGTTCTTCGCCTGGTCGCGCATCATCCTCGGCATGGGATTGCCGCTGATCTTCATTCCGATCACGGCAGCGTCCTATGACGGCATCCCGCCATCCAAGACCGACCAAGCCTCGGCGCTGATCAATCTGGCGCGCAACTTCGGCGGATCGATCGGCGTCTCGCTCAGCCAGACCGTGCTGGCGCAACGCGAGCAGTTTCACCAGAGCCGCCTTGTCGAACACATCGGCACATGGAATCCGGTCTATAACGATACGCTGGCGCGCGTGCAGCAATATCTGAAGACCCAGAGCGCCACGGGAAACACGCCGGGATCGAGCGTCGCGGTGATCGGGCAGATTCTGCAGGGGCAGGCGGTGCTGCTCGCCTATATCGATGTGTTCGTGGTGCTCGCCGCCCTCGCCGGCTTGATGGTGCCGCTCGCGTTGTCGCTACGCACGGTGAAGCGCGGCGGCTCGGCGCCGGCGCACTAACCCGTCAGCGCCGCCTTCACGAGGCCGCTGGCTTTGCCGAAATCCATCTGCCCGGCGTATTTCGCCTTCAGCGCGCCGATCACCTTGCTCATGTCCTTGATGCCGGCGGCATTGGTTTCGGAGATGATGGCGCCGATCGCAGCCTTCACCTCGTCTTCCGACATCTGCTTCGGCAGATAGGCCGAGATGATGGCGATTTCCTCACGCTCCTGCGCCGCGAGCTCGGCGCGGCCGCCCTTGTCGTAAAGCTCCACCGATTCCTGCCGTTGCTTGATCATCTTCTGCAGCACGCTGAGCAGGTCGCCATCCGAGAGCGGCGGCTTGCCCTGCCCGCGCGCCTCGATGTCGGCGTTCTTGATGGTCGAGTTGACCATGCGCAGCGTCGACAGTGCGCGCTCGTTCTTGGCCTTCATGGCCTCCTTGACCGCATTGTTGATGGCATCGCGCAACATGGAAACTCTCCTCTCGCGGCGCATCGCGCCGCCTCATTCGTATCGGGGCCTGATGTAAGCCCGCGGGCCGTATGAAACAACTAGTTCTGCATCCACGCGACCAGCGCTTCCGCGGTTTCGCGCGGCTTCTCTGGCTGCGGCAGGTGCCCGCAATCCGGAATGATGACGAGCTTCGCGCCGTTGATGCCGTCGGCCATCTCCGCCGACAGCGTATTCGACAGCGTATTGTCGGTATCGCTGCTCAATACCAGCGTCGGACAGCGGATCGTCGCCAGCGTCGGCCGTGAGTCCGGCCGCGCCATGATGGCGGTGAGCTGGCGGACAAAGCCTTCGGACGTAACGTCGTCGCCCATGTCGTGCACCAGCTTGCGCAGCGTCGAGTCGCCGTGCCGCGATGGATGCACGAAGCCGGGATAGAGCCCGTCCAGCACCTCGTGCAGGCCGCCGGCCTTCACCCTGGCAAGCTGGCCGCCGCGCCGCTCGCGCACTTCCGGCGAATCCGGCCGTGCCTGGGTGTTGATCAGCGCCAGCTTCGCCACGCGATCCGGCGCCTGCCGCATGATCTCGAAGGCGATGTAGCCGCCCATCGAATGCCCGGCGAGCGCGAAACGCGGCGGTGCTTCCGCCAGAATGCGCCGTGCGATCGCACCCATGGTGTCGTCGCGAACATGATTGGCGACCGTCACCGGCCCGAAGCCCCACAGCGCATCCGCCACCGGCGCGTAGATACGCGGCGAGCCGCCAAGACCCGGAATCAACAGAACAGGCATCGAATTCAGCATTTGCGCCCCCGGTTTCGTTGCCCCACCCGCCCCAGATAAAATCGCATCAAGCGACATCCGGTGCAATCCGCACCACCATCTTGCCGATCGCGCTGCGTGTCGCCATCGCGGCGAAAGCGGCACGAAAGTCCTCGAACGCGAATACCTCGACAGCCGGCGGCTTGAGATGTCCGCCCGCAAACCATCCGAGCAACGCCCGCACCAGCCGCGCATGAATCTCCGGCTCGCGGGTGCGGACCTGCGCCAGATCGACGCCCATCAGCGACGCGCCTTTCAGGAGCGCTATGTTGAACGGCAATGCAGGAATTTTCCCGGCAGCGAACCCGACCACGAGATGACGGCCGCGCCAGGCCAGCGCGCGAAACGCCAGCGGCGATATCTCGCCGCCGACGCCATCGAAGATCACATCGACGCCCTTGCCGCCGGTCATGCCCTTCAGGGTGTCGCGCCAGTCCGGCTGCGTGTAGTCGAGCACGTCGTCGGCACCCTGCGAGCGCGCGAACTGCCGCTTGGCCTCGGTCGAGGCCGCCGCAATGACCCGCGCGCCGAGCAGCTTGCCGAGATTGACCGCCGCCGTGCCGGTGCCGCCCGAGGCGCCGAGCACCAGCAATTGCTCGCCGGCGCGCAGTTGCGCGGTCTCGCTCAGCGCGTAGAGCGCCGTGGTGTAGTTGGCGAGCAGCCCCGAAGCCTGCGCGAGATCGACGCCGTCGGGGACGACATGCAGGTCCGCCGCCGGATAGACCGCGAATTCGGCCAGCGCACCGCGCAGGCCCAGGCCGAGCACGCGCTGCCCGACTTGCAGCGTGGTGACGCCGCTGCCCAGCGCATCGACGACGCCGGCATATTCCATGCCCGGAATGAACGGCAGCGGGTCCTTCGTCTGATAGAGCCCCTGGATTTTCAGCCCGTCGACGAAGCCGATGGCGGCCGCCGCGACGCGGATGCGGACCTGGCCTTCGCCCGGCTGCGGGATCGGCACGTCGGCCAGTTGCTGTCCGTCCACCGGCCCGTATCGCTCCACCACAACCGCCTTCATCGCGCGTCCATATCCCTGATTTCCTTGAGACATTCCGTCTCCGCCAACCCAAACGGCGGACCGTCGAAGGTAACGGGCCGGGCCTCGCTGTCAAATGCAGCAAAACACCGGTGCGAATCCGGTCTGCGGCTTTGACGCGGTGCGGCAGCGGGACTATGTAGTGCGCTCATGACCGCATCAGAAAACGCTTCAGCCTGGCCGGACCTCAAACCGACCGCGCTGCTCATCCTTGCCGACGGCACCGTGTTCGAAGGTTTCGGTCTTGGCGCCGAAGGCCACGCCGTCGGCGAAGTCTGCTTCAACACCGCGATGACGGGGTACGAGGAAATCCTCACCGACCCGTCCTACGCCGGACAGTTGATCACCTTCACCTTCCCGCATATCGGCAATGTCGGCGCCAACGACGAGGATATCGAGACGGTGAACATGGCGGCGACGCCGGGCGCGCGCGGCGTCATCCTGCGCGCGGCGATCACCGATCCGTCGAACTATCGCGCCTCGCGCCATCTCGATCAGTGGCTGAAGGTCCGCGGCATCGTGGGCTTGAGCGGCATCGACACCCGCGCGCTGACCGCGCTGATCCGCAGCAAGGGCATGCCCAACGCAGTGATCGCCCATTCGAAGAGCGGCCAGTTCGATCTGCACGGCCTCAAGGAAGAAGCACGCGAGTGGCCCGGCCTCGAGGGCATGGACCTGGTGCCGATGGTCACCTCCGGCCAGCGCTTCACCTGGGACGAGACGCCGTGGGAGTGGGAAAAAGGTTTTGGCCGCCAGGAAAAGCCCGAATTTAACGTCGTCGCCATCGACTACGGCATCAAACGCAACATCCTGCGCCTGCTCGCCGGCGAAGGCTGCAAGGTGACGGTGGTGCCGGCCACCACGCCCGCCGAGGACATCTTCGCGCTGAAGCCGGACGGCGTGTTCCTGTCCAACGGCCCCGGCGATCCGGCGGAGACCGGCAAATATGCCGTGCCGGTGATTCAGAAGGTGATCGAGTCTGGCCTGCCGACCTTCGGCATCTGCCTCGGCCACCAGATGCTCGGCCTCGCGCTCGGCGGCAAGACCGTGAAGATGCATCAGGGCCACCACGGCGCCAATCATCCGGTGCAGGACATGACCACCGGTAAGGTGGAGATCACCTCGATGAATCACGGCTTCGCGGTGGACAAGACCACGCTGCCGGCGAATGTCGAGCAGACGCATGTCTCGCTGTTCGACCAATCGAACTGCGGCATCGCGCTC
Source organism: Xanthobacteraceae bacterium (assembly GCA_024508855.1). GTDB lineage: Bacteria > Pseudomonadota > Alphaproteobacteria > Rhizobiales > Xanthobacteraceae > 62-47. The sequence goes on from JANINJ010000045.1 coordinate 35,075, forward strand.
AAGGACAAGCCGGTGTTCTCGGTGCAGTATCACCCCGAAGCCTCGCCCGGCCCGCGCGACTCGCACTACCTGTTCCGCCGCTTCTCGGACCTGATGCGCGAGAAGAAGCGGGCGTAAGGATACGCCGTCATCCTGAGGTGCGAGGGCGAAGCCCGAGCCTCGAAGGATGGTGACATCATCATGCGATCCTTCGAGGCTCGCCGAAGACGGCTTGCACTTCAGGATGACAGCAGTGCTGCTGAGACACACAAATGGATGATAAAAGCCATCCCCCTATCTCCTACGGCCTGACGCCGCCGGACGTGCTGGCGTCGATGAGCGGCATCGATTTCCTGCGCAAGATGTTCGCCGGAGAATTCCCGCACGCCACGATGATGCAGCAGGTCGGCCTTGTCGGCGGCAGCGCGGAGCCCGGCTTCGTGGTGTTTCGCGCGCAGCCCGGGCCGCAGCATTACAATCCGATCGGCACCGTGCATGGCGGCTTCGCCGCGACGCTGCTGGATTCCGCCATGGGCTGCGCAGTGCAATCGATGCTGCCGACCGGCACCGTCTATACTTCACTGGAATTCAAGATCTCGCTGATCCGCGCCATCACCAGCGACACCGGCGAAGTGCGCGCCGAGGGCCGCGCGCTCAATGTCGGCCGCCGCGTCGGCACCGCCGAGGGGCAACTGCTCGACGCCAAGGACCGCCTGCTGGCGCACGGCACCACGACGTGCCTAGTGTTCGAGGCACCGAAGCCCGCTTAAGGGAACCGGACTCTTCCGTCGAGATTAGACTCCGTGGCGTCACGCGCATGGAGGATGAGATGCCCAGTCCACACGGCCGCGTCGATCCGCAGACATTCGTCTTCGACGACGACGGCCTGGTGCCGAACAATCGCCTGCCGGTGCTGCGCTATCGGCTGGCGATCGACCTCACCGGCGACGAGCCGGAACGGATTCTCGAGAACCTGTTCGCCGCCAACGGCTGGGGCGGCATGTGGCGCAACGGCATCTACGATTACCTGCATTACCATTCGACCGTGCACGAAGCGCTCGGCGTCACCCGCGGCCACGCGCGGGTGCAACTGGGTGGCGATAAAGGCGAAGCCCTGGAATTCGCGGCCGGCGATGTCGCGATCCTGCCCGCGGGCACCGGCCATCAGTGCCTGTCCGCCAGCGACGATTTCAGCGTCGTCGGCGCCTATCCGCCCGGCGCGAAGATGCAGATCACGCGCCCGACGCCGGAAAATCATCGCAAGGCGTTGAAGACGATTCCGGCCGTGCCGCTTCCGGAAAGCGACCCGGTGCAGGGCCGGACCGGCGCGCTGATGCGGCTGTGGAAAGCGGCCGCAGATTGAGGCGATCTTCCGGCTGATCGAACAAAACTTCTCGTCATGGCCGGATTTATTCCGGCCATCCA
>JANINJ010000045.1:36578-111578 GCA_024508855.1 Xanthobacteraceae bacterium
TCCGCTACTGTTCGTTGCCGCCTTCCTGACGGCTGGCCTCGAACAGGAACCAGGTCCGGCGCTCGGTGGCGTCGATGAAATTCTCCAAAAGGCCCGCGGTCGCGGCGTCTTCGAGATCGTCGACCACCTTGTGCGCCTTGCGCATTGCGGCTGCGACTTTCTTGTTGTCGTTCATCAGTTCGCGCAGCATCTCGCGTGGCGGCACATAGGGTTCGTCGTTGTCCTTGAGAGTTTGCAGTTTCGAAATCTGGCCGATCGAGCGGAGCGTGGTGCCGCCCACCTTACGGACGCGCTCGGCCAGTTCGTCGGTCGTCGCGAAAATCTGGTCGGATTGCTCGTCGAGCAGCAGGTGATAATCGCGGAAATGCCGGCCGCTAATGTGCCAATGAAAATTCTTGGTCTTCATGTACAGGGCGAATGTGTCGGCGAGCAGCTTGTTGAGGGTCGCCGAAATCTTGTCGACCGCTTCCTGCGGCAGATCGGTGGGCGTATCCAATTCCGGGGAGACTTTGGCGGACGAACCGTTGGATGAACTCTTGGCTTTTGTCACGATATACCTTCCTGTCGGCTACAACGCGTCAACAAACGGAGCGGGCGCGGCAAGCGGCCAACGGGACGCTTGCCCGGACGCGAAAAATCCCTAGACCCTTCAACGCAGTACGATTAAGCCGGTTCCACCGGCGGAACAGCGACAGGCACGGCACACGCACATGGACGAATGGATCGACTATTACGATTCGACCCACACGATTTACGCGAGCAAGCAGCATCGCGACGTCCACTTCGAGGTCATCGCCAACGACATCATCGGCTACATCCCCTCGCCCGACGCGGTGGTTCTGGATTACGCCTGCGGCGAAGCCCTGTCGGCCGCGCGCGTCGCCAGCGCCTGCGGCAAACTGATCCTCGCGGAGCCGGCGCCGGGCGTGCGCGGACGGCTGATCGCCCGTTTTGCACCCAATACCAAGATCCGCGTGCGGTCGCTCGACGAGTTGCGCGGGATGGAGGAGCTATCGGTCGATCTCGCCGTCCTGAACTCGGCGGCGCAGTACATGACTCCAGCCGAACTCGATAGCGCCTTCGCGGTGATCCACCGGGCGCTCAAGCCGGACGGCGTTCTGGTGCTCGGCGATATCCTCGATCCCCGCGTCGGCATGGGCCGCGACGTGATGGCCCTGTTGCGCTTCGGCGCATCGCACGGTTTCCTGAAGGATGCGCTGGTCGGGCTGGTGCGCACCGCGCTGTCCGATTACCGGCAATTGCGCTCGCGGGTTGGGTTGCAGCACTACAGCGAGGCGGAGATGCTGGCCAAGCTCAAGGCTGCCGGATATTCGGCATCGCGCGCGCCGAAGAACATCGGGCACAATGACGCGCGCATGACATTCGTGGCGCGTCCGATCGACTGAGTTCGTATGCCGATGGTCGTACCAAGCGACCATTAGGGTTAATCACAGAGAGCACTTTCTCTCGATCCCGTGATGGGTGATTATACGCGTGGCCCGGTGGCGGAACGTCTACGCAAGAGCGTGCAAAACTCTTTATCCTGGTTCAAATCCAGGCTGGGCCTCCATCTCTTTCCTCAGCTTCTGCCTCGCGGCGCGTGACGCCCGGAGGAGTTTCCGGATCCCGACCAGCGGCGTCCGGCACCATCCCCGAAGACCTTCCCCAAATTGCCGGTTGATCGGTGGCTTAAAGGCCTTTCAACGCTCCGGAAACTGGTCTAAAGACACCTCGCGCGCCGGGGAAACCTAGCGCTAAGGCTCAAGGGACGCGCGGCTGCGCGCCCTTTTTTTATGCCAAAATTCCTGTTCGACGCCTGCCCGTGAGACTTGATGCCTAAACGCACCGACATTTCCACCATCCTCATCATCGGCGCCGGCCCTATCGTCATCGGCCAGGCCTGCGAATTCGATTATTCCGGCACCCAGGCGGTGAAGGCGCTGAAGGAGGAAGGCTACCGGGTCGTCCTGGTCAACTCCAATCCGGCGACCATCATGACCGATCCGGAGCTGGCGGACGCCACTTATATCGAACCGATCACCCCGGAAATCGTCGCCAAGATCATCGAGAAGGAGCGCTACGCCGTTCCGGGCGGCTTCGCGCTGCTGCCGACCATGGGCGGCCAGACCGCGCTGAACTGCGCGCTGTCGCTGCGCCGGCAAGGCACGCTGGAGCAATTCGACGTTGAGATGATCGGCGCCACCGCCGACGCCATCGACAAGGCCGAGGATCGCCAGCTGTTTCGCGAGGCGATGACCAAGATCGGACTGGAGACGCCGAAATCGCGGCTCGCCAACGCCTCGGCGCTGAAGAAGCAGTATCGCGACAAGCATCTCGAAGAAAAAGCCAAGCTCTCCGGCGAAGCCCTCGCCGAACATGAACGGCAATGGGTGCTGGGCGAGAACGAACGCCGCAAGCGCTATCAGGAGCATGCGCTCGGCGAAGCGCTGATGGCGCTGTCCGAAATCGGCCTGCCCGCCATCATCCGCCCGTCTTTCACCATGGGCGGCACCGGCGGCGGCATCGCCTACAACAAGGAAGAATATCTCGACATCATCGAGCGCGGGCTGGACGCCTCGCCGACCAACGAAGTGCTGATCGAGGAGTCGGTGCTCGGCTGGAAAGAGTACGAGATGGAAGTCGTCCGCGACAAGAAGGACAACTGCATCATCATCTGCTCGATCGAGAACCTCGATCCGATGGGCGTGCATACCGGCGACTCCATCACCGTCGCGCCGGCGCTGACGCTGACCGACAAGGAATACCAGATCATGCGCGACGCATCGCTTGCGGTGCTGCGCGAGATCGGCGTCGAGACCGGCGGCTCCAACGTGCAGTTCGGTGTCAATCCCGCCGACGGCCGCATGGTGGTGATCGAGATGAATCCGCGCGTGTCGCGCTCCTCGGCGCTGGCCTCGAAAGCCACCGGCTTTCCGATCGCCAAGGTCGCGGCCAAGCTCGCGATCGGCTACACGCTCGACGAGATCGCCAACGACATCACCGGCGGCGCGACGCCGGCCTCGTTCGAGCCGACCATCGACTACGTCGTCACCAAGATTCCGCGTTTCGCCTTCGAGAAATTCCCCGGCGCCAGCCACACCCTGACGACCTCGATGAAGTCGGTCGGCGAAGTGATGGCGATCGGCCGCACCTTCCAGGAAAGTTTGCAGAAGGCGCTGCGCGGTCTGGAGACTGGCCTCACCGGCCTCGACGAAATCGAGATCGAAGGCCTCGGCAAGGGCGACGACAAGAACGCCATCCGCGCCGCGCTCGGCACGCCGACGCCGAACCGCCTGCTGCAGGTGGCGCAGGCGATGCGGCTCGGTTGGTCGGATGAAGATATCTTCACCTCCTGCAAGATCGATCCGTGGTTTCTCGCCGAGTTGCGCGGCATCATCGAGATGGAAGACAAGGTCAAGAACAGCGGCCTGCCGCCGCATGCGTTCGGCATGCGCACGCTGAAAGCCATGGGCTTCTCCGACGCGCGTCTCGCGGTGCTTGCCAACACCACCGAAGCCGAAGTCAAGGCGTTGCGCCATGCGCTCGGCGTGCGCCCGATCTACAAGCGCATCGACACCTGCGCCGCCGAGTTCGCTTCCCCCACCGCCTATATGTATTCGAGCTACGAGTCGCCGTTCGCAGGCGAGATGGCCGACGAGAGCGCGCCGTCCGACCGCAAGAAGGTCGTCATCCTCGGCGGCGGACCGAACCGTATCGGCCAAGGCATCGAATTCGACTACTGCTGCTGCCACGCCTGCTTCGCGCTGTCGGACGCGGGCTACGAGACCATCATGGTCAACTGCAATCCGGAAACGGTCTCGACCGACTACGACACTGCCGACCGGCTGTATTTCGAGCCGCTGACCGCCGAGGACGTGCTCGAGATCCTCGATACCGAACGCAAGAACGGCACGCTGCATGGCGTGATCGTGCAGTTCGGCGGCCAGACCCCGCTGAAGCTCGCGCGTGCGCTGGAAGCGGCCGATGTGCCGATCCTCGGCACCTCGCCCGACGCCATCGACCTCGCGGAAGACCGCGACCGCTTCAAGCGGGTGCTCGACCGGCTGCGGCTGAAGCAGCCGAAGAACGGCATCGCCTTCTCGGTGGAGCAGGCGCGTCTCGTCGCCGCCGATCTCGATTATCCGCTGGTGGTGCGGCCGTCTTACGTGCTCGGCGGCCGCGCAATGCAGATCATCCGCGAAGACACCCAGCTCGGCGACTATCTGCTGGAAACGCTGCCGGAGCTGGTGCCCGCCGACGTCAAGGCGCGCTATCCGAACGACAAGACCGGGCAGATTAATACCGTGCTCGGCAAGAACCCGCTGCTGTTCGATCGCTATCTGTCGGATGCCATCGAGATCGACGTTGATTGCCTGTGCGACGGTAAGGACACGTTCGTCGTCGGCATCATGGAGCATATCGAAGAGGCCGGCATTCACTCCGGCGACTCGGCATGTTCGCTGCCGCCACGCTCGCTCGATGCCGCGACCATCGCCGAGCTCGAACGACAGACCCGCGAACTCGCGCTCGGCCTCGACGTCGTCGGCCTGATGAACGTGCAATACGCCATCAAGGACGGCGAGATCTACGTGCTCGAAGTCAATCCGCGTGCCTCGCGCACAGTGCCGTTCGTCGCCAAGGTGATCGGCACGCCGGTGGCCAAGATCGCGGCGCGGATCATGGCCGGCGAGAAGCTCGTCGACTTCAAGCTGAAGCCGCACAAACTCGACCACGTCGGCGTCAAGGAATCGGTGTTTCCGTTTGCCCGCTTCCCCGGCGTCGATACCGTGCTCGGCCCGGAGATGCGTTCGACCGGCGAAGTCATGGGCCTCGATCGCAACTTTGCGGTCGCCTTCGCCAAGAGCCAGCTTGGCGGCGGTACGCGCGTGCCTCGCAAGGGTACTGTGTTCGTTTCGGTCCGCGAGGACGACAAGACCCGCATCCTCGATGCGGTGCGGCTATTGTCATCGCTCGGCTTCAAGGTGATGGCGACATCCGGCACGCAACGCTTCCTTTCCGACAACGGCGTGCCGACGGAGAAGATCAACAAGGTTCTCGAAGGCCGGCCGCATATCGTCGACGCCATCACCAATGGCGACGTGCAGCTGGTTTTCAATACCACCGAGGGGCCGCAGGCGCTGGCCGACAGCCGCTCGTTGCGACGTGCTGCCCTCTTGCATAAAGTGCCATATTACACCACTCTTTCGGGTGCCGTGGCGGCCGCACAGGGCATACGGGCCTATCTGGGCGGGGACCTCGAAGTCCGTACGCTGCAAAGTTACTTTCCCGGTCACTGATCTTCAGCCACACTGTGCGGCAATCGATCGGCAAGACGTTGTCGCGACCGGAACACAAGTAACTGGAATGCGAGTAAAGTAACTGGAACTCCCGGGTTACGGGGTTGTTTTCGTTCCGGGGTTTGCCAGTCTGTAGATCGCGACCGGAGGCTGCGTTGCAGCCCTCGGCCGTAAAGCTGTTTCCTGCGGCCCCCAACGGCGCGCATGAATCATCAAAGGACGAGGATAAATGGTTGATAAGGTTCCGATGACCCCGAGCGGTCATGCTGCCCTCGAACTCGAATTGAAGCAGCGCCAGTCGGTCGACCGGCCGCGCATCATCGAGCAGATCGCGGAAGCGCGATCGCATGGCGACCTGTCGGAAAACGCCGAATATCACGCGGCGAAGGAAGAGCAGTCGCACAACGAAGGCCGCATCGCGGAGCTGGAAGACAAGCTGGCGCGCGCCGACATCATCGACGTCAGCAAGCTGTCCGGCGATACCATCAAGTTCGGCGCGACGGTCACGCTGATCGATGAAGACACCGAGAAGAAGGCGGTCTGGCAGATCGTCGGCGAGAGCGAGGCGGACGCCAAGAAGGGCCGCATCTCGATCACCTCGCCGCTGGCGCGCGCCCTGATTGGAAAGACCAAGGGCGTGTCAGTCGAAGTGATGGCGCCGGGCGGCGCCAAGGCCTACGAAATCGCCAAGGTCGAATGGCGCTGACCTCGAGGCCAGCCTAAATGGACCGGGATGAAAAGCCGCGCATGTCGCGGCTTTTTCGTATCTTGACAGTATAACGCCGTCCGCAACAATCGAGCGCTCTGGAATATTTCCAAGGGAAACGTGTTTTCATCACTCGAGCGTGACCCGTCCGTCGTCACGTGACACTGTAAGAAGCTGTCTTTCAACAGGGGGAATCAACGTGGACCAAATGCTCGCCCGATGGCAACCGACGGCCTTGAGCCTGTTTCGTTTCATCACCGGCCTTTTGCTGTTTCAGTACGGCGTGGCCAAGATCTTCAAGTTTCCGGTGCTGCCATACTTCGCGAACATCCCGCCGCTCATCACCTTCGCCGGTGCGCTCGAACTGGTCGGCGGCGCGCTGCTGATGCTCGGGCTGTTCACGCGGCCGGTGGCCTTTATCCTCGCCGGTGAAATGGCCTTTGCGTATTTCCTGGGCCACATGTTCAAGAGCGGCTCGCCGGTATTCCTGCCGTTGATCAACGGCGGCACCGCAGCGATCCTGTTCTGCTTTGCCTGCCTTTACCTGTCCACGTCAGGCGGCGGCCCGATCAGCGTCGATGCGATGCGCAAGAAGAGCTGACCTAGCAAACCAAAGCATACAACCTGACAAGGCCGCTCCTCGGCTATGCCGGGGTGCGGCCTCTGCTTTAGGCGACCGAGCGAACGATCATGCTTCCGATACTCCCGGCGCTGCCAGTGCCGGGTCCAGAACGCGGAGTACCCGGTGGACTCTCACGTTGCCGCCGATCCCTGCGTTCCGAACGTAGTCCTCGATTACCTGTTCGCTCTCAACGACGACCAGCCCGAAAAGTTTTCTGTCATCGGTCGCGTAAGTGCACAGCCAGTGCATCTTGCCTTGGGTTGCAACGATGGCATTCAACGCGATGCGGGCATGCCGCGCAGCCTGCTCGTCATCCGTTACGTCGAAATTTTCCGGCAGGTCACGCTCGATCAGGACCTTTATCATGGCCTATCCTCCAATTCCGCATCTGCTCCGCTTCAGAATTGGAAGGTTAGAGTCCAGTCAGTCCGAGACCTTCAATTCCAGCGGCACGGCCGCGGCATATTTTGAATTCTGCAGCACCAGCGAGGTGCGGACGTTGCGCACATGCGGCGCGGCGGTGAGTTGGGTGACGAATTCCTGAAACGTCGCCATGTCCGGCGCCACGCATTTCAGGATGAAATCGACTTCGCCCGACAGCATCCAGCATTCCCGCACCAGCGGCGCGTCGCGGACGAACTCCTCGAAGGCGCGCAGGTCGGCGTCGGCCTGACTCGACAGATGCACCGAGGCGAACACCGTAACGTCGAAGCCGAGCAGCCGCGGATCGAGCAGGCCGCGGTAGCCCTGGATGTAGCCCTCTTCTTCCAGCGTACGGACCCGGCGCAGGCACGGCGGCGGGGAAATTCCGACCCGTTTGGCCAGTTCGACATTGGTGATTCTGCCGTCGGCCTGAATTTCGCTCAGAATTCTCAGATCGATCTCATCGAGGGTCTTTGACACGCCAATCCCCGGCTACGATTTTGAAGAAGTTGGCCTACCCATAGCGCAAGCCAAGCCGATTTGCGCAATTTTATTACGCAACCAGTGCTCCAAAAGACGCCTCTTCACGGGAATTTTTGTTCCCATGTATTGCAAATCTTGCATGGCTGGCCAGATAACCTAAACTGACTGTAATGTTCTTGAGCACTGCGCGAACACTTTTCGCGCAGTTTTCGTGCCGCGACGACGCGCTAGCCTAAAGAAAGGGCTTGTATCCATGCCCGCCCCGATACACGCAAAGGTTGTCATCATCGGATCCGGACCGGCCGGCTATACGGCTGCGATCTACGCGGCGCGCGCCATGCTCGAACCGATCCTGATCCAGGGCATCCAGCCGGGCGGGCAGCTCACCATCACCACCGACGTCGAGAACTACCCGGGCTTCGGCGACGTGATCCAGGGCCCGTGGCTGATGGAGCAGATGGAGAAGCAGGCGGCGCATGTCGGCACCAAGATCGTCACCGATCTGGTGACCAAGCTCGAACTCGGACAGCGCCCGTTCCGCCTCACCTGCGATAGCGGCGATGTGTATCTCGCCGAAACCGTCATCCTTGCCACCGGCGCGCAGGCGCGCTGGCTCGGCACGCCGTCGGAAGAGAAATTCAAGGGCTTTGGCGTTTCCGCTTGCGCCACCTGCGACGGCTTCTTCTATCGCGGCAAGGAAGTCGTCGTGGTCGGCGGCGGCAACACCGCAGTCGAGGAAGCGCTGTTCCTGACCAACTTCGCGTCGCAGGTAACGATCGTTCACCGCCGCGATCATTTCCGCGCCGAACGCATCCTGCAGGACCGGCTGTTCAATCATCCGAAGATCAAGGTGGTGTGGGACAGCGTCATCGACGAAATCTGCGGCGACGAGAATCCCAGCAAGGTCACGCACGTCCGGCTGAAGAACATCAAGACCGGCGCGCTCACCGATGTGCCCGCCGACGGCGTCTTCATCGCCATCGGCCACGCGCCCGCGACCGAACTGGTCGCCGGACAGATCAAGATGAAACCTTCGGGTTATGTGGAGGTAGCGTCGCATTCGACGGCGACTTCCGTACCCGGAGTCTTCGCGGCAGGCGACGTCGCCGACGAAACCTATCGTCAAGCAGTCACTGCAGCCGGCATGGGATGCATGGCAGCGCTTGAAGCCGAGCGCTTCCTCGCTCACCACGCGGTCGACCGGGCAGCCGCGGAGTAGCCATGCCTCGAAGCCACGATGGGTTCTCCGATATGGATTGGGATAAACTAAAGGTCTTCCACGCCGCAGCCGAGGCGGGAAGTTTTACGCATGCCGGCGAACAACTGGGACTGTCGCAGTCCGCGGTGTCGCGTCAGGTTAGTGCGCTGGAGCAGGAACTGTCGGTGTCGCTCTTCCACCGTCATGCGCGCGGCCTGATCCTCACCGAACAGGGCGACCTGCTGTTTCGCACCGCACATGACGTCTTCATGCAGTTGCAGGCGGCGCGGGCCAAGCTGACCGACAGCCGCGAGCGGCCGAGCGGTGACCTCAAGGTAACCACCACGCCCGGCGTCGGCATCCACTGGCTGATTCCGCGGCTCGGGGAATTCACCGCGCTGTTTCCGGAGATCCGTATCTCGCTGATCGTCACTGACGAGGAGCTGGATCTGTCGATGCGCGAAGCGGATGTCGCGATCCGCACCCGCAAGCCGACGCAGCCCGACCTGATCCAGCGCAAGCTGTTCGCGATGGGCTTCCACGCTTACTGCTCGCCGGAATACATCAAGCACTTCGGCACGCCGCGCACGCTCGAAGAACTCGACGGTCATCGCATCATCATGCTGAGCGACGCACAGGTGCCTCCGCACCTGCAGAATCGCGCCTGGCTGATCGAGGCCGGCCGCAACGGCTCGGGACCGCGCGAGCCGTTCTTCAAGGTCAACAATATCCTCGGACTGGTCCGTGCCTGCCAGCAGGGCCTCGGCATCGCCGCGCTACCTGACTACCTTGTCGAGGAGAACAACCGCCTGGTGCAGCTGTTCAGCGAGTCGGATCAGATTCAACTCGATACGTATTTTGTCTATCCGGAGGAACTGAAGACCGTGGCGCGCGTTCAGGCGTTCCGCGACTTCATCGTCAGCAAGTCGCAGCGCTGGCGCGAATAGCTGCCCTGCATGCCTTCAGTCACCGCATGACTGACATGCGACATGTCAGCTTGCTGCGACGCTCTCGCAGGGATCATACTGACCGCACACTGAGAGTTCGCGTTGCGCATTTGTCCCCCTCCTCTAGTGGCGCGGAAGCTCAGTTATCCCTCTTGGAAGGTGATTGTGTCGGCCTCTTGTGGCCAATGCCTTAAACCGGGCTCTTTGAGCCCGGTTTTTTTTCGTTCTATCGCCATGGCCGATCCGCTCTGCAGGCGGACCTGAATTTGCGCCACCTCACAAAACAAAACGCGCGACACGCGCGCGTTTGAAAGGCCATCGTAACGATCGGTTACGCGGCTTGCTTGTGCATGGCGCCGTTGGCGGAAGCGCTGCCGCGGATCGCCTTGACCGAACGATCGATCGCAGCCCATAGACGGCTGATCTCCGACGCCGCGCGGCCTTCGGAATAATATTCCTGAGCACCTTCGCCGTGACCGAGCGCGAGCAACAGATCGGCGCGATTGGTGATCTGGCCGCTCCACACCGGTGCGCGGAATTTGGCGAGCGCCTCGCGTGCGATGGTGACGATCCGGCTTTCGACGCCTTCGCGAAGTGCAGGCGCGCCATTGAGAACGACCGCATAAGGCTTGCGCGCCGAACGGCAGGTCTGGATGGTTTCCTGCACGGCATTGACGTCGAACACGCCGGGCCTTGCGGGAATGATCACCATCGTCGCATTGCGAACCGCATCTTCGACGACAGCGGACATATTCGGCGGCGTATCGATGAAGACCCACTCGTAGCCATCGCGCTTTGCGGCCGCTACGATCTCGCTGACGGAACGGTTAGCGGTCTTCAGCGGAGGCTCGTTGGTGCCTCGCAGCTTGTGCCACAGTGTCAGCGATCCTTGCGGATCGGCATCGACAAGCAGACATGGCCTCGACGGTTTGTGGACGTGCGCGGCAAGATGAGCCGTCAGCGTGCTCTTTCCCGAGCCACCTTTGCGTGATGCAAAAACAATAACGTTCATACCTTGGCCTCCAGATTGACCCCAGGAGGCGAAAGTGAATCAGGTTGCTGATTCGTTAAAGCAAAATTTGTGTCTTTGCTCTGCCGAACTACTGTATTTGGTGGCAATCTGGGCCTTTTGAGTCACACCTGGCCCGCAAATGCGAGAAAATCGACGGACAAGCCGTCATTGGACTCCACGCGCGCGCTGGCGCTCAAGCCACTTGCGCTCGATCCAGCCGAGCATCCGTGCGATCGGTTTTTGCAGAATTGGGATGTCCTGGGCGATCAGGATGAGTCCGAGCGGCAACATCCACAGCCCAAGCACCGGCAGGAAGCTGAAGATGCCGCCGAGCACCAGCAGGATCGCGAGCGGAATACGCACGAGACGCGAGGACGGCTTGCGCACCCATTTAACGAACGCTGCGGCCCGCGCCGGCAACTTGTTTTCGAACCAGGCTAAGTGCCGGTCTAGTTCTGCTTGATGATCTCTCACGCCCTCTCCTTGCGGAGAGATATGTTGACCGACAATGACGACGTCAGCGCGGCAGGGTGTCGCGCTGAATCACAATTCCGCCATAAAGCAGACCGCGCGCGATGCGTTCGCGGGAATGCCGCTTACTTCACGTCGTCCCAGCTTTTGCCGTTGAAGCGCTGCAACTGCATGAACGTCACGACGCGATAATCCGTAGCGCTGGTATTGATGAGGCTGCCGGGCAGCAACAATCCGAGGCGGAAATTCTTCAGGCTCGCCGCCTGCTTCATGATGTTCTCGCGCGTGAGGTTATCGCCGCACTGTCGCAGCACCTGCTCGAGCGTCTGCGCCACGGCATAGCCGGCCGTGGTCAGGACATCATTGGGATCGGTGGAAGGCATGTTGGTTTTCATCCACGCCTTCCACGCCACGATGTCGGGATCGTTCGCCCACTTCGGATCGGTCGCATCCTTGATGAAGCCGGCGGTCATGATCCCCACCGATTTGTCGAGACCGGCAGGCTTGAATGTCGCGCCGATCGAGGCCGCACCGAGATGCAGATAGGTTTCCGGTTTCCATTGCAGGTCCGCCATCTTGCTGATCGCCTGCGCCGCCTGCTTGGCGTAGGAGAACAGAAACAGCGCATCGGCGCCTGAACTGTGCATCAGCACGATCTGGCTATCGATGGTCGGGTCGGTCGGCTGAAAGCTTTGCGCGCTGACGATCATCTTGTCGGCGTCGGGACCAAGCCCTTCTTTCAGGCCGTTGAGCAGATCCTTGCCGAAATCGTCGTTCTGATACAGCACCGCGACCTTGGGATGCGCGTTGTGCGAGAGCAGATGCTTTGCATAGAACTTGGCCTCGTCGCGCAGGTTCGGCTGCCATCCCATGGTCCATGGATAATGCCCCGGATCGTTCAACGCCGACGAGCCCGCCGCCGGAAACAGCTGCGGCACCTTCTGCTTGTTGAGGTAGGGCCGGATCGCCATGTTGAGCGGCGTGCCGAGCACACCGAAGATCACGGCAACCTCGTCACCTTCCACAAGGGCGCGAACGTTTTCGACCGCTTTTGGCGGCGAGTAGCCGTCGTCGCGGCTGATGAAATTGATCTTGCGACCGTTGATGCCGCCCTTCTCATCGTTCAACCACTTGAAATACGCCGCTTCGGTTTTCCCGAGCACACCGTACGCCGAGGCAGGACCGCTATATGCAATGGTCTGCCCGATCTTGATTTCGGTATCGCTGACCCCCGGCCCGTATTGCTTTTGAGCCATCGCGGGTTGCACCAGCAGCACCGCCACAGCAATACTCATCATCCCCATGCCGCGAACGAACATCGTCATTTCCTCCGCCTCTTTTTTGTTGGACGGCGAGTGTGGGCTGAAGCTTGCGGCCTTGGCAAGAAGCCGCCGGCGCTGCACGTCGGCGGCAGATGCACCACGGGTGCTTGTTGCATCGCACTGCATCGATGCCTCGATGGCTGCAATGACTGCGTTATTCGGCTACGATGGCCCATCCGGATAACGAGGCCTGCATGATCCCTGGCAAAGCGATCGTCCTGCTGGTGGCAGCATTCGCCAACGCCACCTGGACCGATGCCGATACGGTGGACGTGATGGATCGCGGTCAGGTCGATCTGTCGCCGTTCGCGTGTACCGACGTCACGCGCAGCAGTCTCATCAATCGCGTTTGCTACGACGAAGCGAACCGCGTTGCCGTCGTCGAGGTGCGCTCTGCGTATCGGCAGTTCTGTAACATGCCGAAGGATACGCTCGACGCCCTGCTCGATGCGCCGTCGATGGGGCAATTCTATAATGCGCGGATTCATGCTGCCGCAGGACCGTACGATTGCGCGCCCAATCCAGACAGTGGTTGATGTTCGGAGTTGATAAGAAGCCGACGATGTCGACCATCGTTATTCGCGCTTGCTGCCACGATGCAACGCTGTCCCGCCGTGGGACAATGAACGCCGTCGCCTTAAAATAAAATCTTAATCAATTTGCTTCCAGCTTGCGCGGTCGCGGAATTTGTTTTGGGAGCGTCCCATGAGAGTATTCGCGCTGTTCGACCGCTGGACCCGCCACAAGCTCAAACGCGTCGAGGATGGTCCGCCCATTGTCCCGGCTTCCGACGAGGACCGATCCAGCATGGCCGATTTCGTCCGCCTGCTGATGCAGATCGACCAGGCCGAAAACTCACGCGCGCAGCGCTGACCGGAAGCTGACGCTCGAAGTCAGAATCCTAGAGGTCAGAATCCCAACTGCCAGACGGCCAGGACGACGAGCAGTGTAGCCGCGCCGCTCAGGATCCATCCGGTCGCGTAGTTGGCTTCCTCGTGCACCGTGCCCCGCATGTCGTCCGCAGGCAGCCCATGCGCGTGCCGCCAAAGGTGAAAGTCGGCCATCGTAGCCTCCATTCGATATGCCGATGGAGTCAATCCGCACCGAGGCGAAGAGTTCCACGCAATCGCGCAGGCTTAAAGGGTGCGGAAAAGAGCCGGCTCGGGGTTTCGGCCGGGCTGGTACAGTTGGGTGGGCTCGAACCACCGACCTCCTGTTCCACAGACAGGCGCTCTAACCAACTGAGCTACAACTGCATCCGATAGCGCCGCTCGAGGGGCGCGAACGGGGCGGAAACTAGGTGCAACGGCCCGCTTTGGCAAGCCGGGAAACGACGCAATTTCGGCCCTGTCAGCCGAAATGAAAAGTCCGGGCAACCGCCCGGACCTTCCTTGGATGGCTCTCCGGGAAGCCCGATCAGGCTGCCGGCTTGAACACCTTGGAGGCGTTGGTCTTGAGCGGCTCGGCGGTCTCGGTCGCGATCTTGCGGGACAGTTCGGCCAGCTCCTGGAGCTGGCTGGTGAAGGTCTCGAACTGCTTGCGGGTATGGTTGCCCCAGATGTCCACCGCCTGCGACAGTGATTTCACGCCGACCAGTTCGTGAACGAAATCGAGATGGGCATAGGTGTTGGCCTGGAGGAAGGTCAGCAGCTTGGTCGAATACTCGCTGGCGCCCTTGGACGCTGCGCCGAAGGCGGCTTCGACGGCGCTGTTGTTGCTCTCGGCGACGTCCTTGAACTTGGCATATTGCTCGCGGGCCTGCTCGACGCCCTTCTCGGCGAAGGCTCGAACCTGCTCGGGAACTTCAAACGGAACGACAGATGCGGAAAACGGGTCGGTGGAGTTGACCATGGCAGCGTCCTTATATGTCGGGGGTTGAAATCGGCACCGTCTGTTGGCGATCGACTGGCTGTTGGCAGGTCGCCACGCGGGACAGCAAGCGCCATTGTTAGACACGGCTATCCTGTGCCCCTAACATGTCAGAATTGTGCAGCGCAAAAGAATTTTCTGTTGCAGGGCAGGATGCGAAACACGGGATCACGCCCCCGCAGAACGGCACAATTTTACCGTTCGCTCCTTGCTAAGCTTCGCGCAACGACCTGCCAGCCTAACCTTTCGGGCGGGCCGCATCCATCGCCGCCCGGCTGACCAACTGGCCCATCTCGCTGGCCTGTTCGCTCAGGGTGCGCATCTGGGTCTGCACATAATCGCTGTGCAGCCGCATCACCTCGGTGAAATCCTTGGCTTTCAACAGGCTCTCGGCATAGTCGAGCGACGACGTCACGTTCTTTTCGGCGAATGAAATGAGCTTGCCGCTGATGTCCCTGGCGCCGTCCTTCATCGCGGCATTGCGTTGCTCGATCGAACTGGCCGCCTGCTGGGTGTTGCTGACGAAGGTCTCGAACGCCTTGCGGGCCTGTTCAAAACTGGCCTCAGCCATCGACCGCATGTCCTTCGGAATCTCGAAACGATCTCGCCCGTTCTGGTCCATTCTCGCCTCCTGCCTCGGTCACGGGACACTTCGCCCCGTTCTGCCGCTTCACTGTGTCAACACGGCGCGGCGCGTCCGGGTCCCCACGTCGCCAAATTAACGCTATTGCGGCTTTCATTCGCCGCGCTTCGTTCCGGCCGTGGACCCGATGGCGACTGGAGGCGATACTAACGAAATATTAAGCCTGTTGACGATTGGACGCTGCCAGTCAACGCCACGCTATCCGGACACATGGCCAAATCGATTCGATGAACAACACTGAATTCCAGTTGCGAGGGGTGAGCGATCAAAGGCTGGCGGTGCACGCCACCAGCCCGCTGCCCGCGTGGCTGTGGTCGACCGACGGCGCCCATGTGCTGTGGGCCAATCCGGTCGGGGCCGTCGCGCTCGGCGCGACCGATAGCGCGGCGCTGGCCGAGAAGACCTTCGGGCCCGCCGATCAGCACCGGCGGCAGGTGATGCATCTCGACGGACAATTGCTGCCGACCGGCGCCATCCGGCTGGAGCGGTTGCGCGGCTTCGGCGCCCTGATCGGCAATCTTGTCACCTGCGCCTGCGCGCGCCTGGAATTCGCCGACGGCACCACCGGCATCCTGATCGCCGCGGTCACACCGGTGGCGCACACGCTGCCGCTCGCCGAACGGCTGAAGCGTCTCGTCGAACATCTCGACGCGCCGGTTGCGGCTTTCGCAGCCGATGGTACCTTCGTCAGCGCAAGCGCGGCGGCACGGCCCCTCCTCGGCTTTCGCAATCTCTCCGATGCAGGCCTCGATCATGTGCGCAGCGAAGCGCTGCGTGACGGCCGCTTCGAAGCGCCGATCGAGGTCGGCAAGATGGTGTTGCAACGGGTCGGCAGTGGCAGTGACGCCGGACTGGTGGCGCTGATCACGCCGGACGCCGACCTGGACATGCCGTTTGCGCGGCACGATGCGGTGGCGGAAAATGCGATCGAGACGCAAGCCACGTTAGCGCGAAACCAATCCGTGGAAGCGACCGGACATATTCCCGTCGAACCTTTGCCCGAGCCGTCGCCGCCAGCGACGTACGAAACCGTGCACGACGCATCCAGTGATGCCGCAGGCGAGCCGGAAGCGCTGCCCGAATCCGTACTGTTCAATCCGTTCGACGAAACGACCGCGCAGGAAACATCTGCTGAGGTGGAAGCGATTGCAGACGTGGACGAAGCGCACCCTGCTCCAACAGCAACTGAGCACCCGGCAGCGCCCGCATCGCACTCCGCCGAGCCTCCACCCGAAATGCAAGCCATCGCGCCATCGCCGGAGCATGTCGCCATCCGCCCTGCGCGACGCCCGCTACGCTTCACCTGGCAGATGGATGCCGAAGGCCATTTCCTGCTCGGCTCCGACGAATTCACGCGGCTGATCGGATTGCGGACCGCCACCGCATTCGGACGTCCGTGGCACGATCTCGTCGCGGCATTCGATCTCGATCCGGAAGGTCTCGTCGCCAGGGCCGTGGCCACGCACAACACCTGGAGCGGCATCACGCTGCACTGGCCGGTCGATGGCGCGGGCTCGCGGCTGCCGGTGGAATTGTCGGGGCTGCCGATCTACGACCGCGAGCAGAATTTTGTGGGTTATCGCGGCTTTGGCGTCTGCCGCGATCTCGATGCGCTGGCGCAGCTCGCGGCGCAACGTCACTATGATCTGTCGAGCGAACCTCCGTCGCCGCGCCCGCTCGCCGCCGACGTCCCGCATGGCCGCGACGATCATGCCGCTCCACCTTCACCGCCAACCCCTTCGGACCGTCCCGTGGAAACGCCCAATCTGGATACGCCACAAAACGTCGTGCATCTGCGGCCCAACAGCGATCTCAAATCGCCGTCGCTGACGCCGGTGGAAAACAGCGCCTTCAACGAACTCGCGCGGCAACTATCCGAGCGCCTCGAACTCGACAACGCCGCCGCTGCCGAAACCGCGGCCGGCGACGCGAAGCCGGAAGAGCGCGACGAACGGTTCGACTGGCTCTCGGTCGAGGAAACCGCCGCGCATGGCAACAGCAGCCGCGACAAGACGCTGCTCGATATCCTGCCGGCCGGCATCCTGATCTACCGGCTCGAGCAATTGCTCTATGCCAACGACGCCTTCGTCTCGCGCATGGGATTCTCCAGCCTGCACGCCCTGCGCGTCGCCGGTGGCCTCGATGCGATCTACATCGCACCGCATTCCGATTCCGCCGGCACGACACCCGAACAGGGCACGCCGGTTACCATCAGCGCGAAAGACTCTGCGGCGCATGCCGACGCGCGGCTGCTGACGATCGAATGGGACGGCGAAACCGCATTGGCATTGATCGTCAGCGCGGACGCGGTTTCCGGCGTCGCACCGCAGGCTCCATCGGTTGCTCCCGCCTCCGCCGTCGGCCAGGTAAATGCCGAAGAACTTGGCGCCATTCTCGACACCACCGCCGAAGGCATCGTGATGTTCGATGGCGAGGGCAAGATCAGCGCCTGCAACCGCAGCGCGGAAGCGCTATTCGGCTATGACGGCCCTGAACTGGTTCAGCGCGGCCTCGGCGAATTGTTCGCGCCGGAAAGTCAGCGTGGCGTGCTGGATTATCTCGCTACGATCAACAGCGCCGGCGTCGCCAGCCTACTCGACCAGGGCCGTGAAGTGCTGGGCCGCGTGCGCGAAGGCGGCTTCATTCCGTTGTCGATGACCATGGGACGCGCCGGCGCCGACAGCCCGAATTTCTTCGCGGTATTCCGCGATCTGTCGCAGACCAAGAAAACCGAGACCGAACTCCTGCACGCGCAGCGGCAATCGGAGCGCGGCATGGCGGCGAAGGCCAACGTGCTCGCCCGCGTCAGCCACGAAATCCGCACCCCGCTGAACGCCATCATCGGCTTTGCCGAGGTGATGATCGAAGAGCGCTTCGGACCGCTCGGCAGCGAACGCTATGCCGATTACCTCAAGGACATCCGCGCCTCCGGCGAGCGCGTCATCGCCATCGTCGACGAGATGCTCGATCTCTCCCGCATCGAAACCGGCAAGCTCGACCTCGCCTTCGCCAACCAGAACCTCAACGATCTGGTCGAGCAATGCGTCGCGGTGCTGCAGCCGCGTGCCAATCGCGAACGCATCATCATCCGCACCTCGCTGGCCCACACGCTGCCGCCGGTGGTCGCCGATGCCCGCGCGCTGCGCCAGATCGCGCTCAACCTGATCGGCAGTTCGATCCACCTCGCCAATGCCGGCGGTCAGGTCATCGTCTCGACGGCGCTGTCGGATTCCGGCGACGTGGTGCTGCGCGTGCGCGACACCGGCCACGGGCTGAACGACAGCGAACTCGCCGCCGCGCTGGAGCCGTTCGGCGGCCCGCGGCCGCCGGAACAGACCCCGGACCATTCCGGCATGAGCCTGTCGCTGGCAAAGGCGTTGGTCGAAGCCAACCGCGCCCGCTTCCAGATCAAGAGCGCGCCGCATTCCGGCACGCTGATCGAGATCACGTTCGCGCAGGTCACGGCGCAAGCATAACGTTCGCAGGCGCAGTGAGCGCGGCGACAATCACCGGGTTCCGGGTTCCTGCGACATGACGACCCGGCGTGCTGGCCTCCGATCCGTGCGCGTCGTATAATCGTCGGGCAAGGATCAACGGAGCACGGATGTCGACGTTCTCAGGCAAATGCGGTCTCGCGGTCGTCGTGACGGTGTTGTGCCTGAGCGGGACCACCGCGCACGCCCAATCCGAACCGGTGCGATACTGGATCCCGTTCGGGCCGTTCGGTTTCGGTGGCGGCACGGCCGAAACAACGAGCATGGCGACATACGGCGACGTTCCGGATTTCAACTTCGGGGACGCCAACAAGGATGGATTTGTCTTCAGAAGTTACACCGTTCCGGTCAGTGCACTGACGACTGGTTTCGGGTGGAATAACCTCGGCGGCGCGACCGCGTTCAGCAGCCTCGATTCGCTGTCCTATGAACGCACGCAGTATGGCTACAGCTTCAAAGGCGCCGGCGACCTGCCGATGACGGTGTTCGGTGGGGTCGACACCCTGAAATACAACCGGGACGCCTTCAGCGCCATTACGTCCTTCAGTCCCAACACCGCCGCCGCAGCCGCTTACAACGTCCATGCGGGCGTTGAGGTGCGGCCGACATCGAACATGAGTCTATCGATCTCGGCCGGCTTCACGCAGCAGCAAACCGGCCTCGCCGACGGCGCTATCAGTTCGTCCCTGTTGCCCAGAGAACTCGGCGGACTGCGTTAGTTTGCACGCAGAGTAGCAGCCCGGACAGCGTCGTCCCTGCGCAGGCAGGGACCCATACGCCGCAGCGGTTCGGCTCAATCACCCAAAGCCGACGTCATTGTATAACAAGCAACGTCAGGGATTATGGGTCCCTGCCTGCGCAGGGACGACCCGCTGGGTGGGAAGACGTTTGCGATCGCGGCTCAGGCGTTCTTCAGCGCAACACGGAATTCGGCTTGGGTCTTGGCCTTCACCTCGTCGAGCGTAACGCCGTCGGCGAGTTCGATCAACGCCATGCCGTCCTTGCCATGCTTGTCGATGGTGAACACTGCGAGATCGGTCACCACCATGTCGACGACCTTCTCGCCGGTCAGCGGCAGGTTGCACTGCTTCAGCAGCTTCGGGCCGTCCTTGGCGACGTGCTCCATCACCACCACGACGCGCTTGACGCCGGCGACGAGGTCCATCGCGCCGCCCATGCCCTTGACCATCTTGCCCGGGATCATCCAGTTGGCGAGGTCGCCGTTCTGCGCCACCTGCATCGCACCGAGGATCGAGAGGTCGATGTGGCCGCCGCGGACCATACCGAACGAGTCGGCACTGGAGAAATAGCTGGTATCCGGCAATTCGGTGACGGTCTGCTTGCCGGCATTGATCAGGTCGGGATCTTCCTCGCCCTCATAGGGGAACGGTCCCATGCCGAGCATGCCGTTCTCGCTCTGCAACGAGACGTCCACGCCATCGGGAATGTAGTTCGACACCAGCGTCGGGATGCCGATGCCGAGGTTGACGTAATATCCGTCGCGCAATTCCTTCGCCGCACGGGCGGCCATCTGTTCGCGGGTCCAGGCCATCGCTCTCTCCTACTGTCCTAAACGTTACGCGGGGCGCTTGCGCAGGGTGCGCTGCTCGATGCGCTTCTTGTCGGTGCCGACCTTGATGATCCGCTGCACGAAAATGCCGGGCGTGTGGATGTGGTCGGGATCGATCTCGCCGGCGGGCACCAGGTGCTCGACCTCGGCGACGGTAATCTTCGCCGCAGTCGCCATCATCGGGTTAAAGTTGCGCGCGGTCTTGCGGTAGACGAGGTTGCCGGCGGTGTCGCCCTTCCAGGCGTGGACGATGGCGAGATCGCCGAACAGCCCGCGCTCCATCAGATACTTCTCGCCGTCGAATTCCTTCACTTCCTTGCCTTCGGCGATCAGGGTGCCAACGCCGGTCTTGGTGTAGAACGCCGGGATGCCCGCGCCGCCGGCGCGGATGCGCTCGGCCAGGGTGCCCTGCGGCGCGAATTCCAGTTCCAGTTCGCCGGCCAGGAACTGCTGGGCGAACAGCTTGTTCTCGCCGACATAGGACGAGATCATCTTCTTGATCTGGCGCGTCTCGAGCAGACGGCTCAGCCCGATGCCATCGACGCCGGCATTGTTGGACACCACGGTCAGGTTCTTGACGCCGGACTCGCGCAGCGCATCCGACAGCGTTTCGGCGATGCCGCACAGGCCGAAGCCCCCGGACATGACCATCATGCCGTCCTTGAGAATGCCTTCGAATGCCGATTTGGCGTCGGGATAGACCTTGTTCATGGGGATATGACCTGATCGAGGGAAGACGCAAAAAGTCCGATAGGGCCGCGGTACGGCCTGAACCTTGTTACCGCGAAGCGCATGGAATTCGGGGAACAGGAGTATTAGGCGGAATCGCTGCGGCGCGTCAATGATTGGGCATTTGCTCCTAAGTGGCCTTGAAAGCGTCAAGAAAACCCATCAAGTTGGCGTGGTGGCTGGCACTGCGGTACCGCGCGCCAGCCTTCGAAAAGCCAACCGATCCGGATACGTCATTGACCATTGCCCAGGGAATGAAACGCCTCGGGTTGCCGCTCGCGGCAATTCTGGGCGTCGTGCTGGCCGCATTCGCCGGCATGTCCTTGCTGCTCGACCGCGACGCGCTGCGGAAGGCGGTGGAAACCCAGATTCGCGCCGTCACCGGACTCGATCTCGTCGTCAACGGCAACATCGATGTGACGGTGTTTCCGCAGAGCCATGTGACCTTCCACAATGTCGGCCTCAAGGGCGGCGGCGCCATCGACCCCGCACTGACCGTCGATGTGCTGACCGCCAATCTGCGGCTGCTGCCGCTGCTGATGCAGAAGTTTCAAATCGCCGACCTCGAAATGCTGCGCCCGCGCATCCGCATCGTGCGGGAGGCCGACGGCCGCAGCAACTGGACGCCGTTCATCGAAACGCTGACGCGCACCGTGAAGCCGGGCGTGGCCAGCCCACTGTCGTTCTCGGAAATCCGCATCCAGGACGGCGTGCTCACCTATCGCGACGACGCCAACCAGCAATCGGAAATGGCCGAGGATATCGACCTCTCGCTGGCCTGGCCCTCGATCTCCAAATCCTTCGCGGCTACCGGCCAGTTCGACTGGCGCGGCGAGCGCGTCGATGGCTCGATCAGCATCGCGGATTTCATTGCCTCGCTCTCGGGCGAGCAGACCGGGCTGAAAGCCCGGATCGCTGCACCGCCGCTGAAACTCGCCTTCGACGGCACCGTCGCCAATCGCAGCAGCCTGGTCATGGAAGGCACCATGACCGCCGACAGCAGCTCGCTGCGCAATGCGCTGCGCTGGTTCGGACAGGAGCCGCCCGGCAGCGGCGGCTTCGGCCGCTTCGCCCTAAAAGCGCGTGCCAATCTGGTCGGGCCTTCGATCGCGCTGACCAACGTCAATGTCGAGATCGACGGCAATGTCGCCGAAGGCGTGATGACCTACAGCAACACCGGCCGCCAGACATTGCAGGCAACGCTTGCAGCGGGCACGCTGGACCTGACGCCTTATGTCTCGACCGTGCGGTTGCTGGCCAGCGGCGCCCGCGACTGGAACAGGCAGTTGTTCGATCTCAACGCACTGTCTTCCACCGATCTCGATATGCGGCTGTCGGCGGCCAAGGTCACCGTCGGTGGATCGAAGCTGGGACGTACCGCGCTCGGCGCCAACCTGCGCGGCGGGGCACTGGCCCTAAGTGTCGGCGAGGCGCAGATGTTCGGCGGCGTCGCCAAGGGCTCGTTCAGTATCGCGCGCGTCGATGCCGGCGCCGACGTCAAGGCGCAATTCCAGTTGATCGACGTCGACCTGCAGAGCAGCGCCAGCGAATTGTTCGGCATCAACAAGCTTTCCGGACACGGCACCCTCAACGTGGCGCTGGAGGCCGCCGGCTCCAGCCCATTCGGTCTGGCGCAATCGCTCGAAGGCACCGCACTTCTGACCGGACACGATGGTGCCATCAGCGGCTTCAACGTCGAAGCGTTGTTGAAGCGGCTGGAGCGCCGGCCGCTTTCCGGCGGCGGCAGCTTCCGCAACGGACAGACGCCGTTCAACACGTTGAAGATGGCGGTGCGATTCCACGACGGCATCGCGACTGCCGAAGACGTGCAGGTCGAGGGGCCGAGCACACGTCTCACCCTCACCGGCACCGCCTCGGTACCGACGCGCGACTACGATCTGAAAGGCGTCGCCAGCCTGGTATCCGCATCAGGCAAGGCGCCCAGCTTCGAGTTGCCCTTCGTGGTGCAGGGGCCGTGGGACGATCCGTTGATCTTTCCCGATCCCGTCAGCCTGATCCGGCGTTCCCCTGCCTCGGCGCCGCTGCTCGATGCGGTCAAGGATCGCACCACCCGGGAAGCAGTGCGCTCGGTGCTGGAGCGCCTCACCGGCCAGAAATCGACGCCGGAAGCCGCGGCGCAACCGCCCGCAAGCGCTGCGCCGAAATCGAACTGACAGAGACGCGAGCCCCGGTTCTGATGGAATCAGAACCGGGGCTCTATGATTTTAGTTTGACGCGTTTTCTTCATGCGAACCGGTACCCACTTCGCTTGAAAACGCTACAGATCACATCGGCGCGGCGTTCTGCCCGCGTGCGCTCGACAGTTTGGTGGCGAGCGACGCCGCAACGATCAGGATCGCGATCGATCCGACGATCAGCGAACAGATCGCGTTGATCTCCGGCTTCACGCCCAACCTCACTTCCGAATAGATACGGATCGGCAAGGTGGCCGAGCCCGGCCCCGTGGTGAAGCTTGCGATCACCAGATCGTCCAGCGACAGCGTGAATGCCAGCATCCATCCGGCGACGATTGCCGGCGCGATCAGCGGCAGCGTCACCGATACGAATGCCCTTACCGGATCGCAGCCGAGATCCATCGCGGCCTCCTCAAGGCTGCGATCCACGCCGGACAGGCGCGACTGCACGATCACCGTGACGAAGCACATGGTCAGCGTGGTGTGCGCGATGGTCACGGTCCAGAAGCCGCGCTCGGCGCCCAGCGCCACGAACAGCAACAGCAACGACAGGCCGGTGATGACTTCCGGCATCACCAGCGGCGCGTACAGCATGCCGGAAAACAATGTGCGGCCCTTGAAGCGCTCGCCGCGCGCCAGCGCTACGGCGGCCAGCGTGCCGAGCAGCGTAGCCAGCGTCGCCGATACCGCTGCGACACGCAGGCTCATCGCCGCCGCCGACAACATCGCCTGATCGTTGAAGAATTCGCTGTACCACCGCAGCGACCAGCCGCCCCACACGGTGACGAGTTGCGACGCGTTGAACGAATAGATCACCAGGATGACGATCGGCAGATAGAGGAACGCCAGCCCAAGCGCCAGCGATGCGATGTTGAAACGCGACAGGCGAATGAGCGGGCGCGCCATTACGATCTCCCCATCTGGCGGCGCTGAAACCGGTCGTAGATCAGGAGCGGCAGCAGCAGGATCAGCAGCAGCAGCACCGCCGTCGCCGATGCTACCGGCCAGTCGCGATTGGTGAAGAATTCAAGCCACAGCGTCTGGCCGATCATCAGCGTATCCGACCCTGCCAGCAGATCGGGAATGACGAATTCACCGACGATGGGAATGAAGCACAACAGCACGCCGGCACCGACGCCCGGGAGCGACAGCGGCACGGTGACGAGCCAGAACGATTTCAGCGGCGAACTGCCGAGATCCGCGGCTGCTTCCAGCAAAGCCGGATCGATCTTCGCCAGCGTCGCATAGAGCGGCAGGATCATGAACGGCAGATAAGAATAGACGATGCCGAGATACATCGCGCTGTCGGTCGATAGCCACACTACCGGCGTCGAGACGACATGCAAGGCAAGCAGGATTTTGTTGAGCAGTCCATCGTGCTGCAGAATGTTGATCCAGGCATAGACGCGGATCAGAAACGAGGTCCAGAACGGCACGATCACCAGCGTCATCGCCACCGGCTGCCAGCGCCGCGGCAGCCGCGCCATCGCATAGGCAATCGGATAGCCGATCAGAAGCAGCATCGCCGTCGCGCCGGCCGCCACTGTCAGGCTGCGCAAGCCGGACGAGAGATACAAGCTGTCCGAGACCAGCAGCCGGAAATTATCGAACGACAGCGTTGCGAATGCAGTCTTCAGTGCCTGCCAGCCGCGACCGATGTCGAACACCGGCAGATAGGGCGGCTGTGCAATCGCTGTCTGCGACAGGCTGATCTTCACAACGAATGCGAACGGCACCAGAAAGAACAGTGCCATCCACAGATAGGGCGCGATGGCGGCGATCCGCGCCGGGCGCGTGAAGATACGGCGTCCGCTCATCTCATCGCCCCAGCACGATGCAGTCGTCCGGCGCGAACCACGCCACCACCCGCTCCCCTACGGCATAAGCGTCGACATCGAGGCGCGCCGTGTTGGCAAGCGACGCGCGCAGCGTGGCGCCGTTGTCGAGCGACATGGTGTAGACCGACGCACCGCCGAGGTAGCCGACGCTGGCGACAATACCGTTCAGTCGATTCATCGCCCCGGCATCTGCGGGGCCCCGGCGCGACAACCGGATTTTCTCGGGCCGGATGCCGACGCAGACGGTAGCGCTGTCCGTCGCTTCGCGCGGTGCGGTGACAACCACGTTGCCTGCATTCGCAACCGAAACGGTCCAGCGGTGATCGTCACGGCTGTCGACATTGCCCTCGAGAATGTTGATGTCGCCGACGAATTCGGCGACCCAACGCGACGCGGGTTGCTCATAGAGATGCCGCGGCGTCGCCACCTGCTCGAGCTTGCCGGCGTTCATCACGCCGATCCGGTCGGCCAGCGTCATCGCCTCTTCCTGATCGTGTGTGACCACGATGAAAGTGAGGCCGAGCCGCCGCTGCAATTCCAGCAACTCGCGCTGGGTATTCTCGCGCAGCTTCTTGTCGAGCGCGGCAAGCGGTTCATCGAGCAGCAAGACCCGTGGCCGCCGCGCCAGCGCACGTGCCAGCGCCACCCTTTGCCGCTGCCCACCGGACAACTCATCAGGCCGCCGCTTCTCCAGGCCTTCGAGGCGTACCAGCGCCAGCATTTCCGCCACCCGCGCCATGATTTCACGTCGCGGCAGGCCCGCACGCTTGATGCCGAAAGCGATGTTGTCGCGCACCGAGAGATGCGGAAACAGCGCATAGTTCTGGAACATCATGTTGACCGGCCGCTGATGCGGCAGCATCGGCGCGATGTCTTCGCCGCCGAGCAGGATTCGCCCTTCGTCCGGCGCCTCGAATCCCGCAAGCATGCGCAGCAGCGTGGTCTTGCCGCAGCCGCTCGGCCCCAGCAGCGCAAAGAATTCACCGGCCTTGATGTCGAGCGAAAGCGCATCGACGGCCGTGAAACCGCCGAAGCGCTTGGTCACGGTTTCGATCCGCAACAGCGGTCCTGCGACCTCGTCGATGTCCGGAGTGAGTGTCGGATTCACCTCAGCCATGGCCCCCGCCGATGCAACGCTGCGCCAAATTCAAATGGCCTGGCAACGCGCCAAGCCATCCAACACAGCCTCTTAGCTTCGGATCGCCCCTAGCTCAACCGGGTGCGGCACGCCGTCCCACCTTCGTGACGGAATCTCGCACGCGCTTCCGTCAACTCGCCCGCCGCACGAATGGCGTTGGCTGCCGCCCGGGCAAGCCGACCAGCGTCGAATAATGCGCAATCGGAGCCGGTTTGCCGATCAGATAGCCCTGCACCACGTCGCAAGCTTCGTCGGCAAGGAAGCGAAGCTGCTCTTGCGTCTCGACGCCTTCGGCGACGATCGCCACGCCGAGGCCATGGCCGAGATTGATCACCGCGCGCACGATCGCCGCCGATTGCGGCGTGATCCCGAGATTCATCACGAAGGCGCGGTCGATCTTGATCTTGTCGAACGGGAACGCCTGCAGGTAGGTCAGCGAGGAGTAGCCGCTGCCGAAATCGTCCATCGAAATGCGTACGCCGAGCGCCTTCAATCGCCGCAACAGCCCCAGACCGCGGTCGAAATCCTCGATCAGCACGCCTTCGGTGATTTCCAGTTCGAGCCGGCTCGGCGCAAGCCCGGTTTCAAGTAGGATCGAATGCAGCAGGCTGACGACATCGCCGTGCATGAACTGCGCCGGAGAAAGGTTGACTGCGATCTGCAGCGGCTTAGGCCACGACGCGGCTTCGCGGCAGGCCTCGCGCAAAATCCACGCGCCCATCTCGACGATCAGGCCGCTTTCCTCGGCGAGCGGAATGAATTCGCTCGGCGGCACGAAGCCGCGGACCGGATGAATCCAGCGTGCCAGCGCCTCGAAGCCGACCACGTCATCACCATTGGTATCATGGCCGGCTTTGGCCAGCGGCTGATAATAGAGCGACAGTTCGCCGTTGCGGATCGCCACGGAGAGTTCTTGATGCAGCAGCCGGCGGTCGCGGATCTGCCGATCCATCTCCGGTTCGAACACGCCGACGGAGCCGCGCGAATGGGCCTTGGCGCGAAACAGCGTGGCACCGGAATTCGCCAGCAGCGATGCAGCATCCTTGCCGTCGCGGGGATATAGCGCGATGCCGATGGTGAGGCCGGTACGAACCGATTTTTCGTCGATGACGAATTCGTCGGATACTGCCTTGGTCAGACGCTCTGCAAGCGCGAGGCCGGTCTCGGGCTGCGCTCCGTCGATGATCAGGCCGAATTCATCGCCGCTGAGCCGGGCGACGACACCGCCTCGCGCCGATGCCTCGATCCGGCGCGACACCTCGATCAGTAGTTTATCGCCGATCGCATGGCCGAAGACGTCGTTGACTTCCTTCAAGCCGTCCAGGTCGACGCTCAGGACAGCAAACTCTTCCTCGGTGCCCGCGCAGGCCTCGATCATTTGCGTCAGCGCCTGCAGGAACGCGGCACGATTGGGCAGATCGGTGAGGCCGTCATGATAGGCCATGTGCGCCATGCGCGATTCAGTCTGGCGCCGGTCGGTGACGTCTTCGTGGGTCTTGATGAGATATTGCGGCGTTCCACTGTCGTCGTTCACGGTGACGCGGCGGGTCAGGAACAGGCGCAGGCCGTCCTTGGTGCTGATCGGGTGTTCTTCGGTCTGCATGCCACCGACCCGGATCGCCGCGTTATCGCGATTGGCGATCAGGCTTGCCTCGCGCGGATTGAATATGTCCGCGGCCGTCAGACCGGTGGCGTCCTCGCGGCTTCGGTTGAGGATCGCTTCGGCACGGCGGTTCGCCAGTAGATAACGACGATCGCTGACGCTTTCGACCGTCACCGAAATCGGAATGTGATCGACCACCAGTTCAAGAAAATTCTTGCTGGAGGCGAGTTGCCGCGCCAGCCGGCGCTCCTCGGTGCATTCCTCGTGCGTCGATACCGATCCGCCATTCGGCAACCGGTGCACCTTCGCCGTGACGAAGCGATCGCCCGGCAGTTCGAAGACGTGGCCGCCGGGAGCAGCGGTCTTTTCGTAGAATTCGTCGATCTTGGCGCCCAGCATTCCGCGCTCTTCGCGCAACGCCGCGAGCTCGCGGCCGGTCATCCCCTTGCGGATGTCCGAGCGCTTCAAGCCGTAGATTTCGAGGTAGCGTTCGTTGCAGAATACCACCTTGTTGTCGGCACCGATCATCACGATGCCCTGGCCGAGATTGTTCAGCGCGGTGCTGACGAAAACGTTCCGGCGCAATTCCGCGCGCTTGATCTTGCGCAGTGCGGACATGCTCCACAGCACGACGGCAGCCAGAAACGAGAGCACGACAAGTCCGCCGATCAGCATTTGCCAAAGCATGACCGGATCGGCACCGCCGACGAAATTCGGCGGCGTGAAATTCAGTGACGCGCCATAGGCGGTCCCGAACGGAAGAATCGTCATCAACGCCCAGACCGCTGCCGGTGCAGGCCTTGCTCCGTTGCTGCCGGCCTGCCAGTTCTTGTCAGCCATCATTCACCTGCGGATATCACCGATGAATGTCTGGCAGGACCGGTTTGAAACGGGTAAACGCGTACCCGCTGGGTCAACAAATGTGACCTAAATGTGGGCAAAAGCCGCCGCATGATTAACAGTTCACTAATGCGTGCGATGACCTGAATACCGCCTTGTTGGAGCGCAGCCGCGGGCTGCTGATAAAGTAGACCACGGCGGCCGGATGCGACCGTCGATGCGAGGATCGAAGCGCTGATGGACAAGGTGGAATGCGTCGTCGTCGGGGCGGGCGTCATCGGACTTGCCATTGCGCGTCGTCTTGCGATGGCCGGCCGCGAGGTCGTGGTGATCGAAGCGGCGGAAGCCATCGGCACCGTGACCTCGTCACGCAACAGCGAGGTGATCCACGCCGGCATCTACTATCCATCCGGCAGCCTGATGGCGCGGATGTGCGTCAGCGGCAAGCAAGCGCTCTATGCCTATTGCCGCGATCACGGCATTCCGCACCGTAACTGCGGCAAGATGATCGTGGCGACGTCCGAAGCCGAGACCGGCAGGCTGCAGGCGATCAAGGCGCATGCCGAAACCAACGGCGTCGCCGATCTGCAACCTTTAACCGGCGAGGGCGCACGTCAGATCGAACCTGCGCTGAACTGCTGCGCGGCGCTGCTGTCGCCCTCGACGGGCATCGTCGACAGCCACGCGTTGATGCTGGCATTCCGCGGCGACGCCGAGGCAGCCGGCGCCGCCTTCGCCTTTCACGCGCCGTTGCTGCACGGAAAAGCTGACGGCGACCGCATCGAAATCGGCGTCGGCGGCGAAGCGCCCCTCATGCTGGAATGCCGGCTTCTGATCAATGCCGCCGGGCTCGCCGCAACCACGGTGGCCCGCAATATCGACGGTATGCCGCTCGAGCGCATTCCACCGGCCTATCTGGCAAAGGGAAATTATTTCAGTTGCAACGCACGTGCGCCGTTCTCGCGGCTGATCTATCCCGTCCCGGAGCCCGGCGGACTGGGCGTGCACCTGACGCTCGACCTCGCCGGCCAGGCGCGGTTCGGTCCGGACGTGGAATGGATCGACAGCATCGACTACAGCGTCGATCCTGCACGGGCGGAGCGGTTTTACCCAGCGATCCGGCGTTACTGGCCGACACTGCCTGACGGCGCGCTGATGCCAAGCTACGCCGGCATCCGGCCGAAGATCGTGCCGCCTGCAGTGGCCGTTCAGGATTTCAATATCCAAGGACCGCGCGACCACGGCGTCCATGGGCTCATCAACCTGTTCGGAATTGAATCGCCCGGACTGACGTCCAGTCTCGCAATCGCCGACTACGTCGCCGAACTTGCTGCGGCCTGACCGCAGCAAGTCGCGCGAGACATCAATGTCGCGGAATCTAGTGCAGCGTTTCGCTAGTGCTTTGCCGCAACTTTTCGATTTCATCCTTGAGAAGCAATTTACGGCGCTTGAGTTCGACGATCCTCAGATCGTCCGTCGAAAGATGCATGAGAGCTTCGTGCAATTCACCCTCCAGAACGCGGTGTTTTCGTTCCAGTTCAACAAGATGCGCCTGAATTGCCATGCATAACCTCCTCGGTTGGAATGAAACCTCGAACGCGATTTGGATGATGAAGTTTACATGACATTGGAAAACTGTCGATGGATATAAAGTCGCGCCATCTCATTTTACCGTGTCTCGTGAACGATTGGTGAGTGCGGGAACCGCGCGCTTGCGCCCGGCTCTTTCG
The DNA here is from genome assembly GCA_024508855.1 of Xanthobacteraceae bacterium. Classification (GTDB taxonomy): domain Bacteria; phylum Pseudomonadota; class Alphaproteobacteria; order Rhizobiales; family Xanthobacteraceae; genus 62-47. Next base: position 66,709 of record JANINJ010000045.1, read on the forward strand.
CGCGCGATAATCAAAAACCGATCCAAGTCGGCAACCCCTTGCAACCTCTTCGCGATTCAAGACAACCCAGATCATGACCGACGAAGATGAGCGCGAACTCGGGGCCGAGCTCGCAAGACTTCAACAGGAGCACCGCGATCTGGATGCGGCAATCGACGCGTTGCAGCAATCGCCGGCGCCCGACCTCCTGAGGCTGCAGCGCCTCAAGAAGCGCAAGCTGCAGTTGCGCGACCGGATCGCCTTCATCGAAGATCAGATCACGCCGGACATTATCGCGTAGCGGAAAAACCTCCGACGCCGATCAGCATGACGACGGCGGCGAAGAGGTTGGCGGCGACGGCGGCAAAGATCGCCAACGTGTAACCGTGGCTGACATCGAATGCGAAGCCCGCCGCGCTTGGACCGATCAAGGTGCCGAACGCGACGCTGGTGTAGAGGATGCCGATCAGGCCGCTGACATTGCGACCGCCGAAGAAATCCATCACCACCGACGGCAGCACCGCGACCCAGCCGCCATAGAACACACCGAACACAAAGGCGAATACCGCCAGCGGCCAAAACTGCGCCGACAGTCCCCAGATTGCCAGCGCGAGCGCCATTCCGGCGAACGATGCCAGCAAGGCGCGCAGGCGGCCCATGCGGTCCGCAAGTCCGCCGAGGAAGAAACGCCCGGCGGTACTGCCGACGCCGATCGCCCCCAGCAACAGCACCGCCATCGATGGCGCGATGCCGTGATCGGTCGCGTAAGGCACCAGATGGACGAACGGTACGAAGACGCCGAACGAGCAGATCAGGCAGGAGAGGTAGAGCACGACGAAGCGCCGCGATGTGACGGCCTCGCGCACCGAGGCTCCTGCAGCCGCAGCAGTTTGCGCCTGTGGCAGAGGAGGATCGCCGTCGGGCCCGAGCCCGCAGTCGCGCGGATCGTTCTCGATCAGCAATGACAGCGCCACACCGATGACGGCGGTGGCAATGCCAAGCGCCAGATACGCTCCGCGCCAGCCGACCTGCCCGATCAGCAGCGATGCCACCGGCGGCATCACCAGCGTACCGACGCCGATACCGCTCACCGCCAGTCCCGAGGCAAAGCCGCGCCGCTTGACGAACCAGCGCTGGACAGCGCCGATCGCCGGCACATAGGAGCAGCCGACACCGAGGCCGACCCCGAGCCCGTAGGCGGCGTACACCTCGAACAGATTGCGCGCCACGCTGGCCAGCGCCAGGCCCGCGCCGGTGAGCAGCATGCCGATCACGGCGAGGCGCCGCGAGCCCCAGCGGTCGGCCAGCGGACCGCTGACGATGCCGAGACCGAAATAGAGAAAGCCGGCCAGCGAGAACACCAGCGACACCGATCCCCGCGAGGCCCCGAAATCCCGCTGCAGCGGTTCGACGAAGGCGCTGAAAGAATAGGCGCAGCCGAAACCGAGCAGCATCACGGCAAATGCGCCGGTCACCACCCACCAGCCACGGAAAATTCGGGAATCGGGCGGCGCGAGTTCGATGCTCATGACATTGTGCCTCTCGTCCGTTGTCTTCCTGGCCCGCGGGCGGCGTTCAACACCGGCATAAGCTTCTTACTGGCGCCTCTTGTTGTCAACCAGTAAAAGTGATTTACTGGTGTTTATGTCGAAGCAATCGCGCAAATTCAAAGTGCCGGACGAATTGGCGAACCTGTACGATTTCGCCAATACGCTCGACCTGCGGCGCTTCACGCACCGCGGCGTGCAGCACCGGCAGAACGATGCGTTGACCTCGCCGCAGGATCTCGGCGCATGGATGAGCGACCACGGGTTATCGCGTAGCGGCCGCATCACGCCTGCGATGTTTGCGACCGCGCTCGAATTACGCGCCAGTCTGCGGGCGTTCCTGCAAGCCGATACGAGCGCACGGCGCAAGGATCGTGCGATGCTGCGCACGCTGGCGCAGACCACCAGTCATTTTCCATTACAAACGACGGTAGATGCGAACGGCACGCTGGTGCTGGCGCCCGCGCGCGATGACGCACTTGCCGGACTCGCAGTCGTCGTCGCGGAAATGCACCGCGCGTCGATGAACGGGACGCTGGACCGGCTCAAGATGTGTGCTTCGGATGAATGCCAGCGCGTATTTTTCGATCGCTCCAAACCAGCGACACGGCGCTGGTGCATGTCGACGCTGTGCGGCAACCGCATCAAGACGCGAACCTACCGCGAGCGCCATCGGGATGCCTGAAGGCGGCTAAGGTTCGTTTGCCTAGTGGGATGGCTGACGGTTGCGAGGTTCCATTACAGCCGCCCTCACCGGTTCCCGCTCCACCGGCAATGCCGCGCCGGCTGGCGACATTGATTTCTTTTTCATCGAATCCGCGACAAGCGCTTGCCGGTATTCACCAAGACAGGATAGTCCATCCCGGACGCCTTGCCACCTCAGGGGGCAAACCTATACTCCAGCCTATCTTTCTGGATTCCCGAAAAGAATTGACGACATGAACGCCCCCGTCACCATCATCATGGGCAGCCAGTCCGACTGGGCCACCATGCGGCACGCCGCCGAAACGCTCGCCGCGCTGGGCATCGCCCATGACAAGCTGATCGTATCCGCCCACCGCACGCCGGATCGGCTGTATGCCTTCGCCAAAGGCGCCAAGGCGGCCGGCTGCAAGGTCGTGATCGCGGGTGCCGGCGGCGCCGCCCATCTGCCGGGCATGACCGCCGCGCTGACGGAGTTGCCGGTGTTCGGCGTGCCGGTCGAATCCAAGTCGCTGTCCGGCGTCGATTCGCTGTATTCGATCGTTCAGATGCCGGCGGGAATTCCGGTCGGGACCTTGGCCATCGGCAAGGCGGGCGCCATCAATGCCGCGCTGCTTGCCGCCAGCGTGCTGGCCCTAAACGACGACGCTCTCGCCGGGCGCCTCGCGGCATGGCGCAAGCAACAGACCGAGGCAGTGGCAGAGCGTCCGGAGGAATCGGCGTGACGGCTTCGAAGCAAGTGAAGTTGAAGCCGGGCGATACCATTGGAATTCTCGGCGGCGGACAACTGGGCCGGATGCTGGCGACCGCTGCGGCGCGGCTTGGATTGCGCTGCCAGGTGTTCTCCCCCGATCCGGATTCTCCGGCCTTCGACGTGGTGCAGAACGCGACCTGCGCCGAATACGCAGATGTGGAGGCGCTGGAGCTGTTCGCGACCGACGTCGATGTGGTGACCTACGAGTTCGAGAACGTCCCCGCGGCGACCGCGATGATTCTCGGTGCGCGCCGCCCCGTACTGCCCGACTACAAGGTATTGGAGACCACCCAGGACCGTCTCGCCGAAAAGGACTTCGTCACCGGGCTCGGGATCGCGACCGCGCGTTATGCCGATGTCTCGTCGGCTGCCAGCCTTCGCGCGGCGATCGGCGTGATCGGCTTACCCGCCGTCATCAAGACGCGGCGCTTCGGCTACGACGGCAAGGGCCAAGCCATCATCCGCGAGGGTGACGATCTCGATGCGGTATGGGCCGACCTCGAAACCAAGTCGGCCATCCTGGAAGGCTTCGTGCCGTTCGAGCGCGAGATCTCGGTGATCGCCGCGCGCGGTGCCGACGGCACCGTCGAGTGCTTCGACGTCACCGATAACGAGCACGGCGACCACATTCTGCGCGTGTCGCGCGCACCGGCCGATATTTCCGAGACGCTGGCCGCGGAAGCCCGCAGCATCGCCACCAAGATCGCTACCGCATTGAATTATGTGGGCGTGCTGGCGGTGGAGATGTTCGTCGTGCCTGGCGACAACGGTCCGACGCTGATGGTCAACGAGATCGCGCCCCGCGTGCACAATTCCGGCCATTGGACGCTGGACGGCGCATCGGTCTCGCAATTCGAACAGCACATCCGCGCCATTGCCGGCTGGCCGCTTGCCAAGCCGGTGCGGCACGGGCCGGTGACGATGACCAACCTGATCGGCGACGAGGTCAACGACTACGCCAAATGGCTGACGGTTCCCGGCGCCACCGTGCATCTCTACGGTAAGGGCGCCCCGCGTCCCGGCCGCAAGATGGGGCACATCACGCAGGTGATGCCGGCGCCAGGCAAGTCCTGAACGCGCAGCCGCCTTTTATCTCGCCAACAAAAAAAGGGGCCATGGCGAACCATGGCCCCGGATTCTCGCTTCGATCAATCGATCAGCGTCCCGCGACGATTCCTTCCGGTTCATCGGGGCTGAGCCAGCGATACAGCACACCGCCCAGTACACCACCGACCAGGGGCGCAATCCAGAACAGCCAGAGCTGCTGCAGTGCCCAGCCACCGACGAACAGCGCCGGACCGGTGCTGCGCGCCGGATTGACCGAGGTGTTGGTGACCGGGATGCTGACCAGATGGATCATGGTCAGGGTGAGACCGATGGCCAGCGGCGCGAAGCCCGCCGGGGCCCTGCCGTGGGTCGAGCCCATGATGACGAACAGGAAGATCATGGTCATCACAACTTCGCTGATCAGGCAGGCAACGAGGCTGTATTGCCCCGGGGAATGCTCGCCGTAACCATTGGAAGCGAAGCCCTTGGCCAGATCGAAGCCGGCGGCGCCGCTTGCGATCAGGTAAAGCACGCCCGACGCCACGATTGCCCCTACTACCTGGGCGATGATGTAGGGAATGACCTGTCCGGCCGGGAACCGCCCGCCCGCGGCCAGACCGACGGTGACGGCCGGATTGAGGTGCGCCCCGGAGATATGGCCGATGGCATAGGCCATCGTCACAACACTGAGACCGAAAGCCAGGGAGACGCCCAACAGGCCGATACCTACCTGCGGGAACCCCGCGGCGATGACGGCGCTGCCGCAGCCAGCGAAGGTCAGCCAGAACGTTCCGATTGCCTCGGCGGCGTATTTTTTTCCATTCATGTCCATTGCCCCTTGTCTGAAGTCAGCGAATCGTAGTCGCAAACTATGACGTCGGGCGTGTGAAACTGTCGAGTTGAACCGTTCCGAGCCGGCCAAGAACTGGTGGAAACAGCCCCGGAATACCGTTTCGGGTGCCCCGAATTGGCTCAGCACAAGGTGGACAGGCCGTGTCCGATCTGCTACATGGGCGCCCTTGAGGTGGAAGATACGGCCTTTTGTCGCCCTCCGCCTTCCCAGAATTCCAATCCGGTTTAATTGAAAGAGGATGCCGCGTGCAGGTTCTCGTTCGCGATAATAACGTCGATCAAGCCCTCAAGGCGCTGAAGAAGAAGATGCAGCGCGAGGGAATTTTCCGCGAGATGAAGCTCCGCGGTCATTACGAAAAGCCATCCGAGAAGAAGGCGCGGGAAAAGGCGGAAGCCGTCCGCCGTGCGCGCAAGCTCGCACGCAAGAAGCTGCAGCGCGAAGGCCTGCTGCCGATGAAGCCGAAGCCGGTGTTCGGCGCAGGTGCAGGCGGCGACCGCGGCGCTCGTGGCCCGGGTGCCGGCGCAGGTCCGCGCGCACCGCGCTAAGCCGTTTCTTTTTTGAATACCGAAAGCGCGGGTCTTATGGCCCGCGTTTTTGTTTTGACCAACGATGACGTGTTGAGCGTCCGCACGTCGTTTCGCGGAAACTCTAAGTTGCCTTGTCGGGCGCTTTCTGGTTGGGGCAATCGCCGACCCTGCGCATCATCGTCAGAATGGACGAAGAGGCAGCCTTGTGCTGCGGAATCAATGTCTCGATCGTCTGCGCGACCAGGTCTTTCGAAAAACGGAACGTGATGACGGTCTTGGCGCCTTTGCAATCCATCGCAAACGCAAAGCCATCTGGCATCTGCTTGGTCTCGCTCAGATTGCATGACTTGAGAAACTGCGGCGAGGCGTTGTACTGCTTGATCGTATCGGCGGCGAAGGCGTCGAAATCCGCCGACGAGATGCACGTCTTCGATTTTGCCGGCTCGCCCTGAAAATGGCTGTTGCGACTTTCCGACTCATACATGCCCGGCACAAATACCGGCTTGGGGCCGAGAAGCGGAACCGCCTCCTCAGCACCAGCCGACCATGACATCATCGTAAAAAGCAAAATCGCCCACGCACTTTTCAAGACCTGCCTCCAAACGTCATTTGCAGAGGCAGGTACACAACCGCAACGGCATCGCTTTGACAAGCGCACCAGCGGGATGACGGCGCCATCGACTGACGCCGTCCACATCGTCACACGTTCAGGTTCATCCACACGGCCTTCGGCTCGGTGAAGTTCTCGATCGCCGCACTTCCATGCTCGCGGCCGAAGCCGGAATCGCGCGCACCGCCCCACGGCAACCGCACGTCGGTATAGCCATAGGTGTTGAGCCACACCGTGCCGGCATTGGCCCGCTTGGCGAAGCGCTGCACGCGGCCGATGTCGCGGCTCCAGACTCCCGCCGCCAGGCTATACGCCGTACCATTGGCGATCCGCAGCGCATCCGCCTCGTCGCGAAACTTGATGACGCTCACCACAGGCCCGAAGATCTCCTCCTGCGAGATCCGCATCTCGTGCTCGACATTGGCGAAGACAGCGGGGCTGAGGAAATAGCCGCGGTCGCCGACACGCTCGCCGCCGGTCACCAATGAAGCGCCTTCCTTCTGGCCGATATCGACGTAGTCGAGGATGCCCTTCATCTGCTTTTCAGAGATCACAGGCCCCAGCGACGTTGCGCGATCGGAAGGATCGCCGATGCGCAGCGACTGCGCACGCTGCGCCAGCCGTGCAACGACATCATCGTAGACCTTCTCTTGCACAAGCACACGCGATCCGGCCGAACACACCTGCCCGGCATTGAAGAAGATGCCCGATGCGGCCGCTTTAGTCGCGGCATCGAGATCGGCGTCGTCGAAAATGACGTTCGCCGACTTGCCGCCAAGCTCGAGCGACACGCGCTTGAAGTTGCCCGCCGCTCCGCGCAGGATTCCGCGGCCGACACCGGGCGAGCCGGTGAACGTGACCTTGTCGACATCCGGATGATTGACCAATGCATCGCCGACGACGCGGCCGGGCCCGGTGACGATGTTGAGCACACCCGGCGGCAGACCCGCTTCAAGCGCAAGCTCGCCGATGCGCAACGCCGACAGCGACGTCAGCTCGGCCGGCTTCATCACGACCGTGCAGCCGCAGGCCAGCGCCGGAGCGAGTTTCCACATGCCGATCATCAGCGGGAAATTCCACGGCACGATGACGGCGACCACGCCAACCGGTTCGCGCACCGTATAGGTCAACGCATCGTCGCGCACCGGCACGACCTCGCCGGTCATCTTGTCGGCCCAGCCGGCATAGTAGGTCAGCGTGTCGATTGCCGCCGGCAGGTCCTGACGCAGCACGCCCGCAATCGGCTTGCCGGCATCGAGGCTTTCCAGCGCGGCAATTTCATCCGCGTGCTGTTTCATCAGCTCGACGAGCCGGAACAGGATCTTGCCGCGGTCGGCGGCGCGCATGGTACGCCAGGGACCTTCAAAGGCGCGGCGGGCAGCCACCACCGCCAGATCGACATCGATCTCGTTGCCCTCGGCAACCGTGGCGATGACTTCTTCAGTGGCCGGATTCAAGGTCTTGAAGGCGCGGCCGGACACCGATTCCACATGCCGGCCGTCGACCAGCAGCTTGCGGTGCGGGACGGCTTTCGAGGACGAGCGGCCCTTTTCCAGAGTCTCTACATATGCAGTAGACATCATATCTCCTCCGACTTTATGCAGTAGATTGCGAGGTGAATATGCAGTAGTAAATATGAAATCAGCTGCCGAGCGTTTCAAGATATGAAACTAATATCATAAATAGAGGTCAGCGATGCTGCACATTGAGATCGAGCCGGTCTGGCGGTTTCGGATGACTGGCAGCCCTCACTCCGCTGTCGTGATGCTGGGCGTGCTCAACGAAATCCGTAAAAGCGGCAAGCTCACCAATGCCGCCAACCACGCGCAGCTCTCGTATCGCCACGTCTGGAATCTGATCGAGCAGTGGTCCGCGTTCTTCGGCGTACCGCTGGTGGAAACCCATCGTGGCAAGGGCACCACGCTGACCGCGTTCGGCGAGAAGCTGGTGTGGGCCGGACAACGCCTGCAAGCCCGCCTCGGGCCGCAGCTGGAAAATCTCGCGCAGGAACTGGCGACCGAAATCAATCCGTTCCTGCGGCAGGGCCCCGCCGTCATCCGCGTTCACGCGAGTCACGGCTTCGCGGTGCCGAAACTGCGCGAACTGCTGGACCAGACGCCGGGCATTGGCGTCGACCTTCGCTACGTCAGCAACCAGAATTCGCTGGTGTCGCTGGCGCAGGATGCCTGCGACCTGTCGGGCGTTCACCTGCCGCGCGGCGAACTGCGCCAGCAAAGCATCGACGCCTGCAAGGAACTGCTCGATCCGCGCGAATATCGCGTCATCAGCTTCGTCACCCGCGAAATGGGCCTGATGGTCAAACGCGGCAATCCGCTGCAGATCACGTCATTGAAAGAACTCGTCGACAGCAAAGCCCGTTTCGTCAACCGCGATCACGATTCCGGGACGCGGCAGCTGTTCGACCAGTTGCTTGCGCAGCAGAAGATCGACGAGGCCTCGATCAACGGCGCACAGCAGATCGAATTCACCCATCCTGCGGTGGCGGCCTACGTCGCCAGCGGCATGGCCGATGTCAGTTTCGGCGTCCAGGCGGCGGCGCATCAGTTCGGACTGGATTTCATCCGGCTGCTGACCGAGGACTATTTCTTCATCTGCCGCCGTTCCTTCCTCGAAACCGAGCCGATGAAGCGCGTGATCGAAATCATGAAAGGCCGCGAATTCCAGGAGGCCGTGTCCAGCCTGCCCGGTTACGTCGCGACCGACACCGGCGAGATCAAGACGGTTCGGGAATTTCTCGACAGCGTCGAATCCCGGCAATCGCATCGCAAGGATGCGCAGGCGACGGCAAAATAGATTCGGATTCCGCTAGCGCGGCAGCACGGCACTGAACACGGATTTGGCGGCAGCAAGCATATCATCCGCCACCGTCGTGCGCGTGGCGGTCGTATCCGCAGTTCGATTTTCCGACACGCCGAACATTCGCGACACCGACGGAATATCCGCCGGCGGGATCAGCCGTCTCGACCCATTGTCGCTGTCATCCGTCACATCGCGGCGCGGCGCGGCCGTTTGGCTGTCGTTTGCCGGACGCGGCTCTTCCACCGCCGATGCGGCAATATTGATCGCGGGCGGCAACGGCTGGACCGACGCCGGCTGAACGGTCTGCGGCTGAACGGACCTGATCGCGACGACGCTGGGCCGCGGTGTCTCGTGGCTACGCGCAGACGCTTCGACCGGGCGCACCGGCGCATTCGACGCGCGCAGACGCTCGATCACCGCACGCGCCAGATCATTCGCCTCGCGCGACTCGGCACGGTGGCTTTCAGTCGCGACCGGGATGACCTTGGCCACCGCATGTTCGTGCGGGACCGACTTGTCGGGAGTCAGCGTGTCGGGCGATGTCGTGGCGACAGTTTCCGGCTTGTCCGCAGCCTGCTTCGCGCTGGCGATTACTTCGGTTGGCTTGACGTCCGGTTTCGCGGTTCCGGGGATGGCGGTCGATGCAATGGCCGCTTCCGGCGGGTTGGCCGGTTTGGAGATGATGTAGTGATTGACGATGTAGGCCCCGATCACCGTCGCGGTGACTGACGGCAAAATTTCCAGGACGAATTTCGAAACGAACTTGAGCATCACCGACCACTCCCCAACGCATCGTCTGATGCTGGAACTTTGGGGCCGATTGAGGGATCAATCGCGACGGATCGGTGGCAAACCACCGATCCGCCGTGACGTTTGATGTCACAATAATTTCAATCGCCCGAACACCATGTAGCCGGTCAGGTCGCGGCCATACTCGGCCTTCAGGTCGTCCGGCAGCACGTAACGGCTGACCAGCCCGCCGATACCGAATTTCACCCGTTCGGTACGCAGGAAGTCATAGATGCCGCCGACCGAAACCTTGTTGACCGTGAAGGTACGGCCCTCAAGCCCCGGGATATCGTGGGTCAGTTCGTTCTCCGCCGCCCGCTCGGCCCGCATGAACAGCGTGACGTTGTTCTTGAGGATGGCCGAACTTTCGATCAGGTAGGCATCGAGCGTATCGCCGGGCCGCAGCATCTTGCGGCCCCACGCCAGCGTCGTGCTCCAGAGATGGCCGTCGCCGAATGGCGTGGTGTAGATCGCCGAGGCAGTGATGCGGTCCTCGTCCATCGTTGGCGCCAGTTGCTCCGGCGAGGTCAGGTGACCATAGGACACCTGCAATGCCCACTCGCGCGTCGGATTCCAGCTCACCCGCCCCGCAAAGCTGTCGAGCGACGGCCGCTCGATATCGTAGCGGTATTGATCCGGCTCGCGGCCGCGGAAGGCCGAAGCCTCGACCTTCCAGTCATTGACGACCAGCCCGGCCGTGACGACGCCGAACGTGATGTGCGTGGAATCGAGCCAGTGATGGCTGATCGGCGCTTCCGGATTATCCATGCCGCTGGTGCGATGCATGAAGGCCGGCGGTCCCAGCGCGGGCTCTCCCGGCAGGCCGCCATAAACGAACACGCTGGAATTGGCGGAGAGATTGACGCTGTAGGTCGCCGCCAGTTCCATGAACAGGTCATGCGGATGCTGGCGGTCGACCAAGTGCGAAGTACCGTTGGCGGTCTCCCCGGTTGCGAGCAGCAGCGGATAGCCGTTCGGCCCCATGAACGGCTCCGGCGACAGCATGGCGCGGAGGCCCAACGTGCCATCGCCCAGCGGACGCTGCCCCATCACCATGAGCATGCCGCTCGCGAAGGTCTGGCTGGCGCCACGCGGCCCGGGCTGACGATCGTAGATCAGGTTCACCGATCCGTGCGTCATCACGCTCCAGTCGGCCAGTTGCTGTTGCAGCCCCTCATGCGGCGTCGCATCCGGCACCCAGCTGGTGCCGGAGCCCTCGCGCGTCATCGCGTAGGGGCCAAGCGCCCCCGTCATATGCATCCCGTGGCCCGCCATATCATGGCCCATCTGGCCATGATCCATTCGATCCATCGGCGGCGCGGCCGAGGGCGACGCGGCGGCGCGCTTCGTGTGCTTGCGGGGTTTGCGATGCGTCGCTGGCATCGCCATCGACGAATGATCGTGCATGGCATGGTCCATGCCGGCAGTCGTGGCTGCGGGATGGTTCATCGGCGCTGACTCGTGCTGCACCGCCGGCTCGCCGAATGCGGCGGTCGACAACGCGGACAGTATGACAACATGAGCGAAGATAGCGTTCGGTGCGCGGGCTCTGCCGCGGCGAGGCGTTAGGGAAAGCATGTGATCCTCGGATCGGAATGATGACGTGACAAGCGGAGCCGCCGGTTCGGCGGCATGGTCGCGTCAAGAGCCGACGCGACCCTTCACGTCGCGAGGATCGGGATTCCGGGATCGATCAGGAGGATGGAATCGGGACGGATCTGCACTGCAATCACGTAACTCACGCCGACGGTCCGACGCTCCGGGATCGCCACGCGCGCATGCGCCGCATCGCCTGCGCAAAGGCTCAGGCAACCGCAATTACAGGTGTCGGTCAGAACCTTGCCGTCAGGGTGATGCTGCTGATTCTGCGACGGTGCGGCGTGGGCATGATCCGGCATCGCGTCCGGCACCTGGTGATGCCCCATGGCCTGATGCTGATGGAGTGCCATCTCGCTGTGATGAACGGTCGCGCAAGGCATCGCATGGGCAAACGGCATTCCGCCGACGATCAGCGAGATCGCCAGCAGACAGATCAGGCCGCGTTGCACGATCCAGCTCATTTGCCCAGACTATTCAAATCCGCGAATCCTGACCAGAGATCCGTTGCACCGCTTCGCTTACGCTTTCAATTCGACTTCCAGGAACACGATCGTGTCCTTGGTCTCGTTGAGCACGTCGTGCTCGACGCCCGCCTTGCGAAAATACGATTTGCCGATCTGCAGTTTCGCGATGGAGCGTGACCCGTCGGGCGCCACGATCGTCATGTCGCTGTTGGTCACCGGAACGATCACGTAATCCATCTCGTGCCGATGGTGGCCGGTCGCGCTGCCCGGCTCCAGCCGCCACTCAGTGACGCGCACCTCGTCATTGTCGATCTGGGTATCGGATGTGGCGCTGATCGTCATGATGGTCCCTCACCTGTTCTACGGCACGAACGCTGTGAACAGGAATACCGCAAACACCAGCACATGCACCAGCCCGAACAGGATATTCGTGCGCCCGGTTCCGAACGTCAACATGCTGACGAGGATCGTCATCACCAACAACACCATCTCGCGCGGGCTGAGACCGAGCACGAGATCCTTCTTCAGCACGATCACCGCAACCGACACCGCAGGAATGGTGAGGCCGATGGTGGCGAGCGACGACCCCAGAGCAAGGTTGATGCTGCGCTGAAGCTGGTTCCGCTTCGCCGCGGCGATGGCGGCGACGCTTTCCGGCAGCAGGATCAACAGCGCCACGACGATGCCGGCAAATGCCGGCGGCGCGCCGATCGCCATCGCGGTGGCATCGATGACGACGGAGAATTTCTTCGCCAGCACCACCACACCGATCAGCGCCAGCAGCAGCAACCCGACGCTCATCCACAACTCGCTATTGGAGATCGCATGCGCCTCACCGTCGTCACTGTCGGCGGTGAAATAATTGCGATGCCGGATCGTCTGCGTATAAAGAAATACGCCATACAGCAGCAGCGTGACGCAACTGACGAAGGCAAGCTGCGCGACGGAATAGAACGGTCCCGACGTCGTCAGCGTGTAATTCGGCAGAACGAGCGTGATGGTCGCCAGCACGATCAGCACGCTGAGATAGACGTTCGCGCCGGTGATCTGGAAATCCTGCTCGCGGTAGCGAAAGCCGCCGCTCATGATGCAGATGCCGACCAGCCCGTTGCAGACGATCATGACGACGGCAAACACCGTGTCGCGCGCCAGCGTCGGCACTTCCTTTTCGCCGAGCATGATGGTCGCGATTACCGCCACCTCAATGACGGTCACCGCCATGGTCAGCACCAGCGTGCCGTAGGGCTCGCCGACACGTTGCGCAATGACCTCTGCGTGATGGACTGCGGCGAACACCGTGCCGAACAGGATGACCAGAACGATCAGCGCGTAAGCCAGACCCGTTGCCGAATGCGTAAAGGTCCAGTCGAGGGCGGTCGCGATCGCGAAAAACAAAACGGCCAGCGTGGGAAAGACCCACGCTGACCGCGGCATTGAACCGTGTGCGCTCATGATGCCCCTTTCGGGTGCTACATTGCCTTGACGATGTTCTCGGTCATCTTCTTGGCATCGCCGAGCAGCATCATGGTGTTGTCGCGATAGAACAGCGGATTGTCGATGCCGGCGTAGCCCGAGGCCAGCGAGCGCTTGATGAACATCACGGTGCCGGCTTTCCATACCTGCAGCACAGGCATGCCGTAGATCGGCGAGGTCTTGTCCTCTTCCGCCGCCGGGTTGGTGACGTCGTTGGCGCCGATCACGAAGGCAACGTCGGCCTGGGCGAACTCGGAGTTGATGTCCTCGAGCTCGAATACCTCGTCATAGGGCACGCTGGCTTCCGCCAGCAGCACGTTCATGTGGCCGGGCATGCGGCCCGCCACCGGATGAATGGCGTACTTCACTTCCACGCCTTCGGCCTTGAGCTTGTCCGCCATCTCGCGCAGCGCGTGCTGGGCCTGCGCCACCGCCATGCCGTAGCCCGGCACGATGATGACCTTCTGCGCGTTCTTCATGATGAAGGCCGCGTCATCCGCCGAACCGAGCTTGACTGGCCGCGCCTCGCCACCGGCACCGCCGCCGGCCGCCGCGGTCTCACCGCCGAAGCCGCCGAGGATCACCGAGATGAACGAGCGGTTCATCGCGTGGCACATGATGTAGGACAGGATCGCACCGGAGGAGCCGACCAGCGCGCCGGTGATGATCAGCGCCGAATTGCCCAGCGTGAAGCCGATGCCGGCCGCGGCCCAGCCCGAATACGAGTTCAGCATCGAGATCACGACCGGCATGTCGGCGCCGCCGATCGGAATGATCAGCAGCATGCCGAGCACAAGCGCGATGATGGTGATCAGCCAGAAGTCGAGCGCACTGCCCGACATCACGAGGCCAACGATGAAGAAGATCAGCGCCAGCCCGAGCACGATATTGATGACGTGACGTGCCGGCAGAATGATCGGCGCGCCGCTCATGCGGCCGGACAGTTTCAGGAACGCGATCACCGAGCCCGTGAAGGTCAGCGCACCGATGGCAACGCCGAGCGACATTTCGACCAGGCTCTGCGCGTGGATGTTGCCTGGCGTACCGATGCCGAACGCTTCCGGCGCATAGAACGCGCCGGCCGCCACCAGCACTGCGGCCATGCCGACCAGCGAGTGGAAGGCTGCGACCAGTTCCGGCATCGAAGTCATCGGAACCCGGCGTGCGATTACCGCGCCGATGCCGCCGCCGATGGCGATGCCGAGCACGACCAGCAGCCACGCCATACCGTCGGCGGGCGGATGCGCCGCCAACGTGGTCGCCACCGCGATCACCATGCCGATCATGCCGAAGAAATTGCCCTGCCGGCTCGACGCGGGGCTCGACAGCCCGCGCAGCGACAGAATGAAGAGCACCCCGGCCACGAGGTACAATAATGCTGACAGATTGGCGTTCATCTCATGCCCCCGTTGTCTTCGTCACCTTGAGGTGCACGCCGTTCACTTCTGCTTCTTCTTGTACATCGCCAGCATGCGCTGGGTGACGAGGAAGCCGCCGAAGATATTTACCGATGCGAAGATCAGCGCGACGAAGCCGAAGCCCCGCGCCCAGACCGTGCCGCTGTCGTTGCCGACCAGCGCTACGCCCACCGCGAGCAGCGCGCCGACCACGATCACGGAGGAAATGGCATTGGTCACCGACATCAGTGGCGTATGCAGCGCCGGCGTAACCGACCACACCACGAAGTAGCCGACAAACACCGCGAGGACGAAAATCGACAGCCGGAACACGAACGGATCGACGATCTCAATGGCATGCATGGCTTGAGCCCCTATGCTTTCGGCTGGAAGTTCGGATGGATCACCGCGCCGTCCTTGGTCAGCGCCGTCGCCTTGACCAGTTCGTCGTCCCAATTGACGACGAGTGCCTTCGACGCCTTGTCGATCAGCGTCTCAATGAACGAGAACAGATTGCGCGCGTAAAGCCCGGAAGCCGACGCTGCGACGCGACCGGCGACGTTGGTGAAACCAACGACCTTGACGCCGTCGAGATCGACGATTTCGCCTGGCTTCGCACCTTCGACGTTGCCGCCGCGCTCGATTGCCAGATCGACCAGCACCGAACCGGGTTTCATCGACTTGACCATCTCTGCCGTCACCAGCTTCGGAGCCGGGCGGCCGGGGATTAGCGCGGTCGTGATGATGACGTCTTGCTTCTTGATGTGTTCGGCAGTCAGAGCGGCCTGCTTGGCTTGATACTCTTTCGACATTTCCTTGGCGTAGCCGCCAGCCGTCTGCGCGTTTTTGAATTCGTCATCTTCAACGGCAAGGAATTTGGCGCCGAGGCTCTCGACCTGCTCTTTCGTCGCCGGCCGCACGTCGGTCGCAGTCACCACCGCGCCAAGCCGCCGCGCCGTGGCGATGGCCTGCAATCCGGCGACGCCGACGCCCATCACGAAGACCTTGGCGGCGGGAACGGTGCCGGCCGCGGTCATCATCATCGGGAAGGCACGGCCGAACGCTTCGGCCGCTTCGATCACCGCGCGATAGCCGGCCAGGTTGGCCTGCGACGACAGCACGTCCATCACCTGCGCGCGGGTGATGCGCGGCATCAATTCCATCGCGAACGCCGATATGCCGGCATCGGCCATCGCCTTGAGCGCGGCATCGTTGCCGTACGGATCCATGATCGCGATGACGAGGGCGCCTTTTTTGTAATTGCCAAGCTCCGCGGCTTCCGGCCGCTTCACCTTGATGACGATGTCGGCATCCTTGAGTGCGTCCGTACTGACGGTTGCACCAGCCGCGGTATAATCGGAATCGAGAAGTCCCGACTTCACCCCGGCGCCCGGCTCGACGGCAACCTCGGCACCCAGTGCCTTGAATTTTTTCACCGTGTCCGGCGTTGCCGCTACCCGCGGCTCCGAGCCGTCGACTTCCTTGGCTACACCAATCTTCATGACCCCTCCCCCGGCGGCGCGGCAACTCGCGCGAAACTTATGGCGCCGCCTTGCCCGCGGCGCGATCGACTCGATCAGGTCAGGAAAATAGCCATCAAGGCGACGATGATGACGACGGTTGCAGTACCGAACTTCACCAGCTTGATGAAACCTTCGTAAGTGGCCTCGTGCGCAACGTAGTCGTTGCCGTCCGCCGTCGTGTACGCCACTTCGCTATGATCAGACATCAGTCCCTCCAGTCAGGATCGCAGTTTGATCGTGGAATTACCGCAATCGCAATAGGAGAGCAACGGCGGCAAGCCCGTTGACGGGCTTCGGCTACCGTCCATTCAAGGTTTTTCGGGCGGCCAGTTGTCTTTTATCCAGCGGGTGAGGCTTTTCTCACTGACTTCACCGGCCGCGAGCGCGAGGATGATGGCCGTGGCGTGGGCAGGTGCAGGTTCGAAATGAACGCCGTTCTTCAGGAGAAAAATCATCATGCTCATGAACGCGGTGCGCTTGTTGCCATCGACAAAGGCTTGATTTTTGGCCAACTCGTAAGCGTATGCCGCTGCAAGCTCAGGTAGCGTCGCCTGTTCATAGCGCCATTTATTGATCGGCCGCTCAAGCGCGGAATGCAACATCCCCTCGTCACGCATGCCCGGCGCACCGCCAAAGCGCCTCAACTGGCGAGCATGTATGGGGATGGCCTGTTCATAGGGAATCCAATGCGGCTCGACCGGGTCGCTCACAGGCTGCTCATTTGGCTAGCGCTGCAAGCGTATCCCGATATTTGTCCATGATTTCATCCGCGATTTCCATCGCCTTTGCGAAATCGGGATCGTATGGCATCGCTTGAAAGCCGCCGCCAGGCAGTTCCGTGATATGCAATTCTTGGCCGCGTTTGAGATCGAGGCGCTGCATAAGCTCCCGAGGGAGCAAAAGGCCGTCGGAATTGCCAATTTTCTTGATCTCGATTTTCATGGCAGACTCCTCCACGTGATTGCCGACGAGCCCGTGTTATACAGATGTATAACACGGGCTCACACCATGTTCAACACATGTTCAACAATCCAACGGAGACAACGGCCTACCCCATCGCCTCCAGCTCGTCGATCATCCCGGCGATGACCGACAAACCGCCATCCCAGAATTTCGGATCCTTGGCGTCGAGGCCGAACGGCTTGAGCAGTTCGGAATAGTGCTTGGTTCCGCCCGCCGACAGCATTTCGAGGTATCGCTCTGCAAACCCGGAAGCGGCGTGCTCGTAGACGGCGTAGAGCGAGTTCACGAGGCAATCGCCGAACGCATAGGCGTAGACATAGAAAGGCGAATGGATGAAGTGCGGGATATACATCCAGAAGCTCTCGTAGCCCGGCTTGATCTCGATCGCTGGGCCGAGGCTTTCGCCCTGCACGCTGAGCCAGATTTCGCCGATTCGCTCCGCCGTGAGTTCGCCGTTGCGCCGCTCGGTGTGGATTGCGCGTTCGAATGAATAGAACGCAATCTGCCGCACCACCGTGTTGATCATGTCCTCGACCTTGCCGGCGAGCAGCGCCTGGCGTTGTTTCGCGTTTTTGGTCTCGCTCAGCAGCCGCTTGAAGGTGAGCATTTCGCCGAACACGCTGGCGGTTTCCGCGAGGGTCAGCGGCGTCGGGGCCATCAAGGCGCCGTTCTTGGCCGCGAGCACCTGATGCACGCCATGGCCGAGTTCGTGCGCCAGCGTCATCACATCGCGCGGCTTGCCCTGATAGTTCATCAGCACATAGGGATGCGCCGATGGTGTGGTCGGATGCGAGAACGCACCCGGCGCCTTGCCGGGACGCACCGGCGCATCGATCCAGTGTTCGGTGAAGAAGCGCTCGGCGATGCGCGCCATCTCCGGCGAGAACGCACCATAGGCAGTCAGCACCATCTTGCGCGCGTCCTGCCACGGAATGCTCGCGTTGGCGGCGAATGGCAGCGGCGCGTTGCGATCCCAATGTGCCAGCCGCTTCTTTTTGAACCAGCCGGCCTTCAACGCGTAATAGCGATGCGACAGTCGCGGATAGGCTGCACGTACCGATGCGACCAGCGCATCGACGACTTCACGCTCGACACGGTTGGCGAGATGGCGCGAGTCGGCGACGTCCTGAAAGCCGCGCCAGCGATCGGAAATGTCCTTGTCCTTGGCGAGCGTGTTGGTGATCAGCGCGAAAGTGCGCTCGTTGGCCTTGAAGGTTTTCGCCAGCGCCTGCCCGGCCGCCTTGCGCTTCTCGGGCGAGCGATCCTGCAGCATGTTCAAGGTCGGTTCGATCGCCAATTCCTTGCCGCCCAGCTTGAAGCGCAGCGACGAGATCGTCTGGTCGAACAGCCTGTTCCACGCCGAATAGCCGCTGACCGATTTCTCGTGAAACAACTGCTCGATGCGGTCTTCGAGTTGATACGGCTTGTCCTTGCGGCTGTCCTCGATCCACGGACGATAATAGGCAAGTTCGGGCGCCTGCATGGCGCGTTCGATCACCGCATCGTCGATGCGGTTGAGTTCGAGCGCGAAGAACAGCAGATGCAATGACGCCGCGGTAAGACGCTCGGATACGTCGCCGTAGAATTTCGAGATCGCCGGATCGACGCTGTCGCCGGCATGAATCAGGCCGGCATAGGAGCCTAGCCGTCCGGCGAGATCGTCGATCGCCTCGTAGCGCATGACGGCCTGCGCAAGCCACACCCCGCCCTCCGGCTTCGCCGTCTCTTCCGCCAGCTTGCCCTTGTAATCCGCTTCGAAGGCGATGCATTCCGCATCCATCCTGTCGAGGTCGCGGGTCACTTCCGGCGCATCGATCCCCGAATAGAGATCGGTGAGATTCCATTCCGGCAGCTTTGCGCCGGCGCTGGCGGCCTTGGCGCGTGGTTTGGAGTTCGCCTTCGTCTTCGCGGTAGATGTCTTTGCCTTGACGGTCTTACGCCGGGAGGCCGATTTACGGAGAGCGGAGGGACGCGAAGCCATATTCTTCAAACCTGCTGTTGTTCAAACTCGTTGTAACCGGACAACCTGCGACGTTACGACGACGCCGCGATGACAACCCTTAAGAGCACGTTAATAGCCATCGGCGAGAGTGCCCCGATTCGATACAGATAGTTGTACCGTGCGGAGAGTGCCATGGCTGCCACGATTTTGATCGCCGACGACGACGCGATACAGCGCCGTCTCGTGGAGAACATGGTGCAACGCTCCGGCTACGAGACCGTGGTGGTCGACAGCGGAGATGCGGCGATCGCCCGCCTCACCGCCACCGACGAGCAGCCGATCGACGCGGTGGTGCTCGATCTGGTGATGCCCGGGCTCGACGGCATGGGCGTCCTGAGCAAGATTCGCGAAGCCGGGCTCACGATTCCGGTCATCGTGCAGACCGCACATGGCGGCATCGATAACGTAATCTCGGCGATGCGCGCGGGCGCGCATGATTTCGTGGTCAAGCCGGTCGGCGTCGAACGTCTTCAGGTCTCTCTCCGCAATGCTCTCCATGCCAGCGCCTTGAAAGGCGAACTGCAACGTATCCGCCACAGCCGCGAGGGTAAGCTGACCTTCGCCGACATCATTACCCGCAGCGAGACGATGGGCAATGTGCTGCGCACGGCGCAAAAAGCCGCAGCTTCAAGCATTCCCGTGCTGATCGAAGGTGAATCGGGCGTCGGCAAGGAATTGATCGCGCGGGCGATCCACGGCACCGGCGAACGCAGCAGCAAGCCGTTCGTCGCCGTGAATTGCGGCGCGATTCCCGATAACCTCGTCGAATCCATCCTGTTCGGTCATGAGAAGGGCGCGTTCACCGGCGCGACGGAACGGCACACCGGGAAATTCGTCGAGGCGTCGGGCGGCACGCTGTTTCTCGATGAGGTCAGCGAATTGCCACTCAGCGCTCAGGTCAAGCTGCTGCGCGCGTTGCAGGAGGGCGCGGTGGAAACCGTCGGCGGCCGCAAGCCGGTCAAGGTCGACGTGCGGATCATTTCCGCCACCAATCGCAACCTGCTCGAGCACGTGAAGAACGGCCAGTTTCGCGAAGACTTGTTCTATCGCCTGCACGTTCTGCCGATCACCATTCCGCCGCTGCGCGCACGGCGCGAGGACATCCCGCATCTGGTGCGGCATTTTCTCGCCCGCTTCTGCGCCGAGGAAAACCGCACCATCACCGGCGTCAGCGGCGAAGCGATGGCCCGGCTCGGACAACTCGACTGGCCCGGCAACATCCGCCAACTCGAAAATGCTGTTTATCGTGCGGTGGTAATGGGTGAGAACGACCAGCTCGGGCTGGCCGATTTTCCGCAAACCAATTCTCTACAGACCCTGGCACAATCTTCGGCCCACGAGGATCACGCAGAACAGCCGCTGATGATCGAGCCTGCATTCCACTCGATGGCGCCCGAGATGATCGCAAGCGATCTGCCCCCGGCATCGCCCCCATCAGCAGGAACCCTCACGATGCTGACCGACACTGGCGAAGTCAGGCCGCTCGAGGACATGGAAGGCGAAATCATCCGCTTCGCCATCGCGCATTATCGCGGCCAGATGTCGGAAGTGGCGCGCCGGCTGAAAATCGGGCGCTCAACGCTCTATCGCAAACTCGACGATGCGGCGAATGCGCCGGAAAAAGCGCGTTGAACGATTCCAATTGTGGCGAAGAAAAGACCGCACCGAAAATGCAGCGCGATACGCTTATGTTTTCCCTGAACAAATTCGTGGGCGGATTGAACCGTTGCGGTGCGGTAACATACCAACTGAAAACAGACGACATCGTCGTCGCGCGAGTTGCAAAACACAGTCTCTGCAGTCAGTTTGTCGTGATGCGCTACCTGTCGCGCTAGCGGCATGATCAGGGCGCATGTATCGTCTGACTGAATCGTTGCGTTCAGGCGTACCTGCACATTTTGCACACCGTCGGCGGAGCTGACGGCGGGAGCAAATGTCGCGGTCGGAAGTTATCTCTGGCACCAGAGTTTGTTCCGGCCGGCAGGTTGGCGTTTTGTTGGCGATTGACGTTTTGGCAAAGGCCAAGTGACAGACTGCGGTGTGACGAACCGCGACGGACGAAACCACGAGCTGTTCCACGTCGGAACAGGTTCACCCAGGGGTGCAAGAATGCGGAACTATTCAACTGGCCGAACGGGATTTGACCGCGTGCTGATGGCAGTCGCGGCAACGTTCATCGCGGCTTCAACGTCCTCCGCATTCGCACAAACCTCGCCTGCCTCACCTGCACCCGGCAGCGCCGCAGAATTGGCGATCGACGCCGCGATCCCGCGCCCGGAGCCCGCCAACGTTCCGCCACCGACCGCGTCGGACTTCAAGATGGACAATGCGACGGCAACGGCAGCACCGGCTGCGGATGCAAAGGCCGGGACGCCTGCAACCGGGCCGAAGTCCGATGAGGCGAAGGCCACCGACGCAAAGCCAACGGACGCTAAACCGGAAGCCAAGCCCGAATCGACCGCAAGCACGACGCCTGAGACCGCACCGGCAGCTTCGGTCCCTGCGCCCGCCCCGGCCGCCGAGCCCGCCAAGGAGCAGGCGAAGGAACAGACCACCGAACCCGCCAAGGATGCAGCGGGTAAGGACGCCGTTCAGACCGCCAGCAAGGTTGCGCCCGCCGACCAGCCGGTCGCCGACAAGCTGCACGCGCTGCTCGACGCCAAGGCCGCGACCTACTTCGACCGCAAGAACGAACGCGCCGCGGTCGAGAAGTTTTATGCGGCGCGCGATTATGCGCCGCTGTGGACCGAGGCCGGCGCACTGAATGCGCATGCCAAGGGCGTCGTGGCCCGGCTGAATGACGCGGCCGCCGACGGCCTGAACCCGGCCGAATATCCGGTGCCGAATTTCGCTTCGGCGACCGATCCCGATGCGCTCGCGGAAGCCGATCTCAAGTTGACCGCGAGCATGCTGGACTATGCACGGCAAGCCCAGAGCGGCCAGATGCATTGGTCGCAAGTGAGTGGCGACATTCAGTATCCTGAGCACCCGGTCGACCCCAATCAGGTTCTCGCGAACATTACCTCGGCAAGCGACGCCTCGGCGGCGCTTGAGGCCTACAATCCGCAGCACAAGCTCTACAAGGAGCTCAAGGCCAAGCTTGCAGAATTGCGTGGCCAGTCCGAAGGACCGGTCACCATGATCGCCGAGGGGCCTGTGCTCCGTCTCGCGCCGAAGACCAAGAAGAACCCTAATCCGGCAGCGATGGACGATCCGCGGGTACCGCAGCTGCGCGCCAAGCTCGGCGTCGCTGAAAATCCCGACGATACCCATTACGACGCCGACGTGGTCGCGGCCGTTCGCAAATTCCAGGCCCATGCCGGCCTCAAAGCCACCGGCGTGCTCGACAAGCGCACCGTGACGGCGATCAACAGCCCGAAGCGGGACCGTCAGATCGACACCATCATCGTCAACATGGAGCGTTGGCGCTGGCTGCCGCGTCAGCTCGGCGCGCCGTCGCTTGGCAACGCCTATGCCATCCTCAACATTCCGGATTTCACGCTGAAGGTGATGCAGCACGGCAATGAGGTGTGGAAGACCCGTGTTGTGGTCGGCAAGCCCGGCAAGCACGCCACTCCGCTGCTCACCGAGACTATGAAATACATCACGGTCAATCCGACCTGGAACGTGCCGCCGTCGATCGTCAACAACGAATACCTGCCGGCCTTGCAGCAGGATCCGACCGTTCTCGATCGCATGGGCCTGAAACTCGAGCGCAACCGCGACGGCAGCATCCATATTTCGCAGCCGCCAGGCGAACGTAACGCGCTTGGCCGCATCCGCTTCAACTTCCCGAACAAGTTCCTGGTCTATCAGCACGATACGCCGGACAAGTACCTGTTCTCCAAGGCCGAGCGCGCGTACAGCCACGGCTGCATGCGAGTGCAGAATCCGGATCAGTACGCAGCAACGCTGCTCAACATCACCATGCCGAACGACCACTACACGCCCGAGAAGGTCCGTTCGATGTACGGCACGACGGAACGTGATCTCAAATTCCCGACCCCGGTGCCGGTGAACATCACGTATCAGACGGCGTGGATTGACAGTAACGGCAAGCTCGAGACGCGCCGCGACCTCTATGGCATCGACTCGCGCATGCAGGCGCTGCTGCGGAACGAGAAGAACAAGAATCTCGAAGCCGTGGTCGCACACGCCCAGCCGAGCTACGCACCCGCGCGCGGCAACATTCCGCAAGGCGTCGCCTACAATGACGACCGTGGCGGCTTCGGCGGTGGCGGCTTCAACAATGGACCGGCATCCTTCTTCGAGCGGCTGTTCGGCGGAGGCCCGCCGCCCCCGCCGCCCGCCGAATACGGCCGGGGCCGGAGAATTTACCGGTAACAAGCAAGTCTCGCTTTCGAGGAAATTTGTAAGCAATATCAAAGGGCTTCGTCACATCGACGAGGCCCTTTTCATTAACTATTGTCCACTTCGCTTTGGCCAGCGGGCTATTTTTTGCCACACTCCCTAGGCTAGGTTTGGATTCTCAATCCGAAATGAGGGTAAATCTCGATTAACCCTCCTGTTTTAAGACTTGTTATCCTCTTTCGCCGTCGCGGGGTTGCGAGAGAGTCCTGATCGCGTTGTCCTCTGGGTGGGCTCATTCGTGCTGCTTGGTTTCGCACGTCTTTTCAAAGCATTGTCGTCGCCGCGGGCCGGATACCGGATGGGCCTGACGTCACTGCTGCTGCTCGCCGGCGCCGGATCGGTTCACGATGCTACCGCGCTTGGCGAAACCCGCACGCTGTCGTTCCACCACACCCATTCCGGCGAAGACCTCACAGTCACCTTCAAGCGTGACGGCCGCTACGACGAGGCCGCGCTGAAGAAGCTCAATTACTTCCTGCGGGACTGGCGCACCCAGGACCAGACCACGATGGACCGCCACCTGTTCGATATCCTGTGGGAAGTCTATCGCGACGTCGACGCCAAGCAGCCGATCCAGATCATCTCCTCCTATCGCTCCCCCGCCACCAACGCCATGCTCCGCCGCCGCTCCGCCCATACCGGCGTCGCACGGTTCAGCCAGCACATGCTGGGCCATGCCATGGATTTCTTCATTCCGGGCGTGCCGCTGGAGCAGATCCGCTTTGCCGGGCTCCGCCTGCAGCGCGGTGGCGTCGGCTTCTATCCGACCTCCGGCTCGCCGTTCGTCCACCTCGACACCGGCCGCATCCGTCACTGGCCGCGCATGACCCACGACCAACTCGCCCGCGTCTTCCCCAACGGCCGCACCGTGCACATCCCGTCCGACGGCAAGCCGCTGCCGGGCTATCAACTGGCGATGGCCGAGATCGAAAAACGCGGCAACGGCGACGACACGCCATCCGCCTTCGCCAAGTCGAAGAACCTGTTTGCCTCGCTGTTCAAGCGCCCGTCGTCGGATGACGATGAGGATGAGGGTACGGCGAAGACGGCATCGACCGATGCCAGGATCACTCCGGCAGCTCTGATGGCCTCGGCAGCCCCCGCCGAACCGGTGCCGATGCCACGCGCCAAGCCCGCCGCGGCAGCGACCTATCAGGTGGCCTCCGCGGACTCCGTCGTCCCAGCCGCTCCGGCAAAGACGGAAGCCGCCAGTTCCGAGCCTCGCCCGCAGACGCCCGCTGACATCATCAATGCACGCGGCTTCTGGGGCGACACGCCGGCCAAGCCGAAACAGGCAACGCCAACGCAGGTCGCGACGCTGAGCGCCCGCAGGGCCCTCGCCAAGGCCACTGCCTCCGCCGACCCACAGGCCACCGCGAGCATTTCGGCAGCGTTTGACGCCCTCGCCTATGCGCCCGTCGCTTCCCCGATGGACCGCGCCCACATCGTCGCCGCCAGCGCCCCGATCCCACGCAGCATGCGGCCGCATGCGGCGACTGCTCGTAATCAGATGGCGCTCAACGAGGTGACTACCGTCGTCGCCAAGGGCCATCAGGGTCACGCCGGTCAGGTCGCGATCTCGACGCGACTTACTGCGGCCTCGAAGCACGGCGACGTGTGGACACGCGCCATGATCCTGGCGCCGAGCGCCAGCACGTCGATGTCCTCATCGGTATTCGGCGAACCGGACATGGCGGCGATGCGCGTGCACTTCGTCAAGCCGAACACCACCGTCGCCATGGGCTTCACCGACGATCCGCAGGCGGGAATGGTCTGCGACCGCTTCACCGGCTCCGCGGTGTCGAACCTGCTGACGATGTCTTTCCAGACCGCTTCGCTGCGCTAACGCGCAGCAGTGCCATCAAACGTCGATGCCCGGCGCTGTGGCCGGGCATGACGAATCAAGCATGATGATCTGAATAATCGCTTCGCCCAAAGGGCGATCGATCACAGCATCCCGAGCGCCTGCAGATACGTCTCCAGGATCGTCTCCTGCTCGGCGCGTTCGTTAGCGTCCTGCTTGCGCATGCGCACGATCGTCCGTAGCGCCTTCACGTCGAAGCCGTTGCCCTTGGCTTCAGCATAGACGTCGCGGATGTCGTCCGAGATGGTCTTCTTCTCTTCTTCAAGCCGCTCGATGCGTTCGATGATGGCCTTGAGCTGATCCTTGGCGAATCTGGTCGCAGGTTCTTCCTTGACGGCGGCAGCGGTAGCCATCCTGTACTCCTGGGTGCACTCTTGTTGGCAGGGAAGCGGCCCGCCTTTATACGCGCCGCATCTCGGCCGACACTCAAGAGTGGCGCGTGTTTCGTCAAGCCGGCATCCGGCTCATCCACAGCGACCCCACAGGAGAAACCGGCCGGCGTCAGATAATGCTTGCCTGCCGCGAGGAAGCTGCCCGGAATCAGTGGCCGCTGCTGCTCTTGGCCATCGCCGCAAGTTGTTCGGGACTGGCCTCGGCCTGATATCGCGCCTTCCAGGTGTCGTAGGGCATGCCGTAGACCGCCTCGCGGCTGTCGTCCTTGCTCATCGCCACGCCCTCGGCGTCGGCCGCATCCTTCATCCAGTTGGAGAGGCAGTTGCGGCAGAAGCCTGCCAGATTCATCAGATCGATGTTCTGAACGTCGGTTCGTTCCTGCAGATGCGCGACGAGGCGACGAAATACCGCGGCTTCCAATTCTGTTCTGGTTTTGTCGTCAATCGCCATGGCCGTTTACTCTCGCTGATGCGTGTCACGTTAACCCAAAATGGGGACAGCGACAGATTTTTCCATATCGCCGTGCCAACAAGACGCCCCGGCAGGCCTCGACCTGCATCCGCTTTGCGTTCAACATCCGTTGACAGCGTCGCGCGTTGCACGCGAAATCCATATTGATTTGATATAGCTTCGCCATATGACCTCTGTCGATTCTCCCCGCCACACCACGATGTCGCGACGCGCGGCCGCCTTCATGGCGATGGCAGCGCTGGTCGTGTGCGTGATGTGCATGTCGACGGCGCCGGCAGCGGCGGATTTCCGCCTGTGCAACAACACGCCGAGCCGGGTCGGCATCGCGCTCGGCTACAAGGACGCCGAAGGCTGGACCACCGAGGGCTGGTGGAATGTCTCGTCGCGCAGTTGCGAGACCTTGCTGCGCGGAACGCTGGTGGCGCGCTACTACTATATCTATGCGATCGACTACGACCGCGGCGGTGAATGGTCCGGACAGGCCTTCATGTGCTCGCGCGACAAGGAATTCACCATCCGCGGCACCGAGAACTGTCTGGCACGCGGGTTCGACCGCACCGGCTTTTTCGAGGTCGATACCGGCGAGCAACGTTCATGGACCGTGCAACTGACCGAGACAAATCAGCAAGGTCCGAAGAACCTGCCGGGCCTGCCCGCGCCGGGGGCCGTTCCGGGCCTGCCGAACCCGCCGGCGGGAGCGGGCGCACCGGCCATCCCGTCTCCTGGAACGAAACCATGAGACGCCTGCGCCGCATCAAGATCCTGGCGACGCTCGGGCCAGCCTCGTCCGACAGCGCCATGATCCGCCGGCTGTTCGAAGCCGGCGCCGACGTGTTTCGCATTAACATGAGTCACACGCCGCACGACAAGATGCGCGAGCTGGTGAACACGATCCGCAATGTCGAGGGCAGCTATGGCCGCCCGATCGGCATCCTCGTCGATCTGCAGGGACCGAAGCTGCGGCTGGGTGCATTCGCCGGCGGCTCGATCCAGCTCAATAACGGTGCGCGCTTCGTGCTCGATTCCAGCATCGAGCCGGGCGACGCCACACGCGTCCAGCTCCCGCATCCGGAAATTCTCGCCGCGCTGAGACCCGGCCACGCGCTGTTGCTCGACGACGGCAAGGTGCGGCTGATCGCCGAAGAAACCTCGCCGGAGCGCGCCGTGACGCGCGTAGTGATCGGCGGCAAGATGTCGGATCGCAAGGGCGTCAGCCTGCCCGATACCGATTTGCCGATGTCGGCGATGACGCCGAAGGATCGTGCCGATCTCGAAGCCGCGCTCACCACCGGCATCGACTGGGTGGCACTGTCGTTCGTGCAGCGCGCCGACGACGTCTATGAAGCGAAGAAGCTGATTCGCGGACGTGCTTCGGTGATGGCGAAGATCGAGAAGCCGCAGGCGATCGATCGCCTCGCCGAAATCATGGAAGCATCCGATGCCCTGATGGTGGCGCGCGGCGACCTCGGCGTCGAGCTGCCGGTCGAGCGTGTGCCGAGCTTGCAGAAACAGATGACGCGAATGGCGCGTCGCGCCGGCAAGCCGGTGGTGATCGCAACCCAGATGCTGGAATCGATGATCCAGAGCCCGGTGCCGACGCGCGCCGAAGTCTCCGACGTCGCGACTGCGGTCTATGAAGGCGCCGACGCGATCATGCTCTCGGCGGAATCGGCGGCCGGCAAATTCCCGGTCGAAGCCGTGTCCACCATGAACCGCATCGGCGAGGAAGTGGAGCGCGACCCGACCTATCGCGGTGTGCTCACCGCGCAGCGCCCCGAACCGGAAGCGACCGCCGGCGACGCCATCGCCGACGCCGCACGCCAGATCGCCGAAACGCTCGATCTCTCGGCCATCATCTGCTGGACCAGTTCGGGATCGACCGCGCTGCGCGTTGCTCGCGAACGGCCGCGGCCCCCGGTGGTCGCGATCACGCCCAACCTCGCCACCGGCCGCAAGTTGTCGCTGGTGTGGGGCGTGCACTGCGTCGTCGCCGAAGATGCCCACGATCAGGACGACATGGTTGATCGTGCCGGCAGCATCGCCTTCCGCGACGGATTCGCCAGAGCCGGTCAACGCGTCATCATCGTTGCCGGCGTACCGCTCGGCACACCAGGCGCGACCAATATGGTGCGCATCGCCTATGTCGGACCGGACGACGACGCCGACCTCTGAAGCTCCGCCGTCCGTGCATGATCGAACGCGCACTTGCGGGCGCGCATATATTCGTACATTCTAATGTTTCTCTAAGCGGCTCCGACCGCTGATTTCCTGCCCGGATTTCAGTGCCGGAGTTTGAAGGCGAAGCCGAGCCAGCAAGATTCGGATCGCCAAAAATGGACTGCGCGTCCGACTAGGAGAAACGCCATGATCGACAGACGTCGTCTGCTCGCGGGATCGGCTACGGCCATTGCCACGCTCGGCACCGGATCGATTTTCAGCTCAATCAGTGCATTTGCAAAAAACGCGTCGGCAAAAGACGTGACGTTGCCGTTCGAGAACGGCGAACGGCCAATGGTGAAGTATCCGCAAAAACGGCCGATGATCGGACTGACGCAACGTCCGCCGCAGCTTGAAACACCGTTCTCGGTTTTCAACGAAGGCGTCATCACGCCGAACGACGCCTTCTTCGTCCGCTATCACCTTGCCGACATTCCGCTCGAGATCGATCCGGACAAGTTCTCCGTCGACATCAAGGGCAAGGTCGACAAGCCGATGAAGTTGTCGTTGGCGGACATCAAGAAGATGCCGGCGATCGAAATCGTCGCTGTCAACCAGTGCTCGGGCAACAGCCGGGGCCTGTTCAATCCGCGCGTCGCGGGCGGCCAGCTCGCCAACGGTGCGATGGGCAATGCGCGCTGGAAGGGCGTGCCGCTCAAGGCCGTTCTTGACAAGGCCGGCGTACAGGCCGGCGCAAAGCAGGTGGTGTTCGGCGGCATGGATGGCCCGGTAAGCGACAAGACGCCGGACTTCGCCAAGGCGCTTGATCTCGATCACGCCCGCGACGGCGAGGTGATGCTCGCCTATTCGATGAACGGCGAGAATCTGCCGATGCTGAACGGCTTTCCGTTGCGCCTCGTGGTGCCGGGCTATTACGGCACCTACTGGGTCAAGCATCTCAACGAGATCAACGTGATCGACAGCGTCTACGACAATTTCTGGATGAAGACCGCGTACCGAATTCCGGACAACGACTGCAACTGCGTCGATCCGGGCACCGCGCCGAAGGCGACGATCCCGATCAATCACTTCACCATCCGCTCCTTCATCACCAATCTCGCCGATGGCGCCAAGGTCAAGGCCGGCGAAACTCGCCTGAAGGGCATCGCCTTCGACGGTGGCTCGGGCATCAAGGAAGTCGCGGTGTCGATCGACGGTGGCAAGACCTGGCTTCCGACGAAGCTCGGCAAGGATCTCGGCAAATACTCGTTCCGAGAATGGCACACAGCCGTGAAGCTTCCCGCCGGCGCGCATGACATCAAGGTCCGCGCCACCGGCAACAACGGCAAGACACAGCCGATGGAAGCGCTATGGAATCCAGCTGGCTACCTGCGCAACGTCGTCGAAACCGTCCACGTCACAGCAGCCTGAGGAGAGCGATGATGAACCGATCCATAGTGCTCGCCGCCGCGCTGCTGTCCACCCTGGCCGCGGCAGGCTTCACCGCTGCGCAGGCCAAGCCGGTGAAATACAAACTGCCGGAAGAGACTGCGACGTTCAAGCCGGGGACCAACCGCGAAGCGGTGATGAACAACTGCACCGCGTGTCATTCCGCCGACTATATCCAGACGCAACCGCGCGGCCCGAAATTCAAGAAAGATTTCTGGCAGGCCGAGGTGACCAAGATGATCAAGGTCTACGGCGCACCGATCGACGATGCCGACGTCGGCAAGATCGTCGAGTATCTGACGGAGAATTACTAGCGTATCCGATCCTCATGGCCGGGCTTGACCCGGCCATCTACATCTCGACGCTTCAAGACCTCGGCATTTCAAATATCGAAAGACGTGGATGCCCGCGACAGGCGCGGGCATGACGGATTCAACGATGCATCCGCCTCACGCCAGCTTGGCGTCGAGCGTGATCTTGGTATTGAGCAGCTTCGACACCGGGCACCCTGCCTTGGCCATGCCGGTCAGCTTTTCGAACGTCGCCTGATCCGCACCTGGGATCTTGGCGTTCAGCGTCAGATGCACCGAAGTGATGGCGAAGCCATCGCCCTGCTTCTCCAGCGTCACATCGGCTTTGGTTTCCATCTGCTCGGCAGTGAGCTTGGCCTCGCCGAGGATCAGCGACAGCGCCATGGTGAAGCACGCCGCATGCGCCGCGCCGATCAGTTCTTCCGGATTGGAGCCGGGCTTGCCCTCGAACCGGCTGGCGAAACCATAGGGATAGTCACTTAGCGCGCCGCTCTTGGTCGAGATCGCGCCCTTACCGTCCTTGATGCCGCCTTGCCATTTGGCCGAACCGGAAGTGGTCGTCATATGCGTTCTCCTGAAAAAGCGAAACCAATCGTTGCAGTAAACACCCGCTGCTGCATTGCGCCAAGGCCGATCAGTCAAGGCCGATCAGTTCAGCGCGGCCTTTGGTATTGCATCAAGCGTCGAACTCATCGCTTCAATTTCGCGTACGACGAGATCGGGCGCGGCGTTCTGTACCATGTGACCAACGCCCGGCAGGACGATCAGTTTCGCGTGCGGAATGACCTTTGCCAGCGGACGTGCATGGACGTCGGTCCAGACCGTGGTGTCGGCATCGCCCGCGATGATCACGGCAGGCGCCTTGATCGTGGCATAGCGTGGCGACTGTTCGATGACTGACATCTTCAACGTAACCAGATCCCAGGCGTTGCTCAAAAACTCGCGCGGCCTCAACAGCAGGCGGACCATTGCGCTCCGCACATAGTCATCCGGCATGGTCTGCGGCAGAAAAACGCCGCGCGTGCCCGGCTCCGTCAGCAACAGACCGAGCGGCAAGGTAATGGTGTAGGCGAGTAACGGCCCGATCACAGGCGTCGTGACGATCTTGTTGTATCGACCGACGCCGCCGCGCCACGAATACGCGACCGGCGCCAGCATCACGAGACCGGCGACGCGCTGCGGATAATCCAGCGCGAGACGCAAACCGAGCGCGCCGGCCCACGAATGCACCACGACGATGGCGCGCGGTACATCGAGCTTTTGCAGCGCTTCATCGATCATCCGCCCCTGAATCGCCGGAGTAGAATCGGTGAGGCGTTCGCGCGTGCTCCAGCCATGCCCCGGGCGGTCGATCAAAATCACGCGGCGGCCGCGGGCTAGCAGGTCGCCGAGCGGATGCCGCATCGTCTCGAGGTTCGAACTGGCGCCGTGGATCATCACGATCGGCACTCCACCGCGCGGCCCAATATCGACGACGTTGAGCTGCCCGCCCGCGACCTTGACCAATCGGCCTTGACGCGGGTAGAGCCGATCGAGCGCAACAATCCCGGCCTGCGAGATCAGCGCCAGAACAGCCAGCGCCATCACCAAGCCTACGAGGATCATCGACGAAATCCGGATTGCTTTTTGCACGCGCGAGCTACGATCTTGCGCCAAATTGGTTTCGGCGGCAAATCGCGCGCGGTGCTCCAGGTTCGTCCTATCCGGCAGCCCGCCGCTGCGTCGGCTGTGCTTCGATTTCGGCCGGGCTCAACGGTCCCTGCAGGAAAACCGTCTGGTTGTTGCTGGCGATCTCGATGTCCTCGTCCTGGAAACGCAGCTTCATGCGCCGGTTGAATTCGCGCTGCACCGACCACCGGCCGCCATGCGTGCACCGAATCTGCCCGACGATGGTCACCATCGAGCCGTCTACCTTGTCGACGCCCCACAGTTCGAGATCGCTGCGGATCAACGGGCGGTAAGCCGCCTCCTCCCGCATCTGGATGACGATGTCCTTCAGGACCTGGCTGACACGGTCGGTATCTTCCTTGTAGGAGACGCTGACATTCACCGCCGCATTGCCTGCGCCGCGGCTGGCGTTGGTGACGCTGGTCACCGCACTGAACGGCACGATGTGAACCGAACCGTCACCGGCACGCAGCCGAATGGTGCGGATCGACACGTTCTCGACCGTGCCGGCGAGACCGGAAACCGTAACGAAATCGCCGACCTGCACGACGTTCTCCAGCAGCAGGAACAGGCCGGTGATCAGATCCTGCACCAGCTTCTGCGAGCCGAAGCCGATGGCGATGCCGACGATGCCGGCGCCAGCCAGCAGCGGCGCGACATTGACTCCGATTTCGCTGAGCGCCGTCAGCGCGACGACCGCGACAATGACGCACAACAGCGCGGTACGCAGCATCGGCTGGAAGGTACGCAGCCGTGCGGCCCGCGCCGCCTGCCCTTCCCGCGTCAGCGCCGACAGCTTGTGGTCCATCAGCGCGTTGCTGGCTTCCCAAACTGCCGCAGCGACAATGGCTGCGATGCCGATCGTCACGGCGGCCGAAACAAGCCGGCTGCCGATCTGGCCACCGTAGAACCACACGATTGCGTCGACGCCCCAGACCTGCAGCAAAGCCACGGCGGCAATCACCATCACCACGCCGGACGCGACTTGCCGCAGCAACGGCAGATAGCGATTGGCGCGCGTCTCCAATCCGGGGAAACGCTGCAGGATGTCGGCATTGATGCGGAAGCCGCGATCGATCAGGCTCAGCAGCACCATCGACACGACCCGGGCGATCAGCAGCACGGCGACGGTGCCCACGAAATATTGCAGCAGCAGCGAATAGCCGTTGCGGATGTTGAGCGCCCAAACCAGCCAGAGCGCCATCACAACCGCAATCGCGAGATAGTGCCACAATCCGGCGACGCGATTGCGGAGCGAGGCCCAAGCGCCTTCGCTACCATGCCGCGCCCGGATCATATGCGCGACCGGGCGGCGGCATTGCAGGATAACGACCACCACCAGCAGATGCACGGCCAGCATGGCCAGCCGCACCAAAGCCAGATAACCGCCGCGATGCAGCCCAAGCAGCAACGCCACGTTCGCAAACGTGACACCGGTAACACCCACGGCGACGAGCCGGCGGGTCCATATCTCGATATAGGCGGCGGTTTCTTCGCTCGTGGAGAGAATACCTGACGGACCGATCAACGTCCTTACCGCACAGATCAGCGCACGGCACAGGGCGTAAGCATTCATAATGGCGAGGATCACCAGCTTCGTTACGGGAATATCGCCGAGCTGGGTACCGAGGATCAGCGCGCCTACCCCAAGGAACGCCACCACGGGCAGCAATTCCAACACCAATCGCGCCAGTACGAACGGCAGCCGCATCATCGATTGCCAGGCGCGCGTCAGGTTCAGCCGTCGCTTCTGCAATGCGGGCTCGGCAGCCAGATCATCCGCGGAGGACGGCGGATCGGATACGGTCACCTGCGGTGCCGGCGCGCGGGCTGCGCGCGGAATGCGCGCTTCGAGCGCCTGTAGCGGCCGTCGCAGCGAGCGCCATGCCAGCCACTCGACCGCAAATGCACCGCCAAACACCAGCACGAATTTCCAGGCGATATCGAGCAGCAGATTGTAAGAGGCGGGATCGGTCGTGGTGCGCACCAGCCAGTGCCAGAGCGCCGGGAAATGCGTCACGCTGCGCGCCGCCCACGTGACTTCGCGCGAGGCATCTGCGACCCATTCGGAGACCGTGAGCAACAACTGTGCGCCGAGACTGTCCGCGTTGAGCGTGGGAGCCTTTTGTTCGGGAGCAGGCGCGGAAGCCGGAATTTCCGCAGGCGGCGCCGGTTGCGACTGATGCGCCTGGGATTGCGGGGTATTGGCGATGGTGCGCAGGGTATCGATCAACTGGGTGCGCTTGGCGTCATCCTGCAGCGTTTCGAGCGCCCGCCGCGCCTGATCCGGCGTGACGGAATTGGTCAGTGCCGGCGCGGTTTTTGCCGTTGGCGCAGTGGCAGTCTGGGCAAAGACCGGCCCTGCAAGCAACCACATGACAAATGCGATCAGCGATAGCGACTTATGCGACACGAATCCCTCTTCTGATAACGCCGGATACGCTGTTTCGCAGCGTTCCTGTGTCGGAAGTTTGCCGATCGAGCGGCGATGTCTTGGCATTCACGCGTGAATAAAACTAAGCGTTCCTGCGAGCGATTGCAGGCTTCACTGCCCGTATACGCGGTACAAGGAGTTTCAGTCTCAGATGTCGCGTCCCTCGACCTTTTCGGTCAAGGTTTTGACCAGTTCGGGGACCTTATCGAGATGCGGATTGATGGCGAGCGCCTTGCGGAAGGCATCCAGCGCGCGCTTGTCGTCGCCGAGATCGCGCATGATCATTCCAAGACCAGCGAGCGCACCGAAATGTCGGGGTTCTCGCGCCAGCACCTGTTCGATGTCCTGGATCGCGTGCGGATAATCATCCTGCAGGTAATAGACTGTGGCGCGCCGATTCCAGCCCTCGATGTAATCCGGCCGTAGCTTGACCACCGCGTCGAGCAGTTTGAGCGCCACATCCATCTGCTTGGCTTCGACTGCAACCTTTGCCCGCGCCATCAGCAGCGCCGCGGTGTCGCTGGGCGTTGCCACCCATTGAGCCCAGATGCGCGCTTCCACATGCTTGGCACTGGCCTCGTCCGGCGCAGCCTTGAGCGCACCGAACAGGAAGTCCAGTCCGCGGGTGCGATCGGCGCCGATCTTCGGCAGCTTGGCAGGGGGCTCCGGCAATTTATCGAGCTGCCGATCCAGCCGCTTCGGCGCACCGTCGGGCTGCTGCGCCTGTGCACCAGCCATTGTCATCGCCACCATTGCGGTGGCGAGCAGGCCGGAGCGGAACATGCGATTGGCAGAGAATCTCAGAGCCATTCTGCGAGTCTAGACGCGACTTGTGGCGCTGAAAAGGAAGCCGCCGTCAAACCGCCGTGACGGAGGTCGGCGGATGACAATCAGATATGGTCTTGGACGACTTCGAAAACGTCTGGGCTCACCATCCGGCGAGTCACCGGCAATCGGCTTTGGCGACCGACCTTTAGGCGATCAACCCTGGCGGGCCTTGAAACGGCGCTGCACCTTGTTGATCACGTAAACCCGGCCCTTGCGGCGAACCAGACGGTTGGCGCGATGGCGGCCACGAAGCGATTTCAACGAGTTACGGACTTTCATGGGACGATCCTGAATATTTTGAAAGGCCGTGCGCGACAGGCCGAACGTAGCAAAAACGGGATTCTTCCCGCCGGCAGAGGACTGCCCGGGACGGGCGGGTTTTAAGCCATGGCAGAGGGAAATGTCAATGCAGGCAGCCCAGCTTATGAGCCTGTTTTAAGCTCGAATTCGCGCCGTCCGCGCCTACTCGCCCGATTGGGACGGCTCAATTCCGAAAATCGCCTCTTGGAACCCAATTGCCGGCACTGCGGCAGCCTTAGGGCCCAGTTGCCAGAATTGATTATAACATATAATCAATTCTGGCGGGCTCGACCCGCCAACCGGGAGGCCGACGATCCATGCCCAACCTCGACGACGTGATTGCCATCGATATCCACACCCATGCAGAGGAGCCCTGCGGCACCCACGGCGACGACGGCTACGACGACTTCCAGGCGGCGATGGCGGAATATTTCAAGTCGCCGCACAAGCATCCGCCGACCGTGCCGGAAACCGCCGCCTACTACCGATCCAAGAACATCGCCGCGGTGATCTTTCCGGTCGATGCCGAGCGCGAAACCGGTTTCCGCCGCTACAACAATTACGAGATGGCCGAACTCGCCGCGCAGAATTCCGACGTGCTGATCCCGTTCGCCAGCATCGATCCCGCCAAGGGCAAGGTCGGCGCCCGCGAGGCGCGCAACCTGATCGAGAACTACGGCATCAAGGGCTTCAAATTTCATCCCACGATGCAGGGCTTCTACCCCAACGACCGTATGGCCTATCCCCTGTACGAGGCGATTGCCGAAGCCGGTTCGATTGCGTTGTTCCACACCGGCCAGACCGGCGTCGGCTCCGGCATGCCAGGCGGCAATGGCATGCGGCTGAAATATTCCAACCCGATGTATATCGACGATGTCGCGGTGGATTTCCCCGACATGAAAATCATCCTCGCGCATCCATCCTTTCCCTGGCAGGAAGAAGCGCTATCGGTCGCGACCCACAAGCCGAACGTCTACATCGACCTCTCCGGCTGGTCGCCGAAATATTTTCCGCCGATTCTCGTGCGCTACGTCAACACGCTGTTGCAGGACAAGATGCTGTTCGGCTCAGACTGGCCGGTCATTACTCCGGATCGCTGGCTAGCCGATTTCGCCAAGATCGACATTCGTGACGAGGTCCGACCAAAGGTGCTGAAGGCCAACGCCCGCAAGCTACTGGGGTTCTAGCCGACCCGCAGGCTCGGCTCATTGGACCGGCGGTCGCTGCTGCAGATATGCCCGCTGACGCAGGATCGCCAGCACACAGATGCTAACACCGAATATCAGCGTGCCTTGCATCCATGAAAGCCAGATACGGTGATCGACCGAAAGCTCGATCACCGTGGCGAGGAAGATCGACATGCAGGCGAGTTGGGCGGCGCCGGTGAGGCGAAGGATCCTCCGTGCGACTTCCACGATGATCACCAGCAACACCAGGATTCCGATCAGCCCCAGTTCGAACCACAGATCGAACACCATCGAATGCGCGCTCGGCAAATCGGGCAGATGATAATATTTCGGATTCTGAATGACGTAAGTTGCAATGCGCATGGTGTCGGCGCCATGGCCTAACAACCAGGCCCGCCCAACGTGTTGCGACACCATATCCCATAGCTCGAGACGAGCCGCGAACGTGCCCGAATAAAAGTCGAGCAATTTTGTGCCCGACAATGCCTGAAATAACCGCGGCGTAATCCACGGCGCGACGAAGGCGAACGCCACATAACATGTGCAGAAGATCACCAGCGTTCGCTGGCGCCACACGCTATTCATGAAATAAAGCGCGGCAATTAAAAGGATGGCAAAGTTGATCCCGGTCGATCGGCCGAGCAAAAGGGTTGGAACGGCAAATACCACAGCAACAAATATCAGCCGGCGGCGATTGCGCAACAAAATCGCATCGAACAACAACGCAGAAGCAATAATGATGCCGTAGTAAGTTGTCTTGTGCAGGGTTCGCGCGACCTCATTCAAGAGCTCTCCGGGCTCATCGACTGTCGCGTACATCAATTCGTAACCAACCAACAACAACAAGCTGACACAACCGCCGGCGATCAGCGCCCTCCAAACGCGTTCGCGATGAGCGGGCGACAGAGCCCGCAAGCTCTGGACGATGGAGAATCCCAGAAGCACATAAGCGCCGAATACGAATGCGCCGGCCAGCGACCGTTGAGCGTCGATCGACCAGACCGCGCTCAGTGCCGCCAGCAAGGCAACGCAAGCGGACACCGCGAACGGCACCAGCAGCCATCTCGTTTTGATGCCGCCCCCATAAAGGGCGTAGAGCGGAAGCACCGACAGCGGAGCCAGTATTCCCCACGCCGTCGGCGCATTCTCGATAACGATGAATAGTGGTGGTGCAATGAAGAACGCGGTCACCAGGAAACGCGTTGCAAGCTCCTCGGCGTTCCACGTGAAAACCGGCAAGCCGCCGTAGACGACCTCTTGAATGGTCGTCCGCCACCGCTGCATCTGGCTAGCCACATTCATCTGCGGTCCCTACAGCCGCCTCGACTTATCATCGTCATGGGTGATTAGCTGAAATTAAGCCAGCGCTTGACATACCGCCGCCTGAATTTCTGAATTGCAAATTGAACGCGAAGCTGCAATTGGCTGTGATGCTTGGTATCGAGTGAACTTTTGAATACACCGTTCAGGCTTCCTTGCTCCGCAAGCGGCGGCTCCGGCCACAAAAATGGAATTCCCATCTCGACGTCGCCACGGTTGAACGCGATGTCGATCGGTTCGCTCATGCGATTGCGCGCGATCCAGTCGAGACGCGCCCGCGCTTCCACTGCGCCAAGAACATAAGCCTCCATGTTTCGGACGCGGCTGCCCTCGTAGATCAGGCGGCCCGGCTCAAGCTGCGAGGCCGGCGTGTAGAAGTTGGTCGCGGCGCCGAGATGAAGGATTCGCGGGCGCGGCCATCGCTCGGCCTCGGCCAGCACGCGTCGCAACTGACCTGCAAAATCAGGGACGAGCAAGGCATCGTCCTCGAAAATCAGCGCGAGCTCCTGTTGCCGCTCGCAGATGCGCTGCATCGCGACAATGTGCTTCAGCGCACAGGACTTCTGCCCCGCCGTGAGGTTGGCGTCCGGTTGGAAATAGGCTATGTCGACCTCGGGCGTGATTTCATCGGCATCGAAATCCAACACCCATTCAAACGCGATACCGGCACGATCCAGCTCTGTCCGGATGTGATCCGTTCGCTCAGGCAGCGATTTTGCATGAATCACATAGGCCGGCAGCATCAACAATTCTCCACATCGCCCGTCGGCGAGCGCGCGGTTATACCAACAAGTCTCAAGCGGCCGCCAGAGGCTGCTTCGTCCGGCAGCTGCCGCTACGCAATTCCACCGTCTGGAAACACCGATAGACCGCAACTATGACGCAATTTGGCAGCGCGGAGGCCGAAGCCGGCCCGCGAGCCATACCCAATGGAGGCCGATCGTGACGATTAAAGCCGTTGTCTTCGATGCGTATGGGACGCTTTACGACGTCCAGTCCGTAGCCACAATCACCGAAGAAACCTTTCCGGGCTACGGCGACATCATCACGCAGATCTGGCGGATCAAGCAGCTTGAATATAGCTGGTTGCGATCGCTGATGGGACGCTACGCGGATTTCTCCGTCATCACCCGTGAAGCGCTCGCTTACACACTGCGTTGCCTCGGGCTGACCCATGACGAGGCTACATTCGACCGCATCATGGAGAAATATCTTCACCTCGACCTGTATCCGGACGCCAATTCCGCGCTTGCCGCGATGAAAGACCGCAAGCTGGCGATCCTGTCGAATGGCAGCAGCGACATGCTCAACGCATTGGTGCGCAATACCGGCCTCGACCGCGTCCTGGACGCGACCATCAGCATCGACTCGAAACGGATGTTCAAACCGCATCCGAACGCCTACAGCCTGATCGAGGAGCGGCTTGGCGTGGCTCCCGCCGATGTTCTCTTCATTTCGTCCAACCCCTGGGATGCTTGCGGCGCGAAAGCGTTCGGGCTGAAAGTGGCGTGGATCGAACGCGTCACACCGGAAGCCATGGCACTCGAATGCGTCAAAAGCGAACTCGTGACCCCGTTGACCATGTTCAAGGCGCTCCGTACGCAGATGGACGAACTGGGCATGGTGCCCGACCATCGTATCCGCGCCCTGTCGGACTTGCCGAAACTCGTTGCGGCAAGCTGATGACTTGTCGGATATCTCCCATTGGAATGCAGGCATGAGCGTTGAATCGGTTCGCGCATTTTTTCTGGAGAAAGCTCCGGAGATTTCGGTTCTGGAATCCGACAAAAGCTCGGCAACCGTCGTGCTTGCGGCCGAAGCCTTTGGCGTGAGACCGGAGGAAATCGCGAAAACGTTGTCGCTGCGGGTTGGCGAGCGATCGTTCCTCGTCGTCACCAAGGGTACTGCGCGGCTCGACAACAAGAAGGCCAAGGCCGCATTCGGCGGCAAACCGCGGATGCTCAATGCCGAAGAGGTGGTCGATGTCACGGGCCACCCGGTCGGCGGCGTCTGTCCGTTCGGCCTGAAAACGCCGCTGCAGATTTATTGCGATGTCTCGTTGAAAGGATTCGACGAGGTGGTGCCTGCCGCAGGTTCGACCAACAGCGCGGTGCGAATTTCTCCGCAACGGATGGCCGATCTGGTTGCGGCGGAATGGGTCGATGTGTGCCAGACACAGGAATAGCCGGCGGAATCATCGGCAAACGTTCCGGCCACAGGCTTCAGAAATCGACCGTCGCCTTGCCGGATGCGCGGCCTTTGGCCTTCTTGGTACTCGGCTTGAGGAATTCGATGCCGATTTCGTCGCCCTGCAACCGGATCAGGCGACATCGCCGATAAACAAGGCCAGTCGAGGACAGCAGCAGGAAGAATTCCTTCAGTTCGAGACCTTCCAGAGGGCCTGCGACAGTCAGCCTTGCACCGCCATCGGAAGCATCGCGCATGATGCAGTCGCGGCGCCAGGTGCCGTCGATAGCCATCATTTGAACGGCAATTCCATGCTCGAAATTGACGCGCGGATTCTTTCGATTTTCCCACGCCATCGCAGA
Source organism: Xanthobacteraceae bacterium (assembly GCA_024508855.1). Taxonomy (GTDB): domain Bacteria; phylum Pseudomonadota; class Alphaproteobacteria; order Rhizobiales; family Xanthobacteraceae; genus 62-47. The sequence continues at coordinate 107,060 of JANINJ010000045.1, forward strand.
AAACTCCTTCAAAATCGCCTGGATGAAACCTCAACCAGACTCAGTTGCTCGAGAAGGGTCAAACCATCGGAGCAATACGCGAGGCGGAAGGACCTAGTTGATCCACCGGCCGCGGGCTCGGTCCCATCACAAGCAGCAGCAATCAATCAAAGGGCGCTAAATCATTTACGGATATCAATGGTACGAGTTTGCCGAACAGCTCTTTACAACTTGTTAAACCTGTCGCGCGTCTCAAACGCGACGGACGCTGCGCCCCGTTAAAGCGGAATTAGGGGCTGATTGAGAGACTTCGGTTGGAATACTGACTCCTTGAGGTGTCATTATGGTCCAGCCGCGCCGATTTACCCGCGTACGCCCGACAGGACAGATGGCGAAGACCGCCAAGATCCTGACTGATCCGAAGGCTGCGCTGATCGACTGCAACGTTATCGATTATTCGGCGGGCGGTGCCTGTCTCGAAGTTTTCGGCCAAATGACGCTGCCGAAGCGATTTGAGTTGTTGTACGGCCCGACACGCAAAAGATGTCGTGTGGTCTGGGCCACGGGCCGCCGGTGCGGCGTCGCTTTCTAGGATAATATTCCGGAACACCATGACTGCCTCCGACCCCCGGCCGGCGACGGCTGGGAGATTCTGCATGCCTTTGCCATCGGAAGGCTTTGACATTCTCAGGGGCTGCGCCTAGTCTTTTGGAGTTCGGAATTCCGAATTCGACTGGACGGCACCCATGATCCCGCTGGAATTGACTCCGAATCTGATCCACCAGGTCTATGGCCGCATCCTCGATGGGATCGTCGACCGCACGCTGCCTCCAGGGCACCGTATCCGGCAAAACGAACTCGCCGAGCGGCTTGGCGTCTCCCGCCAGCCGGTCAGCCACGCGCTGCATTTGCTGCACCAGCAGGGCCTGGTCGCCGAAAGCGGCCGCAAAGGCTTTCAGGTCACGCAGCTCGATCCGGTTCGCATCCGTCAGCTTTACGAAGTGCGCGGCGCCATTGATGCGCTGGCAGCCAGACTTGCCGCGGGGCGTGTCGGAAACGATGTCGCCGGTCGCGCCGAGCTCGAACGCGCCTTGCAGGCAGGTCGCGACATCGATGGGTCAGCCACGCTGTCCGTCCTGATCGCGCGTGACGTCGATTTTCACCGCGCCATCTATCGGCTGTCCGGCAACCCGGCGATCGAGGAAACTGTCGGGCCGCAATGGCCGCATATGCGCCGCTCGATGGCGACCGTGCTGGGTGAACTTGATTATCGCGCCAACGCATGGGCCGAGCACGAAGCCATCGCGACCTGCATTCTCGCCGGAGATGCCGCAGGCGCTGAGGCCGCGGCACAGGCGCATGCCCTGAAAGCCGGGCAAGCCACCGAGGAGCGCCTCAAGGCCCCCGAACAAGCCGCCTGATCGTCACAAAAACAAAGCAAGGAGGAAGCAACATGAAACTGACCCAGCAACAACTCGAGCAATTCCACACCGAAGGCTGGCTGCTGCTGCCGGAGCTCTTCAACGCCGAGGAAGTCGACCTGCTGCGCCGCGAGGCGGTCGCGATCTACGATCAGCAACGCCCTGAAGTGTGGCGCGAGAAGAGCGGCGCGCCGCGCACCGCCTTTGCCGCGCACCTTTACAATGAAGCATTTCGCCTGCTGGGTGCGCACCCGCGCATGATCGAGCCGATCGAACAGGTGTTCGGCGAGCAGGTCTACATGCATCAGTTCAAGATCAACGCCAAATCCGCCTTCACCGGCGACGTCTGGCAGTGGCATCAGGACTACGGCACCTGGAAGCGCGACGATGGCATGCTGGAGCCCCGCGCCATGAATATCGCGATCTTTCTCGATGAGGTGATGCCGATCAACGGTCCGTTGATGCTGGTGCCGCGCAGCCAGACTGCCGGCGACCTCAAGGCCTCGCACGACCTCGCCACGACTTCCTATCCGCTCTGGACCCTCGACGAAGAAACGGTAACGCGGCTGGTTGCGGAAGGCGGCATCGTCGCGCCGACGGGCAAGCCGGGCGGCATGCTGATGTTCCACGGCAACCTGGTGCACGGCTCGGCCGGCAACATCACGCCGTTTCCGCGCAAGATCGTTTACCTGACGCTCAATTCGGTCTCGAACTATATCCGCACGCCGACGAGGCCCGAGTTTATCGCGCATCGGGATTTCTCGCCGATCAAGACGGTGGATGACGACGCGTTGATCCGGCTTGCACGAGCACCGCTCCAAGCCGCGGAGTGATCTTCCGTCATTGCGAGAAACGTCGGCGACGAAGCAATCCAGTTCCCTTTTGCGGTTTCTGGATTGCTTCGCAGCGCCCGCAATGACAGTAGATATTGCCCCATCTTCTGACGAGATATTTCCATGAACCTTCATCACCTCCTCAACGCGCGGCATGCCGCCGGCAAGCCCGTTCGCGTTGCACTGATCGGTGCCGGAAAATTCGGCTCGATGTTTCTCGGGCAAGTGCCGCACACACCGGGGCTGGAGGTCGCAACCATCGTCGATCTCGATCCGCAGCGTGCGCGAGAAGCGTGCCGCACGGTGGGATGGGATAGCGCGCGGATCGAAACGACAAAATTCATCAGCGACGGCATTGCTGCGATCAAAGACGGCGCGATCGAGGTGGTGGTCGAAGCAACCGGCAATCCGGCCGTCGGCATCCGCCATGCCCGCGCCGCTATCGCCGCCGGCAAGCACATCGTCATGGTCAACGTCGAGGCCGACGTGCTGGCTGGACCGTTGCTCGCGGAAGAGGCCCGCAAGGCCGGCGTGGTGTATTCGCTGGCTTATGGTGACCAGCCGGCACTGACGGCCGAGATGGTGGACTGGGCGCGGGCCACCGGCTTCCGTGTCGTCGCTGCCGGCAAGGGCACCAAGTATTTGCCGATCTATCACGACGTGACGCCGAAGGATGTCTGGGGTCATTATGGGCTGACGGCCGCTGAAGCGCAGTCCGCCGGCATGAACCCGCAGATGTTCAATTCATTCCTCGACGGCACGAAATCCGCCATCGAGATGGCGGCGATCGCAAACGCTACCGGACTTGACGTGCCTGCAGACGGCCTGTTGTTTCCGCCATGTGGTGTCGATGACCTGCCGCATATCATGCGCCCGCGCGACAAAGGCGGCGTGCTGGAGAAATCCGGCGTGGTCGAAGTGGTGTCGTCGCTCGAGCGCGACGGCCGGCCGGTGTTTCGCGACCTGCGCTGGGGTGTCTACGTGGTGCTGGAGGCGCCGAACGATTATGCCGCGGATTGTTTCAAGCAATATGGGCTGAAGACCGATGCCAGCGGACGATTCGCTGCGATGTACAAGCCTTATCACTTGATCGGGCTGGAGTTGAACATCTCGGTGCTGTCGGCGGCGCTGCGCAACGAGCCGACCGGGCAGCCGCGCGATTTTCGCGGCGACGTTGCCGCGGTCGCCAAGCGCGACCTGCGCGCCGGGGAAATGCTGGACGGCGAAGGTGGCTATACAGTGTGGGGCAAGCTGATGCCGGCGCAGGCAAGCCTCAAAGCTGGCGCGCTGCCGATCGGGCTTGCACACGGCGTCAAGCTAAAAGCTGACGTTGCACATGGTGCGGTGGTTGGCTGGAACGACGTCGAGATCGATTCCGCCAATGACACGGTCACCGTGCGTCGAGAGATGGAAAAACGATCCACCGCCAAGACTTGAGTCCATCGCACGGCCCCACGAAGCGGCGCAATCGCAGAAGCGTCAGGTCAACGACCGCTGCGACCGCCCTCAACGCCGACATGGAAACCCGTCCACGGCGTTTCCGACGGCGCGCTTTCCTGCCGGGGCGATGCGACCGGCAAATCAACGCCGCCTGCAGATCCGAATGGTTCAGTCGCACGCGGCTTGGCGTTCACGCCACGGGCCTGAGCGACTTTCCTGTGCGAGCCAGACTTATGACCGTGCCGCACGATTTTCGCCGTGGCGGCACTTTTATTCGGCGACACCGCCTGGGCGCCGTGAGAATCAGCGGAGGACGGAGCCTCGATAGCCAGCGCACTTCCGCCGGCCATGAGCGATACGACGATGACGCTTCCGAAAACGATTCGATACATGGCAAACCTCATTCGCCGTGGAGTGGCCGCGCTTATTCGTCCTGCTGCATGGCCGCGCTGAGCTTGTCGTAATATTTCTCGACCAGATCGATGTTGCCCTTGCTGGGGACTGGCGTCGCGGGCGCCTTCAATGCGTCGTTGAGTTGTTCCAGCGCCTGTTTCTTGTCATCGGCGGGAATCGATTTATCCGCTTCGACCGCCGCGATCTGCTGCTTGATCACCGCTTCGACACCGACATACTTCTTCGTCTTCGGATCGACGCCGCTGAGCACCAGGCTGACGGTATCGAGCACATCGCTATATTCGTCGTAGCTGGCGAAGCCATATTTCTTTGCGATCGCCTCGAACTGGGCCGACGTCTTCGGATCCGGCTTGTCGGTCGCCGTCTCCGGAATCTTTTCGGCCAGCGCATCAAATTCCTTTTGGGACGCCAGTACGCCTTCGATCTGCTTTT
>JANINJ010000045.1:114078-310439 GCA_024508855.1 Xanthobacteraceae bacterium
TCCAGTGCTCTACCCCCCGAAGCATTCACGCGAGGCGATACCTAAATATCTTTCGCGGAGAACCAGCTATTTCCCAGTTTGATTGGCCTTTCACCCCTAACCACAAGTCATCGGAGTCTTTTTCAACAGACACCCGTTCGGTCCTCCAGTGAGTGTTACCTCACCTTCAACCTGCTCATGGCTAGATCACTAGGTTTCGGGTCTAATACAACGAACTTGACGCCCTATTCAGACTCGCTTTCGCTGCGCATACACCTATCGGCTTAAGCTTGCTCGTTAAATTAAGTCGCTGGCCCATAATACAAAAGGTACGACGTCACCCAGAACGTATCTTGGGCTCCGTCTGTTTGTAGGTGCTCGGTTTCAGGTCTATTTCACTCCCCTCGTCGGGGTGCTTTTCACCTTTCCCTCACGGTACTGGTTCACTATCGGTCGCTGAGGAGTACTTAGGCTTGGAGGGTGGTCCCCCCACGTTCAGACAGAATTTCACGTGTTCCGCCTTACTCAAGGACACATCATCGCATTACCCGTACGGGGCTATCACCCTCTGAGGCCCTGCTTTCCTGACAGGTTCCGGTTGTCTTTGATGTGCCACTGGCCTGGTCCGCGTTCGCTCGCCACTACTAACGGAGTCTCTGTTGATGTCCTTTCCTCCGGGTACTTAGATGTTTCAGTTCCCCGGGTTCGCTTAAAACCCCCTATGTATTCAGGAGTCTCATACCTTCGCTTGATAACCGGAAATCCAAAACCTCGCGGTTTGGCATTACACCAAAGCACAAGGCCTTGGAGTTCCGGCTATCGAAGGTGGGTTTCCCCATTCGGAAATCCGTGGATCAAAGCTTCTTCGCAGCTCCCCACGGCTTATCGCAGCGTAGCACGTCCTTCATCGCCTCTCAGCGCCAAGGCATCCACCGAACACCCTTAAGGCACTTGATTGCTCTCATTATCAATGTCCACACACTCGGCAGAATGTTGGCTGCAGTTGCTTCTCGCGAAGCGCGCCCTCGATGAACGCATGGACCGCAACCGGACATTGATTAGAAAGACCAGTTTGCTTCGTAAGATCGTTCCGATAGCGAGGCGGTCAAGCTTCGCTAACAAGGGTCATTTACAACTCGCTCATCTTGCAACTTTCGTTGCGACATGAACGAGCGCCGAAATGACCTGGAGAAAATGCATGGGTTACGCTCGACATGTCTTGCAACATGTTTCGCGATCCAAGCTCGGATCGATCTCCTCTTTACGATGTCAGAAATCCCGCATGCGCATCCCGAAGGACAGCGCGTGCAAAGTGATGTTTCGCGGACGATTCAAATCAAGCACAGCGTCAATTGATCAAACCATCTGGTGGAGCCAGACGGGATCGAACCGACGACCTCATGCTTGCAAAGCACGCGCTCTCCCAGCTGAGCTATGGCCCCGTACCAGAAGACGAAAGATGCTTTGCGCTGATAGTGATGGTGGGCCTGGGAAGACTTGAACTTCCGACCTCACGCTTATCAAGCGCGCGCTCTAACCAACTGAGCTACAAGCCCCTAACACGAGAGGCCTGAATGCACGCATCGGCTCACACCAGATGCATCGCAAAACCGCAGCCCCTGGCGCGTGTTCGTCCGCGAAGAAAGAGAAACGAAGACGGCGAAATCCCGCCAATGCAGCTCAACGATCCTGACGATCGTTGGCCACTGATGTTTCTAAGAGGTTCGATAGAGTCGAGATCCGAAGATCAGGACTGACTGAAGAACCATCCATAGAAAGGAGGTGATCCAGCCGCAGGTTCCCCTACGGCTACCTTGTTACGACTTCACCCCAGTCGCTGACCCTACCGTGGTCGGCTGCCTCCCTTGCGGGTTAGCGCACCGCCTTCAGGTAAAACCAACTCCCATGGTGTGACGGGCGGTGTGTACAAGGCCCGGGAACGTATTCACCGTGGCATGCTGATCCACGATTACTAGCGATTCCAACTTCATGGGCTCGAGTTGCAGAGCCCAATCCGAACTGAGACGGCTTTTTGAGATTTGCTAGAGGTTGCCCTTTTGCATCCCATTGTCACCGCCATTGTAGCACGTGTGTAGCCCAGCCCGTAAGGGCCATGAGGACTTGACGTCATCCCCACCTTCCTCGCGGCTTATCACCGGCAGTCCCCTTAGAGTGCCCAACTGAATGATGGCAACTAAGGACGAGGGTTGCGCTCGTTGCGGGACTTAACCCAACATCTCACGACACGAGCTGACGACAGCCATGCAGCACCTGTGTTCCATTCCCCGAAGGGAAGAAAGGCATCTCTGCCAGTCGTCCGGACATGTCAAACGCTGGTAAGGTTCTGCGCGTTGCGTCGAATTAAACCACATGCTCCACCGCTTGTGCGGGCCCCCGTCAATTCCTTTGAGTTTTAATCTTGCGACCGTACTCCCCAGGCGGAATGCTTAAAGCGTTAGCTGCGCCACTAGTGAGTAAACCCACTAACGGCTGGCATTCATCGTTTACGGCGTGGACTACCAGGGTATCTAATCCTGTTTGCTCCCCACGCTTTCGTGCCTCAGCGTCAGTATCGGGCCAGTGAGCCGCCTTCGCCACTGGTGTTCTTGCGAATATCTACGAATTTCACCTCTACACTCGCAGTTCCACTCACCTCTCCCGAACTCAAGATCCTCAGTATCAAAGGCAGTTCTGGAGTTGAGCTCCAGGATTTCACCCCTGACTTAAAGACCCGCCTACGCACCCTTTACGCCCAGTGATTCCGAGCAACGCTAGCCCCCTTCGTATTACCGCGGCTGCTGGCACGAAGTTAGCCGGGGCTTATTCTTGCGGTACCGTCATTATCTTCCCGCACAAAAGAGCTTTACAACCCTAGGGCCTTCATCACTCACGCGGCATGGCTGGATCAGGCTTTCGCCCATTGTCCAATATTCCCCACTGCTGCCTCCCGTAGGAGTTTGGGCCGTGTCTCAGTCCCAATGTGGCTGATCATCCTCTCAGACCAGCTACTGATCGTCGCCTTGGTGAGCCATTACCTCACCAACTAGCTAATCAGACGCGGGCCGATCTTTCGGCGATAAATCTTTCCCCGTAAGGGCTTATCCGGTATTAGCTGAAGTTTCCCTCAGTTGTTCCGAACCAAAAGGTACGTTCCCACGCGTTACTCACCCGTCTGCCACTGACGTATTGCTACGCCCGTTCGACTTGCATGTGTTAAGCCTGCCGCCAGCGTTCGCTCTGAGCCAGGATCAAACTCTCAAGTTGGACTTGAAACTTCAAACCGGCTGATCACAACGTTTGACGAGGTCCCACCATATTTATCGCCTGCGATTCACATCGCTGACGACGATGGTGTAACCTTTAAAACGTGTACCGCCGAAGTCTTTCGTCCGGTCCCAACCCTTTGAAAGCCGAAGCTTTCTCACGATCGAGACCCGCAAGGACTCCGCCGTCCACGTTTCTCTTTCTTCATCTTCACTTGTCAAACAGCCCGGGGTTAGGGAACCCCTCTCCTGTAGGCCAGGAGGTTCGAAGTTTCACCCGACGCCGAATGACAACCGATAACTCTCGGCTGTTGATTCACTCATCGAAGTGAGGGACTTCAAAGGCGCGGCTGGATGCCTTGACCAGAAGGTCAAAGCGTCGCCGCGCTCAGTGGCCGGGTTATAGGCCCGCCCCCTCAGGCTTGTCAACGCCTTTCGTCAAGAAATCGTCACGTCGACCGAAAGATTTGTAAGGCGCGGAAAACTCGCGACTTTTCCGGACATAACGCCGTACTTGAGCCACATTCCTGCGACGTTCTGACGGTCGGACAGGGTGTGAATCGCAAAAATCTTTCACGATCCACGGCTGTCAGCACCCCGGGGCGACGTTCGGCCATGCAACCAGCACCGATTTCAGTCTCTGGGCATCTTCGGAAACACAGCACCTTATCGCATTGACGTTCGCAATCGGGGCCAGCATTTTGGCCCGCGCTGCTTTGGAGCTGTTGCTCCGGATGCCGGTGGAGACAGATCACATCGTTCGGAACGCCCTTGCGGGTTACGAGCGCAGCGGTCACAACAACATTTGCTTCGGATGGGCTTCTCCGAAGCGCGGCGGAATTTGGGGGATAGCGGCTTGGACCAACGGACACCACGCGGAGGCGCGCATGGACGTGAGACCGAGGTAATCGACCTCGGCCACGAACCACCGCTCTCCGTCGACGGTTCTGAAGCCGCCGTCATCGATCGCCGTCGTATTTCGGTGCAGTGGTTCAGCGGCACGATCCTCACGGGCCTGTGCGGCGCAGCCTTGATCGGCGGCGCCGTTTTTGCGTCGCTCGACGGCGAGATGACATTCGCGAAGATGCCGGAGCGCGTCGAAAGCACGCTGCGCGGCGCCTTCGGTGCCAACGATCGCACCGCAAGCCTGCACAAGAGCGATCGCCTGCCGCCGCCGAGCGAAGCCAACGCGGCGCGCAGCGTGATCCGCGTCTCCACACCGGCTCAAGTCGGCAATCGCGAGGTGATGCGCGTTCGGCCCTATATCCGGATCGCCGGCAACCTCGCATTGTCCACCAGCGACCTCAGCAGCAAGATCCCGCCGTTCAATGCCCAGCGCCTGTTGACCGATGTCGGCGCGCCCAGTGCCGCTGACAGCGCGCAGGGTGCGGCAGCGGCAGCAGAGCCCGACGCCGAAGTATCGTTCGTCACGCGCGATCTCGGCACCGTCCTGCCGAAAGCCAAGATTTCCGCCGTCGTCGCGATCGACGACGTGCTGATGCGGGTACGCGATGCATCGAACTGGCATGGCCAGAGCGGCGTGCGTTACACCATGGCCAGCGCATCACCGGATATGGCGCTGCCGTCGGACATGAAGATGGCCTATGCCAACGAATCCGCCGCGGTCGATCCCTATGCGGGATTCCAGGCCCGCGTGGTGCCTGAAAACGTAACCCTGCTGGCGAAGACCAAAGACCAGGTGACCGGCGGCAACGCGAACGGCGAGCGCACTCACATCGTCAAACGCGGCGATACGATCACGTCGGTGCTGATCGATCAGGGCGCAACTCCGGAAGAAGCGCGCGCGATCGCCGCGACGCTCGGTCCGCGCGGCCGCGAAGGCGGACTGCGTGAGGGTCTGAAGCTGCGGATTCTGATGGAGCCCTCGGCGCCTGGCAAACGGCTGCAGCCCTATCGCGTCATGATCGTCAACGATTCGACCATCGAGGCCGTGGTGGCGCTCTCGGATCTCGGCAGATACGTGCCGGTCGACGTGCAGAGCTTCAATACGGACACCGCTACTGCCAGCAACGGCAGTGACGATGACGAGGAGGACGACGGCAGCGGCGTCCGCCTCTACCAGAGCATTTACGAATCGGCGCTGCGCAACAAGGTGCCGCCCGCAGTAATCGAGGACATGATTCGCATCTATTCCTACGACGTCGATTTCCAGCGACGGGCGCAGGCAGGCGATTCGTTCGAAGTGTTTTACGCCGGTGACGATGAAACGACGCCGACCATCGAGAAGGACGACGTGCTGTATGCGTCGCTGACCGTCGGCGGCGAAACCAAGAAATACTATCGCTTCCAGACGCCGGATGACGGTGTCGTCGACTACTACGACGAGAGCGGCAAGAGCGCGAAGAAGTTCCTGGTCCGCAAACCCGTCAATAACGCCATCATGCGTTCCGGCTTCGGCGCCCGCCGCCATCCGATCCTCGGCTATACCAAGATGCACACCGGCGTCGACTGGGCGACCGCTTACGGCACGCCCATCTTCGCTTCGGGCAACGGCGTGATCGAGAAGGCGGAATGGGAAGGCGGATACGGCAAATATATCCGCATCAAGCATAACAACGGCTACGAGACCGCCTACGGTCACATGTCGGCCTTCGCCAAGGGCATCGAGCCCGGCAAACGCGTGCGGCAAGGCCAGGTGATCGGCTTCGTCGGTTCGACCGGCCAATCCACCGGCGCTCACGTCCACTACGAAATTCTCGTCAATGGCCGCTTCGTCGATCCGATGCGCGTGCGCCTCCCGCGCGGCCGCTCGCTCGATGGCCCGATGATGGCCTCGTTCGAGAAAGAACGGAATCGCATCGACACGCTGATGAACAATCGTGCCATGCCGGTGGTTTCGGAAAATATCGGAACGCAGGGTACATCGGGCCGCGGTCAAGGCGCTTCAAGGACCGTCAGCCGCTGACCACCTCAATCGAATTGAAAAGCCCCTCCGTGACAAGCACGGAGGGGCTTTTCTTGTCAATATCTGACGAACGATGCGTCAGTGCAGCTTGCGGCTGGACTTCGGCGGAGCAGCCTGCTCGACATCAGCCGTGTACGGCTTCTTACCGTTGAAGGTCAGCGCGCCGCCTTCCGTCGAGATGACGACGTGGTCGCCATCGCGGACGTCGCCGGCCAGGATCATCTCCGCCATCGGATCCTGCACATTGCGCTGGATCACCCGCTTGAGCGGACGCGCGCCATAGGCAGGGTCCCAGCCTTTCTCGGCCAGCCAATCGCGTGCGGATGCATCGAGATCGAGCACGATCTTTCGATCTTCCAGCAGTTTCTGCAGCCGCGCGAACTGGATGGCGACGATGCTTCCCATCTCGTTCCGCTGCAGGCGGTGGAACAGGATGATCTCGTCGATGCGGTTGAGGAATTCGGGGCGGAAATGGGCCCGCACCAGATTCATCACCTGCTCGCGGACCTCAGACGTATCCTCGCCGTCCGGCTGATTGACCAAGAATTCCGAACCGATGTTCGAGGTCATGATGATCAGCGTGTTGCGGAAGTCCACGGTGCGACCCTGACCATCGGTCAGCCGGCCGTCATCGAGCACCTGCAGCAGCACGTTGAACACGTCCGGATGCGCTTTCTCGATCTCATCGAACAGCACGACCTGATACGGACGCCGCCGCACGGCCTCGGTCAGCGCGCCGCCCTCGTCGTAGCCGACATAGCCCGGAGGCGCACCGATCAGCCGCGAGACCGAATGCTTCTCCATGTATTCGGACATGTCGATACGGACCATCGCGTTCTCGTCGTCGAACAGATACGCCGCGAGCGCCTTGGTCAGCTCGGTCTTGCCGACGCCGGTGGGGCCGAGGAACATGAACGAGCCCATCGGCCGGTTCGGGTCCTGCAAACCCGCACGCGCCCGGCGCACCGCCGTGGAGACGGCACGCACCGCCTCGGTCTGGCCGATGACGCGCTTGGCGAGACTCTCCTCCATGCGGAGCAGCTTCTCTTTCTCGCCCTCGAGCATCTTGTCGACCGGCACACCGGTCCAGCGCGAGACCACCTGCGCGACGTTATCCGCCGTCACGGTCTCTTCCATCATGGTCGAGCCTTCGCTCGCCTCGATCGCAGCCAACCGCTTCTCGAGGTCGGGAATGCGGCCATACGCCAGTTCACCGGCCTTCTGATACTCGCCGCGGCGTTGCGCATTGGCGAGATCGCTGCGGACCTGGTCCAGTTCGCTTTTCAGCTTGGCCGCATCGGACAGCTTGCCCTTCTCGGCATTCCAGCGCGAGGTCAGGTCCGCCGAGCGCTTCTCCAGATCGATGAGTTCTTTCTCAAGGTTCTCCAGCCGCGACTTGGAGCCGGAATCGCTTTCCTTTTTCAGCGCCTCCTGCTCGATCTTGAGCCGCACGATCTCTCGGTCGAGCGAATCGAGTTCTTCCGGCTTGGAATCGACCTGCATCTTCAGCCGGGCCGCCGCCTCGTCGACAAGGTCGATGGCCTTGTCCGGCAGGAAGCGATCGGTGATGTAGCGGTTCGACAACGTCGCCGCGGCGACCAGCGCGCTATCGGCGATGCGTACGCCGTGATGCTGCTCGTACTTGTCCTTCAGGCCGCGCAGGATCGAGATCGTATCCTCGACCGTCGGCTCGGAGACGAATACCGGCTGGAAACGCCGCGCCAGCGCCGCATCCTTTTCGACGTGCTTGCGGTATTCGTCGAGCGTGGTGGCGCCGATGCAGTGCAATTCGCCGCGTGCCAGCGCGGGCTTGAGCAGGTTCGACGCGTCCATCGCGCCATCCGCCTTGCCGGCACCGATCAGCGTGTGCATCTCGTCGATGAACAGGATGATGCCGCCGTCCGCCGACGTCACCTCCTGCAGCACCGCCTTGAGCCGCTCCTCGAACTCACCACGATATTTCGCGCCGGCGATCAATGCGCCGAGGTCGAGCGACAGCAGCTTCTTGTCCTTGAGGCTTTCCGGCACGTCGCCGTTGAGGATACGCAGCGCCAGTCCCTCGACGATGGCGGTCTTGCCGACGCCGGGTTCGCCGATCAGCACGGGGTTGTTCTTGGTACGCCGCGACAGCACCTGAATGGTGCGGCGGATTTCCTCGTCGCGGCCGATCACCGGATCGAGCTTGCCGTCGCGCGCCGCCTGGGTCAGGTCGCGGGCGTATTTCTTGAGCGCATCGTAAGCGTTTTCCGCCGTCGCGGAATCCGCGGTGCGGCCCTTGCGCAGCGCATTGATCGCTGCGTTGAGGCTCTGCGGGGTCACGCCACCCTTGGCCAGGATCTTTCCAGCCTCGCTGTCCTTGTCGAGCGCGAGCGCAAGCAGCAGCCGTTCGACAGTGACGAAGCTGTCACCCGCCTTGTCGGCGGCCTGCTCGGCAGCCTCGAAGGCACGCGCCGTCGCCGGCGCCAGGTAAATCTGGCCCGCACCCGCCCCCGAGACTTTCGGCAGTTTGTTCAGCTCGGCTTCGGTCGCGTGCAGGATCTCACGCGAATTGCCGCCGGCCCGGTCGATCAGGCCGCCGGCCAGACCCTCGCTGTCGTCGAGCAGAACCTTCAGAATATGGAGCGGCGAAAATTGTTGATGGCCTTCGCGCACGGCCAGTGATTGTGCCGACTGAATAAAGCCGCGCACACGTTCAGTGTATTTTTCAACGTTCATCGATAATTTCCCTCAGCCTGCTGGTCCGCCCCGAAGGCACGTGACCAGCATCTTCATTGGGTTCCGCTGCCGCGCTGATATTCGTCAACCGGCGTGCGGTGTCGTCGCCGGCATTGCACCGGCTTGACCCAAATGTGGGAACACGCCGCCTCAAAAGGAAGAGGCGGCGTTCAGAAATTCATCGATGGAAGCGCTGGAGGGCAGGCCTCAGTTGGGCATCACGTAAGCGTAGATGCGACCGCGCGGATAAACCGATTCCGCGACCCGGTGGCTGTGATTGCCCGACACCAGGATCGGGTTGCCCTTGGCATCGATGCCGCTGACCACGCCGACGTGACCACCGCCGCGACGGCCCATCACTGCAATGGCGCCAACCTGCGGACCGGAAACCCGGCGTCCATAACTGGCGAACGACCGCGCCATATCCGAGCCGGTGCCGCGATGGCCGGTCTTCTGCAGGATGAAGTTCATGAAGCGCGCGCACCACAACCGGCTGCGGCCGGTCGGGTTGCCGCCGATGAAACGGCGGGCTTCGGCGACGAGGCTGGATCCGCCAAAGCTTCCACCGCTTGCCGGCGTCTCCGGTGCGATGCTGGCATGAGCCCGGTCCAGACCCCGCGCGCGCATCTGCTGCGCACGGTCGTCCCAGTTCAGCGCGTGTGTCTCGTGGCCGTGCCGATACGCGCGATGACGGTAGTGATGGCGGGAACGATGGCGATAGTGATGACGCCGTCCATGATGATGCGAACGGACATGATGATGACCGTGAGCATGTCGCCCGGCGCTGTGATGATGATGGTGATGATATGGTTTGGCGGAGGCTGGCGAGACGAGAGCAACGATTGCCATCGAACTCAAGGCCAAGACCGCATAACGAATTGACCGACTAAACTTACGCAACTGAAACATCGTCATTCCTTCTGACACCCCCAATGTCTTCCGGGCCAACACCCAAGGCCCAGCGTCCGGCCGCTTAGAACGAATTCCGATGTGGCGAGAACATGACGCACCGCAGCAACTACGGACCGGTTTTCCGTCGATTCAGCCCGATTTCGCCGCCTAAACCGGACGATTCACAGGTTCATGGCTGGGTTGCGCGGAGCGCGGAACATTCTTAACGGCTTTTAACTGGCATAACCGGAGGAAGTCGCACCGTCCCAGCCGCCAGAGATCAGCGGTTTTTCCCGGCACGGCTGAGCAGAAATACGCCCTGCTCGCCGAACATATTCCAGAACCACCACGGCGCATTGAGACGCAGCGGTCTGCCGTAACGATCGAGTGCCACCGCGCGCTCCATCTTGACGTTGATCTCGTCGCAGAGCTGCACGAAATCCTTGATGGTGCAGAAATGAATGTTCGGCGTGTCGTACCAGGTCGCCGGCAAGTTGTCGGTGCGCGGCATGTGGCCGCCGACCAGCAACTGCAAGCGCATTTTCCAATAGCCGAAGTTCGGAAACGACACGATGGCGCGCCGTCCGATCCGGAGCAGGTTTTCGAGCACGGCTCTCGGTTGCCGCGTCGCCTGCAAGGTCTGCGACAGGATCACATAATCGAAGGCGTCGTCGGGATAATTGACGAGATCGGTGTCGGCATCGCCCTGCACCACCGCCAGTCCCTTGGCGACGCAGCGGTTGACGCCCTCGCGCGACAGTTCGATGCCGCGTCCATCGACGCCACGGCTTTCGAGAAGCTGCAGCAGGTCGCCGTCGCCGCAGCCGACGTCGAGCACCTTCGATCCGGGCTCGACCATCTGCGCCACCAGCAGATGGTCGCCGCGATAGTCAGCGGGGTTGAGGGTTTTCTGTCCGACGAGCGGCAAGATTTGCTGGATCGACATGTTAGTTGCCCGCCTGAGGTAAGCCCCGCGCGGCCGCCGCCGACTGCAGGAACGCGTGAGCGATTTCGAGGAATTCCGGCACATCGAGCAGGAACGCATCGTGGCCGCGATCGGTCTCGATCTCCGCGAACGACACCCGCGCGCCGCCGGCGTTGAGCGCGTGGACGGTGGCGCGCGACTCCGACGTTGGAAACAGCCAATCACTGGTGAACGACACCACGCAGAATCGCGTGCCGGTGCCGCGAAACGCCTGCGCGAGCACGCCGTTATGATCCGCGGCGATATCGAAGTAGTCCATCGCCCGCGTCAGATAAAGATAGCTGTTGGCGTCGAAGCGCTCGACAAAGGACGACCCCTGATGCCGCAGATAGCTCTCGACCTGGAAATCGGCATCGAACGAGAACGTCGGCAGATCGCGATCCTGCATCCGCCGGCCGAACTTGCGGTGCAATGCGGCGTCGGACAAGTACGTGATATGCGCGGCCATCCGCGCGACACCGAGCCCGCGATGCGGGTGCGTTCCGTAGTCGAAGTAGCGTCCTTGCCGCCAGTCGGGATCCGCCATCACCGCCTGACGCCCCAATTCATGGAACGCGATGTTCTGTGCCGAGTGCCGCGTGCTGCAGGCGATCGGCAGCGCCGAGAACACCCGCTTCGGGTAGGCGACGCACCATTGCAGCACCTGCATGCCGCCCATCGAGCCGCCGACCACGGAGAACAACGTATCGATGCCGAGCCGGTCGATCAGCATCGCCTGCGCGCGAACCATGTCGGGAATGGTGATGATGGGGAAGTCCAGTCCCCACGGCTTGCCGGTGGCGGGATTGGTCGACGAGGGCCCGGTCGAGCCCATGCAGCCGCCGATCACGTTCGAGCAGATGATGAAATAGCGGTCGGTGTCGAGCGCACGGCCGGGGCCGAGCAGGGTTTCCCACCAGCCGGACTTACCGGTGACCGGATGCACGTTCGCCGCGTGCTGGTCCCCGGTCAGCGCATGGCAGACCAGAATGGCGTTCGAACGATCGGCATTGAGCGTGCCATAAGTCTGGTAGGCGATCTGGAACGGCGTCAGGTCGACCCCGCAATCGAGCCGCAATGGCTGGTCCGGTCCAAATAGAGCCACCTGAGACGAGGGATTGTCGGTCTCCCGCAGGCGCTCGTCGGCCTGCCCCTGCACGCCCTTGATCGGTTGTACGTTAACCATTGCGACATGGCCTCCCGCACAGGTCTCGCCCTGCGCTCAGACGTCTCCGTCAGGCCATAAAAAATCCGGCCTGAACATAGGTTCGGCCGGGATGATCTAAGTATCCCCGGCCTGTTTAGCGAGTTGTTTAACGTGGCTGCAAGCCGGCCGGCTCAAATGACCACGGAACAGCCAAGAACTAGTCCTAAGTGCTCATTACGTCAAGACGAGCCTCGGCCAGAGCCGCTGGCGGATGATACCGATCCGCAAGCCCGGCGATGTTTTCTTTGCTTTCAGGCACCGTCTTTCCTAATCAATGGCTCTCGCCTGCCGATCCATAGACCGATAGGGCCTGAACCCGGGAGAACCGTTCGCTCCCGCCTCGAAGGTTTTGAAGATGTCCAAAGCACCGCCCGCCCCGCCGTCGCTGCAAGAGCTTCGCGTCGAGATCGATACCATCGACGAGCAGGTCCATGAGCTGCTGATGAAGCGCGGCGACATCATCGACCGGCTGATCAAGGTGAAGCAGACCCAGGAAGTCGGCTCCGCATTCCGGCCGGCACGCGAGGCCGACATGATGCGCCGCCTGGTGCAGCGGCATCGCGGTATCCTGCCGCTCGATACCGTGGAGAGCATCTGGCGCGTCATCATCTCCACCTTCACCTACGTCCAGGCTCCTTTCTCGGTGCACGCAGACCTGTCGGTCGGCGAATCCGCGATGCGGGATTCGGCGCGCTTCCATTTCGGCTTCACGGTGCCGTTCGTGTCGCATTTCAATCCGTCGGCGGCGGTCGAGGCGGTAGCGCGCTCGAAAGGCGATCTCGCGCTGGTCTCGGCCACCACGAACCGGATGCCATGGTGGCTCGATCTCGAGGCCGAGGGCGCGCCGAAGATCATCGCACGGCTGCCGTTCGTCGAACGCGCCGACCACCCGGCCGCGTTGCCGGTATTCGTGGTCTCGCGCGTCGCCGACAGCGCCATGGTGACCGAAGTCGAGATGTGGAGCGTACGCGTCTCCGGCTGGAATGCCGATACCGCCCGAGCCCTGTCGCCGCTCGCCGAGATCGTCGCGGTACCGGACAGCGCCTTCGACGGCGCGGCGCTTCTGGTCTCGGTGACGCGCGCCACCACCCTCGACAAGATCACCTCGGCTCTGATCGACGCCGGCGCCTCGGTGCGCTCATCGGCCCTCGTCGGCAGCCATGCAACGCGCTATACGGTCCCCAACTCAATTTCAAAGTCCGGCGCGTCCTGAACGCGCCAGTCATTCCGGAGCCAACGATGTCACGTCCCGTGCCGAATCCCGGCATCCTCGATATTGCGCCCTACACGCCCGGCAAGAGCCCGGTCCCGGTTCCGGGACAGAAGGTGTTCAAGCTCTCCGCCAACGAAACGCCGTTCGGCCCCTCGCCGCGCGCGAAGGAGGCTTACGCGGCCGCGGCGGCGCATCTCGAGGACTACCCGGAAGGCACCTCGCGGATTCTGCGCGAGGCGATCGGCCGTGCTTACGGCCTCGATCCCAACCGGATCATCTGCGGTGCGGGCTCCGACGAAATCCTCAATCTGCTGGCGCACACCTATCTCGCACCCGGCGATGAGGCGATCAGCACGACGCATGGCTTCCTGGTCTACCCGATCGCCACGATGGCGAACGGCGCGACCAACGTGGTGGCGCCCGAAACCGACTTCACAGCGGATGTCGATGCGATCCTCGCGCGGGTGACGCCGCGCACCAAACTGATCTGGCTCGCCAACCCGAACAACCCGACCGGCACCTACCTGCCGTTCGACGAGGTCAAGCGGCTGCGCGCCGGACTGCCGCCGCATGTCCTGCTGGTGCTCGACGCCGCCTATTCCGACTTCGTCTCGCGCAACGACTACGAGATCGGAATCGAACTGGTCGCCACCACCGAGAATACGGTGATGACGCACACCTTCTCCAAGATCCACGGCCTTGCGGCGCTGCGGATCGGCTGGATGTTCGGACCGGCAAGCATCGTCGATGCAGTCAACCGCATCCGCGGACCGTTCAACGTCTCGACACCGGCGATGCGCGCTGCGGTAGCGGCGATCGAGGACACTGCGTTCATCCAGATGTCGCGCGAGCATAACGAGAAATGGCGCAACTGGATGACCGAGGAAGCGACCAAGCTCGGCCTCACCGTGACGCCGAGCGTAGCCAACTTCGTGCTGATCCATTTTCCGACCACCAAAGGCAAGACGGCGGCAGAGGCCGACGCCTTCCTGACCAAGCGCGGTCTGGTGCTACGCGCGCTGAACAATTACGGCCTGCCGCACGCGCTGCGCATGACCATCGGCACGGAAGAAGCCAATCTTCTGGTGCGCGACGGCCTGCGCGACTTCATGGCTCAGCCGTGACCGCCGCTCCGCTGTTTCAACGCGTCGCGCTGATCGGCTTCGGGCTGATCGGCGGCTCGATCGCGCGCGGCGCAAAGGCGCAGGGGCTCGCGGGCGAAATCGTCGCCACCGCACGCTCGGCCGAAACCCGCGCGCGCGTCCGCGAACTCGGCATCGTCGATCGCGTGGTCGACACCAATGCGGAAGCGGTGAAGGACGCCGATCTGGTCATCCTCAGCATCCCGGTCGGCGCCTGCGGCCCTGTCGCCGAGGAGATCGCGCCGCACCTCAAGCCCGGTGCGATCGTTTCCGACGTCGGATCGGTCAAGGGCGCCGTGGTGCGGGATATGTCGCCGCATCTGCCGGCCAATGTGCATTTCATCCCCGCGCATCCGGTCGCCGGCACCGAAAATTCGGGACCTGACTCCGGCTTCGCCGAACTGTTCACCAACCGCTGGTGCATTCTGACGCCGCCCGAAGGCGCCGACGCAGACGCGGTGGAACGGCTGGCGGAATTCTGGCGCTCGCTCGGCGCCAATGTCGAGGTGATGAAGCCCGATCATCACGACCTGGTGCTGGCGGTTACAAGTCATCTGCCGCATCTGATCGCCTACACCATTGTCAGCACGGCGGACGAACTGGAAGACGTGACGCGCTCGGAAGTGCTGAAATTCTCCGCCGGCGGTTTTCGCGATTTCACGCGTATCGCGGCATCCGATCCGACGATGTGGCGCGACGTCTTTCTGACCAACAAGGATGCCGTGCTGGAAATGCTCGGCGAATTCCAGGAAGACCTCTCCAAGCTGACCCGCGCCATCCGACGCGGCGACGGCGACGCGCTGTTCGACCATTTCACCCGCACCCGCGCCATCCGACGCGGGATTCTCGATATCGGACAGGACGAGGCGAAAGCTGACTTCGGCCGCACCCATGCCGATCTGAAAAAGAAGGCCGATTGATCGCGTTACGCCTGATCGATCGACAGAAGCGCGCTATCCGAAGGTGAACGCGTAGGCCTGCGCCCCGGGATCGAGGAAGCGGATTTCGAACACTCGCTCCCTGGCGCCACCGCTCTGCCGGACCAGCTGATACAGCCGCTGGCCGGTAATGGTGCCGTCTCCGTTGTCATCGACGTCCATGCCATGATCGGCACCGGGTGCCGCGCCATCGATCGTCACGTGAAAGCGGACCGGCTTGCCGTCACTGGAGGGACCAAGCACCAGATGCAGGTCCCGCGCCTTGAAGCGATAGACGATCGCACCATCCGCAGCGTTCAACGTGGCGCGCTCGTCGCTTACCGTCCAGTCGCCCTTGAGCGCCCATTGGTTAAGTTGCGGCGAGGCATCGGCGTAGCTGTGGCTTGCGTCGCGCACGAAGCCGCCGGGCGAGATAAAATTCTCGGCACGCTCGTAGCCGAGATAGGTCTCCGGCGATTCCACCGCGTTCAAATCTGCACTGGCCTGCTGCGCGCCGATGCCGGTTACCTTGACGACATCCGATGAAACCTGCGAGTGCCCGGCTTCCGCCAGCAATTGCTGGATCACGCGTTCGGACTCGTCGTATTCGCCCTCGCCGAAGTGGTGGTGGCGAATCCGTCCCTTGGCGTCGATGAAGTAGTGCGCCGGCCAGTACTGGTTATTGAACGCTCGCCAGATCGCATAGTCATTGTCGATCGCCACCAGATAATCGACTTTCAGGTCGGCGACCGCCTTCTTCACATTGTCGATGTTCTTCTCGAAGGCGAATTCAGGCGCATGCACGCCGATCACAACCAGGCCCTGATCCCGATATTTATCGGCCCAGGCCTTCACATAAGGCAGCGAGCGCAGGCAGTTGATGCAGGAATAAGTCCAGAAATCGACCAGCACGACCTTGCCCTTCAGGGCCTCGGCCGACAACGGCGGCGAATTCAGCCACTCCACCGCACCATCGAGCGAGGGCAACATTCCCTCCACCGGAAGCGTCTCGGCTTGCTGTGCGGCCGGTGCCGGATTCGTCGAGGCCTGTTTGGTTTGCTGTCCATGCAGCCGATCCAGCAGTCCTTGCTCGAGCCGATTGGTGCTCGCCAATGACAGATTGGTGAGGAAGCCGGTGTCGAGCCCCAACGCAATCGCCACAACCGCGACCAGCACTGCAGCGCCAAGTCCGCGCCGCACCCATTCGCCGACGCCGAGCGAGCGCTTCATTGCCGCGAAGACGCGGCCTCCGATGAGCAGGGCCAGGGCCAGCGATGTCGCCGCACCGGCGGCATAGGCAATCAGCAACAACGTGGTCTGGACGTTAGCGCCCTGCAACGCAGCGCCGGTCAAGATCAGACCCAGCACCGGGCCGGCGCAAGGCGCCCAGAGCAGCCCCGTCGCGATTCCGAGCAGCAACGACGGCAGAATCGCGGATACGCCCTCGCCCTGCTGATCGGCCGATTGCGACAGCCGCCCGCCCAGCGTCACCAGCGGCCGCATCAGACGATCGCCGAAACCGGGAAACAGCAACGCGA
Source organism: Xanthobacteraceae bacterium (assembly GCA_024508855.1). Classification (GTDB taxonomy): domain Bacteria; phylum Pseudomonadota; class Alphaproteobacteria; order Rhizobiales; family Xanthobacteraceae; genus 62-47. The sequence continues at coordinate 130,834 of JANINJ010000045.1, forward strand.
GACCGAACAGCGCCAACAAGGCAACGGCTGCCAATCGTCCATAGTGATTGGCGGCGACCGCCCAGCCGCCGGCTACTGCAGCTAGCGTCGCGACCAGCGCGAATGTCAGCGCCATACCGACGAGCATCGGCAGCCCGCTTCGCAGGAACGGCCGATCGGCACGCGCAAACACAAAGGGCAGCACCGGCAGGATGCACGGACTGACAATGGTGAGGACACCACCGAGATAGGCGAGAAGAACGAGCAACATGACGATGATCTTCTTTCAGGACATGGCATGGAGGCAGCAGACTGCTGCACGGCATCCCTGCCGCATCATGACTACGTGCCGCGGCACGCCCGCGTTACCAGATTATCCCTCGTCACGGCTTTTTGAACCATGGATCGCGAAGGGGATCGCGCCACGAGCCCGCCACAGATCAGAACAGCGGCGGCGTATCGCCGACCTTGACCGGCCCAAGGAAAACCGCACCATCGACGAAACGCAACGGGAACGACCGCGCCTTCTTGCCCTCTAGCTCGGCCGGAGTACCAAGCGCATTGATGCTCGCGGTAAGGCCAGCGCTGGCGTTCTGGCGAACGACCCTGCCGAGACCGGGGATCATGCGATCCAGCGACCCGAGCAGGTTGTTGACGTCCTGGGATTTGACGCCGGGTGCAAGGCGATCAAGCGTCGCCTGCGGCACGCCTTCTTCCAGCATCTTCTCGATGCCGAGTGCCGGGATCACCTTTTCGATGCCGGCCACCGTCATCTGCAATTCGCCGTTGAGCCGTCCGTCCGCGGTCAGGCCAAGCGAGCCCGCCGCAACGGAGATCAGATCGCCCTGCTGAATGCGGGATTGCGTGATCTCGATGTGCCCGCCCGCCGCCTGCATTTCACGAAACCGGTCGGGCCAGGGTTTTGGCGTGAAATCGCGCAAGCCGTACACCTTGGCGCGGATGTCGGCATCGAACGGCTGCGCCAGCAGCGGATGAAGTTCGAGAATGCTGCCCGCATTGACCTGCAATGCGGCTTCGGTCACCGGATGATCCGGCGTTGAATCTTCCGCAAGACGACCATGCAGTTCGAGATGCGTGGCGCGCGCCAGCGGCATCGGCGCCGAGCCGCCGATGCGATCGAGCGCAGCATCGTCGAACACCAGCGCCACCCGCTCCGGCGTTCCGGGCAAACCCGCGATGCTGCTGCGCGCGGTGCGCCAGTTCACCTGCAGCGTCGGCGGCTGACCGCGCTCGGCCAGCGTGGCGGGCGCAGTGAATTCCGCGATCAGGAGTTTCGGCGTGTAGATCTGCGCCACCACGAGGATTTTGCCGAGCTTCGCCGTCACCGGCGCAGCCGCAGCACCTTGCGCCGTTTGCGCCACCAGGGTGACGCTGGCGTCCTCGCATGTCACTTCGAGCCGGAACGGGAAGCCCGCCACATGGCGCTTGCCGCAATCGTAGATGCGGCCCGCCTTGGCTTCGCGCGCACGCCAGACATCGACGGTCTGATCGACCTGCGAGGCGGCATAGAACCAGAAGGCGCTCCACGCGATGGCGGCGAGCACAACGAGGCCCGGCGCGACGAACACTGGCCATAGCGGGCGTCGGCGGACGGAAGGGATCGAATCGGACATCGGCGACCTTAACGGCAGGAATTTGTCGAATCAGCGATGCCTGCATGCCACATTCGCGCTGACATTTCGACGCAAGGCCGAATCCGGCTTCGCTTCAAAGACCTCATCTGGTAGGCGTTCGCGCAATGTCCACACCCGTTTCCCCAGCAACGTCCCGCAACGACGGCGAATCCACCAGCGATCTGTGGGTGTTCGGTTATGGCTCGCTGATGTGGCGACCCGGCTTTGAATTCGTCGAACAGGTATCGGCGCGGCTGATCGGGGCGCATCGCGCGCTCTGTGTCTATTCGTTCGACCATCGCGGCACGCCGGAAAGGCCCGGGCTGGTGCTCGGGCTCGATCGCGGCGGCGCCTGCCGCGGCATCGCCTTCCGCGTGGCCGGTGAGCGGCGCGCCGCGACCATCGCCTATCTGCGCGAACGCGAGCAGACCACCAATGTCTACCATGAGGTGATGCGCTCGGTCTGGCTGGAGGGCGACGCGCGGCAGCGCGTCAGCGCGCTGGCTTACATTGTCGATCGCGGCCATGTGCAATATGCCGGCCGCCTCAGTCTGCAGGAGCAACTTCGCTACGTGCGACAGGGACATGGCCGTTCCGGCGACAACCGCGCCTACGTGCTGTCCACCGTGACATCGATCGAGGCGCAGGGTTTTCGCGACGCCCCGCTGCATCAGTTGGCCGCGCTGCTTCATGAAGACAGCCCAGGCGCGATCTAGCTTCGATCGGATACTCCCGGCACGCGGCCGAACAATTGCGCCTGCTCTGTCCGCGCCGTTTCGACAATGCGCTGCGTCGCCTCTTCAATCACCGTGCTGATGCGCGCGATGAATTCGTTGCGCGATAGTCCCGGCGGCAACGGATCGAGAAATTCCACTATCAGCGTTCCGGGATAACGCAGGAAAGTGCGGCGCGGCCAGAACAATCCCGAATTGAGCGCCACCGGCAGGCACGTCACGCCGCAGTTCACATAGATCTGTCCGACGCCGGGTTTGTAGCTCGGCGGCGCATCGACCGGCATCCGCGTGCCTTCCGGAAAGATGATGAGTTGCCGTCCCTTATTAACCTCCTCGCGCGCCTGCCGCGCCATCTTCAACAGCGAGCGGCCACCGGCGGCGCGATCGATACCGATCATGCCGGCTTTCTTCAGATACCATCCGAAGAACGGAATCCATTCCAGTTCGCGCTTGAGGATGTAGAGCGGCTGCTCGAAGAACTGCAGCAGCGCGAATGTCTCCCACATCGACTGATGCTTGGATGCGACGACCAGCGGGCCGGACGGTATCTTCTCGACGCCGCGATACTCGACCTTCGTTCCGCAGATCACGCGCAGCAGCCAGATGCTGCTCCGCGCCCAGAACTTCGCGACGCCCAGGATGGTCCCCGGCGGCATCACGAAGGTCGGAATGGCGAGGATCAGCAGGATCACCAGCCAGAGATAGAACAGCACGTTGTAAAGCAGCGAGCGCAGGAAGATCACAGCCATCGAGAACCCATCAATTGGCAATCGCGTTCGCGGTCTTGCGCGCGTGCGGGACGGCTGGCGGTACTTCACCGAGATCCATCGATAAGTCGAGACCCAGGTCGGCGAGGCGGACCCGGACTTCGGCCGCGACGTATTTGACATATTCGGACAGCAGCAGGCGCATCGCCGGTCCGCTGGTCCACCACGGCTCTTCACGCCACTTGTCGCTGACCACGGCGAACGGGATCAGGGTGATATCCGGCATGGCGTGGCTCATCTCCACGATGGCGCGCGGCATGTGATAATTGGAAGTTACCACGATCAGCGACCGGAATCCGCGTTCATGCACCCAGCGGCGCGTTTCGGCGGCGTTGGTGCGGGTATTGATCGCCGAACGGTCCAGATCGGCGCAGCAATCGAGCAGCGCCTGGCTGTCCGGAACCGAGCGCGAAATGTCATTGACCTTGTTGGTCGGATGCACGCCGGAGATCAGCAGCCGCTTCCCGTAGCCACCCGCCAGCAATTCCACCGCATCGGAGACGCGCGACGAACCGCCGGTCAGCACCACAATGCCATCCGCGCGGCTGGCGGGCTTGAGTTCATCCACACGCAGTTGCGACAGGAAACCGACGAAGCCGAGCGCGCCGACGACGAAGACCAGCGCCAGTGTCGTTACCACGAGGGCACGCCACATGCCGCGCGGTTGTCCGTGCGGGCGCGCGGACGCGACTTCCGGCTCATTCTGGTCGACCTGCGAATCCATGGCTTTGCTAACAATCTGTCCCCGCCCAAGTCTAACGCGTCTGGCGGCGGAGTGGAATCCGTCCAGTTCCCTCATTTCGGCGGCCAACCGCCCCCGCCGACTCCGATGATCGTCCGGGACCTCTCAATCGATGTCATCGAGCGTCGCGAACAGCGTCCGCCGCGAGGCCAGAGCGGTGATCGCCGCAATCAGCACCGCCTGCACCGCGAGGATGAGATAACCGGACGGACGTAGCGAGAACGTCCCCAGCAGCGCCGCGAACTGGTCGCCGACCGGTGTTCCGGAAAACCATCCGGCAATCGACTCGGAAAATCCGAACGCCAGGATCGCCGCGCCGCCCCCGATGAGACCACCTTCCAGACCGAGCCGGAGGAAGTGCTGCAAAAAGCGATTGGCGATGTAACGGTCTCCCGCGCCCACGAAATGCAGCACCTCCACGATCGGGCGATTAGCCGCCATCGCGCCCCGGGTGGCGAACGACACCGAGATGATGGTCGCGATGATGACCAGCAGCAGAATTCCGATCCCGGCGAATACGGTGGCGCCGCTCATGGTGCGCATCCGCTCGATCCAGGCGCGATGATCGTCGACGCTGACCGACGGCGCGACCTGCTTGATGCTGGCGTCGAGCGCCGCAAGATCGAGCGTGGCGCCCGGCACGATGCGCGCAACGATGACGCGCGGCACCGGCAGATCGTCGAGCGACAGACCGGTGCCGAGCCACGGCTCTAACAGCTTTCCGGATTCCGCCTTGGTGAAAGCCCGCACGTCGGCGATGCCGGGCTGTGCCTTGATTGCCGCGATCACACCCGCCACATCGCGATCGAGATCGCGTCCGGTCACCGGTCGCACCTGAATGGTGATCTCGCTGGCGACATCGGATTGCCATTCCGCTGCCGATGCACGCACCAGCAATACCGTCCCGGTGGTGATGCTGGCGAGGAACGTCATGATGGCCACCACCGCGACCAGAGCGCGGCCGGCAATCGAACCGCGCGGCACGATGGGAGAAACGTTGCGTGCCTTCGCCGGAACCTGCGGGCGCTCCTTCCCGAGGTCCATCAGCACGCCGCGCTGGTCGCCGCCTTTATTCATAGATATGCAGCCGTCCCTGATGCAGCACCAGCCGCCGCGCTTCGTATTGATCCATCAGCGTGATGTCATGGGTGGCGATGATGACGGCAGTGCCGGACTTGTTCAGTTCGATGAACAGGCGCAACAGCCGTCGGCCCAAGGTCGGATCGACGTTGCCGGTCGGCTCGTCCGCCAGCAACAGGCTGGGGCGGGCGATCACCGCGCGCGCGATCGCCGCGCGTTGTTTTTCGCCGCCGGAGAGGATCGGCGGCAGCGCATCCATGCGCTCGCCGAGGCCGACCCATTTCAGGAGATCAATGACCTCGCGGCGATAGGTCGATTCGGCGCGCCCCATCACGCGGAACGGCAGCGCGACGTTCTCATAGGTCGTCATATGATCGAGCAGACGGAAGTCTTGCAGCACGATGCCGATGCGCTTGCGCAACTCGCCGACTTCGTCCTTGCCGAGCAGCGAGACGTCGTTGCCGAACAGCTTCACCAGCCCGCGCGTCGGGCGCAGCGACAGGAACAACAGGCGCAGCAGCGACGTCTTGCCGGCGCCCGAAGGCCCGGTCAGGAACTGAAAGGAATGCGCAGGAATCTGGAAACTGAGGTCGCGCAGAATCTCCGGACCAAGTCCATAGCGCAGACCGACATTTTCGAACCGGACCACATTCAGCTCCGTTCGAGGTGACGCATAACGGCGGCGGACGCTCCGGCTCTCGCCGCGCCCTGCTCCGAAGCACGATCGCGGCGACAACCGGTACCACCCGGTTGTGCGTCGATTATGGTTTCCGATTCGTTAACGGTCGATGAGTAGGTTACGGGCTGCGTCATAACGGCGATTCGCTCATGAACATCGTTTGCCCCCATTGTACGACATTTTATGCGGTCGATCCGGCCACCCTTGGCCCCAACGGCCGGATGGTCCGCTGCGCCCGCTGCAAGGAAGTGTGGCAGGCGCAGCCCGAAGCGGCCCGTGCTGAAATCCTGGCGCCGGCCGAAATGGCGGGCGGCGACCGGAACGACGAAGTGGAATGGAACGATCCGGCGGACGCCGGTGCTGCGCTGCGCGATGAAACGCCCATCGTCGACAGCCCGTCGATCGCCAGCGAGATGCCACGTTCCGACGACGCGATGCCGGCCATCGAAATCGACGCGCATGCGGAAGAACAATCCGTTCCAGCCGCCAAAGCGCCGCGCATGGGATGGCTGCGCCGCCGCTCCACGCAACCGCGCACCGCACGCCGGAAGCGTTCGCGGCTTCCGCTCGCCTGCCTCGGCATGGCCGCGCTGGTGGCCGCATTGATCGTCTGGCGCGCCGACGTGGTGCGGGCGCTGCCGCAGACCGCGCAGTTCTACAAATTCGTCGGGCTCGAGGTGAATTTGCGCGGGCTGGCATTCCGCGACATGAAGGTCTCCACCGAGACCGCCGACGACAAGCCGGTGCTGGTGATCGAAGGCAATATCGTCGATGTCAGCCGCAAGGCGGTCGAACTGCCGCGGCTTCGCTTCATCGTCCGCGATGCCCAGGGCGGCGAAATCTATGCGTGGAACGCGGTGCTGGAACAACCGGTGCTGAAACCGGGCGAGAAAGCCTGGTTCCGTTCCCGGCTGGCTTCGCCGCCGCCGGAAGGACGCAGCATCGACGTGCGCTTCTTCAACAAGCAAGATCTCGTCAGTGGCGGCATCTGATCGGGCTTCTATGTTATCAGAACACGGTTCAACGAGTGACAGTAGAATTGATCGACCAATGCCGCGCGTCCTGATTGCCGACGATGAAGATTTCATGCGCTCGCTGGTGTCGCGCGCTATCGCGATGGACGGTCACGAGACCGTCACCGCAGAAGATGGCGCGGAAGCTCTCGAAATTCTCATGCGCGAAGACGGTGCGTTCGATCTGCTGCTGACCGACATCAAGATGCCGGTGATGGACGGCATCGCGCTCGCGCTCAGCGCCGCGCGCGATTTTCCCGACCTGACGATTCTCCTGATGACCGGCTTCGCCGACCAGCGCGAACGCGCTTCGGGACTCAACGCCATCGTGCACGACGTCGTCACCAAACCGTTTTCGGTGATGGACATCCGCAACGCCGTCGCCGCAGCGCTGGCCTCGCGCAAACGCGCGACGTGAGGTTGCGGCTGTCGTCTCTGCGAAGGCAGGCGGCAAACGTAGCCCGTATGAAGCGAAGCGAAATCCGGGGCCATCACCACGCCTGGATTCGCCCTGGATCGCGCTTCGCTCCATCCGGACCACACGCTGGTTTCGATGCATTGTCTAACTCCTCCGTCATGGCCGGGCTTGACCCGGCCATCCACGTCTTTCTTTTTTTGCCGCGTTGTGACGACGTGGATGCCCGGCACAAGGCCGGGCATGACGGCTGAGGTTGTGGAAATAATTGCCGTCACCATCGGTGTCGTTCCTGCGAAAGCAGGAACCCATAGCCCCTGAGGCGACGGTGACGGAAGGTCTATCCGTTAGAGGACATGACCACTCCCTGCATCGTCGGCGACACGGCGTATGGGTCCCTGCCTTCGCAGGGACGACCGGGATAAAAACCTCAATAATCCTTCAGCAGCCGCTCGATGTAATCGAGTTCGATCTGCGGACGGTTCGGGTCCGCGAGGCGGCGACGCAGTTCTTCGAGAATCCGCCGCACGCGCTGCACGTCGATCTCGCCGGGAATCTTCACCGACAGATCGTCGCCGAGTTCGCGGCCGTGCAGCGGACGTCCCAGCGGATCGGTCTGGTTGCCGCCGCTCTGTTGCCGGCCGGGGCGATTGCCGGGGCCGTTGTCCTGCCCCTCACCGTCCTGCTGCAACGCCTGCGCCAAATCCTGCGCACCCTTGCGCAACGCCTCGAGCGCGCGGCCCTGCGAATCCACCGCGCCTTCGGCGTTGCCGTCGCCGAGCCGGCCGTCGGCATCGCCCATCGCGGAATCCGCCGACCCGAGCCCATCCTCGCCGTCATCGGCCTCGCCCTGCTGGCCTTGCTGACCCTGGCCCTGCTGCCCCTTCTGACCGCGCTGGCCCGGCATCATGCCCTGCTGCGCCAATTGCTCCTGCAGCTTCTTCAGTCGATCGCGCAGCGCCTGCTGGTCCTGCTGCAGACCGTTCATGGCATTCGGATCGCCCTGCTTGCCGTGCATGCGATCGCGCCGCGAATCCTGGCCCTGCTTGAAGGTCCGGTCGCGCAACTGCTGTTGCTTGCGGATCATGTCGCCAAGCTCGTTGAGCGACTGCTGCATGTCGCCGTCGCCGCCCTGGCCCGGTTGCGCCATCTGCAGGTTTTCCAGCATCTGCGCGAGCTGGTCGAGCATCTGCCTCGCGGCATCCTTGTCGCCGGAGCGCGACAGCCGCTCCATGCGTTCGAGCATGTTGTTGAGATCCTGCTGCCGCAGCATCTTGGTGTTGGGATCGAGCGGCCGTGACAGTTGCTGCGGATTGTTGCGCGAGTGTTCGGCGAGCTGACGCAGGAACTTGTCCAGCGCCGCGCGCAGGTTTTCCGTGAGCTGCTTGATTTCCTCGTCGCTGGCGCCGCGCTCCAGCGCCTGCTTGAGCGCATCCTGCGCGGCACGTAGCGCCTTGTCGACATCGGTGATGTCGCCGTCCTCGATGGTGACCGCGAGCGCCCAGAGGCTTGCGACCACTTCACGCAGCGAATCGTCGGTATGGGCGCGCTCGATCTGCCTGGCGACCGAACGCAGGCCGAGATACTGCCCGGCTTCCGGCGTGAATGCTTCCGGCGCGATCAGCAGCGCATCGAGCGCGACCTCGACCTGCGATCGCTGATTGGCATCCATCGCGAGATTGCGCCGCTGCTCGATCAGCGCGCGCGCCAAGGGCTTAGTGAACAGGCGCTCGGGCAACTTCATATCGAACGGCTCGCTGCGCCCTTCGTTGCCGGCTTCATCCTTCGCGCTCAGCGTCATCGTGACATCGGCGCCCGCATAGGGATCCTCGCTCAGATCCTTGACGGTCTGGCCGACGCCCTTGCGGGTGCGGGCATTCGGCAGCACCAGCGCGAATTGCGGCGGCTCGAACAATGGGCGCGGCGTCGCGGCGTCGCCACCATTTTTGGCCGGGTCCTTGGACGCAGCATCCGGCCGCGCCACAAAGTGCGCGTGCGCTTCGGTGACGCCGTAGTCGTCCTCGATCCGATAGGACAGTTGCAGCGAGCCGCGCGCCTGCCGCTCGGGGTCCTTCGCCAGCGCGATGCTCGGCGCATGATCGGTCAGCGCGCTGAACGACCAGCGCGGCTGGTTCGACGGCGCGCGAACATGCGCGGTGCCATCCGCGGTGATGGTGAAATGTCGCTCACTGGTGCCTTTCGGCGCCTGCTCCTTGGGCGCGGTTTCGGTGACGCCGCCGCTGACCGCGACATCCAGCGCACCGCCGCTCGACCGCACGATCAGCGTACTGCCGACCGGCACCGACAGCGCCGCGTTCTCCGTAGCCGCCGCATCCTTGTTGGCGGCCGAAAGAATGATCGGCGGCTTGGCGGTGTAAGGCGGCGGCGTGATCCAGGCATCGACGCGGACATTGGCGGGAGCCATCACGCCATTCCAGTCGAACGCCGCAGCAAGCCGCGACATCCGGTCGCCACCGGCGGCGACATAGGTTGCGAGCATCAGCAATACGACCAGCGCGCGCAACGCCCACGGATCGTGGAGCGCGAGGCGCGGCGACGGCAGTCCGGCGCGGAGCCGCTTAAGCGACAGTAGCGTCCGCTCACGCTGCGCCTGCCACAGCGCCAGCGCCACCGGATCCTGCGTGGACACCGTATCGGCCAGCGCGGTCGCCGGACGATGGCGGATGCCGCTGCCGAGATCGAGCCGACTCAATCCCTCGGCGCGGCTCGGCCAGCGGAATTTCACCGCCGGCACCAGTGCAGCCAACCCCAGTAAAATAAAGATCGCGAGACCGACGATGCGGCCGGTGAGCGGCAGCATCAGCCACAATCCGGCCCACGACACCGCCAGGAACAACCCAACCACGCTCAGGACGCGCGCGAGATGCGGCCAGCCGCGTTCCCACGCCATCGCCCAGCGCGCACGCTGCACGGCTTGCGTCAATTGCAGCCGCGCCTGCGCATCCGGATCACGGCTGGCTTCGGGTGGCGTGGGTGTGGCGCCGCTCAAGGAATTCTCCTGTTGGCCGAAAGACATCCTACCACAGCGGCGGCTTTGAGGCACGGTCCCGCAATCGGCAATGCACACCCCGGAACTTGCATGGCCCGGAGGCGTGACGCGGGCGGCGCAAGCCCGTAACGTCCGCCCATCAACTCAAATCGTACACATGAGGAACGATCCATGGACAAGGCGACGCACGACAAGGGACTGGAGATTCGCAAGGCCGTACTGGGTGAGACCTACGTCGCCAACGCATTGAAAAATTCCGACGATTTCAACAAGCCGTTCCAGGAACTGGTGACGGAATATTGCTGGGGCGCGATCTGGGGCCGCGAGGGCCTGCCACGCAAGACCCGCAGCATGCTCAACCTCGCCATGATCTCGATCCTCAACCGGCCGCACGAACTGCGCGCGCACATCAAGGGCGCCATCACCAACGGCGTGACGCGCGACGAAATTCGCGAGGTCCTGATGCAGGTCGCCTGCTATGGCGGGATTCCGGCAGGTGTCGACAGCTTCCGCATCGCGCGCGAAGTGTTCGCCGAACTCGACAAGGCCTGAGGTCGCAGCAAATGGAAATCGGATTCATCGGCCTCGGAAAGATGGGCTTTCCGATGGCCCGCCGCCTCGTCGAGGCGGGACATCAACTCATCGTGTTCGATCAGCGGAAAGAGGCTGTCGACGGCCTTGTCGCGCTCGGCGCGCAGGCTGCAACTTCGCCGAAGGATGCCGCCGACCGCGCCGAGAACGTGTTCGCCAGCCTGCCCTCGCTGCAGGCCTCGCTCGATGTCGCCACCGGCAAGGATGGCGTGATCGAGGGCAAGCGCGTCAAACGCTTCGTCGACCTGTCGACCATCGGTTCGCAGATGGCGGTGCGCATTCATGGCCTGCTGGCGAAACGCAACATCGTGCAGATCGACAGCCCGGTCTCGGGCGGCGTCGCCGGCGCAGAGAAAGGCACGCTCGCCGTCATGGTCTCGGGACCGCGCGCGGATTTCGACGTGCTGAAGCCGGCGCTGGACGTGATCGGCAAGGTGTTCTTCATCGGCGAGAAGCCCGGCTCGGCGCAGACCATGAAGCTCGCCAACAATTTCCTGTCGGCCACCGCCATCGTCGCCACCTCCGAAGCGGTGGTGATGGGCGTCAAGGCCGGGCTCGATCCGGCGGTGATGGTCGATGTGTTCAACGCCGGCTCCGGCATCAACAGTGCGAGCCGCGACAAATTTCCGAAATCGGTGCTGCCGCGCACCTTCGATTTCGGCTTCGCCACCGGACTGATGGTGAAGGACGTGCGGCTCTGTCTCGAAGAAGCCAAGTCGCTCGGACTGTCGCTGGAGGTCGCGGAGGCCGTCGGCAAGCTGTGGGAAGTCGTGATCCGCGAAATGGGCGCGGAGTCGGATTTCACCGCGGCGATCCAGCCGATCGAGCAGCGCGCCGGCGTCATGGTGGGCGGCAAACCCGTTTAGACTTGTACCTCGTCATGGCCGGATTTATTCCGGCCATCCACGTCTTAGCGGCATCGTGCCAGGAAGGACGTGGATGGCCGGGACGAGCCCGGCCATGACGAAATATCCAGGCCCACGTAAAAGCTCACAGCCACGGCGCAGGCTTGTCCAGCGCGATCAGCGCGTCGACGTCGACGCGCGGGCGCACCACGGCGTATTGATCGCCCTTCACCAGCACTTCGGGGACCAGCGGGCGCGTGTTGTAGGTGCCCGCCTGCACCGCGCCATAGGCACCCGCGGTCATGATGGCGAGCAGATCGCCCGGCTTCGGCTCCGGCAGGTTGCGGCCGAGCGCGAGGTAGTCGCCGGTCTCGCACACCGGGCCGACCACGTCCGCCACCAGCACCGGCGCATCTTGCGCGGCCGCGCGCACCGGCATGATCTGGTGATAGGCTTCATAGAGCGTCGGGCGGATCAGGTCGTTCATCGCGGCATCGATGATGACGAAATTGCGCGCATCGCCATGTTTCACGTAGATCACGCGCGTCACCAGGATGCCGGCATTGCCGACGATCATGCGGCCGGGCTCGAACATCAGGGTGCAGCCGAGATTGTGCGTGACGCGCTTGACCATCGCCGCATAGGCCAAGGGCTCCGGCGGCGCGGCGCGATCCTCGTAATAGGGCACGCCGAGGCCGCCGCCGAAATCGACATGCGAAATGGTGTGGCCGTCGCCGCGCAGCACGGTGACGAAATCCGCCAGCAATCGAAACGCCGCTTCCATCGGGCCGAGATCGGTGATCTGGCTGCCGATATGCATATCGACGCCGGTGACCTCGATGCCCGGCAGCTTTGCGGCACGCGCATAGACCTCGCGCGCCCGTGCGATCGGGATGCCGAACTTGTTCTCCGACTTGCCGGTGGAAATTTTGGCGTGCGTGCCGGAATCCACATCCGGATTGACGCGGATCGAAATGCGCGCGGTGCGCCCCAACCCCGAGGCGATCTGCGACAGCAGTTCGAGCTCGGGCTCGGATTCGATGTTGATGCAAAGGATGTCCGCGTCGAGCGCCGCGTGCAGTTCGGCCGCGGTCTTGCCGACGCCGGAAAACAGAATCTTGTTGGCCGGAATGCCGACCGCCAGTGCGCGCTTGAGTTCGCCGCCCGACACCACGTCGGCGCCGGCGCCAAGCTTCGCCAGCGTGCGCAGCACCGACTGGTTGGAATTCGCCTTCATGGCGTAGCAGACCAGATGCTCGGTGCCGGCAAAGGCTTCGGTGAAGACGCGATAATGCCGCTCCAGCGTCGCGGTCGAATAACAATAGAACGGCGTGCCGACGGCCTCCGCGACCGCGGACAGGTTCACGCCCTCGGCGTGCAGCACACCGTCGCGGTATTCGAAGTGACGCATGGCAATGTCAGTCGTTCAGCAGCGGATCGAGGATGAAGGATCGCTTCTGGCCTTTGGCCGCGACCGGATCCTTGTTCGCGCCATAGGACGGATCGAACAGGCTGCCCGGGGTCGCGGGCTGGCTGTTCGCCTGCGGCGGAGGCGGCGCCGATGCCGCCGGCGGCAGATCTAATCCGCCTTTGCGGCCGCATCCAGCCAGCGCCAGCGCGGCGGCAGTCAACAGGATCACGGCCCAGCGGGACGGAACAGGGCTTGAAGTGCGGCTCACGGTGAATTCCCCAAAATGCGGCGCCACCATACAAAGATTGAACCGGGCTGGCGAGCCCCGAAATTCCCGGCGGATTTGCTGCATCAGCCCGATTTTTGCTCTTTTTCCAGCCTCTTGAGCCAGGACTTCGCCTGCGCGCGAACATTCTTCGGAGCGGTTCCGCCATAACTGGTGCGGCTCTTCACCGAGGCCTCGACCGACAGCACATCCATCACGGCGGCGGTGATCTTCGGTTCCACCGCCTGCATGTCCTTCAACGGCAATTCGTGCAACGCCACGCCCTGTTTCGACGCAATGCCGACGATCCGGCCGGTGACATGATGGGCGTCGCGGAATGGCATCTTCAGGGTGCGCACCAGCCAGTCGGCCAGATCGGTGGCCGTGGCATAGCCCTCGCCCGCCGCAAGTTTCATGCGCCCTTCATCCGGCACCAGATCGCGCACCATGCCGGTCATGGCGCGGACCGCCAGCGACAGTGCGGCGAAGGCTTGCATGGCGCCCTCTTTGTCTTCCTGCATGTCCTTCTGATAGGCCAGCGGCAGTCCCTTCATCACGATCAGCAGCGCGTTGAGCGAGCCGATGACGCGGCCGGTCTTGGCGCGTACCAGTTCGGCGGCGTCCGGATTGCGCTTCTGCGGCATGATCGACGAACCGCTGGTGAACTTGTCCGACAGCTTGACCAGCCCGACCAGCGGCGAGGTCCAGATCACGATTTCCTCGGCGAAGCGCGACAGATGCACCGAGGCAATCGATGCCGCCGACAATGTCTCCAGCACGAAATCGCGATCCGACACCGCATCGAGCGAATTCGCCATCGGACGATCGAAGCCGAGCGCGCTGGCAGTGGCGTGGCGATCGACCGGGAACGAGGTGCCCGCCAGTGCTGCCGCCCCGAGCGGGCTTTCATTGAGTCGCTTGCGCGCATCGGCAAAACGACCGCGGTCGCGCGCCGCCATTTCCACATAGGCCAGCAGATGATGGCCGAAGGTGACCGGCTGCGCCGTCTGCAGATGCGTGAAGCCGGGCATCACCGTATCGGCGTGCTCCAGCGCGCGTTCCACCAGCGCGTGCTGGAACGCCGCGAGCGCGGCGTCGACCTCGTCGATCGTATCGCGCACGAACAGCCGGAAATCGGTCGCCACCTGATCGTTGCGCGAACGCGCCGTGTGCAGCCGCCCGGAAGCCGGACCGATCAACTCGCCGAGCCGGCTCTCCACATTCATATGAATGTCCTCGAGCGCTCGCTTGAACGTGAACGAGCCTTTGCCGATCTCTGACAAAATCGTGTCTAGACCCTTGGCGATGTTTTTTGCATCACTGGCCGTTATAATGCCCTGCGCGGCCAGCATGGCGGCGTGCGCTTTGGACGCAGCGATATCCTGGGCGTAAAGATGGCGATCGACGTCGATGGAGACGTTGATTTCCTCCATGATCGCATCAGGCCCATCCTTGAACCTGCCGCCCCACATCTTGTTGCTCATGCCGCACCGCTCATTCATCGCGCCGACCTGCTAAAACCGGACCGGCCGTTACAATCCAGTCCCCTGAATAGCCGCATCTGATACGGAATGACAAACGATATGCCCGAATCCACGACCCCGCCGTCCGCCGCCTCGCGCCGCCTGCCGCTGATTCTGAGCGCCATCGTCGCCGGGGCCATCGTCGGCTACGGCATCGTCCACAATCTGGGGGCTCTCAAGCCGCAAACCGCGGCCGACGCCGATTGCGCCAGCGCCGTGGCACTGTCGAAAAAGGTCGCGCCCCTCGCCACCGGCGAAGTGGCCGCGCTCACCATGACGTCGAAGCCGATGATGATGCCCGATCTCGCGTTCAAGGACGGCGACGGCAATGCGAAGAATTTGTCGGACTGGCGCGGCAAGACCGTGCTGCTGAACCTGTGGGCGACATGGTGCGTGCCGTGCCGCAAGGAAATGCCGGCGCTGGAGCGACTCGAAGCCAAGATGGGCAGCGATAAATTCCAGGTAGTCGCAGTCAACATCGACACCCGCGATCCGGAGAAGCCGAAGAACTTCCTGAAGGAAGCCAACCTCACCAAGCTCGGCAACTTTAGCGACGCGTCGGCCCGCGTATTTCAGGACCTCAAGAGCATCGGTCTCGCGCTCGGCATGCCGACCTCGGTGCTGATCGACGGCAAGGGCTGCCAGATCGCCAACATGGCCGGCCCCGCCGAATGGGACAGCGACGACGCCGTCAAGCTGATCCAGGCGACCATCGCGCAGTAGCACTTAAGCTTCTTCAACAACGCCTTACCCTTTTCGTCATGGCCGGATTTATTCCGGCCATCCACGTCCTGATGGCGCATGAGCAGAAAACGTGGATGGCCGGGACAAGCCCGGCCATGACGACTGGGTCTTGACGTCCGCTCGCATCGGCCTATACTTAACCAAATGGTTTACTATCCGACAGACCGGTTCGACAAAGCTCTCGACAAGACCTTTGCCGCCATTGCGGATCCCACCCGCCGTGCGCTGCTGGCCCAGCTCGAGGGGCGCGAAAACATCGCCGTCAGTGAACTGGCGAAACCGTTCGCCATGTCGCTGCCGGCCGTGATGAAACACCTGGATGTGCTGTCCGACGCCGGGCTGATCGCGCGGACCAAGACCGGCCGCACTGTCACCTGCCGTCTGACCGCCGGCCCGATGGAAGACGCCATGAAGTGGCTCAGTCGCTATCAGCGTTTCTGGACCGAACAGCTCGACCGTCTCGCAGCATTCGTTGAGGAGAAACCGTGCTTACCCAACCAAGCCTCACCATCACCCGCCGGCTCAATGCCTCGCCCGCGAAGGTCTTCGCGGCGTGGACCGACGCTGAAAAAATAATCCGCTGGTTCGGCCCGGCGCACACCATCGACGGCTCGGTGCAGGCCGAGATGGATGTGCGCGTCGGCGGCAGCTTTCGCATCCGCTTCAAGACCGACGACGGCGAACAGCACCAGGTCGGCGGCACCTATCGCGACGTGGTGCCGGATCAACGGCTGGTGTTCAGCTGGGCCTGGCACACGACGCCGGAACGCGAGTCCGTCGTCACCGTGACCTTGCGGCCCGACGGCGACGGCACGCTGCTATCGCTCAATCACGGCCAGTTCTTCGATGAGGCCGCACGCGACGGCCACGAACGCGGCTGGACCGGCACCATGGACAAGCTCGAACGGTTTTTCACCTGACCGCGAACCCGAGGAGACCGACATGAAACTTTTCTATGCGGAAACCATCAACCCTCGCAAAGCCTGCGCCGTCGCGCGATACCTGAATGTCCCGATCGACTACGTCCACGTCGATCTCGGCAAGGGCGAGAACCGCACGCCGGAATATCTCGCCGTCAACCCCAACGGCAAGGTGCCGGCCTTCGAAGACGGCGACCTCAAACTATGGGAAGCCAACGCCATCATGTGCTACCTCGCCCGCGCCGCAGAGTCCGATCTGTGGCCGGGCGATGCACGGCAGATCGAGGTGATCCGCTGGCTGAGCTGGAATTCGGAGCATTTCACGCGGCATGCGGGATCGCTCTACTTCCAGAACATCGTCAAGCCTGCGCTCGGCTTCGGCGAACCCGACGAGGCCGCGGTGAAGGAGGCCACTGGCTTCGTCCGGCGGTTCGGCGCCGTGCTCAACGATCATCTGCGCGGCCGTAAATATCTGGTGGGCGATGCGCTGACGGTGGCCGATTTCGCCGTCGCAGCGTCGTTGCCCTATGCCGCGAAGGCGAAAATTCCCGTCGAGGAATTTCCGGAAATCATGCGCTGGCACGCCCGCCTCAACGAGCTTCCGGCCTGGCGCGAGCCGTTTCCGAAACAACAGACGCAGGCCGCCTGATCCCTCACATCGTGGCGTAAGGAGTTCGTCATGCAACACCAGATCGTATCTCAAGGCGAATGGCTGACCGCGCGCAAAGCGCACCTCGCACGCGAAAAGGAACTGACGCGATTGCGCGACGCGATCGCCGCCGAGCGTCGCGCGCTGCCGTGGGTAAAAGTCGAGAAGACGTACGAATTCGACACGCCCGAGGGACGCAAGTCGCTGGCCGACCTGTTCGGCAGCAAAAGCCAGCTGATCGTCAACCACTTCATGCTGGGCCCGGGCTGGAAGGACGGCTGCATCGGCTGTTCGTTCGGCGCCGATCACGTCGAAGGCGCGCTGATGCATCTGGCGCAACGCGATGTCGCCTATGTCGCGGTGTCGCGTGCGCCGCTGGCCGAGATCGAGGCCTATAGGAAGCGGATGGGCTGGCGCTTCGCCTGGGCGTCGTCGTTCGACAGCGACTTCAATTACGACTTCCACGTCTCGTTCCGGCCGGAGGACCTCGCGCGCGGCAAGGTCGAATACAACTACGAAATGATCGAGCCCGGCATCGATGAACTCCCCGGCCGCAGCGTCTTCATCAAGGACGAGCGCGGCGACGTATTCCACACCTATTCGAGCTTCGGGCGCGGCGGCGAGGAAATCCTCGGCACGTACATGCTGCTCGACATGACGCCGAAAGGACGCGACGAGAACGGCCCGCATCACAACCTGATGGACTGGGTGAAGCGGCACGACGAATACCAGAGCGACAGCAAGGCATCCTGCTGCCACGGCTGACATCTTCCCCAAGAAAGGATTTCCGAATGCCCTATGTCGATGGATTTATCGTGCCTGTCCCGAAGAAAAATCTGGACGCCTATCGCAAGATCGCCCGCAAGGCCGGCAAGGTCTGGCGCGAACACGGGGCGCTGGACTATCGCGAATGCGTCGCGGAGGACGTCAAGGTCGGCAAACTGACCTCATTCCCGCGCAGCGTGAAGATGAAGCCCAACGAGACCGTGGTGTTCTCGTGGATTACCTACAAGTCACGCGCCCATCGCGACAAGGTCAACGCCAAGGTGATGAAGGACCCGCGCCTCGCCAGCATGATGGATGCGAAGGCGATGCCGTTCGACGGCAAGCGCATGATCTACGGCGGCTTCGACGTATTCGTGACGGCATAGCATCACGTACCAGGGAGCACACACATGAATCAGCACGGCCATTTCGTCTGGACCGAATTCGTCACCCGCGATCCGGAACGCTTCAAGACCTTCTATGCCCAGACGGTCGGCTGGACCTACGAGGCGCAGAACCAGCCGGACGGCACCTGCTACTGGCTGATATTCGAGAACGGCGAGCGGGTCGGCGGAATCTTTCCGACCAACCGGCCCGGTTTCGAGAAGGTCCCCGACAGCTGGATGCCGTATCTCGCCGTCGACGATGTCGACGCCCGCGTCGAGAAAGCAATTGCCGCCGGCGCGCAACTGATGAAACCGATTTTCGAAGTCCCGAATGTCGGTCGGATGGCGATTTTGATGCAGCCGGGTGGCGTCGGCGTCGGCTGGATCACGCCAGCGGCGTGAGCCAAGCCTGAGCAAAAAAGTCTGAAAACACAGTCTCGACCCTTCCCCAACTTGTCAGGAATATCCCGCATGACTTCCATCACGCCGTTTCTCTGGTTCGACAATAATGTTCCGGAGGCGGTCGCCTTCTACAAATCGGTGTTTCCCAACGCCAGGGTCGAGACCGTCAACGACTTCATGGCGACGTTCGAACTGGAGGGGCAGCGGTTCAACGCACTCAACGGCGGGCCGAGGTTCAAGTTCAACGAGGCGGTCTCGTTCTTCATCAGCGTCGAGACCCAGGAAGAAGTCGACTACTTCTGGTCGCGGCTGACCGCGGATGGCGGCCAGGAATCGCAATGCGGTTGGCTCAAAGACAAATTCGGCCTGTCCTGGCAGGTGGTGCCGTCGATTCTGGGCCGCCGTCTCAGCGATCCCGATCGTCAAAAGGCCAATCGCGCGATGCAGGCGATGCTGAAGATGCGAAAGATCGTCATCGCCGATATCGAGACGGCTTTTTCAGGCTGAAATATCGAGAAAGCCGCCAATGCCCGGCGCATTGTTCGCCGCCGGGCTGGTCTGCGGCGGCGCGAGCAACTGCAGCACCTGCGCCTGTGCGTCGAGGCTAATCTTCGTCACGCGGGTCGCGACCTGGGATTGCGTGTTGGCGGCCATCATGCTGACGGCGGCCGTGACCAGACTCATATCCATACGCACTTACTCCACGGCCCAGTTCTAGCGGGCCGCGGTTAACGAAATCTGGCGATATCGGTCGATAATCAGCGGGTCGGAACCGGCTTCTCGCCGCGATAGTCGTAGAAGCCGCGCTGGGTCTTGCGGCCGAGCCAACCGGCCTCGACGTATTTCACCAGCAGCGGGCACGGCCGGTATTTCGAATCCGACAGGCCGTCATGGAGCACCTGCATGATCTGCAGGCAGGTATCGAGGCCGATGAAATCCGCCAGTTCCAGCGGCCCCATCGGGTGATGCGCGCCGAGCTTCATCGCCGCGTCGATTGCCTCGACGTTGCCGACGCCTTCATACAGCGTGTAGATCGCTTCGTTGATCATCGGCAGCAGGATGCGGTTGACGATGAAGGCCGGAAAATCCTCCGACACCGCGATCTGCTTGCCCATCCGCGTAGCGAAGGCGCGGACCGCGTCGAACGTGGCGTCGTCGGTCGCGATACCGCGAACCAGCTCCACCAGTTCCATCACCGGCACCGGATTCATGAAGTGAATGCCGATGAAGCGCTCGGGGCGGTCGGTCGAAGCCGCAAGCCGGGTGATCGAGATCGATGACGTATCGGAGCCGATAATCGCTTCCGGCTTCAGCACCGCGCAAAGGTCGTGGAAGATCTTGCGCTTGACCTCTTCCTTCTCGACGGCGGTTTCGATCACCAGGTCGCAATCGGCGAGATCCTCGATGGCCTCTTTCGCCTCGATGCGGCCAAGCGCCTTCTTGTGCGCGTCCTCGGTGATGAGTTTCTTGGATACCTGCCGCGTCAGGTTGCCGTTGATGGTGGCCATCGCCGACTTGAGACGATCCGGCGAGATATCATAGAGCGCGACATCGAAACCCGCCAATGCCGCCACATGCGCGATCCCGTTGCCCATCTGGCCCGAGCCGATCACGCCGACCTTCTTGATCTCTATCGACATTTCTTCATCTCACCGGAGCACGCTGCGCATATCGCGGGCCGCCTGTTCTGCATAAACACCCGCCGAAATTCGAATATCCGGCGGATGGTTCAAGGTTGCCTGGTAGCAGAGACTAGAGTCCGGTTCGTTACGATTGAATCAGACTCTAGTCCTATCCCCTCATAAGCGTAATCGCTTAACAATTACGTTCGGTCAGAGCGCCTGGATCAGTTCCGGAACCGCCTGATAGAGATCGGCGACCAGACCGTAATCGGCGACCTGGAAGATCGGCGCGTCCTCATCCTTGTTGATCGCGACGATCACCTTGGAGTCCTTCATGCCGGCCAGATGCTGGATCGCACCGGAAATGCCGATGGCGATGTAGAGCTCCGGCGCCACCACCTTGCCGGTCTGGCCGACCTGCCAGTCGTTCGGCGCGTAGCCGGCATCGACCGCGGCGCGCGAGGCGCCGACGCCGGCGCCGAGCTTGTCGGCCAGCGGCTCGATGTACTTGGTGAAGTTCTCGCGGCTCTGCATCGCGCGTCCGCCCGAGACGATGATCTTCGCCGAGGTCAGTTCCGGACGATCGCTCTTCGCCACTTCCTCGCCGACGAAGCTCGATAGGCCCGGATCGGCTACAGCCGCCGCATTCTCCACCGATGCACTGCCGCCGTCGCCGGTGGCCTGGAACGTCGAGGTGCGGACGGTGATGACCTTCTTGGCATCCTTCGACTTCACGGTCTGGATCGCGTTGCCGGCATAGATCGGACGTTCGAAGGTGTCGGGCGAAACCACCTTGATGATTTCCGACACCTGCATCACGTCGAGCAGCGCGGCGACGCGCGGCATCACATTCTTGAAGCGCGAGGTCGCGGGCGCGACGAACGCATCGTAGTTCGGCGCCAGCGAGACGATCAACGCCGCCAGCGGTTCCGCGAGATCGTGCGCGTAAGCCGCGTTGTCGGCCAGCAGCACCTTGGTGACGCCCTTCAGCTTGGCGGCGGCTTCGGCCGCGCCCTTGGCGTTCTCGCCGGCAACCAGCACATGCACCTCGGCGCCGAGTTCGGCGGCGGCGGTCAGCGCCTTGTTGGTCGCGTCCTTCAGCGAGTTGTTGTCGTGTTCGGCAATCAGCAACGTCGTCATCAGATAACCCCGGCTTCATTCTTGAGTTTCGACACCAGCTCAGCGACGTCCTTGACCTTGACGCCGGCCTTGCGGCCACCGGGTTCGGCTGTCTTGACGATCTCGAGGCGGGGCGTGAGATCGACGCCGAGGTCGGCCGCGCTCTTTTCGCCGATCGGCTTCTTCTTCGCCTTCATGATGTTGGGCAGCGACGCGTAGCGCGGTTCGTTGAGCCGCAGGTCGGTGGTGACGATCGAGGGACCCTTGAGCTTGATGGTCTGCAGGCCGCCGTCGATTTCGCGGGTCACCTTGAAATCGGAGCCATCGACTTCGAGCTTGGACGCAAACGTCGCCTGCGACCAGCCGAGCAGCGCCGCCAGCATCTGGCCGGTCTGGTTCGAGTCATCGTCGATCGCCTGCTTGCCGAGAATGATCAGGCCCGGCTTCTCTTCATCGGCCACCGCCTTGAGCAGCTTCGCAACCGCAAGCGGCTCGACGTTGCCGTCGGCCTTGACCAGAATGCCGCGATCGGCGCCCATCGCAAGACCGGTGCGCAGCGTTTCGGTCGCCTGCGCGGGGCCGATCGAAACCACCACCACTTCGGTCGCCTTGCCGGCCTCTTTCAGGCGCAGGGCTTCCTCGACGGCAATCTCGTCGAACGGATTCATCGACATCTTGACGTTGGCGAGCTCGACGCCCGATCCGTCGCTCTTGACGCGAACCTTGACGTTGTAATCGACCACGCGTTTGACCGGCACCAGAACCTTCATCGATCCTCTTTCGTGTTGGATTAGGTTTATCCGGCTGATGTGGGGAACGTCGAATTCGCTAACATCAGCCGTGGCAGCTTGGCGCGGAACCTAAAGCGCCCGCCAATCCGGGTCAACGCCCGGGCCGAAAAACGCCGGAATACCGCCGGATCAGCGATTTTGCCCCGGCACCCAGAGCACGTCCCGCGCCCCGTTATCATTCACGGAACGACCGGCGACAAACAGGAAATCCGACAGGCGGTTGACGTACTGAATGGCGGCCGGACTGACCTTTTCCTCTGGCTTCGAGGCGAGTTCCACCATCACGCGTTCCGCCCGGCGGCATATGGTACGGGCCACGTGGAGGTATGCGGCGGCAGGCGAGCCCCCCGGCAAGATGAATGAAGTCAGGGGAGCCAGTTTGGCGTTCAAGGTATCGATGTCGCGTTCCAGCCGTTCGACCTGGGTCGAGAGCACCCGCAGCCGCTCCGCCTTGCCTTCACGTTCCGGGACCGCCAGATCGGCGCCGAGGTCGAACAGGTCGTTCTGGATCTGGCCCAGCATGGTGTCGAGCGCGGGCGCATCGGCAAGATGCAGCCGCACCACGCCGATCGCGGCGTTGGTCTCGTCGACAGTTCCGTAGGCTTCGATGCGCAGATCGTATTTGGCGCGGCGTTCGCCGCTGCCGAGCGCCGTGGTACCGTCATCGCCGGTCCGGGTGTAGATGCGATTGAGTGTAACCATGAAAAATCCCCGCGACCGGAAGCGTCCCTACTGGCTTGATCGTGTCAGCGTCCCAAGCCTTATCGTCCCATGGCCCAGATCGTCACCATGGTGATGATGATCGCCACGAATTGCAGCAGGACGCGCGCGCGCATCAGCTTTTGCGACCAGTTAGGCGAACCGCCGCGCATCATGTTGAACAGGCCCATCAACAGCACCACCGCGACGGAGGCGGCTGCGAGCGGCAGGAGAAAATTTCTCAGAAACGTGGTCATGGTGCGTACATATACCTCATGATCGCCGCCGCCAATGCCACATTTGGGCAATCGCGATGCAACGATTCACGCCACCACGACTTAACCGTTATCTATAGCGTAACGCTCGCTTTTTCGTGATATCCAATCCGTATTCCGGGCTATCGCCTTCAGCGTCAGCTCTCCGCACCTTGCAAGGTGAGACGTGAAGACCATTCGCTACCTCTTCATGATCGCGCTGGACGCTTTCTACACCTTCCTCGCCGACGACGGCTGGGCGATTGCCAGTCATATCGCGCTCTCGACGCTGATGGCGCTGTTTCCGTTCCTGATCGTACTGACGTCACTCGCGGGATTCTTCGGCTCCAAGGAACTGGCCGATCAGGCCGCGCAACTCATGCTGCAAGTGTGGCCGACGCAGGTCGCAAGCACTCTGTCCGGCCAGATTCACGACGTGCTGACAACGACGCGCGGCGACGCGCTCACGATCGGCGCGGCGCTTGCGGTCTATTTCGCTTCGAACGGCGTCGAGAGCCTGCGCGTCGCGCTCAATCGTGCCTATGCGGTGACCGAGCCGCGGCGCTGGTATTGGCTCCGGCTGGAATCGATCGGCTATACCCTGCTCGCTGCCGTCACGGCGTTGATCCTCGCATTCCTCATCGTGCTCGGACCGCTGATCCTTGCGGCTGCGCGAAAGTACATTCCGCTGATGGTCGAATCCAACGAACGCATGCTGACGCTGGCGCGCTACGGCATCGCGATTCCGGCGATGATCGTCGCGCTGTTCATCCTGCATGCGTGGCTGCCAGCGGGCCGGCGCACCTTCGCGCAAATCGCGCCCGGCATCATCTTCACCATGGTCGCGTCGCTCGTATCCGGCATGGTGTTCGGACAATACCTCGCGCGGTTCGCCAATAACTACGTCACCATGTATGCAGGACTGGCGTCGGTGATCATCGCGCTGGTGTTCCTGTATTTCATCGCCGCGATCTTCGTCTATGGCGGCGAACTCAACGCGGCGATCATCAAGTCGCGGTTGCCGCGCGGCGTTTCGTTGCAAGCAGCGCAGTTGCAAGCGCCCGGGGAGACACCGGCTTGAGCAGGAACGTATCCGCGCCCGCCGCACGCGACGAGGCTTCGTCCTCGCCACGCCCGGAAATGCCGATGATGGGAATGCGGCCATAGGGCGAAGGCAGTTTGCGCAGGCGGCGGATCGTCTCGATGCCGTTGATGCCCGGCAACACCATATCCATCAGCACCGCATCGAACCCGCCCTGCGCTACGCGATCCGTGGCGTCTTCGCCGCGCCCGATGAATTCCGCCTGGTGACCGAGTTCGGTCAGGATCGCATTGAGCACCACGCGGCCGAACGGATTATCCTCGACGCTGAGCACGCGCATTCCGTTTAGAGGATCCGCCGGCACTTCCGTGGAATCTCCCGGCATCGGCGCGGCTGGCCCCTCGGCGGGGGTCAGCATCACCGTCAGCGTGAAGGTCGCACCGCCGCCGCGCCGCGAGGTGACGGCGATGTCTCCGCCCATCGCCCGCGCCAGTTGCTTGACCGACGACAGGCCGAGCCCCGCACCACCAAAGCGCGAGGCGATGGTGACATTGGCCTGCGAGAACGGGCGGAACAGCCGCTTGATTTCGGCGAGCGTCAATCCGATGCCGCTGTCCGACACCGCGAACGCGATCGCGACCTTTCCTTTTGCCTTGCCCTTCGCCACCCGCAACGGTGTCACTTTGAGCGCAACACTACCTTCGCCGGTGAACTTGACCGCATTGTCGATCAGATTTTCCAGCGCCGCACGCAGCCGCACCGGATCGCCGACGACAAACGCCGGGAGCGTATCGGCAATGCGCACCGCCGCCTGCAATCCCTTGGCCGCCGCGCGACCCGCCAGGGAATCTCCGGCGCTGCGCGCCAGTGCGCGCAGGTCGAAGAAATCCTGGCGAATGCCAAGCCCTGCATTGTCGCCCTGCCTGCGGCTGCGCGCGGCATCGACGAACAACGTTGCCAATCCTGCGAGATGTTCGGCGCTGGCTTTGATGGTCTCGACCCAGCGCCGCTCGCGCTCGCCGAGATCGGACGTGGCGAGCAGGTCGCTGACCGCGAGAATGCCGGTCAGCGGCGTGCGCACTTCATGAGCGAATGCCGCAAGCGCGGTTTCGATGATGCCGGATTTGCCTGAGGTAGCTGGCTTTCGGCGCGGTTGTTTCGTCGCGCGCGATTTCGGCGCACGCCGTTTCGGCGTCCGTGCCTTGCGCGGTGCGCGCGATTTCAGCGCCATGATTCCCCTCAGCCCCTCGAGGACCAGCATGCCACGGAGGGGCGTGCGGAGTCACGCGGGGGGCTTGTGATTTGCCTGTGGCAAACCTCAGGCCAATTAAGGCAGACCGATTCGCTGGCGCACCTCGGCCGGCGTCATCCCGGCAGCGCGCAGTTCGCGCAGGCCGGTGGCGGCGGTGGACTTCGACAGCTTGTTCCCGGCCTCGTCGCGCACCAGCGGATGATGCCGATAGACCGGCGCGGGCAGGTCGAGCAACCGCTGCAACAACCGATGTACGCTGGTGGCCCAGAACAGGTCCTGCCCGCGCACCACATCGATCACGCCCTGCACGGCGTCGTCGACCACAACCGAGAGGTGGTAGCTGGTCGGCGTATCCTTGCGGGCGAGAATGACGTCACCCCAAGCTTGCGGTTGAGCGGCGACCCGGCCGGTCTCGCCGCTGGGACCGCTACCCTGCTCCTGCCATTCGAGCGCACCGGCCTTTGCCAGTGCCGCCGTCATGTCGAGCCGCAAGGCATAGGGCACGCCGGAGGCGAGCAATTGCTCCCGTTCCTTCGGCAGCAACGACTTCGCGGCACCGGGATAAAGCGGAGCGCCATCAGGATCGCGCGGCCAAGCCCCTTTCGCCTCACGCTCCGCGACCTGCCGCGCGATCTCGGCGCGGCTCTCGAAGCTTAGATAGACCAACCCCTGCCCGATCAGCCGATCGAGCGCATCGCGATAGATCGGAAAATGTTCCGACTGCCGCCGCGCCGGCTCTTCCCACGCAATACCGAGCCAGCGCAGGTCGTCATAGATCGCCGTCTCGAATTCCGGACGGCAGCGCGTCGCGTCGATATCCTCCATCCGCAGCAGCAGACGTCCGCCCGTCTGCTGCGCCAGATCGGCATTGAGCAGCGCCGAATAGGCGTGGCCGAGATGCAGGTAGCCGTTCGGACTGGGGGCAAACCGGAAAACGGGTGGCATTGATCCTGCCTATCTTCTTCGTCATGGCCGGGCTTGTCCCGGCCATCCACGCCTCGCAACATCTGGTCATAGCAGCCGTTGCATTTGTTGTCTGACCAGGAAACCTAACGGCAATACAGGACGATTTTTTTGATAGCATCACTTAAAGACGTGGATGGCCGGGACAAGCCCGGCCATGACGGTGATCCAACACTATGACCATTCACCTCAACTCCCAGTCCGATCTCGAAGACGCCATGGAACGGCTGATGAAGCTGGATCCGCGGCTGAGGCCGATCCTGGCGCAGACCGGGATGCCGGCGCTGCGGCAGCGCGAGCCGGGCTTTGCGGGGCTGGCGGCGATCGTCTGCGGCCAGCAATTGTCGACGGCGAGCGCCGCGGCGATCTGGGCTCGCGTCACCAAGAGTGTCGATCCGTTCCACCACGATGCGATCCGCAAGGCGCGCGCCGACCGGCTCGGCCGGCTGGGCCTGTCCGCGGCGAAGATCAAGACGCTGAAGATGCTGGCGCGCGAAATCGCCAGCGAGCGGCTCAACCTCGACGTGCTGGCGGAAGAAGACGCCGACGCCGCGCACCACACGCTGACCTCGCTGCACGGCATCGGGCCGTGGACTGCCGACGTCTATCTGCTGTTCTGCCTCGGCCACGGCGATGCGTGGCCTGCCGGCGACCTCGCGGTGCAGGAAGCCATCAAGATCGGTCTCGGGCTGAAGACGCGGCCGACCGTGAAGGAAATGGCGCCGCTCGCCGAACCATGGCGGCCGGTGCGCGGCGCGGCGGCGCATCTGTGGTGGGCCTATTACCGGGTGATGAAGAAGCGCGAAGGCATCATCGCCGATCAGCAAACTTAGCAGCGGCTGACACGATCACTGCGGCCGCAGCACGCAGTACCCGGTGACGACCAGCGGGATCGCCAGCGCGAACCACGACGCTCCGTCCCAGACACCGTCGCCGAGCAACGCCGCGACCAGGCCGAACGCCGTCACCACTGCAAGCAACGCCGGAATGCGGAAAATCCGGCGCATCGACATGGGGCGACGCTGCGTCATGACAGCGCCGGGGACGGCAGTCCCGAGGGCCGGCGACGCGGCGATTTCCGTTTGACGAGCCATAGGTAAAGTCCACTCACGAGCACGATGATGGTCATCGCATCGAGCAATGCCCAGATAATCTTCAGCGGAAGTCCGCCGTAATCGCCGAAATGCAACGGCTGCGACAGCAGCAGCACCTTGGCGTACCACGGCATCTCCAGCACGTCCGACAGCTTCCCCGTCTGCGCGTCGATCAGGGCGGCGTAAAACAGTTCCGACGTGATCGGCCGATCGCCCTTGGCGAACACCGCATAATGCTGCGGCGTGCTGAATCCGGCTCCCGGAAAGAAGAACGAGACCAGCGCACCGCCCGGCAACGCCGCGCGGCCGGTCGCAATCGCGGCATCCACCGAGGCGAGTTGCGTCGGCGCCGCGCCACCGTGATTCTTCGCCATGGCGACGATCTCGGACCGCACCTTCGCCGCCACCGGATCGTGCAATGTATTGATGGCGCCGGTGATCCCCACCGCGAGCAGCCACGTCACCGTGACGATGCCGAGCAGATTATGCAGGTCGAGCCACACCAGCCGCCGGCCGGAACGCGCGCGAACCGTACCGAAATCGAGCCGCCGCATGAACGGCGCGTAGATCACGACGCCTGAAACCACCGCGGTAATCAGCATCAGCGCCATCACGCCGAGGAACAGCGCGCCCGGCAGACCGAGAAACAGATCGGTGTGGAGTTCGCGCAGGAAGGTCGTGAACTTGCCGCGCGCCTCGGGCTGCAGATCGATGATCTTGCCGGTGCGCAGATCGACCGTATCCCTATGCGACAGGTTGAACGGCGTGCGCGGCGTCGGTGCGGATTGCAACACCACCGCGGGTCGATCGCGAAAGAAGCCGAGCGAAACCATCACGTCGCCGGGATGCCGCTTCAACGCATCGGCAACGATCGTATCGAGCCTCGGCGCCGTCGTACCGGGCGCGACCGCCGGCATCGACGACGGCGGGTTCAGGTAGTTGTCGATCTCCTGATGAAACACCAGCGGCAGCCCGGTCACGCACAGGATCAGCAGAAAGATCGTCGAGATCAGGCTGGTCCATTTATGGACCAGCGACCACCGACGAACCGTGCGTGCCTGAAACCTGGTCATTGCGTGCGCGGCCCGTTCACCATCGATAGGTCAGTGTCGCGAGAACGGTGCGCCCCAATCCCAGCGTACAACCCTGTCCCGTCGTGCACTGGGTCAGGTAGTACTTGTCGAACAGGTTGAGGCCGTTGACCGAGAATCTTGCGCCCTTGAGCTGCGGCGAGAGATTGGCGAGGTCGCACTGGATGACCGCATCGAACAACGCATAGCCGGGGGTGACCGTGGCGTTGCTGATGTCGTAGGTCTTGCCGATGTAGCGCATGCCGCCACCGACGCCGAGGCCGCGCAGCTCGCCGCCCTGGATTTCGTACATTGCCCACAACGCCGCCTGATCGTTCGGCGTCTGCGCCAGACGCTTTCCGATATCCGCCGGATTGTTGCTCGCGGTCACCTCATGGTCGAGATGGGCATAGGAGGCGATGATATTCAGCCCGCGCGTCACTTCGGTCTTGCTTTCGATTTCGACGCCGTTGACGCGTGCGCCCGCGGTCTGAATGAAGCTACCCAAATGATCGAGATCGGCGGTGAGCCGGTTCTGCTGGTTGATGCTGAAGCCCGACACGGTAATCATCGTTCTGGTGCCGGGCGGCTGATATTTGATGCCGGCCTCGATCTGCTCGCCGGTAGTCGGCTTGTAGACGTTTCCGAGGAAATCGGTGCCGGGCTGCGGCTGGAAGGCCGTTGAATAGGCCACGTAGGGCGTGACGCCGTTGTCGAACAGATAGTTCAGGCCGACACGGCCGGTGAATGCACTGTCGCGCTGGCGGGCGATGACGCCGGTTTTGCCGTTGAGCGTATCCGCATCGGCAACGTCATAGCGGCCGCCGATCGTCGCGACCCATCGGCCGAACTTGATCTGGTCCTGCACATAACCACCCAACTGGCTGGACGTCGTCGAGCTCAGCTGGAAATTCGTCGTGCCGGGATCGGTGATCGCAAGGCCGTAGGTGGGGTGATAAACGTTGATCGGTGGCGCAGCCGCACTGCCGATATTGTAATGGTTGTCTTCGATCCGGTAATCGATTCCGAACAGCGCGACATGACTGAACGGCCCGGTGATGAACCGGACCTCTGCCTGATTGTCCAGGGCAAGCGAGCGAGCACCGGCGTCGATTCCGAATGCGCGGCGGTTCAGCGTCTGGTTATCGGCTTGCAGTTCTCCGGACCGGTTGAGCGCCTTGAGTTGAGTATCGACCTCGAAGTAACGCAGGTTCTGCCGCACCGTCAGCGCATCGTTGAAACGATGCTCGAACTGATAGCCGATCGATCCCTGCTGGCGGCTGAAGCGATCGAATGTCGGCTCGCCGACATAAAGATCGCGCGGCAACCGGCCATAAGGATTGAAGGTGAGCGTTCCGGATGTCGGCAGATAGTTGAAGCTGGTCTTGCCACCCCATTCCGACTGATAGTTGGCGAGGATGGTCAGCGTCGTATCCGCATCCGGCCGCCAGGTGAAGGACGGCGCGATGTAGGCCCGGTTGTCCTTCATGAAATTGACCTGGGTGTCCGCATCGCGCACCAGCCCGGTCAGGCGATAGAGGAACTGCCCGGTCGCGTCGGTCGGCCCGCCGAAATCGAAGGCCACCTGCTTGCGATCGAAGCTGCCGGTCTGCAACTGGATCTCGCCGAACGGCGTGTCGGTCGGGCGCTTCGACGTCATGTTGACGATGCCGCCCAGCGACGTTTGTCCGTACAGGCCCGACGACGGTCCCTTGAGCACTTCGATGCGTTCGAGGCCGTAAGGCTCCATCACGGTGCTGGCCCAGAACGTGCTGGTGGTTCCGTTCGGCAGACGGGTGCCGTCGAGATAGGTATCCGCCTGGAAGCCGCGGATCTGCGTATAGGCGTCGAACTGCGAAGCGCCGCCATAGCTTTCCGCCAGCACGCCCGGCGTATAGCGCAAGGCCTGGCTGACGCTCTGCGCGCCCTGATCCCTGATCTGATCGGCGGTGATGACGTTGACGGTCTGCGGAAGTTCGCGCAGCGGCGTGTTGGTCTTGCTGCCGGAACCGCTGCGCGTCGCGACATAACCGTCCACATGGCCGTCGATGCGTTCGCTGGCCTGCGCGGCAATCGCCGGCGGGGCGGGCGGCGCAGCCACGCGGCGCGGTGCACGGACGCGGCGGGTCGCAGTGGCGGAGCGCGACGACTGACGCGCGGGCCGCGTTTCCGCGCGACGCTGCTGCGGCGCGTCGATCGTCACCGCAGGAAGCGACGTGTCGGAGCCTTGCGATTGCGAAAAGCCTGCCGATGGATAGCCCGCGGCCATGACTCCGACCATCACTGCGAATGGAACTTGCGCGCCCCAACGACCTGACTTGTACACCTCGCCCCCGCGATGATTTTTACCGAAGAGGTGTCCTTATCCTCCTGCAGGAATGATTGGAAGTTTGCAGGGCATGCTCGCCTTAGAACAACTCTAGATTGCCTTGCGACGTATCGACACATTCGACTTTCGCGAAGCGTGTTGTTCCCCGACGCTTCGCATCCGAGTCGCGCGGGCGACGAACGCGAGGACGCTTTAAACGCCGTTTCAAACGTCACGGCCTGTCGCAAAGCCGACATCCGCGATGACGACAATCGCGCTACAAACTAAACCACCACAGAAACGTCGGGACCGAAAACGTGAAAGCCACACAATTCATCGTCGCGCGCGACGATCTCAAGCATTGCCAGCTCATCGACACGACGTTGCCGAACAAAGCCGGCCTGCCCGACGAAGCGTTGCTGGTGAAAGTCGATCGCTTCGCGTTCACCGCCAACAACATCACCTATGCGCTGCTGGGCGAGCAGATGAAATACTGGCATCTGTTTCCGGCGCCCGCCGGCTTCGGCAACATCCCGGTATGGGGATTTGGCGAGGTCATCGCCTCGCGCCATCCCAACATCCCCGAAGGCGAGCGGTTGTTCGGCTATTTCCCGATGGCGACGCATCTGGTGATCGAGGCCACCGATGTCAGCAAGCGCGGCTTGCGCGACGGCGCCGCGCATCGGCAGGACGTGGCGCCGGTCTACAACGCCTACGCGCGCGTCGGCGGCGATCCATCCTTTGCGGGATTGCAGGGCGATTATCAGGCGCTGCTGCGCCCGCTGTTCATGCTGTCGTTCCTGGTCGACGATTTTCTTGCCGAGAACGATTTCTTCGGCGCACGTTCGGCGATCCTCTCCAGCGCGTCGAGCAAGACCGCGTTCGGCCTCGCGCATCTCTTGCATACGCAGCGCCAGCCGGTCCGCGTGATCGGACTCACCTCGCCTGCCAACGAGCATTTCGTCCGCGCGCTCGGCTGTTACGACGAGGTGGTGGGCTATGACGATATCGCGACGCTCGCCGCCGACAAGCCGGTGGCCTATGTCGACATGGCGGGCAACGGCGCATTGCGTGAACGGCTGCATCGGCATTTCGGCGACAAGCTGGTCTATAGCGGCCGTGTCGGCCTGACCCACCAGACGCCGCAGGACGAGCCGCAATTGCCCGGCGCAAAACCAGTGTGGTTCTTCGCGCCGGACCAGATCCGCAAGCGCGCCAAGGAATGGGGACCCGGCGGCCTCGATCGCCGCTTTACCGCAGCGTGGGCGACGCTGGTTCCCGAACTCGACAAGTGGATTCAAGTCACGGAGCAGCAAGGCCCCAACGCCGTGCGCAAAGCCTATCTCGCGACGCTCGGCGGCGAGGTCTCCCCCGATCAGGGCTACATGTTGTCGCTGGTGGAGTGAACTGCTTCGCCAGATAGCGCTCCCCTGCGTCCGACGTATGCCCGCCTCCCGGTGCCGCGCTTCTCGCGCCTCTCTTCCGCGCTATAGTTGCGGACAGAAAAACGAACGAGAGGAAACCGCATGCCGGATCGGACCGAGGATCACGCATCCATCGCGACACGCTGGCTCGCGCACTTCGCGGATGCGCTGACGCAACAAGATGCGGCTTCGCTCACGAAATTGTTCGCATCCGACAGCCACTGGCGCGACGTCCTCGCCTTCACCTGGCACATGACGACCGTCAGCAGCGCGGATGTGATCTGCGACGGTCTCCTGCAGCACGCCGCAACCGTTGCGCCTGCCAACTTCCGTCTCACAACCGGGCGCACGCCGCCACGCGAGGTGACGCGCGCAGGCGTCCGCACCATCGAGGCGATCTTCGCGTTCGAAACCGCAACCGGACGCGGCAGCGGCCTGCTGCGGCTGGTTGCGGATACAAGCGGCGAGATGAAGGCATGGACACTGTTTACCGCGCTCGACGAGTTGAAAGGCTTCGAGGAAAACATCGGCCGCCGCCGGCCGCATGGCGAAGCCTATTCGCGCGATTTCCGCGGCCCCAACTGGCTCGACCAGCGCCGCACCGCGGCCGCCTATGCGGA
Source organism: Xanthobacteraceae bacterium (assembly GCA_024508855.1). Lineage (GTDB taxonomy): Bacteria > Pseudomonadota > Alphaproteobacteria > Rhizobiales > Xanthobacteraceae > 62-47. The sequence continues at coordinate 163,646 of JANINJ010000045.1, forward strand.
CCACGATCCGGACGTGCTGGTGGTTGGCGGCGGACAGGCCGGGCTGTCCATCGCTGCACGCCTGACGCAACTCAACGTCGATACGCTGATCGTCGATCGCGAGGCGCGCATCGGCGACAACTGGCGCAACCGCTACCACGCACTGACGCTGCACAACCAGGTGCAGGTCAATCACCTGCCCTACATGCCGTTTCCGCCGAACTGGCCGACCTACATCCCAAAGGACAAGCTCGCCAACTGGTTCGAGTCCTATGCCGAGAGCATGGAGCTGAACTTCTGGACCGGCACCGAATTCGCGGGCGGCAGCTACGATCCGGCTAGCGAGCGCTGGACCATAACGCTGCGCCACACCGACGGCCGCACGCGGCAGATGCATCCGCGCCATATCGTGATGGCGACCGGCGTCAGCGGCATTCCGAACCGTCCGCCGATTCCGACGCTGGAGAATTTTCGCGGCACCGTGCTGCATTCCAGCCAGTACAGCGACGGCGAAGCATGGGCCGGCAAGCGCGCGCTGGTGATCGGCACCGGCAATAGCGGCCACGACATCGCGCAGGACCTTCACGCCTCGGGCGCAGCCGTGACGCTGGTGCAGCGCAGCCCGACGCTCGTCACCAATGTCGAGCCGAGCGCGCAGCTCGCCTATGCACTCTACGACGAGGGACCGCCACTGGAAGACTGCGACCTGATCGCCGCATCGACGCCGCTGGCGGTGTCGCGGCGCAGCCATCAACTGATGACCGAGACTTCGCGGCAGCTCGACAAGCCGCTGCTCGACGGCTTGCGCCGCGTCGGCTTCACGCTCGACTTCGGCGAGGACGACACCGGCTGGCAGTTCAAATATCTGACCCGTGGCGGCGGCTATTACTTCAATGTCGGCTGCTCCGATCTGGTCGCCGACGGGGCGATTGCGCTCGAACAGTTCGCCAACCTCGACGGCTTCACCGCGGCCGGCGCCCGCACCCGTGACGGCAAGGCCCTACCCGCCGACCTGATCGTGCTCGCCACCGGCTACAAGGGCCAGGAGCTGCTGATTCGCAGGCTGTTCGGGGACGCAATCGCCGACCGCGTCGGGCCGATCTGGGGCTTCGGGGACGCTCAGGAACTGCGGAACATGTATGTCCGCACCCCGCAACCGGGCCTCTGGTTCATCGCCGGAAGCCTCGCCCAATGCCGCATCAATTCGAAGTACCTGGCATTGCAGATCAAGGCCTGTGACGCGGGTTTGTTGCCGCTTCGCAGGGACGCCGCCACCCCCGCGACGGACGCTCCGGCGGCACTGGCGGCGGTCCGATAACGCCATTGGGACAAGCCTTTGCGGCGGACAACGGTCCGGCGCTCTTCACAATGCCGTCACGGTGACTGTAGTATGCCGGTGACGGCTGCTTCGCGGCCGACGTAATGGGGAGCCAGGAGCGTTACTTGAACGCACATGTCTCGCAAGGCGGTTGGCCGGTCCTCGTATTGAACGCGGATTTCCGCCCGCTGAGTTACTATCCGTTGTCCCTTTGGTCGTGGCAGGACGCGATCAAGGCGGTCTTCCTTGACCGCGTCAACATCGTCGAACACTACGACCGCGCGGTCCACAGCCCGACTTTCGAGATGCAATTGCCGAGCGTGGTGTCGCTCAAGTCGTTCGTGAAACCGACGACGCATCCCGCCTTCACCCGGTTCAACGTGTTCCTGCGCGACCGCTTCACCTGCCAGTACTGCTCGTCGCACTCCGACCTGACCTTCGATCACATTGTCCCGCGCTCGAAGGGTGGCCAGACCACGTGGGAAAACGTCGTCGCCGCCTGCTCGCCGTGCAACCTGCGCAAAGGCAACCTGACCACCGATCAGGCGCACATGTATCCGCGCCAGACCCCGTTCGCGCCGACAGTGCATCAACTGCATCGCAACGGCCGCCTGTTCCCGCCGAACTACCTGCACGATAGCTGGCTCGACTATCTCTATTGGGACACCGAGCTCGATCCGTAAGGCCGGCGGTCGAAGCCACCAACCTGCACATTATCGAGCCGGATTCCGCCAGCGACGATCAGGCGCGCTCGCGGACTGCCCGGCGCTGGACTGCAATCCGTTCCGCTTCCTGGGTCAGCAGCCGGCGATCGGGCTTGTTGGTCGCCGACAGCGGAATCGCCGACCGGAATTCGACGAAGCGCGGATGCGCGAAGGCCGGCCCGTTGTCGATCGTGAATTTCTTGATCGCGGCCTCGTCGATCTTGGCACCGTCCTGAAGCACGACGAAGGCGAACGGCAACATGCCCTTGATCTCGTCGGGCACGGGCACGACCGCCGCCTGGTGCACGCCCGGCATTCGCTCGACCAGCTTCTCGACTTCACCCGGCCAGACATTCTCGCCGCCGACCACGAACATGTCGTCGGCGCGGCCGAGAAAATGAAAGAAGCCGTTCTCGTCGCGGCGCATGATATCGCCGGAGCGATACCAGCCGTCGTACATCACCTCTGAGGTTTTCTCCGGGCGGTTGTTGTAGCCCTCCATCAGCATCGGGTTCTTCATGTAGAGCACGCCTTGATCCGGAGACGGCCCTTCCCGCAGTTCGGCCAGTGCGCCCGCCGTCGGATAGCCGAGTGCCGTGTCCGGCCGCGGCAGACCATCAGGATGCGGCCCGAACACACCCGGCCCTGCTTCGGTGGTCCCGTAAGCGTTGCTGGTCGCAGCGCCCGGAAACAGGCTTTGCACCTTCTCGACCAGCGACTTGGTCAACGGCGCCGATCCCATCATCACACTGGTCACCGACGAGAAATCGAGCGTTTCCAGAAGATCGTGCTCGCGCGCCAGCATCGCCATCATGGTCGGCACCGAGGTCAGCGAGGTGACCCGGTATTTCGCGATCGCCCGGGCGAAGAGCCGCGCATCGAAGGTCGGCAACAACACCATCGACGCGCCTGCCTGCAACGCGGACTTGACGCTGATGGTCGCGTTCATGTGGAACATCGGTGCGGCGACGATGTAGCGTTGTTGCGAACGGTCGCCGGCGCGGGCTGCGGCGTCCAGCGCCCACATTTGCGACTCGTGCGACAGCAGCACGCCTTTCGGCATACCCGTCGAGCCGGAAGTGTAGAGAATCGTGGCGACCTCCCGGCCCTTCGGCTCGAAGGCGGTGAACGGTCCGTAGTCGAGCAGCGCGGCGTAGCCGTCTGCGGTATCGAAATCGATGCCGAGCAGATGATCCGGAACCAGCGACGCCCGCTCGTGATCGTGGAACACGGCGCGAAGGTCGGCATCCTTGATGATGTATTCGACCGTTTCCCGCGCCAGCTTGAACGAGATCGGCACCGCGACCATGCCTGCCCGCATGATCCCGAGATAGGCAGCGATCATCGGCGCCGAATTCAGCGACATGATGCCGATGCGGTCGCCCTGCTTCAGTCCCTTGGCGAGCAGGCCGCGCGCAACCGCATCGCAAGCGGCGTCGAGGGCGGCATAGGTGACTTCGTCCGGACGATCGGGCTGACGAAGATCGATGATCGCGACCTTGGACGGATCTTTCGACGGATCGAAACAGCAACCAAGATTACGGGACGGCCAGGACATCACTTCCACTCCAGATAAAATTCAACATGACGGTCCGCTCGCCGATGCGCGCGGGCCACCAAAGGATGCAATCGACGCGACGGGTTACCAGTTGGTCACTTCTTGACCAGCGGGCAAGCACTTTCCGACAACGGGCGGAACGCCTGATCGCCCGGAATCGTCTCGAGGATCTTGTAGAAATCCCACGGCCCTTTCGACTCCGACGGCTTCTTCACTTCCGCGAGATACATGTCGTGCACCATGCGACCGTCGATCCGGATGTGACCATTATGCGCGAAGAAATCGTTCACCGGCATCTCGCGCATCTTGGCCATCACGGTCTGCGCGTCCAGCGTACCGGCCGCAGCGACCGCCTTCAAATAATGCATCGTGGATGAATAGTCGCCGGCCTGGGTCGACGTCGGCATCTTGCCGAATTTCTCCATGAAACGCTTCGACCAGGCACGGGTCTCGTCGTTGAGATCCCAATAGAACGCCTCGGTGAGCAGCAGCCCCTGCGCGGAGTTGAGGCCGAGCGCCTTGGTATCGTTCAGATTGATCGCCAGCCCGACGACCTGCTGCTTGCCGTCGCGGCCGATGCCGAATTCGGCCGCAGACTTGATCGAGTTGATGGTATCGGCGCCGCCATTGGCCAGCGCGATCACGTCGGCACCGGAGCTTTGCGCCTGCAGCAGGAACGACGAGAAATCGCTGGTATTGATCGGATGCTTGATCTCCGAAACCACGGTGCCGCCCGCCTGCTCGACGAAGCGCCGGCTGTCGCTCGCAAGCTGGTGACCGTAGGCGTAGTCGGCTTCGAGGATCGCCCACTTCTTCTTGCCGCGGCGGACGACGGCGTTCGCCGTGCCGCGGGCGAGCGAATACGTATCCCACGTATAGTGAACGCTGTTCGGCGTGCACTTCTCGTTGGTGATGACCGATGTGCTCGCGCCGTTGACGATCGCGATGCGGTCCTTCGACTTCGCAAGCTCCATCACGCCCAGCGCCACCGCCGAATTCATCAGGTCGGCGAGCATCACCACCTTCTTCTCGTCGATCCACTCGCGCGCAACCGCGACGCCGACGTCCGCCTTGTTCTGATGGTCGGCGGAAATCACCTCGATCGGGCGCCCGAGCACCTTGCCGCCGAAATCGTCGACCGCCATCTTGACCGCGACCACCGCCCCGGGACCAGAGATGTCGGCAAACAGGCCGGACATGTCGGTGAGCACCCCGATCCGCACCGGCGACGTATCCGCCGCCTTCTGCTGGGCCGACGCGCTGCCGACACCCAGACTCGCGATGCCGAGCCCCGCACAAAATGCGACCGTCGCCAGCCGCTTCATCATGGTCCTGCGGTAAATGTTCTTCATGGTCCCTCCAATTAAACGGTCGTCAAATTATCTGGCTTCACGCTTTCGGTCGTGAAACCGCTTGCAAATTCCGTGCTAGAGCGGGCGCGGCGCGGTTCATACCTTGACGTAGTTGAGTGGCAGCGCAGTGGAGTATTTGATCGTCTCCATCGCAAAGCTCGAAGAGACATCGAAGAGCTCCGCCGCACCGATCAGCCGCTTGTAGACGCCGTCATATGCCGCGACATCGGGCACGACGATGCGCAGCAGATAGTCGACCTCGCCGCTCATGCGATAGAATTCGGTCACTTCCGGAATCTTCGCGATCTCGCGGGCGAACGACGTCATCCACTTGGTGTCATGCCTGTTGGTCTTCAACGTAACGAACACCGTCACCGGAACGTTGACCCGGTTCGGATCGAGCAGCGCAACGCGGCGGCGAATGATCTTCTTCTCGATCAGGACCTGGATCCGTCGCCAACATGGCGAACTCGACAGACCTGCCTTTTCGGCGACAGCCACGAGCGGCATCATCGCGTCTTCCTGCAAGCAACCGAGAATTTTAAGATCGATCCGATCCATCAGGGCTCTGTCTCCACCACGGGCCACGCGTCGCTTTTACAGAATGCACTGCACAACAGGAAACGCGAAAAATGCCGCGGCATCTTTCGCAACGGCCATGCTCGCCATGACGTGTGCAAAAGCAGATCATTGCTGCCGAACGCGGGCCTGGGGAATAAAAAACCGCGGGCAGGATGCTCGTTCATAGCCGTTGGCCGCCGCTCGCTTCGATGGTCTCGCCGGTGATCCAGCCGCCCTCGGGCGATGCCAGAAATGCAACAATGGGCGCGATGTCGCCGGGCTCGGCAATTCGTCCAAGCGCCACGGTGTCGCGGACCGCGCGGCTGCGCTGCGGATCGGACGTGATGGGATTGAGATCCGTCGAGGTTGCGCCGGGCAGCACCGCATTCACGGTGATGCCGCGCGGCCCGAGATGCGCCGCGAGCACGCGACTGAGCGTCGACAGCGCCGCTTTGCTCGATGCGTAGACCGCCATGGTCGGGACCGACAGCCGCGCCGCCATCGACGAGATATTGATGATGCGGCCACCGTCGGCCATGACCGGGAGCAGCTTCTGGATCAGGAAGAACGGCGACTTGAAATTGATCTGCAGCATGCGATCGAAGTCGGCTTCGGACACCTGCTCGATGGTCTTGCGGTCGTCGATGCCCGCGTTGTTGACGAGGATGTCGAGCAACGGCGGATTGCGCCGCGTGCGCAACTCGCCGATCAGCGCATCGGCAAGCCGGGCGGCGCCGGCCGGGTCTGCGAGATCCGCCGCAACGAGGAAACCATCGCCGCCTTCGGCGCGGATCAGGTCGAGCGTCTGCTTCGCCTTGTCGCTTTCGGACCGGTAGTGAACGCCGACGCATGCGCCGTCCTGCGCCAGCCGGACAGCGATCGCTCGGCCAATGCCGCGGCTTGCGCCGGTGACGAGAGCGATCCTGTCGGCGAGTGGTTTCATCGCGGCCCTGCGCTTGCGGACGTTCTAGATCGCATAGGTTGCCCGTCCGATCGCGATCAAGGCGCCCTTTTCGTCGTGAACGTCGACGTCGGCGACACCCACTGTGCGCCCCAGCCGACGCACCCGGCCGGTGCAGATCAACGCGGTGTCGATCGCGGGCCGAAAGAAATCGACCCGGAAGTTGATGGTCGGCAGGCCACGGCCGACGAACATCACCAGCGCGTAGTCGCCCACGGTGTCGATGATCGACGCAATCGGACCGCCATGCCACTGCCTGGTGCCGGGTTCGCGCTCGAACTCCGGCCGCATCGGCGCCCGCATGACGACTTCCTGCTTCCCGGCGTCGAGCGCGGTCACCGTCAGCCCGAGAAACGAGATGAACGGCGACTGCTTCAGCATCGCCTCGATCTGGCTCTGGTCCAGCGGCGTGGTCATGGCGTCACCACGACCTTGCCGGACACATTGCGGTCTTCCAGCATCCGCAGCGCTTCCGCGGCCTGCTCCAGCGGGAAGGTCTTGTCGATCTGCGCGCGCAGCTTTCCGGAGGAGACCAGTTCGAACAGCTTCTCGATGTCCTCGCGTTCCCAGCCGTTGGAGCCGCGGATCTGCAGTTCGAAGGTCCAGATCACGCGAAGGTCTTCCGCCGGATCGTAGCCCGCGGTCGCGCCGCAGGTGAGGATGCGGCCGCCGAGCTTCAGCGTGCGCAACGACTTCACCCAGGTATCGCCGCCCGTGAAGTTGACGACAACATCGACGCCGCCGTTGACGGACGAGCCGCCGCCGGCACGCTGCGGGCGCCCGTGACGCTGCCGCACCACCTGCATGAAGTCTTCCTGCGTGTAGAGGATGACTTCGTCAGCACCGACTTCCTTGAGCCGCCGCCCCTTCTCCTCCGAACCGGCACAGGCGATGACATAGGCACCGGCGATCTTGGCGAGTTGTACGCAACAGACGCCGACGCCGCCGCTGGCGCCGAGAATCAGAACCTTCTCGCCGGCCGAGACATGACCGTTGGTAGTCATCATGCGGTGCGCGGTGCCGTAGGCGACCGGCAGCGCCGCGGCCTGCTCGAAGCTGACATTGTCGGGAATCCGCACGAGCTGATGCGCGCGCGCCTTGCACAATTCCGCGAGACCGCCGTTCATGGTCTCGCCCATCAGCCCGCCTTCGACGCGGTTGAGCGGATCGACCAGCACGCGGTCGCCGGCCTTCCATCCCTTCACGTCCGAACCGACCTTGACGATCTCGCCGGCGACATCCAAGCCCATGATCACCGGCAGCGGAATCTTGATCCCGGGCATGCCACGGCGGGTGAAGATGTCATGATAGTTCAGGGACGTGGCCCGCACACGCAACAGCACGTCAGCCGGCCCGATATCGGGATCTGGAAAATTCGGATCGAAGGTGAGCTTGTCGAGCCCACCGTGCTCCCGCAGAACCATCGCACGCATTAGAAATTTTCTCCGTTAGGCTGCGTCGGCGCGGCCAAGCGGCCCGTCGCCGAGTGCGAATTCGACTGCCGCATCGGCATGCAGCAGCGTCGAGTCGAATGCCGGTAAATCAATGTTCTCCGGCCGGATCAAGAGGCCAATTTCGGTGCAGCCGAGAATCACGCTGTCCGCGCCCGCAGCGCGCCCGCGCTCGATAACGTCCATGTAACGTTGCCGCGAGGATTCACGAATGATGCCGCAGCACAATTCGGAGAAGATGATATCGTGCACCGCCGTGCGGTCGTCCGCCTCCGGCACGATCGTGTCCAGCCCGTGCCGGCGGCTCATGCGCTCGCGATAAAAATCGTGCTCCATCGTATAGCGGGTCGCCAGCAGCAGCGGCCTGGAGACGCCGGCCGCCTTCAGCTCGTGCGCGCAGATGTCCACGATGTTCAAGAGCGGGATACTCGTCGCCGCCTGCACCGTATCGGCCAGCTTGTGCATGGTATTGGTGCAGATCAGCACGCAATCGGCCCCTGCGGCTTCGAGTTCGCGCGCGATCTTCTGCAGGACGCCGGCGGCGCCGTCCCAATCGCCCGCCGTCTGCATCGCGACGATCGACTCGAAATCGACGGAGCGCATGACGATCTCGGCGGAATGCAGACCGCCGCAGAGCTTGCGGACCTGTTCGTTGAGCCTGCGATAATACACCGCAGTGCTCTCCCAGCTCATTCCGCCAATCAAGCCGATCGTCTTCATCATCAATCCTCGCAATCCGGTTGCCGGTGCAACCTCCTTCGTCACGATCGACAGGAATGCAGCCGTCATGCCGCAATCCATGCGATCGTCGATTGATGAAACTCTAGCACCGGCCTGCAATCGGCAGCTTGCGTTGTTACACCCTCCCGGTCGTCGTTTTGGAAGTTAATTCCATAAAGATTACGATTAGTGGTATCTAATTCCAGAATATGGATCATGCTTGCAGATCATATCCATAAATCGCCGTCAAACCGGTTCTGATTGCCTTTCCAGGCATCGATATCCGCGCCGAGTTGCGGTTTCGACATAACATGGCATAGCTTGCGTCGACGCCAAGGAGTGTGAAGCGCATGTCACTGAAGCACGTTGTCGGCATCGATCATGTCGTTGTCATGGTAGAGGATTTAGATGCAGCCGCGAACAACTGGAAGCGGCTCGGCTTTACCGTCTCGCCGCGCGGCACGCATAGCGCCAAGCTCGGATCAGGCAACTATACGATCATGTTCGGCGATGATTACATCGAACTGCTCGGCATTCTCACGCCCACCGAACACAACGCGCCGAGCCGCGCGTTCATCGCCGAGCGGGGTGGCGGCATCGAGCGAATAGCCTTTACCACGACCGATGCGACCGCCGGCGTCGATGAACTGCGCAAGATCGGCCTGGAAGCGACCGGTCCGATCGATTTCGGACGCCCTGTCCAGCTGCCCGGCGGTGGCGAAGGCGAGGCTCGCTTCAGCATTTTCGAGTGGCCGGCGACGGAAGCGCCCGCAGGCGTCCGCATTTTCGCCTGTCAGCATCACACAAGGGACACGGTGTGGATTCCCGAATTGCAGCGTCATGCCAACACGGCGGCAGGCCTGCAGACGGTAATTGTCACTTCACCACAACCGGAGGCTGACGCGCGTCACATGATGCGGCTGATCGACAGCACGCAGCATTCCGAACCCGACGGCAGCATCGTGGTCCCGTCGGGGTCGACCCGCGCCGACATCATGTTTGTCACCCGCGACGCGCTGGCGCGGCAATATCCGAACGTATCGCTGGACGGTCTTCCGGAACGCGGCGGCGCAGGGCTCGTCATCACGGTCGACGATCTCGCTGCCGCGGCCCGAACCATCGGCGCCGCCGGTGTGACGATGGGCGACCGGCTGGTCGTGCCGCCCGATGCAGCCGGCCATGCGCTGCTGGTCTTCGTCGAGCCGCACGGCACCCGCGGTCGTTCAACATAGGGGGAAAAACCTTGGCGCTGCGCGGTTGGGCGACGTTCGCATGGCAGGCCGACTACGGCCAGTTCTACCTTATCGACCGCGAGGATCCCGCTTTCGTGCCGCCAACAGAATTCACTCCCGAAATGGAAAGGCGCAGCCTGTTCGTTCCGGCGACCGGGATCGTGATCTACACCAACGATTGCCTGCAACAGCACATCCGCATCTCCATTCACGATTCCGAGCCGGATCATTTGCCGGCAGAGCGGATGAGCGGCAAGCCATGGACACGGATCGAAACAGCCCACGCGAGTTTTCCCTCGCAAATGTTTACGATTTCGAGTCCATCGATGCCCGATCCCTTGCCGAACGGGCCCGTCTTTTTTCTCGACACTGCCGACGTGACCCTACGCATCAGCTGGATGGAATTTCAGGGCAGCAGGGATGACAGTGTGCCCTGCGATCCAGATGTCATCGAGATCGCATTCTGGCCCGGCGCGTCCCGACTGAATTCCTGAAGCACGCTACGCACCGAGATCGATCGAAAGAGCCGCAAGTCATGACTACCCGGACCATGAAGTGTAAGCGCTGGCTGGCCATCATTGCGACCGCTACGATCCTGTCGGTTCCTGCTGTTGCCCAACCCGCATCCGGCGACCTCAGAGGCGGCGATGCTGTCAAGACCGTGCGGTCCGGCAAGGAAGCCGCCTTTTCCAAACGCATCGCGGCCGCCTATCGCATGCTGGGCAGCGGCAACCGGGACGCGGGCTTCAACGCGCTTCGGTCCGCGCTTTCGGATGCCGCCCGCTCGCAATTCCAGGCTTTCGCCATCGGCCAGTATGTCGAGGCGGCGCAGAAATTCCATCAAGCCGGGCAAGTGCAGCGCGCGGAAACGCTGCTGACCGATGCGCTCGGCAGCCCGGCAGCGAAAGTCGAAATGTCGGAGCTTTCCGACTTCTTCCTGATGCTCGGAATGGTCAAGACCGACCTGCGGAAATATCAGGAGGCGATGCCCTTCTACCTGCAGGCGACCCATCGCTTCGCCCGCTATTTCGGCAAGTACTCGCGCGAACTGATGTTCGCCAACGACAAGCTGGCGGTCGCGATGTCGGGCGCCGGCAACCCGGCCGCCTCCACCAATCTCGCCAAGGGCAATTACGAGTTGGCGCGGAAAACGCTCGGCGACGACGACCGCCTGACCTGGAAGCTCGCCAACAACTACGCCGATATGCTGCGCATCATGGGGGCGCCGTCGCGGGCGGTCGAACTGGATACGTTCGTCCTCGGCAAGCGCACGGCCCACTACGGCAAGAACCATTTCAACGTGATGGTGAGCGCTAACAACCTGGCGCAGAACTATCTCGACCTCGCCGATTACCCGCAGGCCAAGCGATATTTCCAGCAGAACCGCGATATCGCGGTAGCACTGGACAAGAAGGACGCGGATTACGTCGGGCAGGCGGATGCCTGGCTGTTCTTCACCCAGGTGGCGGCCGGCGAAAAGCCACTCGACGACGCGGCGCGAACGCGGCTCGAAGCCATCGTGGCAGACCAGCAATATCCCGATATCCTGCGCATCAAGGCCGCGCGACGGGTCGCGGACCAGTACGACAAGTCCGGAAGCCGCGCCAAGGCGAAGCAACTGCGCGAGAAGGCCTACGATATTTCCGCGACGGTCTTCAGCCCGCAGCATCCGACCAGCTATGCGGTCCGCATCGACATGGCCAACAGCCGGGCCGCAACCGATCCCGCAGGCGCGGCGGCGGATTTCGCCAAGCTCGATCGCGAAATGATCGCCTGGATCAACCGCGAAGTCGGAACGGCGGGCGACCGTATCGTCGCGGAAGCCACGCGCGCGCTCGCCGACGAGATGCTCTACGGCTACGCCCACCTTGCCGAACACGAGGCCTCGGCCGTCCCGGCCTTCGCCGATGCGGTGCGGCGCTGGCCGACGATCGAGGACGGCAAGCGCGATACCTTGAGAAAAATCGCCAGGATCATCGATCCCGCCGACACCGCGACCCATCACCTGCTGAAGAACGGCTTGCGGCTGTCGTTCGAAGTGCAGGAACTGCTGGCGAGCGGATCCGACATAGACGGTGGCATGAACCGGCTCGAGCAGTTGCGCGGCATCGATGCGCGCCTGAACGAGCGGCTTGCCAAGCTTCACGTAACGCCGAAGGCGATCGAGCCGCCGTTACCGTCGCCGCGCCAGTTGCTCGGCAGCAAGGAAGCGCTCGTCAGCTATTTCATCACGCGCAAATGGCGCGCAGACCGGCAGTCGTCCGATCCGCTGGAGGATACCGTTCTCTATGCGCTCGTCAGCCGCAAGGATGCCGACCCAAAACTGTTCAATCTCGGCGATCCGCGGCTGCGCAATCTCGGCGCGGAATATCAGATCGCCCGTTTGCGCACGGCCCGCGCGTCGACCGAGAGCGAGAGCGCGGCCGTGCCCGCGACGTCGAAGCCCGGTTTCGCCAAGCTCTACACGCGGCTGATCGCGCCGCTCGAATCCTCGCTGAAGGACGTTTCGACGCTCTACATCGTTCCCGACGGCCAGCTTTTCGCGGTGCCGTTTCCGCTGCTTCGGGACGATGCCGGCGTACTGATCGAGGATCGCTATACGCTGCGGATGTTGACGCGCCCCGAGGCGCTTTATGGAATCAACGAGACGCAGAAGATGCCGCATGGCGGCGTCGCCGTGCTGGCAGGCGGGCTCGATTACAGGAACGGCAAGGAAACCGGCGCCGAACCGCTGCCGGCCACGAAAAGCGAAATCGACGATATCGCCAAGGTGCTCGGCAGGAACGAGACCCGGATCGAGATGCTGACCGGCGAACAGGCCACCGAGCCGGTGCTGCGCAAGGACGTCGAAGCCGCGAGCATCGTGCATCTGGCGACACACGGTTCGTATGAGAGCGAGGACACCGGCGGCGCGACGGGCATCGATGCGTTGTGGCAGAGCGGCGTCATCCTGTCCCGATCCGGAGACCGGCGCGCGATGAAACGCGACGACGACGACGGCCGCCTCTACGCTTTCGAGGTGATGGATTGGGATCTGTCTAATATCGGACTATTCGTGCTGTCGGCGTGCGAGACCGGGCGCGGCCAGGAGACCTTCGTCGGCGGCCTGAGAGGACTGCCGACCGCGATCGGCATCGCCGGCGCCAAGCGCTCCCTGCTCGCGCTGTGGCCGGTGGACGACCTCGGCACGTCCCGCTTCATGATCCGGTTCTATGAAAAGCTGGTCGCGGGCGAGACCTATCCGGAAGCGCTTCGCAAGACCCGCCGCGATGCCATCAATGGCCATATCGAGGGCGCGAGCGATCCATCGGTATGGGCCGCCTTCGTGCTGTTCGAGAATTAGGAGCGATCATCGCTCGAAGCTTCCGCCGCGATCGACTAGCGAGCAAGGAACGCCAGTCGCCTGCCCTCCGATTCGTCAGGTCGCGTTTTTCGGCATGGTGATGCCGTAGCGGAGAATCTGGCGGTGGATCGTGGAGCGGTCGACGCCACGCTCCCGCGCCACACGCGAGACGTTCCAGCGATTGTCGCGCAACGCAGCCAGCAATTCGTCGGCGCGGCGCGATGCCACCGCCGATCCGCGCGACGCTTTTCCGGATGGCTCCTCGCGCGCGGCGTGGGCGATCCGGTCCGGCAGATCAGCGAGATCGATCGTGCCATCGATCGACAGCGCGCAACCGTGGTCGAGCGCATTGATCAGTTCGCGGATGTTGCCCGGCCATTGATACTTCACGAGCGCCGCGCGCGCGCTGGCCGTCAACACGTAGTTGATCTTGTGGGCGGTCGAGAGCCGATGCAGCGACTGGTCGATCAGCCATTCGATGTCGGTGCGCTGGCGCAGCGGCGGCAGCGCCAGCACGGCGCCGTTGAGACGGAAATAAAGGTCTTCACGGAACTGGCCCGCCTTCACCAGCGCGACGAGGTCGCGATGGGTGGCGGCGATCACGCGGATGTTGAGCGAGACCGGCCGGGTGCGGCCCACCGGCGTCACCTCGCGTTCGGCCAGCACGCGGAGCAGCCGCGTCTGCGACGAGATCGGCATGTCGCCGATCTCGTCGAGGAACAACGTCCCGCCGTCGGCCTCCAGTACCAGACCTTTCTTGCCTTTTGCCGCCGCGCCGGTGAATGCGCCGGCTTCGTGGCCGAACAACTCGCTTTCGATCAGGCTTTCCGGCAGCGCCGCGCAATTGACGGCGACGAACGGCCTGCCTGCACGTGCGCTGACCGAATGCAAGGCCTTGGTGAGATGTTCCTTGCCGGTGCCGGTCTCGCCGGTGATGAGCAGACCCATCTGGGTGTTGATCAGTTTTGCCGCGCGCGTCACAACGTGATGCATCGCCGGATCGCCGCGGAACAGATTGCGCAGCGGCGCCGGCAGCGCCGACTCGGCTCGCGAGGCGGCGGGCGCGGCGAGCTTGTTCGGCGGCGGCAGGGTCTGCGCGAACAGCGTGGCGCCGCTGTTGGCAAGCCGTAACGTGCGTTGTCCGGTGGGGCGCGAATGCGCGAAACGCGGCAAGTCGTCGACAGTGCATTCGAAAATGTCCGACACGCCAAAACCATCGGCGCGCAGGCGAAGGTCCGGCCGCTTGCTGAGTTCGTGGGCCAGTAGCTGCCGCGCACGATTGTTGAAGCCGATGATGCGCCCCGAACTATCGACCGCCATCACGTAATCGGGATCGACGTCGGCGAATTCGGCAGAGCCGGACAGCTTCACGATCCATTCGTGCCGGAACCGGTTCAGCAGATTGGCGTTCTCGATCTTGTGCGCAAACGACTTGACCAGTTGCAGCGCCAGGAACTGGCTGGCCTTCGGCTCCGGCGAGCGCAGCGCGGAGATGTCGAGCACGGCAGCGAGCTTGCCGTTGGGATCGAACACGGGAGCCGCGGTGCAGGTGAGCGGAATATGGGTCGCATCGAAATGATCGGACTGGTGCACCGTCAGCGCTTCTTCAGCCGCAATGCAGGTGCCGACCGCGCAGGTGCCAGCATTCGGCTCGTTCCAGTCGGCGCCGAGATAAAGGCCGGCCTTGCGCAGATTGTTGTTGAAGGTCGGATCGCCGATGAAATCCACCGTGATGCCCTTGGCATCGGTGAGCAACAGCACATAGCCGAGGCCCGCGATCTGCCGATAGAGCATCTCCACGCCGAACCGCGCGGTGTGCAGGAATTCATCCATCGCATCGCGATGCTCGCGCAAGCGGCCGGACGTCACGATGCGGGCATCGCGCAGCACCACCGGATCGAGCTTGTGCTCGGAGACGCAACGCACCCACGACTGATGGATGATCGCATCGCGCGCGCTGCTCTCGCCGACCGCGACGCGGACCAGTTCGTCGATGTGCGCAGCCTGCTCCGAAATCACGGCAGTCGTCTCCTGGATGTTGCCTCGCGCCTTCTTGTTATGATTGCGCGAAGTGTCCCCCGAATTGCGGCGCTATTCAAGATTGTTGCGTGCAACACCTGTTGCAGGACGCCACAGTCGGCGCTTCGCCGCGCCGAAGTTAACAGGCGGAAATACAAGGAGATTCTGGGAAGCGCCGCCGTGGCACGACGCTTGCTGACAGTCTGACAGAGGCGAATTCGACCTCGCGATCAGCACGCCGGAACCGGGATGGAAATCTGCCTCCCGGCCGGCATATGGGAGGATACCATCATGCTCACGAAGGCTCCGGACGGAACGGTCACGGCACTGCTCGACGATTTCAACGCGGCACTGTCGTCAGGCGACATCGAACGCGCCGTCGCGTTGTTTCAGACCGACTGCTACTGGCGCGATCTCGTCACCTTCACCTGGAACATCAAGACGATGGAGGGGCAGGATCAGGTTCGCGACATGCTCAAGGCGCGTCTCGCGGATACCAAGCCGTCGAACTGGCGGATCGCGGACGGCGAAACCGCCAGCGAGACCGACGGTATCGTCGAGAGCTGGATTCAGTTCGAAACCGATGTCGCACGCGGCTTCGGCCATCTGCGCCTGAAAGACGGCCGCATCTGGACGCTGCTCACCACCATGAGCGAGCTCAAGGGCCACGAGGAGAAGTCCGGCTTCACCCGCCCGCTCGGGGCCAAGCACGGCCACGGCAAGGACCGCAAGAGCTGGCGCGAGGAGCGCGAGCAGGAATTCGCCGACCTCGGCCATTCGAAGCAGCCTTATGCGTTAATCATCGGCGGTGGCCAGGGCGGCATCGCGCTCGGCGCGCGGCTGCGCCAGCTCGGCGTGCCCGCGATCATCATCGAGAAGAACGAACGCGCCGGCGATTCATGGCGCAAGCGCTACAAGTCGCTCTGCCTGCACGATCCGGTCTGGTACGACCACCTGCCCTATATCGACTTCCCGAAGAACTGGCCGGTGTTCGCGCCGAAGGACAAGATCGGCGACTGGCTGGAAATGTACACCAAGGTGATGGAGCTGAATTACTGGAGCTCCACCACGGCGAAGTCTGCCAAGTATGACGAGAAGACCGGCGAATGGACCGTCGTCGTCGAACGCGACGGCAAGGAAATCACGCTGAAGCCGAAGCAACTGGTGCTGGCGACGGGCATGTCGGGCAAGGCGAACTGGCCGACCTACAAGGGCCAGGACATCTTCAAGGGCGAGCAGCAGCATTCCTCGAACCATCCGGGACCGGAGAAGTATCGCGGCAAGAAGGTGGTGGTGATCGGCTCCAACAATTCCGCGCATGACATCTGCGCGGCGCTGTGGGAAGGCGGCGCCGACGTCACGATGGTGCAGCGTTCGTCGACCCACATCGTGCGCTCGAACACGCTGATGGATATCGGGCTCGGCGCGCTCTATTCGGAACAGGCGGTCGAGAACGGCATGACCACGCGCAAGGCCGACCTGATCTTCGCCTCGCTGCCCTACAAGATCATGCACGAATTCCAGATCCCGCTCTACGAGCAGATGCACGAGCGCGACAAGGACTTTTACGATGCGCTGGAAAAAGTCGGCTTCATGCACGACTGGGGCGACGACGGTTCCGGCCTGTTCATGAAGTATCTGCGCCGCGGCTCCGGCTACTACATCGACGTCGGCGCCTGCGATCTCGTCATCGACGGCTCGATCAAACTGAAGAGCGGTGAAGGCGCGGCGGTGCAGGAGCTGACCGAGACCGGCGTGAAGTTCGTCGACGGCACCGAACTGCCCGCCGATCTCGTCGTCTATGCAACCGGCTACGGCTCGATGAACGGCTGGGCCGCGGACCTGATCTCCAAGGAAGTTGCGGACAAGGTCGGCAAGGTCTGGGGCCTCGGATCGAACACCACCAAGGACCCCGGTCCATGGGAAGGCGAGCAGCGCAACATGTGGAAGCCGACGCAGCAGGAGGCGCTCTGGTTCCACGGCGGCAACCTGCATCAGTCGCGCCACTACTCGCAGTATCTCGCGCTGCAATTGAAGGCGCGGAAGGAAGGCATTCCGACGCCGGTCTACGGCTTGCAGGAGCGGCACCACCTGAGCTGACCGTTCGAGAAAGCAGGGGCGGGTCGCAACACGATCCGCCCTTTCAATTCCTGTTCAACTCCTGCGCCCATTGCTCGGCCCAGACCGAGACCGGCTCGAAGGCGCGGCGCAGTCCCTGGCCGAGCGCGGTGAGCCGATAGCCCTCGTCCGAGAGTTCGACGAGTTGCGCCTCGCGCAGGTCTTTCATCCGCTGGTTGAGAAGCGTCGGTGAAATGTCGCCGCATGCCTGCTGCAGCGGCCTGAACTTCAGCGCCCCGTGGCGCAATTCCCAGACGATGCGCAGCAGACCGCGGCGGGACGCCAGATCGAGCAGCGCCATGATCGGCCGCCCGGTCTCCGAGCCGCGCACCGGCTTGCCCGGAAGCGGAAGACCTTTTGGCGTCACCCGCGTTTTACGCGCCATGGCTGGTTTCCTCGTATTTTAAGATGGTGCCGATGCGGGAAATCGCTGCGCCATCGGCTCCAGCGGCAGGTCGAGCGCGTTGGCGATGTACGAAACGGTGCGATAGAAACCGCACAGCATCAGGATTTCCAGAATCTGCGCATCGTCGTAGTGCGCATGCAGCCGATCGAACTCTGCCTGATTGAGCGTGGCACGATGATGGAGCGCATCGACGGCAGCGATCAATGCCTGCTCGGCCTCGCTCCAGCACGACGCCGTGGAAGGCGCATTGCGCGTCGCCGCGACCTGCGCGTCGGTCAGATCGGCGGGCTTTGCATAGATCGCGACATGGACGCCCCATTCGTACTCGCAATTCGCCAGCGCCGTGGTGCGATCGATGACGATCTCGCGATCGCGCAGCGAGAGCGGCCCGCGATCCAAGAGCGAACCCGCCCTGAACTTGGTCCATGCCCGCGCGCTGGTCGCGACGGTGCGGAACAGGATCAGCGGATCGCGCCCCTTCATGATCGCATCGAAGCTTCCTTGAACCTCAGGCGCATAAGGCGGATCGAGCGGCGCGATACGGGGAGCGGCATGGGACATCGGATACCTCGCTGAACGCATGGCAAAAAATGCTACTGAATTAGTAGCATACGTCCACGCTACTCTTTCTGTAGCGCGCGTCAAGTCCCACCCTGCTCATTCTTCGCCGGTTTTGCCCCCGCCGTTCCGCTCTGGTAACCATGGGCCACATCAGGACGAGACGCGCCGCGGCATCGCGCGCGCAAGACAGGAGCGAAGAGATCATGATTGAAACCGTTGGCATTATCGGCGCCGGCACCATGGGCAACGGTATCGCGCAGATCTGCGCGGCCGCCGGATTGACCGTTGTCATGACCGACATTTCCGATGCCGCCGTCGCCAAGGGGCTTTCGGTGATCGACAAGAGCCTGGAGCGGCTGGTCAACAAGCAAAAGATGAGCGAGGCCGACCACAAGGCAGCGCTCAAGCGCATCACCGGCACCTCCGACAAGGCGAAGCTTTCGAATTGCGACCTCGTGATCGAGGCCGCGACCGAGAACGAGGACCTCAAGGTCAAGATCCTCAAGGACCTCTGCGCGACGCTGCAGCCGCGCGCGCTGGTCGCCACCAACACCTCGTCGATCTCGATCACGAAACTCGCCGCCGCGACAGACCGCCCGGACCGCTTCATCGGCATGCACTTCTTCAATCCGGTGCCGCTGATGGCGCTGCTCGAACTGATCCGCGGCCTGCAGACCTCCGACGATACCCACGCCAAGGCGATGGAATTCGCCAAGCGGATCGGCAAGGTGGCGATCACTGCCAAGAACAGCCCCGGCTTCGCCGTCAACCGCATCCTGTGCCCGATGATCAACGAGGCGATCTTCGCGCTGCAGGAGGGCATCGCCAGCGCCGAGGACATCGATGCCGGCATGAAGCTCGGCTGCAATCACCCGATCGGCCCGCTGGCGCTTGCCGACATGATCGGCCTCGACACCATGCTGTCGGTGATGGAGGTGTTCTACGAAGGTTTCGAGGATCCGAAATACCGCGCGGCGCCGCTGCTCAAGGAGATGGTGGCCGCCGGCCATCTCGGCCGCAAGAGCGGCCGCGGATTCTACAACTACGGCTGACACGATGCGGAGATCCCGGATTTGCGTTGCAGATCCGGGATATGCGGCGAGAATTGGCGTGAGGTTGCGTCCTACGCCCATGCGCCTATCTGATAGGAGGCTCGGAGTTCCGGCCAGAGTCTTTTTGAGGCGTTTTCCTTACGCGAACCGGTTTCCGCGCCGCTCGAAAACGCTCCATCCCCGAAACGGAGGACGCGAATGCCTTCATCGACCAGCGGACAGGTGCCATCGGCCGCGCAGCCGCGGGCACGCGATTATGGCTTCGACATCGAGCGGGCGCTGTCTGCGGTGGTCGGGCTGCACTCGACCGTGCCGCAGGATGCGTTCACCGCCGAGACGCTCGGCGTCGAGCGGGCCGGCAACGGCGTGCTGATCGGCGACGGCCTCGTCCTCACCATCGGCTATCTGGTGATGGAAGCGGAAACCGTCTGGATCCATCTCCACGACGACCGCGTGGTGCAGGGTCACGTGCTCGGCATCGATTCCGAAAGCGGCTTCGGCCTGGTGCAGGCGCTGGAAGAGATCGACATCGCGCCGCTGCCGCTCGGCGATTCCGATGCGGCGAAGGTCGGCGACCGGATCGTCGTCGCCGGCGCGGGCGGCCGCACCCGGGCGCTCGCAGGGCAGATCGCCGTGCGGCAGGAATTCGCCGGCTATTGGGAATACCTGCTCGATGAAGCCATCTTCACCCATCCCTCGCATCCCAACTGGGGCGGCGCTGCGCTGCTGTCCGCCAAGGGCGAGGTGATCGGCATCGGCTCGCTGCAGATCGAGCGCGAGGGCAGCGGCGAGCACTTCAACATGATCGTGCCGATCAATCTTCTGAAACCGGTCCTCGACGACCTGATGCGCTACGGCGCTGTCAGCAGGCCTGCACGGCCGTGGCTCGGCCTCTACGCCAGCGAAATCGACGACCAGATCGTGATTCTCGGCGTGGCCGACAAGGGACCGGCAGCGCGCAGCGAACTGAAAAGCGGCGACATCGTCCTCGCGGTCAACGGCGACGAGGTCACGACCCTCGCCGATTTCTATCGCGCGGTCTGGGCGCTCGGCTCGGCCGGCGTCGATGTGCCGCTGACGATCTTCCACGAAGGCATCACCTTCGACGTGGTGCTCGTGTCGGTGGATCGGCTGCGGCTATTGAAGACGCCCCGCCTGCACTGATCGTCGCGGAGCGCGGTTCGGCTGGCCGGTTGCGCTCCGCTGTAGGGCTTGTCTTCTACTGCGGGGCGACCGATCCGGTGAAGCCGCCGTTGGTGCCGTTGGCGAGCACGGTATTGTTGCCCAGCGTCAGCAACGCGCCGCCGCCCGATGCAGCGATGCCCGTACCGTTGCCCGCGACTTCCGACGCCTTCACCCGCACGGTGACGTTCGGCCCGATCGAGCGGATGCCGTAGGCATTGTTGACGGACGCGCTGTTCGCCACCAGCACGCCGATCGGCGCATGGCCGCCGGTGGTGGTGGCAACGATGCCGTCGAAGGCGTTGGCGGAAAATGTGCTGTTTCGGATGGTGGCGTTGATGCCGCCGGTGCTGTTCGATCCGTCGAATGCGATGCCGAAGACGTTCCCGCCGACATTGACGCGCTCGAGCAACACCGTTGCGCTGCCGCCCGATTGCGGATTGACGCGAATGCCGGCGCCTGCCGTACCCGAGCCGTTCGAACCGACCGTGGTATCGGTGACGATCAGCTTCGCAGGACCGGTCGGCTGGAAATGAATGCCGTTCGTCTCGCCACCGCGAATGCTGGACTTCTCGATGATGACGGTGCCGGCGCCGCTGATCGAAAGTCCGCCGGCAAAATGCATGAAATCGAAATCAATTCCCCGTAACACCACCTTGTCTGCCGCACCGACGCTGATGCTGAAAAACGACAAGAGGGTCGGCCCTTGTCTTGAAGCAGGAATGTTCGAGACACCGTCGCAGACGATCGAGATCGACCTGGTGATGGTCAGGCCGCCGGTCACCACGGTATCGGCGCAACTGATGACGCCGCCGGGGCCTGTCTTGGTATAGGCCGTGTAGAACGTCGCGCAGGGATTCACACGCCCGCAATCGTTGCTGTCGTTGCCGGTCGATGAAACCCAGGTGTGGGCAGCGTAAGTCTGCGCAACCGCCGCTCCTTGGGTGGCCATGGCGAATACAAAAACAAGCGCCGCAAAAATATATCTCATGACAACCTGCCAAATCTGAAATTGAAAAGCACGATTTTAGGGACATTTGGCCTCGCTGCTACCGGCATATGCCGGTAAGCCGGCGTCGTTCGGTCGCACACCCCGGCCGCCTTTCACGAGATATCCGCGTCCTGTGTCCCGGCCATTGGCATCGCCGCGCCAGCGTGCGAATGACAGGCCATCGCAGCGCCTTCTCATCGATTCTCCCGCGGACCAACGGCAGCACGACGTGGATCAAGCAACCCTGATCTTGACAATCGCCGGTGTCGCCACGCTCGGTGTCATCAGCCGGCCACTTCGCGTGCCGGAATACGTCTGGGCGGTGCTGGGCGCGGCGACGCTGGTCGGATTCGGCCTCGTGCCGTGGCGTGATGCGCTGGCGGCGGCCAACAAGGGCACCGACGTCTATCTGTTCCTGATCGGCATGATGCTGCTGGCGGAGATCGCGCGCCTCGAAGGACTGTTCGACTGGCTGGCCACTCATGCGGTTCGACACGCGCGCGGTTCCGCGAAACGCCTGTTCCTGATCGTCTATGGCGTCGGGACGTTGGTGACGATCCTCTTGTCCAACGACGCCACCGCCGTGGTGCTGACCCCGGCGGTCTATGCGGCCGCTACCGCTGCGCGCGTCGCGCCGCTACCGTATCTATTCGTCTGCGCATTCATCGCCAATGCCGCGAGTTTCGTGCTGCCAATTTCCAATCCGGCCAATCTCGTGATCTTCGGCGCCCACATGCCGCCGCTGGCGCAATGGCTGTATCATTTCACGCTGCCGTCGATCGCCGCGATCGTCGTCACCTATGCCGCGTTGCGCTTCACGCAGCGGCGTGCGCTGGACACCGATATTCACAACGGGATGCAACTGCAGCCGCTATCGCTCGGCGGCAAGTACGCGGCCGTCGGGATCATCGCGACGGCGATCGCGCTGATCGCGGCGTCGGCGTTCGATCAGCCGCTCGGCCTGCCGACGTTCCTGTGCGGCGTGGCGGCAACGCTCGGCGTGCTCGTCATTAGCCGACAATCGCCGCTGCCGGTCGTGCGCGATATCGCCTGGGGCGTGCTGCCGCTGGTCGCCGGACTGTTCATCCTGGTGCAAGGCGTCGAACAGACCGGAGTGCTACGCCTGCTGGTCGAGCAACTGCATCAGGCGGCTACGGCCTCGCCGCGCGCGGCTTCGCTGGGCGCAGGCGTAATTGCGGCGTTCGCCTCCAACCTACTCAACAACCTGCCGACCGGGCTGATCGCGGCGACCCTCGGCCAGGCTGCAGACGTGCCGGTACATGTGACGGCGGGACTGTTGATCGGCGTCGATCTCGGCCCGAACCTGTCGGTCACCGGTTCGCTCGCCACCATCCTCTGGCTGATCGCACTGCGCCGCGAGGGCGAAGCGGTCACCGCATGGCAGTTCCTCAAGCTCGGCATCGTGGTGATGCCGCCTGCACTGATCGCCGCGCTGCTTGCGCTGACGCTGATGCCACAATGAGCGGCATCACCCGGTGAGTTTCAGATTCGCGAGGCGATCGCGTCGAGGCCGATGATACGCGCCAGCGCGCGGACGTCGCGCTTCTGGTCTTCGCGCAGTTGCGCCAGCAGCGGCGTGGCGGCGGTCTTGAGTTGCTGCATCTCCGGCGCATCGGGCGCGATCGCCAGCGTCGTGCTGTGTGGATTCGCCTGCCTGAGCGCATGCATCTTCCTCGCAACGGCGCGTAACGCCTCCTCGACCGCCGGCCAGTACTTTGCCTGCGCCGGACTCAACTGCAGCCGGTCCTTGATCGCCGCGATCTGAGCATCGCTCAGCAGCGTATAGGACCGCTGCACGTCGGCGCCTTTCGGCCGCGGCGATGGCAGCGGCGGCGATTCGATCGGCGGGACCACTGGCAATGCGTCGTCCGGCGCGGGCATCGTCAGCGGGCTTTCCGTTGCATAGGCCTGACGCAACAAATCGGTCGGCGACGGCTGGGACGGTGGCGGTGAAACGACCTGCGGCGGCAGGGCGACGGCGGTTGCGCGCGCCAACCGGTCGGACTTGCCGTCGCGATTGGCGACCGGACCGGCGGGCGCTTCGGGCGCAGCTTCGTCCCCGGGTTGCGTCGCCATGACGAATCCTGCCGCAGCCGCGCCGGCGAAAATCAGCGCCGCCAGCGTCAGAAGGGTCGCGGTCCTCGTCAAGCTGACCTCCGTTCGCGCCTACGCGCGGCCGATCACGTTCCTCACAAATGCAGGTTAAATAAGGCTTTACCATAGCCTCGAATGCAAGCCGACGGGCCACAGGCCGCGATCTCACCCGAAGCAGGGGCCGCGGTCAGGCCGCCAGCGCGATGTCGTAGGCTTCCTGGATGTCGGCGACGATCTCGGTGGCTTCCTGAATCGCATCCGGCCCGACCGATTGCATGGTGATGGTCCAGTTGCCGCCGGCTGCCGACCTTGGCGTGGGGACGATCTCGAACTTCACGTCGCGGCACAGCGGATGACGGCCCAGCGCATGCGACACCCGCAGGCGAATCTCGTCGAGGGTAGCCGGGGTCCGGGAAATCAATCGCTCGAAAACCGTGAGATCCATATCGCATCCCCCTCGATTGGCGATCCGCGGTCGCCCCGGCACGGCAACGCGACGAAGCGAGCTACGTAATTGTTCGGATGGAACCGGTTAATGAGTCGTTAACGCGGGAACGGGACTGCCGTTCAGGCGACCAGACTCTGGCCCAGCATCTGCTCGAGCCGGTCGCGAAGCTGGTCCTGATGATAGGGCTTGGCCAGCCGGGGAACGTCAATTTGCGCGCCGTCGGGAAGGTCGGCATAGCCGGTCGCCAGCAGCACCGGGAGTTGCGGCCGCACTTCGCGCGACGCCATCGCAAGTTCGATGCCGGTCATGCCCGGCATGACATGATCGGTCAGCAGCAAATCGATCGGCTCGTCGCTGCGCAGGATGTCGAGCGCATGCAGTCCGGAATTGGCGCCGATCACCCGATGGCCGAGATCTTCCAGCATCTCCGAGGTCGACAGTGCGATCAGCGGATCGTCATCGACGAACAGGATCACCGCAGACCGAACCACCTTGATCGGCACTGGCTTCGACATCACGAGCTGCGGCGCGGCTGTCGCGACCGGGAGCCAGAGATCGACCTTGGTCCCCTTGCCGACCGTGCTCGATAAATCGAGTGCACCACCGAGTTGCACCGCGAGGCCGTGGACCATCGACAGGCCAAGGCCGGTGCCCTTGCCAACGGGCTTGGTGGAGAAGAACGGCTCGATGGCTTTCTTCAGTACGTCAGGATCCATGCCCGCGCCGTTATCGACGACCGACAGTCTCAGGTAATAGCCCGACCTGAGCGCTGCATGCCTGCTGACGCGCTGCTTTGCCACCTTGATGTCGATAGCACCCCCATCCGGCATCGCGTCGCGCGCGTTGATGACCAGGTTGAGGATCGCCAGTTCGAGCTGATTGGAATCGATCCGTGCCGGCGGAAGATCGTCGGGAAGTTTGAGCCGCAACACGATGCGTGCGCCGAGGGATCGCTCCAGCAGTTCGCTCATGCCGCGGACCAGGCCGCCAAGATCGACCGGCATCGGAGTGAGGTCCTGCTGGCGTGCGAAAGCCAGCAGCCGCTGGGTCAGCGATGCGCCGCGCTCGGCGCCTTGCAATGCGCCGTCGATCAGACGGAGCAGGCGCGGATCCTCGGGCACGCGCTTGCGCAGCAATTCGAGATTGCCCATCACCGCCATCAGAAGATTGTTGAAGTCGTGCGCGACGCCGCCGGTGAGCTGGCCGATGGTTTCCATCTTCTGCGCCTGCCTCAACTGCTCCTGCGCCTTCTCGCGCGCGGCCACTTCCTTCAGCAAATCCGACGTTCGTTCCTCAACACGCTGTTCGAGCGTGGCAGTGAGTTCGGCCAAGGCGGTCCGCTCGGCCGCAAGCTGCGCCAGCAGCGCTTCGCGCTCGATCTCGGCGGTCTTGCGCGCGGTGATATCCAGCGCGACGCCGACCAGCGATTTCGGATTGCCGTCAGGCCCGCGAACGATGCGCGCGCGGGTCTCGATCCAGTGCACCGAACCGTCCGGCCAGATGATGCGATATTCGATATTGTAATCGCGGCCGTGCTTAAGCGTAAGATCGAGTTCGTGCTGCCGCCGCGCGCGATCCTCGGGATGCACGCTGGCTCGCCAGTCGTCTACCGTGAACGGCTGGTTCGAGTCGCGTCCAAAGAATGCCTTGCAGGGATCGGAGACCTCGAGCCGCATCTCAGGAAGATGCAGCTCGAGCGCACCGAGCCGTCCCGCATTCAACGCGGTGTGTAGCAAGCCCTCGCTGCCGGTGAGGTTTTCAAGGATCGCGCGGGTCTGATACTGCCGCCGCCGCGCGCGAATTGCGCCACCGACGCTGCTGAGCAACGTGGCCGGTGGGAACGGATGTTCGATGAACATCACATTGCCGAGCAGACGTCGATAATGGTCGAGTTCAGCATTGTGCTCCGAGACGCTGTCCGGAGCGACCAGCAGCACGGTCGCGAAATCCGACCACGACGGCTGCGCATTCAGCCAATCCACCAGCCGCCCGATATCGGCGGACTTCAAGGCGTCGTCGGAGATCACCGCCAGTCCGGCACCGCGCTCCACCTCGTCGATCAGGTGGGCAAGACTCTCGCAGGTATCAGCAAAAAATCCCTCCTGCCGGATCAGCGCAGCCGCGCTCGCAGCCTCGTCCGGATCGGGAAGGAAGATCACGGCACGCTGGGACCATGGCCCCGGCTTCACGTGCGGCCTCGATTAAAAATCGGCCGCGCCGCAACGATCATGCGGCGTCCGGCGGGCCCGGCTATTGCTGGGCCCGGACGAGACGCCCGTGAAGTCGGATAGGAGGTTCGCATCGAACTCATTGGATTGTTCGCGGCCTCAACGCGCGAACGAGCCCCCGGTTCCACAAAATTGCCGCAGTCCTGGGCGGACAGGCGGCCGGCCTACCGCGGTTCGATGACCAGGCTCTGGACGGCGCGGCCGAAGTAACCCCGCGTATCCGCGAGCCGGGCGGTGGCCAGGCCGGCGCCGTCGGGCCCGATCCAGGATTCGCCGTCGAGCAGGATCCATTCGCCGACCGGCTGGCGCGCCAGCGAGACGGTGAGGTCGGCATTGAGGAAGGTCCACTTGCGGAAATCGAGCACCGCCGACGTGCCGTTGGAAAAATCCGCCGCCACCACGGCGCGCATCGCCTGCGATACCCCCGCGCCCTCGATCAGCGGCCGATCGACCCGGAACCAGATCGCGCCGGGGCCGGGCTTGCCGAAGCGTCCTCGCGCCGCCCGCATCGACATGCCGGTCACGAACGGGCTGCTGGAGAAGGCGCCATCGTCGATGGCGCATTGATCCGGGCCGGGAAGCTCGATCGGGAGATCGGCAACCTCCGCCGGCAGCGTCAGTTCAGGATTCAGTTTGATCTTCAGCACCGTGCCGCGGACCACCATGACGCCGTCAGCCAGTAGCCGGACCTCGCATAATTGAATCTTGCGACCCGCGCGCAGCACCTCGGTCTCGACCGTCAGCGGCGCCAGCGGCACCGGACGCATCAGGTCGATGGTGACCCGCACGACCTGCATCGGCTGCGACGTCGGAATCGCTTCCGCCGCCCACGTCACCAGCGCAGCAGGCGCGGAGCCGTGCTGCATGGTCGGGTCCCAGGGACCGGCGGCATTCGGACCGGTGATGACGCGCGCGCCGTCGACGCGAAAGATGGCGTCCATCATGTCTCTCCCAGAGCGTTTTCAAGCGAAGTGGGCACCGGTTCGCGTGAAGAAAACGCGTCACATCAAATCATGGAAGCCCGGTTCCGATTCCATCAGAACCGGAAAGGCTCCAGAAGCGTTGAAAACCGGAAGGGCATCGGGCCGATCCGGCATGCGGACCGGCCCTCCGCATCACAGCGGCGGATCGACGGCTTCGTCGTATTCCTTCTTGAAGCGGGCGATCAGTTCGGCGGCCGGCACGATCTTCTTGACGCTGCCGACGCCCTGCCCGCTGCCCCAGATTTCCTTCCAGGCCTTCGGCTTGGCGCGTTCGCCGCTGGCGTCGGTGCCGAAGTTCATCTTGGACGGATCGGACACCGGCAGATTTTCCGGGTCCATGCCGGCCGCGACGATCGACGGCTTGAGATAGTTGCCGTGCACGCCGGTGAAGAGATTCGAATAGACGATGTCTTCCGCCGTAGAGCTGGTCACCATCTGCTTGTAGTTCTCGACCGCATTGGCCTCCTGCGTCGCGATGAAGGCCGAGCCGATATAGGCGAAGTCGGCGCCGAGCATGCGCGCCGCGCGAATGGCGCGCCCGTTGCCCATCGCACCCGACAGCGCGATGGGGCCGTCGAACCACTGCCGCGTCTCGGCCACGAAGGGGAATGGCGACAGTTCACCGGCATGACCGCCCGCGCCCGCCGCCACCAGGATCAGGCCGTCGGCGCCCTTCTCGACCGCCTTGTGCGCGAACTTCTGATTGATGACGTCGTGAAACACGACACAGCCCCAGTTGTGCGCCGCTTGATTCAATTCCTCACGCGCGCCGAGCGAGGTGATCATCATCGGCACCTTGTGCTTCTCGCAAACCGCCAGATCGTGATCGAGCCGGTTGTTGGATTTGTGCACGATCTGGTTGACCGCGAACGGCGCCGACGGCCGCTCCGGATGCGCCTTGTCATAGGCGGCGAGTTCTTCCTTGATCTGCGCCAGCCATTCGTCGAGCAGCTCCTTGGGACGCGCATTCAACGCAGGAAAGGAGCCGACGACGCCGGCCTTGCATTGGGCGATCACCAGGTCGGGGACGGAGATGATGAACAGCGGCGCTCCGATCACGGGTATCGACAGGCGGCCCTTGAACAAGGCGGGCATGGACATTCAGAATTCCTTTCCTCGTTGACGGCGGCGCTCGAAGGCCGCCCGAAATCCGGGCCACGATGGCAGACGATATGGTGGGAAGGCAATCGCGCTGAGGGCCAGCGGGAAGTCTTGCGCCGAGGCGCTGATGGGCTATTGGCACATAGCCCGCGTGACGAAATAATCGGTACGGCAGGCGCCCGGCTGCGATTTGCGTCCGGACAGCAGCAGCGCCTCCGCGGAGCAACTTTGCGTGGCTTCGGTATCGACGCTTTTGCCCGTCTTGTAGTTCTTGCTGCGACAGAGCGCTTCGGCGGCGGCATTGCAATCCGGCCCGCTATTCTCGACCGCAAGACATTTCATGCGCCCGTTCACCGTCGTGGATACACCCCAGCGCGGCAGGTCGCCGGACCCGCCCTTGATCGTGGCATTGAAATCGTCGATCGCCTGCTGCGGTGTCTTCAGCGCCGGCAACAAGGTCGGCGGATTCTTGAACAGCTTGCCGAGTTCGTTGATGAGGCCGGGATTTTCGTGCTTCAGCTCGGCCTCGCCGG
This sequence comes from Xanthobacteraceae bacterium, assembly GCA_024508855.1. Classification (GTDB taxonomy): domain Bacteria; phylum Pseudomonadota; class Alphaproteobacteria; order Rhizobiales; family Xanthobacteraceae; genus 62-47. The sequence goes on from JANINJ010000045.1 coordinate 192,562, forward strand.
ACGATTGCGGCGTGGGCTGATCAGGCGCAGGCGGTGCGGTTTCCACAGGCACAGATGGCGCTGTCGCCGGCGGCGTTTGCGGCCATGCCGGTACGGAAGCCATAGGCAAGATCAGCAGCAAGATCAGCGCCGCCGAACCCAGCGGCACGCGTCGTGCTGCCTTGACGATCGCGCAACTCAATTCCACTTCCCCCGCCACGGCAAATGCCATTCGCGCCGTAGCCCATCCTTACAGATGCCACCTTTCAGATCATCTTGAAAGCGATAACGAAGCCCAGGACCAATACCGCCGCGCCGATGGCAACCCACAAGCCGAGCCGCTTCTCGATCTGGGCGCGGATCGCATCGCCATAGCGGTTGAGCAGAATGGCGACGATGAAGAACCGGCCGCCGCGCGCGACCACCGAGCACAGCACGAAGAGCCAGAGATTGTATCCGGCGAAGCCCGAGGTGATCGTCACCAGCTTGTAGGGGATAGGCGTGAGGCCCTTGCCGATGATGATCCACGCCCCCCATTCGGCATAGGAAGCGCGAAACGCCTCCACCTTGTCGCTGAGACCATAGAGGTGGATCAACCACTGGCCGACGGAATCGTAAAGGCCGGCGCCGATGTAGTAACCGAGGATACCGCCGAGCACCGAGGTGATGGTGCAGACCACCGCATAGAGCCAGGCGCGCTGTGGCCGCGCCAGCGACATCGGGATCAGCATGACATCCGGCGGAACCGGAAAGAACGAGCTTTCCGCGAACGAAACCGCGCCCATGATCCACAGGGCGTAAGGTTTGTGCGCGGCCTCGATACACCAGTCGTAAACGCGTCTAAGCATGGCGCGATGAACCACCGTCTACGCGGTTTGTCCATGCTGGATTTAGGTGGAACGGAAGATTAGCGGCGCTTGTGTTGTCGTCCGCCCTCGATCGCGACAATTGGCCGCCCGCTGAACCCGCGCAGCACACTTTTTCCGGGCTTTCCGGCGGATTTTGGCAACTTTTCGGCAATGCCGAGCATCAGTTCGCGGCGATCCATCTCGCGCCAGACATCCTCGGGACTGACGCCGGTGCTCGCCCATAACACGGCCAGATTGTAGAGCAGGTCCGCGCTTTCCCGCACCACGCCGTCGGGCTTTTCGTTGACGGCATCGATCACGACTTCGACGGCTTCTTCGGCAACCTTCTTGGCGATCTTGCCGGAGCCTTGCTGGAACAGCCGGGCAGTTCGCGAAAGCGCGGGATCCAGATCCCGGGCCGCGAGCACCGCCTCATAAAGCCGGTCGAGCGAATCACTCATACCAGCGAGAGTATTCGAAAGATGTGGCCGCTGTGTTAACGGGCTCACATTCGCGAAGGTAAATCCGCGCTGAAACGCCCAGACCGCAGCGATCAGTAACCGTAGTAGCCCGGCCCGTAATAGCCGCCATAGGGCCGGCCGTAATAGTACGGTCCACCGCCATAGTAGCCGTAGCCGCGATCATAGTAGTAATCGCGTCGCGCCTGCGAGGCGGCGATCGCGCCGACCGTCCCGATGATGCCTGCGAACGCCGCGGCCGCCGCCGCGTTGCCGCCTCGACGATAATGACGGTGGTGCCGGACGGCCCGATGTCGCCGCGCCGCGCTAAAATCCGTCGCCGTGGCGTTCGGCGTCTCCATCCTGGCAGCCGGAATGGTCGTCTCCGCCTTGGCTCCGGTCACGGGTGTGAATGCCGTCAACGCCAATGCCGCAGTGGCAACCAGTGCGGCACTACGGCCGGCCGAAAAGCTCATTCCCTTGCGCGTCATCATGTCGCTATCCTTTCACGTTCACAGCGTCGCAACGTGCTGCGAGATAACGGCCGGATCTCCGTCAGGTTCCGGACCGCCCCGGCTCTACGCCGATGGCACAGTCACCTGACGTTCAGATTTGCGGTGTCACGATCCTCTCTTCCGGCGGGTATCCGCCGTCAACGCCGTTTTGCGGCACAATTTACGCGGCTTTTGCATTGTGATCCTGTCACACGCACGATCCCTGACACTGCACCCGGCTGCACGATACTTGGCCCTGCGACAATTGGCCCTGCAGTTGCTGGCGACCTGGATCGGCCTTCTGAGCTTCGCCGGCGGCGTTGCGGCGCAGGACGAGTCCCGGCCGGCTCCGACTTCGTTGCGGCTCACGCTGGACCATCCGATCGACGGCACGGCCGCACCGTTTCTGGCGGCAGCGTCGAAGGGCTATTTCGCTGCCGCCGACCTCAATGTGAGGATCGACGCCGCCAAGGGCGCCGACGACGCCATCGCCCGCGTTGCAAAGGGCGAAAGCGATATCGCGCTTGCCGACATCAATGCGCTGATCCGCTTCCGCGGCGATCCGAGCGCACCACCGCTCAAGGCGGTCTTCATGGTGTTCAACGCTGCGCCTTACGCCATCGTCGCGCGCAAGAGCCGCGGCATCCGGGCGCTGGTCGACCTCCAGGGCAAGACGCTCGGCGTCGCCGAGGGCGATCTCGCAATCCGGCTATGGCCCGCATTGGCCGAGCATAACGGCATCAAGCCGAAGACCGTGAAACAGCAATCCATCAGCGCCGCAGTGCGCGAGCCGATGCTGTCGGCAGGGCAGGTCGACGCCGTGACCGGCTTCTCCTATCTGTCGGCGCTCAACCTGAAAGACCGCGGCGTGCCGGCCGACGATCTCGCGGTGCTGCGCTTCGCGGATTATGGCGGCAACGCCTACGGCGCAGCGCTGATCGTCAATCCGGCCTTCGCTTCCGGCAAACCGGATGCGGTGCGCGCATTCCTCGGCGCGGTCGTAAAAGGCCTGCGCCAGACCATCGCGGAGCCGGCGGCATCGATCGACGCCGTGATGACGCAGATGAACGGCAGTTCGCGCGACCTCGAACTGGAACGGCTGCGGACCGTGCTGCGCGACAATATCCTAACCCCCGAAGTCCTGCACAACGGTTTCGGCGCGATCGACCCGGCGCGGCTCGACAAGTCGATCGGCGATATCGGCGTCGATTTCAAATTCCGCCAGAAGCCTGCCGCCGCCGACATCTTCGATCCGTCATACCTGCCTCCGGCCGCCACACGACAGGTAAAATAAGCTGGAATTGTTCTGCGATTTCTTCGCCGATCTTGCTGGAATAAGTTCAACAAACGGCTGTATTCGATGCCGCGCCCCAGCTTAAGATACGCCTCCTTGTAGTCCCGCCTGCCGTTCTGCCTCACTTGCGAGCGCCGCCGATGTCCATGCTTCGCCTCTACACCCGTGTGCTCGAACTGCTCGGCAAGGAAGCACGGCTCGGCTGGATTCTCGCCATTGCCAATCTGTTGCTCGCGGGCGCGCAGTTCGCCGAGCCGGTGCTGTTCGGCCGCATCGTCGATGTGCTGTCCGGCAATCCGTCCAATGGTCCATTGTCGTCGGACTCGACCTCTCCGTGGCCACTGCTGGCAGCCTGGGCGGCGTTCGGCCTGTTCACCATCCTGTGCGGCGTGATCGTGGCGCTGCATGCCGACCGGCTGTCACATCGGCAGCGGCAGGCGGTGCTGACTAGTTATTTCGAGCATATCATGCAGTTGCCGCTGACCTTTCACACCGGCACCCATTCGGGCCGCCTGATGAAGGTGATGCTGCAAGGCACCGACGCGCTGTGGCGGCTGTGGCTCGGCTTCTTCCGTGAGCATTTCGCCGCGATCATGTCGTTGATCGTGCTGCTGCCGCTGTCGCTCTACATCAACTGGCGGCTCGCGATCCTGCTGTTCGTGCTCTGCATCGTGTTCACGGTGCTGACCACGCTGGTCGTGCGCAAGACCTTCGAGATGCAGAACGAGGTCGAGGAACGCTACAGCGATCTGTCGGCGCGCGCTTCCGACGCGCTCGGCAACGTGGCGCTGGTGCAGAGCTTCGTGCGCATCGACGCCGAGGTACAGGGCCTGCGCGGCATCGCCGACAAGCTGCTCGCGGTGCAGATGCCGGTGCTGTCATGGTGGGCGCTGGTGACGGTGATGACGCGGGCATCGACCACCATCACAGTGCTGGCGATCTTCACCGTCGGCATCGTCCTGCATCAGCAGGGGCTGACCAGCGTCGGCGAGATCGTGATGTTCGTCTCGTTCGCCACCATGCTGATCCAGCGGCTCGAACAGGTGGTCTCCTTCATCAACAACGTGTTCATGGAAGCGCCGCGGCTGCGGGAATTCTTCAACGTGCTCGACGCCGTCCCCGCCGTGCGCGACCGGCCCGATGCGATCGATCCCGGCCGACTGAAGGGACTGGTCGAATTTCGCGACGTGTCGTTCTCCTACGACGGCAAACGACCGGCGGTGGAAGACGTGTCGTTCACCGCGCTGCCGGGACAGACCATCGCGCTGGTCGGCCCCACCGGCGCGGGAAAATCCACCGCCATCGCGCTGCTGCATCGCGCCTTCGATCCGCAATCCGGCATCATCAAGATCGACGGCATGGACGTGCGCGGCATGACGCTGACGGCGCTGCGCCGGAATATCGGCGTGGTGTTCCAGGAAGCGCTGCTGTTCAACCGCTCGATCGCCGAGAACCTGCGCGTCGGCAAACCGGACGCCACCGAGGAGGAGATGCGCCTCGCCGCCGAGCGCGCGCAGGCGCTGGACTTCATCGAACGCAACGACCTGAAGTTCGAAACCAATGCCGGCGAGCGCGGACGCATGCTGTCCGGCGGCGAACGCCAACGGCTGTCGATCGCGCGCGCGCTGTTGAAGAATCCGCCGATCCTGATTCTCGACGAAGCGACCAGCGCGCTGGACGCGGTAACCGAAGCCAAGGTTAACGCCGCTCTCGATGAAGTGATGAAGAGTCGCACCACTTTCGTGATCGCGCATCGACTTTCCACCATCCGCAACGCGACGTCGATTCTGGTATTCGATCATGGCCGCGTGATCGAAAGCGGAACATTCGATGAACTGGTCGCGAAAGGCGGCCACTTCGCCGATCTCGCGAAGGCGCAGTTCATGGTTCAGGAGGAAGCTGCAGGTGCTGCGGTTCCATCTGCAGCGGAAGATCGATAGTAATAAATCCGCCGAAATTCAGCCCCTTTCATCCACCAATTACGCCGCATCGCCTCTGTTCTCACGCGCCGCGCCGGTATAGGCTTTACCTTCCCGCGAACAGCGTGCCCCACGCCTGACAACAGAGGTCTGATAACTCGACCGCGAGAATCGGAGAACGATCCATGGATCGTCTTCGCAGACCTTTTGCAAAGGACCGGATCTGATCGTGCATTTTCTCCGCGCCACGCTGCTTAAATTCTTTGGCTGCATGATCCTCGTCGCCGGCTTTGCGATGATGTCCGCAGCTCCCGCCGCCGCACATGCCGAAGCGCAACTGCTGATCGAAGCCGACACCGGCAAGGTGCTCAGCGCGGAGAACGCTACCTTCCCCTGGCACCCGGCCTCGCTGACCAAATTGATGACGGCCTATGTCACGCTCAAAGCGGTGAAGGACGGCAAGATCACGCTCGATACGTTGCTCACGGTGTCTCCGACGGCGGCGTCGCAGAGTCCCTCGAAGATGGGTTTCCGTCCCGGCGTGCAACTCACCGTCGATAATGCGCTGAAGATGATGATGGTGAAGTCGGCCAACGACATGGCCGTGGTGCTGGCCGAGGGCGTCGGCGGTTCGATCGACGGCTTCTCCGCGATGATGAACCAGACCGCGCAGCGGCTCGGCATGACGCAGACCACCTACGTCAATCCGAACGGCCTGCCCGACGACCGGCAGATCACCTCCGCGCGCGATCTCGCGATCCTGGCGCGGGCCATCATCCGCGACCTGCCGGAATACGAATACTTCGTCCATATCCCCGCGATCCGCTACGGCCACCGGGTGACGGCGAATTTCAACAAGCTGATCGGCCGCTTCCCCGGCGCCGACGGCATGAAGACCGGCTTTATCTGCGCGTCCGGCTTCAACCTGGTCGCCTCGGCGACGCAGAACGGACGCCGGCTGATTGCGGTGGTGCTCGGCGCATCGTCGTCGCAGATGCGTTCGATCAAGGCGATCAAGCTGCTAGAGCAGGGATTTTCCGGCGGCAACCTGACCTGGCTGAAGCCGGCGCTCGGCACGGTCGATCATCTCGCGCCGATCGATGCGGCACCGCCGGACCTGCATGAGGAAGTTTGCGGACCGAAGCGCAATCGTCCCGCCAGCGACGATCCGGGCGAAGAGGTCGCCAACAGCCTGTCGGCCAGCAACTCGGCGCTGACGTTCTTTGCCGACGGCCTCAAGCCGCCGGCGCTGCGGCCCGAGGATATGCTGGCGGCAGCCCCTGCCCCGGCCGAACCGGTGATCGTCTACACCGGCCCGACCAAGACCGGCGCCGATCTGGTCGCAGCCGTCGCGGCCGATGCCGCCAGTCAGGCCGCGCCGCACGCACGGCGGGTCCGCGGCCGTGGCAAGCACGGACATGGCGCCAAGACCCAGGTGGGCGATGCAAAGACCGACGGCAAATCCAAGCGGGTCTCCGTCGTGGTCGATACCAAGAGCAAGGCAGCCGAAGCCAAACACGGCGCCAAGCCCAAGGCAGCAGACAAGGCGGCTGCAAAGCCGGCAGCAAAACCTGCTCCCAAAGCCGCGGCCAAGCATGGCGCCAAACCCGCCAAGCCGAAATCGGCCAACGCCGCGCGCAACTGAGGCGGCTGCAGCATGCTCTCGTCCGCCGACGCGGACGACGGTGCGTTACGTTCCGGTCGTGGCTGCCTGCGTCAAAATGCGCAACCGCTTGCCAATGACTTGAGCTTTGCCCGATACTTCACCCAACCAGGCAGCCCGCGCAAAGAACGGGCAGGTCGTTCGGTCAAACCGGATCCGGACGCGGGCGCATTACGCCGGCGCGATCCGTTCTCAATCGAGGGGAAGTGTCATGGAGCGGATTTGGCTCAAGCAATACCCGGCGGGCGTGCCGGCGGATATCGACGTCAATCAATACGGCTCGCTGGTCGAACTGCTCGAGGAAAGCTTCACCAAATTCCGCGACCGCAAAGCCTTCATCTGCATGGACAAGTCCATCACCTATCGCGAGCTCGACGAGATGTCGGTGGCGCTCGGCGCCTACCTGCAGGGCAAGGGACTGGCGAAGGGCGCGCGCGTCGCGCTGATGATGCCGAACGTGATGCAGTATCCGGTAGCGACCGCCGCCGTGCTGCGCGCCGGCTTCGCGGTGGTCAACGTCAATCCGCTCTATACGCCGCGTGAGCTTGAACATCAGCTCAAGGATTCCGGCGCCGAAGCCATCGTCGTGCTGGAGAACTTCGCCACCACCGTCGAGAAAGTGATCGCCAAGACCAACGTCAAGCATGTGATCGTTGGCAGCATGGGCGACATGCTCGGCTTCAAGGGCGTGATCGTCAATCTGGTGGTCCGCAAGGTCAAGAAGATGGTGCCGCCCTATTCGCTGCCGGGCGCGGTCGCCTTCAACGATGCGGTCGCGGCCGGGCGCAGCATGAAATTCAACAAGCCGACGCTCACCCTCGATGACGTCGCCTTCCTGCAATATACCGGCGGCACCACCGGCGTCTCGAAAGGCGCGACGCTGCTTCATCGCAACATCCTCGCCAACGTGCTGCAGAACGACGCGTGGCTGCAGCCGGCGCTGAAGAAGCCGCCGCATGTCGAACAGCTCTTCATCGTCTGCGCGCTGCCGCTCTATCACATCTTCGCGCTGACCGCGTGCTACCTGCTGGCGGTGCGTGCCGGCGGCGTCAACCTGCTGATTCCCAATCCGCGCGACATGGCGGGCTTCATCAAGGAACTGGCGAAGTATCAGGTCAACAGCTTCCCGGCCGTCAACACGCTCTATAACGGCCTGCTGAACACGCCCGGTTTCGAGAAGCTGGATTTCTCCAAGCTGAAGACCTCGTTCGGCGGCGGCATGGCGACGCAAAAAGCAGTCGCCGAAGCCTGGCTGAAGACCACCGGCTGCGCGCTGTCGGAAGGCTACGGCCTGTCGGAAACCTCGCCGACGCTCACCTGCAACCCGGCCGACACCGACAAGTTCTCCGGATCGATCGGCATTCCGGTGCCCTCGACCTGGTTGTCGATCCGCGACGACGACGGCAACGAACTGCCGCTCGGCCAGCCCGGCGAAATCTGTGCCAAGGGTCCGCAGGTGATGGCGGGCTACTGGAACAGGCCGGACGAGACCGCCAAGGTGATGACCGCCGACGGCTATTTCCGCACCGGCGACATCGGCGTGATGGACGAGCGCGGTTACACCAAAATCGTCGATCGCAAGAAGGACATGATCCTGGTCTCGGGCTTCAACGTCTATCCGAACGAGATCGAGGATGTGATCGCCAGCCATCCCGGCGTACTGGAATGCGCGGTGATCGGCGTGCCCGATGCGAAGTCGGGCGAGACCGTGAAAGCCTTCGTGGTGAAAAAAGACCCCAATCTCACCGCCGAAGAGATCATCAAGTTCTGCGCCACGCAGCTCACCAATTACAAGGTGCCGAAGCAGGTGGAGTTCAGGACCGACCTGCCGAAGACCAATGTCGGCAAGATCCTGCGCCGCGAACTGCGCGACGAGAAGAAGGCCGCGGCTTGAGGCTGATCGCGACAGGGTCCGTGGCACGCAATTGAAGTTGCCGCATCAAATGGTCGTCCCCGCCACCGGGTCCGGCTTCGCCGGCCCGATGACAGGCTCCGGCGGGGACCCATAACCCCTGACCTTCATGAGACTGACACCTTACGCAATTCAATATGAGTGGCCGTGCTTATCGCTAGCGACACGGCGTATGGGAGGACGGCAGCATGTGTGGCCATGACTAATACAAATAACACGACCACCTCTACCCCCACTCCCGCCGAAATCGTCGCGTTCTGGCGCGGGGCCGGTTACGACCGCTGGTACAACAAGGACGACGGCTTCGACGCCGAGATCCGGCAGCGTTTCCTGCCGACCTGGGAGGCGGCGCGCGATGGCAGGCTCGATGGCTGGCAGGACAGCGATGAGGGCACGCTGGCGCTGCTGATCGTGCTGGACCAGTTTCCCCGCAACATGTTTCGCGGCGATCCGCGTACCTTTGCGACCGACGCCAAAGCCCGCGAGGTCGCGCGCCGCGCCATCACTGACGGCCGCGACCGGCGGATCGACCCCCTGATGCGCCAGTTCGTCTATCTGCCGTTCGAGCATTCCGAGGACCATGCCGATCAGCAGCACTGCGTGCGACTGTTTCGTGACCTCGGCGATGCCGAGAACCTGAAATATGCCGAACTTCACGAAGATATCATCCGCCGCTTCGGACGCTTCCCGCATCGCAACGCCGTACTCGGCCGGGCGACCACGGCCGAGGAGCAGTCCTTTTTGGACGACGGCGGATTTGCCGGTTGATGATCGATCGGCTAGCTTCGCGGCCGACGAAAAGTCCCTCAAGGAGAATGAGAAATGGCCATTCAAGTCGGCGACCGTTTGCCCGAGTCCAAGTTTCGCGTCATGACCGCAGAAGGCCCGCAGGTCAAAACCACCGACGATATTTTCAAGGGCAAGAAGGTGGCGCTGTTCGCGGTGCCCGGCGCCTATACCGGCACCTGCCACAAGATGCATATGCCGAGCATCTTCCTCAACGCCTACGCCATCAAGGACAAGGGCGTCGACACCATCGCCGTGGTTTCGGTCAACGATGCGTTCGTGATGAGCGCTTGGAAGCGCGATACTGACCAACGCGACGAAGCGATCTTCCTCGCCGACGGCAACGCCGAATTCGCCAAGGCGATCGGCATGGAGCTCGACGCTTCCGGCAACGGTCTCGGCATCCGCTCCAAGCGCTACTCGATGCTGGTGGAAGACGGCGTGGTGAAGAAGCTCAACCTCGAGCCGAACCCCGGCAAGGTGGAAGTTTCCGGCGGCGATACGCTGCTCGGGCAGCTGTGATCGACTGAACGACGAGCACCGTCATCCTGAGGTGCGAGCCCCGTTTGGGCGAGCCTCGAAGGATGACGGTTCGCTGCGTAGTATATCCTTCGAGGCGCGCAAAAATGCGCGCACCTCAGGATGACGCTTCGTTATTACTTTCCGCCCGCCATCTGCAATCGCGCCAGCGCGACGCCTTCGCGCGCCAGTTCGTCGGCGCGTTCGTTGTCGTCGTAGCCGGCATGGCCTTTGACCCAATGCCAGCGCACCTGATGCGGCTTCAGCGCAGCGTCGAGGCGCTGCCACAGGTCGACATTCTTCACCGGCTTCTTGTCGGCGGTGCGCCAGCCATTCTTCTTCCAGCCGTGAATCCAGCCGGTGATGCCTTGCCGCACATACTGGCTGTCGGTATGCAGATCGACCTCGCACGGCTTCTTGAGCGCTTCGAGCGCGGAGATCGCCGCCAGCAATTCCATGCGGTTGTTGGTGGTATGCGCTTCGCCGCCCTTCAATTCCTTGCGCACGTCGCCGAACTGCAGGATCGCGCCCCAGCCGCCGGGGCCGGGATTGCCCGAGCACGCACCGTCGGTGTGAATGATGACCGCAGGCCGTGCGCTCACGCCATCTGCCCCGAATGCGCGATGCCGTAATCGCCGACGCTCTTCACCGACTGGTGAAAGCGCAGCTTGCGGACATATTCGAGCGGGTCCTTCGGCTTGACCAGCGCACCCGGCGGGACGTTGAGGAAATCTACCAGCCGCGTCAGCAGGAATCGCAGCGCCGCGCCGCGCGCCAATAGCGGCAATGCGGCCTCCTCGGCCTCGGACAGTTTTCGCGCGCGGCCGTAGGCGTTGAGCAGCGCGCGGGCCTTGGTGACGTTGAACGAATGATCCGGCTCGAAGCACCAGGCGTTGAGGCAGATCGCAACGTCGTAGGCCAGGATATCGTTGCAGGCGAAGGGGAAGTCGATCAGCCCCGACACCTTGTCGCCGAGGAAGAAGACGTTGTCGGGAAACAGGTCGGCATGGATCACGCCGACCGGAAGGCTGCCGGGCCAGTTCGCTTCCAGATAAGCCAGCTCGCGCGCGAGGAAATCACGCAGGCCCTGCTGCACCTCGTCGGCGCGCGGCGCCGCGCGATCGAACAACGGCCTCCAGCCCGCGACCGACAACGGGTTCTCGCGCACCAGCGGAAAATCGCGCCCGGCGAGATGCATCCGCGCCAGCGCTTCGCCGACGCCCGCGCAATGGGTGACGTTCGGCCGCCGCGGCCACATGCCTTCGAGGAAATTGATGATCGCTGCCGGACGCCCGACGAGGGTGCTGTAGACCTCGCCCTTGCGGTTCTTCTCTGGCTGCGGGCAATGCACGCCGCGCGCAGCGAGGTGCGCCATCAGCGACAGAAAGTAAGGCAGGTCGTCCACCGCCACGCGCTTTTCATAGAGCGTGAGGATGAAAGAGCCCGCGCTCGTGTGCAGCAGGAAGTTGGAATTCTCGACGCCTTCGGCGATGCCCTTGTAGGAGAGCAATTCGCCGATGTCATAACCTTTAAGAAATTGCGCAAGATCTTCAGCGGCGACGTCGGTATAGACCGCCATGCTACTCGGCCGCCGCCTCGGGCCGCAGCGAACGCGGCAGCGGGAAGAATTCGTTTTCCTCCGCGGCCGACACCGTCTCCACATCGAGATCATAACGCGCGGCGAACGCACCCATGATTTCCTCGACGATCACTTCCGGCGCCGACGCGCCCGCAGTGATGCCGAGGCTCTCGATGCCCTCGAACATACTCCAGTCGAGATCGCTGGCGCGTTGCGCCAGCACCGAAATCTTGCAGCCCTCGCGCTCGGCTACCTCGCGCAGACGCTGCGAGTTCGACGAGTTCGGCGCACCGACCACGATCAGCGCATCGACCACCGGCGCCACCTTCTTGACCGCGAGCTGGCGGTTGGTGGTGGCGTAGCAAATGTCTTCCTTGTGCGGCCCGGAGATGTTCGGGAAACGCTGCTTCAGCATCGCGACGATCCCGGCGGTGTCGTCGATCGACAGTGTGGTCTGGGTCACGAAAGCGAGGTTGTCGGGATTCTTCGGGGTGAAGGTCGCGGCGTCCTCGGCGGTCTCGATCAGGGTGACGGCGCCGGGCGGCAGCTGGCCGAGCGTGCCGACCACCTCGGGGTGGTGGGAATGACCGATCAGCAGGATTTCGCGGCCGCGCTTGAAGTGGATCGCTGCCTCGCGATGCACCTTGGTGACCAGCGGGCAGGTCGCGTCCAGCGAGAAAAAATTGCGCTGCTTGGCGTCGGCGGGAACCGATTTCGGCACGCCATGGGCCGAAAACACCACCGGAGCGTTGGTATTGTCGGGAATCTCGGCCAGTTCCTCGACGAAAATGGCCCCCTTGGTCCGCAGGCTGTCGACCACGTACTTGTTATGGACGATTTCGTGCCGGACATAGACCGGCGCGCCATAAAGCGTCAGCGCCCGTTCCACGGTATCGATGGCCCGTACCACGCCGGCACAGAAGCCCCGGGGGGAACAAAGGACGATTTTAAGCTTCGGTTTGGCCTGCATAGCGATCCGGGACCTGTTGCGCCCTGACGGATGGGCAAAAAATCAACGTTTATGCGGAAAAATGACATAACGGACTGGTTCAGTACGACTTGGGACGGCTTTGCGGCCCTGTCAAGGCCGTTCAGCAGACCATTGCGCGGCCGGCCCCTGACGGCTTATATACGACATAATTCCCGTCATCACCGATGACCAGACGGCTTCGCCTCCGGAAACGAGGTGGGCGAAGCGCAAAGGAGATTTGCCATGAGCAATGCACCGCTGATGCCGAAGGCGACCGCCGTGTGGCTCGTCGATAATACCGCGCTGTCGTTCGACCAGGTCGCCGATTTCACCAAGATGCATCCGCTGGAAGTGCGCGCCATCGCCGACGGCGATGCGGCCCAGGGCATCAAGGGCATGGACCCGATTTCGACCGGCCAGCTCACCCGCGACGAAATCGAGCGCGGCGAGAAGGACCCGAACTACCGGCTCAAGCTCAGCGAGAGCAAGGTGGTGCTGCCGGAAGCCAAGAAGAAGAAAGGCCCGCGCTACACCCCGGTGTCGCGCCGTCACGAGCGGCCGAGCGCCATCCTCTGGCTGGTGCGCAACCATCCCGAGTTGAAGGACAGCCAGATCATGCGGCTGGTCGGCACCACCAAGACCACCATCGCCTCGATCCGCGACCGTACCCACTGGAACGCCTCGACCCTGACCCCGATGGACCCGGTGACGCTCGGCCTCTGCTCGCAGATCGAGCTCGATTTCGAAGTACAGCGCGCCGCCAAGGAAAAGCCGACCGACCCCGGCTACGGCGGCGCCACGCTGCTGCCGGCCTCGGAAACCACCCGCAAGGATGCCGAATTCGAGCCCGGCGAGAAACACGGCGACGACCTCAACGTCGATGCGGTGTTCGCCAAGCTGAAAACCATCGGCGGCAAGAAGCACGACGACGAGGACGACGAGTAAGGCGCCTGACGTTCAACAACGCAGCACTATTTATTGGTCATGGCCGGGCTCGTCCCGGCCATCTACGTTCTTGTCTCGATGCGAAGAATACGTGGATGGCCGGGACAAGCCCGGCCATGACGAAAGAATACTCTGATTTTCTTGCGGCCGATGATTTGACACGCGATCCGGGCTAGGCTCGGGAACACGCCAACGAATACCGGTCCGCGCCATGTCCCGTTTACCGTTGTCCCGCGCACTCTTGCCGACTGCCACCGCGCTCGTCGCGTTCGTGTCATCCGCCGCCGCTGCGCAACCGGCGCCGGTCGGATTCCAGTCGCCCTCGAAAAATATCGCCTGCCAGTTGTTCTCGATCGACAACCGGGATTGGCTTCGCTGCGACATCGCGGAGATGGCGACGGCGCCGAAGCGGCCGGCGGATTGCGATCTGGATTGGGGGCACGCCTTCGAAATTTCCGCACGCGGCGAGAACGCGGCCCGCATCTGCTACGGCGACACCGTGATCGATCCCGCCCTGCCCGTGCTCGGCTACGGCGAGATCTGGCAGCGCAAGGGGCTCACCTGCACCTCCGATCAGGCCGGCGTGACCTGCTTCAATGCCGACCGGCATGGCTTTTCGCTGTCGCGCGGCAAGCAGGATCTGTTCTGACGCCTTCAAAAGGCCCGCAAGTTCGCAGCACATCGCAACATCGCGTGAGTCATCCTGAGGGGCAGACCGATCCCATGAAGCGCCCGGCGCCAAAAACCCTGCATCGCTATACCAATCTTGCGGCCACGATTCACATGCTGCGCAGCCGCACCATCACGCTGCTGAATCCCGGCACGTGGGACGACAGGAACGACGCCTACTTCATGGCGGAGTACAAGCGCCTCCAGAAGCTGAAAACGCTGCTGGCACTGTGTTTCGCGGATGTTCAGGAGACCTATCATCACTGGCGCGTATTCTCCTACGGCACCGACGGCGCGCGCATCGAGTTCGACCGCAACAAGCTGCTCGCGACCGTCGCCACCGACCATCACGTCACCGCACGCGCCGTTCAATACCGCAAGATTGCGGAATTGAACGACGACGTTGCGCTCAACGTCGACGACCTGCCCTTTCTCAAACGCGATCCGTTTCGCCACGAGAACGAATTCCGCATCATCTTCGCCGACAGGCAGAACACCTCGACCGCACGGGACATCGCCATCGACATCGGCTGCATCCGGCGCATCACGCTCAGCCCCTGGATGGCGCGGCCGCTCGCCGATTCCGTCATCGCGTCGCTGAAGGAAATCGAAGGATGCGAACACCTGCGCGTCTATCGCTCGACGCTGATCGACAATGAGAAGTGGCAAAGCCTGGCGTCGCACGCGCGCTAGATGGACTCACTCCGCTATTCCCCCGGATCACTCGCCAGCAACCCCTTCACCGCAAGACCCCAGCCTTTCAGTTTACGCGTGCGGGTCGCTGCGCTCATGTTCGGCTTGAAGCGATGTTCGAGCCGCCAGTTGTCGGCAAACTTTGAGGGCTCCGGATAGACACCGGCGCTTAAGCCCGCGAGATAGGCCGCGCCGAGCGCCGTGGTCTCCTGAATCATCGGGCGATCCACGGGCGCGTCGAGCAGGTCGGCGAGCCGCTGCATGGTCCAGTCCGATGCCGTCATACCGCCATCGACGCGCAGCACCGTGTTGGCAGCCTTGGCCTCGGGCCAGTCGGCGCGCATCGCCGCCCACAGGTCATGGGTCTGATAACAAACGCTCTCCAGCGCGGCGTGCGCGATCTCGGCCGGGCCGGTATTGCGGGTCAGCCCGAACAGGCCGCCACGCACCCGCGGATTCCAGTACGGCGCGCCCATGCCGACAAAGGCGGGCACCAGATACACCGATTGCGTCGGATCGGATTGATCGGCCAGCGGGCCGGTCTCGGCCGCGGTCTTGATCATCTTCATGCCGTCGCGCAGCCACTGCACCGAGGAGCCGGCGACGAAGATCGAACCTTCCAGCGCGTAGGTGCGCTTGCCGCCGAGCTGATAGGCAATGGTGGTCAGCAGCTTGTTGCTGGATTTCACCGGCGTGGGGCCGGTATTGAGCAACGCGAAACAGCCGGTGCCGTAAGTCGATTTCATCATGCCGGGCGTGAAACAGGCCTGCCCGACAACCGCCGCCTGCTGATCGCCGGCGATGCCGCGAATCGCAATCGGCCCGCCGAGCAGATCCGGCACGCTGTCACCGAAATGCGTCGAGGAATCCTTGACCTGCGGCAGCATCGAACGCGGCACGCGCAGGATCTTCAGCAGCGCATCGTCCCATTCGCCGGTATGAATATTGAACAGCAACGTGCGCGACGCATTGGTCGCATCGGTGACGTGGACGCGCCCGCCGGTCAGCCGCCACAGCAGATAGGAATCCACGGTGCCGAACAGCAACTCCCCGCGCTCGGCCCGCGCCCGCGCGCCGGGCACGTGATCGAGAATCCATGCAACCTTGGTGCCGGAGAAATACGGATCGACGATGAGGCCGGTGCGTTCGGAAATTTCCGGTTCAGCGCCATCGGCCTTCAATTGCGCACAGATTTCCGCGGTGCGACGATCCTGCCAGACGATGGCGCGATGCACCGCCTGTCCGGTGGCGCGGTCCCACACCACCGTGGTCTCGCGCTGGTTGGTGATGCCGATCGCGGCGATATCGCGCGCCCCGACGCCCGCTTTCTGCATCGCCTCGCGGCAGGTGGCGAGCGTCGAATTCCAGATATCGTCGGGCTCATGCTCGACCCAGCCCGACGCCGGGAAATGCTGTGGAAACTCCTGCTGGGCCTGGGCCGCGATCGATATATCGGCACGGAAGACGATGGCACGCGACGAGGTGGTGCCTTGATCGATGGCGAGGACGTAAGACGACATGCGGCGTTTCCGGGTTGGATTCGAGGTTGAGCGCAGGCAACCGGATTGCGTGACGAAGGTCAATATGCCGCGCTCGCGCCTGAAAACGGCCCAACCCGGGTCACCCTTGCCGGGAACGATCCGGCCAATTCCTGTTTATCTTTCAGCACTCAATAACCGGGAGGTTCTTCTATGGCACTGGCAAAGATCATCCTGGCAGGATCCATGCTCACCGCGATCAGTTCGGTTGCGCTGGGCCAGGGGACGCAGCCGATCAAGGAAGCGCCGCCCCCTGCACCCGGGACGCAGACCGGTCTGGTGACCGTCGTCAACCGGCTGGACGGAACTGTCATAGTAGAACCGACCAAAGACAGCGCCAATAGCGCGAATCCGAATGCCGCTGCAGCCGAAGCCGCCGCCGAGAAGGCCGCGGCCCAAAAGGCCGCTGCAGCGGAAGCATCTGCCGAACATTTGAAAATCAAGCGCGATCTGATCGACGGCGTACATGCCGGCGACAAGATCAAGTTCTCCGTCAGCGATTCCAACGGCGCCAAGACCATCACCAAGATCGACGTGCAGTGATCTTTAGCTCGCGTCACGCGATGCGCCTGAGCTTCCGGCGCGTTGTCAAGATTGCCGACCAGTACCATGCGGCCGAGAGGTCGCATGGCCGTTTTCGTTGGCTTTATGTCATTTCGGAAGCGGAGCCCGCGCAGTAAAATTCCACACACACACAGCGAATGTTATCGAGGCGAACACGCATGACGTGGCGACTTGTGGTGTGGAGTGGGTTTGGCGTTCTCGTGCTCGCGGCCGCGGTCGGCGCGGCCTGGATTTTCTCGCTTCCGCCAGCCGCCGCCGTTCAAGCGCCACCGACGATCGCGCAAGACGAAGAAGAAGCCACGATTGCAGCGCTGAAACCACCGAAACGCCAGCGTCCCGTGATTGCCATCATCGGCATCAACGACGCCACCGAGACCACCGACTATCTGATGCCCTACGGTATCCTTAAACGCGCCGACATCGCCGATGTGCTGCTGCTCGCAACCAATTCCGGACGTGTCACTCTGTTTCCGGCACTGGCCGTCGACCCGCAGGCGACGATTGCGGAGTTCGATGCGCAACATCCGGAAGGCGCCGATTACGTCATCGTCCCCGCCATGAGCCGCGACGACGATCCGGCAGCCCAGCAATGGATCAGGGATCAGGCGGCAAAGGGCGCGATCATCGTCGGCGTCTGCGCCGGTGCGAAGGTTGTCGGCAATGCCGGTTTGCTGGACGGCCGGCGGGCCACGACCCATTGGTATTATCTCAAGGAGTTGCGGAAGAAGCATCCGTCGATCCGCTATGTGGCGGACCGGCGGCTGGTGGTCGATCGCTCCGTTGCGACGACGACGGGAATCTCGGCCTCCATGCCGATGTCGCTGACCCTGATCGAGGCCATCGCCGGTCGTGAGAAGGCCGAAGCCGTCGGCCGGAATCTCGGCCTCCCGCAATGGGATACGCGCCACAATAGCCGAGCGTTTCAGTTCACGCGGCCGTTCGCGCTGACCGCGATCCGCAACACGATGGCGTTCTGGAGTCGGGAACAGCTTGGCATCGAGTTGGTGCCCGGCGTCGATGAAGTATCGCTTGCGCTGGTCGCAGACGCCTGGACGCGGACCTATCGTTCGCGCGCCGTCACCTTCGCCGCCACCTCAAAGCCGCAGCAGTCCCGCAACGGCCTGCGCATTTATCCCGACCAGATTGCTGCGAACTGGCCCGCTTCGCAGCAACTATCGGCTATCGATGGGCGTCCGGCCGAGGCACTGGATCAGACGCTCCGCAGCATCGAGAAACGCTACGGAGTTCGGACCGCCGACTTCGTCGCGATGCAACTCGAATATCCCAGGAACGAAGCGCCGCAATAACGCCGTCGTCGTGCCGGCCGCTACACCGAAGCGGTGGTGACGCCGCCGTCGATCACGATGGTCTGACCGGTCATGAAGGTCGAGGCGTCTGAGCCGAGATAGGCCACGGCGCCGGCGATCTCATGCGGCTCGCCGATGCGCCGCAGCGGCGTGGTCGCGGTGCGCCGCTTGAGATTGGCTTCGTCCTCCCACAGGGCGCGGGCGAAATCGGTCTTCACCAACCCCGGCGCAATCGCGTTGACGCGGACACCTTTCGGTCCCCACTCGCCGGCGAGACTGCGGCACAGCGCAAAGTCCGCCGCCTTGGAGATGCCGTAGGCGCCGATCACCGTCGAGCCGCGCAGGCCGCCAATCGACGAGATGATGACCACCGAGCCGCCGCCGCGCTCCGCCATCTGCGGAATCGCAAGCGAACAAAGCCAGATGTTGCTCTTGACGTTGGAGCCCATGATCTTGTCGAAGGCTTCGTCGGTGATGTCGAGCAGCGGCCCGTAATAGGGATTCACCGCCGCGTTGCAGACCAGGATATCGATCTTGCCGTAATGCTTGGTCGATCCCGCGATCAGCGCCTCGACCTCGTTGCGCCGCGCGATGTTGCAGGCGATGACATGCGCATCGCCGCCATCCTTGCGGATGCCCTCGGCCACCGCCTCGCAGGCATCGGCCTTGCGACTCGATACCACCACCTTCGCGCCCAGCTTCGCCAGCAATTCAGCAGACGCGCGGCCGATGCCGCGGCTCGAGCCGGTGACGACGGCGACCTTGCCGGTGAGATCGAACGGGGTGTTCTGCATGGGGCGTTTCCTGTTGTTGGCCGCATATCCATTGTCATGGCCGGGCTCGTCCCGGCCATCCACGTCTTTTCGCGGCAAGACTGTTAAGACGTGGATGCCCGGCACGAGGCCGGGCATGACGATCGAGAGTGATTGCGAGCGCAGGATGCTCGCACGGTTGCAAGACTTAAATCAGCCCGCTGCCGTCGGCGACGCGCTGCAGGTGATAATCGGTATCGCCAAACGTGTTCTCGATGATCGACAGCCGCTTGAAGTAGTGGCCGATCGAGGCCTCCATGGTCATGCCGATGCCGCCGTGCAGCTGGATCGACTGCTGACCGACGAATTTCGACGACTTGCCGACCTGCACCTTGGCAGCCGCCACCGAGGTCGCGCGCTCCTTGGCGTTATCGAAGTCGCCCGCCATGGTTGCCAGCATCGCCATGCTGCGCGCCTGCTCCAGCATCACGAACATATCGGACGCACGGTGCTGCAAGGTCTGGAAGCTGCCGATCGGCACACCGAACTGCTTGCGGGTCTTGAGGTACTCCACTGTGAGCTTGAGCGATTCATCCATCGCGCCGACCGCTTCGGCGCACATGGCGATGCGCGCGTCGTCGACCACCTGCTCGATCAGTGGCAAACCGTTTTCGGGATCGCCGATCGCCGCATCCGCGCCGACTTCGACGCCGGTGAAGGTGATATCGGCGGCATGCATGCCGTCCTGGGTCGGATAACCCTTGACGCTGACGCCCTTGGCATCGCGCGGCACCAGGAACACGCCGATGCCGTTGCGGTCGGTCTGTGCGCCCTTGGTGCGGGCAGTCACCACCAGCGTATCGGCCGCCTCGCCGTTGAGCACGACGAACTTCTCGCCGTCGATGACCCAGCCATCGCCCTTCTTCTTGGCGGTGGTCGAGACGTCGCCGAGGTCGTAGCGCGAATTCTTCTCGAGCTGTGCGAACGCCAGCGTCTTGCTGCCGTCGATGATGCCGGGAATGTGGGCTGCTTTCTGCGCCGCCGAGCCGCCACGGCGCAGGAAGCCGCCACCGAGCACCACAGTTGCGAGATAGGGTTCGAGCACCAGCGCGCGGCCGAGCGCTTCCATCACGATCATGGTTTCGACGGCACCGGCGCCGAAACCGCCATCCTCTTCGGAGAACGGCAAGCCGAGCAGGCCCTGCTCCGCCAGCTTGCCCCACACCGCCTTGCTCCAGCCGCCCTTCTCCGCACCGTATTTCTTACGCTGGTCGAAGTCGTAGGAATTCTTCAGAAGGCCGTCGACGCTTTCCTTGAGAAGCCGCTGCTCCTCGGACAAATCAAAATCCATTTTGCATTCCTCAATAGATCGGAGCGATTTGACGCCCCCTTAAATCCGAACCGGCTGCCATTCCGGGATGCGGTCGTCGCGCAGGCCCGGAATGACAATGCGGCGCTACAGCCCCAACACCGCCTTCGCGATGATGTTGCGCTGGATTTCGTTGGAGCCGCCGTAGATCGAGACCTTGCGGTAGTTGAAATAGGCCGGCGCGATCTGCGCGGTCCAATCCATCGTCTCGTTGCTGTCGTCGTCGCCATGCACGTCGTAAGGCGCGGCGAACGGGCCGATCACATCCATCAGCAATTCGGTGGTGGTCTGCTGGATTTCCGATCCCTTGATCTTCAGAATCGACGATGCCGGATCCGGCTTACCCTTGCCGTGCTTGCCTTCGTTGGCGACGACGCGCATCTGCGTCAATTCGAGCGCCTTGAGTTCGACCTCGACCGCCGCGAGCTTCTCGCGGAATTTCGGGTCTTCCAGCACCGGCTTGCCGCCGGATTGCACGCTCGCCGCCAGTTCGCGGATGCGGCGGATACGTTCCTTGGAGGCGCCGACGCGGGCGATGTTGGTGCGTTCGTTGCCGAGCAGGAATTTGGCGTAATCCCAGCCCTTGTTCTCTTCGCCGACCAGATTCTCCGCCGGCACCTCGACGTCATCGAAGAACACTTCGTTGACTTCGCGGCCGCCGTCGATGGTGACGATCGGGCGCACGGTGATACCCTTCGACTTCATGTCGATCAGCAGGAACGAGATGCCCTGCTGCTTCTTCGCCGCCGGGTCGGTGCGCACCAGACAGAAGATCCAGTCGGCGTGCTGCGCCAGCGTGGTCCAGGTCTTCTGGCCGTTGACGATGTACTTGTCGCCCTTGCGCTCGGCCTTGGTCTTGAGCGAAGCGAGGTCGGATCCCGAACCCGGCTCCGAGAAGCCCTGGCACCACCAGTCTTCGAGATTGGCGATGCGCGGCAGGTAATGCTTCTTCTGCGCCTCGTTGGCGAAAGTGTAGATCACCGGGCCGACCATGTTGACGCCGAACGGCAGCGGCGGCGGGGCCGGCGTGGCCTGAAGTTCTTCGTTGAAGATGTATTGCTGCACGGGCGTCCAGCCGGTGCCGCCCCACTCCTTCGGCCAGTGCGTTACCGCCCAGCCCTTCTTGTGCAGGATGCGGGTCCAGTCGACCATGTCCTGCTTGGTGGTGTGCCGGTTTTCCTGCAGCTTCTTCTTGATCGAGGCAGGCACGTTATCGCGGAAAAAGGCACGGACTTCGTCGCGGAACGCCTGCTCTTCCGGAGTGAGACTGAGATCCATCGGATGCTCCTTGGGCTATGGTTTTATCGCTCCGTCACCCTGAGGTGTTGCCGCAAAGCGGCAACCTCGAAGGGCGACGGCTGTGGCTGTCATCCTTCGAGGCTCGGGCGATGCCCTCGCACCTCAGGATGACGGTCGTTACTGCACAATCTCAAACAGGCCGGCCGAGCCCATGCCGCCGCCGACGCACATGGTGACGACCGCGTACTTCGCCTTGCGGCGACGGCCTTCGATCAGCGCGTGGCCCGCGAGGCGCGCGCCGGACATGCCGTACGGATGGCCGACCGAAATCGCGCCGCCGTTGACGTTGAGCTTCTCCGGATCGATGCCGAGCTTGTCGCGGCAATACAGCACCTGCACCGCGAAGGCTTCGTTCAGCTCCCAGAGATCGATGTCATCGACCGTGAGGCCGTGGCGCTTCAGCAAACGCGGCACCGCGAATACCGGGCCGATACCCATCTCGTCCGGCTCGCAGCCGGCGGAGACGAAGCCGCGGAAGATGCCGAGCGGCTGGAGGCCCTTCTGCGCAGCGAGCTTGTCGCTCATGATGACCGTGGCGCTGGCGCCGTCGGACAACTGGCTGGCGTTGCCAGCGGTGATGGTGAAGCCATCGCCGCGCACGGCCTTCAGGCCGGCAAGACCTTCGGCGGTGGTTTCCGGACGCGGACCTTCGTCCTTGGACAGCGTCACTTCCTTGAACGACACTTCACCGGTCGCCTTGTCGGCGACGCCCATCTTGGTGGTGATCGGCGCCAGTTCGTCGTTGAACTTGCCGCCCTGCTGCGCGGCTGCGGTACGGCGCTGGCTCTCCAGCGAGTACTCGTCCTGCCGCTCGCGCGAGATGCCGTAACGCTTCGCCACCGTCTCAGCGGTGTCGAGCATCGGCATGTAGATGTCCTTGTGCATCTTCACCAGTTCGGGATCGACCACATGGAATTTGTTGGCGTGATCGTTCTGCACCAGGCTGATCGATTCACCACCACCGCCGACCGCGATTTCGACGCCGTCGAACAGCACCGAACGCGCCGCCAGTGCGATCGCCTGCAGGCCCGAGGCGCACTGGCGATCGATGGTGGTGCCGCCGACCGTGACCGGCAGACCGGCGCGCAGCGCGGCCTTGCGCGCGATGTTGCCGCCGGTGGCGCCCTGCTGCATGGCGGCGCCCATCACCACGTCCTCGATCTCCTTCGGATCGAGCTTGGCGCGCTTGACGGCGTGCTCAATGGCGTGGCCGAGCAAGGTTGCGCCTTCGGTGGCGTTCAGCGCGCCACGATAGGCCTTTCCGATCGGCGTGCGGGCGGTAGAGACGATAACGGCTTCGGTCATGAACGACCTCCTGTTGCGAGTTGCAGTTGTTCGGATGGTTTTGTCGGTTGATGGGTACGCAATTCGTGGCGGGACAATTTACCCACCGCGGTGCGCGGCAATTCCGCGACGAATTCCAGCGCTGCCGGCAATTCATGCTTGCCGAGCTTGCCGGCGAGGAACGCGCGAAGCTCCTCCAGCGTGAACGCACTTGCGTTCGGCTTCAACGTGACGAAGGCTTTCGCCGCTTCGCCGCGATAATCGTCCGGGATGCCGATCACCAGTACTTCGTGCACCGCCGGATGGGTGTAGATCGCCTGCTCGATCATCTGCGGATAGACGTTGAAGCCGCCGGAGATGATCATGTCCTTCTTGCGATCGACCAGATAGAAATAGCCGTCGTCATCCATGTAGCCGATGTCGCCGGTGAGGAAACGATCGCCGACGAATGCCTGAGCGGTTTCCTGCGGCCGGTTCCAGTAACCCTTGGTGACGTTCGGTCCCTTGATGCGGATTTCACCGACCTCGCCCGGCGACAGTGTTTTCGACGGGTCGTCCAGCGACACGACATCCAGTTCGATGCCCGGCAGCATCAGGCCGATCGAACCCGGCTTGTCCGGTCCCGCGGCCGGATGGCCGGTGCCAGGCGAGCAAGTTTCGGTCATGCCCCAGCCGCTCTTGAGCGTCAGGCCGGTCTTGCGTTCGAAAACTTTCGCCACCTCGACCGGCAGCGGCGCGCCACCGGAGCCCGCGGACACCAGCGACGACAGGTCGCGGCTTTCCAGCGACGGATCGTTGGCGAGCGCAATCCACATGGTCGGGACGCCGGGAAACACCGTCGCGCGTTTCACTTCGATATCGCGCAGCACCGCGCCGACATCGAAGCGCTGATGCAGCGAAATCAGGTCGCCATACTTGATGCAGCGGAGCAGGATCACCGTCAGCGCGTAAATGTGAAACAGCGGCAGCACACAGATGACGCGCTCGATCGCGTTACGCTCGGCGCGGATGTTGGCACCCCAGACATCGTAGATCGACACTGCCGAGGTGAGATTGCTGTGGCTCAGCATCGCGCCCTTCGGCAGGCCGGTGGTGCCGCCGGTATATTGCAGCAACGCAACGTCGTCGGCTTTGACATCGGGCCATGCGGCCGGCGGCGTAGCGCCAGCGACAAATTGATTGAACGTGACGACGCGCGGATCGTTCGGCAGCGGCATCTGCGGCGTGCCGACTGCACCCCAGTCGTCGTCCTCGCAAACGATGAGCTTGTCCAGCAAGCCCTTGTCCAGGAATTTCACCGCCATGGACAACAGCGGCGCCAGATTGCTGGTGACCAGCACGCGCGCGCCGCTGTCGCTGAGCTTGTGCGACAGCGCGATCTCGCCGTCGAGCGGCGACAGATGCACCAGCCGCGCGCCGGCTTTCAGCGCGCCGAAGAAATTGATCGGATGATCCGGCGAATTGCCGAGAAACAGGGCGATGGAGCTGCCCTTGCCGTAACCGGCGCGCAGGAATGCGGACGCCGCCTGCTCCACCCGCGCCGCCAGTTCGGTGAAACTGATCGGACGGTCGCGAAATTCCAGCGCCGGCCGCGCACCGTAGGCCGCGACCGCCGTGGCCAGCAGATCCGGCAACGTGCCGCGCGCGATCGGCGCGTCCCACCTGACGCCTTCCGGATAGAACTGTTCGCCGGGATGGGTCATGAAAATCGTACTCGTTCCTGCACCAAGAGCGCTGCGAAGACTACCCTCCCCCACACGGGGGGAGGGCTTGGAGACGATGCCTCCGGTAGCTCACATTCACGCCGCCTTGTTGGCCGCGGCCAGCGACGCGAAGGTCTTGCCTTCCGCGGCCAGCTTCTTCAGCAGGGGTGCGGGCTCCAGCGACGGATCGTTGGTTTCCTTGGCGTAGTAGGACAGCCGATCCGCGATGTGCTTGAGGCCGACCTGATCGGCGTAGAACATCGGGCCACCGCGATAGATCGGCCAGCCGTAACCGTAGAGCCAGATCACGTCGATGTCGCTCGGACGCGACGCAATTTTCTCTTCAAGGATGCGCGCACCCTCGTTGATCATCGGATAGATCATCCGCTCGAGGATTTCGTCTTCGCTGATGTTGCGACCCTTGACGCCGAGCTTGGCGCGAACCTCGTCGAGCATCTTTTCGACTTCCGGATCGGGAAGCGGTGCGCGCGAGCCCTGCTCGTACTTGTAGTAGCCCTTGCCGGTCTTCTGGCCGTGACGGCCTGCTTCGTACAGCGCGTCGCCGATCGGCGACTTGATGCCACGATCCTGGCGCGAGCGCCAGCCGATATCGAGGCCCGCGAGGTCACCCATCGAAAACGGTCCCATCGGTAGACCGAACTTGGTCACTACGCCGTCGATCTGCTGCGGCAACGCACCATCGTACAGCAGCTTCTCGCCCTGCTTGCCGCGCTGCGCCAGCATGCGATTGCCGACGAAGCCATCGCAGACACCGACCACCGCCGGTACCTTGGCGATGCGCTTGGCAATAGCCACCGCCGTCACCAGTGCGTCCGGCGCGGTCTTTTCGGCGCGCACGATCTCGCACAGCTTCATGACGTTGGCCGGCGAGAAGAAGTGCATGCCGAGTACGTCCTGCGGGCGCTTGGTCACCGCGGCGATCTCGTTGATGTTGAGATAGGAGGTGTTGGAAGCCAGCACCGCGCCCGGCTTGGCGTATTTGTCGAGCGCCGTGAACACCTCCTTCTTGATCGCCATGGTCTCGAACACCGCCTCGATGATGAGGTCGGCGTCCTTGACGTTCTCGAGGCCGATGACACCGTTGATGAGACCCATGCGCTTGGCCGGAGCATCGGCCGGGATGCCGCCGCGCGCCGCGGTGTTCTCATAGTTCTTCTGCATCACGCCCATGCCGCGCTTGAGCTGCTCCTCGCCGGTCTCGATCAGCGTGACGGGGATGCCGGCATTGGCGAACGACATCGCGATGCCGCCACCCATGGTGCCGGCGCCGATGATGGCGACGCGCTCCACCTTGCGCGGCTTGGTGCCTTCCGGCACGCCGGCAACCTTGGCGGCTTCACGCTCGGCGAAGAAGGCATAACGCTGCGCCTTCGACTGATCGCCGGTCATCAGCTTCATGAAGCCTTCGCGCTCTTTCTTCAGACCCTCGTCGAACGGCAGGTCGATGGCGGCGCCCACCGCATCGGCAGCGGCGAACGGCGCTTCGAGGCCGCGGGCCTTCTTGGTCAGCGCAGCCACCGCATTGGTGAAGATCGAACGATCCGCCTTGGCGGCGGCGAGCTTGCCGTCTTCGTCGCGCAGGCGGCGCAGCGGGCGCTTCTCGGCAATGACCTTGCGCGCGAACGCCTCGGCGCCGGGCACGAGATCGTCGACGATCTCGTCGATCAGGCCGGCCTTCAGTGCTTCCGCCGCACCGATCGGATTGCCGCCGACGATCATCTTGACCGCGAGTTCGGGACCGACCGCGCGTGGCAGACGCTGTGTGCCGCCGGCGCCCGGCAGCAGGCCGAGTTTCACTTCCGGCAGACCGAGCTTCGCATCCTTAACCGCAACGCGGAAATGAGCGCCAAGCGCGGTCTCGAGTCCACCGCCCAGCGCCGTGCCGTGAATTGCGGCAATGACGGGCTTCTTGCAATTCTCCATTTCGGCGATGACTTCGCCCAGGCCCGGAGGCTGCGGCGGCTTGCCGAACTCGGTGATGTCGGCGCCGGCGATGAAGGTGCGCCCTGCGCAGGTCAGCACGATCGCCTGTACCTGGGGATCAGCAGCCGCAGTCTTGATCGATTCAAAAATGCCGCGGCGAACTGCCGCACTCAGCGCATTCACCGGCGGACTGTCCACCGTAACGATCGCGATGACATCATGACGCTCAAGCTTGACCACTTCACTCACGCTGTTCTCCTTCGACTGGATTTTCGCGGCTTTGATCTATCGCGACTTAATTCACGACTTCGATTTCACGATCCGTAGTTCACCGCTTCGATTTCATCAATTTCGCACTGCGAAATTTAATTCCACACCTTGACAGGGAGGGTTATTTTGAAGAGCGTCCGTTGTCAACGAGATCGGGGTCGACAAGGGTCCGCGTAGCGTCAAATGAAGCGTCCAGCCAAGAAAGCGGCGACAGATCGCAGTTTCGTCGTCGCTTTGTCTCGCGGCCTTGAAGTATTGCGCGCATTTCGTCCCAATGACGGGCTTCTCGGCAATCAAGAGATCGCGGCCCGTACGAATTTACCCAAGCCGACCGTTTCCCGGCTGACCTATACTCTCACCAAGCTCGGCTATCTTACACAGGTCCCGAAGTTCGAGAAGTATCAACTCGCGCCTGCAGCCATGTCGCTGGGATATGCCGCACTCGCCAATCTCGGCGTGCAGCATCTGTCTGAATCGTTTCGCGAAGAAGTGATGCGCGCGACCGGCGGCGCGGTCGCGGTCGGTGCGCGCGATCGCCTCAGCATGATCTATTTTGGCCAGAGCCGCTCCGGCCTCGCTCTCGGCGTGCAACTGGACGTCGGCTCCAAGGTGCCGATCGCGACGACCGCGATGGGCCGCGCTTACATCTGGGCGCTGCCAGACGACGAGCGCACGCTGTTGCTGCGCGAACTGCGTGAACATTACGGAACGCGCTGGGCACGCATCCGCGACGGCATCGAGCGTGCCGGAGAATTGATCGCCAAGCGCGGCTTCTCGATTTCGGTCGGCGAGTGGCAGGACGATGTGCATGCTGCCGGCGTTGCGTTAACGCTGAATGACGGAACGGGTCCCTACGCATTCAACTGCGGTGCGCCTGCATTCCGTTTCACGGAAGACCGTTTGCTCAATGACATTGGACCTCGTCTCGTGACGATGGTAAGGAACATCGAAGCGGCGCTGGGCGGGACAGCCACGCCGCATTCAAAAAAAGTCGATAACAAGAAATTAAAAGGAGGAGGGAAAAGTGCGCGTGCTCTCATGGGGATCAGATAATCTTCCTTGCCGCGGCCTGCGGCGGAATCCACCGGACAATGTGAGAACATCACACCGGTTGGATTTGCACTGATGCAAGCACAACTCGCGCAGGCGCCGGCCACTTCGGCCGCTCCGCTGCTTGCCGTCCGCGACGTCAGCGTCGTGTTTGGCGGCATCATCGCCCTGAACGGCGTGTCCTTCGACATGAAACAGGGCCACATCCTCGGGCTGATCGGCCCCAACGGCGCCGGCAAGACGACGCTGTTCAATTGCCTGAGCCGGCTCTATCAGCCCAGCAAGGGCGATATCCTGATGGAAGGCGTCAGCATCCTGAAGCGCCCTCCCCACAAAATCGCCGAGATCGGCATCGGCCGCACGTTTCAAAATGTCGCACTCTTCCCTAACATGTCTGTGCTCGACAACGTCCGCGTCGGCACCCACGCACACACCAACGGCGACATCATCAGCGACGCGCTGAGGCTGCCGCGCTCGACCTCCGTCGAAGCCGCGATCAACAAGAAGGTCGACGATATCCTCGGCTACCTGGATCTTCGTGGCGTTGCGCATGCGCAGGTGTCGGGGCTTCCGTTCGGCACTCAGAAGCGCGTCGAACTGGCGCGGGCGCTCGCCGCCGATCCCAAGATCCTGCTGCTCGACGAACCGGCCGGCGGCCTCAACCATGAAGAAGTCTATGTGCTGGGCGACCTGATCCGCCGCATTCGCGACGAGCGTGGCATTACCGTGCTGCTGGTCGAACATCACATGGGACTGGTGATGTCGATCGCCGATCACGTCGTCGCGCTCAACTTCGGCAAGAAACTCGCGGAAGGCACGCCTGCACAGGTGCAGTCCAACCCGGATGTGATCAAGGCCTATCTGGGGAGCAAGGACCAATGACCGCGTTGCTCGATATCAAGGATCTGCGATCCTATTACGGCCAGGTGCAGGCGCTGCACGGCCTCGAATTCCATCTCAGCGAAGGCAGCATGACGACACTGCTCGGCGCCAATGGCGCCGGCAAGACGACGACGCTGCGCGCGATCTGCAACATGGTGCGTTCCACCGGCACGATCATGTTCGAGGGACAGTCGCTGAACGGCAAGTCTACCGAAAATATCGTGCGGCTCGGCATCGCCCACGTGCCGCAGGGCCGCGGAACATTCACCACCATGACGGTCGAGGAGAACCTCCAGCTCGGCGCCATCAGCCGCAAGGACACCAAGGCGATCAGTTCCGACATCGAGCGGATGTACAACCACTTCCCGGTGCTGAAGCAGCGCCACACCCAGCAGGCCGGCACGCTTTCCGGCGGCGAACAGCAGATGCTGGCGGTGGCGCGGGCGCTGATGCTTCGTCCGCGGCTGATGCTGCTCGACGAACCGTCGTTCGGGCTGGCGCCGCTGATCGTGCGCGACCTCTTCAAGATTCTCGGCAAGATCAATCGCGAGGACAAGGTCAGCATTCTTGTGGTCGAGCAAAACGCGCAGCTCGCCCTCGAGATCGCCGACAAGGCCTACGTCATCGAAACCGGGCGCATCGTCATGTCGGGCAACGCGAATGAAATCGCGAGCAACGAAGACGTTCGCAAATCCTATCTCGGATACTGAGGAACCGGCCATGGATCTCCTAGTCAACCAAGTCCTGGCTGGCATTGCCACAGGAGCGATCTACGCCTGCATGGCGCTCGCCATCGTCATGATCTTCCAGGCGATCGACCATCTGAATTTCGCCCAGGGCGAAATGGCGATGTTCTCGACCTTCATCGCATGGCAACTGATGCAATGGGGGGTGCCCTACTGGTGGGCCTTCATCCTCACGCTGATCATCTCGTTCGCAGCCGGCGTCATTATCGAACGCGTGCTGTTCAAACCGCTGGCCAAGGCTCCGGTTCTGACCAACGTCGCCGGCTTCATCGCCTTGTTCGCGATCATCAACAGCGTCGCCGGACTAATCTGGGACTTCACCATCAAGCAGTTCCCGACCCCGTTCGGCTCGTCGCCCTTCATGGGCAGCCAGCTCATCAGTACCCATCAGGCCGGCATGATCGGCGTGACGCTGGTCCTGCTGATCCTGCTGTTCCTGTTCTTCCGCTTCACGCGGATCGGCCTCGCGATGCGCGCGGCCGCGACGCTGCCTGAATCGGCACGGCTGGTCGGCATCAATACCGGCTGGATGATCGCGCTCGGCTGGGGCATGGCGACGGCGATCGGTGCCATCGCCGGCATCCTGATCGCACCGGTGGTGTTCCTTGAACCGAACATGATGGGCGGCGTGCTGCTCTACGGGTTCGCCGCCGCCGTGCTCGGCGGCCTGAGCAGCCCGCTCGGCGCGGTGATCGGCGGCTTCCTTGTCGGCATCTTCGAGAACCTGGTCGGGACCTACATCCCGGGTGTCGGCAATGAATTGAAGTTGCCGATCGCACTGGCGCTGATCGTTATCGTCCTGGTCGTCAAGCCGACCGGCCTGATGGGCCGCACCGTCGTAAAGCGAGTTTGATCATGAGCACAATTCAGGAAACTGTCGCCAAGACCGACGCTGCCGCCGTCGACGCTCCGCCGAAAAAATCCATGGCGCTCGGACGCACCACTTCGCTGGTCATGCTGGTGGCGCTGCTGATCGTTCCGTTGTTCGTCAAGAACTTCGTCATCTTCCAGCTGACGATGCTGCTGATCTACGGCATCGCCGTTCTTGCCTTGAACATCCTCACCGGCGGCAGCGGACAATTCTCGCTGGGCCAGAGCGCATTCTATGCCATCGGCGCCTATGCCGCGGCGATCCTGATCGAGATCGGCAACGTAAATTATGTGCTGACGCTGCCGATCGCAGGCATCATCTGCTTCGCTGTCGGCTTCCTGTTCGGCTTCCCAGCGCTGCGGCTGTCCGGTGTCTATCTGGCGCTGGCAACGTTCGCGCTGGCGGTGGCGATGCCGCAACTGCTGAAACTCGGCGTGTTCGAACCGTGGACCGGCGGCGTTCAGGGACTGGTCGTGACCAAGCCTGACGCACCGTTCGGCCTGCCGATCTCGCAGGACATGTGGCTTTACTATTTCACGCTGGTGGTCGCGCTGGTGATCTACATTGCCTCGGTCAACCTGCTGAGGTCCCGCTCGGGGCGTGCGATGATGGCGATCCGTGACAATGAAATCGCGGCCTCCGCGATGGGCGTCGACATCTCGATGTACAAGACGCTGGCCTTCGGCGTCAGCGCCGGCATCACCGGTGTCGCCGGTGCGCTCGGCGCCATCGCGGTTCAATTCGTCGCACCCGACAGCTACACGTTCCAGTTGGCCATCGCGCTATTCCTTGGCATGGTCGTCGGCGGCGTTGGATGGCTGCCGGGATCGCTTGCGGGCGCGGCGTTCATCGTGTTCGTGCCCAATATCGCCGAGGGAATCTCGAAGGGTCTCTCCGGCGCGTTCTTCGGCGTCCTGCTGTTCCTCGTCATCTATCTGGTGCCTCACGGCGCCAGGCAGGGCGCGATCTATGCCGAGACCTTGTTGCATAAACTCAGAAGGAGCTGATCGAACTATGTCTTCGCGTCACCAACTAAGAATCGCTGCGATTTCCACGGCGCTCGTCGCGCTCGTCGCCACCGGCGGCAGCGCCTTCGCCCAGAAGAAGTACGACAGCGGCGCCACCGATACGGAGATCAAGGTCGGCAACATCATGCCGTATAGCGGACCCGCATCCGCTTACGGCATCATCGGCAAGACCGAAGCCGCCTACTTCCAGATGATCAACGACAACGGCGGCATCAACGGACGCAAGGTCAACTTCATCACCTACGACGATGCCTACAGCCCGCCGAAGGCAGTCGAGCACACCCGCAAGCTGGTCGAGAGCGACGAAGTCCTCGTGGTCTTCAATCCGCTCGGCACGCCTTCCAACACGGCTATCCAGAAATATCTGAACACCAAGAAGGTGCCGCAACTGTTCGTGGCCACGGGTGCGGCGAAGTGGAACGATCCGAAGCACTTCCCTTGGACCATGGGCTGGCAGCCCAACTACCAGGACGAGGCCAGGATTTACGCCAAGTATCTCCTGAAGGAGAAGCCGGACGCTAAGGTCGCGGTGCTGTATCAGAACGACGACTTCGGCAAGGATTACGTCAAGGGCTTCAAGGAAGGTCTGGGCGACAAGGCGAAGTCCATGATCGTCACCGAGGAGAGCTATGAGATCTCCGAACCGACGATCGATTCCCACATCGTGAAGATCAAGTCGACCGGCGCCGATACGCTGATGGACTTCACCACGCCGAAATTCGCGGCACAGACCATCAAGAAGGCCGGCGAACTCAACTGGAAGCCGCTGCACATCGTCACCAATGTCAGCATCTCGGTTGGCGCCGTGATGAAGCCGGCCGGCTTCGAATACGGCCAGGGCGTGCTGTCGGCGGCCTATCTTAAGGACGGCGCGGATTCGCAGTGGGACAACGATCCGGGCATGAAGAAGTGGAGTGCCTTCGTCGACAAGTACCTGCCGGGCTCCAACAAGTCCGACAGCGGCCTCGTCTACGGTTACGGCGCAGCCCAGACCTTGCAGAAGGTGCTGGAAATGTGCGGCGACAATCTCACGCGCGAAAACGTCATGAAGCAGGCCGCAAGCCTGAAGGACTTCCAGACCGACGTGGCGCTGCCGGGCGTGAAGATCAACACCAGTGCGACCGACTTCGCGCCGATCCAGCAGGTGCAGATGATGCGCTTCAAGGGCGAGAAGTGGGAGCTGTTCGGCGACGTCATCAGCAGCGAAGCCAAGGACTGATCGGTCCATCGCGGGCTGCAAGCCCACACATCACCAATGCTGACGGCCTCGTCCCTCCGGGGCGGGGCCGTTGCTTTTCGTAGCAATCCATTTCGATCAGGAGACACCATGTTTGCACTACCACGATTGACCGTTGCGACCGTCGCGGCGGCAACCCTCGCGCTCGCCGCCACCAGCAACAGCGCCTTCGCGCAAAAGAAATACGATGCCGGCGCCACCGATACCGAGATCAAGATCGGCAATATCGTGCCCTATAGCGGACCGGCGTCGGCTTATGGCGTCGTGGGCAAGGCCATGGGTGCCGTGTTCCAGCGCGTCAACGACCAGGGTGGGATCAACGGCCGCAAGATCAACTTCATTTCCTACGACGACGCCTACAGCCCGCCCAAGACGGTCGAGCAGGCACGTAAACTCGTCGAAAGCGACGAAGTGCTGCTGACGTTCGGCGTGCTCGGAACGCCATCCAATTCGGCGATCCAGAAATACCTCAACGCCAAGAAGGTGCCGCAGTTGTTCCTCGCTACCGGCGCGACCAAGTGGAACGATCCTAAGCACTTCCCATGGACCATGGGCTGGCTGCCGAGCTACCAGAGCGAAGGAAAGATCTACGCCAAGTACCTGATGAAGGATCACCCCGGCAAGAAGATCGCCATCCTCTACCAGAATGACGATTTCGGAAAAGACTACCTGAAGGGCATCAAGGAAGGTCTCGGCGATAAGGCATCCAGCATCGTCGTCGAGGAAAGCTACGAACTGTCCGAGCCCACCATCGACACGCACATCGTCAAGATGAAGGCACTCAATCCGGACGTGATGGTCTACTTCACGACGCCGAAATTCGGTGCGCAGGCCTTGAAGAAAGTCGGCGAACTGGGGTGGAAGCCGGTGCAGATCATCGCAAATGTCAGCGCGTCGACCGCAAGCGTGATGAAGCCCGCCGGCTTCGAGAATGCGCAGGGCGTGATCTCCGCCGCCTATGCCAAGGACGCCAGCGATCCGCAATGGAAGGACGATGCCGGCCTGAAGGATTTCGACAGCCTGCTGGCGAAGTACCTGCCCGAGGTCAACCGCACCGACAGTTCCCTGATGACCGGATACAACATGGCATTGACCATGGTGGCCGTGCTCAAGAACGCGGGCGACGACCTGACCCGCGCCAACATCATGAAGCAGGCCGCGAGCATCAAGGACCTGGAGATTCCCGGCCTGCTGCCGGGCATCAAGATCAGCACCAGCCCGACCGATTTCGCACCGATCAGCCAGTTGCAGATGATGCGCTTCGACAACGGCAGATGGCAGTTGTTCGGCGATATTATCAGCGACGATATCGGCGGCTAGCTTCCGGACGACGCGTCCGATCCCGAAATGTGATCCCCGGATGGCTCAGCCATCCGGGGCTTTTTGTTGCCGGACAGCCGCAAAGGGTATTGAATACCGGTAGAGGTCGCAGAACCTCGTAACAAACAGACACAACACATTCTATCTATCGACATGAGGGAGGTCTCAGATGCCCGTTTTTCAACGGCAAGCGGCCGCGTTGTCGGCTGCGTTGATGATATTCGCTGCAACCAGCACTGCTGCATTCGCACAAAAGAAATACGATCCCGGCGCCACCGATACCGAAATCAAGATCGGCAACATCATGCCCTATAGCGGACCGGCATCCGCTTACGGCGTGATCGGCAAGACCGAGGCCGCCTATTTCAAGATGATCAACGACAAGGGCGGCATCAACGGCCGCAAGATCAACTTCATCTCCTACGACGACGCCTACAGCCCGCCGAAGACGGTGGAGCAGGCGCGCAAGCTGGTGGAGAGCGATGAAGTACTGCTGATCTTCAACTCGCTCGGCACGCCTCCCAATTCGGCGATCCACAAATACATGAACAGCAAGAAGGTGCCGCAACTGTTCGTCGCCACCGGCGCCACCAAGTGGAACGATCCGAAGGACTTCCCCTGGACCATGGGCTGGCAGCCCAATTACCAGAGTGAAACGCAGATCTACGCCAAGTATATCCTGAAGCACATGCCGAAGGCGAAGATCGCTGTGCTTTATCAGAATGACGACTATGGCAAGGATTATCTCAAGGGTCTGCTGGACGGCCTCGGCGCCAAGGCGAAATCGATGATCGTCGTTCAGGAGAGCTACGAGACCTCCGAGCCGACCATCGACAACCACATCGTGAAGCTGAAGGCATCCGGCGCGGACGTATTCGTCAACATCACGACGCCCAAGTTTGCCGCCCAGGCGATCAAGAAGATCGCTGAAATCGGCTGGAAACCGACTCACTTCCTTAACAACGTGTCGGCCTCGGTCGGCAGCGTGATCAAGCCGGCCGGATACGAGAATTCTCAGGACATCATTTCCGCTGCATACCTGAAGGATGCGTCCGATCCGCAGTGGAACAAGGATCCAGGCATGGAAGCGTTCTATGCGTTCATGAAGAAGGATTTTCCGGACGGCAACGTGCTCGATGGCGGAACGGTCGTCGGTTACGGCGTCGCCCAGACCCTCGTCGAAGTGCTCAGGAAGTGCGGCGACAACCTGACTCGTGCCAACGTGATGAAGCAGGCCGCAAGCCTCAAGGACTTCAGAACCGGCGTGCTGCTGCCGGGCATCCAGATCAACACCAGCGCGACAGATTTCGCCCCGCTCAGCCAGCTTCAACTGATGAAGTTCAAGGGTCAGAAATGGGAGCTGTTCGGCGACGTCATCAGCGCCGACACGAACGGCTAGCATTCGCTGCACGCCACGAATCCGGCCCCCGCCACGGCGGGGGTTTTCTTTTGCGCGGATTGGTTGGATAACGGCGTCCACCTGCATCAACCGTGGCCCGCATCATCATGAACGACAGCCGCAAACTCCTGCGTTCGATCTTCGACGCCGCCGTCGCGGCTGCGCACCCCGACAGCATACTGGCCGCGCACTTGCCGCCGGCGCCCAAGGGGCGCGTGATCGTCCTCGCGGCTGGCAAAGGCGCCGCGGCGATGGCTGCTGCCGCCGAGCGGCATTATCTCGACGACGCGGGGCTGGACCCACAGCGCCTGCTCGGCCTTGCCACCACGCGCCACGGCCACGCAGTCCCGACCCGCCGCATCAAGGTGATCGAGGCCGGACACCCGGTGCCGGACGAAGCCGGCTTGCGCGCTGCGGAGGA
The DNA here is from genome assembly GCA_024508855.1 of Xanthobacteraceae bacterium. Lineage (GTDB taxonomy): Bacteria > Pseudomonadota > Alphaproteobacteria > Rhizobiales > Xanthobacteraceae > 62-47. Next base: position 228,274 of record JANINJ010000045.1, read on the forward strand.
TACGCTGGCGCTGGCGGCGACGGCGACCGCCGACGACCTGCTGCTGGTGCTGCTGTCCGGCGGCGGTTCCGCGAACTGGATCGCTCCGGTCGAGGATGTTTCCTTCGCGCAGAAGCAACAGGTGACGCGCGCGCTGCTGCGCTCCGGCGCGCCGATCGGCGAGATCAACACCGTGCGGAAACATCTGTCGCGCATCAAGGGCGGCCGCCTCGCCCGCGCCGGCCGGCACGCGCAGATCGTGACGCTGGCGATTTCCGATGTGCCGCGCGACGAACCCGCCGCAATCGCGTCCGGGCCCACCGTGCCGGACCCGACCACGCTGGCAGACGCCCGCGCCATCGTCGCGCGCTACAACCTCGATATTGATGACGCCGTGCGCCGCGCGCTCGACGATCCGCACAACGAAAGCTGCAAGCCCGGCGATGCCACCTTCGCGCGTGCAAGCTTCAGTCTGATCGCCACGCCGCAGGATTCGCTCGCCGCTGCAATCACCGTGGCGGAGCGCGCCGGCTACGAGATTGCCAACCTGGGCTCCGATCTCGAAGGCGAGGCGCGCGACGTCGCCTACGCTCATGCGCAACTGGCGCTGAAGGCGCGCGTCGAAGGCCGCAAGCTCGCCATCCTGTCCGGCGGCGAACTTACGGTCACGGTGCGCGGCAACGGCCACGGCGGCCCAAACCAGGAATACGCGCTCTCTCTGGCGCAGCATCTGGACGGAGCGGAAGGCATGGCCGCGCTCGCCGCGGATACCGACGGCGCCGATGGCGGCGCCGGCAGCGCAACCGATCCGGCCGGCGCGATGCTGGATAAGAAAACCTTCGCGGCCATGCACGCACAAGGACTCGATCCCGCCGCCTACCTCGCCAACAACGACGCCACCGCGTTCTTTGCCGCGACCGATGACCTACTGATCACGGGCCCGACGCTGACCAACGTCAATGATATCCGGGTGATTCTGGTGGATCGCGTGTAGCGGCGGCAACACGATCGTCGTCCCTGCGCAGGCGGGGACCCATACGCCGTGTCGTTAATGATACGGACAGCGCTAATGTTCGCTAACAGATGCGCTTGCCGTCACCATCGCCGTTAGGATTATGGGTCCCTGCTTTCGCAGGGAAAACGCAGAGAAGCGACGCAGCATCTCTGGGCAACAATCGACCGCCTCAAAACTCTTCGGCGAGCATCGACAGCATTTGCAGCAATGCGTCGCGATTGGCTGGCCCGAGCAGTTCGTTGAGGCGGCCCTCGTGCTTGGTGGTGATGAGCTTCTTGGCACGTGCCAGCGTCGTGCGACCCTTATCGGTCAACATGAGATTGTGCGACCGGCGATCGTGTGCGGAGCGCACCCGCACGCAAAGCTCGCGGCTTTCCAGGCCATCCAGCATCGCCACGAAATTCGGGCGCAGGATACCCAGCGTGTTGGCTATCTCGGTCTGGTTGCGGCCGGGATTGTTCTCCATCAGCAACAGCACCGAGAACTGCGCCGGGGTCAGCTGCAGCGACGAGACGGTGCGCAGAAAGTCCTCGAACACCTTGAGCTGCGCCCGCTTCAGCGCATACCCGAGCAGGCCGGACAGTTCGCCCATCTTCAGCGCGCCGGCGCCTGCCGTATCGTCCAGCGGCGAGGCCTCACGCACCATCCGCGCGGGTTTCGGCGAATCCAGTTGAGCCACCTTATGCGCTGTCATCGTTCAAACCCGCCTTCCATTCCGGTGAAGTCAAGTTACGCGAAGTCGATTCGTGTCTTGAGATTATAACTGATAATCGTTATGGATCATATCAAATTCACGGAGCAGATTTCAACTGCCTGTTGAGCTGGGGCGGATCGCGGGAAACACCCGCGGCCGGGAGGGAGCGGAACCTTGGATACGACGATCCTGCTGTTCCTGATTCAGGACGGCATCACGAATGGCGCGATCTACGCCCTGCTCGGCCTAGCGCTGGTGCTGGTCTTCGCGGTCACGCGCGTTATCCTGATACCGCAGGGCGAATTCATCACTTACGGCGCGCTCAGTTACGCGACGCTTGCCACCGGTCAGGTGCCGGGAACGGCGCAGCTTGCCGTGGCGATGGGCGTCGTCGCCTTCTGTCTCGATCTGTATACGGCGCGAAAGGCGCTGCGCGCGCGGGTGCTGTTGCGGGCCTTCGTCGTCGATATCGTCTTTCCGCTGGTGGTGTTTGCGCTGACCGTGTTGCTGGCCGGGCGGCAGAACAACATTCCCGTCAACATCACGCTGTCGCTGCTGATCGTCGCGGCCATCGGCCTGTTTCTCTATCGTATCGCGTTTCAGCCGATCGCACACACCTCGGTGCTGGTGCTGCTGATCGCCTCGGTCGGCTGCCATCTGGCAATGCAGGGGTTCGGCCTGGTATTCTTCGGCGCAGAAGGCCTGCGCGGGCCCGCGATCTCCGACGCCGCGATCTCGATCGGGCAACTGCGCGTCAGCGGGCAGAGCCTGGTCGTGTATGGCATCACCGCCGCGTTAATCGTCGCGCTTTGGCTGTTCTTCGACTTCACGCTGTACGGCAAGGCGTTGCGCGCGATGGCGGTGAACCGCCTCGGCGCGCGGCTGGTCGGCATCCGCACCTCGCTGTCGGGACAGATCGCATTCCTGCTGGCATCGGTGATCGGCGCCATCTCCGGCATCCTGATCGTGCCGATCACGACGCTTTATTACGACACCGGCTTCATCGTCGGCCTCAAGGGCTTCGTCGCCGCCATCATCGGCGGGCTGATCAGCTATCCGCTCACCGCCGTCGCCGCGATCGTGGTCGGCATCGTCGAAGCGTTCTCGTCATTCTACGCCAGCAACTACAAGGAGGTCATCGTCTTCACCCTGATCATTCCGGTGCTCGTGCTGCGGTCTCTCGCCGCGCCCGAAGTCGAAGAAGAAAAGGATTGATGGCGATGTCGCAACGTTGGCCGATCGTCGTTTTCGCGCTGGTGATGGCGGCGCTGCCGCTGATCCCGGATATCCCGCCGTTCTGGATCGTATTGCTGGACAATATCGGCCTTGCCGCGCTGGTTGCGATGGGGCTGGTGCTGCTCACCGGCGTCGGCGGTCTCACCTCGTTCGGCCAGGCGGCATTCTGCGGTTTCGGCGCCTACACCACCGCCGTACTGTCCACGTCTTACGGCCTGTCGCCGTGGCTGACATTGCCGCTGTCGCTGCTGGTCAGCGGCATCGCTGCGGTGATCCTCGGCATCATCACGGTACGACTCTCCGGACATTACCTGCCACTCGGCACGCTGGCATGGGGCCTCGGGCTGTTCTACCTGTTCAGCAAGCTGGAATTCCTCGGCCGCAACGACGGCATCTCCGCAATTCCGCCGCTCGAAATCGGCGGCCTGCGCATGCTCGATCCCGGCTCGATCTATTACGTGATCTGGATCGCCGTGATTCTCGCCGCGCTGCTCACCACCAACCTCTTGGACTCGCGCACCGGCCGTGCCATCCGCGCACTACGGCGCGGCCACGTGGCGGCCGAAGCATTCGGCGTGCAGACCGCACGCGCGAAACTTCTGGTCTTCATCTACGCGGCGGTGCTGGCTGGCTTGTCCGGCTGGCTCTACGCCCACTTCCAGCGCGCGACCAACCCGACGCCGTTCGGCGCGCAGGCCAGCATCGAATATCTGTTCATCGCCGTGGTCGGCGGCGCAGGCTATGTCTGGGGCGGCGTGCTCGGCGCGGCCGTCGTCGTTATTCTGAAGGAAGTCTTGCAAAGCTACCTGCCGATGATCTTCGGCGGCCAGGGCCAACTCGAAATCATCGTGTTCGGCATCGTGCTGGTGGCGCTGCTGCATCTCGCACCTGCCGGCATCTGGCCGTGGCTGACCGGCCTGCTGCCGTCTAAGCGCAAGGCGTTGCGGCCGGACCTGTCCGCGACGCTGCTGGCGCGTCCTGTGTCCGCTGCCACATCCTCCGACGTGCTTCTGACTCTCGACGGCGCGCGAAAACAGTTCGGCGGCGTCGTGGCCGTCAACGACGTCAGCTTCACCGTGAACGCGAAGGAGATCGTCGCACTGATCGGCCCCAACGGCGCCGGCAAGAGCACGACCTTCAACCTCATCACCCGCGTGCTGAGTTCGACGGCAGGACGCATCACCGTATGCGGCACCGATGTCGACGGCACCACACCGCAGCAGATCGCAAAACTTGGCGTGGCGCGCACGTTCCAGCACGTCAAGCTCGTTCCGGACATGACGGTGCTGGAAAACGTCGCGATGGGCGCGCATCTGCGCGGCAATGCCGGCGCCGTCTCCAGCATGCTGCGGCTCGACCGCGCCGACGAGGCGCGCCTGTTGGCGGAAGCTGCGCGGCAGATCGCCCGCGTCGGCCTCAGCGACCAGATCGACCAGTTGGCCGGCAGCCTGTCGCTCGGCCAGCAGCGCATCGTCGAAATCGCCCGCGCGCTGTGTGTCGATCCGGTGCTGCTGCTGCTCGACGAACCGGCCGCCGGGCTGCGCCACATGGAGAAGCAGCAACTCGCGGCACTGCTGCGGCAACTGCGCGACGGCGGCATGTCGGTGCTGCTGGTCGAGCACGACATGGGATTCGTCATGGACCTTGCCGATCGCATCGTCGTACTCGACTTCGGCACCAAGATCGCCGAAGGCACGCCCGACGCCATCAAGACCAATCCGGACGTGATCCGCGCCTATCTCGGAGCCACCGCATGACTGCGCCGCTGCTGTCGGTTTCCGGCACGTCGATTTCCTACGGCAAGGTCGAGGCGGTGCGCTCGGTCTCGCTCGACGTCAACGCCAACGAGATCGTCACCATCGTCGGCGCCAATGGCGCCGGCAAGACCACGCTGCTCAACGCCATCATGGGCATCCTGCCGCAACACGGGCGCATCACCTTCGACGGCATCGATCTCGCCGCGCTCGATATCGAGGACCGCGTCGCGAGCGGTCTGTCGCTGGTGCCGGAGCATCGCGAACTGTTCGGCACCATGAGCGTCGAGGACAACCTGCTGCTCGGCGCATTCCGCATTCCCAAGGCGACCGCGGCGAAATCCTTCGAGCGGGTCTATGCGCTGTTTCCGCGCCTGAAGGAACGGCGGACGCAGCTTGCCGGTACGCTCTCCGGCGGCGAGCAACAGATGCTGGCGATGGGCCGCGCCCTGATGGGCGAGCCGCGGCTGCTGATGCTCGACGAGCCGAGCCTCGGCCTCGCGCCGCTGATCGTCGCGGATATTTTCAAGATCATCGGCGAGTTGCGCGCCGCCGGCGTCTCGGTGCTGCTGGTCGAGCAGAACGCCAAGGCGGCGCTGCAGATTGCCGACCGCGCCTATGTGATGGAGTTAGGTGCCTTCATTCTCGACGGCCCCGCGCAGGCGATTTCCGCCGATCAACGCGTCATCGCCAGCTATCTCGGATTCCAGCACGCCAGTGCGAGCGGGATCTGATATCCGACGCTATCGTCGTCATTCAGGGATGACGCCATCTTAATTTGATTCTCGAACGCAAAAAAAGCCGGCCTTCGCAGTGAAGACCGGCTTGATAATTTGACGACGACGGTGCGGTTTACTTCACCATCACGTACTTGCCGTCCTTCACCGTCAGGATGATGCGCGAGCGGTCGTCGAGACCGAAGCGATCCTTCTCGGTGAAGTTGTAGACGCCCTGGCTCGCGGCGATATCGCGCTCGGTCAGAAGTGCTTTGCGCAACGCCTCGCGGAATTCCGGCGTGCCCGGCTTGGCAGTCTTGAGCGCCACCGGCACAATCCGTTCCAGTACCTTGAAGGCGTCGAACGAGTGGCCCGCGAACTGGCTGCGGCTGTGGGCGCCATACTTCGCCTCATAGGCCTTGTTCAGTTCAAGGCCCGGCTTCTTGGTCAGCGCGCTGTCGGCCTGATCCTCGGGATCCATCACCGGACCCGACGCCATGATCACGCCTTCGGCCGCCTTGCCGGCGATGCGGATGAAATCCATGCTGGCGGCGCCATGGGTCTGATAGATCAGCCCCTTGTAGCCGCGATCACGCAGCGTCGATTGCGGCAGCGCGGCTGCGGTGCCCGATGCGCCGATCAGGATCGCATCCGGATTGGCGGCGACGAGTTTCAGCACCTGGCCAGTGACCGAGGTATCAGGTCGCGCAAAGCGTTCCTCGTCGACGATCTTGATGCCCATCGGCACCGCCTGGTTCTTCAGATCGTTGAACCACAGGTCGCCGTAGGAGTCCGAATAGCCGATATAGCCGACGGTCTTGATGTTGTGCACCTTCATGTGCTCGTACAGCACCTTGCCCATGATCGGAATCGGCTGCGGCATCGAGACCGACCATTTTGCGCGCTCCGGCGTGATCGGGAACGGCGCGAGGCCGAAATGCGGAATGCCGGCCTCGTTCGCGACGGTCGAAATCGCGGCTGTGGGCGGCGTGGTCGACGAGCCCATGATGATGTCGGCCTTCGATTCGGTGACGAAGCGGCGCGCGTTGGTGGTGGCCGCGGTCGGATCGCCGCCGTCATCAAGCACGATGACCTTCAGCGGCACGCCGCCGATTTCCTTCGGCACGAATTCCAGCGCGTTCCGCTCCGGAATGCCGAGCGCCGCAGCGGGGCCGGTGGTCGTGACCGAAATGCCGATGGTGATTTCGTTGGTTTGCGCCAGCGCCGGCGCAGCTACGCCGGGCAATGCCATCACTGCCGCAGCCGCGATGGACAGGGTCAACTTGTTCATTCATTCCTCCCAAAAGACAGTTGTTTACAGAGCAATCTAATCCATTCGTTTCTTGGCTCAGCCCCTTCTTTAGGCGGGGGCCGTTGGCAAATTCAATCTCGCTCGAAACGCGCGACGATCTCCGGCGGGACCGGCGCGGATTTCAGCTTGTCGGCATTGTCAGGATCGCGACCGACGAGAACACGGGTTTCGAACGCCTCGATCGCCAGCGCCTCGCCCTTGAGGACATTATGCCGCACGTCGAAGCTCGACCGCCGCCACGCCTCGACCCGGCTCTCGATGGTGATCCAGTCGCCGTGCGTCGAGGGGATCAGGAATTTCGCCCGCGTATCGACCATCGGAATCCCGACCAGTCCGTAGCGACGGACGATATCCTGCTTGGAGAAGCCGGCAGCTTCGAACATGATCGAGGTGCTATCGTCAAACATCTCGAAATAGCGCGGGTAGTAAACGATATTCGCGGGGTCGCAGTCGCCCCACTGAATCTGCACCTCGCGCCGATGAACGAACATGCCGGCTCCTGTTGTTAGCTTATTTTGGCGCCATGCGCAGCGAAGCGTCGAGCCGCACCACTTCGCCGTTGAGATACGGATTGTCGATCATGTGCATCGCCAGCGATGCGTATTCATCCGGCGAGCCGAGCCGATGCGGGAACGGAATCGCGGCGGCGAGGCTGTCCTGCGCTTCCTGCGGCAGCGCGCCGAGCAGCGGCGTCAGGAACAGTCCGGGTGCAATGGTCAGCACGCGAATGCCAAACTGCGCCAGTTCGCGCGCGATCGGCAAGGTCATGCCGACGATGCCGCCCTTGGAGGCGGAGTAAGCCGCCTGCCCGATCTGCCCGTCATAGGCCGCGACCGACGCAGTGTTGACCACGACGCCGCGCTCGCCGCCGTCGAGCGGTTCGAGCTTCGACATCTCGGCGGTCGCCAGCCGCAGCATGTTGAACGAACCGATCAGGTTGACGCGGATCACCTTGTCGAAATCCGCCAGCGCATGCGGGCCTTCGCGGCCGACCACACGCTTGGCGACGCCGATGCCGGCGCAGTTCACCAGCACGCGCGCCGGGCCATGCGCCTTGGCGGCGGCAACGATCGCCGCTTCGCCCGAGGCGGCATCCGCAACGTCGCAAGTGACGGCAACGCCGCCGATTTCCCTGGCCAGTTCTTCCGCGAGCTTGGCATTGAGATCGCACACCGCGACCTTGGCGCCCTGTGCCGCCAGCCGGCGCGCCGTCGCCGCGCCCAGTCCCGATGCGCCGCCGGTGACGATGGCGGCCTGACCTTGCAACTTCATGACTTCCTCCTGTGCAGCGCCGCCCTGCGACGGCTCCTATTCAACTGAAATGACACTGGCCGGACGCGGCGTCGCGTACAGCTCTTCGATCAGGCCTGCGCGATGTTCGAGTACCGCGCGCTGGTTGATCGATCCCTTGTCAGTAACCTCGCCGCGGTCGATCGACAGCGGCGTATCGATCAGCACCGCGTGGCGAATGCGATTCGACGAACCGGTCGCCGTCGCAGCAAACATCGCAAGCCGCTCGCGGAACGCCTGCCGGACTTTCGGATCCGACGACGCGGCGGCGAGATCGTCGGCGGGCAGTGCCGGATTGATGAGGCGGCAACCGTCGAGATCGAGGATGACCAGCGCCGACAATTCGTCGCGGTTGATCCCTGCGATCACCACGTCACGCACCAGCGGCGCACAGGCCGCGATGAGACGCGCGCGCAGCGGTCCAACGCTCACCCAGGTGCCGCTGCCCAGCTTGAAATCCTCGGAGATGCGGCCGTCGAAATCGAACCCGGCATCGAAATTATCCGGCTCGGCCAGCTTGATGGCGTCGCCGAAGATATAAAATCCCTCGTCGTCGAACGCTTTCGCGGTCAGGTCGGGCTGCCGCCAGTAACCTGGCGTGACGTTCGGTCCTTTGGCGCGCACTTCCATCTTGCCGTTGTTCGGCACCAGCTTGGCATCGTTGCCCGGCACCGGCAGGCCGATATGGCCGGAGCGGCTGGTTTCCGGCATCACCGACATGAAGAACGGTGCGGTCTCGGTGGCGCCGAGCCCGGTGAGCATCGGCACCCGCGCGCCGGTCACCTCCACCGCGATGTCGTCGAGGCTATTCCAGACATAGGGCGACAACGCTGCGCCGCTGAAGAACATCGCGTGCAGGCGGCCGAAGAATTTCTGCCGCAGCGTCGCGTCGTCGCGCAGGTATGGCAGCAGCGACTCGTAACCCTTCGGCACGTTGAAATAGACCGTCGGCGAAATTTCGCGAAGGTTACGCACCGTCTGCTCGATACCACCCGGCGTCGGCTTGCCTTCGTCGAGATACATCGAACCGCCGTTGAACAAGGTCAGGCCGATATTGTGATTGCCGCCAAAGGTGTGATTCCACGGCAGCCAATCGACGATCACCGGCGGCTCGTCCTTCAGGAACGCCAGCGTCTCGCGCAGCATCACCTGATTGGCGCAGATCATGCGCTGGGTATTGATGACCGCCTTGGGATTGCCGGTCGATCCCGACGTGAGCAGGAATTTCGCGATGGTGTCGGGACCGATGGCATCATGCGTGGCATCGAGCTTCGGATGCTCGGGTGTCACCATCAGGTCTGCAAGCAACGTGACGGCACGACCGGGCACATTGCCGTGCGTGGCAGCGATCTCGACATCCGCCGGGACGTTCGCCAGCAGCGCATCGGCAAACAGGGTGCCGTCAGCGGCGAATACCAGGCCCGGCGTCAACAGCTTGATGACGAACGACAGCTTGCCGTAATCTTTCGAGACCAGCGAATAGGCTGGCGATACGGGACAGAATGGCACGCCGGCATACAGCGCACCGAATGCCATCAGCGCGTGATCGATCGAATTGCCGGACAGGATGACGAGCGGCCGCTCGGCCGACAGGTTTCGCGCCAATAGCGCCGAAGCGATCCGCCGGCTGGCGCTCAGCAGTTGCGCGTAGGTCAGCGTGCGCCATCCGCCGCTCGCATCGCGCTCCGCCATGAAGACGCGATCCGGCTCCGCGCCGGCCCAGTGATGCAGCCGGTCGGTCAGCCGCACCGGATAATCGCCGAGCGCGGCCTTGGGGCGAACGTAGATCGTGCCGTCGGCACGACGTTCGACGTTCACCGTCGGTCGACCGAACGAAATCTCGCGCAACGGATGCTGGATCGTTCGCGCGGCGCCATCGCTTCTTGCCGGAATCGACATCATGACGCGCCTTCCACCCGATCAGACAGGACGAACCTTTGCCGTCTTATGCTCCAGAAAGGAGCGGATGCGCAATTTCGCTTCGTTGTCGCTCTGCGCCACCGTCGCCATCAGCGATTCCATCAGCAATCCGGTCTGCGGATTGGCTTCCGCGATCAACGGCAAGGCCTGCAACACCGCGAAATTCGTTAGCGGCGCATTGGCCGCCACCCGCACGGCCAATTCCATCGCCTTGGCGAATGCCCCACCTTCCTCGGTGAGATATTGCGAGAAGCCGTGGACGACGCCTTCGCTCGCACTATACACCCGCCCGGTGAGCATCATGTCTGCCATGCGGGCGACGCCGATCAGCCGCGGCAGCCGCACCGACCCGCCGCCGCCGACGAAGATGCCGCGGGTGCCTTCGGGCAGCGCGTAATAGGCGCTGGGTTCGGCGACGCGGATATGCGCGGCGCACGCCATCTCGAGCCCGCCGCCGATCACCGCGCCTTTCAGCGCGGCAATGACCGGAACGCGGCAATACTGAATCTTGTCGAACACCCGGTGCCACATCTGCGAATGCTGCAGGCCCGCGGTGGCGTCCCGCTCGCGCAGTTCGGAAAGATCGAGGCCGGCGGAGAAATGATCGCCGAGACCATGCAGCACCACCGCCCCGGTGCCTTCGGGCAGGTGGGAGAAGCAGTGCTGGATTTCTTCCATGAGACCGTCGTTCAGCGCGTTGCGCTTGGCCGGACGGTTGAGGCCGATGGTGAAGACGGCGCCGACCTGCTCCGTCGCGAGCGACGCGGACGGCTGTGTCGTGGCGGCAGAGGCGGCGTTTCCCATGGCTCGTTATGTCCTTGATAGAATAATTATGTTTTATAACGAAATCGGCAAGAGTCAACCAGCTTGGGCGGGGGCAACCGCGTCGAGCGTCATCGTCAGCGACGGCGGACGATCCAGTAAATCAAGACGGTTCGAGGGAAATCGGAGCCGGTATTGGGTACCGGATATTCCGTGTAGGCGGAATATGACGTTTTTTGTGAAGGGGACAGCGATGCACCCTCGCAGCGCCGCACACACCTCGCGGTCAACGCAGAAGAGCGCCTGCTACAGCACCTGGTGCACGTCGATGACGACACGCTCGGCATGGCGCGCGGCCGAGCCCACAAACAGGTTTTCCATCAGCCAGCGATATTTCGGGTGGCCGGTCTCGAAGCGCGGCACGGTGCGGAAGTAGATCAGCTTCGGATCGACCGGCTCGCCGCGCTTGAGTTGCTGCATCAGTTCCGGCGGCCCGAAACGGATGCCGTGGTTCGCGACATAGACGAACGCGCCGTCGTCGGTTTCGAGCGCATATTTCGCTTCCAGTTCGATCAGTTCGTTGGCGCGGATGATCTGGAAGTCGGCGCCCGACGGCAGGATCTTGCCGCTGATGCCCTCGCCGCGAATCTCGCCACCGATCACCGGAATGACCCGCCGCACTCCGCTGCCGATCTCACCGGCATTGATGACGGGACCGATCAGCGCGGTGATGGTGAAGACGTATCTGGTTTCCAGGACAGGCGCCATTTTCATCCTCCGCGTCGTTATCCACCCATGTGCTGCGGCAGCCAGGTCGCCAGCAGCGGAAATGCGATGAGCAACGCCAGCCGGATCAGGTCGGTCGCCACGAACGGCAGCACACCGGCGAAGATCGTCGACATATTGACGTCCTTGATTACGCTCTTGATGACGAACACGTTCATGCCAACCGGCGGATGGATCAACCCCAGTTCGACGGTCATGACGATAATGATGCCGAACCAGATCGGATCGAAGCCGAGCGCGGTGACCACCGGGAATACGATCGGCACCGTGAGGATGATCATCGCCATCGCATCCATCAGGCAGCCGAGTACGAGATACATCAGCAGGATCAGGACGAGCACGCCGTAACGGCCGACGCCGAGCCCGGTGAGGAATTCGGTGACATGCTGCGGCGTCTGGGTGATGGTGAGGAAATAGCCGAAGCACAGCGCACCGATCAGGACCGTGAAGACGGCGGCGGCGGTACGGGTCGCCTGCAACAGCGATTGCAGGATGCCCTCGCGGCTCAGCTTGCCGCGCATCACGCCGATGACGAAGGCGCCCACCGCGCCGACCGCACCGGCTTCGGTCGGAATGAAGAAACCGCCATAGAGGCCGCCGATCACGAACAGGAACAGCAACAGCGGCGACCAGACGTCGCGCAATGCGGCGGCGCGCTCGCGCCAGTTGCTGCGCGGTCCGGCGGGCAGAAAGCCCGGCCGCGCGACACCGATGATCGCGATCGTGATCATGTGCATGCAGATCGCGAGCAGCCCCGGAACGATGCCGGCAATGAACAGCTTGCCGATATCCTGCTGGGTGATGATGCCGTAGACCACGAGCACGGTGGACGGCGGCAGCATCGCGCCCAGCGTGCCGCCCACCGCGATGACGCCGGTGGAGAACGATTGCGGATAGCCAAACCGCCGCATCTCGGGATAGGCCACCGCCGAAAACGTCGCGGCGGTGGCGACCGACGAGCCGGAAATCGCCGCGAAGCCACCGCAGGCGCCGATGGTCGCGATGCCGAGGCCGCCCTTCCAATGCCCGACGAACGTATTCGCGGCGCGGAATAGTTCGCGGCTGATGCCGGACACCGACACGAAGGCGCCCATCAGCAGGAACATCGGGATCACGCCGAAGGAATAGTCGGTCACGGTGCGCATCACCGTCTGGCCGACCAGCTTCAGCGCCGGCTCCATTCCGGTGAGATAGCCGAAGCCGGTGACGCCGACGAGGCCCATCGCCATGCCGACCGGCACGCGCAGCAGCATCAGCACAAAAAGGGTGACAAAGCCGATGACGGCGACGGCTTCGGCGCTCAATTCCATGACCGCTTACTCCGCCGTCTTGATTTTTGCATCGTGCACCTGCTCCGGATGGAAGATCAGGCGATAGGTGCGGATGGCGATCAGCAATACCGCGGAAACGTCGCCGATCCAGGCGACGGCGAAGAACGGCCAGATCGGCAACTGCAGATCCATGGTGAGGATGTGATCGTTGCGGGTCACGACGACCTTGTCGAACAAGGTGTAGGTCTGCACCGTGACCACGAACAGCAGCACCAGTGTCGCGAACACGTCGATCCATCGCTGATATTTCGGCGACGCGTTGGCCCAGACCAGATCGACGGTGATGTGGGTGCCGCGATAGCTCGTCGCCGCGATGCCCCAGAAAATCAGGATGCCAAGCAGGAACTGGCCAAAATTATAGTAATCCGGAATCGTCACCGAAAAGAACTTTCGCATGAACACCGCGATGAAGGTGTTCAACGCGACGATACCGACGAAGAACGCCGCCACCCATTCAATGGAATCGATGAAGCGATCCATGAAGTTCTTGCGCACCGGTTCGGGCGGACCGGTCAGCGCACCGTCGGAGGCGACTTCGGGATTGGCGGTCATGATTTCCTGCCGAATGCCAATTATGGCTTCCGTCATGGCCGGGCTTGTCCCGGCCATCCACGTCTTGCTTTGCGCCTGTTAAAGGGAAGACGTGGATGCCCGGCATGAAGCCGGGCATGACGCTCTCTATGAAAGGCGCGCTACGATCACAGCCCCGCGTCGTACTTCTTGATCGCGGCCTGCAGGTCGGCATCGATTGCGGCCGGGTCGCCGCCCGCCTTCTTGACGTCCGCCGCCCAGCTATCGTGAAGCGGCTTTGCTGCGGCCTTCCACTGCGCGAGCTGTTCGGGCGACAGCTTATAGACCTCGTGGTCCGGCAGCGCCTTCATCTTGGCGCGACCGTCGAATTCGAACTGGCTCCACGGATCAGTGACCTTCGAGGCCCATTCCGGCGTGCAGTGATCGTCGATGACTTTCTTCTGCGCCGGCGACATCGAATTGTAGGTCTTCAGGTTCATGTTGTAGGTGAACACCGTGGTGTAGAGCGGCACGTCCATCGCGTACTTGATCGCCTTTTCGATGCCGAACAGGAACATCGATCCCCACGGGAAAGTGATCTCGTCAGCGACGCCGCGCTCGATGGCATCGCGCGCTTCCGGCGCCGAGGCCTGCACGTTGGTGCCGCCGAACATCTTCACCATCTCGCCGATGGTCGATTGCGCCGGACGCACTTTCAGGCCCTTGAGGTCCTCGGGCACCAAAACCTTCTTCTTGCCGAACAGCGCACCTGGATCATGAATGAAGGCGAAGCACAGCTTGGTGTCCTTCATCTCGGTCGGCGCGTATTTGTGATACCACTCGTTGAGCGCCAGCGTGCCCTTCTTGCCATCGCTGAACAGGAACGGAAGCTGACCCGCGGCTGCGATCGGGAAGCGGCCCGGCTGATAACCCGGATTGACGTAGGTGATGTCGGCGATGCCGTCCTTCGCCATGTCGTAGTGGTCGAATGCCTTGCCGAGCTGCTGCGAGGGAAACACTGTGGCCTTGATGGTGCCACCCGAGGCCTTCTCGATATCTTTCGCCCAGGCGATCGTCGCCGGCACCAGCGGATGCGCCGGCGGGACCCACAAGGATATCTTCAAGTTGACGGTCTTGTCCTGCGCCACCGCAGGGCTGAGGGCAGGCGCTACGCCGGCCGCAACCAGCAATGCCAGAAGGGTTTTCTTCATCGTCGTTCTCTCCCTGTGAACGTGAAGGCGGGATTCGTGCCCGTCTTGTTACTTAACATGTTATCTAATGTACGGGATATTGCAAGAAGCGAACTTCGCAGCACGCGTCTGAAAATCCCAATCCGTTATATCTTATAATCATCTGGCGTGAAGCGACGCAACACCCGAGCACCATCGCCGTTCTGAGCGACACAAGTTTTAAAGATCGTGCGTGTGCTCAATTCGTCAGGATGCGCGGCGGGGCCTTAACGACATTGCCAAGGCCCGTGCGACATCGTCGATCGGCGCCGAACTGCCTTGCACCCGCGCAAGGATCAGCGCGCCGTCGATTGCCGCAATGGACAGCAGCGCCAGCCGGTTCGCTTCCACCTTGCCGAAACCATCGTCGCGCAGTTTGCGCGCGATCACGTCGCGCCAGTTGTCGAAGACCTCGCGGCCAGCGGCCGTGATCTTCTCCGAACCCGGCGCAGCTTCCAGCAAGGTTGTCGCGATTGGACTGCCGTCGCGAAAGCCCGACTTCGCCATCCATTCGGCGACCAGCTTGCAATAGGCCTGCACCAGCGCAGCGCCGGAGGAGGTTTCCCGTGCGAGTTGCTCGAGCGTCGCGACGGTACCCGCACCGGCAAATCGTACCGCCGCTTCCGCGATCTGATCCTTGCCCTCGGGGAAGTAATGATACAGCGAGCCCTTCGGCGCGCCGCTTTCCGCGACGATCTCGTTGACGCCGGTCGCAGCGAAACCGTGGCGACGAAACAGCGTCGCGGCCGCGCGCACGATCGCTCCCCGGTGTTTAGGCGGCGCAGGCATTCCTCTTCGGCCCTCGTTGCACAAATCGAATTATTATATAGACTGGTCTAAATAGTCAAAACCAAAGAGCGTGACGCATGACGACCTCAACCGACTTCGCCGACGTTCCAGACGGCTTCGCACCCAATCCGCGGCGCAGCCCGCTGACCGACCCATGGGAACCGATCTACTGGAAGGAAACGCCCGGCGCCGTGGTGCTCGCGCTGCGGCTGGCAGATCCGCATACCAATGCACGCGGCCTGATCCATGGCGGCCTGATCGCGGCCATGGCCGACAAGGCCATGGGCCATAGCTGCGGCCGCAAGATGGGCGGCACGGCGTCGCTGGTCACCATCAACCTGTCGGTGGATTACATCGGCAGCGCCAGGATCGGGCAGTGGCTGGCGGTGGAGAGCGAGGTGCTCAAGACCGGCAGCACCATCTGCTTCGTGCAATGCGCCATCAAGGCCGACGATGAGATCATCGCCCGCGCCAATGCGACGTTCCGTGCCGTGAAGAAAAAATAACGCGCGCGATCACCGCGCACTGAAATGCCAGTTGCTTTCGTCGCGGGCGAGATCGACGAAGGTCCGCACCTTGGCCGACAGCAGACGCGAGGTCGGATAGACCACGTGAATCGGCAGCGGCGGAATTTCGAAAGACGTCAGCACCGCCTTCAGCCGCCCGGCCGCGATCGCCCCCGCCGCCTGATAGGCCAGCACCCGCGTCAGTCCGAGGCCTTGCTCCGCCTGCCAGATCGCGGCATCGGCGCTGTTGCTGGTGAAGCGCGGCGAGCAGGTTACACGCACCTCTCGGCCTTCCTCGACGAAACGCCAGTCGGGCGTCGCGCTCATCGCGCCGAAATGCACCACCTGATGCGCTGCGATGTCCGCCGGCGTCTTCGGCTCGCCGTGCTGCGCCAGATAGTCCGGCGAGGCCACCACGATACGGCGCATGTCGCCGATGGCGCGGGCGACCAGACTCGAATCCGCCAGATGGCCGATCCGCACCGCGGCATCGACGCCCTCCTCGACCAGATTGATCATGCGATCCGACAAGCGCAGTTCGGCGCTGACTTCGGGATATCGCTTGAGATAGATCGACAGCAGCGGACTGACATGCATGCGTCCGAAGCCGAGCGGCGCCGAGATCACCAGCCGCCCCGCGGGCTCGGTCCGCTCCGCCTGCGCGGAACCTTCCGCCTCGTCGATATCCGAGAGAATCCGGCGCACCCGTTCGAGGTACCGCGTGCCCACATCGGTGAGCATCACCGAGCGCGTCGTCCGTTGCAGCAGCCGCGCGCCGACATGCTCTTCCAGCCCGGCGACCAGCCGTGTCACCGCCGATGCCGACAGGCCGAGTTTGCGGGCGGCGGGCGCGAAGCCGTGCAGATCAGCTACCGTAACAAAGGCCTGCATCGCATCGAGACGATCCATGGATTATTTCTGATACTGCAACAATGAAGTGTCAACTCGGGCGATTGCTGAAGCAGACGAGGCAAACCACATTCGGAACGACGAGCGGCGCGTGCTCTATCTGCGCGGCGCGTCCGGAGGCTTCAATGTCCAGCACCCATGTCTATCCCAGCGATGTCGCCTTCAGCCCGGCGGTCAAGGCGATCCAGACTCGCAAGGGATCGCGCGAGTCCTATGCGGAAGTCGAGCGCGGGCGCGGCTGGCAGAGCGAGATCGACGACAATCTTGCGGCCTTCCTCGCGACCCGGACGAGCTTCTATCTCGCCACCGCAAGCGCGGACGGCCAGCCTTACATCCAGCATCGCGGCGGCCCGGCGGGTTTCATTCACGTGCTCGATAAGTCGACGCTGGCCTTTGCCGATTTCAGCGGCAACCGGCAGTTCATCACCCAGGGCAACCTGTCCGAGAATCCGAAGGCACACATCTTCCTGATGGACTACACCTATCGTCAGCGCGTGAAGATCTGGGGCGAGGCAAAGATCGTCGAGGATGACGCCGCATTGCTGGCGTCGCTGATGCCGCACGGCTATCGCGCGCGGCCGGAGCAGGTGATCCTGTTCAAGGTGATCGCGTGGGACACCAACTGCAGACAGCACATCCCGCAAAAGTTCGACGCCGCCGACGTCAAGGTCGCGATCGAATCCCGCGACGCGCGCATCGCGGAACTGGAGGCGGAAATTGCGGCGCTGAAGGGAGCGCCGGTAGCGACGGCGTAGAGGGGCTCGCTACATCCGGCGAATAACGGCAGTCGCCGTCGCGGTGGCGACGACCTTGTCGTTCTGCAGCAGTTCTGCGGCAAGCTGGCAGATTTCCTTGCCGCGCATCGTTACCCGGCCGAAACCTTTCAGAGCACCCGGCTTCGCCGGACGATGAAACTGGACGTTGAGGCTGACGGTCGGCGCGAACTCCCCAGCATCGAGCGTTGCCGCCAGCCCTGGCCCCATCGTGTCATCGAGCATGGCGGCGAGAAAGCCGCCTTGCACATTGCCGGCCGGATTGAGAAATGCCGCTGACGCCTCGAACGTCACCTCGATCGTGCCGCGCTCGGGATCGATGCGATCGAATGCGAGGCCGAGCGTCCGGGCGCAAGGCGGCGGCGGCAACCGGCCATCGACAATCTTCCACAACAGCGCATCCCTGTCGGTCATCAGTTCACTCCGTCACAGCCGCCGCCGTCGCTTGCTACGCCGCGGCAACGTCCGATCGAAGCCCGGCATGTTCCGGATAGTAGCGCGCCATCATCCGATCGACATAAGCCACGAGATTGCCGAACTGTTCGGCGCGATGCCGCAGCGGCGATTCGAAGAACGGCGTCAGCAACCCGGCCAGCGCGCCGAAGGCGGTCGCGTCGGTGCCGCAAGGACGCTCGCCCATCAGGCAGGGCTTGTCGCCGAGCAGCACCGAGAGCGCCGACAGTGAACGTACGGCGAGTTCGACGCTTTCGTCCGGCGCGTGCCGGCCGAGACCGCTGATGCGATAGTTCTCCGCCACCCGCGTCCGCGCGCCCTCGCGGATTTCCCTGCGCAGATGCTCGGGCGCTCCGTCGAAGAAATGCGCCGGGCCTTTGGCGAAATTCTCCGGATCGACCCAGCGGGCGCCGACCATCGCCCAATAGATGTGATGCTCGATCATGCGTTCGATCGCCCAGGCCTGTGCGCGCTCGGCGGTATCGAGACCGGCGTCGAAATCGAAACCGTATTTGCGTTCGATATGGCCGCGGATGAAGGTGGAATCGGCAACCTTCATGCCGGCGTCGTCGATATAGGGCATCTGGCCCTTGGGCGAGGAGTCCGGCAACGCGAACTCCTTGCGATACGGCAGGCCTGCCATCTTGAGCTGAACCTCGGTCTTGGTCACAAAGGGACTGATTTCCGGGAGGCCGAAACCTTCGCCAAAGCCGTAAAGGATGATCATCGCAAGCTCCTTGATCTCTTGAAAAGCTGCGTCACCCTAGCTACCCCCTGCTGCCACCGTGCTGTCAGCATCGGAACCGGAAAGAGACGATCATGCGACGCGCCGACCGGCTGTTCCAGATCATCCAGGTGCTGCGGCGAGCCCGCGCGCCGCTGACCGCCGACGCCATCGCGGCGGAGCTGGAAACCTCGAAGCGCACGATCTATCGCGACATCGCAACGCTGATCGGCCAGCACGTGCCGATCCGCGGCGAGGCCGGCATGGGCTATGTGCTGGAGCGCGGCTTCGACATGCCGCCGCTGATGCTGACCCCCGACGAGATCGAGGCCGCCGTGCTCGGCGCGCAATGGGTTGCCGGTCATGCCGATCCGGTGCTGGGCAAGGCGGCGCAGGACCTGATCGCGAAGATCGCCGCCACCGTGCCGGACCGGTTGCGGCCCTTCGTGCAGGAGCCCGCAAGCCGGGCGCGGCCCGACCTGCGCGTCGAGCCGGATCGCATCGACATGACGAAGGTGCGGGCACAGATTCATGCCGGCCGGAAGATCGCGCTGCGCTATCGCGACGAGCACGGGCGCGACAGCGAGCGGGTGATCTGGCCGATCACCGTCGGCTATCTCGACACCGTGCGGCTGATCGCGGCGTGGTGCGAGCTGCGCAAGGATTTCCGCAGCTTCCGCACCGACCGCGTCGTCGACGCATCCTATCTCGACGAGAAATATGCGGAACGGCGCGACGTACTGCGCGCCCGGTGGCGACAGAGTCTCGAACGCATGATTGCGGAAAAGAGCCGGATGAAGCAGCCGACATGACGTGCTACCATTTAGGCAGCAACCACCGCATCGCCGCGTTCATGAAACTCGATAGAACCGTATGGAAACTGCAACCGCCATTGCCGAAGCTTCCGTCAGCCCGTGCCAGACGTGCGGCGCATGCTGTTCCTATTCGCGCAACTGGCCGCGTTTTACCATCGAGGACGACGCGGCGCTGGATTTGATTCCCGCGCAGTTCGTCAATGAGCGATTGTCGGGAATGCGATGCGAGGGAGAGCGCTGTTCGGCGTTGACCGGCAAGGTCGGTGAAGCGACGGCGTGTAGAATCTATGCGGTCCGCCCGGAAGTCTGCCGAACCTGTATGCCGGGCGACGCCGAATGTGCGATGGCGCGGCGCCGTTTCGGGCTGCCGGTGCTACCGGCGCGGGACGATCCCGACGAATGACCTCGAGTAGCGCCAAAGCGTTTTCAAGCGAAGTGGATGCCGGTTCGCGTGAAGAAAACGCGTCACGTCAAAATGATAGAGCCCCGGCTCTGATTTCATCAGAACCGGAAAGGCGCTAGGCCATTACCGTTTCGCGCGGCACCAATTCGACCGGCGTGTCGTCATCGTCGTCGTCGATGTCTTCCAGCGGCGCCAGTGTGCTGAGCGGCTTGGTCGACAGCGTCACCGCCTTGCGTCCGCCCGACGAGGGATGCGCGCGTTGCGCGGGTGCGCTACGCGACAGCGCGTAGAGTGCCGAACCGACGCGACCACCGATCTGAACCAGATCGCGCTCGTCGCAGCTTGCGGCAATCGACAGCGCCAACGAGTGAAGATGGCTCCGGCGATAGCAGAACAATGCCAGCATCGCCCGCACGTCCGACGATACGCTTTCGACCAGCAGAGGCAGACCGTTCTCGTTGGCGCGATACATCTGGCCCAGAAGATCATCCTGGACCGGACAGAAATCGTTCTCGAATGCTTCGCGGCTCGACCACATGGCAAAATTCCCTTGATCGAAGAATGACAACCCCGATTGGGAAAATGCTCCGTAAATTCCTAACGATGAGTTAACCACGCCCCGAAACGGCGGACCGGCCCACTTGTTCTTTGGCCACGAATCAGAATCGCGGTTCCATCGCTGGTTCTCAGATCGATTTCGCCGTCATCCAGTCGGCAATCGCCCGGCCGATGGCCGGCCCGGAATCCTCCTGGATGAAATGCGAACCCGGCACCGTCACCTCGGTCTGGTTGTGCCACGTGCGGCAGAACTCACGCGGTGCACCGATCAGGATGGCGCCCGGATCGGCATTGACGAACAGCTTCGGCAGATCGTTGGCCGCCATCCAGTGCGAGTAGTCGGCCGCTGTCTGCGCCACGTCGGCCGGTTCGCCGGCGATCGGAATCTGGCGCGGCCATGTCAGCGTCGGCCAGCGGTCCTCGCGTTGGAGGAAGGGCTTGCGATACACGGCCATCTCGGCATCGGACAGTTTGCGCAGCACGGAGCCCGGCAGCACCCGCTCGACGAACAGGTTGCGATCGAGAATCATCGCCTCGCCCTTGTCGGAGCGGAAGCCCTGGAACACCGGCGTGGCCGACGGGCTCCATTCCTCCCAGCCCGCGATCGGCCGGACGATGGCTTCCATATAGGCGATGCCGCGAACCCGATCGCGATGATGGTTGGCCCAGTCGAAACCGAGTGCCGAACCCCAGTCGTGCACGACCAGCGCAATGGACTCGTCCTTGCCGATCACCGTGTCGATGAAATTCCAGAGGAAGTCACGATGCGTGATGAAGCGGTAGGTATCCGGTCCGGGATTCGGGAGCTTGTCCGAGTCGCCCATGCCGATCAGGTCCGGCGCGATCAGCCGGCCGCGGCCCGCGAGTTCGGGAATGACGTCGCGCCAGAGATACGACGAGGTCGGATTGCCATGCAGGAAAAGCACCGGCGGCCCCTCGCCGCGCTCGTGATAGGCCATGCGCCGGCCGCGGACGTCGACGAACTTCTTTGCGAGGGGAGCTTCGCTCATTCGATCCTCAAGTCAGGCATTGGCTGCGATGAAGATCGACAACCCGAAGCCGGTGAGATGATGCAGCGCCTGGTCGATGCCGATCAGCCACCAGAACCACTGGTGATCCGGCGTCACATCGAAGGTCGCCACGCAGAATCCCTTGGCGCGATCGATGAGGATATGAATCGCGAAATCGATCAGGCCGATGAACCAGAACGCCGGCGCGATGGCGACCACCAGTATCGTCGTCAACACACCATGGATCAGGCAATGCACCAGCAGCGGCAGCGCCCAGCCGGTCTTGCGATCCTTGCCGAACGCCATCCATTGGTTCTGGAGAAAGAAATCGGCGATGACATGCTTCACCGTGAGGAGAAGCATCCATCCCGCCAGCGCGCCGATCGCAACCGACGAGGACATGTGGGGGAACGACAACTGAATGCCCTTCGCTTACCGCTGAGCGATGAAGGATGAGAGCATTGCAGCTTGCGCGAGGGGCATGGTGTGTGATCCAGAGATCGTCGCCGATGCTGTCAGATTAGTGTCATTTCCGACTTTCCGTAAGCCCCAATACGGACTTGCGCCAACTCCCGTTTTCGTCATACGGCGAGCGCCGCCCGCGCCCGGATCGCAGTAACTGCCTGGCGCGCGCCCTCGGGCGATGCCGCTGCCGCAGCGCGCGCTTCCGTGACGGCATCGGCCAGATCCGGCAACGCCAGCGTGCCGTCGAATGTCGGTTTCACCAGTCCGTCGATGATGAGGTGCCAATCGGCGACGGCCTGCCGATACGGCTGGCCATGACCGTGGATCATGGCTGCGCTCTGCACGATTGCCGGCGCAGCCTGCGGTTGCTTCGCCAGGCTACGATCGATCATGTGCAGCCATCGTTCGACCCAGACCCGTTCGATTGCGTAATGGCCCGATACCGGCCGCCATCGCCGCAGCGACGCCAGGGTTTTGAGACCGAACCGGCCGGGATGACGCGCCGTGGCGAGACGAAGATGCATCGAGGTCCGGCACCACTTCGCCCAGTTCACACCGATGATGGGAATCACGAAAAGGGCCGCCGGCAACGACGACAGCAGATCCTCGACCCATAGCCGCTCGATCGCGCGGCCTTCGTTCGCCGATTGCCGGGCATCGGCCCATGCAAGCGCGAGCTGTGCGCGCCGCACCGGGTCCTCGTAACACATACGCTGCGCCATCAGCCGCGCGAGTTCGGCGAGCAGAACGTCGTTCACCCCGCGCCGCCGCACGAACCTGCGGAGGCGATGTACATAGAGTTGCGCATAACCCGGCCCCTGATAATCGATCAGCCGCGTAATCGCCTCGCGCGCGACTGGCTTCACCGCTTCCGGCCAATCCTCCGGCACCACCGGCGGCGGCGTGTCGTCGATGCCGATGACATCCGCGAGCAGATAACGGAACGAGGCCAGCACGCCGGTCATCGTGGCGCTCCCGCTCCGCTCAGGTTGAGGCTGCGCCGGACGCGAGCGGCGCAGATGGATGGGTATATTCCGCCAGCCTGTTCTCCAGCGTACCGATGTTCTCGAACAGCCGCGCGCTGGCGAGCTTGAGGAAATAGAATCCGAATTCCGGGTTCTGCACGTAAAGCTGTTCGACCTGGCTGTAGGTCACGCCCAGCACCGCGCCGGACTCGATACATTCCAGCGTCTGCGTGCGCGCATGGGACGGCGACAACATGCCGAGTTCGCCGACCAGCGCACCTTCGGACAATTCGATCTCGGATTCGACCAGACGAAACCGGCCGCTGACGATGTAGAACATCTCCTCGGCGCTCTCGTCCTTGTAGAACAGCACATCGCCTGCCGCGCATTTGCGCTCGGTCATGAACGGCTTCAGCCAATCCATCGACAGATCGCTGCTGACCGATTTCTTGACGTCCCGCACGAGCTGCAACATCTGATGCAGCCGGTAGACATTGAGCGGCAGCAAGATGCCGTGCAGGATCAATGTCGGATAGTGATGCATCGGGATCGCAAAGGCGATCAGGGTAACGTTGGTGAGGATACCGAATATCCGCAGCGGGATCATCGTCGTCATGGTGTAGGTGGCGACGACGAAGATCGTGGCAAACAGGCCGCCGGCGGTTTGTGCGAGATGGGAGACATCCATGGGAGCCAACCTGTGCCTGAGTGAATGCGTTCGCTGAAAAGATTTGCCTCGGCAACATGCCGCCGACCGCCATCCGGCGCGATCGACGCGTCTTCAATATACGGGAACAAGAGGCCGATTTGTACGCCGTCCCACGCGGTGGCCTACAAAAATCTGCTTGCCGGCACGTATGGCAGGGCATCGTAGCGCGCCGTTGACCCCGAGGCATGTCGCAGGCAGGTTTCGGCCACCGAACCGACGCGAATACGACGAGTGCTTCAGGAGATGACGATGACGGAGACTGCCGACGCCGCGAGCGAACCGTTGCTGGAGATCGACGGCGCACGCGCCACGATCCGACTCAACCGTCCACGGCTGCTCAATCGCCTGCAATCGTCGGACCTCGCCCGGCTGCTAGAGCTGTTCGACACCATCGAAGCCGATCCGCGCATTCGCGTGATGGTGCTGACCGGCACCGGCCGTGCCTTCAGCGCCGGATTCGATCTCGGCACCATCGCGGAGCGGACCAAAAGCGCCGCGGAGGAGCAGAGCGCCGGCTCGGCCTTCGAAGCTATCGCCAACCGGCTCGAGGACATCGCGATTCCGACCATCTGCCGGCTCAATGGCGGCGTCTATGGCGGCTCGACCGACCTTGCACTGGCCTGCGACTTCCGCATCGGTGTCGACACCTGCGAAATGTTCATGCCGGCGGCCCGGCTCGGCCTGCACTATTACAATAGCGGCATCGCGCGCTATGTCTCGCGCCTTGGCGTCAACGCTGCAAAGCAGCTGTTCCTCACGGCGCAAAAGATCGATGCCGCCGAGATGCTGCGCATCGGCTACCTGACAGCCGTGGCGCCGATGGAAAAGCTCGATGCCGAGGTCGATGCACTGGCAACGATTCTCGCCGGCAACGCGCCGGTGGCGATGCGCGGCATGAAGCGTGCCATCAACGAAATCGCCCGCGATAAATTCGACGAAACCGCCGCCGAGCAGCGCCATCGCGACAGCATGCGCGGCGCCGAGCTCAAGGAAGGCGTTGCTGCCTATGCGGAGAAGCGCGCCCCGCGGTTTTGAGGACGACGATCAGTCCTTCCATGGGCTGAACCGCTTGGTCTGCCCCGGCTGCAGCCCGCCAAGCTGACGCCGGATGCTGTCATAGGCGTTGTCCCCGACCTTGTAGACCAGCGTTCCCTCTGCCGGTTTGCCGTCCGCAGTGGTCTTGAGATCGAGCTCGATGGTTCCGTCATCCAGCATGGTCGCGGTGCCGTTATAAGGCATCGACGGGCGGGCATCGCCGGCATGAGCAACGCCGATAGTGCACAGCATTCCCAGCACCACAATCAGGTTGCGAACCGAAACGGCACTCGAGAAACACATGCGGAACTCCTGACGATCACAAGCGGCTGTCTCGACTATTTGTTCGTCCTTATCTTGACGAAACTGCGGTGTGAGCCGTCACGCCCTCGCAATGCGCCGAATTCAATCGGAATGTCGCGTATTCCGGCCACTTCGCAGCGGCACTGTCCATCTTCTAGACAAAGCGAAAGTCATCGACCGTCAGATGCTGAAGGTTCACATTCTGAAGTTCGATCGTATCGTTACTGTCGAGCGTGATGACGACGCTGCTCCGCACCTGCGACATATGCGATTGCAGCGCGCCGAAATCTGCAAAAATCGCACGATCGATTTGGACGATGTCTTGTTCGCCCGCGGTGTTATGGAAGTCTGCGATCACGTCCTTGCCGAAACCCGGCCCGAAAATAAAAGTGTCATTGCCGGCGCCGCCATCCAGATAATCGTTCCCGGCTGCGCCAGTGAGCTTGTCGTTTCCGGCGCCGCCATAGAGGAATTCACTGCCGGTACCGCCTTGAAGCGTGTCGTTGCCGTCGTCTCCATACATCTGGTCGGGCCCTGTGCCGCCCTTCAAGGTGTCGTCGCCCTCGTTGCCATGCATAATGTCTGCGCCGCCGCCACCGGAAAGATAGTCCGCGTCCGGCCCTCCATTCATGACATTCGCTGCTGCTCCGCCGTAGAGTTGATCCCGGCCCGCGCCTCCGTCCAGCAAAGCACCATGGTCCGAGGCAGCGGTCTTGATGACGTCATTGCCATCGTCGCCGTAAAGCTGGCTCACGGCTGTTGACGTTCCGGGGCCGCCGACGATCTGATCGTCGCCAGCGCCGCCATGGATCACATCCGCTCCGGCTCCGCCGGAAATCACGTCATTGCCAGCGCCGCCATCGATCGTGTCGTTATCGGACTGATCCCCGACAAACAGCGACTGATGGTCGCTCATGTCGAAATGAATGGCGCGATTGCCATAGAGGTTACCGGTACCGGGCGAACTGGGATTGGTCGCATCCGGTATCGAGAGATCGTGACCGTTCACGGAAACGTTCTTGATGTAGAGGTTGCGATCCCCGCCGGCGCTCTGCCCATCATTGATGAACCCCACATCAAGGCTCGTCACAGCATCGGAGTTCGGCAACGTGAATGTATAAGTCTGATATTCTGAGGAATCCGCCGCGTTGTGGAATTCGACCGTGCTTCCGACCTGGTGGCCGTTGACCAGCAATTGCATCTGCGCGCCGACGCCATCGACCACGGTACCGTAGCCGGTCACCGTGACGGTGGTCGTAGGCAATTCCGAGATGGACGCGGGACCGCCCGTGATGGTGTCATTTCCGGCACCCCCAAGAATCACATCGTCGCCAAGGCCACCAGAGATGATGTCGTTGCCGCTTCCGACATCAATGACATCGGCAATCGGCGAACCATTTTCCGTGAGCGACGGCGGTTGGCCGTGACCTCCGAACCAATCGGTGATCAGGGACTGCGCCGGCTTTCCCATCGGGGAATAGCCCGTGGGTGAATAGAGATTATCCGTATCCCAGTTCCAGATCTCTGCTCCCTTGAACCAGCTTCCTCCCTCCGAACTCCACACCTGAAAGAAGGCGTTGAAGGCGTCGGCCTGCTCCTTGACGTCAGGTGTCGTGCTTCCGCTCCATCCACCCGGACTGATATTGGTGCCATCGAGGCTTCGGTAACCCGTCTCGGTGAACAGAACCTGCTTTCCGTATTCAGTGGCAAGCGAGTGGAAGAAATCGACCGGCGACTTGTGATCCATCGCGGCGGCCCAATAATTATCCTTGGGCACGTTGTTCCATGCAGCGATCATCTCGTCGACGGAAGGATCCAGCTTCGATGTGAGCGGCGGATAGGCATTGATGCCGATTTCATCAAGCTGATCCCAGAAGCTGACGTGAATAGCTTCGTCGGTAGCGGCCGAATATGTGATCGTGCCATGATAGACCTGACGGACGGAATCGATCAGATCGGTCCAATAGCTCGCATACTGCTGCCCGGTCAGGCTTCCCAATTCGTTTCCGATCGAGAACGACTCGACTCCCGCCTGCTGCGCGACTTCCGCAAAGTCGACGATCTTGGCCTTGTAAGATGCAAAGAATTCGGCCGGATCGGTCGGCACGATCTGCGACCCGCTCGTCGTGCCGTCCAGACCCGAAAGCATTGGCTTCAAAATCACCGACAAGCCGAGTTCGTGCGCGTGCGCAACGGCGGCTGAAATATCGGCGTCGCTTTCGGTCTTCCCCGGATCGGAGATGACGTCGTTCGATGTTTTCGTCTGAAGGAATATTCTCGGCGCCAGCTCGATGGAATTTGCATTGGTGTCCGCGATTTCCTGCATCGCGGCCTGCGCCGAACTGCTGACAAACGCACCGTTGTAGTTTGCCAGAAAGCCAAATCCTTGAACCGGAAACACGCCGTCCGCCATCACGCTCTCCTCGCTAGAGGCCATCACGCTTTGGCAATTTCTTCGCCACGACACCGTTCTGAATCGATGACGCCTTTTGTATGCGAAGAATGCGGCGACAATGTCGCACGCAGGTTTTCTGCTGACGCGATCGGATCAACCGACACATCTACAAGGAGATGCGTCGCATTGGCGACGCTAGTCTCCGACGAACGTCACCGTATCCGGAATGCTCGCGCGCGAGGTGCGGTAGCTGTTGACCTTGTGGTCGATATCGCCGTAGCCGAACGAAATGCCGCATACCACGCGACGGTCGTCGCCGAGGCCGAAGTGCTTGCGGATCACATCGGAATGATGCGCCAGCGCCGCCTGCGGAATGGTCGAAAGGCCGAGCGCCTGTGCCGCCAGCATGAAATTGCCGACATAACCGCCGCAATCGATCGCGCCATAGACACCGAGAGCCTCGTCGGTGTGGATGATGGCGACATGCGGCGCGCCGAAGAAGTTGAAATTCTCCAATGCCTGCTTTGCGTAAGCTGCCCGATCGCCGCGCACGATTCCAAGCGTGTTGTAGAGCTGAAAACCGCTCTCGCGCCGCCGCTCCAGATAGACGCCGCGATATTCGCGCGGGAACGGGAAATCGCCGTGGTTCTCGCCACCCTTGGCGGCTGCTTCGTACATCAGCTTGCGGAAGGCTTCCTTCTCGGCTCCGCTCGCGATGATCACCTGCCATGGCTGGCTGTTGCACCACGACGCAGTCCGCTGCGCATCGGTCAGGACACGCTCGATGATCGGACGTGGAACCGGTTTCGGCAGGAACGCGCGGCAAGAGAAACGCTCTCCGAGCAATTCCTCGAGAACGCCGATGCGCTCCTCGATACTGTGTTTCGGTTGTTCAGAAGTTGCGGCATCCGACATCGTCAACGTCCCTTGGTCGGAATCTTGTTGAACGGCACATCCTTGTCGACGCGGATGTCACCGGGCAGGCCGAGCACGCGCTCCGCGATGATGTTGCGCAGGATTTCATCGGTGCCGCCGGCGATGCGCATGCCCGGCGAGCCGAGCCACATCGCCTGGAAGCGCCCTGCGGCATCCGCCGCGGCGGGATCGGTGATGACACCGGCAGCGCCCTGCAGATCCATCGCGAAGGCTGCGATATCCTGCACCATGGTGCCCGCGACAAGCTTGCCGATGGAATTCTCCGGCCCCGGACGTTCGCCGCGCGACAGTGCGGAGAGCGAACGATAGGCGGTGTACTTCAACCCGCTCGATTTCACCGCCCAGTCCGCCAGTTTCGACCGCACCGCCGAATCGTCGATGGCGAGGCCGTCGTCGGTCATCAGTTCGCTGCAGAACGCAAAAATTTCCGGAAAGCCCGTCGCGAGGCGCGAACCGATCGACATGCGCTCATTCATCAGCGTGGTCAGCGACACGTTCCAGCCGTCGCCGACATTGCCGAGACGCTGGCTGTCCGGAATCCGCACGTCGGTGAAATACACCTCGTTGAATTCCTGCATGCCGTTGGCCTGCTTGATCGGCTTCACCTCGACGCCCTTGCTCTTCATGTCGAGGAAGAACATCGTCAGGCCCTTGTGCTTCGGCACATTGGGGTCGGTGCGGGTGATGAGCAGGCCCCAGTCGGCATAATGCGCGCCGGAGGTCCAGATCTTCTGGCCGTTAACGATCCAGTCGTCGCCATCGCGTTCCGCGCGGGTGCGCAGCCCCGCGACGTCGGAACCACCGGCCGGCTCGGAAAACAACTGGCACCAGATCTCCTCGCCGGATGCGAGTTTCGGCAAGCGGCGGCGCTTGTCGTCCTCGTTGCCGAACGCCATCACGGTCGGACCGCACATGCCCTCGCCGATCTGGAACGGCTGCGTCAGCTTGCCGTAGACGCCCTCCTCCTGCTGCCAGATCACCTTTTCGATCGGCGTCGCGCCGCGGCCGCCGTATTCCTTCGGCCAGGAGAGGCAGGCCCAGCCGGCATCGGCCTTCTTCTTCTGCCAGGCCTTGCCGACCTCGACCATGTCGCCCTTCTTCAGGGTGATGCGGCCGAGCGACGCCTGCGACAGTTCCGCCTCGTATTCCTTCGGCGCGTTGGCCTCGACCCATTTGCGGGCTTCGGCGCGGAACGCGGCTTCCTGCGGGGTGTCATCGAAGTTCATCGGAGACCTCTTCTTGTTATGCTCGACCCTTGGTCGGAATCTTATTGAACGGCACATCCTTGTCGACGCGGATATCGCCCGGCAGGCCAAGCACGCGCTCAGCGATGATGTTGCGCAGGATTTCGTCGGTGCCGCCCTCGACACGCGTTGCAGGCGAACGCAGCAGCATCGCCTGGAACTTGCCCTCGACTTCGGCATCGGCCGGATCGCTGACGACGCCGGCAGCGCCCTGCAGATCGAGCGCGTAGGTCGCGACCTCCTGGATCATCGAGCCTGCCACCAGCTTGCCGATGGAATTCTCCGGCCCCGGCCGCTCGCCGCGCGACAGCGCCGAGATCGATCGGAATGCGGTGTATTTCAGGCCGCTCGCCTTCACCGCCCAGTTCGCGAGCTTAGAGCGTACCGCGGGATCGTCGATCGCCGGGCCATCCTCCAGCATCAGCTTGTTGCAATAGTCGAACAATTCCGGGAAGCCGGTCGCCACGCTGGCACCGATCGACATGCGCTCGTTCATCAGCGTGGTCAGAGAAACGTTCCAGCCGTCGTTGACATTGCCGAGACGCTGGCTGTCCGGAATTCGCACGTCGGTGAAATACACCTCGTTGAATTCGGATTGCCCGTTGGCCTGCTTGATCGGTTTGATCTCGACGCTCGGACTCTTCATGTCGAGGAAGAACATGGTCAGCCCCTTGTGCTTCGGCACGGTGGGGTCGGTACGCGTGATCAGGATGCCGTAGTCGGAATAATGCGCACCGGAGGTCCAGATCTTCTGGCCGTTGATGATCCAGTCGTCGCCGTCGCGTTCCGCGCGGGTGCGAAGTCCCGCAACGTCCGATCCGCCCGCGGGTTCCGAGAAGAGTTGGCACCACACCTTCTCTCCCGAAGCAAGCGGCGGCAGGTATTTGCGTTTCTGGTCTTCGCTGGCATAGGCCATCATGGTCGGGCCGCACATGCCATGGCCGATGATGAACATGCGGCTTAGCTTGCCGAACTCGCCTTCCTCTTCCTGCCAGATCACGCGCTCGATCGGCGACGAGCCGCGGCCGCCATATTCCTTCGGCCAGTGCAGGCAGGCCCAGCCGGCATCCGCCTTCTTCTTCTGCCAGGCCTTCGCCGCCTCGAGCACATTGGTGCCCGACAACACGAGTCGGCCGAGCGAGGCCTTGCGCAACTCGTCTTCATATTGCTTCGGCGCGTTGGCCGCGATCCATTTGCGCGCCTCGGCGCGAAACGCGGCTTCCTGCGGGGTGTCATCGAAGTTCATGCGATCGTTCCATCAAAATTTCTTCGTCGTCCCTGCGAAGGCAGGGACCCATAACCATCAGCCTTCAATGCTCTTCCAGACGTTGGCTGCATTGCACGAACGGAATCTCCTCGGCGGGGACGACGCCAACATTTACGCCGCGTTCTTCTTGCGCATGCGCTCGATCAACTGGTCTTCCCAATAGGAGAGAGAACCGAGCGACAGCGCCAGTGCGTTGGAGCGGCGGTAGTAGAGATGACAGTCGAACTCCCAGGTGAAGCCCATGCCGCCATGAACCTGGATGTTCTGCTTGGCGCAGTGCTGGAACGCCTGCGTCGCGCTGATGCGCGCTGTCGCCGCCGCTTCCGGCAATTCGCCCGCATTGGTCGAAAGCGCCCATGCACCGTAGTAGCAATTCGAGCGCGCGAGCGTCGCCGCGACATACATGTCGGCGAGGATATGTTTCACCGCCTGGAACGAACCGATCGGCCGACCGAACGCGATGCGGTCGAGCGCGTAGTCGCGGCCCATCTCCAGCGCGCGGTCGGCGCCGCCGACCTGCTCGAACGCCAGCAGCACCGCGGCGCGATCCAGCACGCGCGACAGAATGCTCCAGCCTTCGCTGGCTGCACCCAGTGGCTCGGCCTTGCAGTCCTTGAAGGTTAATTCGGCCTGATTGCGCGACGGATCGAGATTGGTCAGCGTCTTGGCTTCGACGCCGCCGCCCTTGAGATCGACCAGATACAGCGCGATGTCGGTTTCGCGGCCGCTGGTGCCGGTGCGCGCCGCAACGATGGCGAAATCCGCGATTGCGCCGTCGGCAACCGGCTTCTTGACACCGTTGAGTACGCCGTTGGCTGCGGTCAGTTTCACCGCCTTCGCGGAGGGATTGCCGGTGCCCTCGAACAGCGCCAGCGTTCCGATGGCTTCGCCCGATGCGATCTTCGGCAGCCACTTCTGCTTCTGCGCATCGCTGCCGGCGAGCATCAGCGCTTCGGCGGCGAGATAGACGGTTGATGAAAACGGCACCGGCGCCAGCGCGCGGCCCATCTCTTCGGCAATCACGCAGAGTTCGAGATGCCCCGCACCGGTGCCGCCGAATTCCTCCGGAATGGCAACGCCGAGAAAGCCCATTTCCGCGAGGCCCTTCCACAGCGCCTTGTCATAGGCCTCCTTGCCTTCCAGCACGGCGCGCACCGTTTTCGGCGGGCACTTCTCGGCAAGGAAACGGCGGGCCTGATCGCGCAGTTGCTTCTGGTCGTCGGAGAATTCGAAATTCATGTCGGTGCACTCTGGTTTGAAACGGTTTGTCTCGCGTTCTGGGCTATTTCAGCACGATCACATCATCGGCTGGTGGATCGGCGTAGAGCCGATCCACCAGCGCCGCGCGGCGGTCGAGACCGGCGCGCTGGTTGATGTAACCCTTGTCGGTGAGTTCGTTGCCGTCGATGGATGGCGGCTCGACCAGCAGCAGCACGCGGCCGATGCGCAGACTGGATGCGCCGCTGGCGGCAGCGTTGTGCGCTTCCAATCCCTTGCTGACGCAGTCGATCACCGCCGGGTGTTTCACCACGTCCTCGAAACCCGCATCGGGATTGCCGATCACCTGCCGACAGGCATGCAGGTTGGGCCATGCCAGCAGACCGACGTAAGGACGATCCTGCCCCGTCACCAGCGCATCGTGAACGACCGGCGAGGCCGCAGCGATGGCATCGGTGCGCAACGGGCCGACTTGCACGAAGGTGCCGGTGAACAGCTTGAAGTCCTCGACCACGCGGCCGGCGAAGATCAGCCCCTGCGACGGATCGTTCGGATCGACGAACACGCCGGCGTCGCCGATGCAGTAGAAACCTTCCTCGTCGAACACTTTCGCGGTCAGTTCGGGCTGGTTGTAATAGCCCGGCGTGACGTTGATGCCGCGCAGCCGCAGTTCGTATTTCGGCCCGGCCGGCACCAGCTTCAGTTCGACGCCGGGGAACGGCAGGCCGATCAGGCCGACGCGCTCGGTATCCCAATAGGTGCCGGTGGATGTCGGCGCGGTCTCCGTCGAACCCCAGCCGGTGTAGAATACGATGCGTTCGCCAGTGGCGCGCACGGCCAGCGCCTGCATGCGGTCGTAGAGATCGTCCGGCAACCGCGCGCCGCCATAGCCCATGATGCCGATATTCTTGAAGAACGAGCGGCACAGCGCATCGTCCTTTTCCATCGCGCTCGCCAGCACGGCGTAGCCGACCGGCGCGTTGGCATAATAGGTCGGTGAAATCTCGCGCAGGTTGCGCAGCGTTTCCTCGAACTGGCCGGGCACCGGGCGTCCATCATCGATATAGAGCGTGCCGCCTTCGATCAGCGCCGGATTGAACAGCGCGTTGCCACCCATGGTGTGATTCCACGGCATCCAGTCGAGAAACACCGGGAGCGGCCCGTTCGGATCGCGCGGCCGCACCTGCATCATCATCGCCGCATTCGCGCACATCATGCGCTGGGTGTTGATGACGGCCTTCGGCATGCCAGTCGAACCCGACGTGAACAGCAGCTTGCCGATGGTATCGGGCGCGATCTTCGCGATCGACTGCGCGACCGCATCGGTGACCTTCGTCGCCACGAGATCGGCGTAAGCAAGGCTCTCGATACCTTGCGGCGGCCGATCGACGTGGATCACCCTGATGCCGGTGAGATCGAGCGCGTTGAGTGCTTTCTCGAAAGTCGGGCCGTCTTGAACCATCACCAGCTTCGGCTTGATCAGGCCGAACAGGTATTTGAGCTTGGCGTGATCCTGACTCATCAGCGAATAGGCCGGCGACACCGGAGCCGCAGGAAGCCGTGCCTGCATCGCCGCCTGCGTCATCAGCGCGTGCTCGATGGAATTGCCGGACAGGATCGCGACCGGCGCACTTTCGGGCAGCTTCATGTCGAGGATCGCCTGCGTCAGCGCATCGACCGTGCGCTTGGCTTCGGCATAGCTGACACGATGCCACTCCCGCTGCGGCCCACGGCGCTGCGCCAGCCAGGTGTGATCGGGCCGCTCGGTTGCCCACTGCGCCAGCGCGGCAGGGATATGCGGCAGATATTCCTTGAGAGGAAATTTCGACTTCAGAACGATGACGCCATCGGGCCGCCGATCCACCGCGATATCGCGTGGCAGCCAGTTGACCTTGCGAAAAGCCGGCTTCTCAAGAACTGCAGCAGCGCTGCCATCCATCTGTCTGCTCCCAATCTCGTCCGTTGGCCGGACCCTGTCATTCTGTCATTGCGCGACGATTGCCGTCAGCGATTTCTATATACGGGTTTGCGTTTTTCCATGAAGGCGCGGATACCTTCGCTGAAATCTTCCGAGCGGCTGCACAGCACCTGATTGCGATCCTCCATGGCGATCGCGGCTTCGATCGAGCCGGCATCGACGCTCATGTTGAGGCACTCCTTCGACAGCCGCAATCCCACCGGAGAGGCGGTCAGCATTGCATCGATGTAAGGCTCTGCTGCAGCTTCGAGTTGCCCCTCCTCGACGACGTCGGAAACGAGCCCGACCGCCAGCGCGCGTTCTGCATCGATGAAGCGGCCGGTGAGGATCAACTCAGACGCCACCGACACGCCGACGAGGCGCGGCAAAAAGTAGCTGGTGCCGATGTCGCAGCCGCCGAGGCCGAGCTTGATGAAGGCGCAGTTCATGCGCGCGCCTTTTGCCGCGATACGGATATCCGACGCCAGCGCCAGCGCAAAACCACCGCCCGCCGCGGCACCTTGAATGAGCGAGACGATCGGCTGCGGACAGCGCCGCATCAGCATCACGATGTCGGCGATGCGCCGCTGCGAATCCAGCGACTCGGTGACGCCGGGCGGCTCCTGCTGCCCGGCGCGGCGCTTCATCGCCGATTTCAGGTCGAGCCCGGCACAGAACGCCTTGCCCGCGCCCTTCAGCAACACGACGCGGGTCGTGCGATTGCGCTGCAGCTGTCCGAAATAGTCGTTGAGCGCGTCGATCAATGTCGAGTCGAGCGCATTGAGGCTGTCGGGACGGTTGAGCGTGACCCGGTCGAGGCCGTCGTCATGCTCGATCAGCAGCGGCTTGGTCACGTACGCACTCCCTACTCGTTATATTAAACTGTCGTCCCCGCGACGCGGGGACGACATAGTCGAGCATCGTACGGTCGACTACCGCGGCGCCATGCGGATCGCGCCGTCGAGACGGATGGTCTCGCCGTTCAGCATCGGGTTCTCAACGATATGGACCGCGAGGTTACCGTATTCCGAAGCATCGCCCAGCCGGGCCGGATGCGGCACCTGCGCGCCGAGGCTCTTGCGGGCTTCCTCGTTGAGGCCCATCAGCAGCGGCGTCAGGAACAGGCCGGGCGCGATGGTGTTGACGCGAATGCGATGCTGCGCGAGGTCGCGCGCCGCAGGCAGGGTCAGGCCGACCACGCCGCCCTTCGAAGCCGAATAGGCGATCTGGCCGATCTGGCCTTCATACGCCGCGACCGACGCGGTGTTGATGATCACGCCGCGCTCCTCGCCAACCGGCTCGGCCGGGATCAGGCGTTCCGAGAACAGCCGCAGCACATTGAAGGTGCCGATCAGGTTGACGTTGATGATGCGCGCGAACTTCGCCAGCGGATAGGTGGTGCCGTCCTTGCTGACGATGCGCTGCGAACCGCCGATGCCGGCGCAGTTCATCAGCACGCGGGCAACGCCATGCGTTGCCTCGGCCTTGGCGATCGCCGCCTTGACCTGTTCCTCGTCGGTGACGTCGGCATTAAGCGCAACGCCCTTCACCTCGGCAGCAATCTTCTCGGCGTTTTCCTTGCTCTGGTCGAGCACGCCGATCTTGGCACCCTTGGCCGCCATGGCCCGCGCCGTCGCGGCACCGAGACCCGAACCACCGCCGGTGATAATGACGGCAACGTCTTTCAACTGCATGAGATAGCCTTTCTGTCAGGAGAGTTTGAGGGTTTGGAATTCGAGGATCGAACCAGGAATCGAACGGTGTCGCGGCAATCGCTATTGCCGCACGGCCTCCACGGCACGCTCCGCCGGCGCGATCAACAGACCGCCGAGCAGCATCGCATCCATATGGGCCACGAATTGCCGGCAGACCTCGTCGGTCACCGGCCCGACGCCGGCCGCGCGCGAGATCGCGTGGCGTCCGAAGAACAGATGATCGCAGGCGCCGATCAAGCTGGTGTAGAACAGCACCGGATCGACCTCGCGGAATTCGCCTGCCGCCACGCCTTCCGCCAACAGCCGGCGATGAAAGTCGAGCAGCGGTGCGACGAAGAACTTGGAAACGTCATCGGCCGCCCTCGCGCTGCTCTCGTGCAACAGCAGATGGATCAGCCGGTTCATATAGGGAAAGCGATAATAGG
Organism: Xanthobacteraceae bacterium; assembly: GCA_024508855.1. GTDB lineage: Bacteria > Pseudomonadota > Alphaproteobacteria > Rhizobiales > Xanthobacteraceae > 62-47. Next base: position 264,382 of record JANINJ010000045.1, read on the forward strand.
CCTTGATGATGCCGGCAATGTGCAGCTTCAGCTTCGCGGTCGGCGGGATCGGCTGCGCCAGCAGATATTCCAGCCCGGAAATCTCGGTGGCGGCGTCACGTGCCAGGAGGGTCAGCAACAGCCCCTCCTTATTGCCGAAATGATATTTCACCAGCGCCGCGTTGACGCCGGACTGCTGCGCGATGTCGCTCAGCGACACGTCGATCGAACTGCGTGCGATCATCAGTTCGCTCGCTGCCTCGAGCAGTTTCTCGGCAGTGGGATTCTTCGCCGCGGCGGCGCGGTTGCTGTCAGCGGTATTTAGATGCGGAGCCATGCATCCAGATAACCCTAGGATGCGACGGCGCTCAAGTGTTAATTGATCGATTGACTAAAACCATCCTCATCCCTTAAATCGCCGCCATCCATCACAACCGGCATCATTCAGGGAGATCACATATGGCCGAGGCCTATATCGTCGCCACCGCCCGTACCGCAGGCGGCCGCAAGGGAGGACGTCTCGCAGGCTGGCATCCGGCCGATCTCGCGGCATCGGTGCTGGACTCGCTGGTCGAGCGCACCGGCGTCGACCCGGCGCAGGTCGAAGACGTCATCATGGGCTGCGTCGGCCAGGCCGGCGAGCAGGCCACCAACATCGCGCGCAATGCGGTGCTCGCCTCCAAGCTGCCGGAAAGCGTTCCCGCCACCTCGATCGACCGCCAGTGCGGCTCCTCGCAGCAGGCGCTGCATTTCGCCGCGCAGGCGGTGATGGCCGGCTCCATGGACGTCGTGATCGCCGCCGGTGTCGAGAGCATGACCCGCGTGCCGATGGGCTCGCCCAGCATTCTCGCCGCCAAGGCCGGGCTCGGTACCTACAAGAGCCCGAACATGGAAAAGCGCTATCCCAACATCCAGTTCAGCCAGTTCACCGGCGCGGAAATGATGGCGCAGAAGTACGGCCTGTCGAAGGACGAACTCGACGAGTACTCCTACAACAGCCACCAGAAGGCGATTGCCGCGACCCAGGCCGGCAAGTTCAAGGACGAAATCGTTCCGCTCCAAATCACCCGCGCCGATGGCTCGACCGACACCCATCACATCGACGAAGGCATCCGCTTCGATGCGACGCTCGACGGCATCAAGGGCGTCAAGCTGATCAACGAGAACGGTGGCAAGCTCACCGCCGCCAGCGCCAGCCAGATCTGCGACGGCGCATCCGGCGTCATGATCGTCAATGAAAAGGGCCTCAAGGCGCTGGGCGTCAAGCCGCTGGCGCGTGTCCATCACATGACCATGATCGGCGGCGATCCAGTCATCATGCTCGAAGCACCGCTGCCCGCGACCAAGCGTGCGCTGGAGAAGGCCGGCATGAGCATCGACGACATCGACCTGTTCGAAGTCAACGAAGCCTTCGCCTCGGTTCCGACGGCATGGCTGAAATACACCGGCGCCGATCCGACCCGGCTCAACGTCAACGGCGGCGCTATCGCACTCGGTCATCCCTTGGGAGGTTCGGGCACCAAGCTGATGACGACGCTCGTCAACGCACTCCAGCAGAACAACAAGCGTTACGGCCTGCAGACCATGTGCGAAGGCGGCGGTATGGCCAACGTGACCATCGTCGAGCGGCTGTAAAAGCAACAAGACCGCTGTCATCCCGGCCAAGCGCACTTCGCGCGCGAGCCCCAACAGGCACAACGTCGTCCCCGCGAAGGCGGGGATGACGGCCGATAATCTGTCTACCGCAACACGCCTAACCAGCAGAGCGGACCAATCCGCCAGCCCCCCATCGGAAACGCCCAAGGAGTCTCATGACCCACCCGTCGCACTACGCAAAAACGCAGCCCGACAAGATCGCGTACCAGATGGCGGGGACCGGCAAGGCAATCACCTATCGCGAGCTGGACGACCTCTCGAACCAGGGCGCTCAGCTCTTTCGCTCGCTGGGCCTGCAGGCCGGCGACCACATCGCACTCCTGATGGAAAACCGGCTGGCGTTCATGGAAATCTGCTGGGCAGCGCAGCGCAGCGGACTCTATTACACCGCGATCAGCCGTTACCTGACGCAGGACGAGATCGACTACATCGTCAAGGATTGCGGCGCGAAGGTCGTGGTCACGTCGCCGAAATGCGCCGCGCAGATTTCCGGACTCCTCAGCAAAGGACCCGACGCACCGATCTTCTACATGATCGACGAACCGGAGCCGGGCTTCCGCTCCTGGGACAAGGAGATCGCGCAACAGCCGGCCAAGCCGATCGCCGACGAAGTCGCGGGCTATGACATGCTGTACTCGTCCGGCACCACCGGACGGCCGAAAGGCATCAAGCGCGCCCATGAGCACGGCCCTATCGACGTGCCGAATCCATTCCTGAAACTGCTCTGCGCCACCATGTGCGGCATGGGACAGGACAGCATCTATCTGTCGCCGACGCCGCTCTATCACGCGGCTCCGCTGCGCTTCAATATGATGGCGATCACGCTCGGCGGCACTTCGGTCATCATGGAGCATTTCGACGCCGAGGATTTCCTGCGGCTGGTCGAGAAGCACAAGATCACGCAGTCGCAACTGGTGCCGACCATGTTCGTGCGCATGCTCAAGCTGCCCGACGAAGTGCGCGCCAAATATGACGTCTCGACGCTGAAAGGCGCCGTCCACGCCGCAGCGCCCTGCCCGGTCGACGTCAAGGCGAAAATGATCGAGTGGTGGGGACCGGTTCTGATCGAATATTACGCCGGCTCCGAAGGCAACGGCGTCACGGTCTCGAACTCCCAGCAATGGCTCAGCCATCGCGGCACCGTCGGCAAGGCGGTGGTCGGCTCGGTCAAGATTCTCGACGAGGAAGGCAACGAGCGGCCAACAGGCGAAATCGGCACGGTGTATTTCGCCGACGCGCCGGTATTCACCTATCACAACGATCCAGAGAAGACGCAGCGCGCCTTCAACGACAAAGGCTGGTCGACGCTCGGCGACGTCGGCTATCTCGACGCCGAAGGCTTCCTCTATCTCACCGACCGCAAGTCCTACATGATCATTTCCGGCGGGGTGAACATCTATCCGCAGGAAACCGAGGATGTGCTGATCACCCATGCCAAGGTCGCCGACGTCGCAGTGTTCGGCGTGCCGAACGAAGAGATGGGAGAAGAGGTCAAGGCGGTGGTGCAGCCGCACGACATGGCCCGCGCGGGCAAGGAGCTGGAAGCCGAACTGATCGCGTTCTGCCGCCAGCACCTGTCGCCAATCAAATGCCCGAAGAGCATCGACTTCGCCGCCGAACTGCCGCGCACGCCCACCGGTAAGCTGGTGAAGCGTCACCTGCGCGACAAGTATTGGCCGAAGAAGGCGTAACCGGTTCAGCATCGGTCAGCGGCAACGAAGCGTCATGGCCGGACTTGTTCCGGCCATCCACGTTCTTGTTATGGCAAAGACGTGGATACCCGCGGACAAGCGCGGGCATGACGCGCCAGTGACCCGCAACTGTCTCATTGCACAACAAGAAAGCCCGCCATCACGGCGGGCTTTCCTTTACGCAACTCACGCAACGCAACTCAACGCTACTCCACTCACACCATCGGCACGCCGTAATAATCGTTCACCTGCCGATAGCGGCCGGTGTCGCCCCAATTCCATTCGGAATCGTCGGCATATTTCGGCGCGCCCTTGAGCTGATCCTCGGTGATCATGGTCTGATAGCCGCCGAGCTCGGTATTGTACTTGAGCGATTGCCATGGCAGCGGATAGTGGTCGTTGCCGACGCCGAGAAAACCGCCGAAGCCAAGCACCGCATACGATACCTTGCCGCTGGGCTTGTCGATCATCACGCGCTCGATGGAACCGATCTTCTCGCCATCCGCGCCATAGACGTTGGTGCCTTCGACCTTGTCGCTGCCGATCAGGTTGCCTTGTTCCTTCGCTTCGATACCCATGTGATTCCTCCGTGGATTGAGTTGAATCAACAGGTGGTCACGGCAATCGTTCCTGTGGTCAAATGTGTACAAACGCCGCGCGCCATCAGGTCGGATTCGAACCATGTCATTGAACACATCGCTGCCCGAGATTCCGCTTCCCGCAGGCATCCGTTCGCGCTTCGTCGATGGCATCAACGGCCTCACCATGCACGTGCTCGAAGCCGGATATGAAACCAAGGGCCGGCCATGCGTGCTGCTGCTGCACGGTTTCCCGGAATTGGCCTATAGCTGGCGCAAGGTGATGCCGGCGCTCGCGGCCGCGGGCTATCACGTCATCGCACCGGACCAGCGCGGTTATGGCCGCACCACCGGATCGGATGCAAGTTACGACGGCGACCTGCATCCGTTCCGGTTGATGAACCTGGTGCGCGATGCGCTGGGGCTGGTATTCGCGTTCGGCTATCGCAGCGTCGATGCGGTGGTCGGCCACGACTTCGGTGCCATCGTCGCGCCGTGGTGTGCGCTGTCGCGGCCCGACGTATTCCGCTCGGTCGTGCTGATGAGCGCGCCGTTCGCGGGCCCGCCGCCGCTGCCGTTCGATATCGTGGACAAACCGGTCAGCACGCCCGCAGATCCGGTGCATCGCGATCTCGTGAACCTGCCGCGACCGCGCAAGCATTACCAGTGGTACTACTCGACGCGCGAGGCCAACGCCGACATGCACGGCGCCCCGCAGGGCCTGCACGATTTCCTGCGCGCCTATTATCACCACAAGAGCGCGGACTGGAAAGGCAATGCGCCATTTCCGCTGCAGGCATGGAATGCAACCGAACTGGCGAAACTGCCGACCTATTACGTGATGGACCGCGACAAGACCATGGCACAAACAGTGGCCGAGGAAATGCCGACCGCAGCGCAGATCGCGGCCAATCGCTGGCTACCCGAAAGCGAACTGACATTCTACAGCGACGAATATCAACGCACCGGATTTCAGGGCGGCCTGCAATGGTATCGCTGCGGCACGTCCGGCGTGAACACACCGGACCTCGAAATCTTCTCGGGCCGCAGCATCGACGTGCCCTCGTGCTTCATCGCCGGCCGGCAGGACTGGGGCATCTATCAGCGCCCCGGCGCCATCGAAGCCATGCAATCGACCGCGTGCAGCAACATGCTCGGCTGCCACCTGATCGAGGGTGCCGGCCACTGGGTGCAACAGGAACAGCCGGAAGAAGTGAACCGGCTGCTGCTGCAATTTCTGCAGCGGGCCGCGACGTCATGACACTGTGACCGCATTGCGCAGCCGCGTGCTTGACGAATGTCGCAACGTCGCCTCATGCTGATCCAGCCTCGTGGTTGAAACAGTCGCTCTAGGTTTTGCGTTGTAGATCAGGATGATGAAGTTCCGGCAGTTCTTGGATCCCGGCACCGCCGCATCGCTGGTCGGCCACGCTGCGGCGCTGGCGCTGATCCTGGTGTTCGCGGGCATTCGTCCATTCAATTCCGAGAGCGCACAGGCCATCACCGTCGATCTCGTCACCCCCGACGAGGTCAAGCCACCGGCCAAGGACGAGACACCGCCGCCGCCCGAGCCAAAACTACCCGACCTCGACCTGAAGCAGTCCCTCGACAAGCCCGATGCGGCACAGCAACCGCCGCCGCCCCAACCCGCGGCCGAGCAGCAGCCCGCTCCGCCACCGCCCGCTCCGAAGCCGCCGACGCCGCCGCCGACGCAGGCGCAAACGCCGCAAAACGAGAGTCAGCAGGCGGCCGCACCCGCGCAGCAACCCGCGCCGCCTGTACCACCAACGCCAACACCTGCGTTCAAGCCGCCGGAGCCCGATCTCGCCGTCAAATATGGCATCAATCTCGGCTTGCCCGATGCACCCAGCAAAAACGATTTCGACGATACGGCTTTCAAGGCGGCGAAGATCGCTTCCACCGACATCGAGGCTTTCCGCCGTCATCTGAAAACCTGCTCGGCGATGCCGGACACCATTTCCGCGGCGGATGACGTGTGGATCAAATTGCGAGCGACGTTCACAACCGACGGGCGGCTCGCCACCGCGCCGATCCTGATCGAAGGAAAGGCATCACCCAAGGCGCTTGCGCTGGCGAATTCCGCCATCGCTGCGCTGCAAGCATGCCAGCCTTACGCGATGCTGCCGGCGGATAAATACAATGAGTGGAAAGTTCTCGACCTGGAATTTTCGCCGAAGGATTTCAATCACGGTTAGCAATTGCGTCGCCTCCGCGACGCTTTGCATGCAAGCGCGTTCTTGCATGTCACGTCGGAACTGAGCATCATCCGCTTTCCCGCGCCACACTCACAGGAGACGATCTTGGCCGCATCGCAATGGAGCTTCAAGTCCGCCGCTGACATGTCGGCAGCCCTCGCCGCGAAGAAAGTGTCCGCCGTCGAACTTGCGCAGGACACCATCGCGCGTATCGAGCGGCACGACGCCAAGATCAATGCGGTGTGCGTGCGCGATTTCGAGCGCGGGCTCGAAGCCGCGCGCGCTGCAGATGCGGCACTGGCGCGCGGCGACAAGAAGCCGCTGCTCGGCATTCCGATGACCGTGAAGGAATCCTTCAACGTCGCGGGGCTGGCGACGACATGGGGCTATCCGCAACAGAAGAATTTCAAGGCCGCTGAAGACGCTCTGCCGATCACGCGCGTCAAGAATGCTGGCGGCATCATTCTCGCCAAGACCAACGTGCCGATCTCACTCGGCGACTGGCAGAGCTACAACGAGGTCTACGGCACCACCAACAATCCTTACGATCTCGGCCGCACGCCGGGCGGCTCCTCCGGCGGATCGTCGGCGGCGCTGGCCGCAGGCTATGGCGCACTGTCGCTCGGCTCGGATATCGGCGGATCGCTGCGCGTGCCGGCGTTCCATTGCGGCGTCTACGCGCACAAGCCGACCTTTGGGCTGTGCGCCTTGCGCGGCCACACCCCGCCGCCGCTGCCGCCGTTGCCGTTCGATCGCGACCTGTCGGTGATCGGCCCGATGGCGCGCAGTGCCGCGGATCTTGCCACGCTGCTCGACGTCATGGCCGGCCCCGATCCGCTCGACGCCGGCGTCGCCTACAAGCTATCGCTGCCGGCCTCGCGCCATCCGGATTTCAAAGGATTCCGCGTGCTGGTGCTCGACAGCCACCCGCTGCTGCCGACCGGCGCGTCGATCCGCACCGCGATCAACGAACTGGCCGACAACATCGAGAAGCTCGGCGTCAGCGTCAGCCGCGAAACGCCGCTGCTGCCCGACCTCGCCGCGTCGTCGCGGCTCTATATGCGGATGCTGCTGTCCTTCCTCGCCGGCACGTTCACGCCCGAAGTCTATGCCGGCGCGCAGGCCGCCGCCGCGAAGCTCGCGCCGAACGACATGAGCCTTGCAGCAGAGCGGCTCCGCGGCATCGTGCTGAGCCATCGCGACTGGGTGATGGCGGATGGCGGCCGTACCCGGCTGCGCGCGCAGTGGCGCGACCTGTTCAAGAAGTTCGACGCGGTGATCTGCCCGATCATGCCGACCCCAGCCTTCCCGCACGATCATTCGCCGGATCAGGAACTGCGCCGCATCACGATCGACGGCAAGCCCTTCCCCTACACCGATCAACTGGTGTGGCCCGGCATCGCGACCTTGCCCGGCCTGCCGGCCACCGCGATTCCGCTCGGCCTCGACAAGGACGGCCTGCCGCTCGGCGCGCAGATCGTCGGCCCATGGCTGGAGGATCACACGCCGCTGCGGCTGGCATCCTTGATCGAGCGCGAGTTCGGCGGCTTCGTACCCCCGTCCGCGTTCAAGAACTGACGACCACGCTACGATCCCGGCCGAAGCATTTTGCTGCGGCCGGGACTACAACACGACCGGCTTTCGGCGGCGATATCGCCTGAACGAACGGAGACGGATCGATGAGCAAGGACCTCGACGAACTGACCCGCCTCAACCGCGACTACATCAATTCGGTACAGAATTCCGACGTGAAGCGTTTCGACGAAATCCTCGCGCCGGATTTCTATTGCTCCAACCCGGACAAGTCGCTGGTCGATCGCGCCGGCTTCCTCAAGCAGACCGCGATCCCGGTGACGATCCGGAATCTCGAAGCGCACGACGTCAACATCCGGCTGATGGGCGACTTCGCCATCATCCATGCCCGCACCAGCTATACGACCGCCGACGGCAACGCCGCGAGCGGCCGCTATACCGACTGCTGGGCGCGTCGGGATGGTCGATGGCTCGCGGTCTCGGCGCACGTGTCACGCTAAAGTAGCAACCTCGGCACGGTCGGATTCTCTCGTTTCGTCATGCCCGTGCTCGTCACGGGCATCCACGTCTTGACAACCGTTCGAGAAGGAAGACGTGGATGGCCGGAATAAATCCGGCCATGACGAGAGAAATTTCCGTTGCAAGATTATGCAGTGCGCCTCACGCGTCGAACATCACCACGCTGCGCACCGTCTTGCCGGCCTTCATGCTGGCAAAACCCTCGTTGATCTCCGACAGCTTCAGCTTGGCGGAAATCCAGTCCTCCAGGTGCAGCTTGCCGCGCATGTAGAACTCGACGAGACGCGGCATGTCGACGCGGAAATGGTTGGAGCCCATCGACGAACCCTGGATCTTGCGCTCGCGCAGGAAATCGAAGCCGTGCAGTTCGATCTTCTGGCCGAACGGCACCATGCCGACGATGGTCGCGGTGCCGCCAGGCGCCAGCATCGCGAATGCCTGCTCCGACGTGTCCTTGCGGCCCAGCATCTCGAAGGCATGATGCACGCCGCCACCGGTCAATTCCTTCACCTGCTGCACCACGTCGCCATTGCGCGGATCGACCACGTCGGTCGCGCCAAGCTTGGTGGCGAGTTGCAGCTTGGCCGGGTTGGTGTCGATGGCGATGATACGCCCCGCGCCTGCGATCGCCGCCCCGTTGATGCCCGCCATGCCAACACCGCCGCAGCCGATCACCGCGACGGTTTCGCCGGCGGTAACTCTCGCGGTGTTCACCACGGCGCCATAGCCAGTGATGACGCCGCAGCCGATCAGCGCCGCAAGTTCGAGCGGCATGTCTCGGCGGATTTTGACGATGGCATTCTCGTGCACCAGCATCTGCTCGGCAAACGACGACAGGTTGAGAAACTGATTGAGCTTCTCCGAGCGCGCCCATTGCAACCGGTTCGATTGGCCCGGCAGCATCTTCACGGTGGTGTCGGTGCACAGCACCGGCCGCCCGGTGGAGCAGTAATCGCAGGTGCCGCAGAACACCGACAGGCACGTCACCACGTGATCGCCGGGCTTCACATAGGTGACGTCGGAGCCGACCTGCTCGACCACGCCAGCCGATTCGTGCCCCAGCACGGCAGGCAGTGGGTGCGGATAAAGCCCTTCCATGAAATGCAGATCGGAGTGGCACAGGCCAGCCACCTTGGTGCGGATCAGCACCTCGCGCGGACCAGGCTTCTGCACGCTGATTTCCTCGATCGCCAGCGGCTTGTTCACTTCATAGAGGACGGCGGCCTTCATACATCACTCCCTTTGATTGTTCTTGAGCGAAAACGTCTGCGAAAACGGTGTCAGGCCGCGGTCAGCAATTCGCCGGCCTCTGCCATGCCGAGCGCAGTATCGTCGAGCAGATGCTCGACAATCTTGCGTTCAGCGCCTCCCGTCATCAATTTGAACGGGTCGTTAGGGACCAGCCGATGATCGACCACCGCGCGCGACCACAGCACGCGGCGGGCATCGCCCCGCGCGGCGTGAATGCGCGCGCCTTCCCAGGCGAGGATCACGGCACTGGCGACATGGTAGAGCGTCGATGTCGCACGGCGCGAATCCGCTTCATTGTCGGCGCGGGCCGCAACCTCGCGTCCGAACGCGATGGCGCGATCGGTCAGGCGATGCAGGCGGTCGCGCCAGGCCTGCGGCACGGAGGCCGAGTCGTCGAGCCGCGCGTGCAAGTCCGCACCCAATGCGGAATCCGCGCCGTGGCGGCCGATCGCGCGGGTCAACGCGTCCAGCGCCACGATGTTGCCGGTGCCCTCCCAGATCGAGCCGAGATGCGCGTCGCGCAACAATCGTGCGGTCGCGAATTCTTCGATGTAACCGACGCCGCCGCGCATCTCCATGGCGTCGCCGCAGACCTTGCGCGCATCGCGGGTAGCGCGGAATTTCAACGTCGGCGTCAGGATGCGCAGCAGCGCCGCCGCATCCTGACTGCCGCCTTCGGCGCGATCCAGCGCATCGGCGGTGAGGAAGCTCATCGACAGCGCCTGCTCGGTTGCAAGCGAGATCTTCATCAGTTGCCGGCGCGCCAGTGGCAGATCGGAAATCCGGCTGCCGAACACCACACGGCCGCGCGCCACCGCCATCGCATCGTGCCAGGCGCGACGCATCAGCGCGGTCGACTTGACGCCATTGGACAGGCGCGACGAGTTCACCATCTCGGCCATCTGCACGAAGCCGCGATCGAGCCGCCCAACGGAATAGGCGATCGCGCCTTCCAGCTTGATCTCGCCCGATGCCATCGAGCGGGTGCCGAGCTTGTCCTTCAGTCGCACGATCCGGTAGTGGTTCTGCGAACCGTCATCGAGGAAGCGCGGCATCAGGAACAGGCCGACGCCGCGGGTGCCGTCACCCGCGCCCTGCGGCCGCGCCAGCAGCATCACGACTTTCGCATCGGCGTTGGAGCAGAACCACTTCTCGCCATAAAGCCGCCAGTGGTCGCCCTCCTGAACCGCCGTCGATGCCAGCTTGCCGACGTCGGAGCCGCCTTCCTTCTCGGTCATGAACTGGCCGCCTTGCGTCAGCTTGCTCATGTCGGTCTGTGTCAGGCCATCGAGATACTTTGCCTTCAGCGCGTCGTCGCCGAAGCGCGACAGTAACTTCGCTGCACCGTCGGTGACGTTGATCGGGCAGCCCATGCCGAACTCGGCCTGGTTGAACAGGAACGTGAAGGCGTGCTTCGCCGTCACCGGATAGGTGTCGGCCCAGCCGAGAATGCCCTTGCGATGCGACATTGCGTGAATGCCGAATTCGCCGAACGCAGCGTTCTCCAGTTCACGATAGGCGGGATGATATTCGATGGTCTGCACATCGCGGCCGAATTTGTCGCGCGGATGCAGCACCGGACCATGACGATCCGCAATGCGGCCGCATTCATCGAGCCGGCCGCCGACGAGACCGCCGAGCCGATCGAGATGCGGCTCGATGTGCTTGAACAGCTTCTCAGAGAGATGGATGCGCAGCAAATCCGCCAGCGACGGATCGGCCGCGTAGAAATTCGTGCCGGACGTATCGGGCGCGATCAGATTGGCGGCGATCGGCGTTTGAATGTTCATGGCGGGCTCCTATATCGATCTCGTCGGCATTTCTCTTCCGATCATGCCCCTGATAGGCTGACGAATAAAGCCTGCTGTTGCCCGCCCGCGGCGCGTTTCTTTCGGAGAAGCATCCATGGATATTCCACGATACGAAACCGCGTTGATCGTCGGCGCGGGCGAAGGTCTCAGCGCCTCGCTGGCGCGGCTGTTTTCGCGCCAGGGCTTGAAAGTGGCGCTCGCGGCACGCAATGCCGGCAAACTCGACAAGATCAGCCGCGATACGGGCGCACAGGCGTATGCGTGCGACGCAACCGACGAGACGGCCGTCGCGGAGCTGTTTGCCGCGGTCGAGCGCGACATCGGTAGCCCTGACGTCGTGGTTTACAATGCCAGCGCGCGGGCACGCGGCCCGTTCGTCGACCTCGCGCCCTCGGACGTCGCGAACGCCATCGCCATCAGCGCATTCGGCGGCTTTCTGGTGGCGCAGCAAGCGGTCAAGCGCATGCTGCCGCATCATCACGGCGCTATCCTGTTCACCGGCGCATCCGCGAGCGTGAAAGGCTTTCCGCAATCGGCACCGTTCGCGATGGGTAAATTCGCCCTGCGCGGGCTGGCGCAGAGCATGGCGCGTGAATTCTCGCCGCAGGGCATTCACATCGCGCACTTTGTCATCGATGGCGGCATCCGTAGCGCCACACGGACCGAACCGGCCGACAAGCCGGCGTCGATGCTCGATCCCGATGCGATTGCCGCGAGTTACTGGAACGTGCTGCAACAGCCGCGCAGCGCCTGGAGCTGGGAGCTGGAGCTACGGCCGTGGGTCGAGAAATTCTGAACGCGATTGCATAACGATCGCATCGACCGACCGAACAACCGCGCGCATATGGGGAACATCGACATGTCAGACGAGAAGATCATCGACACCGGCACCAATGAATTGCTCTGCACGGTGCGTGACCGCGTGGCGATCATCACGCTCAACCGCCCGGAAGCCCGCAATGCGTTGTCGGATCACCTGACGCCGGCACTGCGCACCATGATCCGTACCTGTGGCGAGGATCCGAATGTCGGCGTGCTGCTTATCACCGGCGCCGGTACCGCGTTCTGCGCCGGTGGCGATGTCAAGGGCATGGGCGCCAATCGCAGCGCAGCCAAGCAGGCGATGTCGTTCGACGACAAGGTGGCCGATCTGCAGGAGCGCCAGCGCCTGCTCACGGGCGCGCTGGTGTCGGTGCGCAAGCCGACCATCGCCGCTCTGCCCGGTGCGGCGGCGGGCGCGGGTCTTGCCATCGCCATGGCCTGCGACATCCGCATCGCCGCGGAATCGGCCTTCGTCACCACCGGCTACCTGCGTGTCGGCCTGAGCGGCGACTACGGCATTGCGTGGCTGTTGACGCGGCTGGTCGGGACTTCGCGGGCGCGCGAACTGATGTTCACCGGCGAGAAGGTCGACGCAAAGCGTGCCGAAAGCATCGGACTGGTCAATCGCGTCGTGCCGGATGCGAAGCTTCGCGACGAGGCTTATGCGCTGGCCAAATCCATCGCCGAAGGCCCCACCATCGCGCTACGCTACATGAAGGACAATCTAGACGAAGCACTGGCGTTCGATTTCGCTACCGCACGCGATCATGAAGCCGTGCGGCTGATACGAACCGCCGCCACTGCCGATCATCGCGAAGCGGTGCAAGCCTTCGTCGAGAAGCGCAAGCCGGTGTTCAAGGGCAATTAAAGCGTTTTCAAGCGAAGTGGATTTCGGTTCGCGTGAAGAAAACGCGTCACCTCGAAATCATAGAGCTCCGGTTCTGATTCCATCAGAACCGGAAAGGCTCTAATGCATCGATGCCGGCAACCCGCCGGTCGCCGCGAGGCGCCAGCTGGCGCAGGGAATGTCCGCGGGTGCGACATCGATGGTCTTCTCGAAACGAACCAGCTTCCAGTCGTTGGGAGTCGGCGCAAACGAATAACCCGATTTGCGCGCAAGGCCGATCATCGCGCTGTTGGAACGCAACGTATCGCCGAAGATCCGTTCCGCACCGAACGCTGCGGCACGACACTCGAGGTTCGACAGCAGCGCGGCACCGATGCCGTGCCCCTGCCAGCGATCGTCGATCGACAGACCGAACTCGAAGCGCCCGGACCGCGGCTCGAACGCATAACGCGCCTCGCCGACGACACGCTCCGTGCCATCGACCTTCATCATCACGATGACCGTGAAACGGTTGTCGTCGCCGACATGGATCGATTTTTCGAGTTCGGATCGCGGAAGTTCGCTGGCCGCGCCCAGGAAGCGGTTGTAACGCGAACCGCTGGTAAGCGAACGGAAGTAGTCCTGCAGCGCGGCACCATCCTGCGGTTCGACGAAGCGCACCGTCACCGACTGTCCGTCGCGCAAGCGCAGAACATCCGAATGTTGCGAGAGATCGCGAAAATCGAGCGCAAGCATGGTCCGCTCCTATCGTTAGAGCGTTTTCGAGCGAAGTGGCTACCGGTTCGCGTGAAGAAAACGCGTCAAATCAAAACGATAGAGCCCCGGTTCTGATTCCATCAGAACCGGAAAGGCTCCAGGAAGTCGCGGAGCGGACAGGCAGAGAACCTGCCCGCTCCGGCTAGCTCAACTTCGCCAGAAGGGCTTGTCGACTTCGGCCAGCATCTCGCTCCACGAAATGCCGACGTCGTGCAGGTCGCGTTCGGTCCAGCGCGTCAGTTCGCGCCGCTGATGTTGCCGTTCACGCCAGATGTGCAGCGTCTCACCGAGATGGGACAGCAACCCTGTCTCATGATGATTTGTCATCGCTGAATGTTGGTCTCTGGTCATCGTCGCCTCCTGAAAACAGGTTCTGGCGGCAAATATCGTGGTTTACCGGCATGTCGACAAACGACACTTTGTGTCGTAATACATGACAATAAATCATCTGAAAGAGGTTCGATGAGCGACCGGCTCCCCTCTCTCAACGGCCTGCGGGCATTCGAAGCCGCGGCCAGGCATCTGAGCTTCACCCTGGCTGCTGCCGAATTGAACGTGACCCAGACCGCGATCAGCCATCAGATCAAGCGGTTGGAACAGGAGCTGGGCCTCCGCCTGTTTGTCCGCAAGAACCGCGCCCTTGCTCTCACGCCTGCCGGAATCGATTACCTCCCGGGCGTGCGCGCCGCCTTCAACGACCTGCGGCTGGCCACCGACCGGCTGCGGCGCAAGGACAACAACCACATCCTGATCGTCAGCACGCTGGCCTCGCTGGCCGCCAAGTGGCTGCTGCCGCGGCTGGCAGCATTTCAGGAGGACAATCCCGGAATCGACGTCCGCATCACGACCTCCACCGAACTGGTCGATTTCCAGCGCGGCGACGTCGATGCCGCGATCCGTTACGGCCGCGGGCAATGGCCGGGGCTGCGCGCCGACTGGCTGATGGCGGACCAGATCTTTCCGGTATGCAGTCCCACCTTGCTGCAGGGCGAACGCCCGCTGCGGCGACCCGAGGATCTGGCCGACCACGTGCTGCTGCATACCAGCGGCGCCGCGCTTGACGACTGGCGGCTGTGGCTCACGGCAGCCGGCCTTCCGGCCGACCTGTCGAGCCATAGCGGCCTGACCTTCGACATGACCTTCGTGACGATTCAGGCTGCGATCGACGGTCACGGGGTCGCCATCGGCCGCACCTCCTATGTCCGGGACGACATCGCCAAAGGTAGGCTGGTGGTGCCGTTCAAGATGGCGCTGCCGGCGAACGCCGGGTTCTACCTGGTGTCGCCGGAGGCACGCGCCGATACGCCGAAGCTCGTTGTCTTCCGTCAGTGGCTGACCGAGTCGGCTCGGACCTCGACCTGATCCCGCCTCGCCGGAACCGGTACATCCGACGCTTTCCATTTGGACGGCGCGCGGGAGCGTGGCAGATTGTCGCAAGCGTCGGCCGATCGCGGTGCTCCGGCGGGCGCGGCACAAAACAAAACGCAACGGGGAAACGCCTTCATGTCGCACTCGACCGAGACTCAGCCTGCGCTGATCAGATCCCGCCTCGGCGCCATCCTTCGCGCAACGAGCGGCAATTTCCTCGAGCAGTTCGATTTCTTCCTGTTCGGCTTCTATGCCGCCGCGATCAGCCATGCCTTCTTCCCTTCCGAAAACGACACCGCCGGACTGCTGAAAACCTTTGGCGTGTTCTGGCTCGGCGCATTGATGCGCCCGGTAGGCGCCATCGTGCTCGGCGCTTACATCGACCGGATCGGCCGCCGCCGCGGTCTGATCGTGACGCTCGGCATCATGGCGATCGGGACCATCACGATTGCTTTCTGTCCGACCTACGCCACGATCGGCGTCGCGGCGCCGATCGTGGTCGTGATCGGTCGCCTGCTGCAGGGTTTTTCGGCCGGTGTCGAACTCGGCGGCGTCTCGGTCTATCTCGCGGAAATCTCCACGCCGGGGAATCGAGGCTTCTACACCTCGTTTCAATCGGCGAGCCAGCAGGTGGCGATCTTCGTCGCGGCGATCCTTGGCTATATCCTGAGCGAGATGATGCCGAAGGACATGGTCGCGGCCTGGGGCTGGCGTATTCCGTTCTTCATCGGCTGTTTGATCATCCCGTTTCTGTTCTTCCTGCGGCGGACGCTGGAAGAGACACCGGAATTCCTGGCGATGAAGAAACATCCAACCGCGAGCGAGGTGTTCGCCTCGGCGCTCGCGAACTGGCGCATCGTCATCCTCGGCATGATGATCGCGATCCTGACCACCACGACATTCTATTTCGTCACCGTCTATACGCCGACATTCGGTCGAACCGTGCTCAAGCTCTCGACCCAGGACGCGCTGCTGGTGACACTGATGGTGGCGGTGACCAACTTCATCTGGAATCCGGTCGGAGGCGCGCTATCGGACCGCATCGGCCGCAAGCCGGTGCTGGTGACGATCGCCGTTCTGTCGTTCTGCACGGCTTATCCGGCCCTGCACTGGCTGGTGAGCGCGCCGACCTTCGGCAAGATGCTGGCGGTGGAGATGATGTTCTCGTTCTATTTCGGCGTCTACAGCGGCACCATGCTTGGCTGCCTGGTCGAGATCGTGCCGAAACATGTGCGCACCACCTGCTTCTCCCTCGCCTTCGCGCTGGCCGCCGGCGTCTTCGGCACCTTCACGCCATTCGCGTCGACCTGGCTGATCCAGCATACCGGCGACAAGGCCTCCCCCGCATACTGGCTGATGTGCGCGGCGACGCTGGGCATTATTGCCGCACTGACCGTCTATCGCGGCGGCCGCGCAATGGAGGTGCGAGACGCGGTCGCTGCCTGAGCGACGGAGCACACGGCCTCTCGGACATCCGCTATAACAAACTCGTTCAACAACTGCCGGGCGAGAGCGAAAACCAATGCGTGCCTATGTACTCAAAGCCTATGGCGGGCCCGAAGGGGCCGAGCTGACTGACGTCCCGGCCCCTGCACCGGGCCCGCGCGACATCCTCGTCGATGTGCGGGCGGCGGGCCTCAATCCCGTCGACTTCAAATTTCGCCAAGGTATGCTGCGCGCCATCCACCGCCCGCAGCTTCCTTTCGTGCTCGGCAACGAACTGGCCGGCGAAGTGATTGCCGTCGGCCGCGACGTTACGCGCTTCCACCCCGGCAACCGCATTTTCGCCCGTGTCGGGAAGGACCGCGGCGGCGCATTCGCGGAGCAGGCCTGCGTCGATGAGGATTACGCCGCGCCGATGCCCCGCGACCTCGATTTCACGACGGCTGCGGCGGTGCCGCTGGCGGGGCTGACCGCATTGCAGGCGCTCCGGGACGAACTTGCCATCAAGCCGGGACAACGGCTGTTCATTTCGGGTGGCGCAGGTGGTGTCGGCACCTTCGCGATCCAGATCGCGAAAGTATTGGGCGCGCATGTTACGACGACCGCCTCGCCGCGCGGTGAGGCGCTGGTGCGCGCGCTCGGCGCCGACGACGTGATCGACTACACGACGCAGGACATCGCCAGGATGGGTCGGCAGTTCGACGCCGGGTTCGACCTGATCGGCGGCAAGACGCTGGACCAGATGTTCGCGATCATGCGGCCGGGAGCCAGGATCGTTTCGGTTGCCGCGCTGCCGGAGCCGCAGACCGCGATCAAGGATCTCGACGGCCGGCGCCTGCTCGCCGCCGCGTTCTGGTTCATCAGTTACGGCATCCGCGCACGAGCGCGGCGCGCCGGGGTCGGCTATCGCTATCTGTTCATGCATCCGAGCGGTAGCGACCTTGCCGAACTTTCCCGAATGATCGAACAGGGGCAACTGAAGATCATCGTCGACAAGGTGTTTCCGTTCGCGGAGATCGGCGAGGCGCTTGCCTATGTCGAAAGCGGGCACGCGAAGGGCAAGGTCGTCGTCAAGATGAGCTGACGGTGCGCGGGCGACTACAGATCGACCACGACGTAGTCGTTCTCCACCGAGACCTTCAGGGTCTCGGCGATGTACGGCCCCTTCACCACGCTCGATCCCGGTTCGACGTTCACCGCATAGGCTTTCACCCGAAAACGCTTCGGATCGCAGTAGGATTGCCCGGTGCGGATATCGAATTCCCAGCCGTGCCACGGGCAGCGGATGATTTCGCCGAGCTTGCTGTATTCGATCTCCCCGGGCTCGGACGATTGCGCGAGGCCGATCAGCGGGCCTTCGCATAGCGCCGCGCCCTGATGCGGGCAGCGATTGAGCAGCCCGAAGAACTCGCCCTTGACGTTGAAGACCGCGATCGGCCGTTCGTCGATGGTGAGGAATTTGCGGGAGCCCGGCGGCAGTTCATCCACCGGGGCAACAACGTGACGCGCCATCAAGCTATTCCGTACAGTTCTCGTGCATTGCCGAGATAGAAGGCCGCGCGGTTGGCATCGCTGACGCCGGCCGGCAGCACCCGCGACGGCTCGTCGTAATCCCAGTGCGGATAATCGGTCGCGAACAGCAGCTTGTCCCAGCCGATCCAGTCGATGGTCTGGAACAGGTGATCGCGCCGCTCCGGATCCTCCATCGGCTGCGTCGTCCACCAGATGTGATCCTTGATGTATTCCGACGGCGGCCGCTTCACATGCGGCACCTCGCTGCGCAACCGTTGCCACACACGATCCAGCCGCCAAGCCAGCGACGGCGCCCAGCCGAAGCCGGCCTCGATCATGATCATCTTCAGTTTCGGGAAACGCTCCAGCACGCCTTCGAGCACGATGCTGGCGAGCGCGGTCTGCTGGCATTGCGAATGCCCGACCATCTCTTCGATGTAATAACTCGGCCAGCCGGACGCCGTGATCGGGTTGCCGCCGAAGCCGAACGCATGCACGCCGATCGGCAAGCCGGCTTCCTGCGCCGCTTCGTAGATCGGCCAGTAACGACGTTGCCCCAGCGGTTCGACATTGCGGCTGAGCAGCAGCACTTGGACAAAATTTTTGTCGCCGGCGCGCTTGCGGATTTCGGCGGCGGAGGCCACGCCATCCTCATTGGCGACGACGACCGATCCCTTCAGCCGCGAATCCTTGCTGGTCCATTCCGCGATCTGCCAGTCGTTGATCGCGGTCGCAAGCGCGGCGCTGAGTTCCTGATTGCGCAGTCCCTGCCCGGTGTTGAGCGGATTCAGTACGCCGAGCGCCACGTTGTTCGGATCGAGATGCTGCTGCTGCATGAACGACAGCGACGATCCCTGCACGCCGCCTTCCGGCGGATAGGCGTCGCGCCGCGACGCATTCGGCTGTGCCTTCGGATAAGGCGGTCCTTCCATCATGCCCTGATAGGCATGGCCGCCATAGGTTTCGAGATGATCGTGCCAGCGCTTCGCCAGATACGGATAGAGATCCTTCATCGAGCGCCGCGCGGGATGGATGTCGCAATCGGCAATCGCGGTTTTGGCCGTAACCGGCGCGTCGGCAGAGGGACGGAACTGCACATTCATGCCGCGCTCTCCTTCGATCCCGCGCCGTTCAGGCGCGTATAAGTCGCGTAGGGATTGTCGATCATGATCTTGCGCACCAATTCGGGCGACAATCCATCCGGCAGCACCGCGTTACCGTCGAACTGCCAGTGCGGATAATCCGTCGAGAATAGGAGCAATTCGTCCGACTGCATATGATCAAACAGCCGATTTAATGTTTCCGGGTCGGGCGGCGCATCCACCGGCTGCAGCGAGAAGCGGATATTGCTGCGCACAATCTCCATCGGCGCGCGGTCGACCCACGGCGTCTCCATCCGTACGCCGCGCCAGAACTTGTGCAGACGCCAGACATAGGACGGCAGCCAGGTGAAACCGGATTCCAGCATCACCATTTTCAGCCGCGGATATTTGGCGAACACACCTTCGACGATCAGGCTGGTGAGCTGCGTCTGGAATGCCTGCGCCTGCGCAACATAATCCTCGATGTGATACGAGCCCCAGCCGACCGAGCTCGGCGGGTTGTGATAGTTGCTGCCGGCATGCACGCCGATCGGCAGGCCGTGGCGCTCCGCGGCGGCATAGATCGGCCAGTAGGCGCGCTTGCCAAGCGGAATATCTCCCATCACCAGCATCAGCACCTGCACGAAACGGCTGTCGCGCGCGCAACGCTCGATCTCCGCAACCGATTTCTCGACGCTCTGCACCGGAATGACGATGGAGCCGCGCAGCCGCGCATCCTTGTCGAGCCACTCCTTCACCAGCCAGTCGTTCAGCGCGCGGCAGAACGCATCGGCCATGTCCTCGCTGAACACCATCTGCAATCCGTACAACGGATTGCAGATGCCGATGCCGGTGCCGAACGGATCGAGCGCGTGCGTGGTGAGATCGTGCAGGCTCGCGCCGGGCTTGCCTTTGGCGGGGCGCCAGTCGGGCCGCGCGGAGATCGGCGAGTGCGGCGGATAGGATTGCGACTCCAGATCGGTCATGCCGCGCGTCGTCACCTGATCGCGCCAGTAATCGTTGAGATACGGCAGCAGGCTGGTGAGATGAGGCAATGCGGGATGCAGATCGCAATCCACACCGCCTGCGATCGGTGACGTCATGACGTTCGGTTTCCTCTCATCGCAGCCCGGCATTCGCCGATGATTGATGGTATTGCCGCATCGGATCGTGCCATATCATACTGCACCATCACCAGCCTGCAATGCGACGAGGCTGACATGCAAGGGAGCCGAGCGCGATGCAGGAACTGATCGGGATAGCGGAACAGATCGCCGGCCAACTGATCGCACGCAAGCAGACCATCGCGGTAGCGGAATCCTCCACCGGCGGACTGATATCGGCATCGCTGCTCGCAGTGCCCGGCGCATCGGCTTATTTTCTTGGATCGGCGGTGGTCTACACCCGCGAGGCACGGCGCATCCTGATGGATATTCCGGATGCCGAAATGAAAGGGATTCGCTCGGCCTCCGAAACCTACGCGAAACTGCTGGCCAGCCAGATTCGACAACGCTTTTCATCTGATTGGGGTTTATCCGAAACCGGCGCGACCGGCCCAACCGGCAATCGCTATGGCGACGCCGCCGGCCATAGCTGCATCGGCGTTACAGGCACAGAGTCGACGGCGATCACGCTGGAGACCGGCAAAGCCGATCGCGTCGCCAACATGCACGCCTTCGCCAGCGCGGCGCTGAAAGAATTGCTGCAGCAGGTGTCGCGCTGAGGCTCACTTCTCGAGCGCCTCGTACACCAGCTTCTTGAACGTGTGCTGGACCTGGCCGCGCTTTGCGCCGACCTGCACCATCATGACCGCGATCATGTCGCGCCCTGGATCGACGACGAACGACGGTCCGCTGCCGCTGTCCCATTCCAGATCGCCGACCGCGCCCTGCTCCGGAAGCTCCGCCTTGCCCGTGTCGACCCGAACCGCAAAGCCGAAGCCGAAGCCAAACGCCGCGCCGGGAAAATAGTCGTCATCGCGCGCCACGCCGGAGCCCGGCCCGATCTGATCGGTCGTCATTTGCGCATAGGATGTCGGGCTGAGGTAACGCTTGCCGTCCAACTCACCGCGATGAAGGATCATCTCCGAAAATCGCGCATAATCGGCAGCGGTCGACACCAGCCCGCCACCGCCGGATTGCCATTGCGGATGCGACAGGCGCGCCTGTTCGGAGGCACGCAATTCGGTATCGTCGGGCATCGGTTTTGCCATGCGAGCGCGATCGGCATCGGTCGGACCCCCGTAGCCGGTGTTCGTCATGCCGAGCGGCACAAAAATCCGCTCACGCTCGAATGCAAACAGCGATTTGCCGGACACGACCTCGATGACACGGCCGAGCACGTCGGTGGAATGGCCGTAGCGCCACACTGTCCCCGGCTGACTTGACAGCGGCAGCCCCGCGATCCGCTCGGCAAACAGCTTGTTGTCGACATTGCCGGCGAACAGCTTGGCGTCGGTGTAAGCCGACGTGATCAGATCGCTGCCGATATATTCGTAGGTGATCCCGGATGTGTGGCGCAGCAGATCCCGGATGGTGACGGGCCTGTTGGCAGGAACGAGCTTGAGGAAAGGCTTGCCGTCGGCGGTCACGACATCGATTCCCACCTTCATCGACGCGAAGGCGGGAATGTATCGGGCGACCGGATCGTCGAGCGAAAGTTTGCCGTCGTCAATCAGCATCATCGCCGCGACGCTGGTAATCGGCTTGGTCATCGAATGCAGCGCGAACAACGTGTCCGGCGTCATCGGCGTCTTGGTGGCGACATCGCGAACACCGAAGCATTTGAAATAGACCGGGCGACCATGCTGCTCGATCAGAACGACCGCACCGGGAATGATCCCGGTCCTGACTTCGTTATCGAATGCTTCGGTCAGCCGCGCGAGCCTGACCGGCGACGGCTCGGCCGTGCCAGCAATGCAAGCCAGCCCATCATCGGCCAGAAAAATTACCGCTAAGATGAAAATGATCGGCAGTCGCGCAGCAGGTCCGAACCGGACCTTCCTGATAACGCCGCTCAGCAAGCTGGAAATGATCGGCGTCACCACCGGGGTGTCTCCCGTCGTGCCTTCAATCGAAGCTTCCAGCAATGCGTGCCAGACAGACAACGCGAAGGCAGGATTAGCGGCGCATCGCAAATTTCGCGAACAGCCAGCCGGCGCTCAACCCGATAACGCCGCCGGCCATTTTGACTGCCGCATCGAAGACGCGCCCGTGGCGCGACGGCTCCAGCACCTGCAGCACTTCGAATAACGCGGCAGCGCCGAGAACGACGAACGCCGCAAGAAAAATGTGCCGCGGATAAGCCGCCGCGAACAACGCGCCCACGACGATAAACGCGCAAAGACGCTCGATTTGTGGCGAAAGTCCGGTGACGGGCCGCACCCCGATCGGTCCCACCGTAACGATTGCAATGAACGTCAGAGACGCCCAGGCCGCGATGCGAATCGCGCGGCGGGCCCTTTTGCCTTGGAGATTTGTGAACGCTTGTTCCAGTGTCATTGTCGTCGCATATCCAAGAACGCTCGCATTGTCACGACCGGATCGGCGCGAGTCACGAATGATTGCTGATTTCGATTGCCACGCGTGAACATTGCATCGACTATGGATCGGAAAGGCTTGGCAAGATATCGCCTCGGCCTCCAATCATTGACCCGGGCGCCTCATCATGCAGATCGATCCGATAGCGTTGTCACGCGAACTTGTTGCCTTCAACACCATCAACCCACCCGGTCAGGAGCTGAACTGCATCCGCCATCTGGAGCGGATTCTCGCCGACGCCGGACTTGAGACATCCGTGCACGCCTTCGCGCCGGACCGCGCCAACCTCGTCGCGAGGATCGGCGGCAAGGGCAACAAGCCACCGCTCTGCTTCACCGGCCATGTCGACACAGTGCCGCTCGGCAACGCCGCCTGGAGTGTCGATCCATTCGCGGGTGAGATCATCGACGGCAAACTCTATGGACGCGGCACCACCGACATGAAGTGCGGCGTCGCAGCCTTCGTCGCTGCCATCTGCGGCATGGCGGACCAGTTGCGCGACACCGGCGGCGTGATGATGGCCATCACCGCCGGCGAGGAAATCGGCTGCGAAGGCGCGTTCGAACTGGCCCGCGCAAATGTGCTTGGGCAAGCTGGCGCGCTGGTCGTTGCCGAGCCGACATCGAACGTCGCAGTGGTCGGCCACAAGGGCGCGCTCTGGCTGAAGCTGATCTGCAAAGGCGTCACCGCGCACGGTTCGATGCCGCATCTCGGCGTCAATGCCGCCTACAAGGCAGCGCGTGCCATCACACTTCTCGAACAGTTTCAATTCAACGTCGCGCCGCATCCGCATCTCGGCTCACCGACGCTGAATGTCGGCACCGTGCATGCCGGCCTCAACGTGAACTCGGTGCCGGATCGTGCAGAGATCGGCATCGATATCCGCAGCATTCCGGGTCTCGCGCACGAGCGTATCAAGGAGCAATTGGCGGCCGAACTTGGCGACGATGTCACGCTGGAAACCATCGTCGATGTCGGCGCGGTGTGGACTGATCCATCGTCGCCATGGATCAGGCAGGTCTGCGATACCGTTCAGCAACTGACCGGCGAGAGTTCCGGTCCCGAACCGCGCACTGCGCCGTATTTCACCGATGCCTCGGTGCTTACGCCGGCGTTCGGCAATGCGCCGACCATCATTCTCGGTCCCGGCGAAGCGGCAAAGGCGCATCAGACCGACGAATATTGCGCGGTGGACCGCATCCATGCGGCAACCGAAATCTACGCCGCGCTTGCAGCGAAATGGGTGGCTCAGTAGCCGCGCGTCAGGTCGACGACATTCTCCAGCGGCTTGCCGGCCTCGAAGCGTTCGATCTGCTGCGCGACATAGGCCGAGATCGCGTCCGGATCGGTATCCGCGGCATTGTGCGGCGTGACGACAAGTTTCGGATGCGGCCATAGCGGGTTGTTTGCCGGCAGCGGTTCGGTCTCGAACACGTCGCACGTAGCGGCGCCGAGCGTGCCGTCGTTGAGACAGGCAAGAATATCGGCCTCGACCTGCAGCCCGCCGCGGCCGGCATTGATCAGCACCGGCGCACCGAGCGGCGAGTTCCGGTTCAGCCGCTCGAACACCGATCGATTCAGGATGTGTTTCGTTTCCGGCGTCAGCGGCAGCAGGCAAACCAGGATATCGGTCCGGCGCAGGAACGGCTCGAAACCGTCGTTACCGGAGAAGCACGCAATTCCATCGGCCGATTTCGGCCGCGCGCTCCACCCGGCAATGTTGAAGCCGAGGCGCTGCAAGACCTGCGCGGCATCCAGCCCGAGCGTGCCGAGGCCCATTATGCCGACAGTCAGCGCATTCGCCGCCCATTGCTCCTTGGGTTGCCATCGCCGATGGCGCTGGTCGTCCATCAATTCGAGCAGACGGCGATGGTGCAGCAATACATGCAAGACGACGTATTCGGTCATGCGCGAGGTGAGGTCGCCGACCGCGACCCGGACAATTGGCACGTCAGGCAATGTCGGGTCGGCGATCAGGGCATCGACGCCGGCGCCCAGGTTGAAGATAGCGCGCAAGTTGGGAAACGCGGCCAGCACACCCGGCTTCGGTTTCCACACCGCCGCAAAGCGCACGTCGGCGGGCGCGCACGCGTCATGCGGCAGCAGGGCCACTTTCCGGTTACTGCAGGTCTCTAGGAAACGGCGCTTCCATCGTTCCGGCGCCCAGTTCGCGGCACCACCCTCGATTGCAAGCACCAACGTGTCTCCAGCCATGTTCTTCCAATCCCGCCCGCGGCGATGCAATCGAACCCGTTCCGACAGCCATGCCGCCGGTACGCTTGATTTTCAACCATGGAACCGGAAGCCGGCCGTCAAAAATTCGGCCGGGTTGTGGCGTTTGGTCTTCCGCAAGTCGCCGCAGATGTGGCACGATCAAACCTCCTCCGATGCGTGGAGGTAAGCGGCCCGCGCCAAGCAGGCCCAGTCAGGAAACGTCCAAACCGTGATCAAAGCTTCGGACCTTCTCATTGCCAGACGTGCCGACACCAGGGCTCGCGCGGACTTTTCGACCTGGCGCATGATGGCCAAGCTTAATGTCACGAGTTCGCTGTCGACCGAGGCGCAGAAATTCCTTGCCGATTTCGAGAAGCTGAAGGAACGCGACGGCGAAGCCGAAGCGGCCGAGGCCACCGTCGCGGCCATCTACAAGAGCTACTATGCGGAGATGGGCGGCGCCGGCACGCCACCCGATGCGAAAGTCGCCAATCCGAAGGGGGCTATCCCACCTCCGGCCGGAGAGACAGCCGGCCCCAGCGGTTCGAAACAACCGGTCGACAATGTGATCTCGTTGCGCGCGAAATCACAGCGCCCGAAATCGAAGCCGGCCGGCACGGCCACGAACGAGAAGCCGCGTCTGCCCGTGGCGCTGATCTTCATTTGCCTCGTCGTCATCACGGTCGGACTGCGATACCTGTTCCAGTGACCTGCGCGGGCTACCCGCGTAACGCCGATCTCATAAAATTGTGACCGCCCGCGTGTCCGTGAAAACGCTGGACACCCGGCAAGATCATTTGCCTGTGGCGGCTCCGCCATCTAAACAGGTGTCATTCAGAGGCGGGATCTCGGAAATTACTGCGAGACATCATGGTTCGGCAAGTGTGGGGAAGTGGCCGGGCTGGTGAACGCGCGCGGCGGTCGAGCGCGTACCTGGCGTGTGCTGTTCTTGCCGGTTTTTGCCCGGCGGCTGCGCAGGCCGAGACCCTCGCCGACGCGCTGGTGAAGGCCTACCAGACCAGCCCCCAACTCAATGCTGAACGCGCGCGGCAGCGCGCGACCGACGAAAACGTCCCGCAGGCACTGGCGGGCTACCGGCCGCAGATCGCCGCCAATCTTGGCGTCGGATTGCAGGCGGTGCGCGACCTGTTGCCGGACAATTCGATCCAGACGGCGACCCAGAAACCCTGGACCATCGGGCTCACGGTGACCCAGACCCTGTTCAACGGCTTCAAGACCGCCAACAGCGTGCGCGTCGCCGAGTTGCAGGTGCAATCCGGCCGCGAGGCGCTGCGCAATGTCGGTCAGGGCGTGCTGCTCGATGCGGTCACGGCCTATACCAATGTGCTCGCCAACCAGTCGCTGGTGGATGCGCAACGCGCCAACGTGGCGTCGCTGCGGGAAACGCTCGGCGTCGCGCAACGGCGACTCGCCGCCGGCGACGTGACGCCGACCGATACCTCGCAGGCGGAAGCGCGCCTCAGCCGCGGCCTCTCCGATCTCAATGCCGCCGAGGTGGCCCTCGCCGTCAGCCAGGCCACCTACGCGCAGGTGATCGGCATGCAACCGTCGCGCCTTGCGCCGGCACAACCTGTCGATCGGCTGCTGCCGCCGGGCCGCGAGGCCGCCATCGGTCTCGCCATCCGCGCCAATCCGGCGGTGCTGGCGGCGGGCTTCGACGTCGATGTCGCGACGAAATCGATCAACGTCGCCGAAAGCAGTCTTTATCCCACCGTCACTCTGCAAGGCAGCGTCAGCAGATCCCGCCAGAGCGACACCACGCTCGGCACCAATGGAACCGACGTGGCATCCGTGATCGGTCAGGCCACTGTGCCGATCTATGATGGCGGCACCGCCGCCTCCCAGACCCGGCAGGCCAAGGAAGTCGCCGCGCAAAGCCGCCTCGTGCTCGAGCAAGTGCGCAATCAGGCCAAGACTGCCGCGATCGCCGCATGGGTTGCGCATGAAGGCGCCAAGATCGCGGTGAGCGCGGCGGAATCCGAGGTTCGCGCCGCGTCGCTGGCGCTGGACGGTGTCCGCAAGGAGGTGCAGGGCGGCCAGCGCACCACCGTGGATGTGCTCAATGCGCAGCAGGATCTGGTTGCGGCGAAGGCACGGCTGATCGGCGCGCAACGCGACCGCGTCGTGGCGTCCTACTCCCTGCTCGGCGCCGTGGGCAGCCTCGACGTCAAAACGCTCGGCCTGAGCACGCCGGATTATCTTCCCGAAGTGCATTATCACCAGGTGCGCGATGCCTGGCACGGCCTACGCACGCCCTCGGGGCAGTAACTTATTTCCTCGCTATTTCACCCGCCGCGAGAAGCGCGCGATCAGCACCGGCAACGTCACCAGGATCACCACCGGCGCCAGCAGCATGCCGGTGACGACCACGACCGCCAGCGGCTTCTGCACCTGCGATCCGATGCCGGCCGACAATGCCGCCGGCAGCAGGCCGATGCCCGCGACAGCGCAGGTCATCAACACCGGACGGAATTGCAACTCGCCGGTACGGATCACCGCCTTCACGCGATCCAGCCCTTCGTCGATCAGTTGATTGTACTGCGACAGGATGATGATGCCGTCCATCACCGCGATGCCGAACAGCGCGATGAATCCGATCGCCGCCGAAACGCTGAACGGAATGCCGCTGACCACGAGACCAACCACGCCGCCGAACACCGCCATCGGGATCACGCTCATGGCAAGTAGCGTGTCGGTCACCGAGTTGAAATTGAACCACAACAGCACCGCGATCAGCGCGAGACTGATCGGCACCACGATCGACAGCCGGTGAATCGCATCCTGCAGATTGCCGAACTCGCCGACCCATTCCAGCCGCGATCCGGGCGGCAGCTTCACCTGCTCGGCGACCTTGTCCTGCGCTTCCTTGATGGCGCCGCCGAGATCGCGTCCGCGCACCGAGAACTTGATCGGCAAATAGCGTTCCTGCTGCTCGCGATAGATATAGGCCGCGCCGGAGATCAGCTTGATCGACGCCACCTCGCTCAGCGGAATCTGCGTGATGCCATTCGGCCCCTGCGCACCGATGCGCAGGTTCTGGATCGCTTCGGCGCTCTTTCGATACTCCGGCGCAAGCCGAATGATGATCGGGAAATGCCGGTCGGAGCCCGGCTCGTACAGATCGCCGGCGCTGTCGCCGCCGATCGCGACGCGGATGGTCGAATTGATGTCGCCCGGCGATAGGCCGTAACGCGCCGCGCGTGCGCGATCGACGTCGATCTGAATGGTCGGCTGTCCGAGCGAGGTGAACACCGACAGGTCGGTGATGCCCTGCACCGTCGAAAGTACCGACTTGATCTTGTCGGCGGTCTGGGTGAGCGCCACCAGATCGTTGCCGAACAGTTTGACGGAGTTCTCGCCCTTCACGCCGGACACCGCTTCGGCGACGTTGTCCTGCAGATATTGCGAGAAGTTGAACTCGACGCCGGGGAATTTGGCCTGCAGCTGCGCCAGCAATTCCGCGGTGACCTGATCCTTGTCATGCGAGCCCGGCCACTGGCTGACCGGCTTGAGCGGCGCAAAGAATTCAGCGTTGAACAATCCGGCCGCGTCGGTGCCGTCGTCGGGCCGGCCCTGCTGCGACACCACCGATTCCACCTCGGGCCGCGCGCGAATCATGCGCCGCATCTCGTTGACGTAAGTGTTGCCTTCTTCCAATGAGATGGTCGGCGGCAGTGTCGCGCGGATCCAGAAATTGCCCTCCTCCAGCTTGGGCAGGAATTCGAGCCCGAGCAGACGTCCGGCGACGAGCGTGAGAATGACAAGGCTGGCGGCGCCGGCCATCACGAGCCGTGAATTCGCTACAGCCCATCGCAGCACCGGCATGTAGATGCCGTGCACCCAGCGGACGATCCGCGTCTCGGTCTCGTGCAAATGCGACGGCAGGATGATGGCGCTGAGCGCGGGCGTGACCGTGAAGGTCGCGAGCAGACCGCCGGCCAGCGCATAGGCATAGGTGCGCGCCATCGGCCCGAAGATGTTGCCCTCGACGCCGCTCAGCGTGAACAGCGGGAGGAACGCAGCGATGATGATGGCGGCGGCAAAGAAGATCGATCGCGATACGTCCGCGGCGGCGCTGCGGATCGCGTGCGCCTTGATCTCCATCGTCGTCGACGGCGAGATGTGGCTTTCTTCGGATTCCGACAGTTCGGTCGTTTGCGACAGCCGGCGGAAGATTGCCTCGACCATGATCACCGTCGCGTCGACGATCAGGCCGAAGTCGATCGCGCCGACCGACAGCAGGTTGGCGGATTCCCCCCGCAACACCAGAATGATCACCGCGAAGAACAGCGCGAACGGAATCGTCGCGCCGACGATCAAGGCACTGCGCAGATCGCCGAGGAACATCCATTGCAGCAGCACAATGAGGATGATCCCGACCACCATATTGTGCAGCACAGTTGCGGTTGTGACGTCGATCAGGTCCTTGCGGTCGTAGATGCGTTCGATGCGCACGCCCGGCGGCAGCACGCCGGACTTGTTGATGTCCGCGACTACCTGCTCGACGCGCGCGATAGTCGGCGAACTCTGCTCGCCGCGCCGCATCAGCACGATACCTTCGACGATATCGTCGACGTCGTTCATGCCCGCGATGCCGAGCCGCGGCTTCTCGCCGACGCTGACCGTCGCAACGTCGCGCACCAGCACCGGGTTGCCATTGCTCTGCGCCACCATCGTGGTGGCGAGATCGTCGATCGAACGGATCAGCCCGACGCCGCGCACCACCGCCGATTGCGCGCCGATATTCACGGTGTTGCCGCCGACATTGATGTTGGCATTGCTCACCGCCTGCAATAGTTGCGGCAGCGTCAGCCCGTAGGCGATCAGCTTGTTGAAATCGACCTGCACCTCGTAGGTCTTGGTCTTGCCACCCCAGCCGGTGACATCAATGACGCCGGGCACCGCGCGGAAGCGCCGTTGCAGCACCCAGTCCTGCAGCGTCTTCAGGTCCATCACACTGTAGTTCGGCGGCCCGACCAGCCGGTAACGATAGATTTCGCCGACCGCGCTGAGCGGCGAGATTTGCGGCTGCACGTTGTTCGGCAACGGCGAGAGTTGCGACAGCCGGTTGAGCACCTGCTGCAGCGCCTCGTCGTAGGTGTAATCGAACGAGAACTGCAGCTTGACGTCGGACAGGCCGTACAGCGAGATCGTTCGGATGGTGCGCAGGTTCTTGATGCCCGCGACCTGCGTTTCGATCGGGATGGTGATGTAACGCTCGATCTCCTCCGACGACAGGCCGGGACTTTGCGTCACGATATCGACCATCGGCGGCGTCGGGTCGGGATAGGCCTCGATATTGAGTTGCTTGAATGCGATCAGGCCGCCGATCAGGACGACCACGAACAGGCCCACCATCAGGAAGCGGCGGTTGACGGCAAGAGCAACGATGCGATGCATGCGAGGACCGGGACTTTCAAAAGCGATGGTGAGCTAGCTGCCGGATGCAGCCCGGTCGATGAACAGGTTGCCCTTGGTGACGATCCGCTCGCCCGGCTTGAGATCGCCACTGACCTCGACGAGATCGCCGTTGGCGAGGCCGGTCTTGATCTTGCGGAGTTCGATGGTCTTGTCGTCGTGCGCAACCCAGACGCGCACCTCGTCGCCTTCGTAGATCAGCGCCCGCTTCGGCACGGCAACGGCCGGATGATCGCCGGCGGCATAGATCGTCACGTTGGCGAACATCTCCGGCTTCAGCAGGCCGTTGGCGTTGTCGACGGTGGCGCGCACCATCAGGCGCCGGGTCGTGGGATCGATGGCGGCCGACACATAGTCGATGCGCGCCCGCACCTCGCGATCCGGCATCGCCAGCACGTTGAAGGAAATCTCCTGCCCGACCGACACCGCGGAGGCGTCGGTTTCGCGAACGAATGCCGTGAGCCAGACCGTCGAGAGATCGCCGATCACGAACACCGGATCGCTGGCGCCGGCATTGACATACTGTCCCGGACCGACCTTGCGCTGGACTACCGTGCCCGCGATCGGCGCGACGATCGTGGTGTTCGGATCGATCCGGCCTTTTTCCTGAAACGAAGCGATGGCGTCGTCGCTCAGTCCGAGGATACGCAAGCGATTACGCGCGGCCTGCAGCGCGGTCTCTGCCGAGCGCTGATCGTTCTGCGCGGAAATCAGCGCGGCCTGGGTCTGCTGGTAATCCTTGAGGGGGACGGCCTTGCCTTCGAACAGATCCTTCGCGCGCTTGTCCTGGATCTGCGCCAGGTCCATCTGCGACTTGGCCTTGTTGAGCCCGGCGATGGCGCTGATGAAATCGTTCTGCGCCTGCACGGTGTCGGCGGCCTCGATGACGAACAGCGATTGGCCTTGCGTCACATGATCGCCGGGCCGCGCCAGCAGCTTGATGACGCGTCCGGCATAAGGCGAGAAGACCGGCGTCGAGCGATCCTCGTCGACGGCAATCTTGCCCTCGGTCACATGTTCGGCCCGAAAGGTATGATCCTGAACCGGCTCGATGGTGAGGCTCGCCCATTCCGCATCGGTCGGCATATACCGCTGCAAGCCCTTCCGGGACTGGCTCGACATCTCGGAGCTGCTGCGCGGCGGATCGCTGGAGCGCAGTACGACGGCGGCACCGCCTCCCACCACGAGCACCGCAATCGCTGCCGCGATCAGGCGGCCGCGCGTAACAAATTGATAAACCTTGGTAAAATCTACGACCATCGGTCTTCGATCAGGGTTGCGGCGATTGTGCCCCGTGCGTCCAGCTTATGCCCGCTAGTAGGGCCAAATTGATGAATCAGACAATCGAAAAACGCGCGAAACGTTAGCCTTTTGAGTTAACATTTTCGGCAAGAGGCCGTATCGACAGGGCCGCCCCACCACACCGCAAGAACAATAACAGGATTAAGACGACGATGGGCTGGTCAAATATCTCTATTCCTTCGATGCGTTCGGAAGCGTGGTTCGGCGACCGGGTCGTCCCGGCCTTTGCCGACCGTCCGCGCAGCCTCTGGCAGATGGTAACGGACGCGGCCGCACGAAATCCCGACGGCGAAGCCCTCATCTGCGGTAGCGAGCGGCTGACCTGGCGGGAGACGTTGCAGCGCTCATCAGCCATCGCCGCGGGACTGCAGGTGCTTGGTCTGCAAAAGGGCGACCGGCTCGCCCTGCTGCTCGAAAACCGCATCGAATTCGTGCTGGCGCTGTTCGGCGCCGCGCAGCTTGGCCTGGTGACGGTGCTGCTCAGTACCCGGCAGCAGAAGCCGGAGATCGCCTATGTGATGGCGAATTGCGGCGCCAAGGCGATCCTTCACGAGTCGACGTTGGGCGAACGGCTGCCGGATGCGGCCGACGTGCCGGAGCTTGTCCATCGCATCTCCATCGGCGCATTCGCGGGATCGCTGCCGTTCGAGCAACTCATCGACAAGGGGCCGTTGAAGGAGACTGTCAACGTCGGCGAGCAGGACATCGCCCTCATCATGTACACGTCCGGCACCACCGGCCGGCCGAAGGGCGCGATGCTGTCCCACTGCAACATCATCCATTCGGCGATGATCTATGAAGCCTGCATGGAATTGACGGCCGCCGACCGTTCGATCGCGGCGGTGCCGCTCGCCCATGTCACCGGCGTCGTCGCCAACGTCATGGCGATGGCGCGCTGCGCCGGGGCGCTGATCATCGTCGCCGAATTCAAGGCTGCCGACTATCTCAAGATCGCCGCCCGCGAGCGCGTCACGCAAACCGTGATGGTCCCGGCAATGTACAATCTGTGCCTGCTGCAGGCGGATTTCGACAGTTACGACCTGTCGGCGTGGCGGATCGGTGGCTACGGCGGCGCGCCGATGCCAATCGCCACCATCGAACGGCTGGCGAAGAATATCCCCGGCCTCAAGCTCATCAACGCCTATGGCGCGACGGAAACCACGTCGCCGTCCACCATCATGCCGCCCGAACTGACCGCGAGCCACATCGACAGCGTCGGCCTACCCTGTCCCGGCGCGACCATCGTCGCGATGAGCGATGACGGCCGCGAAGTGCCGCGCGGCGAGGTCGGAGAATTGTGGATTCACGGCGGCTCGGTGATCAGCGGCTACTGGAACAACCCGCAGGCCACGGTGGAGAGCTTCACCGGCGGCTTCTGGCATTCCGGCGATCTCGGCTCGGTGGACGAACAGGGCTTTGTTCGCGTGTTCGACCGCAAGAAGGACATGATCAATCGCGGCGGCCACAAGATCTATTCGGCGGAAGTCGAGTCGGTGCTGGCGGGCCACGAGGACGTGCTGGAAAGCGCGATCATCGGCAAGCCCTGCCCGGTGCTCGGCGAGCGGGTTCACGCCGTGGTGGTGCCGCGCAATCCGGCGATCGACGTGCAGGCGTTGCGCGCGTGGTGCGCCGAGCGCGTTTCCGACTACAAGGTGCCGGAGACCATCGCGCTGAGCGCCACGCCGCTGCCGCGCAACGCCAACGGCAAGGTGCTGAAGAAGAAGCTGCGCGAGGAGTTGCTGGCGTCGTCATAGCCCTCGCCAATCGCACCGGTGCAGTCACTGAACGCAAGTTCTTGAGTCCTCGGTGCCGGATAATTCCGCAAAATGCAGCATGATCCCGAAAGTGGTGACCCGGTTTTCGGACAAGATCATGCTCGATTAAAGCGGGAGGAACCGAAATGGCCGAAACGACCGGCGCGCAGCTTCATTCATCGACCTATGGCGGCCCGCTCGCCAGCCTGGCGTCGGGCCTCACGGTCGCCCGGATGTTTCGTCAGGCGGCGCTGCGCTATCCGGAACGCGTCGCCCTGCAGCAAGGCCAGCGCCAGGTCAGCTACCGCGAACTTCACGCCCGCAGCAATCGCCTCGCACATGCGCTCGCGGCATCCGGCGTTCGGCGCGGCGACCGGGTTGCGATCTTCTCCGAGAACCGCACCGAATATGTCGAACTGCAACTGGCCGGCGCGAAGCTCGGTATCATCGTCGCTTGCCAGAACTGGCGCATGGCGCCGGGCGAACTGGTGCACTGTCTCTCGCTGATCGAACCCAAGGCGACGTTCGTCTCCGAACGCTACGCCGACAGTCTGCGCGCGCTCGACTGCAATCCTGGTAGGATCGTCACTTTCGGTACGCCGTACGAAGACCTGCTCGCCACCGCACGCGACGCAGACGCGCCGGATGTCGCGCATGCGGAGGACGGTCTGGTCATCCTCTATACTAGCGGCACCACCGGATTGCCGAAGGGCGCCGTCATCAGCCAGCGCGCCATGATCGCGCGCAGCATCATCGGCGAGATCGACCGTGTAATTCAGCCGGGCGCCACCTTCATCGCGTGGGCGCCGATGTTCCACATGGTCTCCACCGACAACGCGCTCGCCACCCTGATGCGCGGTGGCAAGGTCATCATCATCGACGGTTTCAACCCCGCCGCCATCGTGCGCGCCTGCGACGGCGAGGACATCGGCTGGCTACAACTGATGCCCGGCACCGTCGAGCAGGCCGTCGCGGAATTCAAATCCAGCAACGTCCGGCCGCGCAGTCTCGGCTCGGTCGGCTGCATGGCCGATCTGGTGCCGCGCACCCAGATCGCCGAGATCACCGACGTGCTGCAGGCGCCGTTCATCAACAGCTTCGGCTCCACCGAGACCGGCAGCCCGCCCGCCAGCAAGAACATGATCCCGATCGGCGTCGTGCAGGAGCGGCTGCCGAAGGAGCAGAACTCCATGTGCGAGATTCGCCTCGTCGATCCCGACGACAACGATGTCGCCGACGGCGAGCCCGGCGAACTGGCCTTTCGCGGACCGAGCCTATTCAGCGGCTACTGGAAGATTCCCGAACATCAGGA
Organism: Xanthobacteraceae bacterium; assembly: GCA_024508855.1. Taxonomy (GTDB): domain Bacteria; phylum Pseudomonadota; class Alphaproteobacteria; order Rhizobiales; family Xanthobacteraceae; genus 62-47. Next base: position 299,006 of record JANINJ010000045.1, read on the forward strand.
TTTCCAGAACGGCTGGTTTCACATGGGCGACGTGTTCCACCGCAACCCCGACGGCACACTCGAATTCGTCGATCGCCGCAAGTATCTCATCAAGTCCGGCGGCGAGAACATCTACCCCGCCGAGATCGAACGCGTGCTGCTGACCTCGCCGCGCATCGCCGATGCGGTGGTGGTGCGGCGGCAGGACGAGCGCTGGGGCGAGGTCCCGGTCGCCTTCATCGTCGCCAACGATCCGACCTTGAGCTTCGACGACGTCATCGGCCTGTGCCGCGGCAAGATCGCCGGCTACAAGCTGCCGAAGGCCATCCGCATCGTCGCCGACAGCGACCTGCCCCGGAGTACCACCGGCAAGGTCAAGCGCCACGAACTGGAAGCGGTGCTCAAGGCCGAGCCCGGCGTCTGAAAAGCCGGACGCAAAAAGCACCCATGAAATAAGGCTGAGCTATTTAGTTCGTCATGGCCGGATTTATTCCGCCCATGACGGGGAGAACGTTATTCTTCGACGGATGAACACGCCCGATTGCCGGCGCTTGTCCTTGATTGCAGTCGCTAAGGGAAACCCCTATCCTCCCCAAAAAGCCTTCAACATCGCCCTGAATAGACGTCATGGGAGGAAACCACGTGGGTCGAACCGAGAGCCGGTTCAGCGACGGATCCGGAGTCGTGATCGCGCAGGCCAAGGAAAGCGATGTGCCTGCCGCGGCAGCCGAACTGGCCGCTCAATTGCCGGCCGACGGCCTGGCGATGATCCTCGTTTTCGCCTCGCCGAGCTACGATCCGCAGCAATTCTGCACTGAGCTAGCCAAGGTGTTCGGCGACACCCCGATATGCGGCTGCACCACGGCAGGCGAACTGTCGCCGGATGGCTGGGGCGACAACAGCGTCGTTGCCCTGGGTTTCAGCGCCCTGGATTTCACCATCGTCGCCCGCCCCCTTCTCGATCTCGCCAATTTCCGCATGGAAGACGGACGCCGGGTCGGCAGCGAACTCCGGCAGGAACTCGCGCGCAACGGAAACGGAGGCGATGAGAAATCGTTCGGCCTGCTGTTGATCGATGGCCTGTGCCAGCGCGAAGAGGCGGTGATGTCGTCGATCTACGCCGCGCTGGACAATATTCCGGTCGTCGGCGGCTCCGCGGGAGACGGGCTGCGTTTCGAAAAGACCTGGGTGTTCCACGGCGGTCAGGCGCACACCGACGCGGCCGTTCTGATCCTGCTGAAGACGTCGCTGCCGTTCCGCCTGTTCAAGTGCGATAATTTCGAACCTTCCACCACCAAGATGGTGGTGACCGAAGCCGACATCGAACGCCGCATCGTCAAGGAGATCAACGCCGAGCCGGCGGCGGAGGAATATTCCCGCGCGGTCGGCATCATGGATACCGACCTCGACATGTTTTCGTTCGCGTCGCATCCCGTGCTGGTTCGGGCGGGCGGCGCCTACTACGCGCGGTCGATCCAGCAGGTCAATCCGGACGGATCGCTGAATTTCTTTTGCGCGGTCGACGAGGGAATGGTCCTCACCGTTGCAAACGCGCGCAATCCGGTGGGCACGACACAGGAATTGTTCGAGGAGACCCGCGCCGAGATCGGCGACGTCTCGCTCTATCTCGGATTCGAATGCATCTTCCGCCGCCTCGACGCCGAACAGCATCAGTTCGCGCGGGATATATCGCAGCTCTATCGCGAAAATCACGTCGTCGGCTTCCACACCTACGGCGAGCAATACCGGTCGATGCATGTCAACCAGACGCTCACCGGCGTCGCGATCGGCAAGAGGCCTGCTTCCACATGACGTCGCGGACTCCAGGATCGTTGCAGGCGCTCGAGCGCGAAACGATCAAGCTCAAGAAGATCAATGCCGCACTGATTTCGCGCGTCGAGCGTTCGATGGACCAGCAGGCCAACGCGTTCTCGCTGTTCGAGACCGCCATCGCGCTGGATCATCGCGTGCTGGAACGCACGCGGCAACTTCAGGAAGCGTTGCGATCGATCGAGCGCTCGAACGACGACCTGCTTCGCGCCAAGCAGCAGGCCGAGGCCGCGAGTTCGCTGAAATCCTCGGTGCTGATCTCGGTCACCCACGACCTGTTGCAGCCGCTCAATGCCGCGCGACTGACACTATCGACGCTGGCCGAAATGAATATCCCCGCGCAGGGCTCGGCGCTGATCGGTCAGGTCGACCGCTCTCTGTTGACGCTCGAGGACCTGCTGCGGACGCTGCTCGACATCTCGAAGCTGGATGCCGGCGTGCTGAAGCCCGACATGCGGCCGATCACGGTGGCGTCGCTGTTCGAGCCGCTGCGCCAGGAATTCGCGCCACTGGCCGCAAGGCGCGGCCTGTCCTTGCGGATACTGCCGTCCCCTCATGCGGTGGTTTCCGATCCGCTGATGATGCGCCGCATCCTGCAGAACCTGCTGGCGAATGCGTTACGCTATACGCAGGCAGGCGGCGTGCTGATGGGGTGCAGGTTGAGGGGCGATCAGTTGTCGATCCAGGTGCACGACACCGGCCCTGGCATCCCCGAAGCGCAACGACAGGCGATCTTCCTCGAATTCCAGCGCGGCGAGGTCAACGACGGCGAGCAGGCCGGTTTCGGGCTCGGCCTTTCGATCGTCCGCCGCTTCGCCACCGAACTCGGCCACGAGATTCAACTCGAGTCGCATCTGGGTCAGGGCTCGACCTTCTCCATCACCCTGCCCCGCGCCGACTCCAGCGACGTGGCCCAGGCCGCGCGCGAGGTGCAGCATCTCGATTTCCACTACAGCGGCCTCGAAGGCAGCAAGGTCCTGCTGATCGAGAACGATCCGTCGAGTGCCGAGGCGATGGCGGCGCTGCTGGAGAAGTGGGGGTGCGATGTCGCGACGACGATATCCGCAACCGACGCGATGGATCGCATCGGCGCATTGGGCGAAGTGCCGGACGCCATCATCGCCGACCTGCATCTCGACAATGGCGAAAACGGCCTCGAAGCCGTGAATGCCATCCGCGAGCAGATCAGGATCGACGTGCCGGCGATCATCGTTACCGCGGACTATTCGCCCGGCGCGGAAAAAGAAGCCGGAATGTACGGACTCGAACTGCTGCGCAAGCCAGTGAAGCCCGCCGAGATGCGTTCGCTGCTGTCATTCCTGCTGGCGTAAATACGCGCCGCAATCGCTCGATGGATCACATCTGCGCGTGCGAGGGATGCTTGACCGGCGTCTCGCCGGCAAGGCTCGTAAAATCGATCTTCGATATCTCGATGATCGCGTTGGTGCGGCTGGCCACATTCAGCTTCCGCAATATTTCCGAGACGTGAACCTTGACCGTCGTTTCGCAGATCTTCAGCTCGTAAGCGATCTGCTTGTTCTGCAAACCTCTGCGCACCATGTCGAGCACCCGCAACTGCTGCGGCGTCAGATCGTGCAGGCGCTTGAGCAGATCGAGGTTGTCGGCTTTCGGCCGCCTGGTCCGCGCGACGTCGAGGAAACGCTTCGGCAGATAGATCGAGCCCCGCAATACTTCGCGGATGGAATCCGCCAGTTCGCGTTTCGACGTCGACTTCGGAATGTAGCCGGAGACGCCGAGCGACAGCACGCTGCGGATGATTTCCTTGTCCTCGAAACAGGACACGATCACCACCGGATTTTTCGGGAACGCCTTTCGGATCCGGATCACGCCCGACAGTCCCGTCGTCCCGGGCATCGACAGGTCGAGCAGGATCAGATCGATGGCGTGGGTCGAGGCCAACACATCGAGCGCCTCGTCGATCGAAGTGGCCTGAAGAATCTCGGCTTCCGGATTTGCAACGCACACGGCGCTTTCCAACGCCTCGCGGAAAAGCGGATGATCCTCGACGATCAGAAATCGTGTCACGCTTTGGCTTTCCTCACCTCGAACAGGCCGCGTCGTGATTTGATCAATCGCGCGCCGACGTGTTCTTGAATATCCGTGTTTGGGACATCGTTCACGTTTTCGTTGGTTGCCTATGGATATAGCACGCAGCGATTGGGGGCGGAAGTTGATTTCACCGCTGCTTTTGCGGCACGCTGCAGGGAATTGGAACGCAGTTCGCGTTGCGATTCCAAAATCCCCGTCGCCATCTACTACCAAGTAGGTCCTTGCCCCATGACGTCTTTTGTTGATCATGCCGGAAAGCCCCGGAAGCGGGGCGAAAAAGACCGCGATCAGGCGGGTTTGGGAGTTGGCATGGGAAGGCACACCGCATTGCACCAATCGCTGCGGAACCTGCCCCAACGATGCTTGCGCCCGATGGCTGTGCTGTGTCTTGCCGCGATGGCCTGCGCTACGGTCGGCTGGACCGGTGCGAGTTCGGCTGCCGACACGCAACACATCAAGATCGGCTATCTGCACGGTCCGCTCTCGAAAGAAAAAATCTCCCTGATCGATATCCCGGCGCCCAACGAAGGACTGGCGGGCGCACAACTGGCGATCGACGACAACAACACCACCGGACGTTTTCTCGGCCAGCAATTCGAACTGATCGACAGCGAGATCAAGGCCGGCGACGATCCGGCGGCTGCGGTCAACGCGCTCGCCGATCAGGGCGCGGCCTTCATCGCGACCAGTCTTCCCGCGGCTCAACTCCTGAAGGCAGCCGATGCCGGCAAGGCGCGCGGCGAAATACTCATTAACGGCGGCGCACCGGACGAGCGGCTGCGCGAGCAGGACTGCCGCGCCAACGTCATCCATGTCGCGCCGACCCGCTACATGCTTGCAGATGGCCTTGCGCAATATCTGATCGTGAAGAAGTGGCGCCGCTGGTTCCTGGTCAGCGGTTCGCACGAAACCGACAAGCTGTTCGCCGAAGCGTTGCGGCACGCGGCGACGCGGTTCGGCGCCAAGATCGTCGCGGAGAAGGAATTCAAGGACACCGGCGGCGCACGGCGAACCGACAGCGGCATCGCCGAAGTGCAGCGGCAGATGATCGACCTGACGCAGGACGCGCCCGACTACGACGTGCTGGTGGCGGCCGATGAAAGCGAAGTCTTCGCCGGCTATCTGCCCTATCGCACCTGGCTGCCGCGTCCGGTCGCAGGCTCGGCGGGCCTTGTGCCGACCTCATGGAACGCCGCGTTCGACCAGTGGGGCGCACTGCAACTGCAGAACCGGTTCAAGAAGAAGTTTCAGCGCTTCATGACGCCGCTCGACATGCAGATCTGGACCGCCGTCCGCATCGTCGGCGAGGCGGCGTCCCACGCCAACACCAGCGATGCCGCAAAGCTGTTCGCCTACATCAAGAGTCCGGATTTTTCGATCGCGGCCTTCAAGGGACAGAAGCTGACCTTGCGCGACTGGAATCTCCAGTTACGCCAGCCGATCCTGCTGTTCGACGGCCGCAACACCGTATCGATCTCGCCGCAGGAGGGCTTCCTGCATCAGGTCTCGGAGCTGGATACGCTCGGACTGGACCGGCCCGAAACCAAATGCAAACTGCAGTAATGCCGCTCACCTCCTCGGGGAATTCATGATCGATACGCGCGTCATCGGACATCTCGGTCTGACCGTCCTTCTGCTTGCATCGACGCCCGCACCGGGGTTTGCGTATACGGCTTACGTTTCCAACGAGAAGGGAAATTCCGTCTCGGTGATCGATACCGATACCATGGCAACCGTCGCCACCATCAAGACCGGCGAGCGCCCGCGCGGCATCGAGGCGTCGCACGACGGCAAGTTCGTCTTCGTCGCGGCGGGCGACGACAACACTATCCAGATCATCGACACCGCGACGCGCAAGATCGTCGGCGAATTGCCGTCGGGGCCCGATCCCGAGCAGTTCGCGCTCGATCCCGCCGGCAAGTTCGTCTATGTCGCCAACGAGGACGATGCCGCCGTCACCGTGATCGATCTCGAAACGCGCAAAGCCGTGGCCAAGGTCCCGGTCGGCGTCGAGCCGGAGGGCATTGCCGTCAGCCCCGATGGCAAATTTGCCGTCTGCACGTCGGAGACGACGAGCATGGCGCATTTCATCGACACAGCCGACCGCAAGGTCGTGGCCAACGTGCTGCTCGGCTCGCGGCCGCGCGCGGCGGCGTTCAAGGCCGACGGATCGGAACTGTGGATCACGTCCGAAGTCGGCGGCGGGCTGTCAATCGTTGATCCCGCCACGCACACGGTCAAGACCGTGGTGCACTTCGAGATTCCCGGCCTGCGCTCGGAAAAGATCCAGCCGGTCGGCATCAATATCACGCACGACGGCAAATACGGCTTCATTCATCTCGGCCCGTCCAACCGCGTCGCGGTTGTCGACGGCACGACGCATCAGGTAGTGAAGTATCTTCTGGTCGGGCAGCGGGTGTGGCACGGCGCGTTCACGCCGGACGGCAAATACCTGCTTGCCGCCAACGGGCTGTCGAACGACGTCTCGGTGATCGACGTGGCCGGTCTCAAGGTCATCAAATCAATTCAGGTGGGCGAACTGCCGTGGGGCATCGCGATGGGCCCGAAGTGAACGACGCAACCACTCTCATGAAGGCGGCCGACGTGACCGGCCCTGCCGCGCTCGACGTCGACGGCGTCGGGCATCGCTACGGCGCGCGCGTCGCGCTGCAGGATGTCAGCCTCACGGTGAGGCCCGCATCGTTCACGGTGCTGCTCGGCCTCAACGGCGCCGGCAAATCCACGCTGTTCTCGCTCATCACGCGGCTATACGCGATCCGCACCGGCACCATCCGCATTCTCGGCCACGACGTTGCGCGTGAACCCGCGGCGGCATTGAGCCGGCTCGGCGTGGTGTTTCAGTCGCGCGCGCTCGATGCCGACATCTCGGTGCAGCAGAACCTGATCTACCACGCCGCGCTGCATGGCATCGGCCGGCGTCAGGCCGACGAGCAGATCGCACGCGTGCTGACGCTGGTCGATCTGACCGACCGTCGCCGCGAGCGCGTCAGCAATCTCTCCGGCGGACAGGCACGCCGTGTCGAGATCGCACGCGCGCTACTGCATCAGCCCAAATTGCTGCTGCTGGACGAACCGACCGTCGGACTCGACATCAAGGCCCGCGCCGACATCCTCGGCCACGTCCGCCGCCTGCTTGCGAACGGCATCGGCGTGTTGTGGGCCACGCATCTGATCGACGAGGTGGGAGCGAGCGACGACGTGGTGATCCTGCATAACGGGCGCGTGCTGGCGAAGGGCGCCGTTCGTGACGTCGTCGCGGCGGCCGGAACGCCGGATATCGGCAGCACCTTCACCAAGCTGACCCAAACGGAAAACGGCGCCGCCACGGGAGCCGGTGCATGAGCATTCCCGCGGACACCTCCACCCCAACCCGGCATCGCTTCACGCTGGCGCAATACTGGATCTGCCTCAGCGGCATCGTCTGGCGCGAAGGCCTGCGATTCATCCATCAGCGCGAACGATTCATTTCCGCGCTGGTGCGGCCGCTGGTGTGGCTGTTCATTTTCGCCGCTGGCTTCCGTCAGGTGCTCGGCGTTTCGATCATCCCGCCCTACGAGACCTACGTGCTCTACGAGGTCTACATCGCACCGGGGCTGATCGCGATGATCCAGCTCTTCAACGGCATGCAGTCGTCGCTGACCATGGTCTACGACCGCGAGACCGGCGGCATGCGCACGCTGCTGGTGAGTCCGTTCCCGCGCTGGTGGCTGCTGACCTCGAAGCTGCTCGCCGGCACCATGGTCTCGATCCTGCAGGTCTATGCGTTTCTCCTGATCGCATGGTTCTGGGACGTCGAGGTGCCGCCGGTCGGCTATGTCCTGGTGATCCCGGCGCTATTGTTGTGCGGCTTCATGCTCGGGGCGCTCGGCATGCTGATCTCGTCGCTGATCAAGCAGCTCGAGAACTTCGCCGGGGTAATGAATTTCGTCATCTTCCCGATGTTCTTCGCATCGTCGGCGCTATACCCGCTGTGGCGCGTCAAAGAATCGAGCCCGCTGCTGTATTACGTCTGCGAAGCCAATCCGTTCACCCACGCCACCGAACTGATCCGCTTCGCGCTGTACGGCAAGGTGGAGTGGGTCTCGCTGCTGGTCGTGGCCGGTTGCGCCGTCGTGTTTCTCTGCGGCGCCATCATCGCCTACGACCCCTCGCGCGGCTTCCTCGCCCGCCGCGGCGGCCCAGGCGGATAGCCGGCGCAAGCGAGAACAGAAGAGGATCGGGAATTTTTCCCGACCCCATGTCCTGATTCTCCCGGCCCCCTACGACCTAAAGGGGGTGGCTATTCGGGCAAGATCGCCACTACGATCCATCACCAAGTTGTGACGGCAAACGGCGTGCACTCAAAGCAACCGCCGGCGCTGGGGGAAACGGTCATGAAGCAAAGAGTGGTGCTGTGGGCATTGACTCCGGGGCTGCTGTTGTCCGCACAAGCCGCGCAAGCGCAGCAAGCCCTCCCCGAGATTCAGGTGATCGCCAATACGCCGCTACAGGGCTCCGGCGTCGATCGCGACAAGGTGCCCTCCACGGTCACCACCATCAACGCCGAGGATTTTCAGCGCAGCTATTCGCAGAACGTGACGGATACGCTGTTCCAGCGCGTCCCGGGCGTCAGCCTGTCGGACCCGAACGGCAACAACTCGCAGCAGGAAATCCGCTATCGCGGCTTTGCTGCGTCGCCGCTGCAAGGCACCCCGCAAGGCCTCGCGGTCTACATGAACGGCGTCCGCGTCAACGAGGCCTTCGGCGATACCGTCAACTGGGACCTGATCCCGACCAACGCGATCGAAACCGCCAATATCTACACCAATAACCCGATCTTCGGCCTGAACGCGCTGGGCGGCGCGGTCAGCATGCAGATGAAGAACGGTTTCACCTATCAGGGCTTCGATGCGGACATCCAGGCCGGCTCGTTCGGGCGGACCCAGGGTTCGGTGCAATACGGCGTGCAGAAGGATAACTGGAGCGCCTATTTCGCCGCTCAGGGCCTGACCGACGACGGCTGGCGTCAGTCGTCGCCGACCAAGCTCGGCCGCTTCTACGGCGATATCGGCTACCGCGACGACAAGTCCGAATTCCACCTGTTCGGTTCGATCGCGTCGTCATCCTTCGGCGTCGCCGCCGCCACGCCGATCCAGATGCTCGCCCGCGACTGGAGCTCGGTCTACACCACGCCGCAGACCACCAACAACGATGTCGGCCTGATCGGCCTGAACGCCAAGACGGCGCTCACCGATACGTGGTCGCTGCAGGGCAACCTCTACGGCCGCTTCTTCCGTCAATCGCACGTGGACGGCAACGACGCCGACGTCGAGCGCTGCAGCAATTCGTCGTCCTACGCCGGCCACCTGTGCCTCGAGGACGACGGCTTCCAACGACCCGATCCGTTCACCGGCGCAGCCGCGCTGGCATTCCGCAATCAGTTCGCGATCCTCGATCAGAACAACCAGCCGATTCCCTGCCCGCCCGGCAGCGGCAACACCTGTTCGCCGGTGCCCTACGGCACCATCGACCGCACCAACACGCAGTCCAACACCTTCGGCGGATCGCTGCAGGCGACCAACGACGACAAGATCAACGGCCACGGCAACCATTTCGTCGTCGGCGGCAGCATCGATCGCGGCAGCACGGACTTCAACGCCAACAGCACGCTGGGCTACATCTATCCCGACCTCGTCGTCGGAATAAATCCCGCCATTCCCGGCAACGGTTCGATCATCCACACGCTCGGAAATGTCGGCTATACGCCGGTCGGCATTCACTCGACCAACACCTATTATGGCCTGTTCGCGAGCGACACATTCGACATCACCGAGCGGCTCGCCGCGACGGCGGGCGTGCGTTACAACATCGCCGACATTTCGGTGCGGGACATGCTCGGCACCAGCCCGGACCTCAACAGCGATTCACGCTTCTCTCGCATCAATCCGATGGCCGGCCTGACCTACAAGATCGCGCCATGGATCACCGCCTATGGCGGCTATTCGGAATCGAACCGCGCCCCCACGCCGCTCGAACTCGGATGCGCCAATCCGGCCGTGCCGTGCCTGCTGGAAAGCTTCCTGGTGTCCGATCCGCCGCTCAAGCAGGTGGTCGGCCATACCTACGAGGCCGGTTTCCGCGGCAAGTCGGCGCTGCTCGACGGCAACATCGAATGGAAAGCCGGACTGTTCCGCACCGACAGCGACAACGACATCATTACGCTCGCGAGCTTTATCCAGGGCCGCGGCTATTATCAGAACGTGCCGCAGACGCGGCGCCAGGGCGTCGAACTGTCGGCGGAATACAAATCCAGCCGCTGGATGATCTACGCCGGATACAGCTACATCGACGCGACCTACCGTTTCAATGGCACGCTCTCGTCGCCGAACAACCCGATGGCCGACGATGACGGCAACATCTTCGTCACCTCCGGAAATCATATTCCCGGCATTCCGCAGCATCAGTTCAAGGCCGGGGCCGAATATCGCGTCACCCCGGAATGGAAAATCGGCGCCGACCTCATCGCCGTCGGTTCGCAATATTACGTCGGTGACGATGCCAACCAGAACCAAAAGCTGCCCGGCTACGCCATCGTCAACCTTCATACCTCGTACGACGTGACCAAGAACGTCACGCTGTTTGCGGTGGTGAACAACCTGTTCAACAACAAGTACGCTCTCTACGGCACCTATTTCGAGCCGGAAGGCACCGAGAAGGCCGGACTGCCGATCACCCTCACCGACACGCGCACCCAAGTGCCGGGCATGCCGTTCGCGATCTACGGCGGCGTGAAGGTGAGACTGTAGGGTTTCTCTGCACATCGACGTGCAGACGATGCGATCACCGGCGTCGTCCCTGCGAAAGCAAGGACCCAATATTCCAGAGCGCGAATGGATATAGCCTGCGTTTCCACGGCGCAGTTTGCCTCTTTGCATCATCGCCGTGGAACGCGCGTCTTCCGCAACAATGGGCGACGCGGCGTATGGGTCCCTGCTTTCGCAGAGACGACGCTGGTGATGGACGACAATGCCTCCACAACCTCAGCCGTCATGCCAGGCCTTGTGCCGGGCACCACGTCTTTGCAACACCGCAGCATGAAAGACGTGGATGGCCGGGTCGAGCCCGGCCATGGCAGAAGAATTGGACAATGCGCCGACAAATCAGTTGACATTTGGACTGATTTAGGATTTAATTCCTTTATCTCGTCCCGATGAGAGGGGCGTATCGCGATCGTCACGGTTCGCGGGGCGGGATGCGGTGGACGCGATCGATGTTCGATCGCCGACGCACGGAAGGGTTTCCCCGGTTCGCCGGAGAAGGTGTGACGTGTGTTGGCGATGACGACCACATCGGCGCGGACGGCCCAAGTCGCGGTATCCCGGCGCATCGTCCTTGCGCCATGGGGCAGCGTCAACGTCATCTCCTCGTACAGAGGGATGGCCGAGGCGTGGAAGTCCCCTCCAGCGGTGGTTCAACCCAAGGGTCGAACACCGGGGGTGTCGCGGAGCAAGCCGTTAACACCATCGCGTGCGGAACGCCGGATGCGTCCGGTGCT
>JANINJ010000046.1 GCA_024508855.1 Xanthobacteraceae bacterium
ATGATCTTGGGCAACGGGCATTCCCTCACCAACAATCACAGGGGTTATGGGTCCCCGCCTTCGCAGGGACGACGGTGACGTTGTTGTAAGGAACTATTCGATCGCAGGCGGATGTGCCTGCGCTGCTCAGAGGATAAAATCTCTCCACTTCATCCGGTCGATGCGTCACCGGAGGAAACGTCTAACGCACGTCGTTCTGCGCCTCGTCATGAGGACGATCGCCGAGCGTTCGCTGGATGCGGCGTTCCACGAAACGGTCGAGCAACTGAACAACGCGGCCACGCTGCTTGGGCTCGGGAGCAACAACGGGAGAATTTTCCACGGCCGGCGGCGATAGTTTTTCAAACGTAAAGGCAGGCATGGTGTAACCCCTCATCGTTTGGATTGAGTTGAAACACTCCTGGAATTTCCCCAAATATGATGCTGAAGAACGCTATGGCAGCGCTTGCTTCCGTCCCGTCTGATGCAGGCAGGTTATTCTAGTCTAACTTCTGCCGGAATTACAACTTTCTCCGCCGGATGGCTGGAGTCCTCGATCCGAAGTTCGCTACCATTGCGGCGTCGTTTGAGCGAATTTCGGATCGTGGACTCCAGCAACTTTATGATTCTCTAGTGTGATTCGGGTTCAGAAGTTCGCCCGAAGGACTCGCGGAAACGATGAAGCGAACTTCTGAACCATCACACTAGCGCTGTGCAAAACGAGGGTGATCGAACGTGTTTGAGGCACATTTCCAGACATTCGAAGAGCCGGAAGGCGGCGTAGCACTCACTGCACGGCTGGCAGCACTTCGCGAGGAACTGGCGCGCCGCAAGCTCACGGGCTTCGTGGTGCCGCGCGCCGATGCCCAGCAGAATGAATATGTTGCGCCCTCTGAAGAACGGCTTGCATGGCTGACCGGCTTCACCGGATCGGCAGGCATGGCCATCGTACTAAAGCCGCAAGCGGCAGTGTTCGTCGACGGGCGCTATACATTGCAAGCGGCAAAACAGATCGACGGCAAGGCTTGGAGCATCGAGCCGCTGGTCGATCCTTCGCCGGAAAGCTGGCTGGCGCAACATCTCGTTGCCGGCGACCGGTTCGGCTTCGATCCCTGGCTGCACACGGCCGCGGCTGCTGAACGGCTGGCGGCAGCGTGCAAGAAGGCAGGCGCCGAGCTCATCGCCGTCGACAGCAATCCCGTCGATGCCGTCTGGCACGAACGCCCTGCCCCACCACTCGCTCCGGTCGTGATCCATGACACGAAATTCGCCGGTGCACCGGAAGCCGAGAAGCTGACGCAGATCCGCACCGAGATCGGCAAGCTCGGCGCCGACGCACTGGTGCTGTCCGATTCCCACGCGGTGGCATGGACCTTCAACATCCGCGGCGCTGACGTTTCGCATACGCCGTTGCCGCTGTCTTATGCGTTGGTGCCGAAGGAAGGCCGGCCCACCGTTTTCATCGATCACCGCAAACTCTCCAACAGTGTGCGCGATCATCTCGAACAGAGCGCCGATGTTGCCGAACCCGATACGCTGACGCCGCACCTTGTCGCGTTGGCCGAGCATGGCTCGATCATCGCGCTGGACAATGCGACGGCCGCCGACGCGCTCAGCCGCCTGATCGTCGGCGCGGGCGGCAAGCCGGTGCGCGGCAGCGATCCTGTCAGCTTGCTGAAGGCGGTGAAGAATCCGGTCGAGATCGCCGGAACGCGCACGGCACATCAGCGCGATGCCGTCGCGCTCGTGCGCTTCCTGGCATGGATCGATCGCGAAGCGCCGAGCGGCAAGCTGACCGAAATCGATGCCGTCGAAGCGCTGGAAACGTTTCGGCGCGAGACCGGCGCGCTCAAGGACGTGTCGTTCCCGACCATCGCCGGCACCGGCCCCAACGGCGCCATCGTGCATTACCGCGTCACCCGCAAGAGCAACCGTCGCATCGTGCCCGGCGATCTGCTGCTGATCGATTCCGGCGCACAGTACGAAGACGGCACCACCGACGTGACGCGAACCATCGCCATCGGCGAGCCGACGCAGGAGATGCGCGACCGTTTCACCCGCGTGCTGCGCGGCCACATCGCCATTGCGCGCGCGGTGTTTCCCGATGGCACCACCGGCGCCCAGCTCGATACATTGGCGCGGCAATTCCTGTGGCAAGCCGGCATCGATTTCGAGCACGGCACCGGCCACGGCGTCGGCAGTTATTTGTCGGTGCATGAAGGCCCGGCACGCATTTCCAAGCTTGGTACGACGCCGCTCAAGCGCGGCATGATCCTGTCCAACGAGCCCGGCTATTACAAAACGGACGCCTTCGGCATTCGCATCGAGAACCTCGAACTGGTCGTCGCGGCCGAGATCGAAGGTGCGGAAAAGCCGATGAACGCCTTCGAGACGCTGACACTGGCGCCGATCGATCGCCGCCTGATCGACCGCCGCTTCAGCAAGAAGGAAGTGAAGTGGGTCAACGACTACCACGCCCGGGTTCGGCACGAGGTGCGCCCGCATGTCGATGAAGCCACCAAGGTGTGGCTCGATGCGGCGACGGCGCCGATCCCTTACGAGGACCACTTTCCCGGATAGGACATGTTCCCGGATAG
>JANINJ010000047.1 GCA_024508855.1 Xanthobacteraceae bacterium
TGCGCGAGCGCGCCGCCCAGCGCAATCTCGTCAAGGCATCGGGCTTTCCGCCGGAGGATTTTGTCAGGCTGCAGAAGGAAGTGGTGCGCCTGCGCGACAACCTGCTCAAGGCGACCAAGGGAAACCAGGAAAGCTAGAGCTTCTTCCGTTTAACTTCGCACGCTTCGCACGTGCTTCCGCTTACCGATCCGGTAACTCGGCCCATAGTTTCGTTGCAAAGCCGCGCTCGTCGAGCTTCCACGGCTCGCCGGTGATTTCCGCGCGGCCGTTGTGGCAGCGGTAGGAGTAGACCGCATCGTGCCCCGTCGCCGCGGCCGGAACGGGACTGTCGGCGTTCGGGTTGCTACGGCAATAGGCATCGGCGCCGGCATTGTCGCGCGCCGCATTCATCTTCACGCAGGGCAGGTTCGCGCCCATGAGGCAGACGAAGATTTTGCCGCGCATGCAGCGGAACACGGCCTGGTTGGCGAATTCGTCATCGGCCGGCACTGTCTTGGCATCAGGTACCAGCTCCTTGAAGGCGCGGAGCGTTTCGTCGCGAAGCGCCGGCGAATAGGCGCGAATGGTGTCGTCGTTGCGCACCTGGCGGCAGATTTGATGCAAATCGTCCGCCGCCGTGGCGGTGCTGACGCTTGCCGTCGCGATGACCGTCGCAAAGCCAAACATTGCGGCAATGGAAAGCGCGGCGTTCGAAATCGAACGTGTCATCGTCACAGCCTCCTCAACAGAACGCGCACGACACGGCGCATGTTTTGCTCTCCCACGGCAGGCGCTTCAGCGCGCGCCGCAGCCAGTTCGTCAGGACCGCGCGCAATTTGATCGCCACCAGCCAGTAGATGCTGCCTGTCATCGCGCCGGACAACAGGAACAGCGCGATCATCAACGCGTGCACCATCTTGAACCCGCTGATTGCATCGAGATGAAGGTGGAACATGGCAGCCGCGAAACCACCGGCAGTATAGAGCCATAGCGGGCTGCGACCGATCACGCGCCGAATGACCTCAAGGCCGATCGCGAGATAGACGACGACGGAGAGCGCCCAATAGGTGGCCATCAGCAGGGTAACGAGAAGCCCGTCCTGGATCGTCCTTAGGTCGCTGACGAGCGTGCGTGACACGATATAGAGCACGCCGGCGATGGTCAGGCTGCCCGCATAGGCCGCCGGGGCGAGGGCGATGTAGAAGAAGCCGAGCGTCGCGATCGTATCGGCCGCAACGCTGAGGGCATCCCGCGCGATGGTGCGTAAGGAGATGGACCTCAAGGGGAACCGCATCATGAACCGCATCGTTCGATCCTCCGTCTTTGTTCCCCCGCACCGCGCCGGTCAGCCGGCTTGTCATCATTTAGGTAATCAGCTTATCGTCTATCTGTTGCCTGTCAACGATTAATTGATTGCCTAAATGATTTAGTGTAGTATGGCCTCATGACCATGCAGTTGATCTTCGAGGCGCTGGCCTCGCCCGTTCGCCGCAAGATTCTGGCTTACGTTGCGCATCACGAGCTCAACGCCGGCGAGATCGCGGCGCGCTTCGACATGTCGAAGCCGTCGATCTCGCAGCATCTGCAGCTGCTCGAACATGCCGGCCTGCTGCGCAGCGAGAAGCGCGGCAAATACGTCTACTACCGGCAGGCGCCCGATACGCTGGCCTCGACGCTCACAGGTTTCGTGCAGGAGATCTGCCCGGTCGGCCGGCCACTCCGCCATGAAAGCGCGGCGCTTGCAAAAGGCGCGAAGAAGACTCCGAAGAAGAAAGCCAAGGGCGCAGCCCTGGCGTGACCGGCGGCGCAACCGTTGCCTGCAGATCATCGGCTCGGCTTGCGCGTCGTCAAAGCAAGGAGGAGATCGAGATGCAATCCATGCCATGCATTGCGGTTAAGCAAGACGACGCATCAGCCGGCGCGCATGCTGGCCGCGCGCGGCTCGCGATCGCGATCGTTGCGGCCGCGATGGCGATGCTGCCGACACTCGCCGCCGCGAAGACGCCGAAAGAATTCCTCGGCAAATGGTCGAACAATCTGCCACGCTGCGAGCAGGTCAATGGCGAAGTCGATGTCCTGAACGTCATCGATTCCGGTTTCGAGTTCTACGAGATCGGCTGCGAACTGCACCGGCCGCGGCGTGGCCCAAACGGCACCACCTTCGCCGCGCAATGCTACAAGGGTGGAAGCCCCTGGCACTCCGCCAAGGTGATCCTGCGGCGCTTCGGCGGCGACAAGATCAGCGTCAGGATTCTCAATTTTCCGTGGGTGTCATCCGACCCGGACACGTTTGAGCGGTGCAAGGGGGAGTGAGGGCGATCATCCGTAGCCCGGATGAAGCGCAGCGCAATCCCGAGCGTGTCTTGCGCTTCTCATTGGATGCAAGTTGTTGTTGGCATC
Organism: Xanthobacteraceae bacterium; assembly: GCA_024508855.1. Taxonomy (GTDB): domain Bacteria; phylum Pseudomonadota; class Alphaproteobacteria; order Rhizobiales; family Xanthobacteraceae; genus 62-47. The sequence continues at coordinate 2,380 of JANINJ010000047.1, forward strand.
GCTCGCCTTACAACAAAAACAGCCGGGTCTTTCGACCCGGCCGCTTCTGTCTTGCAGCGATAAACT
>JANINJ010000048.1 GCA_024508855.1 Xanthobacteraceae bacterium
TCCCCCAAGCCTCCATGAGCTTCACCGTCCCAGTCAGATTCGCAATCAGGTGAGGCTGTCTCTGAGGCCTCCGTTGACAAAAACTATTTCTTCGAAGGCGCGTCCTTTGCGGCACCCCGGACCATCAGTGCAATCTGCCTGCCGACTTCATCGACACTCAAGCGTCCGCCAGCAGAGAACCAGAACACCGTCCAGTTCATCGCGCCGAGCATCGACAATCGGAATGCCTGCCGGTCGCAGTCCGGCTTCAGCGGTAGATCGTCGATCAGGTTCGCGAATATCTGCTCATAGTCGTCGCGCTGACGGACCAGTTTACGGACGCCTCGCAGATTGTAGTAACGCGGCGGAGTCAAAATCGCGCGCGTGACACGTCCGCCGAGCAGAATTCTGCAGTGTGCCGCGATGGCTTCATCCAGCCGTTTCCATGGTTCGCTGATCCCGGCAATCGCAGTCTCGACCTCGTTGCGCATCGCGGTCAGACTTTCCTGATGCACAGTGAAGAGCAGGTCTTCCTTGGAAGGAAAGTGATAGTATAGCGATCCGGAGAGAACGCCCGAAGCCGCGGCGATGTCACGGATTGAGGTGCCTTCAAATCCGTTCCGCGCAAACAGTTCCGAAGCTGCGGCGATGATCTGGCGACGACGGTCAGGTCCCCGCCGCAAGAATTTCGGTTTCTTTCTAGCGGTCTTGTTGTCGGCAGGGGTGTTCCTGGCCACCTTGTTCCTGGCATTCCTGTTAGCCTTGGAATGTCCCACGGTCTTCGTCATTCCTTCCCGTCCATCAATGATGAAGAAGCCCGGTTGCGGTTGTTAACATGGCATTTTCCGCATCGACCGTTTCGGTGAATGAGCAGAAGCGAAATCCGCGACGCGTCGTTCACTTATACGCTGAAGACGAAATTGTCGAGAATTTGCGGCAAGGAGATACCGTACGTGAAAATGGCGATGACCGGCGCGTGTCCCATATCAAAGCTGGGGCCTGATATTATTCGAACGAGCGCTTGATTAGTCAAACGCGCTCTGCCTATGATAATCGAAATGACGTCGGGGCGGTAAAGCTTCACGCTTAAAAATAACAACGACACAATAATAACGACAAGGAGGAAACGATGGCCGACAAGACGATCCTGGACATGTTTGCCGATATGGGCAAGCAAATGCGGATGCCGCAGATCGACTACGAGGCGCTGCTCGAGAGCCATCGCAAGAATATCGATGCGATGCAGAGATCTGCAGCCGTGCTGGCGGAGGGCGGTCGAGCTGTCTTCGCCAAGCAACAGGAAATCCTGTCTGAAGTCATGCAAGAGACGCGGCAGTTGATTGCCGATTTCAAGCCGACCGGCTCGGCGCAGGAAGTTGCCGCCAAGCAGGCGGAACTGGCGAGGCGAGCATTCGAAGCGACCGTCAAGAACACCAAGGATATCGCGGAGCTGATCCAGAAATCGAGCAGCGAAGCGCCCAAGATCATTTTCGAACGGATGCGGGAGAGCGTCGCTGAAGCGCGTGCAGCGATTGAATCCCGAAAGGCTTGAAGAAAATTCTCCAGCGCAGGGGAGAGTGAGACGGCGTGTCGCAATAGACACCCTGTCGCGACATCAATTTACACTGGTCTATTCGAGAGTTCGCACTGATGATCTGAGTTGATCTGGGCCGGCATGCTGCCGAAGCATTCTCCAAACATCTAACTCGATAGCGTGGGTTGCGATGAAAAAAGAGGACGTGCTCAATCAATACACGACGCCCACCGGCGCGCCGGCATTCGTTCGGGGACCGCATCGCTTCACCTCGCGTGAATATCTCAATATCACCTATCGGACGGACCGCGATGCTTTGGTGAAGCAGGTGCCTGAGCCGCTGCAAGTCGACGAGCCTCTGGTGCGGTTCGAAGTGATGAACATGCCGGACACGACGGGCTACGGCTCTTACGTGGAATGCGGGCAGGCGGCGGTGGTGCGCCATGGCGATGAACAGGGCGAATACCTCATCGGTATGTATCTCGATAATCTCCCGGCGATCGCTGCGGGCCGAGAACTCAGTGCCTTTCCCAAGAAGCTCGGTTCCGCAAGGCTGTTTGTCGATTCAGATACGCTGGTCGGAACGCTGGATTACGGTACGCTGAGCGTGGCGCGTGCGACTATGGGTTACAAGCACAAGCCCTACGATCTCGAAAAGGCGCGGCAGGAAATCTGCGTGCCCACTTACATGCTGAAGATTCTGCCTAGCTACGAGCAGCGCCCGCGCATCTGTGAACTCGTCCGCACCGAGATCCGTAACATCGAGGTGAAGGGCGCCTGGTCGGGTCCCGCGCGGCTGCAACTGTTCGAGCATGCGCTGGC
>JANINJ010000049.1 GCA_024508855.1 Xanthobacteraceae bacterium
CGAAACCCTAGACACCCTTCCGCTAGTTGCGCTAAACTAGATACATCACAAAGCAGCACGACTAGAGGAGCAAGACATGGCCACCACCCCCAGTCTTATCGCCGGCTTCGAGTCCCGTCACAGCGACGGCATGCCCGGTCTGGAGTACTACAGCCACGAGACGGCCTTCGCCTGGACCGGCGAGAGCAGCGACCCGATCGAGGTCTCCTTTCGCGGCTACGGCGAGCCCGTCGCTCACCTGATCCACGTCACCCCGCTCGCCGCGTTCGCGGACCCCCGTCCGATCTGCGCCCACATTGGCCGCTTCCAGCGCATCTGTGACCAGTGGATCGCCTGGATCCTCGAGCAGGACGACGACGGCGCGGAGGCATGGCTCACCGGCGGCGAGACCGTGATGGACACCCAGTCGAGTGCCTCGCGCCAGCACCACATCGAGACCGGCCTCTACCTGCTCCGGTTCCGCCAGCAGTGACGACGCGGGAGGGGCAGGGCGCAAAGACCGGCCCCTCCCCCGGTCGCCGGTGCTCCACGACACCGGCACCCCTCGCACCCTTCACGCCCTTGCGCTAAGTCCGCTAGTTCCGCCACGCGCGCCATGTCCTTGCGCCAGTGACCCCAAGGAGCCTCGCGATGTCGACCCATCCCACCCGCTGCGACCACCGCCTCAACGGCGGCCCACTCGTCTGCACACGCCCTTCCGCCGAGCACGAGCCCGGACACGGCTGCACCTACGAATCCACGAGCTGCGGCGACGCAGAACCGGCCTGAGAGCCGGAGAACGGAGCACCGAGCCCATGACCGAGCCCTTCACCGCCGACGAACTCGACGCCGCCTACCACGCCGTCAGCCAGCGCCATCCCACCCTCGAGGGCGACGCCCTCGCTCGCAAGGTCCGACGCGTCGCCGCGATCACGCGCCACTCCCAGGACGGAACGACCTGGACAGCCGGCCGGGGGCACGCACGCCGGGCAGGGGGAGCGGGACGCTGCGCCGCAGGCGTGCCGGGCTGCGATGCCGAGAAGCACGACCCGGTCGTTCGCGTCGCCCCTGACGGCATCCGAGTCGCCTGCCAAGCGTGCCCGGTCTGCCTCTGGACTGGCGAGCCGACCCCCATCCGCTAGTTGCGCTAAACCCCACCCATCACAAAGCAGAAGGCGAGGAAACGGAATCATGGCGACACCTCGGACCGAGCAACTGGCCCTCGACCTCGACCTTGCCACCACGTGGCGACGTGCCGAGCCCGAGAAGTGCACCGACTGCTCCCGGCCTGCGCTGGCGAAGGTGTACGGCTTCGTCTGGTACCAGCCGCGGCGTGCCTTCGTCGACGCGAGCGTCCGCCGGCGGGCGTGCTCAGCGTGCTTGGCCCGGGCCACGGCCGAGGTCACCGCCGAGATCCGCGACCAGGCGAAGGCCTACCAGATCGTCTGGTCGCGCGTGCCGCTCACGGACGAGGAGTTCCCGGGCGAAGCCGAGGGCTGGGCGTGGTGGGTTGTCGAGGAGAAGAGCCCGCAGCGAGGAGAGGGGAGGAAGCGGTGAGCCTGAGCCGGGAGCAGCAGCGCGCCGTCCGAGCGTGGGGGAGTGGCGCCCTCTCCGCCCTGGCATGGCCCGAACGCCACGAGCCCGGCCAAGGCAGCGCCTCATCGACGCGCGGCCTGTTCGCCGAGGAAGCGTGGATCGACTACGGCCGAAAGGGCCTCGTCATCGGCCCGCTCGGCGGACCAGCCATCGTCACGGTCGCGTGGCCCCAGCTCTACCGGCACGCCCGCTCCCTGCCGCCTGGTCTCGTCGAGCGCATCCGGGCCCACCAGCGACGCGGCCACCGCCTCGCACTACAAGGCCACCGGCTCTTCACGCTCGCCCCCGGCTACGGCTACCTACGCAGCCCAGAGGACCGGAACCGGGCCGAGTATGGCCGGGAGGCGTGGGAGGCCCTGCGCGAGACGGTGATGCCGCTGAAGCGACGAGCCCGCCGACTGCTCGCGGCCGAGGCCGACCGCCTTCTGGATGAAGCGTTCCCCCTCGCCGTCAACGACGAACCGGCCGACCTGCTCGAACTCCTCGCAGCCGAAGGCTGAGCCAAATGCGCCAAATGCGCTAAACCCGATGCCCGAAACCCTAGACACCCTTCCGCTAGTTGCGCTAAACTAGATACATCACAAAGCA
>JANINJ010000050.1 GCA_024508855.1 Xanthobacteraceae bacterium
GGGCAGATCGGAGAATGTCCTCTGATGCGAAACTTCGATCACATTCGCGCCCGCTTCCGCCAGCAGGTTGCAAACCAGCGCCAGTTGACCGGGCCGATCGACGATGTCGATAGACAGCTGGGTCAGCCTTCCTTCGCGGGCCAGGTCTCGGGTCAATACAGAGGCGATCAGCCGCGTATCGATATTGCCTCCGGTCAGGATCAAGCCGACATTTTCGCCCTGAAAACGTTCCGGCGCAGCAAGCACCGCCGCAAGGCCGGCGGCTCCTGCGCCTTCCGCAACCGTCTTCTCAACGGAAATCAGCATCGCAACGGCGCGTTCGATCTGATCGTCCGAGACGAGAACGATATCGTCGACCAGACGTCGGATGATTTCCCGGGTGATCTGCCCTGGCGCCTTGACCGCGATACCCTCGGCAAGGGTGTCGCCGCGAATTGGCAGATCCTTTCCTTTTACGACATTGTACATCGACGGATAAAGCCGAGCCTGAACGCCGACGATACGGATATCAGGATTAATCGCCTTCGCAGCGATGGCCATGCCGGAGATGAGACCGCCGCCTCCGATTGGAACGATCAATGTCTGAAGCTGGGGAACGGCCTCCAGCATTTCCAACGCGATCGTACCCTGCCCGGCGATCACCAGCGGATCGTCGTATGGGTGAATCAACGTCAAACCGCGCGCGCCCGCACATTCCTGCACAAACCTGCCGGCCTCCTCCAGAGTCTGGCCCGAGATAATTACTTCTGCGCCATGGCGCCGGGTATTTTCGATCTTCACCATCGGCGTGCCGACAGGCATGACGATCGTTGCCGGAATCCCGAGGCGCTTCGCATGATAGGCGACGCCCTGGGCATGATTACCCGCCGACATCGCAATAACTCCGCGGCGCCGCTCATCGACAGACAGTGCGCTGAGCCGGTTGAGTGCGCCCCGTTCCTTGAATGTCGAGGTGAATTGGAGATTTTCGAATTTAAGCCAGAGGTTGCAGCCGCAGATCTCGCTCAGCGTCCTGCTTCGGCTGCAATCCGTGACGATGATCGAACCGCGAAGCGTGGCTGCGGCGGCCTTGATATCGTCCGGCGAGATCGTTGTCCCGCCGAGGCCGAATGCGAGATTCGCTCTGTCTGATGACTCGTTCGCTGGCGCAGAGGACATCGTCTTCCTTCGAATCTAAATGTGACCGAGCGTTATATGCCGTTGAGACTATATAGCATTTCGCGGCATGGAAGCGACGAACCGCTACGACCTCGTCGTCAGCATTCAACGACGTTCACCGCAAGGCTGCCGAGCGAGGTTTCCTTGTATTTCGATTTCATGTTCTCGCCGGTCTGCAGCATGCAAGGTCAGATAAGAGTTCGCTCTTGCACCGGGGCCGTTCGCACATCGTGAGCCATCGCGGACGCACGCTGCCCCCGGCCGTTCTGGAGTTACTGCGCATGATCATCGGCGGCATGAGGTAGCATGACCTGCAGATAGAATAGAGATCGCGGTCGGCGAGTTTCTACCAGCGGCTGATCGGTGTACTTCCAGTCGCGCTATTGCTGCATCTGCATGATCTGGTTCATCGGCATCATGTTATGATTGAGATTCTCCATGATCCATAGCGAGCCGCCAATCACGAGCACGATGATGAGAATGCCGAAGAACAGTGCCATTACGTTGTTGGTATTGTCGGGCCCTGTCGTGATGTGAAGGAAGAACACCACATGCACGCCCATCTGCGCGATCGCAAGGACGACGATCGCCACGGGAATGCTGGGCTGCCAGACCAGATCGGTGCCGGCAACGAAGAACGAGGTCGCCGTCAACAGCAGCGCGAGGCCGAGACCGACGACGTAGCCGATAACACGATTGCCGATCCCGCCTTCGCTTTCTTCGCCCGGCGCGAGATCGGCTTGATGCAGATCGTGAGACTGGTCGCTCATGCCGCACTCCCAAGCAGATAGACCACCGAAAACACCGCGACCCAGATGATGTCGAGCGCGTGCCAGAACAGCGCGAAGCACACGATGCGTCGCTGGATATCCGCGCGGAACCCCTTGGCGACGACCTGCGCCATCATGGTGAGCAGCCACAGGATGCCGGCAGAGACGTGCAGCCCATGGCAGCCGACCAGCGTGAAGAACGACG
>JANINJ010000051.1 GCA_024508855.1 Xanthobacteraceae bacterium
GTCAGGACCTCAACATCGATACGCGTACCGCCACTGAATACGGCGTCGTCCGCACTTACTTCGATGTGACGTTCAACTGGACGACCGGCTCGGCCGCACGTGCCGGCTCGGACGACGGTATTGGCGGCGGTGCCAACACCGGCGTCGGTGTGTACTATGCCTTCATCCAGTTCGCTGGGTTCACCATGGGTAAGGCTGTTTCGCAGTTCTCGACCCCGTGGACGGGTTATCCGGGCAACAACACCTCGTTCCTGATCGGCGGTCAGGACGACGTGACCGGTATCAACCAGTTGGCCTATACCGCACAGTTCGGCAACGGCGTGTCGGCATCGATCAGCTTGGAAGATTCGAGTGGCGTCAACGTCGGCGCTGGCACGACCGCTCTGACGGCTGGTGCCTACAACTCTTACAACCGCTCGCAGCTGTACGGCGTCAATCTTGACGGCTCGCTGTACAATGGCTGGGGTGGCACCAACGTTCCGGACATCGTCGGTCAGCTCCGTGTCGACCAGGCTTGGGGTCTGTTCCAGATTTCGGCCGCTGCGCATGAAATCCGTCCGACCTACTACGGTGGCGTTGCTGCCAACGGCCATGCAGATGATACGTGGGGCTTCGCGGTCATGGCCGCTCTGTCCCTCAAGAACCTGCCGACCGGCCCCGGTGACAGCATCAACTTCGACGTCACCTACGCGGACGGCGCCAGCCGTTACGTGATCGGCGGCGTGAGCCCGGACACTTGGAGCTTTGCTGGTAACGGTAACCTCGGCTTCGCTACGCTCGTTTCGAGCGATGGCGTGATCGGCTTCGGTGGTAACGTCGAGAAGACCAAGGAGTGGGGTATCCGTGGTGCGTTCAACCACAACTGGGATCCCTACTGGTCGTCTTCGGTGTTCGGTTCGTACACCCAGGTTCGCTACAGCGACGCGGCCCGTACGATCCTGCAGGGAACGGCGCTTTGCCCGGCAACCCTCACGGTTTGTAACCCGGGTGGCAACATCTCGCAGATTGGTACTGTCCTTCGTTGGACTCCGGTCAAGAACCTGACGCTGTCGGCTGAAGCCCTGTACAGCTACATCGAGACTGCTCAGCGCGGCAATCTGACGGCAACTACGTTTGCTCATGATGAAGGCACCTGGACCTTCGGCGTTCGCGCCCAGCGTAACTTCTAATCGTCATCGCCTAACGGCGACAACGATCTGAAACAGAAGCCCCCGGCAGAAATGCCGGGGGTTTTTGTTTGTCCGATGTTCCTCAGCGTGGATGGCTGAAGGGTGGGAGGTCGTGGGGCGTAGGACTGCCCCGCTATCCGTATGTGACGAAGGAAATCACGTTTCCGTCGAGGTCGCGGACATGGAAGTCCGTACCGCCCCAGGACTGCTTGGTCGGTGGTTGCGTAAACGTCGCGCCGCGCTCTGTGAATTCCGCGAACAGGCCATCGACCTCCGAAACCTCGATGGCCGCCAGAATCAGGGAAATCTCGCGTGCAGCGAGTTCGGCGAAGTTCGGCTGATGAACGCAGCGCAGATGCAGGCAGGCGTTGCCGCGCGACACCGAACCGTAGAACGGGGGGGCGCCGTGGAGGAAGTCGATCTCGAATCCCAATCTTTCCCGGAAGTATGCAGCGCTCGCAGGTACGTCGCGAACGAGCAGGATGGGGACGACGGAAGTCAGCGCGATGTCAGGCATTGCAGTCTCCGGCACATTCGGGCGAGGGCAGTCTAGGGCTTGCCGTGGTCAAGCCAAGGTGGATGGTAAGCCATTCGGTCGAGGCTCCTCACTAGGGGGCCGGCTTCGATTCCCAGCTCGAACAGATCATTTCTGCCTTATCGCCAAAAGAAACGGCGTCGGGTTGACGATAGCCTTGACAAAACCGCAATTCTAGGATTTAATTCCTTTGTCCGGTCCCGATGAGAGGGGCGAGCGCGATCGTCAGGTTCGCGGGATCGGATGCGGTGGACGCGGCAGCGTCGGGCGCGGAGGAGATGGCAGGGCGGGCCA
>JANINJ010000052.1 GCA_024508855.1 Xanthobacteraceae bacterium
GCGCGACCACGCATCGCTTCGCCGAGACGTTTGCACGTGGCGGCGTCGGGCAGGCGGGCGTCGATGCCAAGCCGTTTCATGCCTGGATCGACGCATGGGACCTGGCAGCCGTCGAACCGATGAACGAACGAACCCTTGCGCCGCTGCAAATTTGCGCGCGCGGAGCGGATTTCAGTTATGCTCTGCGCCTCGATGCAGAGCAGCCGCTGGTGCTGCAGGGCGAGCGCGGCTACAGCAAAAAATCCGAACGCGGCCAGGCCTCGTACTATTTCAGCCAGCCTTACTTCAGGGCCAAGGGACAACTGGTCATCGATGGCAGGCAAGTCGATGTTTCCGGCCTCGCGTGGATGGATCGCGAGTGGTCGAGCCAGCCGCTCGCCTCGGATCAGACCGGGTGGGACTGGTTTTCGCTGCATCTTGCATCCGGCGAGAAGGTCATGCTGTTCCGGCTGCGCCAGAACGATGGCAAGAATTATTTCGCCGGCAACTGGATCGGGCTCGACGGGCAATCCGTGCAACTCGCGCCGTCTGCGATCGTCATGACGCCGACTGCAAACACTGACGTTGCCGGCCGCAAGCTGCCCACGCAATGGGACATCGCGATTGCCGAGCGTGGCCTCGCCGTCGATTGCACGCCGCTCAATGCGCAAAGCTGGATGGGCACAAGTTTTCCTTATTGGGAGGGACCGATCGAAGTCCGCGGCAGTCACGCCGGTGTCGGCTATCTCGAGATGACCGGCTACTGAGCGCAACAAACAAAATGGGCGCGGTCCTTTCGGATCGCGCCCATGCTGCGGAAGTCGTTCGTCAGATCATTTGGTGAGCGGGCAGCCGCTGTCCTTTGCGCTCGGATAGGCGCTGTCGCCGGGGACGGTGGCAAGCAGCTTGTAGTAATCCCAGTCGCGCTTGCTTTCTTCCGGCTTCTTCACTTCGAACAGGTAGAGGTCGGAGACCATACGGCCATTGGCCTGCACATGGCCGTTCTGGGAGAAGGCGTCGTTGACTGGCAATTCCTTCAGCTTCTTGACGACGGCGTCGCTGTCCTTGGTGCCGGCAGCTTTCACCGCCTTGAGGTACTGCAAGGTCGCCGAATAGGTACCGGCCTGAATCATATTCGGCATCCGGCCGGTGCGCTTGTAGAGGCGTTCGGCGAATTCGCGCGATTTGTCGTTGCGATCCCAGTAGAAGCTTTCGGTCAGCACCGTGCCTTGCGCGGCCTTGAGGCCGAGGCCGTGGACTTCCGACAACGTCAGCAGCAGCGCCGCCAGCTTCTGGCCGCCGGCGGTAATGCCGAACTCCGCCGCCTGCTTGATCGAGTTGATGGTGTCGCCGCCAGCATTGGCGAGACCCACCACCTTGGCTTTCGAGCTTTGCGCCTGCAACAGGAAGGACGAGTAGTCGGAGGTGTTGAGCGGGGTTCGCACTGCGCCCAGCACCTTGCCGCCGGCCGCCTTCACGACGTCGCTGGTGTCCTTCTCCAGTGCGTGGCCGAAGGCGTAGTCCACCGTCAGGAAGTACCAGCTGTCGCCGCCGGCCTTGACCATCGCGCCGCCGGTGCCGACCGCGAGCGCGTGGGTGTCAAACGCCCAGTGGAAGCCGTAAGGCGTGCAGGCTGCGCCGGTGATCGCCGAGGTGGCCGCGCCGACCACGATGTCGATCTTCTTCTTTTCCTTGGCGACCTCCTGCACCGCCAGCGCCACCGACGAGGTGGTCAGGTCGGTGATCATGTCGACGCCCTCGGTGTCGTACCATTTGCGGGCGATGGTCGAGGCGAGGTCCGGCTTGTTCTGGTGGTCGGCGGTGACCAACTCGATCTTCTGGCCGAGCACCTCGCCGCCGAAATCCTCGATTGCCATCTTGGCGGCTTCGACCGAGGTCTTGCCGCCGTAATCGGCGTAAACGCCTGATTGATCGTTGAGAATGCCGATTTTGACGCCCTGCGCCATGGCCGGCGCGATCGCGAGCAGGCTGCACGTCGCAACCGCCGTCGACCAAACCCCGAATGTTCCGAATCCCGCTTTCATGCGTGCCTCCCGGCAGATTTTGATTGGATTTCAACTTGGAAGACTGCAATCCGCAAAGCGGAACACAGCATCGGCATCGGATTTAACAAAGCCCGCCCGACGTGTCACGGCTGGCCGCCTTCAACCTTCGATGGGCTTGCGCACATCCGATGCGCGAATTTGCCGCAAGCGCCATCGCGGGTCCACCGGCCTGGATCGCGCTGAAAATCACTTTGCTGTCAGAAGCTTGGCCCGATAGTCCGTGCAGAGACGGGCACTCTCGGCCGCCGCTTGGCTAATTGTGCATTGCCGAACCTTTGGGCACTACAGGCGCAGCCTGCTCCCAAGTGCCGCTGCACATCGCGGCCGGCGGACCGCAGGCCCTCATCACAAAGCAATCAAACAAGAGAGGCTGGGACCAAACTGATGCTCGATGAAAAGCTGGAGCCGATCTATGCCGACGTTTTGCGCCGCAACCCCGGGGAAGTCGAATTTCACCAGGCCGTTCATGAAGTTCTCGACAGCCTCGGTGCTGTTGTGGCGAAACATCCGGATTATGCCGAAGGCGCGCTGATCGAACGTATCTGCGAGCCGGAGCGCCAGATCATCTTCCGCGTGCCGTGGGTCGACGACAGGGGGCAGGTGCAGATCAACCGCGGCTTTCGCGTGCAGTTCAATTCGGCGCTCGGTCCGTTCAAGGGTGGCCTGCGATTCCATCCGAGCGTCTTTCTCGGCACCATCAAGTTCCTCGGCTTCGAGCAGACCTTCAAGAACGCGCTGACGGGCATGCCGATCGGCGGCGGCAAGGGTGGATCGGACTTCGATCCCAAGGGCCGCTCCGACAACGAGATCATGCGCTTCTGCCAATCCTTCATGACCGAACTGTATCGCCATCTCGGCGAGTATACCGACGTCCCGGCTGGCGACATCGGCGTCGGGCAGCGCGAGATCGGTTACATGTTCGGCCAGTACAAGCGCATGACCAATCGTTACGAGTCGGGCGTGCTGACGGGCAAGGGGCTGACGTGGGGCGGCTCCCGCGTGCGTACCGAGGCGACCGGCTATGGCGCGGTCTATTTCGTCGAGCGCATGCTGGCGCGTCGCAACCAGAGCTTCGATGGCAAGCGGGTGATCGTCTCCGGTGCGGGCAACGTCGCGATCTATACGATCGCAAAGGTGCAGCAACTCGGTGGCCGCGTCGTCGCCTGTTCGGATTCCGAGGGCTACGTCGTCGAGGAAAACGGCATCGATCTCGCCGTGCTTCGGGAAATCAAGGAGCGCAAGCGCGGCCGCATCGCCGATTACGCCAAGGCGCGCGGCGCCGGTGCGACCTTCGTCGCCAACGGCCGCGTCTGGGACGTTCCGGCGGACGTCGCGATGCCGTCGGCAACACAGAACGAACTCAACGGCCAGGATGCACGGACGCTGCTCAAGAACGGCGTCAAGGCGGTGGGCGAAGGCGCCAACATGCCCTGCACGCCGGAAGCCGTCCGCGCGTTCCTGGACAGCGGCATCCTGTTCGCTCCCGGCAAGGCCGCCAATGCCGGCGGCGTGGCCACCAGCGCACTGGAGATGCAGCAGAATGCTTCGCGGGATTCGTGGAGTTTCGAAGCGACCGAAGCGCGGCTCGCCAAGATCATGCACAGCATCCACGATGACTGCGCGCGAACTGCGGAAGAATATGGCGCACCGGACAATTATGTGCTGGGCGCCAACGTCGCCGGCTTCATCCGCGTCGCCGAAGCCATGCGGGCGCTTGGCGTGATCTGAGGCGACGTCGCTTCGATCTACCGTGTACCCCGGCGTCGATCGTTCCGGCGCCGGGAATTCTCAAAAACTATCCCTGATGCGCCGGGAAGCGGCGGCGCTCGACGTCCCACCAGGCGCCTTCGAAACGCGGACGCAAGAACTGGATGAAGCGGGACACTTTTTCCGGCACCAGCTTGGGAGAGGGAAACACCGCATGAAGCTCCTGCCCCGGCAGGGTGTAGTCGTCCAGCACGCTGACGATCTCGCGGGCGCGCAACGACGGCGACGCCACGTAGTTCGGCAGGATCGCGATGCCGAGATCGAGGTGCACCGCGGCGAGCAGCGTCGACAGGTTGTTTGAGCGTAAGCGACCGTTGACGACGATGGCCTGACTTTCCCCCTGACGCGAGCGCAACTGCCAGACGGCATCGCCCTGCACGCTCGAATAAACGATGCAGTCGTGATGTCGGAGGTCTTGCGGTGTTTGCGGCGTGCCGTGTGCGGCGAGATAGCGGGGAGACGCGACCATGACCCATGGATTGGATCCGATGTGCCGGCCCCCGAGCGAGGAATCCGCAAGCCGGCCCATGCGCAACGCGACATCGATGCCGCGAGCCACCAGATCGACATAGGAATCTTCGCACGCCATATCGATCTTGAGGTGCGGGTGTTCGCGCATGAAATCGATCAGCATCGGCGAAATGATCCGTCGCCCCAGTGCGACGGAGGTCGAGATGCGCAGCGTCCCGGTCAGTCCTTCGCTGCGCCGGCCGACCAGCGAATCCGCGTCATCGACTTCCTTGAGGATCACCCGGCAGCGTTCGTAATACAGCGAGCCGGCTTCGGTCAGGCTGACGCCGCGCGTGTTGCGATTGAGCAGCCGTGCACTGAGATGGGTTTCGAGCCAGGCGATATGCTTGGTGACCGTCGATTGCGACAGGACGAGTTCATCCGCAGCCTTGGAGAAGCTGCCGAGTTCGGCAACGCGTGTGAAAATACGAATGCTGCTGAGATGATCCATCTGGCGTCGCGAAACTGATCCGGTCAAACAAGCGGCGGGCGAACAATGCAGAAGCGCAGGCCGCTTCCGGCCCGCATCACCGTTCACATATCACAGATTGTCCCGCGCTGCCTGCAAGCCCCTGGCGTCGTCGAAATGGGCCGGCCACGCGGTAAGGTCCACATCGTGGGGCGCGTTGATGCGGAGCACGATGAACCGGGTGCGGGGCGGAATCAAAATCCCCTCGATCGAGGGGATGTCGGCTTCCGTCAAAACCTCAACCTGAAATCAAATCTCCGTGCCGATTCCATCGGAGTCGTGGAGATTCTCGGGCATTCCGAATGCGATCCAACCATGGCCGGCCAGTACCAGTACGACACTCAGCAAGTGGATCCAAAGAGGCATTCGCGCCACCCTCGACATTTTGTTGGAGCGGCTTTTAGCTCATCGGGCGGAATGAAAAAAATAAATTTTGACGCAAATCCTGAAACAGGAAACCGGCGATGCCAATGATTGCAATGGCTTCCGGTTGCGGCTGAGCGATCTCGGAAAATTGTATCCACAGGAATCGATGTCGACGCATCTGTCGCGGGAAAACTCGCGTCAGGATCGGCGGTCGACGTATTTCAGCGGCAACTGATAGGGCGTTCCTTCGAACGCATCCGCGCCGCGCCCGATGCGGTCGATCGCATCCACCATGCGTCCCTGTCGCCCGAGCATGTCATCGGCCAGCGCCACCATCAAACGGTTCGGCGTGGCGAACGGCGCGCGCCGGCGCAATTCGTCGGCGATGTCGCTTTCGAGGCCGGGGTTGTCGTCGCATGCCAGCATATACGCGGCTGCGCTGGAGCGGCTGATACCGGCCCAGCAATGAATCAGCATCGGTACGTCGTGCATCCAGTGGCGACCGAAATCGAGAATGGCGAGAACCGTTTCGTGATTGGGCGCGATGAAATCCGGCCTGTCTTCCATCACATCGTGGAAGGCGAGGTGCAGCCGCCGTACTGGTGTGAGTTCTTGCAAGGTGCTGTCATCGCCAGCACTCGGCGACAACAGCGTCAGCAGGTGATAGGCCGGTAGCATATTGGCGACGCCGCGCAGATTGCCGAGCGACGACACGTGGATCGTGGACGCTGCTGCCAGGGTTGAAGCGCGCCGCGTCTCAGCCAGCAACGACCGGACCTCCGGCCTTCTTCCACGCATCGATGCCGCCTTCGAGATGCATGGTGCTGGCGAGGCCAGCTTCCTTTGCCGCCTTGACGGCCATCGCGGAGCGTTCCCCGAAGGCACAGAAGAACACGATGCGGCGGCCGGTGGCGGCCGCGACCTCGCGCAGCATGCCGCCGGGCTTCATGCTGTCGGCGATCGAGGGATAGGGCGCATGGAGCGCGCCTTCCAGCGTGCCATGCTTGGCGCGTTCGCTCTGCTCGCGCAGGTCGACCAGCAGGACGTCCGGCTGGCCGAGGCGCGGAATGGCGTCACGCGGGCGCAGGGCGCAGCCTTCCCTGGCGAGCGTGTCCTGATGCAGCCCGATATGCATGTTGGCTGGAATGACCACATCCATCAGCTTCGGATTTGGTAGATTGAGGTTGCCCATCAGCTCGACATACTCCTCGACCGAACGCACCTGCAGCCGTGGATTGTAGCGTTTCTCTTCGCCGATGGTCGACACGGTGTCGCCTTTGTAGTCGTGCGCGGGAAACACCATGGTGTCGTCAGGCAGCTTCAGCAGCCGGTTGAAAATTGAATCGTACTGCGCCTTGGCGCTGCCGTTCTGGAAGTCGGTGCGCCCGGTGCCGCGGATCAGCAGCGTGTCGCCGGTGAAGACGCGGTCGGCCATGCGATAGCTGTAGGAATCGTCGGTATGGCCCGGCGTGTACATGACGTCGAGCGCAAGTCCCTCGATGGTGACCTTGTCGCCGTCGCCGACGCGCATCGCCACCACGTCGGCCTTGCTCTGCTCGCCCATGATGGTGACGCATTGGGTGCGGTCGCGCAGTTCGCCGAGGCCGGTGACGTGATCGGCGTGCAGATGGGTATCGACGGCCTTCACCAGCTTGAGGTCGAGTTCGCGCAGCAACTGGCAATAACGGTCGACTTTTTCCAGCACGGGATCGAGCAGCAGCGCTTCGCCGCCGGCGCGGCTGGCCAGAAGATAGCTGTAGGTTCCTGATACGCTGTCGAACAGTTGACGGAAGATCATAACCGCCTCAGTGCAGATTCTTGGAATAAGATAGCGCTACAGATAGGCGCTGAAAAATACTATTCCATAGGACGGCGCGCATCTGTCGCGGTTCGCCGCGGCGAATGCCAACCTTACGCGTGATGACAAAGCGTCAGAAGTCGATCTTGTCGCGAATGGCGTCGAGCCCGGCCTTGGCGCAGGCCTCGTCCTTGTCGCCGCCCGGTGCGCCGGAGACGCCGATGCCGCCGAGCAGCGTGCCGCCGGTTTCGATGACCAAGCCGCCGGCCAGCATCGCGACGTGGGGCAGGCGCGCGAGCCCCGCATCCATCTGGCCGTCGCGCACCGATTTGGCGAGATCGGCGGTGGAAGCGCGGAAACTCAGCGCGGTATAGGCCTTGCGCGTCGCCGTATCGGGCGCGGGCAAGCCGGCAAAGCGATCGCGCAACAGCACCTGCGGCTGGCCGAAGCGATCCACCACCACGACCGCGATCTGATAGCCGTTGTCGCGGCAGGTTTTCATCGCCACCTGTGCTGCTTCCAGCGCGATCTCCGGCGTCAGCGATTTATAGGTCACCAGCGCGGCGTCGTCGGCGCGCGCGGACGAAACGGCGAGCGCGGTCAGGGCGGCGGCGAATGCGACGGCTGCTTTCGTCATGGGCGCACGTAGCTCCAGCCCTGCTCCTGCAATTCCATCAGCCGCACCACGCCGGAGGGGACGATGGTTGCCTCGGGCAGGATCGAGATGGCGTGGCCTTCCTTCTTCTCCATGCCCTGCTTGGTGTTGTTGCAGGCCGAGAACTGGATCTTGCCGGGGAAGGCGAAATCCTTGAGGTGCTTGATGCGATCTTTCACTGGAGAGGTATCTTCGCGCAGCATGTTGAGGCCGGGGCCGTAGGTCACGAGATCGACGTCAACGTCCTCGCCCTTGTTGCGGTAATATTCGATGATGTTGGTGACATTATTGAGTGCCAGATTCATGATCGCCGGGTCGTTCTGGTCGACCTGGATCGCGATCCGATGCACCTTGCCATCGGCGGCGAACCCCGCCTGCGCGAACGACAACGCGGCGAATGCCGCAATCGCCAGGCCTTGGATGAAACGACGCATCATCAAACTCCCGTTTTCAAATCGGATCACCAGTTCACGGACGAACCAGCGTAAAACCGTTTTCAGTGAGCGATAGAATTTGCCCGACGCCGACCTGAACCGGAATGGCTCCGGGAATGATCGCCGGCCGCTTTCCGGTCTCGCGCTCGATCGTATCGAGCGTATTGAGGCAGACATCGAATTTGACACCTTGGGCAATCAGGCTTTCGACGCGCTGACGATTGGCATTTTCGACGCGCAGCAGGTCGATGCCCGGCCCGAACGCCACCACCTCGACGGCGATCTTGTCGGGGTCGTAGGCCTTGATGAGGTTGTAGGCGACGCTGATGACGAGCGCCTCTTTCTTGGCATCGGAATCCGATAGCTGCAGCACGATGCGGTGATCGGCAAATGGCTTGTCCGGCAAGGGCGCGAATTGCTGCGTTTGCGCGGCCGCCGGCTGCAGCATCGGCGATGCGGCGATGAAAGCGCCGATGGCCGCACCGATGAAGCATCGCAGGACCTGCCACATCTGCATTACCCCTATCCGGCGATACCGGGATTGTTCTCGACGCCCTTCAGCGTAACGCCGCTTTTGGTGTCGCCCGGCTTGCCGCTGCGAAGATGTTTCGCGAACACATCCCACACCGGTTCGCCCTTCTGTTCGTTGACCGACGCCCAACCTGCAACCTTATACGACTTGCCGGCTTCGAGCGCACGGCCGTTGTGCAGCTTGAGGTCCGAGATGCGCTTGCCGACGCTTTCGGCCGGCGCACAGGTATAGGCGAGGCCGCCGATGCGGACCATGTCGCCGCCCTGCTGATAATAGGGGTCGGTATTGAACAGGTTGTCGCACACGTCTTCGAGCACGGCCTTGATCTGCTCGCCGGTCATGCTCTGCGCATAGACCTCGGAATAGGTGGTGGCGGTTTCCGCCAGCACGTCTTCCATGGTCACGGGTTGTCCCGCCATCACGCTGGTGCCCCAGCGGAAGCCAGGCGACAGCGCAATCTCGGCATCGAGCTGCTGGCGAAGCGCATCGCACAGCAGCGTATCCACCGAGCCGTTGAAATTTCCGCGGCGATACAGCAACTGGCTTGCGGTCGCGATCTCCTCGTTGAATCGGCTGACATGCGGCGCGCGCAGATGCTCGATCAAGGTCTGCATTTCGGGATCGGGCCTGAGCAACTCGGAATACACCGGCAGCAGGCGATAACGCACGTCGCGCAGCTTGCCCTTGGCAAGATCGAGATCGAGAACGCCGAGGAATTTGCCGTTGGAGCCGGCATTGGTCACCAGCGTGACGCCGCCAGAATTGTTGACGCGGATTGGCTGCGGCACGGCGTCGTGCGTGTGTCCGCCGAGGATGACATCGATGCCGCTCACCCGGCTGGCAAGCTTGAGATCGACGTCCATGCCGTTGTGCGACAACAGCACGACGGCGTCGATCTTCTCGTTGCTGCGCAGCGCATAAACCAGCTTCTGCAATTCGTCGTCGCGAATGCCGAAGGTCCAGTCCGGCGTGAAGCGTTTCGGATGCGCGATCGGCACATAGGGGAACGCCTGACCGATCACCGCGACGCGATGGCCGCCGATTTCCTTGATGACATAGGGCTTGAAGACGCGGCCGGACGCCGAATCGAACGCAGGCGCGTCGTTGAACGCGGCCTCTTCGGTGAGGAAGACGTTCTGCGCGATGAACTCGCCCTTGAACTTGGCAAGATTGTCCCGCAGCACTTTCTCGCCATAGGTGAACTCCCAATGGCCCGTCATGGCCTCGATGCCGAGTAGGTTGGCGGCTTCCACCATGTCGGCGCCCTGCATCGCGTTGGCGAGGCCGGAGCCCTGCCACAGGTCGCCGCCATCGAGCAGCATCGATTTGCCGGGACCTGCTTCGTCGCGCAGGCGATCGATCAGGGTCTTGAGATGCGCAAAGCCGCCGAGGCGGCCGAAGCGTGCCGCCGATTTCTCGAAATCGAGATAGGTGAAGGCGTAAGCGTCGGCGCTATCGGGCCTGATCTGGAAACGCTCGAGGAAGTTGCGGCCGACGAGGTGCGGCGGCTGCCCGGCCATCGCGCCGACGCCGATGTTCACGCTCGGCTCGCGGAAGAACACCGGCAGCAACTGCGCGTGCGTGTCCGTCATGTGCAGGATGCGCGCGTTGCCGAAGGGCTCGAGATCGTAGACACCGGGTTCGCTTGCGGCGCGGCTGTGTCGTGGCAGCGTGCCGGTGACCGCGGCGGCGGTCGCGAATTTGAGGATGTCGCGGCGGCGGATCGTCATGGGGACTCCCTCGGCCCTTGCACAGCTCTATCGCAACCGCATCGTCATGCCCGCGGACAAGCGCGGCCATGACGACAAGGGCCGACAAGCAGTAAACTCTTAATCCTTACCGGGATCAGCGGATTTCCATCTGCTTCCAGCCGTCCTTCTGTTCCTGCGACTGGTAGATGGAAGCCTTCGCCAATTCTTCGGCATGTTTCGACGCGGCAACGGCCTTGTCGAAGTCGCCGGCCTCGGCTGCCTTCTTGGCGGCAGTGAGCGCCGACACGGTCGTGGTCCACTGATTGCGCAGCTTGCCGGCCTCGTTGTTGGCGGCTTCGGCTGCGGCATAGGCCGCCTTGAAATCGGCTTCGGTGCTGGCGGCGAAGGCCGGCAGAGTGGCGCCGGTCAGCAAGATGACGGTCAGCGCGAGTGTGAGTGGTCGCATGTCGTGCTCCTCAACCAGGCTGGTGTGTTACGGCCGTGCGCCGGGGCCGGAAATCGGCAGCCCGTTGCTGACATACGACAGGTAATATTCGAGGTCGCGATACTCGTCGTCCTGCGGCTTCAGTGGCACGCCGCGCACCTGGCTGTTGCAACTCGTGAAGCGCCGGCTGGTGGTGCCCATGCCGCCCCATTCCGAGCGATAGATCGGCATTGCGTTGAGGATGCCGAGCGCCGGCGCAAGCACTTCGGCGCGGATGTGTTCGCCCGGGCTCTGCACGTGGCAACTGGCGCAGGAGAAATTGAGCTGGCCGCGCCGCGTATAGAAATATCGCTTGCCGTTCTCGTAGGCTGCCAGCGCACGCGGATCGTTCGGGATCTTAATGTCGAACGGCTTGCCGCGCGACGTGAAGGCCATATAGGCAGTTACCGCCGCCATCTCGTCCTTGGTGTAGGAGTACGGCTTCTCGCCGTTGCTCTCCAGGCACTGGTTGACGGCCAGTTCGAGCGTGACGACCTTGCCCTGCTTCTCGTCGAAAGTGGGATAGTTCTGGCGAATGCCGATGCCTTTGTTCGGGAAGCAATCGGCGAAGGTCTTGCCGTTCTTGAATGGCTTGGCGAACAGTTCCTTGCCCATGTCGAGTGCGAACTCGTAAGGCGGAAACTCTTCCTTTTCCTTCCACTGCTGATAGAGGCCTTCGTCCATCGAATAGGGGCCGTTGACGAAGTCCTCGAACTTCACCTTGGGAAATTTGTCGGTGAAGAATTTCTGGAACGCCTTGGCGTCGGCGGCGGGATTGGGCGTGTCGGATGCGGGCGCGGAATGGGCGGCGCCCATCAGCAGTGCCGCAACGACTATTCCGAATGTCGATCCAAGAACAGATCCAGGCACCAACCGCATCTTCAATCCCCCGCTGTTTGCCGTGCCGCCGTTATTGAATCTTGGCGGTGGTCTGGTCGCTGCTGCCTTTGTTGTCGGTCCAGCTGATCTTCAGCTCGTCGCCCTTCTTGCCGCCCTTGAACGCGAATTTCAGGTACGGGTCCTTGGAGACGGCCGGGCCCCAGTCGGCGACGAAGATCTTCTTGCCGTCGTGCTCGAACGTGACTTCCTGAATGAAGTGTGGCGGAATCAGTTCGCCCTTCGCGTCCTTGACGAAGCCAGAATCCATCGGATGCTGGATCAGCGCCTGAACTTCGGTGGTGTCGCCGCTGGACGTTGCGCGAACGCGGATTGTCGATGCCATGGCAGTATTCCCTGGTTAAAGCGTTTTCGGGCGAAGTGGAAACCGGTTCGCGTGAAGAAAACGCGTTAAAACAAAAATCTTCGAAGATCAGCCGCCGCAGCCGCCGACGGTGACTTTGACTTCCTTGCTGGCGCTGTAGAGTTTGCCGCCGGCTTCGACGATGGCGATGACGTTGCTGGTCTTGGCCATCTTCAGCCGGTTCGAGACGCTCGCCATGGTGCCCTCCGGAATCTTGTAGGACGCCGCCAGCGTGAACGGATTTTCCGTCACCAGGATCGAGATCGAGGTGACGTCCGGCAGCGATGAGCTGACGCTGATCGGCACCACCGCGCCGTTCTCCGCGATCTCCGGCGCATCGAGCTTCACCTTGTCGGAGGTCTCTGCGGTCTTGCCGTAGAGCGACTTGATAGCATCGTCGCCGCTCTTCTGCTTGAACGCCTCTTCCGGGTATTTGTCGTTGGCAGCGGCGGCGAGCGCCTGCGTCAGCCCGAAGCGGACGCCGATGCCGGCGAGCGCGACCACGGCCGCACCCTGCAGAATCAGGCGCCGGGTCTTGTCGATCTCGTTGTTCATTCGTGTCTCCCGTTGCGTGTCGCTCTCGTCATGGAGCGAGAGCGTTTGCGTCACACTATTTGTCACGTCACAAAGTCTGAAGGAAATCCACCACTGCGCTGATCTCCTTGTCGGTCAGGATGTGATTTCTGCCGAAGGGCGGCATCACCGTCTGCGGATTGCGCTTGGTCTCGTCGGTCACGATCGCAATCAGTTCGTTGCGATCCGGATATTTCGATTTGATGTCGGTCAGCGCCGGGCCGATGCTGCCGGCCAGTGTGCCGCCCTTGATCTCGTGGCAGGTGAGGCAATTGCCCTTGCTGCGGTCGAACGCGATCTTCTCGCCTTCGGAGGCCGCCGACTGGGCACGCGCCGCGGTCGAAAGGCCGAGACTGCCGAGCAACGCCAGCGCGGCGAAGATTCCTGCGGCGGTGCGGCGTGCCATCGGTCCGTCGGTGTGAGAGCGAGCGATCGTCACGGGCGTTTCCTGATGTTGTTTCTGGCTGCGTGCTATTTCGGTTGCATATTGTCGAGCGGGCCGGTGGTCTTCGGCGTCAGGCCGTTGCCCTCGGCCGTCGCAGTGATCTTGACGGCACCGGGATCGATACAGGCGCTCATGCAAGGCTTCGCGGCAGTATCGGGTCGCGGATCCGTCCAGACGAAACTGTCGTGATTGGGCATCTTGATCTTCGGCAAGCTTTCCCGATCGGCGACGAAATCATTCGGTACGATATTATTCAGGTTCAATATATAGGCCGTCAATGCGTAAACGTCATCCGACGAAAGTGTATGCGGCGTCGGCATTGGCATGGCGCGGTTAATATAATCGAACAGGGTCGGCGCGAACGGCCAGTAGCTGCCGACGGTCGGCTCGGGCCGATCGTCCTTCAGCGTGCCGTTGCCGCCTGCGAGCTTGGGGAATCGTCCTTCGCCTTCGCCGAACGTGCCGTGACAGGCTGCGCATTGGTCCGCGAAGACGGATTCACCCTGGCTGACGGAGCCTTTGCCGGCCGGTAGACCGACGCCGTCATCTCCGCGCACGTCGATGTCCCAACCGGCGATCTGCGCTGCAGTCGGCGTCGTGCCGTAGCCGAAGTGTCCCGGTTCCGCCGCTGCCGCGCTCGCCGTTGTCATAAGCAACGCAATCGCGCCCCACAGCAGGCGATGTTCAGCCCAGTTGAACATCGAAAACGCTCCCGTCGGCTTTGACCTGCCAGGTCTGGATCGAATTGTTGTGGTAGACGGAGTTGGTTCCGCGCTGCTGCCGCAGTTGCGCGATGGTCGGCTGTACGTAGCCGGTCTCATCGATGACGCGGGATTCCAATAGCGCCGGCTTGCCGTCCCAGCGCCACGGCAGCGTGAATCGCGTCAGCGCCTTCGACAGCACCGGTTCGTGCAATTGCGCCGTCTGCCAGTTGACGCCGCCGTCGACCGAAACGTCGACGCGCTTCACCTTGCCGTTGCCGGTCCATGCAAGGCCGCGTATTTCATACAGTCCGGGGCCGCTCACCGGCTTCTCGGGGCAGGGGAAGGTGATGACCGACTTGGCGTCGATCAGCCAGGTGAAGCCGCGCGAGGTGCCGTCCGGCATCAGGTCGGTGTATTTCGAGGTTTCCTCGCGCGAATACCACGGCTTGTCGCCGAGCTTGATGCGGCGCAGCCACTTGATGCTGACATTGCCTTCCCATCCCGGCACCACCAGACGCAGCGGATAACCCTGCTCGGGGCGCAGCGCCTCGCCGTTCTGCGCGTAGACGATCAGGCAGTCGTCGAGGCATTTTTCGAGCGGCAGGCTGCGGTTCATGTGCGCACCGTCAGCGCCCTCGACCATCGCCCACTTGGCTTCCTTCTTGAGGCCAACCTCTTCGAGCAAGGTGGAGAGCTTGACGCCGGTCCACTCCGCGCAACTGATCATGCCATGGTTGAATTGCAGCGAATTGAGCTGCGCGGAGCGCCATTCCATACCCCCATTGGCCGGGCATTCGATGAAATGAATGCGCGACACCGACGGGAAGCGCATGATGTCCTGCATGGTCAGCAGCAGCGGGCGTTCGACCATGCCGTGGATCATCAGCCGATGCTGCGCGGGGTCCACGTCGGGACGGCCGGCATGGTAGCGTTCGAAGAACAGCCCGTTCGGCGTAATGATGCCGTTGAGGCTTTGCAGCGGCGAGAAGCTGATGGACGATTCCGTACCGGCGGTGAGCCACGGCACGTTGCGGCGGATCACGCCTGCTTCAAACTCGGCTGGCGTGCCGTAGGGACGATCGACGACGCCCGCGCCCAGCGATTGCGACCACGGCGCATCGGCAGGCGGTGACATTTCGGATGTTTCGGAATGGGCGGATTCTGCGCCGAGCGCCAGACTTCCGGTCAGTGCGGCGCCGAGGCCGAGGACCGTGCGCCGACCCAACGCCACATTGCGCTGGCCTGCGAGCTTCGATATCACAGGCAGGTTTCGACCACGGATGCCGCGCCAGAGGATGGGCCGCACGTTTCCTCGCTTTGCGGCTTGCGGCCGCTTGTTCATTTGCGGCTTGCGGCCGCATTGATGATGTTGGCGTCAGCCGTATCGTCGTTAGCTAAATTAGTCAATGCTAAAATATAGAAACTGTTGTAGTCTGGAACTCGCGGATCGATTCCGCCGACACTCAGGTTGAAGTCATGGCAGTTGCAGTGAGCTCCGCCAGCAAGGCGCGCCGGTCCGAAGCGGCCGCGATGAAGACGCTGGTCAAGCAGGCCGGCGAGGCCGCGCAGATGCTCAAGCTGCTCGGCAACGAAAAGCGATTGCTTATTCTCTGCTTTCTTGCCGTGCGCGGCGAGATGACGGTCAGCGAGATCGTGGATGTTGTGCAACTCAGCCAGTCGGCGCTGTCGCAGCATTTGGCGAAAATGCGCGCCGACGGTCTGGTGACGTTCCGGCGCGCCTCGCAGACGTTGCATTATCGCGTCGCCGACGAGCGCGCGCTGCGGTTGCTGCAGGTTCTCAAGGATATCTATTGCGGAGACATGAAGTGAATGTACGCGCTGCTGCAACGGGAGTGCTTCTCACGCTGCTGATGGCGGCCGGCGTTGCCCGCGCCGTCGACAAGATCGCACCTGCCTATGCGCCGATTCCGATACCATTGAAGATCGAGCAGGTGCCGGGCAAGCCGATTTATTACAGCGTTGGCAATCCGGGTATCCCCGGGAAGGACAACGAAGGCAATACATCGAACGCCGGTTTCGTCGTCACCTCCGACGGCGTCGTCGTGTTCGATGCGCTGGGCACGCCGAGCCTCGGCTGGGCATTGCTGCAGGAGATCCGGAAGATCACCGACAAGCCGGTGCGTTACGTGATCGCCAGTCACTATCATGCGGACCACATCTACGGACTGCAGGCGTTCAAGGATCATACCGCAGCGGTCATCGTCGCGCAGGAGCGCGCCTCCGAATACAAGGAAAACGAGGAGACTGCCGACGAGAAGGCGGATCAGCGGCTCGATCAGCGCCGCGGCGTGCTGTTTCCATGGGTCGATGACAAGACCCGCGTGGTGCCGCCGGATATCACGTTCAAGGAACGCATGACCATCGTGCTCGGCGACCGGCGGTTGACGTTGCTGTTTGCGGGTCCGGCGCATTCGTCCAGCGACATGATGATGATGGTCGAGCCCGACGGTGTGCTGTTCGCCGGCGACATCGTGCAGAACAGCCGCATTCCCTTCATGAACAGTGATGACGTGTCGACGACGCACTGGCTCGATGCGCTCGCGGAAGTCGGCAAGCTGCAGCCGAAATTCATCATTCCCGGTCACGGCAAGCCATCGACGGAAGCGGACAAGGCAATCGCCTTCACACGCGATTACATTCAATATGTCCGCAACGCGATGTCGGGCGCCGTGCAGAACTGGACCGATTTCGACGCGGCCTACGCGCAGACCGACTGGTCGAAGTACAAGGACATGCCGGCTTTCGCGAACAACAATCGCGGCAACGCCTATCGAATTTATCTGGAACTGGAACAGTCGCAGTTCAAGCAAGACAAGCCTTGACGTTCAAACCGGCCTTTGCCGATACTAGACCTCGCCGCCAAAGATAAAAATAAACGCGGGGAAACGTCATGAAAATAAAAGAGTTTACCGAGCGTGTTCCGGGCGGCCTGATGTTGGTACCCCTCATTCTCGGCGCATTGTGCAAGACCTTCGCGCCGGATGCCGGCAAATATTTCGGTTCCTTCACCAATGGCCTGATTACCGGAACGGTGCCGATTCTGGCCGTCTGGTTCTTCTGTATGGGAGCCACCATCGATTTGCGTGCCACCGGTGTGGTGCTGCGCAAATCCGGCACGCTGCTGGTCACTAAAATCATCGTGGCCTGGATTGCGACGTTGATCGCCGCGCGGTTCCTGCCTGAATCCGGCGTGGCCGGCGGACTTTTTGCGGGCCTCTCCGTGCTCGCCATCACCGCTTCGATGGATATGACCAACGGCGGTCTCTATGCCGCGGTGATGCAGCAATACGGCAGCAAGGAAGAGGCGAGCGCCTTCGTTCTGATGTCGATTGAGTCAGGTCCGCTGGTCAGTATGCTCATTCTCGGCGCCGCTGGCGTCGCCGTGTTCGAGCCGCGGTTGTTCGTCGGTGCGGTGTTGCCGTTTCTGATCGGCTTCGCGCTGGGCAATCTCGACACGGATCTGCGCGAATTCTTCGGCCGCTGTGTTCATCCGTTGATTCCGTTCTTCGGCTTTGCGCTTGGATCGGGCATCGACCTCAACGTCATCTTCAAGACCGGGCTTGCGGGCATTCTTCTCGGTTTCGGCGTGATCGTCGTCACCGGCATTCCGTTGATTCTGGCGGACAAGTTCATTGGCGGTGGTAACGGTACGGCGGGCATTGCGGCGTCCAGTACAGCCGGCGCCGCGATCGCCAATCCGACGCTGATCGGCGAGATGATTCCGAGATTCAAACCGGTCGTGCCGGCCGCGACTGCGCTCGTCGCCACCGCCTGCCTGGTGACAGCGATTCTGGTGCCCATCCTGACAGCGATGTGGGCGAAACATGCAAATCCCGGCAAGGATTTTGCCGATTTCGATCCGGCCGAACTGGACCGGACGGAAGCCGCGGAATGACGGGCAAAAATGGCTGAATACGTCGTCGAATTCGGCAAGGACGGTTCGCAGGTCGAGCCAGACGGACGCTTGAACGCAGCCGCGTTTCACCGCAATCACGAGGCGATCTGGGCGGTGCTGGGCGGCTTCCTGCAGGGCAAGCACGGCGATGTGTTCGAGGCCGGCAGCGGCACCGGGCAGCATACCGTGACTTTCGCGCAGCAAAGCCCGGACATCCAATGGTGGCCGAGCGATTTCAACGAGGCGCATCTGAAAAGTATCGCTGCCTGGCGCGCACATACGCAGCTTGCCAATGTTCACGCGCCGCGCCGGATCGATTTGTCCGATCCGGCGTGGCCGCTCGCCTTGCAGGCAGGGAATGGCCCACGCGACCTGCTCGCGGTATTCTGCGCCAACGTCATCCACATCGCGCCGTGGCCGGTTGCCGAGGGCTTGATTGCGGGTGCCGCCCGCGCGTTGCAGCCGGATGGCCGGCTGTTTCTGTACGGACCGTTCAAGCGCGACGGCAAGCACACGGCGCTGAGCAACGCCGTGTTCGACACCAGCCTGCGCAATGGCAATCCCGACTGGGGCGTACGCGACGTGGAGGAGGTCGCTGCTGTCGCCAAACGCGCGGGCCTCTCGCTGAGTGAGATCGTCGACATGCCGGCGAACAATCTCATTATAGTCTTTGCGCGCACCTGATTGGGCCGAAAGTCTACCCGGGAAGCGCAGGCTGAGCGGCCGTCGATGGTTGTCCGCCGCGCGAAATGGGAGCATGGAGAATGCGCATTGCAAATGCTCCTGCGACACCACATCGAAGGCCGCCATGTCGATCAAAACCGCGCTCACCTCGCTGCTCGATATCGAACACCCGATCCTGCTCGCGCCGATGGCGGGCGTTTCCGGTGGCGCGCTGGCGTCCGCGGTAACCAATGCGGGCGGGCTTGGCGTGATCGGTGGCGGTTATGGTGACAGGGATTGGCTCACCGGCGAATTGCTGAAGGCAGGAAATACCCAGGTCGGCATCGGCTTCATCACCTGGTCGCTGCAGAAGAATCCGGGTCTGCTCGATGTTGCTCTGGCGTATCGTCCCAAGGCGATGTTCCTGTCGTTCGGCGATATCGACGGCTTCGCGCCACGCATCAGGCAGGCCGAAATTCCTCTGATCGCGCAGGTGCAGACCGTCGCGCAGGCCCGCAAGGCGGTGGCGGACGGCGCCGATATCATCGTCGCGCAGGGTACCGAGGCGGGCGGCCACGGCGGCGGCCGCGCCACCCTGCCGCTGGTGCCTGCCATCGTCGATGCGGTCGGCAAACAGGTGCCGGTGATCGCGGCTGGAGGCATTGCCGATGGCCGGGGCCTCGCGGCGGCGCTGATGCTGGGCGCATCGGGCGTGCTGTGCGGGTCGGTGTTCTATGCCAGCGAGGAATCGCTGGCGCATCCGAAGTCCAAGGAGGCGGCGATCGCCGGCTCCGGCGACAATACCGTGCGCAGTTCGGTGATCGATGTGGCTCGCGAGATCGACTGGCCTGCGCAGTGGAATATCCGCACGCTGAAGAACACGTTCATCGATCAATGGCACGGCGATCTCGATGGTTTGCGCCGCAACGTCGCGACGGAAATGCCACGTTACGTGAAAGCGCGCGATGCCGGGGACGTCGATGTTTCGGCGGTGATCGTCGGCGAGGCGGTCGACCTGATCCGCCGCGACGAGGGCGGAGCGGCGATCGTGCAGCGGATCGTCTCGGAAGCGGAAGTCCATTTGCGCCATGCGCCGCAAATGCTGGGCTGATCTTCGCTGGCGGATGTTGATTCTTGCCGCGCGATGACATCATGGTCGCATCATCATGACCGAAGCGACTGTCGACGAAATCACCGATGATGCAAGGGCCCGCTCGAACGTAGCGCGCCTGGCCGCCGCGCAGGCATTGAACGGTGCGAACTCCGCGGTGATCTTCGCAACCGGCGCGATCGTCGGCGCGACCCTGGCACCGAGCATGTCGCTCGCCACCGTTCCGCTGTCGGTCTACGTGGTCGGCGTCGCCGCCGGCACGCTGCCGACCGGCGCGATCTCGCGGCGCTATGGCCGCCGCGTCGCCTTCATCATTGGCACCGGCTGCGGCGCGATCACCGGCGTCCTGGGGGCGACCGCGATCCTGTGGGGATCGTTCAGCCTGTTCTGCGTGGCGACGTTCTTCGGCGGGCTCTATGGAGCGGTCGCGCAATCCTATCGCTTCGCCGCGGCCGATGGCGCCAGCGCGGCGTACAGCCCCAAGGCCGTCTCGTGGGTGATGGCCGGTGGCGTGTTCGCAGGTGTGCTCGGGCCGCAGATGGTGCAGTGGACGATGGATTTCTGGCCGCCTTATCTGTTCGCGGCGAGCTTCGTCACTCAAGCGGTGATCGCGCTGATCGCCATGGCCGTGGTGTCCGGCGTCAACGCGCCGCGTCCGGCAGCTGTGACCGCGAGCGGCGGGCGTCCGCTGTTCGTGATCGCGCGGCAGCCGCGTTTCATCGCGGCGGCGATCTGCGGCGTCGTTTCCTATTCCATGATGAATCTGGTGATGACCTCGGCGCCGCTTGCGATGAAGATCTGCGGCTTGCCGCTGAGCGCTTCAAACGCCGGCATCCAGTGGCACATCGTTGCGATGTACGGTCCGAGCTTTTTCACCGGCACGCTGATCGCGCGGTTCGGCGCGCCGACCATTGTCGCCGCTGGGCTTCTGCTCGAGGCGTTCGCAGCAACCATCGGGCTGACCGGCGTCACCACGCATCATTTCTGGGCCGGGCTCGTCGTGCTCGGCGCCGGCTGGAATCTGAGCTTCGTCGGCGCATCGGCGCTGGTGCTGGAAACCCACACGGCGCTGGAGCGCAACAAGGTGCAGGCGTTCAACGACTTCATCGTGTTCGGGACGATGACGATCGGTTCGTTCCTGTCCGGGCAGTTGCTGGCGGATTTCGGCTGGTCGGTGGTAAATCTCGTGGTCTATCCGCCGGTCGTGCTCGGCCTGCTGGCGCTGACCTATTCGGCAATCGCACGTCGTCGCCGGATCGTGGCGCCCTGATACCTGCTTGCGCCTCGAATGCCGGACGGTAGGCTGGCGCAACGAAACAACAGGGAGAAGCCCATGCCGTCGCGAGCCCGCCTGGACGAATTCATCCGCGTTGTCGAAAGCGGCGACCATGCCGGCGCTATCGAGCGCTATTACACCGACGATGCCAGCATGCAGGAGAACACCACGCCGCCGCGCGTCGGCCGCGATACGCTGGTGGCCCATGAACGCGGCATTCTCGCGCGCATGCGGCATGTCTATTCGAAGGCGGTGACGTCGGTGGTGGAGGGCGACCGCGTCGCCATTCACTGGATTTTCGAACTCACCGACGAAACCGGGAAGGTCCACAGGGTCGACGAAGTCGCGTTGCAGGAATGGCGCGGCGACAGGATTTTCCGCGAGCGGTTTTTCTACCAGCCGGCCAAGCCTGCGTCCTGAAGTGTTGCGGTCATCCTTCGGTTGCCGCCGAACCATCTGTGTGTTTTGCGCGGTTAACATGACCGCGCGCCAATCATCCGCAGGCCTGAATGACCGTCTCCAGCCCTGACATCGTCGACGAGACGTCGATCCGCTACGCTGGCTGGCGCATCGTCGCCGTCTGTTTCCTGATCGCAACGTTCGGCTGGGGTCTCGGCTTCTATGGCCAGAGCGTCTATCTCGCGGAGTTGCGACGCGTGCACGGCTGGCCGTCGTCGTGGATTTCGACGGCGACCACGGCCTTCTATCTGATGGGCGCGCTGCTGGTGGCCTTCATCAGTGATGCGATGCGGCGGATCGGACCGCGCAACTGCCTGCTCGCCGGTGTCGGCTGCATGGCGGCGGCGACGGCGCTGCTCGGGCAGATTCAAGCGCCGTGGCAACTCTATGCGGTCAACCTGTTGCTGGCGTGCGGCTGGGCCGGCACCAGCCTCGGCGCCATCACCAATACGCTGGGGATGTGGTTCGACCGGCGGCGCGGCATGGCGATCAGTCTGGCATTGAACGGGGCCAGTTGCGGCGGCATCGTCGGTGTGCCGTTGCTGGTGGCGGCGATCGGCGGCTTCGGATTCTCCGGCGCGATGCTCGCGGCGGCGGGCGCCGCGATCGTGTTGCTGGTGCCGATCATCCTGATGTTCGTCGGACAGCCGCCGCGGCACGGCGGCGTTGCTTCAAGTCAGAACGGCGCGGCCGACGTTTCCGCCTCGCGCATTCGCGCAGCCGCATTCCGCGACACGGCGTTCCTCACCCTCACGATTTCGTTCGCCCTGGTGCTGTTCGCGCAGGTCGGTTTCATCGTGCACCTGATCTCGTTTCTCGATCCGGTGCTGGGGCGTGAACATGCGGCCATCGCCGTGGCGCTGCTCACCGCCATGGCAGTGGTCGGGCGGCTGTTGTTCTCGACCGTAATCGATCGCCTTAATCAGCGGCTGGCGTCGTCGCTCTCGTTCGTCAGCCAGGCGCTGGCGCTGCTAATCCTGATCAACATTCATCACGAGGCGGCGGTGTATTTCGCCTGCGCGCTGTTCGGATTTTCCGTCGGAAACCTGATCACGTTACCAGCCCTGATCGTGCAGCGCGATTTCGATGCGCGCTCATTCGGCGTGCTGATCAGCCTGATCACGGCCATCACGCAAGTCACTTACGCGTTCGGCCCCGGCATTATCGGCGTACTGCGCGATGTTTTCGGTGGCTATACGGTGCCGTTCTATCTCTGCATCATGTTGGAGTTGATCGCAGCGGCGCTGATCATGGTGCGAGGTCGGATCGTCACCTGATCAGGTCACCCGTTGACGCATCAGGTCGTCGAGGTCGAGCCGGCGCGTGAACATCGCCAGCGAACCGTCGGCATTGCGCGGCCATGCCGCCTCAGGCCGGTCCCAATAGAGTTCGACGCCGTTCTCATCCGGATCGCGCAGGTAAAGCGCCTCGCTCACGCCATGGTCGCTGGCGCCGTCGAGCGGAATGCCGGCTTCCTGCACCCGATGCAGGGCATCCGCCAGCGCAGCGCGGGTCGGATAGAGAATGGCGGTGTGAAACAGGCCGGTGGTGCCGGGCGGCGGCGGTTTGCCGCCCTTGCTCTCCCAGGTATTGAGGCCGATGTGGTGATGGTAGCCGCCGGCGGAGATGAACGCGGCCTGATCGCCGTAGCGTTGCATCAGCTCGAAACCGAGCACGTCGCGATAGAAGCCCAACGCGCGCTCCAGATCGGCAACCTTGAGATGGACGTGGCCGATGCGAGTGCCGGAAACGACAGGGCGCGCGGATGAAGTCATAGGATGTGTCCCACAGATGGATGTTACCAGCCAGCATGTGGGAACAGGTTGCAGGCTTCGCCAGTCCGGCAGCGCCCGGTTCGCTATCGCCTTACCTAGTTGCAGGGATGCCGGCGGCCGTCCTGCCCGCGATAGCTTGCGCTGGATTGCTCGCAATAGCCCCGGTTGACGTCGTAATAGGCGTAAGGCTGCGCGTCGATCCGCCGGATGATCCGGTCCGGCACAGCCAGAACGCCATCGGTCACGAACTCGACCGGTCCGTAATTGTGGTTGTACGAGATCACGAACCGGTCGGGGTAACCATAGGCGCGGGCATGGTGGCGATGATGGTAATGATGCGGGCGAAGTTGCAGATCGGCGGCCGCCGCCGATTGAACGAAGGTGCCGCCCAAGACTACCGATAGCAAGGCTGCCGATAGCAGCATGGCGGTCGCGATACTCAGTCCGGATTTCATGTGCGAACTCCCTGCGGTGACGGATCAAACGGCAAGATCGCGGCAAAGTTCCGCGATCGGTCGCATGACATGTTCGCGCGGGCCGGCTCAGTCCAGCAGTTCGGATTTCTCTCCGGCGGGCAGGTCGAATTCGAAGGTGTTCAGCGTCATCGACACCATGGTGTAGTAACCGCACAGGCCGATGATCTCGACGATACCGCGTTCGCCGAGCAGCTTCACTGCTTCGTCATACAACGGCTTGGTGACGCCATGGCCTTCGTGCAGCGACTTGCTGACGTCATAAATCATCTGCGCCTTCGGATCGTCGAAGGTCGGCGTACGGCGGCAGCGGATATCCTCGATGATCTTCGGGTCCATGCCGCCCGCCAGCGCCAATCGCTTATGCGCATACCATTCGTAGTGCGCGGTCCAGTGCCGCGCCGTGACCAGGATGGCGATCTCGGACAGCTTCGCCGGGAAGCTGGTGTCGTAACGCAGGAAGGCGCCCAGCCGCGTGGCGTGTCGCGCCATCTCCGGGCTGTTGAGCCACGCCATCATCGGTGGCGGCGGGCTGCCGCGCTTGCTGGCGATCGATTCCTCATAGGTCTGCCGTTGATCGTCGCTCATTTCGCCAGGCGAAAGCAGCTTGAGGCGCATAGGGGTTTCCTCGCGTGTTCTGAGTTGTTGGGTTCAGCGCATACACCCGATGCGTCGACAAGACCATACGATGGCGCGCACAGGCATATTGAATTTCGTCATGCGCCGGTTAAGGTCGCTGGCTCGTGCGCGCGCTGATACCGTGACGCGAAATTTGCGACTGAACCTCAACTGGAAACATCCGATGTCCGATCTCGACCAATTCCGCCGCGAAACCCGCGCCTGGCTGGAAGCCAATTGTCCGCCCGAGATGCGCAAGCCGGTCACACGCGACGAAGACGTGTTCTGGGGCGGTCGCAATACCAAGTTCGCGTCCGAAGCGCAGAAGGTCTGGTTCGAGCGGATGCGCGACAGGGGCTGGACCGTGCCGGATTGGCCGAAGCAATATGGCGGCGGCGGTCTCGATCCGGCGGAAGCCAAGGTGTTGCGCGAGGA
Organism: Xanthobacteraceae bacterium; assembly: GCA_024508855.1. Taxonomy (GTDB): domain Bacteria; phylum Pseudomonadota; class Alphaproteobacteria; order Rhizobiales; family Xanthobacteraceae; genus 62-47. The sequence goes on from JANINJ010000052.1 coordinate 24,440, forward strand.
GATGGCGAAGATCGGCGCGCGGCCGCCGCTGTCGAGTTTCGGTATCTGGATGCTTGGCCCGGCGCTGCTGAAGTACGGCACCGACGCGCAGAAGGCTGAGCACCTGCCGAAGATCACCGCAGGCCTGATCCGCTGGTGCCAGGGCTATTCCGAACCCAACGCCGGCTCCGACCTCGCCTCGCTGCAAACCCGTGCCGAAAGCGACGGCGACGATTTTGTCATCACCGGCCAGAAGATCTGGACGTCCTACGCCAACTATGCCGATTGGATTTTCTGTCTGGTCCGCACCGATCCGGCCGCGAAGAAGCATGACGGCATCAGCTTCATCCTGTTCGACATGACGTCGAAGGGCGTGTCGACCAAGCCGATCCTGCTGATCTCCGGCAAATCGCCGTTCTGCGAAACCTTCTTCGATGGCGTGCGGGTGCCGAAGTCGCATGTGGTCGGCACCATCAATCGCGGCTGGGATGTGGCGAAGTATCTGCTGCAGCATGAGCGCGCGATGATCTCCGGCCTCGGTGATCGCAGTGTTGGGCGACCGCTCGGACAGATCGCGGCCGATTCGGTCGGTACCGACGGGCAGGGTCGTCTCGACGATGCCATGCTGCGCAGCCAGATCGCATCGTTCGAAGTGGATGAGGCGGCATTGTCTTGTGCTGCAGAGCGCGCCGTCGATCTGGCGAAAGCCGGCCAGGGCCATCCGGCATTCTCGTCGGCGATGAAATATTACGGCACCGAACTCAACAAGCGGCGCTACGAAATCCTGATGTCGGCCGGCGGCGCCGATGCGCTGGAATGGGAAAGCGAACGCTCCAGGGAAGGCATCCGGCCGCGGGCGTGGTTGCGCACCAAGGCCAATTCGATCGAGGGCGGCACCAGCGAGGTGATGCTCGGTATCGTTGCCAAGCGCATCCTTGATCTGCCGGGGGCTTAAGATGTGCCTTGGTCTCCTTCGTCATGGCCGGGCTCGTCCCGGCCATCCACGCCTTGTTAGCTGAGCGAATTTGAAGCCGTGGATGCCCGCGACAAGCGCGGGCATGACGGACTTCCTGGAATTGACTCGAATAACATCACCGAAACTGGATTTTCCCTATGCCTCTCGTCCTCACCGAAGAACAATCCATGCTGCGCGATAGTGCGCGCGGTCTCATCAGCGACAAGGCGCCGATAGCCCATCTGCGGCAGTTGCGCGACGGCAAGGATGCCGATGGATTCTCCCGCGCGCTGTGGAAGACCTTTGCCGAAATGGGTTTTGCTGGGCTGCTGGTGCCGGAAGCGTTCGGCGGCAGCGGGCTCGGCTGCGTCGAGGCTGGCGTGGTGATGGAAGAGATCGGCCGCACGCTGATGCCGTCGCCGTTTCTCTCGACGGCAGTGGTCGGCGCATCGGCGCTGTCGCGTGGTGGCAGCGAGGAGCAGAAATCCGCCTATCTGCCGAAGATCGCCGACGGCTCATTGCTCACGGCGCTGGCGATCGATGAAGGCGCCAAGCATCGCCCGCTGCATACGGCATTGCAGGCGGTACGGGCGGGCAATGGATTCAAGCTGAGCGGCGCCAAGGCTTTCGTGGTGGACGGCCATGTTGCCGACCTCCTGATCGTCGCGGCGCGCAGTGCAGGCAATGCCGGCGACCGCAACGGGCTGACGCTATTTCTCGTCGATCCCAAAGCCAAGGGCGTCGCGATCGAGCGGACCGTGATGGTGGACGCCCACAACGCCGCGCGCATTACCTTCGACAACGTCGAGGTCAATGCCGACGGCGTGCTCGGGGAGGTCGACGGCGGCGCAGCCCTCCTCGAAGGCGTGCTCAACATCGGACGTGGTGCGGTGGCGTCGGAGATGGTCGGTCTGAGCGAGGAAGTGTTCGGACGCACCGTCACCTATCTCAAGGAGCGCAAGCAGTTCGGGAAGCTGATCGGTGAATTCCAGGCGCTGCAGCATCGCGCCGCGCAGCTTTACATCGATATCGAGATCACGCGGGCAGCAGTGCTCAAGGCCCTGCAGGCGCTGGATAACGACGTTGATAAGGCTGGCGCCGCGGTTGCAGTGGCTAAAGCGCGCGCCGGGACTACGGCAACGCTTGCTGTGCAGGAAGGCGTGCAGATGCACGGCGGCATGGGCATGACCGACCAGTTCGACATCGGCTTCTTCATGAAGCGCGCGCGGGTAGCCCAGGAATTGTTCGGCGACAGCAATTTCCACGCCGAGCAGCTTGCGGAAGGCAAGGGATACTGAGTTTGTTGGCCGGCTAGCGTTTCCGCTGTCGCCCGATCTTCAACCTATCATTTGTCATGGCCGGGCTTGTCCCGGCCATCTACGTTTGACGTGCATGAATTGCTGGAAAGACGTGGATGCCCGCGACAAGCGCGCGCATGACGACAACACTTGAGCTGGCTCAGCGGATTGGCGGAGCGTACTGGATGCCGCCTTCGCTCCACAGATGGTTGAGGCCACGCGGAATGCCGAGCTTGGAGCCGGTGCCGACGTTGCGCTCGTAAGATTCGCCGTAGTTGCCGACCAGGCGGATGATGCGCGCGGCCCAGTCCTTGGTCAGGCCGATCTGCTCGCCATAGGCGCCTTCGGTGCCGACCAACCGCTTGACGTCCGGCTTGGTGGATTTGAGCGCCTCATCGACATTCTTCGACGTGACGCCGAGCTCTTCGGCATTGAGCATCGCGAAGTGCGCCCACTTGACGATTTCCAGCCACTGGCTATCGCCCTGTTTCACGGCGGGTCCGAGCGGCTCCTTGGAAATCACGTCCGGCAGGATGACGTGATCGTTCGGCGCGCTGAGCCCGAGCCGTTCGGCATAGAGCTGCGATACGTCGCTGGTGAACACGTCGCACTGGCCGGAATCGTAGGCCTTCAGCGTGGCGGCCGCATCCGGAAACGCCATCTCTTGATACTTCATGTTGTTGGTGCGGAAGTAGTCACCGAGATTGAGTTGCGTGGTGGTGCCGGACTGCACGCAGACCTTGCTGTTGTCCAGATCGAGCGCGGAGTCTTTCTTCAGCGCTTTGCGGACCATGAAGCCCTGGCCGTCGTAATAGTTGACGCCGGTGAAGGCGACATTGAATTCGGACTCGCGCGACATGGTCCAGGTCGAGTTGCGCGACAGCACGTCGATGGTGCCGGATTGCAGCGCCTTGAAGCGATCCTCGGCGTTGAGCGGAACGTACTTTACCTTGCCGGCATCATTAAAGACGGCTGCGGCGACCGCGCGGCAGAGATCGACATCGATACCGGACCACACGCCCTTGTCGTCCGGATTTGAAAAGCCGGGCAGGCCGGTGCTGACGCCGCAATTCAGGACGCCGCGATCCTTGACGGCCTTGAGCGTCTGCGCCGAAGCGGCGCCGGTCACGCCGAGTGCGGCGACACAGGCGAGGGCGGTGCGGGCGAAAGATAGAGCGGCGTTGCGCATGACAATGTCTTTCTCTTCAGAAGAAGGTGATGCAGTCGGACGACAGTCGCGGCGACACAGACGGGCTAGACCGACGGACGTTGCTTGACGACGACCTTGGTCCCTACCGGAACGCGATCATAGAGATCCATGATGTCGGCATTGACCATGCCGAAGCAGCCCGACGAGACGGCGTGGCCGATGGTCTGCGGCTGGTTGGTGCCGTGGATGCGATAGACCGTGGTGCCGAGATACATTGCGCGCGCGCCGAGCGGGTTGCCCGGCCCGCCGGCCATGAAGCGCGGCAGGTAGGGCTGGCGCTTGATCATCTCCGGCGGCGGTGTCCAGTCGGGCCACTCGGCCTTGCGCGTGATCTTCAGCAGGCCCTGCCACTGGAAGCCCTCGCGTCCGACGCGCACGCCGTAGCGGATCGCGCGGCCGTTGCCCTGCACCAGATAGAGGAAGCGCTCATTGGTGTGAACAATGATGGTGCCCGGCGGTTCGGTGGTGCGATAGAGCACCATCTGGCGCTGAAACTGCGGCGGCAGTTGCACGGACTCATCCGGCACGAGTCCCGGCTCGTCGCCGATGTTCATGTCCTCGGATTGCGTGAAGCCGTGCGATATCGGCAGCACCGCGAATGCTGCAGCCAGAATCGGCATCCAGATCAGACGACGAAATTTGATCATCCGGTGTCCTCTTTTTCGGCGCGACGGCAATCGAGCGATTGCGGGGTCTCAATCTCGGATCGCATCAAATCGCACCGCCGGGGCGATGGCAACCCACGGTGGCGCATGGCGATCAGGCCGATCGCTATCAGGAAATATTAAACGTTAAATTGTTCGGGCATATTTCGCCGGCTTTGCCGCGTCAGTGGCCCGGTGCGATCCACAATCGCAGCCCGTAGGCGACCAGCGCCACCGTGCCGACGCCGCCGAGCCACAGCGCCACGAACCACAGCAGGCGCTGCACAAGTGGACCGGGATTGTCATGCCGCGCAGTCATCAATGATATCCGCTTTCGGGATCGACCTTGCCGCGAAAAACCCAATAGGCCCACGCGGTATAGGCGAGAATGATCGGCACCAGGATCGCGACGCCGACCAGCATGAAGGTCTGGCTCGAAAGCGGCGCCGCGGCCTGCCAGATGGTGATGCTGCGCGGCACGATATAAGGATACATGCTGATCCCAAGTCCCGCATAGGACAGCGCGAACAGAGCAAGCGCCAGGAAGAACGGCCGATGATCCTGCCGGTTGGCAAGACTGCGCAGCAGCAGTACGGTGACCGCGGCGACGGCGACCGGCACCGGCGCGGTCAGAAGAATGTTCGGCCACGCAAACCAGCGCCGCGCATATTCGGCATTGAGGAACGGCGTCGCCAGACTGACCGCGGCAATCGCGCAAAGCATGGCGAACAGCAGCCACCAGCTCAGGTGATAGGCGCGCTCGCGCAAATCTCCAGTGGTCTTCATCACCAGCCATGTGGCGCCAAGCAGGCAATATCCGGCGACCAGCGCGACGCCGGTGAGGATGCTGAACGGGGTCAGCCAGTCCCACCATCCGCCGGCATAGGCGCGGCCATCGATATGAATGCCCTGCAGGATTGCGCCGAGCGCGATGCCCTGCGCCAGCGCCGCGAGCAGCGACCCGCCAAAGAAAGCGGTGTCCCAGCGGTTGCGTTCACGCTGCGAGCGCCAGCGGAATTCGAAGGCGACGCCGCGAAACACCAGTCCGACCAGCATCGCGATCATCGGCGTATAAAGTGCGGGCATCAGCACCGCGTAAGCGAGTGGAAATGCCGCGAACAGGCCGCCGCCGCCCAGCACCAGCCAGGTCTCGTTGCCGTCCCACACCGGCGCAACGCTGTTCATCATCACGTCGCGATCGGCCTTTTTCGGAAACAGCGGAAAGAGCATGCCGAGGCCGAGATCGAATCCATCCATCACCACGTAGACGAACACTGCGAAGGCGATGATGAACGCCCAGATGAGTGGGATATCGAGGGAGCCGATCATATCGCAGCCCTCCGTTGGGCACCGGCGGCCGGCGTGATACCTGCGGCGTGTGACGGCTCGTCGCCGCGCGGACCTTCCTCGCCATGATGCGGCGGAGCTGCCATCAGGCGCAGGATGTAGACGACGCCTGCGGTGAACAGCAGGAAATAGACGATGATGAACGCGATCAGCGACGACGCGACTGCCGGCGCGGCAAGCGGCGATACGGAATCGACGGTCCGCAGCAGACCATAGACTGTGAAGGGCTGCCGCCCGGTTTCGGTGGTGATCCAGCCAGCCAGCACCGCAATGAATCCGGCCGGCCCCATCGCCATCGCGAAAGTATGCAACAAGCGCGAGTCATAAAGTTTGCCGCGCCAGCGCATCCAGAGGCTGAACAGGCCGAGTCCCATCATCAGGAAGCCGAGGCCCACCATGATGCGGAACGACCAGAACGTGATCGGAACCGGCGGCCAGTTTTCACGCGGCACGGTGTCGAGGCCGGCCATCGGCGCGTCAGGGGAGTGCTTGAGGATCAACGACCCGAGCTTTGGAATCTCCAGCGCATATTTGGTCTTCGCGTCCTTCATGTCCGGAAGGCCAAACAGGATCAGCGGTGCGCCATCGGGATGGCTGTCGAAATGGCCCTCCATCGCCATGATCTTGGTCGGCTGATGTTCCAGCGTGTTAAGGCCGTGCTGATCGCCGGCGAGAATCTGGATCGGCGCGACGATGGTGGCCATCCACATCGCCATCGAGAACATCACGCGCGCGCCTTCGTTGGCCGAATTACGCAGCAAGTGGAACGCACCGACCGCGCCGACCACGAAAGCGGTGGTCAGATAGGCGGCCAGCACCATGTGCACGAGGCGATAGGGGAACGACGGATTGAAAATCACCTTCCACCAGTCGGCCGCGACGAATTGTCCCGCGGCGTTGATCTCATAGCCGGCCGGCGTCTGCATCCACGAATTGGCGGAAAGGATCCAGAACGCGGAGAACAGCGTGCCGACCGCGACCATCAGCGTCGCCAGGAAATGCAAGCGGGGGCCGACCTTCTTGAGGCCGAACAGCATGACGCCGAGGAAACCGGCTTCGAGAAAGAAGGCGGTCAACACCTCGTAGGCCATCAGCGGGCCGATCACCGGACCGGTCTTGTCGGAAAATACCGCCCAGTTGGTGCCGAACTGATAGGACATCACCACGCCGGAGACGACGCCCATGCCGAAGGCGATGGCAAAGATCTTCAGCCAGTAGTTGAACAAATTGAGGAAGACCTCGCGGCCGGTCCACAGCCACAACGCTTCCAGCACCGCAAGGTAGCTCGCCAGGCCGATCGAGAAGGCCGGGAAAATGATGTGGAACGACATCGTGAACGCAAACTGCGCCCGTGCAAGATCAATGGCGTTCACGCCCAGCGAATTCAGGCCATCCAGCATTGTGCGCATCCGTATTATCGACGGCGAGGCTAACACACGTCGCGAGGATTGGAACGCGGCTCCGCCTTCGTCGTGCACTTCCGACTTGGACGCTACGGCTTGCGGAGGTTCGCAACATTGCGCTTGCGCAAAGATGCTCCTGCGAGCGCCTCCAACGCGTGCGACGTCGCACGCGTAACGAAGATTCTCGCCAAGGATGTCACATACAATGCATACAAATCGACCCGGCAAGGGGGCATCCCCGCCGGGTCGCTGGAGGTTTGAAACTCTTGTCAGCGGCGCTGGTTTCCCGATGCCGCAATCGACGTCCTGCTGTTACAGTCCTTTCGTGACCCGTCTGTGACCCCGGATCACGCTGCGATAGTTTCCACGCCGGCGCGCTTGAGCATTTCGGCGAGTTGCTTGCGGGCATAGAACATCCGCGTTTTCACGGTGGCTTGCGGGATGCCGATGATCTCGCCGGCTTCCTCGACCGATTTTTCGTGATAGTAGACGAGATCGATGATCTCACGGTGCGCCGGTGAAAGCTTGCCGATGCAGGCGCGCAGGATTGCGCTGGTCTTGCTGCGTTCGAGCGCCGCTTCCGGCGTATCGGCGCTATCGGCGATGCCGTGCACGTCGTCCTGGTCAATGTCTTCGTGGCGCCGCTGGCGCAATGCGGTCAGCGCCTTGAAGCGCGCGATCGACAGCAACCAGGTGGAAACCTGTGAACGGCCTTCGAACTGGCTGGCGGTGCGCCACACGTCGAGGAACACTTGGCTGACCAGATCTTCTGCGGTCGTGGTGTCGCGGACCATCCGGAGGATGAAGCGGTAAACCCGTGTATGATGACGGGCATAAAGAATGTGCATGGCAGTCCTGCCACCATCGGCAATGCTTTCCAGCAACATTTCGTCTGACGTGGCCTGTGCAGCGATGATGCCTTGGTGCGCTGCAGCGTTGATTGCGATGACGTTTTGCATGACCGGCTCCCCTGCCAACCGCTTGTTGCGGCTTTGATGAGGGAAAGTTAGCCAGCCTCGGTTTCAGGACGTCTGCACCAAATGCCGAAAATGGTTTCGTCGCCGAAAGTTTTGTTTCGTCGCGCCGGGCAAAATGAAATAATTGGGCAAATTGCCGCGAGCGGCAGCAATAAAATGTCGGTCAGACCTTCTCGGTCGGCGAAAACAGGTATCCACCGCCCCGGATGGTCCGGATGACCGACGGCTTCGCCGGATCCGGCTCGATTTTCCGGCGAATTCGCATGATCCGCAGGTCCACTGCCCGGTCGAATGCTTCGGCATCGCGGGCATTGGCCAATTCGAGCAGCCGTTCGCGCGACAGCACCCGCTTCGGATTGGCCGCGAAAACCTTGAGCAGGCCGAATTCCGATGCGGTCAGCGGATGCTCGTTGTCCTCGTCGTCGCGCAGCGCCTGGGCTTCTAGATCGAGCCATTTGGTGCCGAAACGGACCCGTGAATCCGGTGCGGTTTTGGTAGCCGCGGCGACAGGAGCCGGGGTGGTCGATTTGGCAGGCGTCGTTCGCCGCAGCACCGAGCGGATGCGTGCCATCAATTCACGGAGCTCGCAGGGCTTGGCGATATAATCGTCAGCGCCAAGTTCCAGCCCGACGACGCGATCGATCGGGCTTGCCGTCGCCGTCAGCATGATGACCGGAACATTCGTTCGCTGCTTGAGGTCGCGAATGATCGAAAGGCCATCCTCCTCCGGCATATTCAGGTCCAGCACCACCAGGTCCGGAACCTCGGTGGCGATGGTGCTGCGCAGGCTCCTGCCACCGTCGCACAGCGTCACGGTGAAGCCATGCATGCGCAGATAGTCGCCGACCATCTCACGGGCCGAGGGTTCGTCGTCGACAACGATAATGTGTTGGTTTTGGCTCATGTCAGGATGGTGAAGCTTCCGGAAGTAGGATGGTGAACGTCGAGCCCTGCCCGGGGCCGGCGCTGTCGGCGGTGATCTGTCCGCCGTGCATGTCGACAATACGCTTCACGATGGACAATCCAAGCCCGGTTGAGCTTTCGCCGGCGGTCGGTTTGGCGGAGAGGCGCTGGAAGCGGCCGAACAGGCGGCCGATGTCCTCCGGCGAAAGACCGGCACCCCGATCGGTGACGCGGATTGTAGTGCCATCGGCATTATGCACCACGACGACGGAAATGTTACCGCCGATCGGGCTGTACTTGATCGCGTTGCTGATCAGATTGTCGATCGCCTCGCGCATGCGGTCGGCGTCGCACATGGCGATGTGATCCGGTTCCGCCGACACCTCGATGACCTGCTGCTTGTTCATCGCCGGCAACCGGTTGGCTTCCGCGACGTCGTTGACGAGTGCGCCGATATCGACCGGCTCGCGACGAATGGTGATGTCGAAGGCATCGGCCATGGCGTCGGAAATCAGGTGATCGACCATGGAGGTGAGGCGCCTGGTCGCGTCGCGGATATGGGCGACCTGTGCGCCGACGCTTTCCCGCGAGGCTTCGGCACCGATCAGTTCGGTCAGCATCTCGGTCCGGCCGAGGATGACGCCGAGCGGATTTTTCAGGTCGTGCGCGACGGTGCCGAGAATTTCGTTCTTGAAACCGTTGGCGCGCTGCAGCCGCAGCCACTGCGCCGACAATCTCCGATTGGCGAGCATCAGCGCGCGGGTCCGCTGCGCGACGCGATCCTCAAGCTGGGTATTGGCGGCGTGCAACTGTTGATACAGGATCACGTTGTCGAACGCGATCGAGAGCCGGCTCGAGAAAATCTCCACCAGCGAACGATCGGTGTCGGACAACGGCCGTTCCGCCTGCAGCAGGACGATCACTTCGCGGCCGCTGCCGGTGCGTACGTAAAGCACGGTGCGTTGATCGACAAACTCATGCTTGCGGCGCCGGAAAGCATCCTCGACCATCTGCCGCAGATCGGGATCGAGCGGTTTCTGCCCGGTCTCGGCGATGAAACGGCTGTAGCAGCCGGAGCCCGCCAGCACCGAGAAGTCATCGCCGATCACGCCGCCGTCGCGCAGCACCAGAATCCCTGCGCAATCGACGTTGAGCAGCGATGCGATCTGCGTCAGAACGCCTTCGGCAAGGCGCTGCATCGAGCGGAAATCGTACAGCGTCGAAGCCGCATCGATGATGATCTCGAGGCCGCGCCGGGTCTGCACCATGCGTTCGAGTTGCTGATAGCTGC
>JANINJ010000053.1 GCA_024508855.1 Xanthobacteraceae bacterium
CGCTGCTGCTCGATCGCCTGAAGCGGCTGGCGCCGTGGCCGGTAGAATGGATCGACCCGGCTCCGGCGATCGCCCGGCGCGTCGACGCGCTGCTCGGCCCGGACGACGGCAGCCTCATTCCGGTCGAGCCCCGTCTGATCTTCACCTCTGGCCGCCGACACTTGGCGGCGGAAGCGCTAGTGCGCTCGTTCGGCACACCGGCCATCGCCTGAAGCGCGGCCGGCGCGCGGTCAAAGCCTTTCTGGATTGGACCCATGGCACTCAAACGGATGGACAACGTCGGAATCGTCGTCGACGACCTCGATGGGACAATCGATTTCTTTCGCGAGCTCGGCCTCGAACTCGAAGGACGCGCCACCATCGAAGGCGAATGGGCCGGACGTGTCACCGGACTGGGCGATCAACAGGTCGAGATTGCCATGATGCGCACACCGGACGGCCACAGCCGCCTCGAACTCTCCCGCTTCCTCAGGCCGTCCGTCGTCGCAGATCACCGCAACGCCCCGGTCAACGCGCTCGGCTACCTCCGCGTCATGTTCGCCGTGGACGATCTCGACGAGACCCTTGCAAGGCTCCGCAATCGCGGCGCGCAGCTCGTCGGCGAAGTCGTCCAGTATAAAGACGCGTATCGGCTCTGCTATATCCGCGGGCCTGAAGGGCTTCTCATCGGCCTCGCCCAGGAACTGGCTTGAGCGCAATACGACGGCAAGGACGATCCGAAGCGTTCCGTCAAACGACGAAACGCGGTAGCCTCCGCCATTCACTGGGAGGAAAACCATGATCAACAAGATCGTGCTGGGATTGGGAGTTGCTTCGTTCGCACTGGTCGGCGCTGCCTTCGCGCAGCAGGGCGGCATCAAGCGAACGCCGTTGCAGAAGACCGAATTTCCGGACGGCTACGTGACCGTCACCGGGATCGCCGAAATCCCCGGCGGCGGGTCCGCCGGCCGCCACACCCATCCGGGAATCGAAACCGGCTATGTGCTGGAGGGTGAGACCGACCTTCTGGTCGACGGCAAGGAACCGCTTCACCTGAAGGCCGGGGATTCCTATACGATCCCCGCCGGCGTCGTTCACGACGCCAAGGTGCATGAAGGCAAGCATTTGAAAGTGCTGGGGGTTTACGTGGTCGACAAGACCAAGCCGCTGGCCTCGCCGGCCAAGTAGGCATTGGCCCAGACCATCCGGCCGGGATTTGACATTGGGCGGCTTTCTTCCTAGAAAGCCGCTGCTCGCGGGCCGGTTTTCGGCCCGCGTTGCGTTTCGCGACCCGTGGTCCTCCCCTTATGCTTTAAGGACGGACCTGTCGGCTCCGGGGCATCCCGGCGCATAGGAGGGCGCGTTTCCTCAAACCGCAAACCATAGAGGACGCGATGACAAAGCGTGCAGAAGCCAAGTACAAACTCGACCGCCGTATGGGCCAGAATATCTGGGGCCGCCCGAAGAGCCCGGTCAACAAGCGTGAATACGGCCCCGGCCAGCACGGCCAGCGCCGCAAGGGCAAGCTCTCCGACTTCGGCACGCAGCTGCGCGCCAAGCAGAAGCTGAAGGGCTACTACGCCAACATTTCCGAGCGCCAGTTCTACGCGATCTACGTCGAAGCGACCCGCCTCAAGGGCGACTCGGGCGAGAACCTGATCGGCCTGCTCGAGCGCCGTCTCGATACGGTCGTCTACCGCGCCAAGTTCGTCTCGACCATGTTCGCCGCCCGCCAGTTCATCAACCACGGCCACGTCAAGGTGAACGGCAAGCGCGTCAATATCGCGAGCTACAAGCTGAAGGTCGGCGACGTCGTCGAGGTCAAGGATGCCTCGAAGCAGCTCGCCATCGTGCTCGAAGCCAACCAGCTCGGCGAGCGCGACGTGCCGGACTTCATCGAAGTCGATCACGGCAAGCAGACCGCGAAGTTCACGCGCGTCCCGCAGCTCTCGGATGTGCCGTTCGCGGTGCAGATGGAGCCGCATCTGATCGTCGAATTCTATTCGCGCTGATCCGATCCGCGTCATACGATTTCGAAAAGGCCCCGGTTTTGCCGGGGCCTTTTTGTTTGCATAAGATGACCGCGACCAAACCCGTGAAGTGAATCGAAATGTCCTACGCCCCTGCCCCGCGCGACCCGAAGCTTCCGCCGATCCGCATCAACCTGCTGTCCGATACGCAGACGCGTCCGACGCAAGCGATGCGCGAGGCGATGGCGCGTGCCGATGTCGGCGACGAGCAGATCGGCGACGATCCCACCGTCAATCTGCTGTGCGAACGTGTCGCGGCGCTGCTCGGCAAGGAAGCCGCGGTGTTCATGCCGTCGGGGACCATGTGCAATGTCGCGGCGACGCTGGCGCATTGCCGCCCCGGCGATGAAATCCTGGCGCAGGCGACCGCGCATATCATCGCGCGCGAAGGCGGCGCGCATGCCGCGCTCGGCGGCTTCCAGATCACGCAACTTCAAGGCGACGACGGCCAGTTCACGCTCGATACGTTTCGTGCCGCGTTGCGGCCGCCGACCCGCTATCAGCCGCCGCAAACGCTGGTCAGCGTCGAGCAGACCGCGAATATCGGCGGCGGCACGATCTGGAAACAGGACGTTCTCGTCGGCGTGGCAGACCTCGCCAAGGCCAACGGCCTCATCACCCACATGGATGGCGCACGGCTGCTGAACGCCTGCGTCGCCACCGGCATCAGTGCGCGCGACATGGCGTCCGGATGGGATTCGGTGTGGATCGATTTCAGCAAGGGCCTCGGCACGCCGATCGGCGCGGTGATGGCTGGGTCGCGCGACTTCATAGACCAGGTGTGGCGTTGGAAACAACGGCTCGGCGGCGCGATGCGGCAGGCCGGCGTTTGCGCCGCCGCCTGCGTCTATGCGCTGGATCATCACGTGGATCGGCTTGCCGACGATCACGCCAATGCGCGTACGCTGGCGCGAGGTCTCGCGCAGATCGCCGGCATGCAGGTGCAGCAACCGGAAACCAACCTCGTGTTCTTCGATCCGGCGGGCGCCGGAGTGAGTGGGGAAAAGCTGGTCGCAGCGTTGGGTCAGCGCGGCATTCTGCTGGCGACGATGGACGGACGCATCCGCGCGTGCACGCATCTCGACGTCACAGCGGCGATGATCGACGAAACCATCGTCACCGTACGCGAGATCATGCGCGCCGCATGACCCGAACGAGGGCGCTCAGTTTTCCAGCGCCTCGTAGACCAGCTTCTTCACTTCGCGCTGGATACGCTGACGCTGGGTCGGCGTCTGCTCCATCAGGACGAAAAACATTTCCTGCTTCGGATCGATGACGAAGTAGCAACCGCTGGCGCCGTCCCACTTCAACTCGCCGATGTCGCCGGGCGGCGGCGGTTTCGCGTTGCCGGCATCGGTGCGCACCGCAAAGCCCAAGCCGAATCCAAATCCATCGCCGGGAAAATAAGCCCAGTCCCGCTCGATCCCGGACTTCGGGCCGACGTGATCGGTCGTCATCTCCTTGAACGCCGCCGGGCTGAGATATTGTTTGCCGTCGAGCTTGCCGCCGTTGAGGATCATCTGAGCAAATCGCGCGTAATCCGCCGGCGTTGAGATCATGCCGCCGGTGCCGGCTTCACGCTTCTTCGGCACCAGCGGATCGAGCTTGTAGCCGACGTGAAAATCGCTGTCGTTGGGCATCGGCTGCGCAAGCCGATCGCGCTTGGCAGGATCGGTGATGTAGAACGCGGTATCCTTCATGCCCAGCGGATCGAGCAGCCGCGCCTTCTCGTACTGGTAGAGCGACTTTCCGGAGACGATCTCGATGACGCGTCCGAGGATATCGGTGGAGTGTCCGTAGTCCCACAGCGTGCCGGGCTGTTCCTGCAACGGCAGCTTGGCGATGCGCTCGGCGAACTCGGCATTATCTGGATCGCCATCGAAGATGTTCGCCTTGGCATAGGCTTTCCGCACAGGGCTGTCGCCGTAGAAGCCGTAGGTGATGCCGGACGTGTGCCGCATCAGGTCGAGGATAGTGATGGGCTGTTTCAACGGCGTCAGTTCGAGCTCCGACTTGCCGTCCGGCGTTTTCTTCTCGACGCCGACTTTCATGTCGGCAAAGGACGGAATGTATTTCGAGACCGGATCGGTCAGCTTGAGCTTGCCGTCGTCGATCAGCGTCATTGCCGCGACGCTGGTGATCGGCTTCGTCATCGAGGAAATGCGGAAGATGGTGTCCTCGGTCATCGGCAGTTTGGTCGCGACATCGCGCACGCCGAACAGGCCGGTATAGACCCGCTTGCCGTGCTGCTCGATCAGCAGCACCGCGCCGGGAATCTTGCCGGTGGCGATCTCGTTGTTGAAGAAGGTGGCGATCTTCGCCAGTTTCTCCTGCGAGAAGTGTGCGCCGGCGGGGATATCGAACGTACCTTCCGCATAGGCGCCCGTGGGCGCAGCAATTCCAACGACGGCCGCAAGCAAGAGCGGTCGCAAACTACCTAGCCAGTTCATAGCTGAAATATCCCCTCTCCAACTCCGCACAGGATGAAGGGACAGCGCAGCGCCTGCAAGTGTCTTGACGTGTAGTGAGATGTCCCGGGCGTTCAGGACGAGGAACGTTGCGCCAGTGCCTGCCGGTGCAGTTGCCCGCTTGCTTCCGAAAAGCAGCAAAAGACCGCGCGGCGAAGTCCGGGCGCGGTAGCGCAGGCCTCCAAGGTGGCCGAGACCGCAATGGCGGCCGCGCGCTCGGCAGGAAAGCGATAGACGCCGGTAGAGATGGCAGGAAATGCGATCGACGCGAGGCCGTGGGCTTCGGCAAGGCTGACCGCCCTGCGGTAGCATGAGGCCAGTGCGGCATCCTCGCCGCGGCCGCCGCCATGCCACACCGGGCCGACGGCATGGATCACATGCGAGGCCGGCAATCCGAAACCGGGCGTAATCCTGGCATCGCCCGTGGCGCAGCCGCCGAGCGGGCGGCACGCCGCCAGCAACCCGGGGCCGGCCGCGCGATGGATCGCCCCATCGACGCCGCCGCCACCCAACAGCGACGTGTTGGCCGCGTTGACGATGGCATCAACGGCCAGCGTCGTAATATCGGCGACGACGACCTCGAAGGTCGCCTCGCCGATTTGCCATCTCGATCGTATCAGGCGGAAGCCGGAGCGCTGAGCGTAACGCCCTTGTCAGCGAACAGCGTCTGCAACTCGCCGGCCTGGAACATCTCGCGGATGATGTCGCAACCGCCGACGAACTCGCCCTTCACGTAAAGCTGGGGAATGGTCGGCCAGTTCGAATAGGTCTTGATGCCGTCGCGCAGGTCGGCCGATTCGAGCACGTTCAGGCCCTTGTAGCCGACGCCGATGTGATCGAGGATCTGGACCACCTGGCCGGAGAAACCGCACTGCGGAAACTGCGGCGTGCCCTTCATGAACAGCACGACGTCGTTCGACTTCACTTCGTTCTCGATGAATTGCTCAATGCTCATATTCGCGTCCTTTTGCGGCGCTGCCCGCGGACATTCGGCGGGCTACCCGCTTGGCATATATGTAGCCTGAAACCGAGATTCATCCCAAGTAAAATGACAAAATACTGACAGGTAGATAGCCGAAAACGGCACTCCAGCGTCGTTCTGGGCAGGCGTGGCGTCGCGCCGCCGCTTTCACATCTCCGATAGCCCCCGCTTTAGTCCATGCCCCCTTTATCCGGGCCACCAGCATTCCTATCTTGGGAGCCCGGCTTGCCGGAGCACGATTTTCTGCGGAACCTATCCGCCAGCACGATGTTTTTCCCCGAACCCGGAGACGTTCGTGACGAATACTGCTGCCGCTGCCGCACCGATGGCCTCCCCCGGCCTGTCGGCACATCGCGATTCCCGGTCTCTGGCTCGCAATTTGATCGATGCGTTTCTGGCCGTGCGCTCCGAAACCGAGCGGCGGGCCGCTCCGCTCAGCCCGGAAGATCAACTGGTCCAGTCCATGCCGGATGCCAGCCCTGCGAAATGGCACCGCGCGCATACGACGTGGTTCTTCGAGCAGTTTCTGCTCGGCCAGCACTCTCCAGGCTATCGGCCCTTCCATCCGGATTACGCCTATCTGTTCAATTCCTATTACGTCAGCGCCGGCCCCCGCCACGCCCGCGCCCAGCGCGGCCACCTGACCCGCCCCCGTGCCGACGAGGTGACCGCATATCGCCGGCACGTCGATGCCGCGGTGGTCGACTTCCTCAACGCGGCCGACGATGCGACCCTGACCAGTCTCGCACCGCTGATGGAGGTCGGGCTCAACCACGAGCAGCAGCATCAGGAATTGATGCTGACGGATATCCTTCACGCTTTCGCGCAGAATCCGATTCTGCCGGCCTACGATCCGGAGTGGACGCCCCCTGCGTCGTCCCGGTCAGGCGACGCGTGGGCCGAGCTTACCGAGGGCATTCACAGCATCGGGCACGCGAGCGATACGTTTCATTTCGACAACGAGAAGCCGGCACACCGCGCGCTCGTCGGTCCGGTAAAGCTGGCGCGCAATCTCGTCACCAATCGCGAATGGCGCGCCTTCATGGACGACGGCGGCTACAGCACTGCCACGTTGTGGCTTATGGACGGCTTCGCCAAGGCTTCCGAGGAAATGTGGGATGCGCCGGGCCATTGGCATCTGAGCGATGGCGAATGGCGGATCATGACGCTCGGCGGCTTGCAGGCCATCGACCCCGACGCGCCGGTGTCGCACGTAAGCTACTACGAGGCCGACGCCTACGCGCGCTGGGCGGGCAAGCACCTGCCGACCGAGATGGAATGGGAGGTCGCTGCGCGGGCCGGCCATCTCAACGACGCCTTCGGCATCGTCTGGCAATGGACGCGCAGCGCTTATGCTCCCTATCCCGGCTATCGCGCCATCGAAGGTGCGCTCGGCGAATACAACGGCAAGTTCATGGTGAACCAGTTGGTGTTGCGCGGCTCCTCGCTCGCCACGCCCGCCGGCCACAGCCGCCTCACCTATCGCAATTTCTTTTATCCGCATCACCGCTGGCAATTTACCGGCCTTCGCCTCGCCGATTACGGCGACTGATCCGCAGAATTTCGTGCGCATCGACCGCGCTCAGGAGATCATCATGAACGTGCACGCATCCGCGTTGGCAAAAGGCCAGCGCCCCGATCCGAAATCATCGGCTTTCGCCGTAGACATTCTCGAGGGTCTGTCGAAGCAGCCCAAACAACTGTCGCCGAAGTATTTCTATGATGTCGCGGGCTCGGAACTGTTCGAGCAGATCACCGTGCTGCCGGAATATTATCCGACCCGCACCGAGCTCGGCATCCTGCACGACAAGGGCGCGGAGATCGCAGCAATCCTGCCGAAACATGCTGCACTGATCGAATTCGGCGCCGGCGCCACGACGAAGGTGCGGCTGCTGCTAGAGCATGCGGCCTTCGACGCCTATGTGCCGGTGGATATTTCCGGCGAATTCCTCAACGCACAGGCAAGCGTTCTGCGGAAGGATTTCCCAGATCTGCAGGTTCATCCGGTGACGGCAGACTTTTCTACGCCGTTCGAATTGCCCGAGGCCATCAAGGCCATGCCGAAGGTAGGCTTTTTTCCGGGTTCGACGATCGGCAATTTCGAGCCGCACGAAGCCTGCGGGTTCTTGCGCAGCGCGCGCCAGATCCTCGGACCCGGTGCCCTGATGCTGGTCGGCGCCGATCTCGAAAAGGACGAGCGCGCGCTTCATGCCGCCTACAACGATGCGGCGGGCGTCACCGGCCGCTTCAATCTCAACCTGCTGGTGCGCATCAACCGCGAACTCGGCGGCAATTTCGATCTGTCGGCCTTCACCCACCGCGCCATCTACAATCGCGAACGGCATCGCATCGAGATGCATCTGGTCAGCCGCAAGGCGCAGACGGTACGCATCCTCGGGCGCAGCTTTGCGTTCCGCACCGGTGAAACGATCCACACCGAGAACAGCTACAAATACAGCCTCGAACGCTTCACCGCGCTCGCCAAGGGCTCGGGATGGAAGCCGCGTGCATCGTGGACCGACGCCGACGGGCTGTTCTCCGTTCACGCGCTGGTGGCGTCCGAGTGAGTTTCGGCCGGGCTTCGCCCTAGCGAGATCGCTTCCCACGTTGCGACGATCAGCATGATCACCGTCGTTGCCGCCGACAGCGCCAGCGGCGACAAGCCGTGCGCAAACGGGATCAGGATTATCAACAGTCCGATGCCGACAAGATGCGAGAGCTGCAGAAGCCCGCGAATGGTGTACTTGAACAGGATGACGCCGACCAGATAGAGCAGCGGGCCGCCGATCATGCTGAGCATTTCCTTGGCGCCGCTGTGGCCCATCGGATGTGCCAGCAGCAATTCGTCGCCGACCGCCGACACGACGATGCCCGCGACGATCGGCAGGTGAAGATAGGTGTAGGCCAGCCGCGCCAGCCGCCCGGAATCGTCCGCTTGCGAGATATGTTCCGAGCCGGCCTCCGCACCGAGATGGAAATAGACCCACCACATCGCGATGCTGCCGAGCAACGCCACAATGAACCCCGCAATGGCCGGCACGGTCCATGGCGCTTCGCTGAAGGTAGCACCGGTCACCACGATGGATTCGCCCAGCGCGATGATGATGAACAGCGCGCATCGCTCGGCCAGGTGGCCGCCCTCGACGGTCCAGTCCTGAATGGTGGAAGCGCCAAGCCCCGGCGTGCGGAAGCGCATCGCCGGCCCGCAATATTCGATCACGAGCGCGGCGAGCCAGAGCGCGACCCGCGTTGCGGGGTCGGCCAACCCACCGGCAATCCAGAGCACGCCGCTGACCGACAGCCAGATCGCGATGCGGAGGAAGTTGCGGCGATGGCCGGTTTCGGACTTCGGCACCGCGAAGATGAAGTAGACGCTGCGCCCGACCTGCATGAAAACATAGGCCAGGGCAAAGGCCACGCCGCGACTGTCGAAAGCCTTAGGGATCGAGGTCGATAGCAACAGCCCCGCGATCATCATCACAAACAGCATCACCCGCACGGGCGTCTGTTCGGGATCGAGCCAGTTGGTGACCCAGGACATGAAGACCCAGACCCACCACACGGCGAGCATCAGGATCGTGACCTGCAACACCCCGAGCGCGGTGAAATGCGCCAGCAGCGTGTGCGAAATCTGGGTGATGGCGAAGACGAAGACGAGATCGAAGAACAGTTCGACGAAGGTGACGCGATTGTGTTGATGCGGGTCGCGTTCACGCAACAACGACCTGCGATGCGCCGCCTCTGTCATCCGCCCCTGCCCCTCCTCTGCCGCGCGATGCGGTGCGGCTATTCCGGCACGCCGGTCTGCAAGGCCAGCGCGTGGAGCACCCCACCCATCTGCCCCCGCAGGGACTGATAGACGATCTGGTGCTGCTGGACGCGCGACTTGCCGCGGAACGACTCCGAAATCACGGTCGCCGCATAGTGGTCGCCGTCACCGGCGAGGTCGCGGATCGTCACTTCCGCATCGGGAATCGCGGCCTTGATCATGGTTTCGATGTCCCGGGCGTCCATCGGCATTTTTCATCTCCAAACAACGGTCGGCCGGTAGCCGGCGATCTGCCGCCGGGGCCTACTCAGGCCGATTCACGATACTATATCCGATTCACCTTCAACAGCCTGTCCCGATCGCTTCAACCCGCAGCCGACCCACGAGGCTCTCCCCATGAAAATCCCAGGACCAGACCATCCGATCACCATTGCACCCACCGGCAAGCGCATCCGCGTTTCCATCGGCGATACCGTGATCGCGGACACGACCCATGCCCTGACGCTGAAGGAAGCGACCTATCCGGCGGTCCAGTATATCCCGCGCGAAGATGCCCGAATGATGAATTTGGTCCGGACCGATCGTGTGACACATTGCCCCTACAAGGGGGATGCCAACTACTTCAGCATCAAGGCCAATGGCCAGTCCATCGACAACTCGATCTGGACTTACGAAAAGCCGTTCCCGGCCATGGCCGATATCGCCGGCCATCTGGCGTTCTATCCCGACAAGGTGAAGATCGAGGAATTGCCGCTCGAGTGAGGCCCGCTCCGTCGTGATCCTCACAAAGCAAAATCCCGGGGTCAGGCCCCGGGATTGCGATTGCTACCGCTTCGCTAGGCTCGAAAGATCGTCAGTCCCAGAATCAGCAGGACCAGGAAGATCACGACGAAGATATAGAACAGCACACGAGCAATGTCCGCGGACGCGGCGGATACGCCGGTGAAGCCCAGAAGGCCAGCCACGATCGACACCACCAGAAAGATCAATGCCCACTTCAGAATACTCATCCGCTTGTCCTCCAGATAACTGATGCGATAACAAGGAGTGAGGAACTTTGTTCCCCTGGGCGCCAAGGGAGGTGCAGGCTGATACAGCCCCCTTCGTGCCTTGCCCTGGATGCCCCGCGTTTTAGCTGCCCGTCCCGCCGCGTGACTTAACTACTGCGCGGCCGGCTGCAGGAGCCCGCATGAAATCGATCGCCCACGTCGCACCCGAAACCGGCCATGAGGCGACCCCTGCTGTTACCGGGCGCAACAATGCATTGGATCGTGCGCGAACGTTCCTCACCATCATCGTCCTGATTCACCATGCCGTAATCCCCTACACTTATTTCGGTCACACCGACCCGACGTCATGGATCGGATTCGACGCCATCGTCCTCGCCACCGACAGCTTCTTCATGGCGATGTTCTTCATGCTGTCGGGGCTGTTCGTGTGGCCCAGCCTCGCACGCCGCGTCCCATGGGCCTTCACGCGCGACCGCGCACTGCGGCTGCTGCTGCCGTTCGCGATCGCCGCGCTGACCGTGATCCCGATCGCCTATTATGCCATTGCGCTGCGCCAGGACCCGAGCCTGCGCTTCACCGACTTCTGGTGGAAGACGGTGACCGTGGGGCCGTGGCCGAGCGGCCCGGTGTGGTTCACCTGGGTGCTGTTCGTGTTCGATTTTCTCGCCGGCTTCACGTTCCGGACCAACGAGCGCAGCCTCGACGGCATCAACAGGCTATCCGGCCGCGGCTTCGACCGGCCGGCGATCTTCTTCCTGTTTCTCGTCGCGGTGACCGCCATCGTCTACGTGCCCTCGCGCCTGTATTACGGGCCGAGCTACTGGTTCGAATTCGGTCCGTTCTCGGTGCAGGCCAGCCGCGTGCTGCTGTACGCTGCATATTTCTTCATCGGTGCCGGCATCGGCGTGGCGAGTTTCAGCCGCGGCGTGTTCAGTGCCGACGGACGGCTGGCGAAAAGCACGTGGGGATGGTTCGCGGTGACGCTGGTGCCCTACTGCCTGTTATGGGGCCTGATCTATATCAAGCGCGAGGTCCTCGGGAATCCGGACGACCTGCCGATGTGGTATGAAGCGAGTTACAGCATCCTCTTCGTCATCTTCAGCGCCGCGATCACGTTCGCGATCATGGGCTACTTCCTGCATTACAAGAAGAGCGGCCGAAGCATGCTCGATCCCCTGCAGCACGACGCCTACGGCATCTTCCTCGTCCACTACCCGTTCGTGCTGTGGATTCAATACTGGCTGTACGACTTCCACTGGCCCGCCATCGTCAAGGCATTGATCGCCTTCGTTGCCACGCTGATCGTGAGCTGGGCTGCGACCGCGCTGCTGCGGAAAATTCCCGGCTCGCAACACGTGCTCTGAAGCAGGATTTTCCACGCACATCCATTTGAGAAGAACGCGCCGTCAATGCGCGTCGGCGGCCTATGCGTTCTGCGCGCGCAAGATCAGCATCCTTGATCGTTGCCATAGGCCACAGGCTTTCGCACTATGATGCGTCGATCGAAGCGATGGCTTCGCGACATGCATCAGGTTCCGCTGTTCAAATAATGGCGGACGAGTTCGACTCTCAAAGCGAAATATGTTCGCGGAGAAAATCATGGATCAGAAACGCAAGGATTCCGCATCCCGTTCGCGGCGCCGTTTCCTGACAGACAGCACGGCGATCATCGGCGGTGCAGTGGCGGCCGCAGCGGCGCCGGCCGGCGCATTGGCCGACGACAAGGCGCCCTCCAACGGTAATCTGCCGCCCAACGTTCCCGAGTGGATGAAGGCGCCCGGCGCGGATGTCGGCAGCCAGCCTTACGGAACGCCGTCGCCGTTCGAAAAGAATGTCATCCGCAACATTCCAAAGAACCAGCCGCAATATACGTCGTCGGCCAGCCGCACACCGATCCAGGATCTCGACGGCATCATCACGCCCAACGGCCTGTTCTACGAACGCCATCACGGCGGCATTCCGGAGATCGATCCTGCGCAGCACCGGCTGATGATTCATGGACTGGTCGATAAGCCGCTCGTGCTGACGGTCGAGGACGTGCGGCGCTTTCCCTCGCAATCCCGCATTCACTTTCTCGAATGCTCGGGCAATCCCAGTTACACGGCGATGAAAGGCAAGACGGCATCCGATCTCGTGGGGCTCGTCAGTTGCGGCGAATGGACCGGCGTGCCGCTGAAGATTTTGCTGCAGGAAGCGGGGATAAAGCCGGGAGCGAAATGGGTGATCGCCGAGGGCGCCGACGCAGCGGCGATGACCCGCAGCATCCCGATCGAGAAATGCCTCGACGACGCCATGATCGTCTACAGCCAGAACGGCGAACGCTTGCGGCCCGCGCAAGGCTATCCGCTACGCGTCTTTCTGCCCGGCTTCGAAGGCAACATGAACATCAAGTGGGTTCGCCGGCTGCATATCACCGACGAGCCGGTCTATTCGCGCGAAGAGACCTCGAAATACACAGACCTGTTGCCGAGCGGAAAGGCGCGGCAGTTCACCTTCTACATGGAGGCGAAGTCGATCATTACGCGCCCTTCCGGCACGCAGAAGATCGAAAAAGGCTTCAACGAGATCACCGGCATCGCCTGGAGCGGTCACGGCAAGATCGCCAAGGTCGATGTATCCGTCGACGGCGGCAAGAGCTGGAAGGCGGCAACCTTGCAGGAGCCCGTCCTCACGCGCGCGCTGACGCGCTTTCGCCTGCCATGGACATGGGACGGATCGCCCGTGGTCATTATGAGCCGCGCCACGGACGAGACCGGCTACGTGCAGCCGTCGTTCGAGGAACTGACCAAGCCGCGCGGCCTGAACTCGTTCTATCACAACAACGCGATCATGCGCTGGCAGATCGCTGCAAATGGGGAGGTGACCAATGGCAACGCTTAAGGTCGCTTTCGCCGCCGCCATGCTGTCGCTCGGAATGAGCGCCACCGCCAGCGCGCAGACGCATTACGGTATCGGCCGCCCCGCAACCGCAGCAGAGATCGCCGGCTGGAACATCGACATCAATCGTGAGGGTACGAACCTGCCGCCCGGAAGCGGCAACGTAGCGCATGGGCGCGAGGTGTTCGAAGCACAGTGTTCATCCTGTCACGGCAACAAGGGCGAAGGCGGTATCGGCGACAAGCTGGTCGGAGGTCAAGGCACCCTCGCCTCGGCAAAACCGATCAAGACGGTCGGCAGCTATTGGCCGTATGCGACGACGCTGTTCGACTATATCCGCCGGGCGATGCCGCTCAACGCGCCGCAGTCCCTGAGTAACGACGATGTCTATGCGCTCTCGGCGTATCTTCTAAGCTTGAACGGCATCGTGCCCGATACCGCGACCCTCGACGCCAAGTCGCTCGCTGCCATCAAGATGCCGAACCGCGACGGCTTCGTCGCCGATCCGCGACCCGACGTCAAAGACAAGCGGTGCATGAAAGACTGCAAGCCCTGATCGCGGGCCGTCATCGTCGCCTGAAACGCGGCGAGTGGGCCCGCGCGTGTTTTACAAAAATGTGATCCCGCACAGTCTACTCGTACGGAACCCTTTCCTGACGGGCAGGTTCCTTCTGCAAGTTCCTTCACAAATCATGTCGCGGCGTTAACAGCGTCAATGGAGGGCACGCCGTGGCTCATCCGGAGAACTGTGCCATGACCTCCGCAAACATCGACTCGCCTGCTATTTCCGCATCCGAACATCAAACACAACTCCGCCGTGCCGTCCTCGCATCGACCATCGGGACCGCGATCGAGTGGTACGACTTCTTCCTCTACAGTACGGTCACCGGACTGGTATTCGCCAAACTGTTCTTTCCACATTCAGATCCTTGGGTCGGAACGCTCGAGGCCTTTGCTATTTACGCAGTGGGCTTCATTGCGCGACCAATCGGCGCTGCAATTTTCGGTCATTACGGCGACCGCATTGGCCGTAAATCGACTCTGATTGCGACGCTACTGCTGATGGGATTGGCAACCTTCGCTGTTGCGCTTGTCCCGACCTACGCGACAATCGGAATCTGGGGCGCGGTGCTGCTCACGGTCCTGCGATTCATCCAGGGAATCGGCGTCGGCGGCGAATGGGGCGGCTCCGTATTGCTGTCGATGGAGTGGGCGCGCACCAACCATTCCCGAGGATTTATCGCCTCATGGCCACAGTTCGGCGTGCCTTGCGGGCTTTTCGTGGCCAACCTCGCCGTACTGGCGTTCAGCCAGATGTCGGGCGAACAATTCCTCGCCTGGGGATGGCGCATTCCATTCCTGTTGAGCCTCATCCTCGTGGCCGTGGGCCTCTATATCCGGCTGGGTATTCAGGAAACGCCCGTTTTCGCAAAACTGCTTGCAGAACGCCGGATCGAGCGCGCACCGATTCTCGAAGTCATCAAACGTCAGCCGCGCCAGATTTTGCAATCGGCGTTCGCGCGCATGGCCGAGCAGGCTCCGTTCTATATCTTCACAGCCTTCATCTTCTCTTATGGGACTGGAACGCTGCACGTTTCGCGCGACTTCCTGCTGACCGCAGTGCTGGTCGCGTCGGTGGTCTCGTTCTTCTCGATTCCGTTCTTCGGATATCTGTCCGATCGCATCGGGCGGAAGGCCATGTATATGATCGGTGCGTTGGTAACCGGCGTGTTCGGCTTCATCTATTTCGGCATGCTGAACACCGGTGTGGCGTGGATCATCTTCTTCGCCATCGTGCTGTCGTTGATCCCGCACGATATGATGTACGGTCCGCAAGCCGCCCTGATTGCGGAAAGCTTTACCGGGCGCCTGCGCTATAGCGGAGCCTCGCTCGGCTATCAGCTTGCGTCGGTTATCGCCGGAGGACCCGCGCCGCTGATCGCGGCATGGCTGTTCGGCCGATATCAGACCTCCTACGCGATCGCGATCTATATCGCTTGTTGCGCCGTGATCAGTCTGATTGCAACGGCGCTGATGACCGACTTCACCGGCAAGGATATCAGCCGCGAATACGAAGAACGCCACGCGACGGCGTGACGTCGATCTGTCACACGCTATATCGAGAACAGAGGGCGCGGCAGAGCAATCAGCCGCGACCCGCCATGTAATTCGGGAACCAGGCTTCGAAGGCCGAGCGCAAAGCCTCGATGCTGACGGGCCGCTCGCCGGCGATGGCAATCGCATCGCCACCGGTCTTGCCGATCTGCACGCACGGCACCTCGACGGCTTTCAGCTTGCTCAACACGCCGAGCAAATCCGAATCGCGCACGGTGACGAGATAACGCCCCTGATCCTCGCCGAACCAGTAGCCGTGCGGCACCAGCGCACTCGGCGCCGCGTCCAGCGTTGCGCCGATATTGCCCGCCATGGCCATCTCCGCCAGCGCAACCAGCAGGCCGCCGTCGGACAGGTCATGCACCGCCGTCGCGGTGCCGGCGTGGATCATGCCGCGCACGACATCGCCGTTGCGCTTCTCGACCGCGAGATCGACGGGCGGAGGCGCGCCCTCCTCGCGTCCGCAGATATCACGCAGATAGACCGACTGGCCGAGCCAGCCCTGGGTATCGCCGATCAGCAGGATCGCTTCATCTTCTGCCTTGAACGCAAGCGTCGCCGACTTGGTGAAATCGTCGAGCAGGCCAACGCCACCGATCGACGGCGTCGGCAGGATGCCGCGGCCGTTGGTTTCGTTGTAGAGCGAGACATTGCCGGACACGACGGGGAAATCCAGCGCCGTGCACGCCGCGGCAATGCCCTTCAGGCAGCCGACGAACTGGCCCATGATCTCGGGCCGTTCAGGATTGCCGAAATTCAGATTGTCGGTGATCGCAAGCGGCTTGCCGCCGACCGCGGTGATATTGCGCCACGCTTCGGCCACCGCCTGCTTGCCGCCCTCGAACGGATCGGCCTCGCAATAGCGCGGAGTCACATCGACGGTCATGGCGAGGCCCTTCGGCCCGTCCTCGATCCGCACCACCGCGGCGTCGCCACCGGGGCGCTGCACCGTGTTGCCGCCGATGACGTGGTCGTATTGCTCCCAGACCCAGCGCCGCGAGCACAGCTCCGGCGAGCCGATCAGCTTTTCCAGTGCATCCGCAATCGAGAGCGGCGGCGCGATATCGCGCGCGTGAATAATCGCGAGCGGCTCCGACGCAATATGCGGACGATCGTAGAGCGGCGCTTCGTCGCCAAGCTCCTTGATCGGCAGATCGGCCATGACGTTGCCGCCGTGCTTGACGACGAAACGCTTGGTCGGCGTGGTGTAACCGACGACGGCGAAGTCGAGCCCCCATTTGCGGAAGATCGCTTCGGCTTCCTTTTCCTTCTCCGGCTTGAGCACCATCAACATGCGCTCCTGACTTTCGGAGAGCATCATCTCGTAGGCGCTCATGCCGGTTTCGCGGGTCGGCACCGAATCGAGATCGAGGTCGACGCCGAGGTCGCCTTTCGCGCCCATCTCGACCGCCGAGCAGGTCAGCCCCGCTGCGCCCATGTCCTGAATGGCGATGACGCAATCCTTCGCCATGATTTCGAGACAGGCCTCTAACAGCAGCTTTTCGGCGAACGGATCGCCGACCTGCACGGTGGGGCGCTTCTCTCCGCTGTCGTCGTCGAATTCGGCCGACGCCATGGTGGCGCCGTGAATGCCGTCACGTCCGGTCTTCGAACCCAGATAGACGATCGGCATGTTCACGCCGGATGCTGCCGCCAGGAAAATACCGTCGGTGCGTGCGAGCCCCACCGCCATCGCGTTGACGAGGATGTTACCGTCATACCGGGTGTGAAACCGCACCTGCCCGCCGACGGTCGGAACACCGAATGAATTGCCGTAGCCGCCAACGCCCGCGACCACGCCACCGACCAGATGCCGCGTCTTCGGATGCTCCGGCGCGCCGAATGACAGCGCATTGAGGCAGGCGATTGGCCGCGCGCCCATGGTGAAGACGTCGCGCAGAATGCCGCCGACGCCGGTGGTCGCGCCCTGATACGGCTCGATGAAGCTCGGATGGTTGTGGCTCTCCATCTTGAACACGATGGCCTGCCCATCGCCGATATCGATGACGCCCGCATTCTCGCCCGGCCCCACCAGCACCCACGGCGCCTTGGTCGGCAGCCCGCGCAGATGGATGCGCGACGACTTGTAGGAACAGTGCTCGTTCCACATCGCCGAGAAGATGCCGAGTTCGGTGAAGCTCGGCTCGCGCCCGATCAGCTTGAGGATCCGCTCGTATTCGTCCGGCTTGAGACCGTGGCTGGCGACCAGTTCGGGAGTGATTTTGGGCTGATGTTCCATCGGGCACGTCTTTGTGGCAGGAGCCCCTTATTAAGGAGATCGCGCCACGGAAAAAAGCCCCCGCGCCGCTTTTCCCGCCCGATCCGCGCCACCACCCGCCCAGCACGGATTTGCACTCTCCCCGAGGATCGGATTTAACGCTCCCCCGATGGTTTTTGCTGGGAGCCGTGAAGCCGTGGACAATATCGCCGTCTCGACCCCGTTGCAGCGGGCCGTTTTCGTCGCCACCGAGGGCGAATTCGCCGGCTGGCGGACCTGGAAAAGGGATTCCTTCGAGTCCAACAACGGACCATTCTGGCACAAGATCGAGGACGACGGCACAGTACGCTGCGCCTTCCGCGTCGAGGCCAAGCACCTCAACGGCATGCGCAACGTCCACGGCGGCTGCTACATGACGTTCGCCGACTATTGCCTGTTCGCGATCGCCCGCGAGCACCTCAAGGGCCCCGGCGTCACCATTTCCTTTGCCTGCGATTTCCTCGATGCCGCCCGCGAGGGCGACCGCATCGATTGCGACGGCGAAGTGACCCGCGCCGGCGGCTCGCTGATTTTTCTGCGCGGCACCCTGCGTTGTGGCGAGCGGATATTGTTCACCTTCTCCGCCACCATCAAGAAGGTGAAGTGGAAGCCGGAGACGCAACCGCCGGCCTGAGTTACGCCGCGCGCTCCAGATGTGCCGCGAGTCCGGCAAACAAGCCGCGGCCGTCGGTGCAGCCCATGATATCTTCGACGTGATTTTCCGGATGCGGCATCATGCCGAGCACATTGCCGCGCTCGTTGACGATGCCCGCGATCGATTGCGCCGCGCCGTTGATGTTGTGGGTATCGCCGACTTCGCCGCTTGCGGAGCAGTAGCGGTAGAGCACGCGGCCGTCGCCATCAAGCCGCTTGATGGTCTCCGCATCGGCGGCGTAGTTGCCCTCGCCGTGCGCCACCGGCACGCGGATCACCTGCCCGGCATTGTAGCCGCGCGTGAACGGCGTATCGGAGCGTTCGACGCGCAGATGCACGTCGTGGCAGATGAACTTCAGCCGCGCATTGCGCATCAGGATGCCCGGCAGCAGGCCGGATTCGCACAGGATCTGGAAACCGTTGCAGACGCCGAGCACGAGGCCGCCATCGTCGGCGAACTTGCGCACCGCATCCATCACCGGCGAGCGCGCGGCGATGGCGCCGCAACGCAGGTAATCGCCGTAAGAGAAGCCGCCAGGCAGCACCACGAGATCGGTGCCCTTGGGCAGCGAGGTTTCGGCGTGCCAGACCATAGTGGGCTCATGACCCGACACCAGCTTGAGCGTGCGCGCCATATCGCGTTCGCGATTGATGCCGGGGAAGACGAGAACAGCGGATTTCATAGTGTCGGAGCATCCTGAATTTCGAGACGCCGCTCGATGCGGTCGAGGCGACCTTCGTGGCGGATCAAAGTTGCGTGGATGCTCGCCAGTTCAGTATGAACACCGACAATCTCCTGCCGAACCGAGTTGAGCGATAGACGAACCGCCTGCAATCCTTGGCTCATCTCATCGATCTTGTCGTCCATTTTGGCTTGACGCGCCTGCATGGATTTCAAGACCTCAAAAATCAACTCATTGCTGATTTCAGCCATGACCCGGTCCTATAGGGCTAGCCCACCACCTCGATAGCATAGTTCTCAATGACGGTATTCGCCAAAAGCTTGTCCGCTGCATCCTTCAATGCCGCTTCGACCTTCGTCTTGTCGGCGCCGGGAAGCTCGATGTCGAACACCTTGCCCTGCCGCACGCTGGCGATGCCGTCAACGCCGAGCGATTTCAGCGCGCCTTCGATGGCCTTGCCCTGCGGATCGAGAATGCCGGTCTTGAGAGTTACGGTAACACGCGCTTTCACGGCAGCCTCAACCTTTCACCAGCACCGGGCCTGCGCCCACCGGACGTTCGTTTTCCATCAGGATACCGAGCCGTTTGGCGACGTCGGTATAGGCCTCGATCAGGCCGCCGAGATCGCGGCGGAAACGGTCCTTGTCGAGCTTCTCGTTCGACTTGACGTCCCACAGCCTGCACGAGTCCGGCGAAATCTCATCGGCGACGATGATCCGCATCATGTCGTTCTCGAACAGCCGACCGCATTCCATCTTGAAATCGACCAGGCGGATGCCGATGCCGAGGAACAGCCCGGAAAGGAAATCATTGACGCGGATCGCCAACGCCATGATGTCGTCGATTTCCTGCGGCGTCGCCCAGCCGAACGCGGTGATGTGCTCCTCCGACACCATCGGATCGTTGAGCTGATCGTTCTTGTAGTAGAACTCGATGATCGAGCGCGGCAGTTGCGTGCCCTCCTCGATGCCGAGGCGCTGCGACAGCGATCCGGCGGCGACGTTGCGCACCACCACCTCAAGCGGCACGATCTCCACCTCGCGGATCAACTGCTCGCGCATGTTGAGCCGGCGGATGAAGTGGGTCGGCACGCCAATGTCGTTCAGATGCTGGAAGATGTATTCCGAAATCCGGTTGTTGAGGACGCCCTTGCCCTCGATCACCTGGTGTTTCTTGGCATTGAACGCGGTCGCGTCGTCCTTGAAATGCTGGATCAAGGTTCCCGGCTCCGGCCCTTCATACAGGACCTTGGCCTTGCCTTCATAAATGCGACGTCGACGGCTCATTGGGATGTACCGTGTGTTGTTGAAATCCATGAAATTGGTGTGCTCCGGTTGCTCGATGCGACCCACAGCGGAGCTGCCGTGAAGGCCAGGAACGCGAAACAGAACAAGAACCCAACCTGAAGGCAACCTACCCGATCAACGCCCCCAGCACAATCGATCCGCCTGACCGGAGGACAGTTTTACCCACGTCCTGCCTGCGACCATGCGTCTGTTGTTTTGGCCGTTTTCGCTCCTTACGTATGCATCGGAACACCCCGCCGCAACATGGCACCGTTAACGCCAGCATCAGGATCGGAACCCGAATCATGACCACATTCGACAAGCGCCAGGAAGGTTTCGAGAAGAAGTTCGCGCTGGACGAGGAACAGAAATTCAAGGCCGAAGCCCGCCGCAACAAGCTGCTCGGGCTGTGGGCGGCGGAGCACCTCGGCAAAACCGGCGACGAGGCCGCCGCCTATGCCAAAGACGTGGTCGCGGCCGATTTCGCCGAAGCTGGCGACCAGGACGTTCTTCACAAAGTGCTGAAGGACCTCGAGGCCAAGGGCCAGACCATCACCGAGCAACAGGTTCGCGCCAAGATGGACGAATTGCTGGCGCAGGCCATCCTGCAGGTGAAAGCGGGGACCTGACCTACGGCGGCAGCCCGCACGAACACCCGCCGCGGCCCCTGCGCCCCCCAGCTCATTCCTCCTTCAATCCAAGCTCCAGATTGTTGCCGGAGGCGCCGTAGTATTTGAAGGGCAGGAATTTGCCGGACATTTCGAGCTTGACGCGATCGCCCTTGGGATTGGCGAGGCGTGAAATGTCCATGTCGAAATCGATCGCCGACATGATGCCGTCGCCGAACTCCTCCTCGATCAGGGCCTTCATGGCCGGACCGTTGATCATCACCAGTTCGTAGAGCCGGTAAATCAGGGGATCGGTCGGCGGCATCGGCACGCCGGCGCCGCGCATCGGCACCTCGTTGAGCATCGCGATTTCCGAGGGCGAGAGACCGAACAGCCGGCCGGCCGCGGCCGCTTGCGGCCTGGTGAGCTTCATCTGCCCGAGGATCGCGCCGACGATCAGGATGTGGGAGAAGCCGCCGATTTCGTCGCAGACGTATTTCCAGGTCCAGCCGTTGTCGCGCTTGATGTCGAGCAGCTTCTCGGTGAGGTCGGATCGCTTCATGTCGTTCTCCTTGCTGAGGTTGAACGAACATGAGCAATGCGCGTGCCAGCGGTTTCGCGGCGGAAAGCCGCCGATCGGTGGCGCCGATGCCATCCGATTAGGCAGTCAATGCCATTCCTTCAAGCACCGGCCGCACGCTAACGCGATCTCGATGGATTATTTCAGGATAATCCGAAACGACATCGATCCGTTGACAGTGAAACCTTCGTGCTGCGTGGGGCCGTATTGGCGGCTGGAATTGATGTTGCTGTTGACCGATTCCAGCTTGCAGTCGCTGGCCAGCGAGGCCTTCAGCACATCGCATTCGTGCGCGGCCGCGGCGTAGACCGATTGACGGGCCTTTTCGCGCAGCTTCGCGGCCTCGTCGCTGTCGCCGGACGGCCCCGCCACGAAATAGCTGATCGTGCTCTGCACCCGCACAAAGCCATCCTGACGGCGTTGCAAGTCCATCCCGTCCCGGCGCGGAAGGCTGTCGATCGGCGGCGATTGCGCGAAGGCGGCGCTCGCCAGCAGCGAGACGGCGGCGATGGCGAACAGGATGCGGCGCGTCATGGGGTTTCCTTGCATGAATATTCCATCCACGGAAATAGCGTGCGGATATTGCCGATTGAATGACACCGATGACGGAAAGCACCGCGTTGCTTTCAGCGCGCGTTAACCGAAGACAGCGGCATCACGCCACGGTCAGCGCGTCAGATAGACCTCTCCGAGAAGCGATGAATTCGACCACGGCACCTGCTTGCCGCCGGTCGCGGCGACCACCTCCGAACGCACACGGGTTAGCATCTGCTGTACTTCCAGCCCGGGCGTCGCGATATGCCGGGCCAAGGCCGTCGAG
The DNA here is from genome assembly GCA_024508855.1 of Xanthobacteraceae bacterium. Classification (GTDB taxonomy): domain Bacteria; phylum Pseudomonadota; class Alphaproteobacteria; order Rhizobiales; family Xanthobacteraceae; genus 62-47. Next base: position 22,119 of record JANINJ010000053.1, read on the forward strand.
AACGGGCTGTTGCCGCCCTCGCCGTCGAGCGCCACCTGACCGGGCGCAGTGGCAAACGCCAGCAACATGCCGGTGCCGGAGGTGGCTGCACCGCCCAGTTCGGATTGCGGTGCGAGGCCTGCACGCACCTCAACCGATCGGCCGGAGGCATCCACCTTCACTCGCTTCTCGCGAAATGGATCGTCGCGGCAGGCATCGAGCACGACAACGTTCGTCCGCGTTTTGTCATCGAGCCCAGCCAGCACGAAATCGAGGTCGATCAGTTCGTCTGCAAGTTTCCGGTCGCCATCGAGACGCGCATCCACCGGCACCAGATAGTTATGGCCGTCGATCTGCAGTCCGTGTCCCGCAAAAAACACCAGCGCGATTTGCGCGGTCGGCGCTTTTGCAAGGAACGCTGCAAGTTGCTTGCGCATGCTGTCGCGGTCGAGATCGATGCCTTCGATGGCCTCGAACCCGATGCCGCGCAACTGCCCGGCGATCAGCTTAGCGTCATGCGGCGGATTGGCGAGCGGCGACGCGGAGCGATAGGCACCGTTGCCGATCACCAGCGCCAGCTTGGTCACCTTGTTGCGGGCTGCATCTGCCGACGGCTTGTCCGTCGTCGACGACACGGCTTTCGCCGCCTCGTCGAGCACCGCCAATCGTGCCCGTGCGATCTCCCGCTGCCGCGTGGCATCGATGATCGGGCTGCCATGTTTGTTGGCGAAAACGATCGCCTTCGGCAGCGTCAGTGCGTGCGCATAGGCTTCCCGCGCGTCGGGAATATTCTGACGGCTTTCTGCCAGAAGACCCTTGGCGACATAGAGTTCGGCCACGCGATCGTCGAGCGCCATGGCCCGCATCAATTCCGCCTCGGCTTCATCGAGCCGCCCGCCGATGCGAAAGGCCAGCGACCGCCCGATGAACGCTCCCAGATCGGTCGGATCGATCTTCAGCGCCTTGTCATATTCGCGCAGTGCCCCATCGAGGTCGCTCTTGGCCCGCAGGATATCGCCGCGCACCGAGCGCGCCGGCGCAAACCGCGGCATCAGGCGGATGCAGGCATCGATGTCGGTCAAAGCCCGATCGAACTCGCCGATATTCTTCAGGATGCCTGCGCGCGTCCCGTAAGCGCCGAATTGATTCGGATTGAGCGTAAGTGACGTATCGAGGTCGGCAAGGGCGCGCGGATAATCCCGCTTCTGCGAATAGGCCCAGCCGCGATAACCGTGATACTTCGCCCTGTCGAACTTCGACAGCTTCGCGCGGCCCTGCAACAAATCGGTGCAAGCCGCTATTTTCGCGTCGACGTTGTCGGAATTCATGCAGGTATCCGCGGCCCCGCTGCGGGCGGCGGCCGGACCGGCAAGCGCTGCGCCAGCAACAAGCGCGGCCAGCGATGCGAGGCGAAACACACGGATGAAATCTCGGACGAGCAACACGAAACGGTGCATCAAGGTCGGTGTCCTCGCGTCAATCGGAGCCGATCATGGTCTCCAGCCGGCCGAGTTCGGGGGCGATATCCCGCTCGATGTCGCGGGCGGCGATATCGATGACGGCATAGTTCCGTTGCTCCAGCCACGCGCGGCGTGCGGCACGATCCAGCGCAATGGTCTCCGATTCGTCCGGATTGACGATCTCGACGGCGATGCGATGCACGAACGAAACGAAATCGGGAATGTGCCGCCCCACCGGCGTCTGCCGCTTGAACTGGCCTGCGAAGCGTCGGTCGGAGGTCAGCGCCTTCCACAGGATGCGTTCGGCATCGGTCGGATTACGCCGCAACAGCCGCGCCAGTCCACGCACGCTGCTGCTTTCCGTCGCGCCGCTGCCCTGCTCGGCCAGCAGCGCGCGCAACCGCGTCGCCTGCGTACCATCGAGCACGCCGCCCTTCGCCGGTCCCTTGCGGCCCTCGGCGATCGCCATCACCACGCCGTGCAGCGTGTGCATATCCTGCTTGGTCGGCTCCATCCGGGTGAAGATGTTGCGCAGGTTCACCAGCATGGTGTCGCGCTTCTCGGCCGGTCGCAGGAATTCCACCTTGTCCAGTTCGCGCACCAGATTGTCGAAGAACGCCTGCATCTGATGCTGCGAAGCGCGCTCGGATCGCTCCGGCATCGCGAACGGCAGCGAACCTTGCGTCGCCAGCTTGAACCATTCGTAGCCCATCAGCAGCACGGCCTGCGCCAGGTTGAGCGAGGCGAAACCCGGATTGACCGGATAGGTGATGATGCGATCGGCCAGCGCCACTTCCTCGTTCTGCAATCCGTAGCGCTCGCGCCCGAACAGGATCGCCGCCGTGCCGCCGCTGGCGATCTGGCCGCTCATCTCCTTGGCTGCCGCCTCCGGGCCGACCACGGGCTTGGCCTGGTCGTGGGCGCGCGCGGTGGTGGCGAACAGCAGCGTGCAGTCGGATACCGCCGCCTCGACGGTGTCGAACAACTCGACCTTATCTAAAATATGATCGGCGCCTGCCGCAGCGCGCTGGGCCGCCATGTTCGGCCAGCCGTCGCGCGGATTGACGATACGCAACCGCGTCAGGCCGAAATTTCCCATCGCGCGCGCGCACATGCCGATGTTCTCGCCGAGCTGCGGCTCGACCAGAACCACGACCGGCCCTGCCAATTCCATCCGCGTCTTGGTCTTGTCCGTTCCTGAACCTGTCATGATCCTTGCAGTGTATCCTTGCAGCGCCAGCCTATTCGACATGCCTGCCGTAACGCAGGTGGCGCGGCACACGTCAAGGAATTTCTCGGCGGAGGGGAAATTTGATCGGTGCAGTGCCGGGCGCGCCAGCCGCATGCTAAATACGTTCCCCCAATTTCGAATTCGTCGGACAGTCCGCACCGCTTGACCGAAAAGGTGATCCTTGGCCGAACCCGATAATCATCCCTCTGCCGCCAGCCCACCGCCACCGGCACCGTCCCCACCAGAGAAATCCACTGCGGCTGCGACATGGCGACGTCTGGCAATCCCGCTGGTATGCGTGCTGGCCGCCTTCGTCTTCATTGCACTGGCTACCACCCGCTGGGATCTGTGGGTAAGCAGCGCCCGGACCCAGACCACGAACGACGCCTATGTCCGCGCCGACGTCTCGCAGCTAAGCAGCCGCGTCGCCGGCGAAGTGAAGACGGTTGCCGTCAGCGACTATCAGCGCGTCAAGGCGGGCGACCTGCTCGTCGAAATCGATCCGTCGGATTACGAGGCACAGGTCGCGCAGGCGGAAGCCGCCGTCGCGGGCGCACAGGCCGCACTCGACAACCTCGCCAATCAGGTCGAACTGCAATACGCCACCATCGCGCAATCCGAAGCGCAGCGCGCCTCCGCCGAAGCCGTTCAGCTCGAGGCGCAGCAGGAGCAGGAACGCCAGCAATCCCTGATCAAGACCGAGTCCGGGACGCGCCAGCGGCTCGAACAGGCAAACGCTGCGCTTGCCAAGGCGCAAGCGGATGTGCGCGCCAGCCGCGCCGTGATCGCCGCGCAAAAGCATCAGATGGAGGTGCTGGCCGGCACGAAGAAACAACGCGCCGCCGACGTTCTCGCCGCCGAAGCGGCGCTCAAGGCCGCGAAGCTCAAGCTCAGCTATACCCGCATCAATGCGCCGTTCGACGGTATCGTGGGCGCGCGGCAGGTCCAGCCCGGCGACTACGTGAATATCGGCAGCAACCTGTTCAACGTCGTGCCGCTGCCGAACGTCTACATCATCGCCAACTACAAGGAGACGCAACTGACGCGCGTGAAGGCCGGGCAGCCGGTGAGCATCACGGTCGACAGTTTCCCGCGGCAAACACTGCACGGCCATGTCGGACGCATCTCGCCCGCCAGCGGATCGCAATTCGCCCTGCTGCCGCCCGACAACGCCACCGGCAACTTCACCAAGGTGGTGCAGCGCATTCCGCTGCGGATCGAATTCGACAAGGGACAGCCGCTGATCGAGAGCCTGCTGCCCGGCATGTCGGCGATAACGCGGATCGATACAGAGGGCACGGTTACACCTTCCAGCAGTGGGGCCAAAGACGGGATCAAGGCCGGTGGCGGAAACTAGGATCATCGCCAGCGGACCGGTTTCGGTCGGCACCGCCGTCCATCATCCGATCCTCGCGGTGATCGCCGTGCTGCTTGGCGCATCGATGGCGAACATCGACAGCCGCATGTTCTCGATCGGCCTGTCCGATCTCAAGGGCGCGTTTTCGCTGAGTTTCGACGAAGGCGCGTGGCTGAGCACGGCCTCGACCGCGTCGCAGATCTTCATCGCACCTGCGGTCGCATGGCTCGCCACTGTGTTCGGGCTGCGCCGCATTCTCGGGGTGCCGAGCCTGGTCTTCGCTGTCATTTCGCTGGTTATTCCGTTTATCCGCGATTACCCGACGCTGCTCACGCTGACCGTAATCCATGGCCTGCTGCTCGGCACATTCGTGCCGGCGACGCTGATGATCATCTTCCGCAACTTGCCGATCAAATGGTGGCTGGTGGCGATCGGGATCTATTCGCTGCGGGTCGGATTTTCGCTCAACTTCGGTCCCGCCCTGGTCGGCTTCTATGTCGACCAGATCGGATGGGAGTGGCTGTACTGGCAGGACGCCATCGTCGCCGTGCTGATGGCCGTGCTGGTCTATGTCGGCGCACCGTGGGAGCCGCTCAACCGGAAACTGCTGGAAACCGCCGACTGGGGCGGAATGCTGCTGCTCGGCAGCGGCATTGCCATGGTCTATGCCGGCCTCGATCAGGGCAACCGGCTGGATTGGCTCGGCTCCGGAACCATCGTCGCGCTGCTTGCGAGCGGCACGCTCCTGCTCGTGGCATTCTTCATCAACGAGGCGGTGGTGCGCGATCCGTGGGCGCACGCCAACGTGCTGCTGTCGCGCAATATCGGCTTCGCGCTGGTAGTGATCCTGCTCTACACGTTGACCAGTCTCTCCAACTCGTCGCTGGTGCCGAATTTCCTGTCTTCGGTAGCGCAGCTTCGGCCCGAACAGACCGGCCGCCTGCTGCTCACTTATTGCGTGCTGCCGATGGCGCTGCTGTTTCCGCTATCGCTCTGGCTGCTGCGGCGCTTCGATCCGAGGATCGTGCTGGCGATCGGCCTGATGACGTTCGCCACCGCCGCTTTGCTGGGAACGCAGATCACCCACGACTGGGCGCCGATCGATTTCGTGCCGATCGTGTTGCTGCAATCGGTCGGACAGACGTTCACCCTGATGCCGATCATCCTGATCGCGCTCGCCAATTCCGACCCCACCCGGGCAACGGCGTTTGCTGCCTATATCCAGATCATGCGGCTGGGAGGCGCCGAGATCGGCGTCGCGCTGATGGGGACGTGGCTGCGGGTGCGCGAACAGGTGCACTCCAATCTGCTTGGCCAGCATGTCACCGACGCCAGCGGTCAGGTGGCGCACCTGCTCGCGAAACTGTCGGCGCATTTTTCGAACTTCGGCCTGGGCGCCGCGCTGCCGCGCAGCCTCGGCACCCTGTCCGGCATCGTCCAGCGCGAATCGAACGTCCTCGCCTATATCGATGCCTTCTGGCTGACTTTCATTTTCGCCGTGGCTGGCCTTCTGTTCACCGCACTGATCACGCGGCCACCGTCCGGCCCGCTGACGCCGCCGGCAAGCAGCGCATAGAGCCAAAAACTGTTACAAAACAATATTTTACATAAACAACCTAAATTCAGGTCACATAACGGTCATGTGGCCTTCGCCCCAAAAGCGGCGCGCACGCAAATTTGCGGACGATCTGCGCCAAAGTCGCAAAGCCCCTCACCTTCCAGCCCGCGAAAGCCGGTGCTATAGCGACGGCTGCAAACCGCTCGCGGCGGTTCTTCCGTCCTGTCCCGTCCTCAATGTAAGGCCCGATTCCCCATGACAAAAATCAAGGTGACCAACCCCGTCGTCGAACTCGATGGCGACGAGATGACCCGGATCATCTGGCAATACATCAAGGACAAGCTGATCACCCCGTTCCTCGATATCGATCTGCAGTATTACGACCTCGGAATCGAGTACCGCGACAAGACCAACGACCAGGTCACCATCGACGCCGCCAACGCCATCAAGAAGGTCGGCGTCGGCGTGAAGTGCGCCACCATCACTCCGGACGAAGCGCGGGTGAAGGAATTCAACCTCAAGCAGATGTGGAAGTCGCCGAACGGCACCATCCGCAACATCCTCGGCGGCGTGATCTTCCGCGAGCCGATCATCTGCAAGAACGTGCCGCGCCTCGTCCCCGGCTGGACCAAGCCGATCATCATCGGGCGCCACGCATTCGGCGACCAATATCGCGCCACCGACTTCAAATTCCCCGGCAAGGGCTCGCTGACCATGAAGTTCGTCGGCGAAGACGGTACCGTGATCGAGCGCGAAGTGTTCCAGGCGCCCGGCGCCGGCGTCGCTATGGGCATGTACAACCTCGACGACTCGATCCGCGATTTCGCCCGCGCCTCGATGAACTACGGCTTGTCGCGCGGCTATCCGGTGTATCTGTCGACCAAGAACACCATCCTCAAGGTCTATGACGGCCGCTTCAAGGACATCTTCCAGGAGATCTACGACAGCGAGTTCAAGAAGGCGTTCGAAGCCAAGGGCCTGACCTACGAACACCGCCTGATCGACGACATGGTCGCCTCGGCGCTGAAGTGGTCCGGCGGCTATGTCTGGGCCTGTAAGAACTATGACGGCGACGTGCAGTCCGACACCGTGGCGCAGGGCTACGGCTCGCTCGGCCTGATGACCTCGGTGCTGCTGACGCCGGACGGCAAGGTGGTGGAAGCCGAAGCGGCGCACGGCACCGTGACACGCCACTACCGCGAACATCAAAAGGGCAAGGAGACCTCGACCAACTCCATCGCCTCGATCTTCGCCTGGACCCAGGGCCTCGCCCACCGCGCCAAGCTCGACAACAACGAGGCGCTGGCCAAGTTCGCCAAGACGCTGGAGAAGGTTTGCGTCGATACTGTCGAAGCCGGCTTCATGACCAAGGATCTCGCGCTGCTGGTCGGCGCCGACCAGCGCTGGCTCTCGACCACCGGCTTCCTCGACAAGGTGGCGGAAAACCTCACCAAGGCGATGGCGCCGGCCTGATCTTTCGGTCACCGAACATTTCGAAGGGTGGTGCGGAAGTCCGCGCCACCCTTTTGACTTTGTGGAAGTCACAAACAAAAAGGCGCGACGTTCGTCGCGCCTTTGCTTTGCTCGGTCGTCATACGCACATTCATCCGGCCGGCTGTTCGCCCGGCGGAGAGTGCGGACCGTTCAGCGAGTCGTCTTCTTTTTCGCCGCCTTGGGCTTTGTCTTCTTCAACTCGGCTTCGATGTTCTTCCGCATCGGGCCGACCTTCTTGGCTGCCTTGATCACGGCTTCCTTGGTCACGCCCATCTTCTTGGCCTCATACGCAACTTCGTACTTCTCTTTCGTACTGACACGGGCGCGATCTGCCTTGCCCGTTTTCTTGCGATTGTCCGCCACGGTGGCCTCCAGCGTTTGTGAACGCCTGAGCCTAGCATAAGTCGGGCCAAAGCGAAGTCGGCCGCAGCGATATCACCAGGGTTCGCCGGTCGCGTCCGGCGTCAAGCCGCGCCGCTGAAGCCCGGTGCCTGTGCCGCGTCGTCGATCTCCGCCAGCATCGCCTTGGCGATTTCCATCTCGCCCATGATGACCGAGGTCGCACCGTGAAACTTGAGATGCGCGATTTCCTCTTCGGAATGCGCGCGCGCGATGATCGGCAGGCCGGGACTGATCGCCCGTGCCTTGGCGACGATCTGGCCGCCCTCGAAGGCATCGGGGATCGCCACCAGCAGCCCCCGCGCCTCCCCGACATTGGCCGCCTGCAACATGTCCGGCGCGGCAGCGTTGCCGGTGATGACCTCGACCCCCTCCTCCATCAATCGCTCGATGGTGCCGGGATTGTCCTCGATCACCAGCAGCGGCGTGTTGGCGGCACGAAGCGCGCGGCTGACCACGCTGCCGACCCGGCCGTGGCCGACCAGAACCACGTGGTTGGTCTGTGTCGAGACCGGTACCGGCTCGCGCGGGGCCGGCATGTCCTCGCCTGCCGGCACCGCGGCGTCCTTCTTGTCGACGAGAATCCGGTCGAGCAACGCGAAGAACAGCGGGTTGAGCATGATCGAGATGATGGCACCTGCCAGCACCAGATCGCGGCCGCGCTCCGTCATCAGCGACAGGCTGACGCCGAGACTGACGAGGATGAAGGAGAACTCGCCGATCTGCGCCAGGCTTGCCGAGATCGTCAGCGCCGTGGAGTTGGGATGGCCGAACAGCCGCACGATGGCGAATGCCGCGACCGACTTCCCGACCAGGATGATGAACAGCGTTGCCAGCAGCGGCAGCGGCTCTTTGACGATGATGGCGGGATCGACCAGCATGCCGACCGATACGAAGAACAGCACGGCGAAGGCATCGCGCAACGGCAGCGTCTCGTTGGCGGCACGCTGGCTGAGCTCCGACTCGCTCAGGATCATCCCCGCGAAGAACGCGCCCAGCGCAAACGACACGTCGAACAGGATCGCCGCGCCGAACGCCACGCCAAGTGAGATGGCAAACACCGCCAGACGAAACAGTTCGCGCGATCCGGTATGCGCGACGTAATGCAGGATCCATGGGATCACGCGGCGGCCGACCACCAGCATGAAGGCGACGAAGGCCACGACCTTCCCGAGCGTGAGGGCAATGGGCCAGGCCAGCGCCGACAACGCCATTCCATCTGCAGCCTCGCCGTTCAGCAATCCGGCGAGCGCCGGCAGCAGCACCAGCGTCAGGACCATGGCGATGTCCTCGACGATCAGCCAGCCGACCGCGATACGGCCGCGCTCGGTCTCGATCAGCCGCCGCTCCTGTAGCGCGCGCAACAAAACCACGGTGGAAGCCGTCGACAGCGCGAGGCCGAACATGATGCCTTTGCCGACGCTCCAGCCGAGCGTCCAGCCGAGGCCCAGCCCCATCACCGTTGCGGCTGTGATCTGCACCACGGCGCCGGGTACGGCGATGGCCCGCACCGAGAGCAGGTCTTTCAGCGAGAAATGCAACCCGACACCGAACATCAGCAGGATGATGCCGATTTCAGCCAGTTCATTGGCGATATTCTGATCGGCAACGTAGCCCGGAGTGAACGGGCCCATCACCACACCGGCAAGCAGGTAGCCGACCAGCGGCGATATCCGGATTCGCTGGGCGATCGCGCCCAGAACGAATGCCAGAACGAGGCCGACGACGACCGTGGAGATCAATGGGGTATTATGATGCATGCGGCATTTTGCTGCGAATGCGAACGTGACGCCAGCGCGTTGTCGGCTACTCATCGCCGCACCACGGCGTCATCACGCCGTCCCAAAATCACGCCAAACATTGCGGCATCGCAAATTCACTCCACGATACAGCGCTAGGCTGACCTGACCTCATCGCCACTCAGGGAGTTTCAGTCATGAAGGACCTCATCGTTAAGCTCGAACACGAGAAGGAGCACGATCAGGCGCTCGCCTTCGCCGTATCGATCGCGGAAGCCTTCGAGGCGCATCTTGCCGGCGTCGCGTTCGGCAATCTCAGTGGCATGGCGGATTACGGGCTGGTCGGCGTTCCCGGCACTGTGATTGCCGATCTCCTGGCGCAGAAGGAGAAGGCGGCACGGGCCGCGCTCGACCGCTTCCATGCCGCAACCGCGCGAAGCGGCCTTTCGTTCTCCAATCATCTCGTGCTGGAAACAGGTGCTGGAACGACGGCGGACACCTTCGCCAATCTGGCCCGACATTTCGATCTGAGCGTCATGCGCCAGAGCGATGACGATGGGCCGGACAACGACTTGAGCATCGAGGCCGCGCTGTTCAACACCGGCCGGCCGGCGATCGTCGTCCCCTATATCCAGACCGAGGGCTTGAAACTTGACCGGGTATTGTGCTGCTGGGACGGCGGCGCACCTGCGGCACGAGCGGTGAACGACGCGCTGCCTTTCCTCAAGCGCGCGAGCGATGTCGAAATCCTCAACGTCGTCGGCGAGAAGAGCGACAAGCCGCAGCGTGAAATCCACGGCATCGAGATCGCCAACCATCTCGCCCGCCACGGCGTTCAGATCGAAATCGAAACCGTCACGGCGGATCGAAATATCGCCGACGTGATCCTGTCGCACGCCGCGGACAAATCGGCCGACATGATCGTCATGGGCGGCTATGGCCATTCGCGGCTGCGCGAATTCGTCCTTGGCGGCGTGACGCGCGATATCCTGAGGTCGATGACCGTACCGGTATTGCTGTCACGCTGACGGCGGTTGAAGCGCACCGGATAGCGGGCGCTTCCGCCGAACCTACGCGCCCATCGCCGCCGCGACCGCTTCCAGCGCCGCCGCGGCCTGGGTGCCCGCCGGTCCACCAGCCTGCGCCATGTCGGGCTTGCCGCCACCGCCCTTGCCACCCAGCACTTCAGACGCCTTGCGCACGAGATCGACCGCGTTGAAACGCGCGGTCAAATCCTGGGTCACGCCGACAACGACGCTCGCCTTGCCGTCTTCGCTGGTGGCCACCAGCGCAACCACGCCGGAGCCGAGTTGCTTCTTGCCCTGATCGGCAAGGCTCTTGAGATCCTTGATCTCGATGCCTTGCACCGCGCGGCCCAGGAACTTCACATCGCCGATGGTGCGGATGTCGGATGCGCCGCCATCGCCGGATGCAGCACCGCCCGCGCCCATCGCCAGTTTCTTGCGCGCGTCGGACAGATCGCGTTCCAGTTTCTTGCGCTCCTCCAGCAGCGCCGCGATACGCGCCGGCATGTCGTCGAGCGTCGTGCGCAACTCCGCAGCCGCCGCCTTCGCGGTGTGGATCGCGTCGTTCGCGCTGTGCCGCGCCTGACGTCCGGTGAGTGCCTCGATACGACGCACGCCGGAGGCCACCGCGCTTTCGCCGGTGATCGAGATCAGGCCGATATCGCCGGTGCGTCGCACATGGGTGCCGCCGCACAGTTCGACCGACCAGCCCAATGTATTGCCTGCGGCGCCTTGCGCATTGCTGCCCGGGGCCTTGTTGCCCATCGAGACGACACGCACTTCGTCGCCGTATTTCTCGCCGAACAGCGCGCGTGCGCCGGACTCGCGCGCCTCGTCGAGCGCCATCAGCCGGGTCATCACCTCGCCGTTCTCGAGCACGACATCGTTGGCGATGTCCTCGATGCGCCGAAGCTCGTCCGGCGTGATCGGCTTGTTGTGCGCGAAATCGAACCGCAGCCGCTCCGGCGCCACCAGCGAACCGCGCTGCGCGATGTGATCGCCGAGCACCTGCCGCAACGCTTCGTGCAACAGATGCGTCGCGGAATGGTTGGCGCGGATCGCGCCGCGCCGCGCATGATCGACCTCGAGCTGCAAGGCATCGCCGACCTTGAGCGTGCCCTGCTCGACGGTGCCGAGATGCACGAAAACGTCGCCGCCGGCTTTCTTCTGGGTCTCGGTGACGCGGAAGGTGACGCCCTCGCCGGTCATGACACCGGTATCGCCGACCTGACCGCCGGACTCCGCGTAAAACGGCGTCTGGTTGAGCACGATGGCAGCGGTGTCGCCAGCCTTGAGGCTGTCGACTTCCTTGCCGTCCTTGACCAGCGCGGCAACGACACCTTCAGCGGTCTCGGTCTCGTAGCCGAGGAATTCAGTGCCGCCGAGCTTTTCACGCAGCGGAAACCAGATCGACTCCGTCGCGGCCTCGCCCGAGCCCGCCCACGAGGCGCGCGCCTTCTCACGCTGGCGTTCCATCGCATCGGTGAACGACGCGATATTGACGCCGATGCCGCGCGTGCGCAGCGCATCCTGGGTCAGATCGAGCGGAAAACCATACGTGTCGTAGAGCGTGAACGCGGTCTCGCCGTCGAACATGTCGCCCT
>JANINJ010000054.1 GCA_024508855.1 Xanthobacteraceae bacterium
CGCTGTTCGTGGTGCTCGATGCGCTGCCGGTGACGGCCAATGGCAAGCTCGATCGCAAGGCGCTGCCGGCACCGGACGTGAGCACGGCGCAGGAATACGTCGCGCCGTCGAGCGCGAACGAGGTGCTGCTGGCCGGTATCTGGGCCGGCCTGCTGAAACTGGACGTGGAGCAGGTGGGCGCGCAAGCCAATTTCTTTGCGCTGGGCGGCCACTCGCTGCTGGTGATCCAGATGCTGGCGCAGCTGCAGCAGGCGGGCCTGCACAGCGACGTGCGCACGATCTTCGGCGCGCCGACGCTGGCGGACCTGGCCGCGGCGCTGGCGCCGGCGGCGGAGAAGCCGCACTTCGTCGCCCCGCCGAATGCGATTCCGGAAGGCTGCGCGCGAATCGAGCCGTGGATGCTGCCGCTGATCGAGCTGTCGCAGGACGAGATCGACCGTATCGTGTCGACGGTGCCGGGCGGCGCCGCCAACGTGCAGGACATCTATCCGCTGGCGCCGCTGCAGGAAGGTATCCTGTTCCACCACCTGATGCAGAAGGAAAGCGACGCCTACTTGATGCCGAACACGCTGGCATTCGACAATCGTGCACGCCTGGACAGCTTCCTCTCGGCGCTGCAGGTGGTCGTCGATCGCCACGATATCCTGCGCACGGCCTTTGCCTGGGAAAGCCTGAACCAGGCAGTGCAGGTGGTTTGGCGACATGCTGAACTACGGATCGATGAGTTGTCGTTCGATGGCGGCGACGTGCGCCTTCAGCTCAGCGAGCGCTTCGACCCGCGCCACTACCGCATCGACGTTCGCGAGGCGCCGCTGGTGCGTGCCTTCATCGCCTACGATGCTGATAGCGAACGATGGCTGCTCCAATTATTGAATCACCATCTGGTGAGTGACCATACGACGCTCGAGCTTTTGGTCGCCGAAATACAGGCGCAGCTGCATGGCAAAGCATTGCCGCCGGCGCTGCCGTTCCGTAATTACGTGGCTCAGGCCAGGTTCGGTATGTCGCAGGCCGAACACGAGGCGTTCTTCCACGAGATGCTTTGTGACGTCGCGGAGCCGACGGCGCCGTTTGGCGTACTCGACACGCTGGGTAATGGCTCCGGTATCGAGGAGGCTCACTTGCCGGTAGAGACGATGCTGGGTAAACGCATCCGCGAGCAGTCGGCGCGGGTGGGCGTGTCTGCGGCGGCGCTGATGCACGTTGCATGGGCGCTGGTGTTAAGCAAGGTCGCGACGCGCGAACAAGTCGTGTTCGGCACGGTGCTGTTCGGCCGCATGCACGGCAGTACGGACGGCGAGCGCACGCTGGGCTTGTTTATCAATACCTTACCGATTCGCATCGACGTGGACGGGCAGAGTGTGCTGGACGCGGTGCGCGCGGCACACGTGCGCTTGAGCGACCTCTTGCGGCACGAACATGCGCCATTGGCACTGGCGCAGCGCTGCAGTGGCGTCGCCGCGGCGGTACCGCTATTTAGTGCACTATTGAATTATCGGCACAGCCGGCCGGCCACCGGGCAGAAGGGTGCCGCTCCGGCCTGGGAAGGTATCAGCTTCTTGGGTGGCCAGGAATGGACCAATTATCCGTTCACGATGTCAGTGGACGACACCGGCGCCGAGCTCGTGTTGACAGCCCAGATTGCAGCCGGCGTCGCGCCGCAGCGTGTGTGCGCCTATATGCATATGGCCCTGGAACAGCTGACGGATGCACTGGAAGGGTTTCCGGACACGTCCATACGCGCGCTGACTGTGGTGCCGCAGCAGGAGCATCATCTGCAATTGGCTGAAGGGAAAGCTACGGAAGCCGACTATCCTTCCGACCTCTGCATCCACGAGCTGTTCGAGCGGCAGGCCGCGGCAACACCGGAGCACATCGCGC
>JANINJ010000055.1 GCA_024508855.1 Xanthobacteraceae bacterium
TCCTTCTTGGCGCGCAGCAACGCCAACGCCGTACCGTGCGCGAGCGCCCAGGTGTCGTAGCTCCACTGCACCGTGTTGGGTGAGCATTTCTCGCCGGTCAGAAGCGTCGTTCCCGGTCCCGATGCGATGAAGGCGGTCTTGCTGTCGCGTACCACCTCCTGCACCGCAAGTGCCACCGACGAGAACGGAACGTCGAGGATCGCATTGACCTTCTCGACATCCACCCAGCGCCGCGCCAGCGTGCCGCCGATATCCGCCTTGTTCTGGTGATCGCCCTGGATCAGTTCGACCTTGATCTTGGAATTCTCCTTGGCGAAATCCTCTATCGCCAGTTTTGCGGCCGCCACCGAACCGGGGCCGGTGGAGTCGGCGGCAAAACCGCTGAGATCGGTCAGCACGCCGAGCTTCAATGTATTGTTCGGAATTTCGGCCCGCGCGGGTGCAAGCAGCGCCATCAGCATGGCCGCCGCGCTTGCAAAAAGACTGGCAGTTGATCTCAGTTTCACTTCGTTTCTCCCTTTTGAAGTTCTGTTATGGTTCTATTTTGGAGGGGCACCGACGAGCGTCGGAGTTCGGACAGGAGGTCCTGCGCGGCATCGATGCGGACCGTTTTACGTTCGACGAGAATTTTGGCAACCGTATCGATCTCATCTCCCATCGCGCCCGCCATGATCGCGATGTTCTGCGCATGCAGCCCCATATGCCCGGCCTGAATGCCGGTTGTGGCCAAAGCCTTCAATGCAGAAAAATTCTGCGCGAGGCCGACGGCGGCGATGATACGCGCAAGGCGCTCCGCGGTTGTGACGCCGAGAATTTTCAGGCAGGTCTGCGCAGTCGGATGGATCTTGGTCGCACCGCCGATCAGACCAACAGCCAACGGCAATTCGATCGATCCGCTCAGATCACCGTTTGCGTTGATCTCGTAGCGTGTCAGGCTGCTGTAGCGTCCATCACGGGCAGCATACGCATGAGCGCCGGCTTCGACAGCGCGGGTGTCGTTGCCCGTTGCAAGTACCACCGCACTGATGCCGTTCATGATGCCTTTGTTGTGGGTGGCGGCGCGATACGGATCTGCTTCCGCGAAATGATAGGCGCTGATGATGCCGTCGCGCACGCTGGTGCCGCCGATTTCATCGAGCTTCCAGGTCGCTTGGGCACGCGCCAGCCGCCGATCCGCAAGGTTCGAGAGAATCCGCAGGAATACGCGGCCGCCGCTCCAGTCCGCGATATGCGGTGCGATCTTCTCCGCCATGGTATTGACGGCATTTGCACCCATGGCATCGCGCGTGTCGACGATCAGATGGGTGATCAGCATTGGGCCACCGAGCGTGTCGAGTACCCGAGCCTCCATATCCTGGAAGCCGCCGCCGATCTTGAGCAGCAACGGATCGCAGGCGTCGCAGATACGCTTGATCTCGTCGCGTTTCCCGAGCAACCGCAGCCGCGCCGCGTAAGGATCGGGCACGTCCACCGCCTGCACCTGCGCAATCATCAACGTGCCGGATACCGACGTCGTGAAGCCGGTGTCGTAGTTCTGCCGCGCGGCATTGCAGACCGCTGCGACGACGGAGGATTCCTCCGTCGCCATCGGCACCATCACCTCCTCGTCGTCGATCCGCAGATTGATGGCGACACCGATCGGCACGTTCATCGTGGCGATGACGTTCTCGATCATCTTGTCGGCAAGTTGTTCCGGCAGGTTTCCCATATTGGCGAGATGCGCCACCGCAGCGTCGTCGAGGCCGGCGAACGCCGCCACCAGATCGCGCCGCTCGGCCGGCGTCTTGCGATGAAAGCCGGCAATCCGACTGCTGCGATTGGCTCCATGCCGGGGAGCGGTCATGCCAAAAACCCTTGTTGCGCCACGCACCGTCGGCGAAGCGATGATTGCGACAATCGGTGATGTGAAGCTGGCCCATGGCCGGACTACGCGCAGACGCTGCGTTATCCGTGAAGCACCTCCCCGATGCGAAGCTGTTACAAGCTTTCGCTTCTCAAGCGTACCCAGTGATGGGTACACTACAAGGAACGCTTTGCAGATTTTGGGAGTGGTCCGTACCACTCAAATGGTGGGTACAATTCTGACGTCCAGCCAACCACACCAGCGCTCGCGCGTTGAGACGATCTACGAGGCCATCGTGGGACGGATCGACCGCGGCCTGATCCGCGCCGGCGAGCGGCTGCCCTCAATCCGCACGGCGACGCAAACATTCGCCGTCTCCAAGAATACCATGGTGGAGGCCTATGATCGACTGGTCGCTTCGGGCCGGGTCGAGAGCCGGCCCGGCTCCGGCTTCTACGTCACGCAACATCAGCCGAAGCGCGCCAAGATTCCGTCGCCGGGAAAGGTCGATGCGGTCGATATCGTCTGGCTGCTGCGCGAACAGCTCGAAAAGCGCTATGAGGTCCGCATCGGTGATGGCCGGCCACCAGCCGCATGGATGGAAGGGCCTGATGTCGGCATGCTGCTGCGGCCGGTTACACGTCCCGGCAAGCGCGCGTTGCCGGAAAGCTATGGCAGCCCCAACGGATTGCCGGCGCTGCGAGAACGCATCGCGCTGACGCTCGCGGAGCGATCGATCAACGCCGAGCCGGCGCAGGTGCTGCTGACCCAGGGCGCCAACGACGCACTCGACATGATCGTGCGGCATTTCGTCGAACCGGGCGATACCGTGCTGGTGGACAACCCAGGTTACTATCCGCTGTTCGGCAAGCTGCGGCTGGCGAAGGCCACGCTTGCCGGCGTTCGACGGAATATTGACGGGCCCGATCTCGACGATCTCGAACAGCGCGCTGCGACAACTGGCGCGCGGCTGTTCTTCACGCAGTCGCTCGCGCATAATCCGACCGGCTGTTCGATCACGCTGCCGGTTGCTTATCGGCTGATGCAGATCGCCACCAAGTACAACCTGCGCATCGTCGACACCGATCCGTTTGCTGACGTGCTCCCTGCCACCAGTCCGAGGCTCGCCGCACTCGATCAGCTCGACCGCGTGATCTATGTGGGAACGTTTGCCAAGACGCTATCTGCCAGTCTGCGATCCGGCTACATCGCCGCCGATCCACAGACCATCGGCGCGTTAGCCGATCTGAAGATGATCACACGCGCCAATAGCTCCGGTTATGTCGAGCAGATCATCTACGACCTGATGATCAGCGGTCGCTATCGAAATCATCTCAAGCGACTTGCCGGCCGGATCGAAACGGCGACGGCGGCCGCTTACGACAGCCTCTCTCAATTGGGCCTTCCGATATTCGGGCAGCCGCGTGGCGGATTCTACATGTGGTGCCAGCTACCACGGCATATCGATGACAAGCAATTGTCGAAACGCGCGGCCGATCTCAGCATCCTGTTGGCGCCCGGCTCAGCCTTCAATCCGGACGGAAGCGCCAGTTCGCCGGCAATGCGGGTCAATATCGCTTATGTCGGCGATGCGAGGTTTGCTTCATTCATGAAGGACAGTGGCGCGATATCTTGAACCGGACAAATCATGACCGTGCAGGTCCTCATGCCGGCACGGTCGGCACGTCCTCCTTCGTGCGGCGCAGGTATCCTCTTGCCGGCCGCGGCAGACCGAGGTTTTCGCGCAGCGTATTTCCTTCATATTCACGTCGAAACAGGCCTCGCCGCTGCAATTCCGGCACCGCCAAACGTACGAAATCCTCGTAGGTGCCCGGTACGTGCGTCGCCGCGACCACAAAGCCGTCGCAGGCACCGCCGATAAACCATTCCTCGAGCTTGTCCGCGACGCTCTTTGCCGATCCGACGAACGTCGGCAGTTCGCGTAAAGTCCCTCTCCCACTGAACTGAACGAAATCTCGCACAGTGGGATTGGACTTGCCGCTGAGTTGAACGACGCGATCACGGATGGCTTGCAGCCCACTAATGGCTTGCAGTTCCTCCGGTGTGAACGGTTCATCCATCGGCTTCGATGCAAAATCGTAATTGAGCACCTCTGAAAGAAGCGTCAGCGAGTCGATCGGCTTCGCTAGTCCATCGATCAGTGCATAGCGATCTTCCGCTTCAGCCTGAGTTTCCGCAACGATCGGATAGACCGCCGGCGCGATGCTGACCTCGCGCTCTTGATCCCGGAGCGATTGTTTCATCGCTGCATATTGCTTTTTGGCGATATCCAGATTGGGATAGATCACGAAGATCAATTCACCCCATCGGGATGCGAACTCCTTGCCACGACCGCTTTGTCCGGCTTGAATGATGACGGGATGTCCT
Source organism: Xanthobacteraceae bacterium (assembly GCA_024508855.1). GTDB lineage: Bacteria > Pseudomonadota > Alphaproteobacteria > Rhizobiales > Xanthobacteraceae > 62-47. The sequence goes on from JANINJ010000055.1 coordinate 4,232, forward strand.
TGCGGCGAGCGCGGCACGGTGAACGGACCGCGCGAATTGAAAAACTGATCCTGATGATCAAGACGATGGACTTTTGAAGGATCCGCAAACAGCCCGCTCTCGCGATCGAAGACGACCGCATCATCCTCCCATGTATCCCAGTGCCCGAGCACGACGTTCATGAACTCGTCTGCCCGGTCATATCGCAGATCGTGGCCAAGATGCTCCGCGGCCCCGAAGTTGGCGGCTTCCGAATCATTCAAGGAGGTAACGACGTTCCATGCGACTCGACCATTCAGCAGGAGATCGACGGTCGCAAACACCCGGGCGACGTGGAACGGTTCGTAATAGGTAGTCGAATAGGTAACGCCGATTCCGAGATGCTTGGTCGCTAGTCCCATCGTCAACGCGGCTGCGACGGGATCGAGCTTGGCGGCCCGCACTCCGTGCCGAACGGTTTCTTTGAAGTCGTCTCCAAAACGATCCGGTATTGCGAGTCGGTCATCGAAGAATGCGAGATGGAATTTTCCGCACTCCAATGTCCGACCGATCTCCTCATAATATTCGCGCGAGAACCAGTTTGATTTCGACGACGGATGCCGCCAGGAAGCCGGATAGTTCGAACAGTTTTGGGCCTGCAGAAAGCCGATCAGTTTCATCTGCCGCATCATCGTACTTCACTTTCATCTACAAGGGAGATCGGCGTTCCAGGTCAGGGACGTCATCTGGTTTGTTCTCGCCATCCCTGCCTCCCTTCTGCGATCGTATTTGGCAGATCATATGAGCCATCGGTTGCTTGCCGAAGCGAAAAACTGTGCGGTCTGGTCATACGACCGGCCTTGTGCTCCTGGCGAATGGGCTGTTTGGCTCGGTTCAAAAATTTGAACTTCGATGGAACTTTTGCCTTCGATCTCCTTTGGTTTGGTAAAAGCGCCTTGATAAATCTGCACCGTGGGCCGAAGGCGTTCGGGGTTTGGGTAATGGAATCAAAGGCTCCGCTTTGTCTGTCCCGGCGATCGTTTCTCGCGTCTACGACCGCATTGCTGGCGACCTCGGTTTCCGTCGTTCACGCGCGGACTTTCCATCAGGGAATGCCATGGGCTCCCGGCGCCGCCGATCTTCCACCGCTGACCCGCCCCGGGCCGTGGGTTTTCTTTACGGCAGATGAAGCCGCGACCATCGAAGCTATCGTTGATCGCCTGATCCCGCCGGACGATCGTGGGCCCGGTGGCAAGGATGCCGGCTGCGCCGTCTTCATCGATCGGCAATTGGCCGGACCTTACGGCCACAGCGAAGGCCTCTACACGCGCCCTCCCTTCATGCCCGGTTCGTCAACGCAGGGATACCAAAATCCGGATTCACCCGCGGGACGCTATCGCAACGGACTCAAGGCACTGGCTGATCACATCGGCGAGTCGAATGGCGGGAAGAAGTTTCGCGAACTGACCGCTTCCGATCAGGACAAACTGCTGTCCAACCTGGAAAACGGATCGATCAAGCTCAAGGACGTGGAAGCGAAAGCATTCTTCGCGATGCTGCTGCAAGACACCCAGCAAGGGTTCTTCGCCGATCCGATCTATGGCGGCAATCGCGACATGGTTGGCTGGAAATTGATCGGCTTCCCCGGCGCGCGATACGATTATCGCGATTGGGTCGAACGCCACAACGAACCCTATCCCTTGCCACCGGTCGGCATCATGGGACGCGCGGACTGGGCGGCGAAAGGATAGCATAATGGCGCGGAAGCTACCGTCCAAGAATGTCGTGGTGATCGGACTGGGTTGGACCGGCTCGATCCTTAGCTATGAACTCGCCAAAGCCGGCCTGGACGTCGTCGCGATCGAACGCGGGCCGTGGCGCGACACCGCGACGGATTTTCCGCCGAGCTACGCCCAGGACGAACTACGCTACGCCGTCCGTCTCGACCTCTTTTTGCGTCCGGCGCAGGAAACACTGACGTTTCGCAACAAGGCCGATCAGACTGCACTTCCAATCCGGAACTTCTCCGGCTTCCTTCCCGGCAACGGCGTCGGTGGCGCCGGAATCCACTGGAACGGCCAGACCTGGCGTTTTCTGCCAACCGATTTTCGTCTGCGCAGTCATCTCACCGAACGTTACGGCGCGGATATGCTGCCTTCCGACATGACGATCCAGGATTGGCCGGTCAGCTACGACGATCTCGAACCGTACTACGACCGCTTCGAGAAGCTTTGCGGCACTTCGGGTAAAGCTGGCAACATCAAGGGTACGAAACAAGCCGGCGGCAATCCGTTCGAAGGCTGGCGATCGTCCGAATATCCCACGCCACCTTTGAAGCAGGGACTTGGTGCAACCCTGTTTGCCGATGCCGCACGCAAGCTGGGGCATTCGCCCTTTCCCCAGCCCGCCTCCAACCTGAGTGAGGCCTACACCAATCCGCTCGGCATCCGGATGGGCCAATGCAGCTATTGCGGTTTCTGCGAGCGTTTCGGTTGCGGCAACTATTCCAAGGCAAGTCCACAGACTTGCGTGCTCCCAGCCCTTTTGCGCCTGCCGAATTTCACCGCGCAAACCGAATCCGAAGTTCTCAAGATCAATCTGGATTCAACCGGCAAGCGCGCGACCGGCGTAACCTACGTCGACACATCCGGCAACGAATGGGAGCAGCCTGCGGACATCGTGTTGTTATGCGCATTCTCGTTGTTCAACGTGCAGCTCATGCTGGTCTCCGGAATCGGTCAGCCATACGACCCCGCAAGCGGCCAAGGCGTGGTCGGGCGCAACTATGCGTACCAGACCACATCGAGCGTAAGCCTGATCCTGAAGGACAAGGTGCTCAATCCGTTCATCGCGACCGGTGCTCACGGCATGATGATCGATGACTATAATGGCGACAATTTCGATCACACCAATCTTGGCTTCGTCGGCGGCGGCTATATGGGCGCGGGACAGACCAATGCGCGTCCCATTCAGACTCGCCCTGTGCCGAAAGGCACACCCAAATGGGGCGCCGAGTGGAAGAAGGCAACTGCCGAAACCTATCAACATGCCTTCAGCCTCTCGACCCACGGCAGTTCCTACAGCTATCGGGATTGCTGGCTGGATCTCGATCCGACCTACAAGGATCGCCTCGGACGCCCCTTGATGCGGATGACGTTCGACTTCCATGAGAACGAACTGAAGATGTCCGCCTACCTCACCGAGCGTTTGGCGGAAATCGCCAAGGCCATGAACCCGACCGAAATGCAGGCCAACCCGCGCAAGGGTCCTTACGACAGCACGATCTATCAGACCACACACAACACCGGCGGCACCGTGATGGGGGCCGATCCCAAAACCAGCGTCCTCAATCGATATTGCCAGAGTTGGGATGTCCACAACCTCTTCATCCCGGGAGGCGCGTCCGTGTTTCCGCAGAACCACGGCTACAATCCCACCGACACCGTCGGAGCGCTGGCTTACTGGACGTCGGACGCGATCACCCAGCGTTATCTGAAGAATCCCGGCCCCTTGGTATAAAGACATGATCCGCACCCTCACGCTCTTCGGTCTGCTGCTCGGGTTCAACGTGAGTGCCTATGCGCAAGGCTCCACTCAGGACTTCAGCCTTATTGAGCGGGGGCGTTATCTCGTGACCTTGAGCGATTGCGCCGGATGCCACACCGCTCCCGGTGGTGAACCTTTCGCCGGCGGCGTCGCGCTACAAACGCCATTCGGAACATTGGTCGCACCGAACATCACCTCCGATACCGACACCGGGATCGGCAACTGGAGCGACGACGAATTCGTCTCGGCGCTTCAGGAAGGCCGCGGCCGCAATGGAACGCGGCTCTACCCGGCAATGCCGTACACGGCCTACACCAAGATGTCGCGCGACGACATCCTGGCAATGCGCGCTTACCTCGCCACGGTGGCGCCAGTGCATCACAAGGTGATCGCGAACCAGCTCCCGTTTCCATTCAACGTTCGCCTCGCGATGATGTTCTGGAACTGGCTCAATTTCACGCCCGGACGCTTCGTCGCCGATCCGCAGCAGACCGCTGAATGGAATCGGGGCGCCTTCCTCGTTCAAGGACCAGGACATTGCGGCACGTGCCACACGGCGAAGACGGTTTTGGGAGGCGACAAGACCGACTCTCCGTTGACCGGCGCAACGCTGCAGGGCTGGTTCGCGCCGAACATCACGGCGAACTCGCACAACGGCATCGGCGGCTGGTCGAAGGATGACCTGATTCAATATTTGAAAACCGGCGCCAACAAATCCACTCTCGCCTCAGGACCGATGGCAGAAGCCGTCACGCACTCGACATCGCATATGAAAGACGCCGACATAGCCGCAATAGCGACCTACTTGCTGGGCACCGGCAAAGGCGCAACCGATAAGCCGACTCCGGTTGCCGCAGACGATCCGTCGATGAAAGCCGGCGCGGCGATCTACAAGGATGCCTGCGCCCCTTGCCATCGGGACAATGGCCAGGGTGACGCGCAGCTATTTCCCCGCCTGGCTGGCAGCCCACTCGTGCAGTCGGACGACCCCACCACACTTGGCCGTGTCGTGCTGGAAGGATCACGCGCCGTCGCGACCGCATCCGCCCCGACTGCGCCTGCCATGCCGGCTTTCGACTGGCGGCTCAATGACGATCAGGTCGCTGCGGTGCTGACTTATATCCGCAACCATTGGGGCAATGCCGCGCCCGCGGTGACGGCCGCAACGATAAGCAAGCAGCGCGCTTCACTCGCCGAGTCGCGGTAACAACTTTTCGTATGCGCTGTGACTCAGAAACTTCGCAAGGAAATGCCGCGACGCGGAGATATTCCGTGCGGAGAAGCAATCCGGGCGCAAGTCTCCCATGCCGATGCGGCGGCCGTTATATTGTTTCTCCCGCGAATCGCTGGAACTGGAATGCACTCGGAACTCTATGGAAATGCGAAGGTGAGACGGCGCGGGAGTGTTTGAAACATTGAGTCCTCTTAAATCGTCAAGACATGATGAACGATAGCGATATCCGGGCCAAACTGATGAAGTGGCCGTCCCTCCGCGGCGAGCGGGTCAGCGCACGGGACGGTGCAATACCCTACACGATCCTGCAGGCCCCCTTGCCTGATTGCGTGGACCGCCTGCGCGCCAAGCCTGAATCGACGCGGCATCTCTACGAAATTCATCTTCCCGGAGGGGCCGTGCTATCCGCGGACGAAGCCCTTCACACCGACGATAAACAACCACCTGCGGAAGAAGATTACGGCGGCGGAGATATCGTCTCCGTGGAATGCGAACCATCGACCGAGGACGACCAGCCGCTGGATTGATACGCTTCCATTCGTTTTCTGCGGCAATTTGAGATCGGCCGACTGACGCGGCGCCTATTCTTTTTCGACCTGCCGCTTCCGCGGCTCATCTGTCTTCTTTGCAGATTTCGCGCTGGCCGGTCGCGAAGCCGAACGCTTTTCTTCTCCGGCAACATCCCGCTCTCGCCCGTGCGTCAGCACATCCATCATCCCGTGAACGGACGCGGGCTGTGAAGCTGCCTCCGTCTCTGCAATGTGAACATACGCTTCTGCCATACGATTCAGGCGATCGCGGATTTTCGGATCGGCTTCATGATCTGCCCATTTGTGCAGATCGTCTGCCTGACGGATCATATCCTTGATATTGACCATCACTCACCTCGGGCCTTTTGATCCGGGACAACGCAAAGCCGGTGCCGAAGTTGCCTCCTTTCCGCTCGGCTTGTCGAAGTTCCCTTCGGTTTGAAACCTTCGATGCAGACGAGCCGGCACTGAAATCTATAAAAATTGCGCCCCATCCCGCGCCGGAATCACCGAAGCACACTGTTACGAGGCTCGAGCGGCGGCGGGATTTCCTTGCACCCGAGCAGTGCGAGCATCTCCCGTTCGACGGTGCGTCTCATCGCATACAAGGGTAGAGCATTCGGCTCGAGCCCGAAGGGATCCTCGAGCTGATGGCCCAACGCATCAAGTCCAAAGAAAGTATATGCGACAAGAAGGACCGGCAGCAGCGTCCACCAGTCCAGCGACCCAGCCAGCGCAAAGGGAAGCGTAATGCAGAATATCAACGCTGTCCGATGCAACAGCAGGGAGTAGGCAAACGGCACCGGCGTCGACGCGATGCGCTCGCAACCGCCCTGCACCATCGAAAGTTGCGTGAGCTGACCTTCCAAAACCGAATAGTGGATCGGTCCGATCACTCCGTTGTGCATCAGCGTCAGACAGTACCGTCCGATCTGGTCGAGAACGGCATTCGTCGGATTCGGACTGCTGGAGGCGGAGCCGATATCGCACCAGAGCTTGATTGCCGCCGGCTCGTCCGCATTGCGCAGGCGGGCCGCCAATCCGGCGGAAAAGCCGCACAGGCTACGCAAGAGGAAGCGCCTGTCTTCTCGATCCAGTGTCGAGACCTGCCGGGCCAACGAGCGGCATGCAATGATGAGATCGCCCCAGAGCTTTCGGCCTTCCCACCAGCGCGCATAACACGCGTTGTTACGGAAGCTCATGAAAACCGACAGCGCAATGCCGATAAGTGTGAAGGGAATGGCGCTGATGCGGGCGAAAATGCCGGGATGCTGCTGCGCCGCGAGGATCGCAGCCACGCTGACGAGGGCGATTGTTATCAGGCGACCGATGATCCGAGGCAGGATCGAGCCATGGATCGTCAACAAAACGTCTTTGAAACTGGGTTGGGAGCGTACGATCATGGCCGCGTTGGCGGAATGTGAGATTGGTTTGCCTTCTCGCGGCTGTCGGCGCTTCCCTGGGTGATAAGGCGAGCGCTCCGCTGACCTGTGAAATAGATCCAGAGCCAACTGAGCGCGACAGCGAGGCGGTGTCGAAGTCCAATCAGGAAGTAAATGTGGGCAAATCCCCAAAGCCACCATGCCAGGCGGCCGGTGAACTTGATCCAACCAAAATCGACAACCGCGGCACGCTTGCCGATAGTCGCAAGGCTGCCGGCATCGCTGTAGCGAAATGGAGGCCGCACTTTCTCGCCTTCCAACCGGGCCTTGATCGTCTCGGCAACATAGCGCCCTTCCTGCTTAGCGGCCGGGGCAATGCCCGGGACCAGTTTGCCGTCCGGCATTTCAACATGAGCCGTATCGCCGATCGCGAAGATGTTCGGATGTCCGGGAACGGTGAGGTCTGGCGCGACAAGGATGCGGCCGGCGCGGTCGGCCGGAACGTGGAGCCATTCGGCGGCAGGCGATGCTGCAACACCGGCGGCCCACAAAATCGTCGCGGCTGGCAACTGCTGCCCGTCGATTACGACGCCATCTGCCGTGCATTGCGACACCGGCTGTCCGAGGCGAACCTCGACACCAAGCTGGACGAGCGTTCGCCGCGCGTAGTCGGACAGTGCCTCGCGAAAGCCGGGAAGCAATCGAGAGCCTGCTTCGACCAGAACGACGCGCGAATCCTGCGTATTGAAGTTACGGAAGTCATTGCGCAACGTCTCGCGCGCCAGTTCCGCGATCGTACCGGCAAGCTCTACCCCGGTTGGACCTCCTCCAATGATAACGAACGTCAACAATTTGCTGCGTTCCCCCGCGTCTGTCGCACGCTCAGCGCGCTCGAACGCGGACAGAATGCGTCTCCGGATCGCGGTCGCATCTTCGATGGTTTTAAGGCCGGGAGCAAAAGGCTCCCATTCATCGTGACCGAAATAGGCATGCCGCGCGCCGGTCGCCAGCACTAGGGTATCGAAAGCGATCGTCGTGCTGTCTTCCAACAAAACCATCTGATCCTGGCTATTCACTCCGACAACCTTGGCGAGGAGCGTCGTCACGTTGCTGTAGCGCCGCAACAACGAACGAATCGGCCACGCGATCTCGGATGTCGCCAACGATGCCGTGGCGACCTGATAGAGTAGCGGTTGAAACAGGTGATGATTGCGCCCATCGATCACGGTGATGCGCACGTTAGTCCCTGCAAGATAGCGCGCGACTTCGAGGCCGCCGAAACCTGCGCCGACAATCACGATATGATGGGCGGAATCAGCAGCCATCTTCATGCTCCCAACCGGTGCTGGCGGGATAGACGACAGTACCTCCCGGTTGAACGACGGCACCTGGCGTCAGGCGCGCCGGCTCCAATCGCCCCTCTCCCATGATGTGGAGAACAGTCCTTCCAGCAGCGAGAAGATAATCGGCGACGATGCGGCGATGACATCGCCACCACACCGCTTCCGAACACATCACGGTGCATCGACGATCGCGGCCTTCGTCAAGCAGACGTGCAAGACCTGCGTGAAACGGCTCCGACAACGCATAATCCGCATAATTGTGGAAGCTCTCGTTGGTCCAGAAACCATTGACGTCGGAAGGCACATCGCGCAACTTTCCACGAAGCCCACCGAGCGACGCCATGTGCTCATAGGAGATATCGAAGGCTGCGAGAGCGCCGGGAAGCGTATCCTTATTGAATTGCGGATTCGTTCTGGATCTCGGAACCGTCCTGATATCGGCGACAAGATCGATCTGGACTTCCTTCAGCAGTTCGACGAACTCCTCAAGGCGCCGGGTTGAGTGACCGATGGTGAAATAAGGAAGCGTCACATTCCGTCACACATAGTCAAGGGCACTACCTTTGTGGGCAGCGATATGATCCGTCTTGTCGCTCTTGATCTCGTATTGCGGATCGCTTTCCGTAGCATGATGGATATAACCCTTGTAGGAAAAATCCGAGGTGTGAACGGCAATGATAGTGCCGGTCACATGACCCGCTTCGGAATTCCATCTGACATGGTCGCCGATCTTGAATTTTCGAGCCATTGCGCCGCGTCCTCGCTCTGACAGGAAATGCGCTCCTATGCCTTTCCAGCGGTCAACACCACGGAAGCCTCGGTCGTCAGCACCCGGAACGTAAACGATTCCTGGAAATACAGTTCGACGGTCGTGCTGGTATGGCTGAGATATCCGATGGACAGGTCCTGGCCGATATCGAGTTCGAAATCGCCGCCGCGGGTCGTCAACAGAAACGCGCCCTTGATGGCCGGTGCCCAGAAGACACCGCCATCAACCACCCGTTCGATGTGATGGAAAACCGGATACCCGTCGTCGCTTCCACCGCTGGCGGCCGTATACGCATCGGCACCGAGTACAAGGGCATAAGGCCCATTGCAGCCTGCAAGCCGCAATTCGCTCACCGCCTGGGCTACCGCGCCTGGATATGCCTTCACACTTGCCGGGAGCGCAAGCTTGGAATTGCTGCTGGCTTCGCGGATACCCTGAATTCCGGCTGCAGCATATCCGTCGAAGATCGCGCGATCCTCGGCAAAGGCGATTTTGCGGGCGGCGTCCTTCACCGGCGACCAGTCTGCATCGAGCGCACCGCGCTCCACATCGTCGATCTGCTGCCGCGAGAGAACAAACGGAACGCGCAGCTCGACGAGCGCCTTTACATCGCGCTGCGCGGCCTGAATTCCATCACCCGGTGACGTAATTTCGTGAACATGGCCGGTTCCCACGGCCGACAATGCGAGACCTTTGGGATCGGGAACGTCGACAACTCTCCGCGCGGCGAGATGACGCTTGAGGGTCCGTGACGCTTCGTCCTCGATTTGCGCCCAGGCCTGCTCGGAAATTGGTGCGAGGTGCCGATAAAGATTATTCATGTCCTGCCTCTTCCTTCAAAGAACCAATTCCAAGCGAACCGTCGCTTGCGAGGGCGCGCGCCGGGGGATTGTCCGCCGGCTCTGTAACTGTCGTTTCCTGAGAGTCATCCGATGACGGAGCGGCGTCCGGCTCCACATTATCCAGGAACGTTGCCGACGGCACGAAGAACAGTGTGCCGGTGGCCGCCCGGCTGAAATCCAGCAGGCGGTCATAGTTTCCCGGAGGCGAGCCGATGAACATGTTCTCGAGCATCTTCTCGATCCGGTGCGGCGAGCGAGCATATCCGATGAAATAGGTGCCGAACTCACCCTTCCCGATTTCGCCGAAGGGCATGTTGTCACGTACGATCTCGAGCTGCTCTCCGTTCTCCATGATCGTCGTCAAGACGTTGTGCGCGTAGGGAGCCTTGGCTGCATCGTCCTGTTCGATGTCGGAAAGCTTGTGCCGGCCGATAATGTTTTCCTGCTCCGCCACTGGAACAATGTTCCAGCGATTGAGGTCATGCAGGTACTTCTGCGTGATGACGTAACTCCCACCGGCAAAAGCCGCATCCTCGTCGCCGATGATGACGGAATCGATGGCATCCTGGTCGACCGGATTCTCGGTCCCGTCGACGAAGCCGAGCAGGTCGCGATCATCGAAATATTTGAATCCATGGACCTCGTCGACCGTCGTAACGGCGCCGCCGAGCCGGGACATGATCTGCGTTGCCAGTTCGAAACACAAATCCATGCGGGTCGACCGGATGTGAAAGAGAATGTCGCCCGGCGTGGAAACGGCATGATGCACGCCGTGAATTTCGCGAAAGGGATGGAGATCCTTTGGCCGCGGCGTCCCGAAGAGACGATCCCAGGCTTCAGAGCCCAGCCCCATTACGCAGGAAAGTCTCGCTTCGAGATCGCGGAAGCCAACCGCCCGCAGAAGCGAGGAAAGGTCGGCACACAATCCGCGAACAGCGACTTCGTTTTCCCGTCCGGGATCGATCGTTACGGCCAGGAAAATGGCAGCCCGCGTCAGTTTGGCGACGACCGGTTGTGAAACGACAGATGGCACGCACTACTCCCTGGCCGTCTCCGCAGCCCGCCAAATCGGCTGGCTGCCTGAGCTTTCGGATTGTTCACCGGTACCTGAAATCATCTGAATCAAATCAGCTTTACGATTTTGCGACGGCACCGACGAATGTTCTATCCACGATAAGATATTCCTCATAAATGGGTGAACTTCCAAGGGAATATTGTAAAATTCTGTGTCCTGACAGATCCGTAGATGTGCAGGCCAAATGCGTGGGCCGGACGGCAGGGCTCAAACGCCGACCGGGAGGGAAATCGAACGCCGGTCGATATCATACCGGCTACCGCCAACGTTCAATCCATGTCCCGGAATGCATGGCCGTCCGCTTTCACCCCGGCGATGACACTTGAGGGCAGTAAATCCTGAGCCGCCGTTCCGTCGAAGACCCAATCCGCCGTATCGGCAAGATCGGGGAGCTTTGCACCTTTGCGGACGTACAGGCCGATCGCCGGCTTTTTCACATTGAGGTAGAGGTCATATTCTTCCATGGCGCCAATCTTCCTGCTGTTTTGCGTTGCCGCGTCTGACTCAATTCAGCTCGATCTAAATCAAATCGTTCCGTCAAAGCATCCGATTACAACGCTGAAGAGCAACCCATGTGCCAGTTTGCGCACCTAACAGGATCAATACGTTGAGTGGAGTCCTACGGCAGGGATCGACAAACTGTCCAAATCCATATGGACAAGTTGTCCTTCCTCGACGTCGTGAACCAGCCAACTCGAACGGGCGTTACAACGGCACCACCCACTCTTCGATCCTCTTCCGCAACCAAGGCAGACGAGGCGCAGCAGGTCACCTATCCCAACTTGACGGGCCGACCGGACGGCTCCTCCTCCAGCACTACGGCAATATCCGCGTTTGCGGACAAGCGCACCTTGTTACCTTCAACGCCAGCAACGAAGCCCATCTCGATGAAATGATGATGACCCTCATGTCGGCCAAAACCGTCGCTTTTCTTGAGCTTGATCCGATTACCTTCGACGCGATCGACGGTACCGACGTGAACGCCATCGGCACCGATGACCTCCATGTTTTCCTTCACCTTATCCGTCATTTCGATTTTCTCCTTCCGTGAGTTTCGTTGCTGGGCAATTCCCCGCCTCCCCAAATGGGGGCGAGCACTCAACGCCGATGACCCTCAAACAGTTTCGACCAAATCTTCATCCTCATCGATGCTCGGAGGCTTCTTTCCATTGAAGGTAAGGCCATCCTTGCTCGCAGATATCTTCATCGTCGATCCGTCGCGCACGTCGCCGGCGAGCAGCATCTCGGCCAGCGGGTCCTGCACATAGCGCTGGATCACCCGTTTCAACGGACGGGCGCCGTATGCCGGATCCCAGCCTTTCTCTGCCAACCAGGTTTGCGCCTTCGCATCGATGGAAAGCATAATCTTGCGATCGTCGAGAAGCTTCCGCAGGCGCGCAAACTGGATATCGACGATCCGGCCCATTTCGCTCTTCTGCAACCGCTGGAAAAGGATGATCGCGTCGATCCGGTTCAGGAATTCGGGACGGAAATGCGCTCGCACCATATCCATGACCTTGTCCCGGACGACGCTCGTCTTCTCGCCTTCCGGCTGATTGACGAGATATTCCGCACCAAGGTTCGAGGTCATGATGATCAGCGTGTTGCGGAAATCGACCGTGCGGCCCTGACCGTCGGTCAGACGCCCGTCGTCCAGCACCTGCAGCAGCACGTTGAAGACGTCCGGATGAGCTTTCTCGATCTCGTCGAACAGTACGACCTGATAGGGTCGCCGCCGCACCGCTTCGGTGAGCACACCTCCCTCGTCGTAACCGACATAGCCCGGAGGAGCGCCGATCAGCCGTGCGACGGAATGCTTTTCCATGAATTCCGACATATCGATGCGAAGAATTGCGGTTTCGTCATCGAACAGGAACTCCGCGAGCGCCTTGGCCAATTCTGTTTTACCCACCCCCGTCGGGCCAAGAAACATAAAGGAACCCATCGGACGATGGGGATCCTGCAGCCCGGCGCGGGCGCGACGCACCGCCGTCGACACCGCACGCACGGCCTGCCCCTGCCCCACCACGCGTTTGGCGATCATCTCCTCCATATGGAGCAGTTTTTCCTTCTCGCCTTCCAGCATCTTGTCGACCGGCACACCGGTCCAACGCGAGACCACCTGCGCAATATTGTCAGCAGTCACCGTTTCGCTGATCGACGTGGTCTCGCTCGATTCGACCGTGGCGAGCTTTTTCTCCAGTTCAGGGATCGTGCTGTAGGACAGTTCGCCAGCCCGCTGGTATTCGCCCTTGCGCTGCGCGTTCGCCAATTCGGTGCGAAGCTGCTCGAGCTCGCTCTTCATCTTCTGGGCATCGGACAGCTTGCCTTTCTCCGCCTGCCATTTCGAGGTCAGGTCGGCGGATTTCTTTTCGAGGCCAATCAATTCCTTGTCGAGCGTCTGCAGGCGGCTCTTCGATCCGGCATCGCTCTCCTTCTTGAGTGCCTCCTGCTCGATCCTGAGCCGCACAATCTCGCGGTCGAGCGAGTCGAGTTCTTCCGGCTTGGAATCGACCTGCATCTTGAGCCGTGCCGCCGCCTCGTCGACAAGATCGATCGCCTTGTCAGGCAAAAAGCGGTCGGTGATGTAGCGGTTCGACAGTGTCGCAGCGGCGACGAGGGCCGCATCGGAAATCCGGACGCCGTGGTGCTGCTCATACTTGTCCTTCAGACCACGCAGGATCGAAATCGTATCTTCGACCGTCGGTTGCGGGACGAAGACCGGCTGGAAGCGCCGCGCCAATGCCGCGTCCTTCTCGACGTGCTTGCGATATTCGTCGAGTGTGGTCGCGCCGACGCAATGCAATTCGCCGCGCGCCAGCGCCGGTTTCAGGAGGTTCGATGCATCCATCGCGCCGTCTGTCTTGCCGGCGCCGATCAGCGTATGCATCTCATCGATGAACAGGATGATGCCGCCTTCCGCCGATGTGACCTCGGAAAGCACGGCTTTTAGCCGCTCCTCGAACTCGCCGCGATATTTTGCACCGGCGATCAGCGCGCCCATGTCGAGCGCGAGCAGCTTCTTGTCCTTCAGGCCCTCCGGCACATCGCCGTTGACGATGCGCAGGGCGAGACCTTCGACGATGGCGGTCTTGCCGACGCCGGGTTCGCCGATCAGCACGGGATTGTTCTTGGTACGGCGCGACAACACCTGAATCGTACGGCGTATTTCCTCGTCGCGGCCAATCACGGGATCGAGCTTGCCGTCGCGTGCCGCCTTCGTCAGATCGCGAGCATATTTCTTCAAAGCATCATAGGCGTTCTCGGCTGAGGCGCTGTCGGCCGTGCGGCCTTTGCGCAACGCATCGATCGCAGCCTCGAGGTTGTGGGCAGAAACACCACCCTGAGCCAGTATTTTGGATGCCTCGCTGTTCTTGTCGGCGGCCAGCGCCTGGAGCAATCGTTCGACGGTGACGAAACTGTCGCCGGACTTTTCGGCCAGGTCCTCGGCCGCAGTGAACAGCCGCGCCGTATCCGGCGCCATGTAGACCTGCCCTGCACCTGCTCCAGTCACCTTGGGCAGCTTCGCCAACGCGGCTTCCGTCGCGTTGAGGATCGCGCGCGAATTGCCGCCGGAACGATCGATCAAACCCGCAGCAAGGCCTTCATTGTCGTCAAGCAAAACCTTGAGGACATGGAGAGGTGTGAATTGCTGGTTGCCCTCTCGTGTCGCAAGCGACTGCGCCGACTGGATGAAGCCCATCGCGCGGTCAGTATACTTTTCAGCATTCATCGAACCACCTTTTAGATTCGCAACCTGACAGCCGAATAATCCTGAACTTCAATCGCGCCCGAAGCGGGGCCGACGGCAAGCTTACGATTCATCGGCCCAAGCGGGAAGCCGGAGGCAGCGGGCGACTGCTCCGCCGCGGCCCGACAACCTGAGCAATGGATGTGCCAGAGCGAAATTCGTAATGGATCAAGGAGTTATGCGAGAGATCATTGCGACGGCGGACAAGTTGTCGATTTCAAGACGGACAATTTGTCCAACGATGCAAGAGACAGCCACCGTGTCAACGATCGCTATGCCGGCATGTCACTAGCGTAACAGACGTTGAACGTACCCAAACATTGCACCACATAAGTCGGCGTGGCGTTTCACGCCCGTGGCTGCTGCTGGCCATACATAAGCTCGAGCGCGGCAAGAGCGATCAGAATGTAACCGCCGTCATAGTCGGCATCCTCGTCCGTCGAAAGGTCGAACTGTTTCCACACGCCATCCAGGTTGCCGGCTTCATGCTCGGCGATGACCTTGTCCGCGACGTCTCTGATTGCTGGAAACTGTCCAAGATCGAAGTGTAATCCGTCGCTGTCCGTGAAGAGGCCGTGGTCACGCAGGAAAGCCGCCATCGGCATCGACGTGTTGGTGAGATAGAAAAACAGGTCGCTGGCACTCAGGGGCTGGTCCTGCATCTGGGGCATGAGACCAACCTGCTCGACGAGCTGGCGCGCAGACGCTTGCATGTCCTTGGAAAGCCGCTCGCTGGATACGACTGTCATTTCCGGCCCCTCATCCCTCAGAATAGACCGCACGCCCACCGGATAGCCGAGCCTCCGTATTTGGAGGACGCCGGCAATCGGGGACTAGACTCGCCGTCCGCTTCACTTGACCCGGCGACCGTGGAAGTAGCCCGCATTGGTGGTGTTCTCACGGATATTGGCTGTATCGCCCTGCTCCGCGTAGTTCTCTTCTTTCTTTTTCGAAGAGGTATCCTGTTCGACATCAGGATTCCCTCCCGTACCTTTCGGACTGCGATTGGCTGGCGGGACCGGCGGCATCTTGTTGTGACGTGACATGGCGGCTTCTCGTTTTCCAAAAACGGACTTTTCAGAGAACGGGCTGAACCCGCCATCTGTTGCAAGGATGACGACAAAGTGAGCAACAGTCATGCCAAATCGGCACGAAGCACAGTTTCAATAACTTAAGGCCCAGCCCCATTCGGCATCGGGACAATTTGTCGGCGTCTGTCGGACGGAATGTCCGCGATAACCTGGAGCGGTCAACCAGCCTCCGGCAGCCAGACGGTGAATGTGGTGCCCATCCCCGGTTCGCTTTCGGCGGAAATTTTCCCGTTCTGCCGAGTCACGAGCATCTGGCTGATCGACAATCCGAGGCCGGTTCCTTCCCGCCTCTTGGTCGTAAAGAAGGGATCGAAAATCCGCTGCAAGACCTCGGGAGGCATCCCGGCACCGGTGTCGGTCACTTCGACAACCACACCATGGCGAGCACCTTCATCGCGATCGAAAGTACGCAACGTCAACGTACCACCGCTCGGCATTGCATGAATGGCGTTGACCAACAGGTTCACGAGTACCTGCTGGAATTCGGTGCGGTTCATGGATATCGACCGGGATGCGCGATAGTCCTTCTCGACAGTAATCGTCGTCTTGTTCAGCAGGTGCTGGACGAGCGGCAACGTATCGGTGACAACATTCGCAACGTCATAGTGGTCCGCATAACCGGCATATTCCTGCGGCTTGGCGAACTGCAACAGCCTGGTCACAATTTCACTGATGCGGTGCAATTGCTCATCGATGAGCCGGAATTCGGTCGTGGCCTCGTCCGCACTATTGCCCATCAGATCGCGAATGACTTCGAGATTGCCTTGCATGACGGCGATCGGATTATTGATCTCATGAGCGACGCCCGCAGTGATTTCGCCGATTGCGGCCAGCTTCTCCGACATGATGAGTTGTTTCGTGGTCGCCTCGAGCTGCTGATGCGCGAGTTGCAGCTTGCTGGTGCGCTCCTCGACCCGTTGATTGAGCTCCTCGTTCCATTGCCGCAACTGCACGTCACGCTCATGAATCTGATCGAGCAGCCGGTCGAGGTGAACGGCTACCTGTCCGATTTCGTTTCGATCGTCGACAGCCCCCGTCCGGGCATTCAATTCGCCGCTTTCGACCTTGGCAATCGTGCCGGTCATTCGCTCAAGCGGCCGAAAGATGTCTCCGGCCCACCGCAAGAACAATGGAACGGTCGCGGCGACGGCAACGAGGAATGCCAGCGCGATCTCAAGTAGCGTCTGGCGCTTTGCGTCGGTGAAAGGTTTTTGAAGAAACCCCGCATAGAGCATGCCCACACGGCGATTGGTGCTGTCGAGGATCGGCTCGTAGCCCGAGATGTACCGGTCGTTGACGACAAACGCACTGTCGAACCACGTCCCGCCCCGATCGAGAACCGCGTTTCGCACTTCTGCCGAAACCCGCGTCCCAAGGGCGCGCCGGTTCTCAAACAAACGCACATTGGTGCTGATGCGAATATCGTCGAGGAACAGGGTCACGGTTCCCTGGCTGGCTTCGGGCAGACCGGAGCCGTGATAGATCAGGTCGTTGATCGTATCGACGAAGCCCAGATTCTGATTCAGAAGAATGCCGCCGACCAGCGCGGCACGCCAGCCGCCGGGCAACGTCAGCGGACTTGCCGACTGGAGAACCAGCCCCCGCGTTTCTTCCGTACGTGTGGTTGGCGTGCTTCCGGCCGTGGGGATGATCTCAATACGCGCGCGCTGCGCCAGACCTGCAGAAATCGCGGCAAGATTATCTGCTTCGAACACGTCGATCGATGTCCCGGCGCGCCCTTCAAGAGCCGCGCCGACGATGGGCCAATTCCAGCGAGGCATCGATACCATCGGATATTCGCTCGCAATGACGTGGCCATCGCCAGCGACAATGTAAAGGAAGTCGAAATTGCGAGCCTTCGCTGTGTCCTTGAGAAAGGCAGTCAATGCGCTGTTCGCATCGTCCTGCGTGCGCAACAATTCCTGAAAGCGCGCGGAGTCGGCCGAGGCAACCAGGTATTCCCCCGTGTTCTCCTGGATGCGCGCCAGATACTGGTGTGCAATCGTCAGATCGTCGTGAACCTTCGACACCAATGCGGCATCGAACTTGGCATTCCAGCGATAAATGCTGATCCCGAGAAGCAATGGGAGGATGACAAGCATTGGAAGCAGTGCGATCACCAGCAGGCGATGGCGAACCGAGTGCCTGCTGGTCCGCGATGGCGAACTCAATGTTGCCAGCTTGCGCATTTGCGATCGATCGTCTTTCGGGAGATGCCGAGACGACGCGCGGCCTCCTCGCGATCTCCACCCGTCTCGCGAAGCATGGACAGGATATGACGCCTTTCCACGTCAGCGAGGGAATCACCACCTTTCTCCCCACCATCGCGCGGTTTCCCGAAGTCCTCCGGGAAGACGCCGAGGATCACGGTTCGCTCAATCAGGTTGCGCAATTCGCGGATATTTCCAGGCCAGTCATATCGCATAAGGAAACTGCGCATCCTGCTATCGATCGGAACAGGCGGCATGCCGAGTTGATGTGCAATCTCGCGCATGAAAAGCTCGGCCAGCTCCAGAATATCGTTGCCGCGTTCTCGCAGCGGCGGCAAGGCGATCTGCATGATGTTGATGCGAAAATACAGATCAGCCCGGAACGTACCGGCGGCGACGCGGCTCTGCAGATCGGCGTTGGTTGCGAAGATGAAACGCGCATCGATCGGTACCTCGCGTTCGGCTCCAACCGGACGGACCCGTCGATCTTCCAGGACACGCAGCAGTTTGCTTTGCAGCACGTATGGCAACTCGCCGATTTCATCCAGAAACAGCGTCCCGCCCTGGGCATACATGAACAAACCCTCGCGGGCCCTTCCCGCCCCCGTAAACGCTCCTTTCAAATGGCCGAACAGTTCGCTTTCGATCATATCCGGCGGGATCGCGCCGCAATTGACGGGAACGAAAAGCTTGTCGGCACGACTGGACAGCGAATGCAACGATCGGGCGGCGACCTCCTTGCCGGTGCCCGACTCGCCCGTAAACAGAACGGATGTCGGCAACGGCGCCACCCGCGCGATCGTCTCGCGTACTTTCTGGACTGCGGGCGAGCCACCGAGCAGCTTGTTACGCAGAAAGACTTGATGTGACGACGATTCCAGTTCGCGACGCAGCACATAATTTTCACGCTGGAGCCGCGCCCGATCAAGACACCGCGCGACGGCGTTGAGCAGCTGGTTGGATCGGAACGGCTTGATGACGAAATCGACGACCCCGATGCGCAACGCCTCGATGGCAGTATCCAGATCGGCATAGGCCGTCATGAGAATGACATCGGTAAAAAAGCCCGTCGCCCGCTGCTCGGCGAGCCAGTCGAGGCCGTTCTTGTTCGGCATGACGTTATCGAGAATGATGACATCGAAATGCTGCGCGTCGAGTTTGCGCGAAGCCTCTTTCGTATCCGCGGCCTCGTCGATCAGCTTGCAACGCCGCCGCAGGATTTTGACGAGGAAGTTGCGGATGCCGGGCTCATCGTCAACAACCAGAATGGACGCTTGCGCAAGCCATGGACCGAATTCCGGATCGACGACCGGCTCGACAGCTTCTCGCGTTGTATCCTCCGACATTCAACTCTCTCCAACGCCGGTCCAATGAAGGGGCCGAGGCGCAGTCAGCTCATTTATCAGTGCCGGCGCCGCTCAGGAAAACGGGCACCAGATCCCCTTCGACAATGATGCGCGCCGCCTGCGGCGTCTGTGGACTGCCGTCTACATCGAGACGTGTGGCCGCATCGAAAAGAACGTCACGCACCTCGTCGACGGAGAGGACATTCTTGGCGATAAGCTTACGGACCAAGGCCTGCAGTATGAGGGCATTGATTTCGCCATGCCCCGGCGTTGCCAGCCGTTCGACCATCTGGTTGACCTCCTGCGTTCATGCGACGTCACTTCACGACGACGCATCCGGTGGACTATCGCCTAGCCCCGCATGCAGGTGCGAAAGCACGCGACGCAGTCCATGAAGCTGGTCAACAAGATGAAGGATCACGTCGATCCCTTCGTCATTGACCCCGAAATCTCCCTTGAGATCCTGAATCAGCCGCGCCCGCGCGACGTCCCCGGCGGAGAAGCGGGCCCCGCCGGGCGTTTCTTCCGGAATGAGCCATTGCTGCTCGAGCCAGAACTCCAACGTCTGCATCTGGAAACCCGACGATGTCAGGAATTCCTGCTTGCTTAAGATCATGATGCGTTGCCTTCGCGTGGATTGAATTCTTTACCCTTGGCCCAGTTCTCAACGAATGCTTCCAGCTCCGGATCCGGTGCCTTCGGCAATACCACCTTCAGCTTCACGAACTCGTCGCCACTGCCGCCACCGAGACGCGGCGCTCCCTTTCCTCTCAGCCGAAGCGTCGTCCCGGTGTTCGAGCCTTTCGGCACCGACATGGTGACATCGCCCGTCGGCGTCGGAACGCGAACGCGCCCGCCCAGCACCGCTTCGGAAAGCGAAATCGGCAATTCCAGCGAGATGTCGTCGCCATCCCGCGTGAACCGCCGGTCCGGTAGAACCTCGACCTCGATGAGCGCGTCGCCGGGACTGCCCTTGCCCCTGCCCGGCTCTCCTTTTCCTTTCAGGCGAAGGATCTGACCGTCGACCAAGCCGGGCGGAATTTTCACGTCGAGCGTGCCGCCATCCGGCAGCGTGATGCGCTTGTTCGCCCCCGCAATCGACTCAACGAAATCGACGGGAAGCCGGTAGTGGAGATCCTCGCCGCGCCGGTTGGCACGCGCCCGCTGCCCGCGCCTCAGCAACTCGGCGAAAGCGTCGTCGGTATCCATGAAGTCGGCGTAGCCGGAATTGCTCTCATACCGATGGCCGGCGTCCGCATCGGCAAAATCCCGATAGAACTGGTGTTGCGGCGGCCGTTCCGCGCCGCTAGCATCGATCTCGCCGTTGTCGAAGCGCTTGCGCTTCTCGGCATCGCCGAGCAAATCATAGGCGCCCGCAACTTCCTTGAATTTCTCCTCGGCCGCCTTGTCACCCGGATTGAGGTCCGGATGTAGTTTCTTGGCCAGCTTACGATAGGCCTTCTGGATATCGGCGGCGGAAGCTGAAGAAGAAACGCCCAAGACCTCATAAGGGTTGTTCGCCACTTAGTTCTCCTGATGACAGCAGCACGCACAGGTTCTGAGAAGCCCCGTTTCGCATGACAGTACATCGCGATCTCGCGATTTGAAGCTACTCCACATGCCCCGGGTCCACATATTTCGGATAATTCTTTGCCTGCTGCGGCGTCATTTTTGCAGTGTCCGCTTTTCCCGGGACCCCACGCGGACCCAGTTGGGCGCGTGCGATATCGTCTTCCGTGAATCGCGGCTTGCCATCGTCGAGTTGTCCATCACCGCCGAGACTTGACGCCATGGTCTGGTTTCCCATTCGAATGAATATCCGGCCGTCAGAGAATACCGATCTTATGTAGGCCGCGGGCGTGATTCAAATCTTGAACCACGCCGCAGGTCCTGAATACCTATTGACCCGGCCGCAGGTCCATGCGCTCAAGCCCGGCGGCGACGATGACGCCGGTCTCTGCCTGAACGCTGATCGGCTGCAGCGCGATAGAATTGTTCGAACCGCCGAGAAGCACATTGCCACCGACGCCGACCAGCGCCGCCGCCATGGCATCGACACCGACATAGGTGCCGGTGATGTCACCACGACCGGGTTGCGCAATCGGCGCGAACACATTCCAGGCAAGCGCGGTACTCTCGGTAATTCCGATATCGACACCGACCTTCTGAATCGACGCGATGTAGTGGTCTTCCGGCGCTCCGTTGAGACGCAAGACACAAGCCAGATTGGTCACTGCACCCACGATAAAGCCGATGCTCGGGCCACCGCGGCATTCGAGGACACCGACCTGCACTTTTTGTGCCGGCTGCTGTGCATGAGCCGCGGATGCAACCGCGGCCAGCAGCGCGACGGCAAGGGCAGTAAAAACAGTCGAACGTCGTCGCATAAGAAACTCCCAGCTGAAAGGATGAGGAGATGCCTGTCGGGCATCCCGGATGGATTTTGCAACGCCCAGCGAGGGGCGATCGGGAAAGGCAGCCATCGTCCCGTATGGTTTGCGTCTCCTGCGGAGACGTCGCTCCCGTTGGCGATAACGGCGACCACCCACGTTCTTCGGCAAACGCCAGGAGCGCTATTTCGACTTCTTGTCGTCGTCGATCTCGGTAAATTCGGCATCGACGACATTGTCATCGCTCGGGCCTGGCCCCGCACCCGGTCCGGCTTGAGATGCCGACTGCATGGCCTCCGCAAGCTTCATCGAATGTTGTTGCAGCGCGTTCGCCTTTGTGTTGATGGCCGCGGCATCATCGCCCTTCAGCGCTTCGCGCAGGTCCGACATGGCATTCTCAATCGCATTGCGGTCTGCCGATTGGAGCTTCGCACCGTGCTCGGCCACCGTCTTCTCGGTTGCGTGCAGTAGCGCCTCGGCGGAGTTCTTTGCCTCGACAGCTTCCTTGCGCTTCTTGTCATCAACGGCATGCGCTTCCGCATCCTTGACCATACGTTCGATGTCGGCTTCGGAAAGACCGCCGGACGCCTGAATCTGGATGCGCTGCTCCTTGCCGGTGCCCTTGTCCTTCGCGGAAACATTGACGATGCCGTTGGCATCGATGTCGAATGTCACGTCGATCTGTGGTGTACCGCGCGGCGCCGGCGGAATTCCCATCAGATCGAATTGCCCGAGCAGCTTGTTGTCGGCGGCCATCTCGCGTTCACCCTGGAACACACGGATCGTCACCGCGCTTTGGTTATCCTCGGCCGTTGAAAACACCTGACTCTTTTTCGCCGGCACTGTGGTGTTTCGTTCGATGAGACGCGTGAAGACGCCACCCAGCGTTTCCAGGCCCAGCGACAGCGGCGTGACGTCGAGCAACAGGACATCCTTGACGTCGCCCTGCAGCACACCGGCCTGAATTGCCGCGCCGATCGCAACGACCTCGTCCGGATTGACGCCCTTGTGCGGCTCCTTGCCGAAGATCTTCTCCACGATCTCCTGAATCTTCGGCATTCGGGTCATGCCGCCGACGAGTACGACCTCATCGATGTTCTTGGCCGTCAGGCCCGCGTCCTTGAGCGCATTGAGACAGGGTTCGATCGTTCTCTGCACCAGATCGTCGGTGAGCGACTCGAATTTCGCACGCGTCAGCTTGATCTGGAGATGTTTGGGTCCGGTAGCATCGGCGGTGATGAACGGCAGGTTAATCTCGGTCTGGGTGGTCGATGACAGTTCGATCTTGGCTTTTTCCGCCGCCTCTTTCAGACGCTGCAGCGCCAGATTATCCTTCCGGAGGTCGATACCCTGCTCCTTCTGGAACTCATCCGCCAGGTAATTCACCAGCCGCATGTCGAAGTCTTCGCCACCCAGGAACGTATCGCCGTTGGTAGCCTTGACCTCGAATACGCCGTCACCGATGTCGAGAATAGAAATATCGAACGTGCCGCCGCCAAGATCGTAGACCGCGATCTTGCTCGCCTTTTTCTTGTCGAGCCCGTAAGCCAGCGCTGCGGCCGTCGGCTCATTGATGATGCGCAGAACTTCCAGACCTGCGATCTTGCCCGCGTCTTTCGTTGCCTGCCGCTGCGCGTCGTTGAAATAGGCGGGCACGGTGATGACCGCCTGTGTCACTTTCTCTCCGAGGTTGGACTCGGCGGTCTCCTTCATCTTCTGCAGGATGAACGCCGATATCTGCGACGGCGAATAAGATTTGCCGCCGGCCTCGACCCACGCGTCGCCGTTCGAGGCCTTGATGATCTTGTAGGGGACCAGCTTTTGGTCTTTTTCAACTGTCGGATCGTCGTAGCGGCGGCCGATCAGGCGCTTTACTGCGAAGATGGTATTCGTAGGATTCGTAACCGCCTGGCGGCGGGCCGGCTGGCCGACCAGACGTTCACCGTCGCTCGTGAATGCCACGACCGATGGCGTGGTACGCATGCCTTCGGCGTTCTCGATGATGCGCGAGTTTTTGCCGTCCATGACGGCAACGCACGAATTCGTCGTTCCAAGATCGATTCCGATTACTTTTCCCACGTCGCACTCCCTTGCTCAGACTCGTCACTTGCTTGAGACGTTCAAAGTCGGCTGGCAGACCGGCCACGGCCGAACACGGTGGCAGCAATGGTTCGTGCCATGGGCCTTTCCTGTCCGTCAGTTCTGCCGTTGTGCGGTTACTCAGCAACACACGTGCCACTTCGCTATTGCAGGAAATTCAAAGACTTGCCGAGATATCGGCTCAGTGAAGGGACAACTTGTCCGGGCGGGCTCGGACAAGTTGTCTGCTGTCAATTCCGAACAAAGTGCCGACGCATCAACTCGGATGCGGACGAAACGATCCACCTCATCCTTGCTTGGGATATCCGCCGGGGTGTCCTTCTGGCAGCGACGCTCCCGATTGCCTGGGTCCGCCGCTCGCAACACCCACTTTTGCCGGCCGCAACGAGCGCGTCCCGATGGAATAGCCAGGTTGCAGAACCGTGGTCACGGTGCCGGTCGGTACCGATGGGTCCTGGACCTGAAACATCGCCTCATGAAAATTGGGATCGAAACGGCTTCCAGCCGGCTCGAGCTTCTTCACGCCATGTTTTTCCAACGCGCGCAGCAGCTCCTTTTCCGTCAGCTCCACCCCTTCCACAAACGTCCTGACGGCTGCCGTCCCTTGGCGAAGTTCGTCCGGGAGGTTCGCCATCGCGCGTTCCAGATTGTCGGCGACATTCACCATGTCGCCGGCGAATTTCGTGACGGCGTACTGTCTTGCGTCATTCAGATCGCGTTCGGCGCGGCGACGTGTGTTCTCTGCATCCGCAAGAGCCCGTAGCAAGTGATCCTTTAGATCAGCATTCTCCGTTTCGAGGCGCGCAAGCTGCTCATGTGCGCCATCGCCAGTGGCGACCGGCTCTCGATCGGCTTCGCCGGACTGGTCGAACCGCGCCTCGTCTTCGTTTCCCGGTCGCGACTCTCGCATTTGTCGTGCGGCATGATGGTACGGATTGTATCCGGGCGGGAAACCTTTGCTCATGTTATCTCCCTCGCAATAGCCAACTCCGTCCAAGGACCAGACCGTATCCGGCGACGGACGATCAGGCGGCGATGACCCGCACAGGGATCGATTTCGCCGCAGGCGTCCCGCTGATCTTGTCATAATATTCGAGCGGCAGAAGAGGATTGAGTTCAGGGTAATATCCGGCAACCGAGCCTCGCGGCATCGGGTAATCCAGCACCGTCAATCCGCTCACCCGCCGTTGCACGCCGTCATTGCTGATCGTCTCCAGTGCAATGCGAGAACCGTCTTCGAGCCCTCGTGCCGCACGATCGTACGCATTCATGAAAAGAACCATGCGGTCGTTGTAAACGCCGCGATAGCGATCGTTGTAGCTGTAGACCGTGGTATTGAACTGATCGTGCGAACGCACTGTTGCCAACCGCAACATGGCCGGATCGGAAACCGGGGCATTCACTTCCAACCCGGGGAAAAGCAGGAAATTGGCTTTGCCATTGGGGGTCGGCCAGACGAGCCGGCGCGGTGGCACGTCGAGATGAAGGCCTTTCGGATTTTTGATCCGTTCGGAGAAGTTGCTGTAAATCTCCGGATAGACCTCTGCGATCTTGTCGCGGATCAGGTCGTAATCGTCGATGTAATTCTTCCAGCGGGTCTTGCTGTTCGGCAGCGCGGCGTGGGCGATCCGGCACACGATCTCCACCTCGGGAAGAAGGTGCGGGCTCGCTGGCGCCAGCACACCGCGGGACGCCGTTACGTTGGACATCGAGTCTTCGATGGTGACGAATTGTTCGCCTACCTTCGTCCGGATCACCTCCGAACGCGAGATCACCGGGAGCATCAACGCATCACGACCATGAACCAAGTGACCGCGATTCAGTTTAGTGGTGATCGCAACCGTCAGGTCAAGCTTTCGCATCGCCGCATACGATCGATCCGTATCGGGGACTGCACGCACGAAGTTTCCGCCTAATCCGATGAATACCTTGGCTGTGCCGTCCTGCATCGCGGCAACGGTCTCCACGGCGTGATGGCCATGCTCTCGCGGCGGCTCGAAGCCGAAAACATCGCGAACGCGATCGAGGTAATCTTGCGCCGGCTTCTCGTCGACACCCACCGTCCGGTCCCCCTGCACGTTCGAATGACCGCGAATGGGAGAAATGCCGGCCCCCGGCTTGCCGAAATTGCCCCTGAGCAAAAGCAGGTTCACCACCTGCTGCAGCAGGCGCGATCCTTCCTGATGCTGGGTGAGGCCCATCCCGTAGCAGATCATGGTCGCGCGCGAGCGGATGTAGATCTCGGCGCATCGGCGGATTTGAGCTTCCTCCAGTCCGGAGACTTCGACGATATCCGCCCAGCTCTGCGACATCACCTCATCGCGGATTGTATCCAGCCCTACCGTATGTTCACGGATGAACTCCTGATCGATGACCTTTTCACCGCGCGCTTCGCGCTCGAAGATCACTTTCATTATGCCCTTCAGCATCGCCAGGTCGCCGCCGATGCGGATGTGAACGAATTCGCTGGCAATCTTCGTCGAACCGAATGTCGCCATCTGGATCATGTCCTGCGGGTCCGCGAAGCGCACCAGCGCACGTTCGGGCATCGGATTGACAGCGACAATCGGCACGCCGCGTTTTCGCGCCTCTACCAGATTGCTCATCATGCGCGGCGAATTCGTACCGGTGTTCTGGCCGATCACGAAAATGGCTTCGGCGTGATCGAAATCCTCCATGATCACCGTGCCCTTGCCGACGCCGATCGACGGGGGCAAGCCGCGACTGGTGGGCTCGTGACACATGTTCGAGCAGTCGGGAAAATTGTTGGTCCCGAATTCGCGGACGAAAATCGAATAGAGAAACGCGGCCTCGTTCGGCGTGCGCCCCGACGTATAAAATTCGGCTTCGTGCGGGCTTTTCAATGCTCGCAAATGCTGGCCGATCAGAGCGAAGGCGCTTTCCCAATCGCATGGCACGTAGCGATCGGACGCGGCATCGTAACGCATCGGTTCGGTCAACCGCCCCTGCATCTCGAGCCAGTGATCCGACTGCTCCATCAGTTCCGAGACCGTATGTTTCTCGAAGAACTCCGGTGTAACCCTGAACCTGGTTGCCTCGAACGCCAGTGCCTTTGCACCGTTCTCGCAGAAGTCCAGCGCCTTCTTGCACTCGGCATCGGGAAAGGCGCAGCTCGGACACTTGAAGCCACCCGGCTGGTTCATCGCCAGCAACGCGCGCGATCCCTTGGTGACGACGCTTTGCTCGAGCAGGATTTTTGCAGTTGCGGCAGCCGCGCCCCATCCTCCTGCAGGGTGATTATAAGTCTTGAACCGGGGTGTCGTATTTGCCATCGCAAAGACTCCATCACGCCCCATCGGGCGGTCACCCTGGCAGACTAACTAATTATCTCATTGATATATATAGACATTTTGTCCATCCAATTTGGACAAAATGACCGTATCTTTCCCGCAAGGGAATATAATCCACTGAAAATGCAGATTTAAGATCGGCCGACACGCGTGTTCCGCACGCGATGCATCGTCTAGCATTCAGCCAACATCGCCCTGCATTCCGACGCGATCTATCAACGACCGTCGCGTTTAACGCTGGCAGCTTTGATCAGGTTCACAAGCCCAGCGACGAACCCGATCAAGACAAACACGATCAGCCCCCAGGGGGAAGTCGGGAGAAAGTGGTCTATCGCCCATCCAATCGCGGCACCGACCAACACGCTGCCGACAAACGCAGAGGAAAGACGCAGACCGAAAGCCATCGCTGAACCCGACATGGAGACCGTCTGCTGCTCACGCTCCATTCGGCGCTGGTCGTGATCGGCCCTGGCTTCGGCAAGCCGGCCTTTGAGGCGATCCAACCGCGTGGCCAACGCGGCATCTTGGGTCGATCGTTCATCGCCTTCCGCAGCAGGATTTTTTTTACTCATGCTTTCCCTGTTGCGATTTTGCGCATCTGGCTCGCAGTGTCGTTGCGTGGATCGTCCCCGACTTCGGCATGCAGTGCACCCCTACGATGCAACCTTCGGAATCCGGCATATCGGCAGACCGGACCCAGTGATCCGATGTTCCGGATCACCTTGCCTGGGTATGATCGTGAAGTTACCTGATTGTGTCTAGCGTCGACATGATCCGCACCCGACGAACGTGCGATGGATGCCGGTTACGCAACACCGCCCGGGATCCCTTCAGGAATAAGACTGCAACGTCGTACTATTTTTCGATTTGAAGGCGATGTTCGGAGCATTGAAGTAGCGCCCCCTGCGATCGCAATCGGGGGCGAGCGGATTCGATGGATCGAACATCGGTCTGCGACTTGGAAGCCGCCGCTCTGCCACTGAGCTAAACCCGCATCTCCCGATCATATCATGCCGCTTCGGGATATCCTTCAAAATCCCGGCATTAACTTTACCCTCAACGTCCGCTGGACTGCGGCCGCATGACGCGGGAATAAAAGCGCGGCCCGGTGGCGGAAAGAATACGCAGAGGCGGCGCAACCCCTCACATCCTGGTTCAAGTCCAGGCTGGGCCTCCAATTTCTTATAGTGCGCCCGAAAGCGCTTGTGCGATTTCATAGCCAGCTGTCAGAAAACTATCGAGACAGGTCCCGGATTGTACCTGCGCAGAGCGTAACCTACGTTCCCCTTTATCTCATGCATGGTGCTTGATCCGGCTTTAGACGGAAGCCTCTTCCAAGCTTGCAATCGAAAGCGACGGAAACCACAAATTGCCGACGAAGTGCCGAATGGCAGCAATCCAATGAGCGTCGGATTGAGGAGGAAACGATGAAGCGAACGTGGACGATCATTGGCGTCGCCGACGTACCCCTGAGCTTCAAGTGGTATCAGTCGCTACTCGACCTGCCGGAGACAACTCCCAGCCACGATTATTTCGGACAGATCCTCGACTCCGATGGAACGGTCTTGCTCTGTCTTCACGCCTGGGACACCCACGAACATCCCTCTTTGATAAGCCCCAACCACGCCAAGCCTGGCAATGGTCTCCTCTTGTTTTTCCGTGTCGACAACTTCGACGCAGCTTTGACAAAGGCACGTGTGCTCGTCAGCCAGATGGAAGAGGAGCCGCATCTGAATCCGAACACCGGGACGCTGGAATTCTCGCTCCGAGATCCCGACGGATATTACGTCACCGTCAGTGCACTCAATCCGGCGAACCGACAGGCTTAGGTAGTCTCCTTCGCTGGAAACTGCTCGCCACCCGGCACTTCTGGTGATCGGTCTCGGCTTGCGATGGCGGGCCATAATAAGCGCGCGGTGGTGGGCCCGGCAGGACTCGAACCTGCAACCAGACCGTTATGAGCGGCCGGCTCTAACCATTGAGCTACAGGCCCCGCCGACGTCGCGTTTGCGCGGACGACGGTGCGAACATCCCTTACAATGCTGGGCGTTGCCGGGCAATGCGCCTCGCCGCCAATCCGAGACAAATGGCGAGCCAGCATCGGCCCGAGCTGTGGAATCAACCCATGCTCGGCGTCAGCACGAAGCGCTGGCGCGCGCGATATAGCAGCGCAAGCACGATCGTGATGTTGAGCGCGTTCCAGGCCAAGCCGTTGAGGAAAGCCGCGCCGTAAGAACCGGTCTGGTCGAAGATGACGCCGGAGATCCAGCCGCCGAACGACATCCCGATCACCGAGGCGAAAATCACGATGCCGACGCGCGTCGCCGCTTCCCGGGCCGGCATCGATTCGCGCACGATGATCGCGTAGCTCGGCACGATGCCGCCTTGGAACAGGCCGAACATCGCCGAGATCACGTAGAGCGATGTGAGGCTGTCGAAGAACAAAAACAGCAACAGCGCGGTACCCTGCGCGATCGATCCGATCAGCAGCGTCCGCAGTCCACCGATGCGATCCGCAAGGAATCCCGATCCGATCCGGCTGACGATGCCGAAGCCGAGCATCAACGACAGCATCTCCGCGCCGCGTGCCGCGCCGTAACCAAGATCGCCGCAATAGGCGACGATATGCACCTGCGGCATCGACATCGCCACGCAACAGGCGATGCTGGCGAGGCCAAGGATTGCCGTCAGCGCGTTGGTGCTGAGCCGTAGATCGATGCGCGGTGGCGGCGCATTGACGTGAGACCGACGGGCCGTGCCTCCCATCTGGCTGCGCAGAATCATGACGGTGACAGTCATCGCCACCGACACA
>JANINJ010000056.1 GCA_024508855.1 Xanthobacteraceae bacterium
TCCCGCCCCGCAGACCGTGACGATCGCGAGCCGCCCCTCTCAGTGAGGCGGGATAAAGGAATTAAATCCTAGATTGATGGTAATGTCAAGCGATCATCTAGCGTGCCAGTCGTCATGGCCGGGCTCGTCCCGGCCATCCACGTCTTTCTCGCAGTCGCATCGCAAGGACGTGGATCACCGGGACAAGCCCGGTGATGACGGTGGAGTTTGCGGAAACGTTGCGCCAATAAGCGAAGTGGAGCGAATGCGACAACGTTATCCTGAGGTGCGAGCTCTTGCGAGCCTCGAAGGATGCTGTTCGGCAAGAACACCGTTCTGCAGCGTCATCCTTCGAGGCCTCCGCTGCGCTCCGGCACCTCAGCATGACGGCGTCGACATATGCCGCATCGACAACATGTCGTCATGGCCGGAACATGACGGCTGCACTTGTGGAAGCGCGGGAAACGAACTTCCAAACCACACGCGTTGACGCCCCAACGACTTCAGCCCGCCTCGCCGCTCACCATTCGCGCGGTGACGCGATCGCGCTTGATGAAATGATGATAGATCGCCGCCAGGATGTGCAGCGTCACCAGGCCGATCAGCACATAGGCCAGCCAGATATGCCAGTGCTCGAAAAAGCGCGCGTTGTCGCGGTTTTCCGACGTGAACTGCGGCACGCGGAATAGTCCGAACCAATCGGCATAGTCGGGCTTGTGGGCGCCGGAATGCGCCCAGCCGAGCAGCGCGACCACGATGGTCGTGACATACAGCGCCCAGTGATTGATCCACGCCAGCGCCCGCTCCCACGCAGGTGTCCCGGCCGGCAGCGCGGGCACCGGATTCATCGCCCGCCAGACCAGCCGCACGACCATCAGCAGCAACACGACATAACCGATATCGGCATGGATCGAGCGATGGAAGAACCGGTCCGGCCGCGCCGGGATATGGTTCATCCACCAGCCGTAGCCGAGCATGCCGATGATGGCGATGCCGAGGGTCCAGTGGAACAGACGGGAGACGCTGCCCCAGTTTCGGTCGGTATTGCGGATCATGAGGTGAAACTGCCTTTTCTTCCGGAACGCCCAAAGGCCACGAGTTCAGGGTTTGGGCAAGCGGTGGCCCGCCAGAACGCCGTGACGGGCGGTTTGAATCATTCCAGATTGGGCCATCTCACGCTGTCGCAATCGGGTCTGCCGGATTTCCTTAACCCCGCCGCAATGACAACCCACTGGTAACCGCCATTGGGGTACAATCGCGACGTGCCGAAGAGTCACACCATTCTTGTGTTCGATTCCGGCCTGGGCGGTCTCACGGTATTGCGGGAGATCGTCAGGGCGCGGCCGGCCGCGCGTGACGTCTATGTCGCCGATGACGCCTATTTTCCTTATGGCCAGCACACCGAAGACGAGATCATCGCGCGGGTCGTGCCGCTGGTCGGTGACCTAATCGACACGCACGAGCCGGATCTGGTGGTGATCGCCTGCAATACCGCCTCGACGCTGGTGATGACCCATTTGCGCGCGGCCTACAGCGTACCGTTCGTCGGCACCGTTCCGGCGATCAAGCCCGCCTGCGCGCAATCCAGAACCAGACAGGTGTCGGTGCTCGGCACGCTCGGCACCGTGAAACGCGAATATACCCAGACGCTGATCCGCGATTACGCGCAGGGCTGCCAGGTGAAGCTGGTCGGCTCGGCCCATCTCGCAGCACTGACGGAAGCCGCCCTCAACGGCAACACGATCGGCGACAGCGACCTCCTCGCCGAGATTACGCCCTGCTTTGTCGACGGACCGGCGCGGACCGATACCGTCGTGCTGGCCTGCACCCATTACCCGCTGCTGCTCGATCGCCTGAAGCGGCTGGCGCCGTGGCCGGTAGAATGGATCGA
>JANINJ010000057.1 GCA_024508855.1 Xanthobacteraceae bacterium
CCAGCGTGCGTCCGCCCTCGCGCTGGAGCAGCGCAATGAAATGCGCGGAACGCTTTTCGAGCAGGTCCGCGGCACGCGTGAGGCATGTGGCGCGTTCTGCGGCAGGGGTCTCGCTCCACGCCCGGAAACCGGCGCGTGCAGCGGCGATGGCGCGGGCTGCATCGTCCGGCGTCGCGTCGGTCACCTCGCCGATGACGGTCGTGAGATCGATCGGAGTGACGACTTGGCGCGACGGCCAGGCAATCGCATGGCCGTCGATCAGCGGCATTGCCGTAATGAGCGTATCTTCTTTTGTGACGGCCGATGTCAGGGAGTGCAGCGCGGCTCGTTCGCCGAATTCGATGCCGCGGGAGTTGAACCGCTGTGGTCGATAAAGATCGCGCGGCAGCGGAATGTGTGGGTGTCGTGCGTGAGCGGCATCGCCGATGATGTCGGCCGGCCGCCGCAACAGCGTTTCGACCGGTACGGTCTTGTCGGCGGCGACGGCGACGAAGGACGAGTTGGCGCCGTTCTCCAGCAAGCGGCGCACCAGATAGGCGAGCAGGTCACGATGACTGCCGACCGGTGCGTAGGTCCGGCATGCCAATGTCGGACGGTCTTCGACAAGCTTTGCGTAGAGCGCTTCGCCCATGCCGTGGAGGCGCTGAAATTCGAAGCCGTCTTCGTTGTCGGCCAGTTCGAGAATCGAAGCCACCGTGAACGCGTTGTGGGTGGCGAATTGCGGAAACAGGCGCGGACGCAAGTCCAGCAGCTTGCGTGCGCAGGCGATATAGTTGAGGTCCGTCATCGCCTTGCGGGTGAACACCGGATAATCGTCCAGCCCGCGTTCCTGCGCGCGCTTGATCTCGGTGTCCCAGTAGGCGCCCTTGACGAGGCGCACCATCATCCGGCGATCGAGACGGTAGGCGAGAGCATCGACGTAGTCGATCACCGCGTCAGCACGCTTCTGATACGCTTGGATCGCGAGACCGAAGCCGTCCCATCCGTTCAGCGACGGATCGCTGAACACGGCGGCAATGACATCGAGCGACAGTTCAAGGCGGTCCGCTTCCTCCGCATCCACCGTGAAATTGAGGTCGAAGCCCTTGGCTTGTCGCGCGAGATCGCGCAGCACGGGGACCATCTCGCGCATCACCCGCGCGCTGCTGACGGCTTCGAAGCGCGGATGCAGCGCCGATAGTTTTACGGATATGCCGGGCCGATCCGGCAGCGCCTTGTTGTCGGCGGTGCGGCCGATGGTGTCGATGGCGGCGGCATAGGCTCTGCGATAGCGCTCGGCGTCGGCGGCGGTACGCGCGCCTTCGCCCAGCATGTCGAACGAATAGCGCGGCTGTCGTGCCGAATGACGTTGCACGCGGTCGAGCGCGGCCTCGATGGTCTCTCCGAGCACGAAATGGCTGCCCATCAGCCGCATCGCCTGACGCGTCGCCGCGCGCACCGCGGGCGCGCCAAGACGCCGCGTCAATCGCCCGATGGTTCCCTGCGGCGTCTCGCCGGGCTGAACCACGCGCGCCGCGGTGCCGAGCGCCCACGCCGAGGCGTTGACGAGGAAGACGCTGGAGCGCGTTTCGTGGTGGATGAAATCGCCCTGGCCGAGTTTGTCCTCGATGAAGCGGTCGGCGGTGTGCGCATCGGGCACGCGCAACAGCGCTTCCGCCAGCACCATCAGCGCCAGACCTTCCTTCGTCGACAGCGCGAACTCGCGCAGCAAATCGTCGACACCGCCGAAGCGGTCGTCGTCGGCGCGAATGGCGTCGATCAGACCTGCCGCCACCTGCCGGATACGGCGATCCCGATCCGGTGTGACCTCGTTCAGCGCCAGCAATCGGTCTGCGATGGCTGCATCGTCGGGTGCATAGGGCGCGATGAAGTGCGGGATGTCGGCGACGGGCGATGACACGGGAGCCTCCTGTGGCTTTCTCCAAAATAGTCCGCACTTCGCCGTAGTTCGATGGACAAATTCACGATATTTACCTATATTAATCGGATAATTATGCATTTATTCGGATAATATATGGATATCGACAAAACGGACCGGAAAATACTCGAAATCCTTCAGGCTGATGGCCGTATCGCCAATGTTGAACTGGCGGAGCGTGTCGGCCTGTCGCCGACCTCCATCGGGGAGCGGCTGAAGCGCCTGCAGCGGGACGGTTTCGTCGAGGGGTATGGCGCGCGCCTCGATCCGCACCGTCTCGGGCTCGGGCTTCTAGTGTTCGTCGAGGTGCTGCTCGACAAGACCACGCCGGATGTCTTCGACCGCTTCGCCAAGGCCGTGCGGCTGGCGCCGGAAGTGCTCGAATGCCACATGGTTGCCGGCGGCTTCGATTATCTGGTGAAGGCGCGCGTTGCCGACATGGCGGC
Organism: Xanthobacteraceae bacterium; assembly: GCA_024508855.1. Lineage (GTDB taxonomy): Bacteria > Pseudomonadota > Alphaproteobacteria > Rhizobiales > Xanthobacteraceae > 62-47. The sequence continues at coordinate 2,365 of JANINJ010000057.1, forward strand.
ATATCGGCGGTTTCTCGGAGAGACGCTGCTGGCGCTGCCTGGTGTGCGCGAAACGCGAACCTATGCGGTGATGGAAGAAGTCAAACGCGATGCGCCGCTGCCGATCGGTTGAGCGCCGCCGTGCGGCGCAGATGCGATCACTTTCCACATCTGCGCCAGAGCGCGACCTTGGCTTCGCAGAATTGTCGCGTTAGCGTCCGGCGAATTTCGTGGAGCCATAGTGAATCATGAGCGCAGCGATCGAACCCGTACAACGCCGACGCAGTCGTGCGGTGTCGTGCGGGATGGGATTTTTTCTGATGATCGCGGGTTCCGCCGTGCCGGCGTATGCCGCGCAATTGAGCGCGCCGATCGCTCAGCTTTACACGTCGGTGTCGATCTATCCGCCGACGGCAAGTGCGATGACGGTGTGCTACGGGTTTGGTTGCCGTCGCCGGCAAATGATTACGTTCAGTGCTGCGGATCGCCGTGCGTTGACGCAAATTCTCGGCTCCGGCCGCGGCTCCGCGGCGGCGGAACGCGCTGCCGTGCAGAGGGCTGTGGTGTGGTTCGACCGCCGGCTCGGTCCCCTGATAGGCACCAGCAAACGTGTTGCCCGCGCCGATTTCCGTGCCCGCGACGATCAGCACAACTTCGACTGCTGGGATACGACGCGGAACACGACGAGCCTGCTACTGGTACTGCAGGACTGGAATTTGCTGAAGCACCACACCGTCGGCGATCCGCATTATCGCGGCAACGTCATGGCGCTACAGACGCCGCACAACACCGCGGTGCTGGTCGACCGGGCGAACCATATGGAATGGGTCGTCGATCTATGGCCGCGCGGCTACGGTGAAAAGCCGGACGTGATGCCTGTGCAGAAGTGGGTGAAAGAGGATTGAAACGCGACGATCGCTGTCGGTCGAACGTCGCTTGAACTCTAAGAGGTCGTGGTCCGGAATGCGTCGCCCCGGACCACGCCATGAGTTCAAACCTTCAAATTCTCAGCCGAGGTCTTTCCGCGATTGGCGACTTCTTCGAACTCAACCGTTTGTCCTTCATTCAGCGTCGACAAGCCTGCCTTCTCGACCGCCGAGATATGAACGAACACGTCCTTCCCGCCAGTGCTGGGCTGGATGAATCCATAGCCCTTGGTCGGGTTGAACCACTTCACAGTGCCTTTAGCCATTACGTAGTCTCCGCAGGATGAAAACGATAACAAACGGTCGGTCCCCGGAAACCGGCTGCTCCGACGGCGCACACGATACGCGGAATATAACGTTCTTGATAGCCCCAACGATGACGCGGTGACCTGGACGCTTTCCACGCGCGTTCGGCGGGGGCATCGGCATCGCCTCGATGGCACCGTCCGGTGTGCGGTGCGGAAGCGCAAGTTCTCGAAATCAAAACAGTTTCAGCGTTATCCGAGGGCAGGGAAGGCTGCTGTTGCGGGTTCTCCAACAGAACATCCCGGCCGCACCAGGCGTCCGGGATTTCTGCGGTGACCCACGAAAGTTCCAATCAGTAACAGACGTTCACGGTGCGCAAGCGATAGCCATAGGGCGTCATGATGCGACGGGTGACGTAGCAGCCGTCGTTGTAGAGACCGACATAACCGACGCCGAAAGCGGGGCCATAGTAGCCGTGGAAGTGATGATAATGGCCGCCCCAGCCGCCCTTCCAGCCGGCCGATGCAGCGGTGGGGGCTAGCGCGATAGCGCCGAGGGAAGCAGCAGCGGCAATTCCAACAACAAATTTTCGAAGCATGACACGTTTCCTTCACTGATGCGCTCGAAGCGCGGTTGCTCGGATGATCCGATCACCCATCGGTCGCATCGCTGAAAAACCCGGTTCACACGGTCTGGAATCTTTTTTGGAAATGATTGCTGCATGAATGAACGTTCAGGCGCGTCATTGAGCGATGACTCAGGCCGGCATTACCGCGCGATCCACCAGCTTCGCCAGCATCGCCGATTTTACGACCACGCGAATTCGTATCGGCTCGACGCGCCCACGGATCGAAACGTCTTCGACCGGCAATGCATCGTCCGGCAGCGCGGCGCGCTGGCGAACTTCATCCGATACGATGGTCTCGCATGCGAGCACCTTCGTCATGTCCTGCAGGCGTGCGGCGACGTTCACCGAATCTCCGAGCGCAGTGAACACCATGTGATCGCGATTGCCGATATCGCCGATGATGACCTCGCCGGCATGGATGCCGATGCCGAAACGGATCGGTTCGCGCCCTTCATGCGCGAGAAACTGGTTGAGATCGTCAACGTTGGCGGCGATCCGCGCCGCGGCTTTCAGCGCCTGACGGCATGCGGTGCGCGGATCGCTCTGCAATCCAAACAACGCCAACTGTCCATCGCCATAGAGCTGGTTCGGCTGTCCGCCGGATGCGATGACGGCCTCGGATACGACGTCGAGAAACTGATTGACGACATAAACGGTATCGAACGGGAGTAGCCGCTCCGCGAGCTTGGTCGAGCCGCGCATGTCGACAAACATGCTGACGAGATAGCGCTCCTGTCCGATGCGTGTGGGGCTTGCAGTGCGCAGCGCTGCCGCGGAGACCTGCGGCTGGAACATCTGCACGAACGAGATGTCCGACGTCGGATACAACTGGCACGCCAGACGGATCGCCGGATCGTCGCCGGAGCCGACACGTTCGAGCACGAAGGCCTCGCGTTTTGACGGCTCGGGCAGCGCAGTGGCATCGCCGACGATGCGGATGCGGCAGGTCGAGCACCGCGCCCGGCCACCGCAGACGGCGGCGTGCGGGATATTGTTGCGGATACTTGCCTCCAGCACGCTCAATCCGATCGGCACCCGGACCGTCTTGCCGTCGCCATAGGTCAAGGCGATCAGGCCGCCGCGGCGCTCGCGGAGACGGCGGATGCCGCGCCCGACGAACATCAATCCGATCAGCGCCAGATAGCCGGCGATGAACAGGAACAGGATTTGATTCAGCACGACGGTCTGCGCCGCCGTCTCGACATGCGGCGGCACCAGTTCGCGGGCCTGCCATTGCGGCGATGCGCTCAACTGCGCCACGGTGCGGCCCGCCTGATAGACGCCGAGCATCGCCAGCGCCGGTAGCAGGACGGCAATAGCCAGCAGGATCGGCGCGGTGCTTCTGAAGAAGGATTTCAGCCGCAGCCAGAAATAGAGCCCCATGCAGCCATGGATCCACGAGACCAGCATGGCGATGTACATCACCCATAACAGGTCGATCCGGGCGACCCAGTAGACATAGAGCGCCTGCGGATACAGTTTCTCGGAGCCGAACAGGGTCTGCGCGACGCGGATGCCGATGATGTGGAACGCGACCAGCAGCGGAACGCTGAGGCCAAGCACAAGCTGCATCGGCTCGAACGATCGCCAGCGCATATCGTGCCGCTCATAGAGCGCCCAGATGCCCAGCGCGGTGTGAATGGTCGCGGCACCGTAGAAGACGATCGTGACCGGCAGGAATTGCCAGAAATTGGCATGGTAATTGACGCCGGCCGCCAGCGCATCGAGCGAGATATTGCCGAGCGCATGGTTGAGGAAATGGCTGGTGAGGTAGGCGAACAGGACGAGTCCGCAGGCCAGGCGCACCTGGCGAATGCCGATGGCCCGGCGGGATTTTGCGAAGGTTGAGAGGAAAGCGGCGGTCATGCAGTCCTGTTATCCACCACAAGGCGGTTGAGCGGCAAGGCCCGTCGCAATAAGTCGATGCCGCACCGATGGTCGTGGAAGGGGATTTGTCATTCGCTACCCACCTGGGCGCAAGGCGAGCGGCCCCACATATCAGGACACATTCCGGTGACGAATTATTCCCCGATGCGTCGATGCGGACCGGGTGTTGCCACGATTGACAGCCTCGCCGGAGTGGGAAACAAAGCGGTTTCCGATTGACCGAGCAACGCCTGAAGGGCCTGCATCGATGCGCGCTTCGACGGCCTGCCGATGACGATCGCCCCATCCGACAAGACGCATCCGCAACGGCTGCCCCGGCGGCAGTTCTATGCCATCGCCGCCGTGCTGGCGCTGATGACGGTGCTGCGCATGATCTATGCCGCCCGCATCGATCTGCGCACCGACGAGGCCTATTACTGGACCTGGTCGAAAGAGAACGTGCTGTCGTTCCTCGACCATCCGCCGATGATCGCGTGGTTCATCCGCTTCGGCACGGCGATCTTCGGCGACACCAATTTCGGCGCACGCTTCGCCTGCCTGCTTGCGATGCTGGCGAGCCAGTTCATCCTCGCCGATATCGTCCGCCGCGTGACCCGCGATATCCGCGCTGTCGTTCTCGCGCTGCTGATGCTCGATGCGGCGGTCTATTACGGGCTGCTGATGGCCAAGCTCGCGCCCGACGTCGCGTTGATCCCGTTCGCGCTCGCCATGGTGTGGTCGCTGGTCCGGGTCGCGGAAACTGACGACGGGCGCTGGTGGCTCCTTGCTGGCGTGTTCGGCGGGCTGGCGTTGCTGTCGAAATTCACCGCCGTAATGCTGGCGCCCGCCGTCTTCGCCTTCATCATCGTGCCGGACTGGCGTCGGCGCTGGCTGCTGAGCCCGTATCCGTGGCTTGCCGCGCTGATCGCCATCGCGATCTTTTCGCCGGTGCTGATCTGGAACGGCATGCACGACTGGGCTTCGTTCAAATTCCAGTTCGTTCGTGCCGCGGTTACGCATCATCTCTCAATCGCCCGTTTCGGAGAATTTCTCGGCCTGCAGTTCAGTCTGGTGGGGCCGGTGCTGTTTCCAGTGACTCTTTCAGGCGTCGCGATGATGACGTGGCGCGGTGTTCGGCGGCGCGACGGCGTGAGTATCCTCCTTGCCACCTGCGTCGCGGTGCCGTTCCTCTATTTCCTCTGGCGCTCGCTGACGCTGCGGATCGGCGACACCTGGCCAATGTTCATGTGGCCGATCGGCTTCGCGGCTGCCGCGGTCAATCTCGCCTGGATGATCCGGCAGACGTCGATGGCGAAGCTGGCGCGATCGTCGGTGCGCTGGGCCGGCATTGCGGTGGTGTCGGGCATCGCGATCGTGATCCTGACATTCTATTATTACGTGTTCAGCACTTCGCCGCTGCTCGGCAGGCTCGATCCCGGTGGCGCCGAAGCAGGCTACGAACAGGTCGCGGCGCGCGCGCAGGAAGAGATGGCGAAGACCGGTGCGACCTGGATCGCGACGATGGACTATCGCACCTATGCGGAGCTGCGCTGGTGGCTGAAGGATCGCGTGCCGGTAATCCAGATCAACGAGCGCGGGCGGTTCATCGGCTTCAAGGACCCCGGCATGGATCTGATCCGTGGCCACACGGGCCTCTACGTCGCGCGCAAATCCGACGAAAACAATCCGCTGTGGTCGGCGACATCCGCCGTGCGGCAGCCGCTCGGCGAAGTGACGCGAACCTGGCGCGGCATCACGATGGATACCTATGTGCTGCAGAAGGTGACGAACTGGACGCCAGACCTGACGCCGGTGCCCGACGCGCCGCTCTTCCGCGTGCATCCGGTTGCGGAGAATGCGCGGGTTGTCATGCTCGCTCGCGCTACCTCGGAGTGAGATCGGAATTTACGGCGTCATGGCTGGATTTGTTCTAGCCATGACGCATCTTCTCCCGTTCCAGCCTGACTGCTCCACTGCGTCGTCCCTGCGAAAGCAGGGACCCATACGCCGTGTCGTTGATGTTTCAGATAACACTTCCGCCGGGATGAATCGGACGAACCGCCGGGCCATCACCATTCACGCTCTGGGATATGGGTCCCTGCTTTCGCAGGGACGACGATTTAACTTCTGTTGAAGTCTTACGTCTCCTCATCCCGCTTGCGCAGCAGGTCTTTCGCGAGATCGCCGAGCACGGGGCGTGGCAGGGCGTTGAACGGCAGCGGGCGTGTGACGTCGATGGCGGCGAGGCCGAGCCGTGCGGTGAGTAGGCCGTTGAGAATGCCTTCGCCGAGCCGGTGCGACAGCTTTGCCGCGACGCCGTGGCCCAGCATCTGCTGGATCAGGCTGTCGCTTGCGGCGACGCCGCCGGTAATGGCGAGGTGGGCGATGGTATGGCGCATCAGCCGGATCATGCCGAGGGCGCCGGGCCGGCCGCCATAGAGCAGCGCCAGTTGCCGCACCAGCCGCAGCGCAGCGGCGAGCACAAAGGCGACATCGATCAAGGCGCGCGGGCTGATCGCGGTGACGATAGAGACGCGCTGCGCGGCGACGGAGACCAGCCGTCGCGCTTCCGCATCGAGCGGCGCCATCAATTCGCGCTCGGCCAACCGCACCATGTCGGCGCCGTCGATGATGTCATCGGCGTGGCTGCGCAACGTGGCTCGCGCCTTGGCGAGGCGGGGATTCTGATGCGCGAGTTTCACCAATTCGCGAACGATGCTGTCGGCGTCGGCGCGATTGTCGCTGACGATCACCTCGGCGGCACGCGCGTGCAGCTTCTCGATGGTGGCGAGCCGCACCAGCCCGAACGCTTCGCGCCCGATGATGACGACGAGCGCCAGCAGCGCCACCAGCGCCAGCAGCGCGCCGAACCAACCCAGCCCTTCGCTGCGGGCGAACAGATCCTCGATCAGATGGGCGACGCCCAATCCGGTTCCGAGCAGCACCAGCCCGCCGACGGCGCCCCAGAATGCGGTGCCCCACCACGAGCGGCGCTTCGGCGCAAGGACGGCTTCTTCGAGCGCAACCGGCACCAACGAAGGGTCCGGATCCGGCGTGATCTGGATGGTGCCGTGCGCAAGACGGCTGCCGCCGTCATCGGCGTCCCGCACGGTGACGCGCGGATCGTCCAATCTGAACGCCTCGGGGCGGCGATGGTTGGATCGCTCGCTCATTGCAGTTTGTCTCCGATCAGGAATTGGAGGGCGCGGTCGAGGCGGATGTGAGGCAATGCCGGCCCGTCAGCGGCGGTGCGGTCGAGTTGCGGCGGGCGGAAACGGAGGAAGCGGTAGTCGGCATCCTCCCGGGTCGCAGTGAGGCCGCGGAACGACTGGCCGTTCTTGAACAATGCATCGAGATCGGTCGGCAGGTCGCCGGGGAAGGTGGCGATTTCGGTGTTGCCGTCGAAGGTCTCGCCGCCGGCGCTTTCGCCGGCCAGCGGCGTGCCGAGGATCGAGGGCAGGCGTTCGCGGCCGCGCTGCACTTCGGCCTCGCGGGTGGCGCGCACCGCGGCCAGCGCCACCACGTCGATGGTTGCGCCGGTTGCAGCCGCGCGTGCAGCGGCGCGATCCACCATGCGGCGAAGAATGGCCTCGAGGCGGTCGTGGCTGGAGCGGTGCAGGTGGTCGGCCTTGGTGGCGGCGAACAGGATGCGGTCGATGCGCGGCCGGAACAGTGCGCTCCACAGATTGCCGCGGCCGATGTTGAAGCAATCCATGATGCCGGCCAGCGCGGCTTCGAGATCGTGCAGCGCGGCCGGCCCGGCATTGAACGCGGCCAGCGCATCGACCAGTACGATCTGGCGATCCAGCCGCGAGAAATGATCGCGGAAGAACGGCCGCACCACGATGGATTTGTAGGCCTCATAACGTCGCCGCATCATCGCCCACAGCGAGCCATCCGGCGCGGTGCCGTCAGGCGGCACATCGAGCGGCGCGAAGGTGAGGGCGGGTGAGCCGGCGAGACTGCCCGGCATCAGGAAGCGCCCCGGCGGCAGCAGGCTCATGGCGAAGCGCTCGTTGCGGCAGGCGCGCAGATAGTCGGTGAAGAGTTTTGCCGCGGTCAGCGTCGCCTGCTCGTCCTCGCGGCCCGCGGGAGTGAGCGAGGCGATGAACTGCAGCCATTCAGTCGCGAGTTGCGCGCGCGGCTCCTGCCGGGCCAGCGCCAGGCTTTCCGCGGACCATTGCTCGTAGCTCTTGTCCAGCAGCGGCAGGTCGAGCAACCATTCGCCGGGATAATCGACGATATCGATAGTGAGCTTGCGATCCGCGCCGTTTTGCCGCTGGTACTCGACGGCGAGGCGAAGCTCGCTGATGTCGGTGGTGGATTCCGGCCAGCGCCGCTCGTCGATCAGGGTGCGGACGTGGCCTTCGTAGTCGAAACGCGGCACCGCGTCGTCCGGCTGCGGCTCGAGCCGCGCGCTGCCGATGCGGCCGCCTGCGAGCGGCTCGAAGATCGGGAAACGGCCGCCGCGCAGCAGTCCATGCACCAGCGCGGTAATGAAGACCGTCTTGCCGGCGCGTGACAGGCCGGTGACGCCAAGCCGTACGGTCGGATTGAACAGGTTTTCGCCGAACTCCAGCAGCGCGCGCGCCGACAGACGGGCCTCTTCGACGATTTCGGAAAAACCAGATGCCATGCCGGGATGGGGTCAATCGATTGCGTGAAAGGAGGCGTGCCGCGAACTATCGAAAAATGGCTATTATCTGAGCAAATTCAAGCTTCATGTTTCGGCCGGATTTATCGGCGAAGAGTGCGGCGGTGGCTTGATCGATGGATCAGGTGCGCTAGCTTAGTCTTCGACGAACTGTTACCCCTGCCGCTGTTCCGGACGCTTCATGACGATCTTCAGGCTCAAGCAACTTGCCGCAAGTTCTGCCCATGCCGCCGCCGGTGCGGTACGGTGGAATTACGATCGTGCCGAACTGATCGCCGACGGCATCGTGCACGGCCTCGGCGTGACCGGCGGGCTGATCGCTGCCACGGTGTTGATCGTGCTGACAGGCGTCTTCGCGTCGACGCCGGAGATCGTGTCGGTATCGATATACGCTGCGGGTCTGCTGGCGATGCTCGGCTTCTCGGCGGCCTATAACCTGTGGCCGGTGTCGCCGCGGAAGTGGTGGCTGCGCCGCTTCGATCATTCGGCAATCTATGTACTGATCGCCGCGACGTATACGCCGATCATGATGCAGATGAACGATCGCGTGTTTGCCATCGCGCTGCTGAGCGGTGTCTGGTGTGTCGCCATCGTCGGCATCCTGCTCAAGCTGTTCCTGCCGGGCCGCTTCGACCGGCTGTCGCTCGGGTTGTATCTGGCGATGGGCTGGAGCGGCGTGCTGGCCTACGATTCGGTGGTGAGCTCGCTGCCGAAGCTGACGCTGTGGTTCATCGCCGCCGGCGGCGCGCTCTATACGTTAGGGGTGATATTCCATACCTGGCGTCGGCTGCGTTTCCAGAATGCGATCTGGCACACGTTCGTCTTGCTCGGAGCCGCATGTCACTATACGGCTGTACTCGATCTCGTATTGACCTGATCGTTACACGGGCGTTCTCGACGAGAACGTGTCGCAGCAAGAATCCGAAAGAGGGAGCGTCGCCATGCAAGTCGCCGGGAAAACCGTGGTTGTCACCGGAGGCGCCAACGGTATCGGCGAAGCGCTCTGCAAGGCCTTCCATCGTGCCGGCGCAGCCAAGGTGATCGTGGCCGATCTCGACCACGCGCGCGCCGAGAAGGTCGCGGCCGCGGTGGGCGGTGCGGCGTTCAAATGCGACGTCGGGCAGGAGCGCGACATCCGCCACGTCATTGAGGTGACCGAGAAGGACTTCGGGCCGATCGCATTGTTCTGCTCCAATGCCGGCATCGGTGGCGGCTTCGATCCGCTCTCGGAGAATGCCGGCGGCGCATCGGACGAGCCGTGGTCGCGGAGCTGGGCCATTCACGTCATGGCGCATGTCTATGCCGCGCGCCACCTGGTGCCGCTGATGAAGAAGCGCGGCGGCGGTTATTTCCTCAACACCATCTCTGCCGCGGGATTGCTGTCGCAGGTCGGCAGCCCGGCCTATTCGACCACCAAGCATGCTGCGATCGGCTTTGCGGAGAGCCTTGCGATCTCGCACAAGGCGCACGGTATTGGCGTCTCGATCCTGTGCCCGCAGGGCGTTGATACCAACATGCTGCGCTCGATCCCGAAGGGCCCGCAATCCGGCGATGGCGACCTCGCGCCGGAACAGGTCGCTGAAGATGCGCTCAAGGGCATCGAACAGGAAACGTTCCTGATCCTGCCGCATCCGCAGGTGCTGGGCTACATGCGCAAGAAGACCGAGAACTACGATCGCTGGATCGGCGGCATGGCAAAGATCCAGGCGAAGATGCGCGAGACGTTTGCAAAATCCTGACGGGCACCTTCAGACGATCTACCCTCCACACGTCATGGCCGGGCTTCGTCCCGGCCATCCACGTCTTTTCTGAGGGGCTGTAAACGTGTGGATGCCCGCGACAAGCGCGGGCATGACGGCTATCGGATCAGCGCTCCGCTACCACCGGCGGATCGAAGGCCTGGATCGGCGGCAGGTTGCCGGTGAAGCGCTCGACCTGAACCGCGGTCAGCTGCCCGGTGCAGCCTTGCGCGAGACGCGAGGTACCGGCGTCGCGCGTGAGCACGTTGGGGTTGCCGTGCACGCACAGCGGCTTGTCGTCCTCGGGATCTTCGGGATCGTACCATGCGCCGGTCGGAAGCTGCAGCACGCCGGGCCGGACCTGTTCGGTGAGGACAACCGCGGCGAGGCAGGCGCCGCGGGCGTTGAACAGCTTGATGATGTCGCCATCCTTGATGCCGCGCGCTGCGGCATCGGCGGGGTGCATGCGCGCGACTTCGCGGCCGCGATGCTTCATCGCGGTGGAGTGGCCGCCGAAGTCGAACTGGCTGTGCAACCGCGTCGCCGGCTGGTTGGCGACCAATTGCAGCGGGTGCGTGTCGTTGACGGCGTCGGCGGGCGGCATCCATGTCGGATGACCGGGGCAATCGTCGTAGCCGAAGTCCGCGATGGTCTGCGAAAAGATCTCGATCTTGCCGCTCGGCGTCGGCAGCGGATGCGCGTCGGGATCGTTACGAAAGGCGCGCAGGATGCCGCCATCGTGCGGCAATTGCGGCAGCTTCAATTCACCGCGGCGCCAGAACTCCTCGAAGTCCGGTGCATCAAGGCCCTTGGCGGCGAGCGCATCCTGCGTGGTCTTGTAGAGATGGCGCAGCCATTGCTCGCTGCTGCGGCCTTCGGTGAAGGCCTCGCCGTGGCCGGCACGTGCCGCAAGTTCCGAGAAGATCGCGTAGTCGTCGCGCGCCTGTCCATGCGGCTCGGCGAGCTTCTGCATCGCGACCATCAATGGATCGGTCGGCGCGCCGCCGATGTCGTCGCGCTCCAAGGTCATCGTCGCGGGCAGCACGATGTCGGCGTGGCGCGCGGTTGCGGTCCAGCCGATCTCATGCACGACCAGCGTGTCGAGCTGCGCGAAGGCTTCGCGCAGGCGATTGAGGTCCTGATGATGGTGGAACGGATTGCCGCCGGCCCAGTACACCAGCTTGATATCGGGATAGGTGAGCTGCTGGCCGTTGTAGTCGAACGGCGCGCCGGGGTTGAGCAGCATGTCCGCGATGCGCGCGACCGGGATGAAGTCCTTCACCGGATTCGTACCTTGCGGAAACGCTGCGATCGGAATCGCGTTCATGCGCCGGCCGTAGTTGGCGATGGCGCCGAGCGCGTAGTTGTAGCCGCCGCCGGGCAGGCCGAACTGGCCGAGCACCGCCGCGAGCACTGCGCCCATCCACACCGGTTGCTCGCCGTGCTCGGCGCGCTGCAGGGAATGCGACACCACCACCAGCACGCGCTTGCCCGGCAGCCGTCGCGCCAGCGCTTCGATTTCCTTCGCCGGAATGCCGACAATCTCCGCAGCCCATGCGGCATCTTTGGGTTGGCCGTCGCTGACGCCCATCAGATAGTCTTCGAACTGCGGCCAGCCCGTGCAGCGGGTAGCGAGAAAGTCGCGATCGTGCGTGCCGTCCCTGACCAGCGTATGCGCGAGCGCGAGCATCAGCGCGGTGTCGGTGCCGGGCTTGATCGGCAGCCACTCGTCGTTCACCTCGTCCGGCAAATCGGTCTGCAGCGGGCTGATCAGCACAAACTGCGCGCCGCGCTTGCTTGCCGCCACCATGTCCGGGTGTTCGGTATGGCGGCTGATGCCGCCGGCCGCGATACGCGAATTCTTCGTAGCCATGCCACCGAAGGCGAGCACGATGTCGGTGTGGTTGACGATATCGTCCCAGCTCACGTTGCGCCGCGAGACGTCGTCATAGCCGCCGAGGACGTGCGGCAGGATCACCATTGATGCGCCGGCGCTGTAGCTATTCACCGACCGCACATAGCCGCCCATCGCGATGTTGAGGAAGCGATGCATCTGGCTTTGCGCGTGGTTGAAGCGACCGGCGCTGGCCCAGCCATAGGAGCCGCCGAAGATGGCGCGAGGGCCGTGATTGTCGCGCACGCGCACGAGTTCGGCGGCGAGCAGATCGAGCACCTGCTCCCATTCCATCGGCACGAATTCGTCGCGGCCGCGCCGCGAATCCTTGCCGGGGCCGCGCTCCAGCCAGCCGCGCCGCACCATCGGCTGCGTCACGCGCGCCTTGTGGCTCAGCGCTTCGGGAAAATTGTCGAGGATCGGATTCGGATCTGGATCGTTGGGATGCGGACGGACCACCAGTTTGTCCTTTACCCATTGTCCGGTAAAGGCGCCCCAGTGCGAGCTGTGCGGCTTGGCCGGTGCTGCCGCTGTGGTGTCCGTCATAGCCAGCGTTCCCGTCTTGTTTTTTGATCTAGTGCTTCTGTCCATACAGGATCGGGACCGCTGAATCCACGATCACCTCGATGAGATTCGTTCCAGAGTTCGCAAAGGCGCGAGTCAAGGCCGGCGCGAGTTCCGCGGATTTGCTGACGCGCACAGCGTTGCAGCCCATGCCGTTTGCGATTTTGACGAAATCGATGTCGGGCAGGTCGAGACCGGGAACATTGCGCACCTGCATCACCTGGCTGAACGAGCGCATCGCGCCGTAGCCGGAATTGTTGATGACGACGACGGTGAGCGGCAGCTTGCGTTGTGCCGCAGTCCATAGCGCCTGGATCGAATACATCGCCGAGCCGTCGCCGATCAGGCAGACGACGGGGCGCTTGGGTGCACCGAGTGCGACGCCGACCGAGGCCGGCATGGCATAGCCGAGGCCGCCGCTGGCCATGGTGTAGAAACTATCCTGTCCGCGCATCGGCAGATATTTTTGCATCAACGGGCGATGCGACGGCGCTTCCTCCACCAGTGCGGCATCGGCCGGCATGGTGGTGGCGAGAACGTGCAGAAGGTATTCGGCAGGGATCGGATCGGCCGCGGCCGGCGGCGGAGGCAGCACGCGTCCCTTCGGAGCCGCGCGTTTCGGCGCCGGCAGCAGATCGAGCAGCGTGGCGAGGGCGGGCTTCATCGTTGCGATGATGCTGGTGCCGAGCGGCGCAACCGCAGCGGCAGTCGGGTCGTCGGTGATCTGGAAGATCGTCGTGCCGCCGTCGAAGATCGCAGCGTGGCCTTCGACATGGAAGGTGAAGACGGGTGCGCCGATCACCACGACTAGGTCATGCTCGCGCAGCGCATCGGAGAGTTGCGCGGGCGAGGCGTGAAGGAAGCCGGCGAACTGCGGATGCTGTTCCGGAAAGCTGCATCGTGCCGAAAACGGGCTGACCCAGACTGCGGCGCGGCTCTTCTCTGCGACTTGCACCATCAGGTCGACAGCCGCCGCGCGATCGACGTCGGGGCCAACGATAAGCGCGGGGTTCTTGCTCTTGGAGAGGGCATTCGCCAGCGTCTGCATCGCGTCCATGTCGGGACCGATCTCGCGGCTGACATTGCGGGCTTCGATGCTCGAGGTTTGATGCGTCCAGTCATCGATCGGCACCGAGACGAAAGTCGGTCCGCACGGTGGCTGCATGGCGACGTAATAGGCGCGGGCGATGGCGGCGGGAACATCTTCGGCACGCGCGGGCTCGACGCTGAACTTGACGTAGGGCCGTGGAAATTCCGAGGCGCGCTCGGCATAGAGAAACGCCTGCAGAGGGAGGATGCTGCGGGCCTGCTGCCCGGCGGTGATGACCATCGGTGTTTGATTACGATGCGCGGTGTAGATGGTGCCGAGCGCGTTGCCGACGCCGGCGGCCGAATGCAGGTTGACGAAAGCGGCGTTGCGCGTCGCCTGGGCGTAGCCGTCCGCCATGGCGACGACGGAAGATTCCTGCAGGCCCAGCACGTAATCGATGTCGTCGGGCCAGTCGCTAAGGAAGGGCAGTTCGGTCGAGCCGGGATTGCCGAATACTTTGGCGATGCTAAAGGCGCGGAGCAGATCGAGGGTGGCCTGCTTGACGGTGACGGTTTTGCTGCTGGTCTTGTTCTTGGTGCGCGACACGCTTGTTTCCCCGCGACGTTGGATGGCGGCGGCAATCTACGCCGCTACACCACGCGATGCGAGGGTTTGTCCCGGAAAAATCCGGGGCGTCACCAGGCCGCGGTGCCTTTCATGGTCGGCACGCCTTCCGAATTGGCCATCCACACATCGAGCCCGGCCGTGGTTTCGTTGGCGTTCACGCTGAACTCGCTGCCTTCGAACAGCGGCTGCACGCCGCGATAGCTGAATTTCTTCGGGGCTGTGCCACCATGGAGCTTGGCCGCGAATTCCACCAGCAGGGCCGCCTGCATGGGGCCATGGAAGATCAGGCCGGGATAGCCCTCGACCTTGGTGACATAGTCGCGGTCGTAGTGGATGCGGTGGCCGTTGAAAGTGAGGGCGGAGTATCGGAACAGCAGCACCGGATCGGAAATATGGCTTTCGCGATGCTTTGCGGCCGGCGGCGCTGCTGCCGGCTTGGCGGGCGTGGCGTTCTGGCCGCCGGTCGCAACGTCGCGATAGACGATGTCCTGCCGCTCGCGAATGGCAACGCCGCGCGATGTGGTGATTTCATGATTGACCGACACGAAGCACAGCGTGCCGGTGCTGCCGGTCTTCACCGTGACATCGGCGATGCGTGACGACCGCGTGGCCTCGTCGCCGACGCGAAGCGGTTCGAGAAATTCGAGCTCGCCACCCGCCCACATGCGGCGCGGCAGCGGCACCGGCGGCAGGAAGCCGCCGCGGGTCGGATGGCCGTCGGGACCGAGCATCGACATCGGATAGACCGGCTGCGCCAGGCACCAGTGCACCGTGAACGGCGCGGCGTCGCCTGTCTTCGGCGTGCCGATGTCGAGAAACAGCGTGGCGCGCAGGCCCTTCACCAGTTGTGCGGTGACGATGTCCGAGGCTTCCTCGGTGCGGCCGATCCATTGCCGCAGATGATCGAGATCGAGTTTGTCAGTCATGTTTTGCCTTTGACATGTCACTGCCGGGCTTGCCCCCCGGCGATCCATCATTTTCAGGAAGATGGATGCGCGGATCAAGTCCGCGCATGATAATGGGTAATTCCCGGGTAGCATCGCCTACAGGATCGCGAATGTCACGACGTGAACGCTTTGCGCTTCGGTGAGCAGGAGAATTCCGTTTTCAGGAAATTCGAACCGGCAACTCTTCGTAGCCCTTCACGAAGCTCGAATATACCCGCTTCGGCTCGCCGACGACTTCGATGTTCTCGAAGCGCTGCAGCATCTCTTCCCACAGGATGCGAAGCTGCAATTCGGCCAGCCGCATGCCGACGCAGCGGTGGATGCCGAAGCCAAACGACATGTGGATCTTCGGGCGCGCGCGATCGATGATGAATTCATCGGGACGGTCGATCACCTCGTCGTCGCGGTTGCCAGAGACGTACCACATCACGACGCGATCGCCCTTCTTGATCGTCTTGCCGCCGATCTCGGTGTCCTGGAGTGCGGTGCGGCGCATGTGTGCCAGCGGCGTCTGCCAGCGGATCACCTCGGGCACCATCGATTCGATCAGCGCCGGATTGGCGCGCAGCTTGCGATACTCTTCCGGAAACTCGTTCAGGGCCAGCACCGAGCCGGTCATGGAATTGCGGGTGGTGTCGTTGCCGCCGACAATGAGCAGGATGAGGTTGCCCATCAGGTTGTCACGATCCATGTAACGGGTGGCATCGCTATGCGCCATCATCGACAGCAGATCGTTGCGCGGCTCCGCATTGACCCGTTCGTTCCAGAGCTTGCTGAAATAGGCAGCGCATTCGTTCAGCTCGTCGCGGCGTTGCTGTTCGGATTCGACCACCATGCTCTTCGGCAACGCTGTCGAGACATCCGACCACCGTGTGAGTTTCTGACGATCCTCCCACGGGAAATCGAACAGGGTGGCGAGCATCTGTGTGGTGAGATTGATCGACACGCGTGAAACGAAATCGAAAGTCTCGTTGCGCGGCAATTCGTCGAGCAACTGGCAGGTCCGCTTGCGGATCAGCTTGGCGAGTTCGTCGAGGTGGTTCGGCGTGAACATCGGCATCACGGTCTTGCGCTGCGGCATGTGTCGCGGCTCGTCCATGGCGATGAAACTCGGCCAGTCGTAACCGTCCGCGACGTCGCGGATGGAGATTCCGCCCAGCCGGACATCCGAGGAGAAGATGCCGTGGCTGGTATCGACATGCATGATGTCGTTGTACTTGGTGACCGACCAATATGGCTCGATCGGCGCATTGGTGCAGTAGTGCACCGGGCATTCGTTGCGCAGTCGCTCGAAGTAGGGCCACAGCGTGTCGTTGCGGAACAGGCGCGGCGCACCGGGATGGAAGTCCTCGATCGGCATCGAATAGGCTTCTTCGCGCGCAGCCTGCTGAAGCGCGGCCTTCGCGGGTTCGATCGTGCGGTGGATATTCATTGCCTGTCGATCCTGATGGTTGTTGCGGGGTACGACGTTACGAGGGCGCGATCCGGAAATGCTTGAGGGTCAGCGGCATAGTCCGAATATACTTGCGTCTATGCGCCGTCGGCCGGAATTTTCTGCGATGGTCGATATCCTCAAACGGCGGCGTCGGATTGACGTACCGCAGGTCTACGGCAAAATACCACGGCACAGCGAATATCAAAAGTTGATTAACCTGTATCCGGCAACCTCCGGCATGTTTTTGGGGGTTGAAAATGCACTTGTTCCGACGGTCGCGGGAGCTTGCCGCGCAAGCACTGGCGCTGACCAAATCGCAGGCGATGATCGAGTTCGATCCCGATGGGCTCATCCTGACCGCGAACCAGAATTTCCTCAATGCCGTCGGCTATCGCCTGGACGATATCCAGGGCAAGCATCACGGCATGTTCGTCGAACCCCAGATGCGCGATGGCGGGGAGTATCGCGAGTTCTGGGCGGCGTTGCGCCGCGGTGAACACCAGGCTGGTGAATTCAGGCGCATCGCCAAGGGCGACCGCGAAATCTGGATTCAGGCGTCCTACAATCCGTTGCTCGGCGCCGGCGGCAAGCCGTTCAAGATCGTCAAGGTTGCTACCGATATCACCGCGCAGAAGCTGAAGAACTTCGAATACGAAGGACAGATCAAGGCGATCCGGAAGTCGCAGGCAGTGATCCATTTCACGCCGGACGGCGGCATTCTCGAAGCCAACGATAATTTCCTGAAGGCGCTCGGCTACGACCTGCCAGAAATCCAGGGCAAGCATCACAGCATGTTTGTCGCGCCGGAGGAACGCGACAGCCCGGCCTACCGTGCGTTCTGGGATTCGCTGCGGCGAGGTCAATATCAGGCCGCCGAATACAAGCGGATCGGCAAGAACGGCAAGACAGTCTGGATTCAGGCATCCTACAACCCGATCCCGGACAGCAACGGCAAGATCTACAAGGTGGTCAAGTTCGCCACCGACGTCACCGCGCAGGTCGAGGATCGGCTGCGGCGTAGCGAGACGCAAATCAGTATCGACAGGGATCTCGGACAAATTACGCAGGCAATGACGCAGACAACCGCTCAGGTCTCCTCCGCGGCAAGCGCATCGACCCAGACGTCCTCGAATATGCAGGCGGTGGCGTCCGGCGCGGAAGAACTGGCGGCGTCGGTCGGCGAGATCAGCCGGCAAGCGTCGGATGCGCTGACGATTTCGATGCAGGCGGTGACGCAGGCCAATGAAACCGGCTCCATCGTCGCAGGCATGGCCGCGTCCGCGCAGCGCATTGGAGACGTGGTGAAACTCATCAACAGCATCGCGGACCAGACCAACCTGCTGGCGCTCAACGCGACCATCGAGGCGGCGCGTGCCGGTGAAGCGGGACGGGGCTTTGCGGTGGTCGCGTCGGAAGTCAAAAGCCTGGCGGCGCAGACTGCCAAGGCGACCGACGATATCAGCGCGCAGATCGCCGAGGTTCAGGAAACCACAACCAGCGCTGTCGGTGTCATCGAGGCCATCACCCAGACGATCTCGCGGGTGAACGAGATTTCCGCCGCCATTGCGGCCTCGGTTGAACAGCAGGCCGCCGTGACGCAGAGCATGTCGGCCAACATGCAGGTCGCCGCGAAAGGCGTCACCGAAGTGAACGCCAGCCTCAACGAGATCGCCGGTTCGGCGAAATCGGTCGACGAGGCCACGCGCAAGGTGAAGGAAGCGTCTCGCGCGCTCGCCTGAGTTTCATTCGTAACGGCTCTTCTCCGGCCCGCCGACCCGTGGCATGGTTGACGGCAGAACATGGTGTGATGCGGGCCGTTCCGGCGTCCGGTCCGCCGGAGGTGAGGAGACGTTTGACGATGATTGCCAATGCGCGGCCGTTTAATTTCGATCTCGGCGAAACGGCGGATGCCATCCGCGACACGGTCCGGGATTTCTCGGCGAATGAAATCGCGCCGCGTGCCGAGGAGATCGACAAGACCAACCAGTTTCCCCGCGATCTCTGGCCGAAGATCGGCGCGCTCGGGCTGCACGGTATTACCGTCGAGGAGGAATACGGTGGGGCAGGGCTCGGCTATCTCGAGCATTGCATCGCCATGGAGGAAATCTCCCGCGCCTCCGCCTCGGTCGGCCTGTCCTACGGTGCGCACTCCAATCTTTGCGTCAACCAGATCCGGCGCAACGGCAACGAGGCGCAGAAGCAAAAGTATCTGCCGAGGCTGATTTCCGGCGAGGACGTCGGCGCGCTGGCGATGTCAGAACCGGGTGCCGGGTCGGACGTGGTGTCGATGAAGACCCGCGCCGACAAGAAGGGCGACCGCTACGTCCTCAACGGCAACAAGATGTGGATCACCAATGGCCCGATTGCGGAGACGCTGGTGGTCTATGCCAAGACCGATCCCAACGGCGGCCCGCGCGGCATTACTGCCTTCATCATCGAGAAGGGCATGAAGGGATTTTCGACTGCGCAGAAGCTCGACAAGCTCGGGATGCGCGGCTCCGATACCGGCGAACTGGTGTTTCAGGATTGCGAAGTACCGGAGGAGAATGTGCTGGGCGAGGTCGGGCGCGGCGTCAACGTGCTGATGTCGGGGCTCGATTACGAGCGCGCGGTGCTCGCGGCCGGACCGCTCGGCATCATGCAGGCCTGTCTCGACGTGGCGATGCCCTATGTGCATGAACGCAAGCAGTTCGGCCAGCCGATCGGCACCTTCCAGCTCGTGCAGGGCAAGATCGCGGACATGCACGTCACCATGAATGCTTGCCGTGCCTATGTCTACGCAGTGGCCAAGGCCTGCGATCGCGGCGAGACCACGCGCGAAGATTCCGCCGGCGCAATTTTGTATGCCGCGGAAAAAGCCACCCAGTGTGCGCTCGATGCCATCCAATTGCTCGGCGGCAATGGTTACATCAACGACTATCCGACCGGCCGCCTGCTGCGCGACGCCAAACTCTACGAGATCGGCGCTGGCACCAGCGAAATCCGCCGCATGCTGATCGGGCGCGAGTTGTTCGACAAGACGGCCTGAGCGCTACGGTCTTGCAGAGGAGGTCGCGGGTTATTTGTGCCCGCGCCATTTGCGCTCGGCGTTATCCCACGCCTCGAGCGCCTGCAGATCGGGCACCCAGGCGAGCCCCGTCTTGCCATCGGATGAAATCGCCTCGGGCGTGACGACCACATCCACCAGCGCCGGCCGGTTGGCGAAGGCGCGGTCGAGCGCGCCCGCAAGATCTTCGGGTCTTTCGACACGCTCGCCGTGCATGCCGAAGGCGCGAGCCATGGCGGCGTGATCGGAGAACTGCAGGCGGGTGCCCACCACCTTGCCGTGGGTCACGGTCTGATCGTGGACTTCGATCTGCCAGGCGCCGTTGTTGGCGACCACGATCACCACCGGCGCCTTGTGCCGTACCGCGGTGTCGATCTCGATGGCATTGAAGCCGAATGCGCCGTCGCCGGTGGCGACCACCACCTTCTTGTCGGGAAACGCAAGGCTGGCGGCGATGCCATAAGGCACGCCGACGCCGATGCAGCCGAACGGGCCGGGATCGAGCATGATCGGAGCCGAGAGTCCGACGCGGCCGAAGGCGAGGAAATCGCCGCCGTCGTTGATGACGATCGATTCGTCATCGAGACGGTCCTGGATCGCGGACAGTACCTTGTTCGGATGCAGGCGGCCGTCGCTGCCCTCCGGCGAAGCCGCCATCGTCTTGCGCAGCTTGGCGGCCCGTTCTTCGTGGCCGGATCGCAGCTTCTCGGCCCAGGATCGATCGACGGCCGAGACGCGATTGCCAGCCGCCGCGACGATTGCGGACAGCGTCGCAATCGGGGAGGCTGCAATCTCGACCGCGCCGCGGCGGTTGTCGCGCAACTCGCCGGGGACGTCGCCGATTCGAACGAATTTGGCGTCGCCGAAGACGGCCGGCGATCCGAAGGCGAGTTGAAAATCCAGTCTGCGCCCGACCGTCAGCACGACGTCGGCGTCGCTCATCACCGCGCCGCGCATCGCCGCCACCACGGAAGGGTGGCGATCCGGAACCAGACCGCGGCTCTCGCCGGTATCGAGATAGACGGCGCCGAGCTTGTCGAGCAGTTGCACGAGTTCGGCGCCGGCGCCTTTTGCACCTCGTCCCGAGATCACCAGCACACGCTTCGCCGACCATAGCACGTCGACTGCACGCGTTACCTGCGCGGGGTCCGGCAGCGTCAAGGCACGAGGCCGCGGCGCAATGTGCTCTTCGAGTTGTAGTGCCTTGGGAATCTCCGCGCGCAATGTATCGGTTGGAAAATCCAGATAGGCGGGGCCAGGCTCACCGGATTCGCCGGTGGCACGTGCGATCGCCTCGTCGAGTTCGGCGAGCACCAGCGAAGGTTCGCGAACGGTGCGGGCATAACGGGTAATGCTCGACAGCAGGCGCGTGTGGTCCACGTCCTGCAGTCCGCCGCGATTTTCCTGAGGCCGCGGTGGCACCCCAGACAGTACCAATACCGGCGCGCGTGAAACGTGGGCGTTGGCGATTCCGGTCATGGCGTTGGTAACTCCCGGGCCCGCCGTCACCAGCGCGACGCCGAATTGTCCGGTCAGTTCGGCGTGCGCCTGCGCCATGTGCACGGCCGCCCGTTCGTCGCGAACGTCGATGATGCGGATGCCTTCGGCGTCGAGCCGCATCCAGATCGGCATGATGTGGCCGCCGCACAGGGCGAACACCCGATCGACGCCGCGCGCCTTGAGCACCCGCGCTATACATCCGGCAACGCTATCGGCGGAAAGTTGCATCATGATGGGCCCTTGCTTGAAGTCGAACGCCGGGTACATTTAAATGTACAAGCGCTCGGGTTGTCGACCCCAATTGCCGGGAGATCTGTATGACGCCGCTATTGACGATGGGCGAGATGCTGTCGGTCAATGCTTCCCTCTACCCGGATAAAGTCGGCGCCCGCGATCTCCATCGTTCGATGACGTTCCCTGCTTGGAACAGCCGTGCGTGTCGGCTTGCCAACGGCCTGCTCGGTCTCGGTCTTGCGAAGGGCGACCGCGTTGCGGTGCTGGCTTATAACTGCGTCGAGTGGATGGAGATTTACGCGGCGACGGCCAAAGCGGGACTTATCGCCGTGCCGATTAATTTCCGCCTGATCGGCGCGGAGGTCCGCTACATTCTCGAGGACTGTGGTGCGCGCGCGCTGATCGTGCAGGAAGCGCTGCTGCCGAGCATTGAAGATATCCGTACCGGCCTCGCAGTCCCCGATGCGAATGTCGTTCATCTCGGCGGCCACGTGCCGCCGGGGGCTACCGGTTACGAGGATTTGCTGGCGAAGGCTGCGGACACCGAGCCAAATGTTGCGGTCGCGCCTGAAGATACCTGGGTGCTGATGTACACCTCAGGTACCACCGGCAATCCGAAAGGCGCGATGCGCAGCCACGGTAGTCAGGCGCTGCTCAATTTCACGACGCTGCTCGATATGCAGTTCGACCGCGACGATACCTGTCTGCTGGTCATGCCGATGTGTCATGCGAATTCGCTCAACTTCGCGTCGTCATTTTCCTATGTCGGCGCCACATGCGTCGTCTACGACGTCAAGAGTTTCGATCCCGAGCATCTGTATCGCACACTGTCGGATACCGGCGCCTCGTTTACCTCGCTTGTACCCACGCACTACATCATGATGCTCGGCCTCGAAGCGTCCGTGAAGGCACGCTATTCGGTGGACAATGTTCGAAAGCTGCTGGTGTCGTCTGCGCCCGCCCGGCGCGATACCAAGCTCGCCATCATGGAAGCGTTCAGGAACTCGCAATTGCTGGAATTGTATGGGTCGACTGAGCAAGGATGGGCGACCTTGCTGCGCCCGTCCGAGCAATTGACCAAGCTGGGCTCGGTCGGCAGGGAATTCACCGGCTCGGGGCGGATCAAGCTCTTGGACGAACATCGCCGCGAAGTACCGGAAGGCGAGGTCGGCGAGCTGTATTCCCGCACGCCGTGGTGCTTTCAGGGCTACTGGAATCTTCCGGAGAAGACGGCGCAAGCCTTCCATGGACCGTGGCTCTCTGTCGGAGACATGGCGCGCCGCGACGCGGACGGCTTCTACACGCTGGTCGATCGCAAGAATAACATGATCATTTCCGGTGGCGAAAACATCTATCCGTCCGAAATCGAAAACCTGCTGGGCGGACACCCCAAAGTGCGGGACGTTGCCGTGGTCGGCAGGCCTGACCCGCGCTGGGGCGAGGCCGTTCATGCAGTCATCGTGCTGCGCGATGGCGAAGCCGCCAGCGAGAGCGATCTCGCGGAGTGGTGTGCGGGACGGTTGGCCGGCTACAAGCGGCCGAAATCATTCTCTTTCATTGCAGACAACGACATGCCTCGCACTGCCACGGGCAAGATCCTGCATCGCGAGCTGAAGAAGCGGCTCTGAAAGCTTGCTGCAATCGAAGAGAGCTTTGATCGTGAACCGCCTCGACGCCGCGGCGACGATCAGGGCTCCATGTGGTTGCTCTTCGCGACCCACACGCGCACGTCCGCGAGCACCTGCGGCAGCACGGCATTGACTTCCTGCACGGTCATTCCCGCCTTGATGCGCGGATCGTAGAGGATGTTGAGGATGTACTGGTCGTAGATATCGAAGAACCCCATCTGCACGTCGTCGTTGAACATCGTCCACGGCACCGAGGCGGTATCATTAATCGGCCCGAGCGACTGCAGAAGTTCCTCGTAAGCGCAGTCGTAGAAAATGAAGTCGCCATTGTCGACCGTGAGAAAGATGTCGGAATGCTGGATTTCGAACTTATCGTTCTTGCGGAAGCCTGACAGACATTGCGGATCGAGCGAGGTGCGGATCTCGCGGGCGCGCTCGCGGCCGTAGGCCTTGGCTATGGCGCGGTCGAAATCGCGGTCGCGCACCAGATTGACGGTGACGTTGGCGGCTTCGGGGTTCGCTGCCATCGCGATGTCGAGATGCTGAACGCGACGGCCGATATCGGCGACGATCGACGCGATCTGGTTCTTGCGCACGCCGTGCTTGCCGTCGGCGAACACACGGACTGGTCCGTCGTATTTGCGGATGCGGTCGACCCGGCCGGCTAGATGATATTCCGCGCCGAAGGCCGTTTTCAGAAAACCTTCGACGATCTGGCTGTCGGTGAAGGTCTTCTGCTCGGCGCGCTGGCGCGACACGACGCCGGGAATATCAGGCGAAGCCGGAGCGGTTCCCGTCGCGAGCGCGAAGACGCACACGACTGTCGCGAGCGTTCGCAACGCGCCGCGAAAGGGACATCGAAACCGCATGATGGTCCGCGCTTTGCCCAGTGGGTCCTCGATCGGGACCGGAACGGGAAAATTCCGTATGGTCCTAAGGATCGCGCAATACCGGACTGTCCGCAATCCGCAGACCGATCAGTTCTTCACGATCACCGTGGTGCCGACCGAGACGCGGTTGTACAGATCGGTGACGTCCTCGTTGGTCATGCGGAAGCAGCCGGACGAGACGGCCTGGCCGATCGTCTCCGGTTCGTTGGAACCGTGGATGCGGTACAGCGTGGAGCCGAGATAGAGTGCGCGGGCGCCGAGCGGATTCTCGATGCCGCCTTTCATGTGGCGCGGCAGGTCGGGCCGGCGGGCCAGCATCTGTTTCGGCGGCGTCCAGCTCGGCCATTCCTTCTTTGCGGTAATGCGGTGTACGCCGCCCCAGCGGAAGCCATCGCGGCCGACGCCGATGCCATACCGCAGCGCCTGGCCGCCGGGCTGCACCAGATAGAGCCGACGCTCCCTGGTGTTTACGATAATTGTGCCGGGCGCATAGCTGCCGGCGAAATTCACTGTCGTGCGCGGAATCGGGCTCGCGCCCCCGCTGAACGGAAACCTGAAATCGGGATTCATGATCGTCCGGGTGTCGACATCTTCCGCCGACGCGTTGCCGACCGTGGCCATCAAGGCCACCGCTGCGATCAGGACACCAAAGCCAAGCCTCATCAGAACCCCCGCAAAATTCGATTGCGTCATGAGGAAGGCCATAATTTGCCTGATTTCGCAACCCACGGCCGCGTGAAAGCCGAATTTCGGAGGGCCGGCGTTGCCGAAAAGTACCGATCTGCCAGATCGAACCGCTAGCCGGGATGGCAGCAATGCGCGGCGCCCTAAACCTTTGACGGAGCCAGCGAACAATGGTTGATCGGTTCAAGGCTCAAATTCACGGTTCAAGAAACGTCACAAACGGGAGTGCAAGGATGAACGGCGCGGAAAGTCTGGTGCGGACATTGGTCGCAGGTAACGTCAATGTCTGTTTCGCCAATCCTGGAACGTCGGAAATGCACTTTGTCGCGGCGCTGGACCGCGTCGAGGGCATGCGCTGCGTGCTCGGCCTGTTCGAGGGCGTGGTGACGGGTGCGGCCGACGGATATTTCCGCATGCGCGGCACGCCGGCATCGACCCTGCTGCATCTCGGTCCCGGCCTCGCCAACGGCCTGGCCAACCTGCACAACGCCAAGAAGGCGCATTCCGGCATCGTCAACATCGTCGGCCAGCATGCCAGCTATCACATCGAATACAACGCGCCGCTGACCTCGGATATCGAGGGATTGGCGCGGCCGATGTCGGCGTGGGTGCACACCTCGCCGGACGCCAAATCCGTCGCCAGGGACGGTGCAGCAGCGATTGCAGCCGCTCGCGGCGCGCCGCCGCAGATCGCGACGCTGATCCTGCCGGCGGACACCGCATGGAACGAAGCCGCCGGCATCGCGCAGGTGCCTGCCGAGGAGCAACGCGCCGGCTACTCGGCGCAGGCCGTGGAAACTGCCGCGCGCGTGCTGCACGGCGGCGAGCAGACGCTACTGCTGTTGACCGGCAATGCACTCACCGAGAAGGGACTGGCGCTGGCCGCACAGATTTCCGGCAAGACCGGCTGCAAGGTGATGGGCCAGACCTATAATCCGCGCATGGCGCGCGGGCGCGGGCGGTTCTCCATCGACCGCATTCCGTATGTGATCGAACAGGCACTGCCGATCCTGAGGGACTTCCGCCACATCATTCTGGTGGAGGCCAACGATCCGGTGGCGTTCTTCGCCTATCCGAATAAGCCAAGCCTGCTGAAGCCCCCCGGCTGCGAAGTACATCGCATGACGGAGAGCGGCGACAATTCCGTCGCGGCATTGGAAGCGCTGGCATCGGCACTCGGCGCGAAGCCGCAGGATGCCAAGCTGCAGAAGCATGTCGAGATCGCCAAACCGACCGGCGCATTGACCCACGCATCGGTGGCGCAAGCCATCGCGATGGCGATTCCGGAAAATGCGATCGTGGTAGATGAATCGATCACCACCGGGCGTGGCTTCTTTCCGCCGACCGCAGCGGCGGCGCCGCACGACTGGCTGCAGAACATGGGCGGTTCGATCGGCTTCTCGACGCCGGTAGCGACCGGCGCCGCGGTGGCATGTCCGGATCGCAAGGTGATCTGCATGGTGGGCGACGGCAGCGCGATGTACACGCTGC
Source organism: Xanthobacteraceae bacterium (assembly GCA_024508855.1). Classification (GTDB taxonomy): domain Bacteria; phylum Pseudomonadota; class Alphaproteobacteria; order Rhizobiales; family Xanthobacteraceae; genus 62-47. Next base: position 28,373 of record JANINJ010000057.1, read on the forward strand.
AGTCGCTGTGGACTCAGGCCCGTGAAGGGTTGGATGTCACCACCATCGTGTTCGCCAATCGCACCTACCAGATCCTGCGCGGCGAATTTGACGGCGTCGGGGCCGGCGAGCCGGGCCAGCGCGCTCTCGATATGCTGAGCATCGACCGTCCGACGCTGGACTGGGTTTCGCTCGCCAAGGGCATGGATGTCGCTGGCCGTTCAGTGAGCAGCGCAGACGACTTCAACAAGGCTCTCGAAGAAGCCAACGCGCAAAAGGGCCCGCGACTGATCGAAGTGCAGATGTAAAGTGAAGGTCGTGACGGGCGCGCAGGATGCCGAAGCGCGCCCGCGCTGTCTGACGTTTAGCGCAGTGAGATGGCAAGTCCGCTGAGATCGGCATTGACCATCAGCCCGGTCTGCCGGCCCTGCATCGTCAGCACCGCGCCTTTCTCATTGCTCAGCACAATGGCGTTGACGCCGCGGCCGACTGCGGCGCCTGCGCCCGCTGCGCCATACACGCCCGCAACATCGGAAGGCCGGCGGATATTGCTGACGGTTCCCGACAGATAAGTCTGCGATGCGCCGAACACGAGGCCTGCGCTGAGCCCGCCGATCGACAGCGGATATCGGCGGCCGTGGAACGTCAGCGTGCCGCTGCCGCCGGATGCGCCGATAAACCAGCCGCCCTTGATTACCGAAATCCGGATAGTGCCGCTGTCGGCATAGGCCGCCGACAGGCTGAAACTCATCGCAGTAACCAGGGCAACAACGGTCCAGCAGAGTCGAAGCGCGCGCATGGAATGATCCTTTGGAAGGCCGAGACGCCCGGTTCGGGCGGGCGATCATCAAGAGAGTCGCGCCCGTGGGTCAATACCCCCGGTGCCGTAAGTCGGAATGGTGCTGGGGATCAGCGCGGCGCCGTCACCTGCGCATCTGCAAGATGGGTCTTGGCAGCGTGCGGTGTCTCCGGCCGCCATTGCAATCCCGCCGACCATTGCGCCGCGCTCAGGAAAACGAGTGCCGCAACCGAAACAGCGGGAAGACGCCAGGCATCGCGAACGTCGCGCATATGAACCTCCAGGGCCGCACTTCGTTACCGAAGCCTGAACGTTTATGGTTAACGCCGGGTAAACGGGCAGGAGATTGCAATGGATGTGCGGGCGGCGCTTCAGCGCCATTGGGAAGCTTCGGACCAAAGCAATTTCGAGGTTGAGCACGAAATCTATCGCCAGGATGCCGTGCTCGATTATCCGCAATCGGGAGAACGAATTCGTGGGCGGAAAAACATTCAAGAGAGCCGAACTGTCCAGCCGAACAGGAAGCGGTTTGCCATCCGGCGAATAGTGGGCAGCGGTGATCTCTGGGTTACGGAATACGTGCTGACCTACGATGGCATCCCGTCTTACGTGGTGAGCATCATGGAATTTCGGGAAGGATTGGTGGCTCACGAAACCCAATATTTCTCAGATCACTTCGATCCCTCGCCGTCGCGGGCGCATCTGGTTGAACGCTGAACGCGCAGAAGCGTCGAACGCCGATCGCTCTTCGTATGCAGCAGCTTATCGATTCATCTCGACTGCATTCTCGGCATTGGAACGATCGTCCTTGAGATCTCGCCTCGTTTTGTCTGCGCGCATTTGCGTAGTGATCCCGCAGTGCTGCACGTTGATGCACTTCGGGAACTCGTGTGGCGGAGATGATCATGCGTCGCACAACGATATTGAGTGCTTCGCGGCAAGGCTCGTGAGCGGGAGCGCTTGCAATGCTGTCCGTTTGACGATTAGTATCTCTCAACAAATATCGGCATCACAAGAATGCCAGCGGCGCTATTGCGTCGTTTAAGATGTCCAGTGGAGGCGCGCCGGATGCGAGAGCAACACTCGAGCTGTCCCGTCGGTCGATTGGCTTAGTCTGGTAGCGGACGTCATGTCTTCGCGAGACGATCGGGCCGGATCATTCCCACAAAATTTTATGAAAAGCGGTCAGTCTGCGGACGATCAGACAAGCGCTGACCGCAGGATGCTACTGCTGTCTCTCGCCGCCGGCGCATGCGTGATCGCGTCATGCAATGCTTTCGCCGATGACGAAGACGAGCCCGGAAGCGACGAGCGACCGAAGAAGGCCGATATCCTGGTATTTTCTGAAGGCGATCAGGCCGGGAAAATCATCAAGCCCGACGATTTAAAGCTTGGAGGACCTCCGGTCCACGCATGGCCGATGGATCCGAAGACGAAGGTGGTTCGCAAAGGCTCACGTCTCAATGAAATCCTGGTCGTGAAGCTGGACCCTTCCGAGCTGGATGATTCAACAAAGTCGCGTGCCGCCGATGGCATCGTTGCATATTCGATTATCTGCGCACATGCCGGGTGTCCCGTGAATGCATGGGTCAAGGAAGCGAACGGCGACAAGAACGTCTTCAAATGCCTTTGCCATAACTCGGAATACGATCCGCGCAAGGCGGCGGAGGTTGTGTTCGGTCCGGCTCCGCGTCCGCTTCCAGCCCTTCCGATTGTTGCCGAGAACGGCTCGCTTGTCGTTGTCGCTCCGTTTATCGGGCATGTCGGAATCAAACAGCCCGGCTGACAGCCGAAATCACGAGATCGATTTGGAGTTCGCATGAAATAACACGTTCAAAGGGAGGTAAGCGCCTATGACGACGATCCGAAGTCTGTTGTCGATGTTCGTTGCATCCACGTGTTTGATGCCGGTAGTCGCAACCGCGGGGCCAATCGAGAACTACAGTCCCGTTACCGCCGAGCGTCTCGCGAATCCCGAACCCGCAAACTGGATGCTCTATCGCCGTACATATGACGGCCAGGGCTTCAGTCCGCTCGATCAGATCAACGCCGCGAATGTCGGCGACCTCGTGCCGGTCTGGACGTTCTCCACCGGCGTTATCGAAGGACATGAAGCGCCGCCGATCGTCAATAACGGCGTGATGTTCGTGTCGACCCCGACGAACCAGGTGATCGCGCTCAACGCCAGGACCGGCGAGGAATACTGGCGGTACAAGCGGCAGCTTCCGGAAGATCTTTTTCAGCTTCATCCGACCAACCGCGGCGTCGGCCTTTGGCAGGACAAACTTTATCTCGCGACGACCGACGATCATCTGGTCGCGCTGGATGCCAAGACCGGCAAGGTGGTGTGGGACAAGAAGGTCCAGGATTACAAGAAGGGCCAGTACATGACGCTGATGCCGTTGATCGTCGACGGCAAGGTTTACGTCGGTGGCTCTGGCGGCGAGTTCGGGGTCCGGGGTTATATCGTCGCGTACGATGCCAATGACGGCAAGGAACTGTGGCGCACCTTTACAATTCCCGGCGAAGGCGAGCCCGGCCACGACACGTGGAGCGGCGACGACTGGAAATCCGGCGGCGGTCCGGCCTGGATGACCGGCACTTATGACAAGGATACCAAGACCATCTATTGGGGTACGGGCAACGCCGCGCCGTGGCCGGGCGGGGCGCACCCCGGCGACAATCTCTACACGAGTTCAGTGCTCGCGCTTGATCCCGAGACCGGCAAGATCAAGGCCTATCATCAGTATCACCAGAACGACTCGTGGGACTGGGACGAAGTCGATGCGCCCATGCTCATCGATCTGCAACGTGATGGCCGATCGTTCAAGAGTCTGATCCATCCGGGGCGCGACGCCATCTTCTGGGTGCTGGAGCGCAAGCCGGACGCGATCAACTACGTCGCCGGATGGCCGTTCGTGTATACGAATGTCTGGAAGGGAATCGAGCCGGAGACCGGTCGTCCGACAGTCGACCCCGAGCACAAGCCCGTTCTCGGCAAGCGGATCGAATTCTGCCCATCGCTATGGGGCGGCAAGGACTGGCCATCAGCCGCCTACAGCCAGAAGACAAAGCTCGTCTACGTGCCAGCCAATGAAAACTTCTGTGGCGGCTTTACCGGCGAGAAGGTGCCGAAGGTGCCGGGTCAGCTTTGGCTTGGGACCAAGGCAGAAGATATCGGTCTCACCGTTCGTCCGGGTGCCGATCACTTCGGCGAATTGCAGGCGTGGGATCCTGCGACCGGAAAGAAGGCCTGGTCGCATAATTTCCCGAAATCGCAGCTCTTCGCTTCGGTAACGGCGACTGCCGGCGATCTGGTATTTGTCGGCGGCACCAACGACCGTAACTTCCATGCGTTCGATGCGAAGACGGGCAAGCTTCTGTGGCAACAGAAGACCAATTCCGGCATCGTCGGCATGCCGGTTGCCTATGAGGTCGATGGAACGGAATACATTGCCGTCCAGTCCGGTTGGGGCGTCGACGCGCAGCGCATTCAGGACGCGCTTGCGGGCGACAACGTTGGCATCGAAAGCAACGTGCCGCAGGGCGGAGTGGTCTGGGTCTTTGCGCTGAAGAAGAAATGACATCACGCGTGCGGCCGTTCCGATCGAGCGGCCGCACGAACGTCCTCTAGCCGTGCCCCCGGGACGCCTTGGGAACAGACCGCGGATGTTATCGCGGGCAACGGCGAGGACGTGATGTCGGCGGGTCTATTCTTGGCCCGACAGTTCGCCCGACGCGATCAGCTTCTCAAGTTCATCGGCACGTTCGTCGTGCATGCTGGCGAGCCGCGCGAAGGACTCGCGCTTTGCCTCGTTCGTCGCGAGTCTGCTGATGAGACGGCATTCTTCGGCCTCTCTACGCAGGCGTTCTACCCAGTTCTGAGTGTCTTTCATGGAAGAGCCTACGCTGATGGAGGACTATCGGCCGCTTCGGCCGGCACGACCAGTATTGAGACGACAAGAGCAAAAATGATTATTCCAGCGGTCCAAAATAATATCTGGAGCAACGGCGGCAAGGCGATGCTGAGATAGACCGGCCAGATCGCGGCCCAGACCGGAGCTTTCAAGTATGTCAGCGCGCAGCTCGCGGGTGCCGCGCATATGTCATATCGCAAGGGAATCTGCGCACCGAACGTAACAAGGCCGATTAGAACGTATGCGTATGTCAGCGGCCTTAGCATCTTCTAATCCTTTCCCGGCGTCGAGAGCGATTCCCTGCGCCGGCGCAATTAATTGGCATGAATAAATTTTGCGGAGTCTGACAACTGACGTGCCATATCCCGCATCCGTTGGCCGAAAAGCGGCGGCACGGAATTCTGAAAAGTCGCGGAAACTAATTGATGGTGGGCGCACAAGGGATCGAACCTTGGACCTCTCCCGTGTGAAGGGAACGCT
>JANINJ010000058.1 GCA_024508855.1 Xanthobacteraceae bacterium
CGTCGATCATCTCGAACGTGCGGCCGATCGAGCGCGCCGCCAGAATATCCGCCTGGGCAAACTCGATATTGGACAGCTCGGCCTCGGTGGCCTTGCGCGCCGCGTAGCTCAGGCTGCTCAGGCTGAGATCGATCGCCAGCGTATGCGCGGGCCGAAACAGCAGGCATCGTTCGATCGTGTGCATGCCGGTGCCGCAGCCTGCCATCAGCAGGTTGAGCGGGCCATTGCCGAGGTTGCGATAGCGCGAAGCGGGAAACCGGGTGTGGATATATTGATCGATGCCGAGCGGCTGCTGATCGGGAACGATCCTGGTCCAGCGCGGGTAGGGGTTTTCCTCGTATTGCTGACGGACTTTTTCCGAGGTCGCATCCGCAATCGGCGTCAGCGCGGGGATCGTGGCACGAAGGCGCTGCTCGGTTTGATGATCGCGCACCTGCTGCACGATGAGGTCGCGGATCGGCTCCGGCCATTCGCGCGCCGCAAGCCGATCTGCACCAGCGATGATGTGCAGCGGCGCGTAACAGGCGCTGAGCGCCACCAGCATCGGATCGATTGGCTCATCCGCGTCGACACGCGCGGACAACATCTCACGCAACGCGGCGGCCTGCCGCGCCTCGTCATCTGCAACATCGAAAACATATTCGTTGATGAAGCACTGCCGCGCGAGCGTGGCGGCGAAGGGAAGCAGTGCATGCGGCACGCGGCTCGGATCGCTGGCGTAGCTGTCGAGAAGCGCGCGCCGCAATCCGGTCAGCAGCCGCTCGAGTTCGAGCGAGACGACCGGCGCCGTTTGCATCAGCGCGAGCAGCAACGGATCGCTGGCGAGCGCGAGCGTGTCGGCATGTTCGACGATGCCGCTTGCTGTCGTGTCCGCGGTGACGCGTTGCACGCTCGTTGCGATCGCAGGCGTTTGCAGCAATATCGCCGCAACCTGTCGCGACAGATCGCGCGGCCGGCACCACGGCTCGTGCAATGCCTGAACCAGCGAATCGCGAAAACCGTTGTGCTGCAGCGCTTGCAGAGGATCGAGCGATCTCGCGATCATCACGAATGTCGATTTGAGATTCCGCCCGGCGCCCGATTGCAGGGCGGCAAGGGCGACATCCAGCGCATCGAGCGGACGTCCATCTTCCAGCAGCGCATTGGCGAGATTTTCGTACGCCGGTTGCGATGGTTTGAGCGCAAGCGCTTGCGTCAGATGCTGTGCGGCTTCTCGGGTCTGCGACTGGCGCAGCAGCAGAATGCCGAGATTGGTATGCGCGTCGGCATGGTCGGGGTTGAGCTTCAACGCCTTGCGATTCTGTGCGATCGCTTCGCTGTCCTGACCGAGGCTCGCATAGACGAGACCAAGACTGTAGCGCGGCTCGGCATCCTGCCTGTCGGCAGCGATCGCGCGCTTGATCAGATCGATGGCGGCGACGCTCTGGCCCGCCTGATGGTGAAGAACACCGAAATGCATGAGCGCGCCGACATGCGAAGGGGCGAGGGCGAGCGCGTCGCGGTACAGCATTTCGGCTTCGCGCAGGCGTCCGGCCCGATGCAGCTGAACCGCCGACTGGAACAACGCGTCGCCTTGCTTGCTTGCAGCAGCAGCAGCTTGCGCGAGGGAGGCAGGCCCGCTTTTCGGCGCGGCCCGCCGCTGCTTACGGTTCATCGGAACTTCTCCAGGCGGATCACTCGTCGATATCGAGCTCGGTGCCGCATAGAGCCCCGGTTCCGATGGAATCAGAACCGGTGCTCTACGATTTTGATGCGACGCGTTTTCTTCACGCGAACCGGTGCCCACTTCGCTTGAAAACGCTCTAATAGCTCATGCACAGCCATTGTGTACTGTGC
>JANINJ010000059.1 GCA_024508855.1 Xanthobacteraceae bacterium
GCGTGCCAGTCGTCATGGCCGGGCTCGTCCCGGCCATCCACGTCTTTCTCGCAGCCGCATCGCAAGGACGTAGATCACCGGGACAAGCCCGGTGATGACGGCTGTGGTCGTGGAAGCGTGATCAGTCGTAAAAGGACGGCGCCGATGCGTGCCGCATAGGTCACACAGCCGGATGCTCGCGGAATCTCCCCCAGCCCTACAGCGCGGCCAGTACCGCGTCGGGTTGTTCGATCATCATCATGTGACCCGCGCCGGGCAACACGACCGTCTTCGCATTGGGAAGCGCTGCGGCCAGCGCCTTGCCGGCTTTCAATGGCGTCATCATGTCCCGCTCGCCGAGGATCAGCGTGACGGGGACGGTCACCTTTGCGGCCGCATCGAGCGTGCCCTGGTAGCTGTTGCAGGCTGCAAGATCGGTGAACAGCACGCCGGGCGAGGTGTTCTGCAAGACGCGCTGGGCGCTGCCATGCATCCACAATCCCGGCATCGGGCAGCCGCCCAGTTCGGCATGAAAGCCGAGGCCCCAGATCGACACCATATCGATTGCGGCCTGGTCGTTGGCTTCCGCATTGCTCAGCAGCTCGGGACCGACCGCCATGGCTGCGGAGGTGCCGAGCAGGCTGAGCTGCGTCACCTTTCCGGGATGCCGCGCGGCGGTTTCCAGTGCAATTAGCGAACCCATCGAATGGCCGATCAGCCATGCCTGTGATGCACCGGCCGCGTCGATCAGCGCCGCGGTCCAGTCCGCCAGTTCTGCGATGCTGCCAAGTGCCTTTCCTGCGGAATGGCCGTGCCCCGGCAGATCCGGCGCCAGCACGTTGTGGCCGCGATGCGCGAGCCAGCGGCTCTGCAAGCACCAGGTCGAACTGTCGAAGCCGGCGCCATGAAGCATGACGACGGTCGGCAGCGATGCATCGAAATCGCGTCCGCCGGTCGCGATGAAGGTGTCGACACCATTTACCGATAGCTGCATCGTTCAAACCTTCTGCGACATACGGAGCGCCTGACCTAGATCGTCGACGATGTCCTGCGCGCTTTCGATCCCCACCGACAACCGCACCAGTTCTTCGCCGATGCCGGCGGCTTCGAGCTGCGCAGCGTCCATCTGCTGGTGCGTGGTGCTGGCCGGATGGATGACGAGCGTCTTGGCGTCGCCGACATTGGCGAGGTGACTGATCATGCGCAGCGACTCGATGAATTTCTTTCCGGCGGCACGTCCGCCCTTGATGCCGAAGCTGATGATCGAGCCCGCGCCCTTCGGCAACAGTTGCTTGCCGAGTTCGTAATCGGGGTGGTTTTCCAGCGACGGATGCAGCACCCACGCGACCGCCTTGTTGGCGGTGAGAAACGACAGCACGGCCGCGGTGTTCTGGATGTGACGATCCATGCGCGGCCCGAGCGTCTCGATGCCTTGCAGGATCTGGAAGGCGTTGGTCGGCGACAGGCATGCGCCGAAATCGCGCAATCCTTCGGTGCGCGCGCGCATCATGAAAGCGGTGGGGCCGAACTGTTCGTCGAAGACGATGCCGTGATAGCCGGCATAGGGTTCGGTCAGCACCGGAAATTTTCCGGACGCGCGCCAGTTGAAGCGGCCGCCGTCGACGATGACGCCGCCGATCGAAGTGCCGTGGCCCCCGAGCCACTTGGTGGCGGAGTTCATCACGATGTCCGCGCCGAGTTCGATCGGCCGGCTGAGATACGGCGTCGCGAACGTGTTGTCGATCAGCAGCGGAATTTTTGCGTCGTGCGCGATTTGCGCGACCTTCGGGATGTCCAGTACT
>JANINJ010000060.1 GCA_024508855.1 Xanthobacteraceae bacterium
CGCGAGCAATTATAACTACGTCCCACCTCACCGCTTGTTCGCCCCCATGTAGCCGAACAAAAATCCCGCCACCTTGCGCATCTGGATTTCTTCGCTGCCCTCGGTGATGCGATAACGGCGATGATGCCGGTAGATGTGTTCGAACGGCTTATGGCGCGAATAGCCGATGCCACCGTGCACCTGAATGGCGCGATCCGCCGCCTGTCCGCACAGCCGGTTCGCCCAGTAATTGCACATCGAGACCTTGTCCGAGAGCGTGTGCTCGACCTGCGCCTGCGTGAGCTGATCCATTTCCCATGCGGTCTTGCGGATCAGGAGCCGCAGCATCTCGGCCTGCGTCGCCAGTTCGACCAGCGGAAACTGGATCGCCTGGTTGCGCGCCAGTTCCTCGCCGAACGGCTTGCGCTCGCGCGCATACTTCACGCTTTCGTTGATGCAATACACCGCCGCGCCGAGCGAACTTGCCGCCTGCCGGATACGGTTCTCGTGAACGAAGCATTGCGCAAGCGACAATCCTCGCCCGACCTCGCCGAACAGCGCATCGTCCGGCACGAAGACGTCGGTGAAACTGACGCGCGGATGATCGGTCGGCATGTTGAAGGTCCACAGATATTCCTCGACCTTCACACCTTTGGCATTCGCGGGCACCAGAAAGCAGGTAATGCCGCGCGCATCGCCATCGTTACCTGACGTGCGGGCGAACAGCGCGCAATGGGTGGCGACGTGCATCCCCGTGGTCCACATCTTCTCGCCATTGATGATCCAGCCGGACTTGCCGTCGCGCGTCCCCTGCACCGCGCGGGTTTCCATATGCGTCGCATCCGAGCCGTGATCCGGTTCCGTGAGACCGAAGGTGATGCGATATTTGCCGGTGATCGATCCATCGATCATCGCCTTCTGGTCGTCCCGGCCATAGAGATCGAGCATCTTCACGATCGGAAAGTTGCCGACGATGGAATGTTCGTTCTGCAGATCGTTATGCAGACCAAGCCCCTGCGAGGCGAAATGCTCGCGGATCACCGCCATCCAGAGATTGGAGCCGTCCTTGCCGCCATATTGTTTCGGAATCGCAAAGCGCAGATGTCCGGCCGCGTCCGCAGCATTCTTGGCCTTGCGCAGCAGCGCTTCCCATTCGTGTCGCGGCAGGCCGCCATTCTCGAAATCGGTCCGCGCCCATTCGCGCCGATGATCGAAGAAGCGGATGTTATCGTCCTGCTGCTCCAACGGCTTGATCGTCTGCGCGATGAAGCGGTCGAGTTCATCCAGATAGGCGACGAGGTCCGTCGGCAATGAGAAATCCAAGACGCTTCTCCCAAAATGCGCTGCATTGTTTGTGCGCGCGATTAAGGTGAGATATGCATTTCAAGTCAAGCAGACGCATCACGGTTGCGAGGCAACGGTGACATGCGTATGTGATCGGAACAACGGTCGCGGATATCCGTGTTGGACGGCATATTCCTTGCGACGAAAAACACCGGCGGGAGACACCATGGATTTGCAATTTTCGAAAGTGACGCGCAAGGGCCCCGTTACCATCGTCACGCTGTCGCGCCCCGAAGTCTACAATGCGCTTCATACCGATGCTCATTTCGAGCTCAACCGGGTGTTCAACGATTTTGCGGCCGATCCCGATCAGTGGGTCGCCATCGTCACCGGCGCCGGCGACAAGGCCTTCTGCGCCGGCAACGACCTGAAGTGGCAGGCGGCCGGCGGCAAGCGCGGCTGGGA
>JANINJ010000061.1 GCA_024508855.1 Xanthobacteraceae bacterium
TCGGCCGAAACCTGGCGGATGGCGCGAGCCAGCAACTGCGGGTCCTGCGCCCCGGACACGGCATACTTGCCAGCGAATACGTATGTCGGCACACCCGCAATGCCCTTCTCCGCCGCCTCCTCCGCCTGTGCCGACACCACATCGACATCCTCGTCGGTAGCGAGACGCGCGCGGATCTGTTCCGCATCGAGGCCGCAATCGGCCGCTGCCTGAACCAGCACGTTGACGTCGGTGAGATCGCCGCCGTCCCTGAAATACAATTCCATCAATCGCTGCTTCATCACCGCCGACTTGTCGCCGGACGGATCGCGCGCCGCCCAATAGATCAGGCGGTGACAATCGATCGTGTTCGGCTGACGCTTCACCTCCGCGGGATTGTATTGCAGGCCTTCTTCGCTGGCGGCAGCCACGACGTTCTTCGCGATCCTGTCGTAAGCTTCGACCGAGCCGAACTTGGAGACGAGATACTGCTCGCGGCTGATGCCTTCGCGCGGCACCCACGGATTGAGGAAGAACGGCCGCCACCGCACCTCGATCGGAACATCCGGCACCAGTGCCAGCGCGCTTTCGAGCCGGTGTTTGCCGATGTAGCACCACGGGCAAACCACATCGGACACGATATCGAGGGTCAACGGCTTGAGTTCGCTCATGATCGATCCTCCTCGGGAAACCGGAAGATAGGCAGCTTCGCTGTCGCGAACAAGGTGGACGGGGCCCGAAGATATCTGCCATTCAACTGGCGAGCTTGTGTTCCTTGGCGAACGGGCTGAGGCCAAGCCAGGTCTGCATGGCCGACGCAAGTTGTCCGCTCCCTGTCAGCAACATTCGCTGGCTCGCCACTGCGGCACGCACCGTGTCCAATCCCATCCAGATCGCGGTCATGGTCCGCAAGTCGACCGAAACATACAGATCGACCTCGAAGCCCGGGTCGATCGAACAGAGATCGACACTGGCTGCGGGATCGACGATCAGCCACCAGGAGCGCTGTGTCGGCGCCAGCTCAGGATACAGGAATTGCACCACGTTGCGCCGCACTGGCATCGGCGTCGTATCGAGGTTGCGCCGGATGTCCCACATCAGCAATTGAACATCGAGATGCTGGAGCGACAGCTCTGCGTCGACCCAGCGCTGCCCCCAAATTCCGAATGCCTCGATGATCGGCTCCAGTTCACGCCCCGATGCGGTCAGGCGATACTCAAAAACGCCGGGCTCGGACGTCGAAGCAGTGCGCGCAATAATGCCGGCGGATTCAAGCTCTTTCAGTCGTTGCGAAAGCAGCGCCGGCGACATGCGCGGCACGCCGCGGCGCAGTTCGTTGAAGCGCGTCGAGCCGGCGACGAATTCGCGGAGCAGCACGACGGTCCAGCGCGTGCATAAAATCTCTGCGGCCATCGCGACCGGACAGAATTGCCTGTAGCTGCCGATGGTCATGGTTCTTCTCCGAAGCGACAGCCCCGCAAGAACCTACGCCGAAAGATCGCGGTTTCCAGTTCACTTTCTGTATCAGGCTCGATTCAGTTGCTGAACTGGCGGCGGACGGTAAAGGCGCACAATCTGTCCGAGATGGCGGGCATTGGGCCCGCCGAGGATCAGGAGGCAATCATGCCACTCGTCGATATCCAACTCATCAAGGGTATTTTCACGCCCGAGCAGAAGAAGAACATGATCACCAAAGTCACCGACGCAATGGTGGCCGTCGAGGGTGAATCCCTGCGCGGCGTGACGT
>JANINJ010000062.1 GCA_024508855.1 Xanthobacteraceae bacterium
GGCAGGGCCGCATCCCTATCCGATGATGGTGCGCGACTTCCAGTCGATCATCGGCCATGAGACGCGCGCGCAGATGATGGAAGCGGAAGGCCGGCTGCCGGATTCACTGATCGCCTGCATCGGCGGTGGCTCCAATGCGATGGGCCTGTTTCATCCATTCCTCGACGACGCGGGCATCGAAATTTTCGGCGTCGAGGCGGCGGGCCATGGCCTCGACAAGCTGCACGCGGCGTCGCTGACCGGCGGACGCCCCGGCGTGCTGCATGGCAACCGCACCTATCTGCTGATGGATGCCGACGGGCAGATCCAGGACGCGCATTCGATCTCGGCGGGCCTCGATTATCCCGGCATCGGCCCGGAGCATTCGTGGCTGCACGAAACCGGCCGCGTCAAATACATCTCCGCGACCGACGAGGAAGCGCTCGCCGCATTCCAACTGCTGTCGCGGCTGGAAGGCATCATCCCGGCGCTGGAATCCGCGCATGCCATCGCGCGCGTCATCGACCTCGCGCCCGCGCGCGCGAGCGATCACCTGATGGTGGTCAATCTTTCGGGCCGCGGCGACAAGGACGTGCCGCAGGTCGGCGACATTCTGAAGGGCAGGAAGAAGTGACCACGCGCATCGACACACGCTTCGCCGAATTGCAGAAGCAGGGCCGCTCGGCTTTCGTCACCTTCCTGATGGCCGGCGATCCCGATCCCGCGACCTCGCTCGCGATCATCAAGGCGCTGCCGCAGGCAGGCTCCGACGTCATCGAGATCGGCATGCCATTCACCGATCCGATGGCCGACGGTCCCGCGATTCAGGCCGCCGGCCTGCGCGCGCTGAAAGCCGGCATGACGCTGAAGAAGACGCTCGATCTCGTGCGCGCCTTCCGCAAGGACGACGACACGACGCCGATCGTGCTGATGGGCTATTACAACCCGATCTATATCTATGGCGTGGCGCGCTTTCTCGTGGACGCGAAACAGGCCGGCGTCGATGGCCTCATCATCGTCGATCTGCCGCCGGAGGAAGACGACGAACTGTGCATTCCGGCGATGCAGGCCGGATTGAATTTCATTCGCCTCGCGACGCCGACCACCGATGACAAGCGTCTGCCGGCGGTGCTCGCCAATACGTCGGGCTTCGTCTACTACGTCTCGATTACCGGCATCACCGGTGCGGCGGCGGCGAACGCCACCCAGGTCACGGACGCGGTGGCGCGCATCAAGCGTCATACCCAACTGCCGGTCTGCGTCGGTTTCGGCATCCGCACGCCGGATACGGCGCGGGACATCGCACGGGTGGCGAACGGTGCCGTGGTGGGTACCGCGCTGGTCGATGCGCTGGCAAAGAGCCTCGACGCCGATGGCAAGGCGACCGGTAAAACGGTTGCCGCGGTGGCCGATCTCACGGCGGCGCTGGCGCAGGGCGTGCGGGGAGCGGTGCAGGCCGCTGAATAAGCCATAATCGGAGGTCACACGGCTGGGTGCGGGTTGCCGGAAGCCGGTCCTCGCGCCATATAGGGCTGAAGCATGATCCCGGAAAGTGAGATTCGGTTTTCGGGATCGTACTTCTTGAAGCGACGCGTTTTCTTCACGCGAACCGGAATCCACTTCGCTTGAAAACGCTGGTTTGGAGCAAAGCATGAACTGGTTGACCAACGTTGTCCGGCCCAAGATCCGCAGCATC
>JANINJ010000063.1 GCA_024508855.1 Xanthobacteraceae bacterium
GTCAGCGCACCTGCCTGGGACGTGGTCAGGGCGACGATCTGGTTCGTCGTCAGGCCTGCCGACACCTGGTTCGTCGTCAGCGCGGCGATCTGGTTCGTCTTCAGCGACGCGAAGTCGGCCGTTTCGATCGCGGCGACCTGGTTCGTCGTCAGCGCGCCGACCTGGCCGGTCGTCAGGGCACCCGCCTGGGCCGTCGTCAGGGCAACGATCTGGTTCGTCGTCAGGCCAGCCGAGACCTGGGCGGTCGTCAGCGCGGCGATCTGCGCGGTCGTCAGCGAGGAGAACTGCGCCGTGGACAGGCCGGCCGAGATCTGGTTCGTGGTCAGCGCGGCAACCTGGCTCGTCTTGAACGCGGCGAGGTCGGCGGTCTGCAGTGCGGCAACCTGGTTCGTGGTCAGCGCGGCGGTCTGGCCGGTGGTCAGTGCGCCTGCCTGGGACGTGGTCAGGGCGACGATCTGGTTCGTCGTCAGGCCAGCCGACACCTGATTCGTCGTCAGCGCGGCGATCTGGTTCGTCTTCATGGCGGCCAGGTCGGCCGTTTCGATCGCGGCAACCTGGTTCGTCGTCAGGGCGCCGACCTGGCCGGTCGTCAGGGCGCCCGCCTGGTTCGTGGTCAGGGCAACGATCTGGTTCGTCGTCAGGCCAGCCGAGACCTGGGCGGTCGTCAGCGCGGCGATCTGGGCGGTCGTCATCGACGCCAGCTGGTTCGTCGTCAGGCCGGCCGAGATCTGGTTGGTCGTCAGCGCGGCAACCTGGCTCGTCTTGAATGCGGCGAGGTCGGCGGTCTGCAGCGCGGCGACCTGGTTCGTGGTCAGCGCGGCGGTCTGGCCGGTGGTCAGGGCGCCTGCCTGGGACGTGGTCAGGGCGACGATCTGGTTCGTCGTCAGGCCAGCCGACACCTGGGCAGTCGTCAGCGCGGCGATCTGCGCGGTCGTCATCGACGCCAGCTGGTTCGTGGTGAGACCGGCCGAGATCTGGTTCGTCGTCAGCGCGGCAACCTGGTTCGTCTTGAACGCGGCCAGGTCGGCGGTCTGCAGCGCGGCAACCTGGTTGGTCGTCAGCGCGGCGGTCTGGCCGGTCGTCAGCGCACCTGCCTGGGACGTGGTCAGGGCGACGATCTGGTTCGTCGTCAGGCCAGCCGACACCTGATTCGTCGTCAGCGCGGCGATCTGGTTCGTCTTCAGCGACGCGAAGTCGGCCGTTTCGATCGCGGCGACCTGGTTCGTCGTCAGCGCGCCGACCTGGCCGGTCGTCAGGGCACCCGCCTGGGCCGTCGTCAGGGCAACGATCTGGTTCGTCGTCAGGCCAGCCGAGACCTGGGCGGTCGTCAGCGCGGCGATCTGCGCGGTCGTCAGCGAGGAGAACTGCGCCGTGGACAGGCCGGCCGAGATCTGGTTCGTGGTCAGCGCGGCAACCTGGCTCGTCTTGAACGCGGCGAGGTCGGCGGTCTGCAGTGCGGCAACCTGGTTCGTGGTCAGCGCGGCGGTCTGGCCGGTGGTCAGTGCGCCTGCCTGGGACGTGGTCAGGGCGACGATCTGGTTCGTCGTCAGGCCAGCCGACACCTGATTCGTCGTCAGCGCGGCGATCTGGTTCGTCTTCATGGCGGCCAGGTCGGCCGTTTCGATCGCGGCGACCTGGTTCGTCGTCAGGGCGCCGACCTGGCCG
>JANINJ010000064.1 GCA_024508855.1 Xanthobacteraceae bacterium
GCAAACGCGCCATCGACCTTGAACAGCTTGGTGTCGACGATCAGTCCCTTCACCTTGCCGCGGGCGAACACGGTGCTGAGCAGGACCATGCCGGCGACGACCAGCCAGAACACGATGAACATGCGGTCCAGGAACGGGATCTCGTAGACGCCGCTGCCGTTGTCGTGGGCGAAGCCGATCGGGGCGAGGAAGGACAGGTCCATCATCCCCGGCAGGAACTTCAGGATGATCGAGAACACGAGACCGCCCACGGTCGCGAACATCGCGGCGCTGGACGTGGTCTTTTTCCAGAAGAAGCCCAGCAGGAACATGGCCAGGATGCCCGGCGAGACGAAGCCCGTGTATTCCTGGATGTACTGGAAGCCGCCCTTCTTGTCGATGCCCATCAGCGGCGCGATCACGACGGCCAGCAGCATCGACACGACGACGGTCATGCGGCCGATCCACACCATCTTCTGCTCGCTGACGTTCGGATGCAGGCGCTTCTGGTAGATGTCCAGCGTGAAGATCGTGGCGATCGAGTTGGCCTTGCCGGCCAGCGACGCGACGACGGCCGCGGTCAGCGCGGCGAACGCGATGCCTTTCAGGCCCGACGGCAGCAGTGCCAGCAGGGTGGGGTAGGCGCGGTCCGGATTCAGTTCGCCGCCGACGCGCATCGCATCGCCCAGCGCGCCGGAACGGTCCAGCGCGAACGCGGCGATACCCGGCATGACGACGATGACCGGCATCAGCAGTTTCAGGAACGCGGCGAACAGCAGGCCTTTGCGGGCGGTCGGCAGGTCGGCGCCCAGCGCGCGCTGCGTGATGTACTGGTTGCAGCCCCAGTAGTTCAGGTTCACGATCCACATGCCGCCGATCAGCGTGGACAGGCCCGGCAGGTCCATGTAGTTCGGGTTGTCGCGGCCCAGCACCATCTCGAAGTGGTCGCGGGTCGAGTTGTACAGCGTGGAGAAGCCTTGCAGCGCGCCGTGGCCGTTGCCGAGTTTGGCGACGAGGTCCAGCGCCAGCCACGTGGTCACGAGGCCGCCGATGACGAGGCAGGTCACCTGGATGACGTCCGTGTAGCCGATGACCTTCATGCCGCCCAGGGTGATGATGGCGGCGAAGACGGCGAGGAACAGCATGCAGGGCAGCACGCCGATGCCGGTGACGCTGCCGATGGCCAGCGCGCCCAGGTACAGGATCGAGGTCAGGTTGACGACGACGTACAGGCCGAGCCAGAACAGCGCCATCGTCGTGGCGACGGCCTTGCCGTAGCGCTGTTCGAGGAACTGGGGCATCGTGTAGATGTGGTTCTTCAGGTAGACCGGCATGAAGAACACGGCGACGATGACGAGCGTGGCGGCGGCCATCAGTTCGTACACGGCGATGGCCATGCCGATGCGGAAGCCCGAACCGCTCATGCCGATGAACTGCTCGGCGGAGATGTTGGACGCGATCAGCGACGCGCCGATGGCCCACCAGGTGAGCGAGCCTTCGGCCAGGAAGTAGTCGTGCGAGGCGGACGTGTTCGCGCTCTTCTTGCGGCGGTAGACCCACAGGCCGTAGCCGGCGACGACGACGAAGTAGAACAGGAAGACAATGGTGTC
>JANINJ010000065.1 GCA_024508855.1 Xanthobacteraceae bacterium
CTGATCCAGGCGGTCATGACCGAGACCGGCGCGCGGCTGGCGGCAGCGCAACCCGTGTCGCCCGAGGCGGTGCGCCATCATGGCGAGGCGCTGGTCGCCTTCACGCCGGAGGCGGCGGAAGCCGAGTCCATGATCAAGATATTCCTGCGCGAGCGGATGTACCGGCATCCGCGGGTGATGCTGGTGATGCGCGACGCCGAGCAGGTGGTCCGCGACCTGTTTGACCGCTACTGCGCTTCGCCGGGCGATCTGCCCAAGGACTGGCTGCCGGCCGCCGGCGAGGAATCCGATGCCGATTTCGCCCGCCGGGTCGGCAATTTCATTGCCGGGATGACCGACCGTTATGCCCTGATCGAGCACACGCGGCTTTTTGACTCGACCCCCGATTTGCGTTAGGCGGCGCGCAGGGCCGGTTTCGCTTGGGTTTTGGCGACTGCCGGCCGCCAAATTCACAACCCTGAGCAGAGTTCATGGCCGATCCCGTTCCCTCGTTGCATCCCTTCGCCGACGTGCTTGCGCGGGTGCAGGGGATCTGCCGCGGACTGTCTAAAACGGGCACATTGCCGGCCGGCATCGACCTGTCGCGCGTCGTGGTCGAGCCGCCGCGGGATGCCTCCCACGGCGATATGGCCACCAACGCCGCCATGGTGCTGGCGAAGGAAGCCAAGGCCAAGCCGCGCGATCTGGCCGAACGGATCGCGGAAGGCTTGCGTGCCGACCCGCTGATCGCGTCGGTGGACATCGCCGGGCCCGGCTTCATCAACCTGACCCTGAAGACATCGGCATGGACCGATGCGCTGGCGGCGGTGCTGAAGGAGGGCGATGCTTACGGGCGCGGCTCGGTCGGCGGTGCCGAAAAGGTCAACGTCGAATACGTCTCCGCCAACCCGACCGGACCGATGCATGTCGGCCATTGCCGGGGCGCGGTGTTCGGGGATGCCCTGGCCAGCCTGCTGGCCTTTGCCGGCTACGATGTCACCCGCGAATATTACATCAACGACGCCGGCGCCCAGGTCGACGTGCTGGCCCACTCCGCCTTCCTGCGCTACCGCGAGGCGCTCGGTGAAAATATCGGCGAGATCCCGGAGGGACTCTATCCGGGCGATTACCTCAAGCCGGTTGGGCAGGCGCTCGCCGCCGAGCATGGCGACCGGTTGCTGACGGAATCCGACGCCACATGGTTGCCACAGGTTCGCCGCAAGGCAATCGCAGCCATGATGGAGGCAATCAGGGGCGATCTCGCCGCGCTCAATATCAAGCACGATGTGTTCTTCTCCGAGCGCTCGCTGATCGAAGGCGGCGAGGATCGCGTCGCGCAGACGATCGCGTTTCTCCGCGCCAAGGGCGATGTCTACGAAGGCCGCCTGCCGCCGCCGAAGGGCGCGCCGGTCGAGGACTGGGAAGATCGCGAGCAGACCTTGTTTCGCGCCACCGCTTACGGTGACGATGTCGATCGTCCGTTGCTGAAATCCGATGGCGGCTACACCTATTTCGCTTCCGACATCGCGTATCACAAGACCAAGTACGACAGGGGTTTCCGCAATCTCGTCGACGTGTGGGGCGCCGATCACGGCGGCTA
>JANINJ010000066.1 GCA_024508855.1 Xanthobacteraceae bacterium
GTGCGGACGACGCCGTATTCAGTGGCGGTACGCGTATCGATGTTGAGGTCCTGACGGGCGCGAGCGATGTAGTCGTTGCTGTTGCGGGTGCTCGGGCCCTGCCGCGGCAGGTCGTAAGCGCTACCTGCGTTGAACGAGGTATCGGCACGGAGATAGCCGCCCAGCTTGATACAGGTGTCGGTGCCGGGGATGTAGTAGAAGCCAGCGCCGTAGAGGGAGCAAACCTTCACGTATTCGACCGCCTTGGCCTTCAACGGAAGATCAGCCGCCTGTGCCCCGCCCAATGCGACGATACCCGCCGCGGAGCCGAGGATAAGGCTCTTAATCATGTTCATGTAAACCTCCAAGTTTGCTCTTTAGGGAAGGTTACGGATCCGCTGGGTGAAGACACCCGAAGATTAGTTCCCTTAGTCCCTGACTAAACCGCTCGAGCCGTTCGCGCCTTCGGACACTCCCGCACAACGCGAGGGACTTAAGCGAACCACCTAACGGGACGACCTCGGGATGCCCCCCTCCGTCGCTCCTTGGACAATTACCCAACACCTGTGAACACGCAACAAAGGAACGCCGCAGAAGGGGGCCGATCTGGCCGTTTTTGGAGCGGTGTTGCACAAATAACACGCGGTTGTGATTATAACACCCCAACAAGCCATTGTTTTATAACGATAAATTTTAAGGTCAAAGTTCCCCCGGTTTGTTCCCTCTCCCACGCCCGGAGCCGGAACGGGGTCAAAACCGGGGCCGATTCCGTCGAATCGAATCAACCGGCAGCAAGGTTTCTGCCCTCGCCGCCGTCAGTTCAGCCATGCGAATCTACGGTGGACAGCCCGTATTTTGCCGGATTTCGGTCACGAGTGGGACGCCTCTGGCATGCCACGGCCGCGGTCCCGCTCGTGAATTCTGCGACAAATTTTGCAATAAACAGAAGGAACACGATTTCATCGCATCTGCCGCTTGCGGCTGGCCATCGCCTCAGGCATATCGGGCGCGACGGAGATATGGCCGAGTGGCTGAAGGCGGCGGTTTGCTAAACCGTTATAGGGTTGTAAAGCCCTATCGAGGGTTCGAATCCCTCTGTCTCCGCCACCCCAACGCCTCCGGCTTCGGGTGACAAGCCAGCCGAGCCGAAGAGACCTTTATACGTGCCGGATCGGCTCTATCGGAATGGTCCCATGCGTCCGCTCGTATTCATTATTGGATTGGTTCTTGCGGCGCTGACCACCGACCAGGCTCACAGCCGGGGCTTTAGCTGGTTTTTCGCGCATAATGCAAAACCCAACGGACCTTGTTCCGGGCAGCACGTCGTTGCGTCCTTCTATTGGACCGGCCATCGAACCGCGACTGGCGAACGATTCAATTCCAGCGGGCTCACGGCCGCCCATCGCACACTTCCCTTCGGGTCGCGCGTCACGGTGACGAATCCCCGCAATGGAAAGTCGGTCATCGTTGTCATCAATGATCGCGGTCCCTTTACGCGGGGCGTGACGCTCGATCTTGCTCGCGGCGCGGCACGCGCGATCGATATGCACAGTACACAATGGCTGTGCATGAGCTATTAGAGCGTTTTCAAGCGAAGTG
>JANINJ010000067.1 GCA_024508855.1 Xanthobacteraceae bacterium
GGACCCATAACCCCTGTGGGTAATGATGGGCAGAGCGGTTATCCGCGAAAGATTACTATCGCTAACCCGCATCATCAGCGACACGGCGTATGGGTCCCTGCTTTCGCAGGGACGACGGTGATCGTGTGGTGAAGTGTGTGCGTCTCATCATCCTTCGAGTTGCGAAAAATCGCCGAGATGACCGTTGCAATTTCCGCACTGCATCATATGATGAATATCATGTAATGCGATCCGGTTGCATCATTGGAGCAGCGCCATGTCCGTTTCCGATCCCGTCGTCATCGTTTCCGCCGCCCGCACCCCGCTCGGCCGCTTTCAGGGTGATCTGTCCTCGTTCAGCGCGCACAAGCTCGGCTCCCACGTTATCGCCGCCGCCGTCGAGCGCGCGAAGCTGGCGCCGGAGCGGATCGACGAGGTGTTCATGGGCTGCGTGCTGCCCGCAGGCCAGGGTCAGGCGCCGGCGCGACAGGCCGCGCGCGGCGCCAAACTGCCGGATGCAACCGGAGCCACAACCATCAACAAGGTGTGCGGCTCCGGCATGAAAGCCACGATGCTGGCACATGACATCATCCAGGCGGGTTCGGCCGAACTGGTGGTGGCCGGCGGCATGGAGAGCATGACCAACGCCCCCTACCTGCTGGCGAAGGCGCGCGGCGGATATCGCGTCGGCCACGACCGGATCATCGACCACATGCTGATGGACGGCCTCGAAGACGCCTACGAGGTCGGCCGCTCGATGGGCGACTTCGGCGAAGCCACCGCCGAGGCCTATCAATTCACCCGCAAGGATCAGGACGACTACGCGATCGAGACACTCACGCGTGCACGCAAGGCGGTCGAGAGTGGCGCATTCCGCAACGAGATCGTTCCGCTCAAGGTGGTGGAAAAATCGGGCCCGCGTGAAGTCGCCAATGACGAGCATCCGCTCAAGGTCGATCCCGCAAAAATTCCCGGCCTCAAGCCCGCGTTCCGCGCCAACGGCACCATCACGCCGGCCGCTTCCTCGGCAAATGCGGACGGCGCGGCGGCCTTGGTGCTGGCGCGGCGATCCAAAGCCGACAGCGAAGGCTTGCCGATCCTCGCCGAAATCAAGGGCCACTCGACGCATAGCCAGGAACCGCAGTGGTTCACCACCGCGCCGATCCCGGCCATTCGCAAGCTGCTCGACAAGATCGGCTGGGGCGTCAACGACGTCGATCTGTTCGAGATCAACGAAGCCTTTGCCGTCGTGCCGATGGCAGCGGCGCGCGATCTCGGCATTCCGCGGGAGAAGCTGAACATCAACGGCGGCGCCTGCGCGCTCGGCCATCCGATCGGCGCTACCGGTGCACGGCTGATCGTGACGCTGCTGCATGCCATGGAGGCCCGCAATGTTCGACGCGGCATCGCCTCGCTATGCATTGGCGGCGGCGAAGCCACCGCCATCGCCATCGAGCGTGCCGTGCACTAAACGTGCATGTCGGAAATTGAGGGAAATATGTCATTTCGGACACAGGGCGTCCATGACATATTACCTCGCAATCCACCACATTCCGATTCAAGGATCTGAATCCCTATGATCTCATCCTGGTTGTCCGCCGTCCTCGCCCGCCGCAACCTGCATTACGGCTGGGCGATGGTTGCGGTGACCTTCCTCACAGCGCTTGTCGTTGCAGGTGCAGTCGGCGCGCCGGGTGTCTTCATCCTGCCGCTGCAGCAGGAGTTCGGCTGGAGCACCGCGGAAATTTCATCGGCGCTGTCGATCCGGCTGTTGTTGTTCGGGCTGATGGCTCCGTTCGCTGCCGCATTGCTCAATCGCTACGGCTTGCGCAATGTGACGGTCACCTCACTGCTGATCGTCATTTGCGGCATGACGATATCGCTTGCGATGACCAAGGTCTGGCAACTCATGCTGCTATGGGGCGTTGTCGTCGGCTTCGGTACCGGAATGACCGCGCTGGTGCTTGGCGCCACGGTCGCGGCGCGCTGGTTCAACCAGCGCAGAGGTCTCGTCGTCGGCATTCTCACCGCCAGCTCGGCGACGGGCCAGTTGGTATTTCTTCCACTCCTCGCGAGTCTCACCGATCGCTTCGGCTGGCGTGTCGCCGTCGGGCTGATGTGTGCGGTACTCGCGGTTGCCGCATCGGCCGTGTTGCTGTTGATGCGCGATCGGCCCTCCGATATCGGCCTGCGCCCATTTGGCGATCAGAGCACCGAACCTCTCCCCGCGCCTCCACCGGCAACCGGATCGATCTTTGCCACTGCACTCGGTACATTGCGCGAGGCGGCGAAGACGCGGGTGTTCTGGATACTGTTCGGCACGTTCTTCATCTGCGGTGCCAGCACGAACGGCCTGATCCAGGTTCACCTGATTCCGATGTGTGCCGACTACGGCATCCCGCAGGTTCAGGCAGCAAGCCTGCTCGCGGCGATGGGCGTGTTCGATTTTGTCGGCACCATCGTGTCCGGCTGGCTGTCGGACCGTTACGACAACCGCTATCTGCTGTTCTGGTATTATGGCTTGCGCGGACTGTCGCTGCTGTTCCTGCCGATGACCGATTTCACGTTCTACGGACTATCGCTTTTCGCGATGTTCTATGGCCTCGACTGGATCGCCACCGTGCCGCCGACGGTACGGCTGACTGCCGCGCGTTTCGGAGCGGAACGTGCAGGACTGGTGTTCGGCTGGATCTTCGCCGGCCATCAACTCGGCGCGGCAGCTGCCGCCTATGGCGCGGGACTGTCGCGAACCTTGCTGTCCAGCTACCTGCCCGCGTTCTTCGTGGCCGGTGCGCTGTGCCTGGTCGCGTCGCTGTTCATTCTGACCATGTCGAGCGAGAAGAAAGCCGCCGTGGCGGCGTCCGCGACGGCCTGATCCAGCGCGACTGGACCAGGCTCGCCGCGTGAAGCGCTTTACGGCCGGATGGCCATGCTGGAGGGGCCCGGCGTGCGAACCGGTTCGGCCAGTCGCGCAAACTCGCAAATCAGCGAGCGGGTCTTGCGCGGATCGATCACCTCCTCGACCCAGAACTTTTCGGCCGAGCGGAATGGCGAGCGCAGTTTGTTAAGACGCTCCTCGATCTCCTGCATCTTTGCCTTCGGGTCGGATGCGGCATCGATGTCGGCGCGATAGGCCGCTTCGATGCCACCCTCGAGCGGCAGTGATCCCCAATAGGCCGACGGCCATGCATAGCGCATCGAGAACCGGTTCGCCGGTTGATGAACCACACCGGCAACGCCGAATGCGTTGCGCACGATGATCGTGCACCACGGCACGGTCGTCTGGTTGACGGCGGCCATGGCACGCACGCCGAGCCGGATCGTCGCAGACTTTTCCGCTTCGAGCCCGATCATGAAACCGGGGCAATCCATCAGATAGACCACCGGCAGATGGAACGTCTCGGCCAGATCGACGGCCCGGATGACCTTTTGGCAAGCCTCTGCCGTCCACGAGCCGCCATAGTGATACGGATCGCTCGCAAGCAGCAACACCGCGCGCCCTTCAAAGCGGGCAAGCCCGGTGATGATCGAGCGGCCGAAGTTCTGGCCCATCTCGAAGAACGAACCTTTGTCCACCACCGACTCGATGATCGGACGCATCTTGTAGACCTGACGGCGATTGCGCGGCACCGCCTTCGACAAGGATTCATCCGCACGTTCCGGATCGTCATCGCATGGCGTCGTTGCCGGCAGATCGAAAACTGACGATGGCAGATAGGACAGGAAACGCTTCGCGCAAGCGAAGGCTTCCTCCTCGGTGTCGACAGCATGGTCGATGGCACCGGACTTGGTCTGGATTTCCCAGCCGCCGAGTTCCTGCTTGTCGAGCTTCTGTCCAAGTCGCGCCACCACCGGCGGCCCTGCAACGAACATCGCCGACGTCTTGGTCATGACCGAATAGTGACTGGCCACCAGCCTTGCCGCGCCGAGGCCTGCGACCGAACCGAGCCCGAGGCCGACCACCGGCACGCGCGCCATGTTGCCGGTCGTGTAGGCATACCATTTGGTGCCGCCGATACCGCCAGGCAGATTGGCCGCGCCCTTGGTCTCGATGGTCTTCACTGAACCACCGCCACCGGAGCCTTCGATCACGCGAATGATCGGCAGCCGGAAATCGTGCGCCATCTCTTCGGCCATCAACGGCTTGGCCGAAATCGATGCGTCCGCCGATCCGCCACGCACGGTGAAGTCGTCGCCGACGATCACCACCGGCCGGCCATCGACCTTGCCGCGCCCGAACACGCAATTGGCGGGCGTCAGATTCGTCAGTTCGCCGCCAGTGTCGTATTCGGCAATACCGGATACGGCCCCTATTTCGTGGAACGTATTCTGATCGAGCAGTTTGTCGATGCGTTCACGGACGTTAAGCCGGCCCTGATCGCGCTGGCGTTTGACCTTGTCAGCGCCGCCCATCTCCCGCGCGAAGGCTTCGCGCCGGGCGAGTTCGTCGAGTTCCGGCTTCCAGTTCATTCATATCCTCCGCCTTGATGATTTTCTTGCCGAGAGCGGCGGGAAACGACCCGCGCTCGATTTGAGTGAGGATGTGCCCCTCGGTATTCTCCAGGATGCCGCCGATCGCGCGGGCCAGTTCGAGCAACCGCGGCGCGACTTCCTCGCGCAACCGCTGCTCGCTATACATCGCCGACAGCAGGCCGATGGTCACCACCACGAAGGTCTGGTATTGCGGCGACCAGAGCGGCGCAGCGATTCCGTTGATGTGCGGACTCCATAATCCGCACGCCGTGACATATCCATGCTCGCGCAGAAATTGCCGGTTGGCTTCGAGACGAGGCTGCAGGATCTTTGCCTCATCGGGGATGTCGCGCTCCATCTCGGCCACCAGCGCATTGCCGATGTCCGCGTCGAGTGCAGCGGTATAAGCGTGACCGGCAGCGGTGCGCGCCATCGCGATGCGCGTGCCGGTGCCGGAGTGCAGCCCCAGTGCATCGGCCGAGCGGGCAAATTCCAGATAAACCAGATGGAAGCGATCCGGGATCACAAACCCGATCGTCCCTGGAATCTCGTCGGCGATATCTTCCAGCCGCGATCGGATCAATTTCCGGAGTTGCAGGCCGCGCATCATCGACGCACCCATCGCGACCGCGCTCGGGCCGATGCGGTATTTCTGATCGCGCGGGAGATAGACGAGCTGACCCATCCGCGTGAGCGTGTGCGTCAACCGCGACACCGTCGAGCGGGGCAATCCGCAACGATTGGATATTTCGAGATTACCCAGCCTCGCGTCATGCCCCTCGAAGCAACGCAGCACATCGAAGGCGCGCGACACGACCTGAATGACATCGGCTTCGCCGGAAAGGTCGCCAGCCAGCATCCCTGCTTTGCTCAGCCGCTCGGATCGTCTCCCCATTGGACCTCACACGTTTGTTTGCTGTCACGTGCTCGCGGACGCCGGTGGCGTTCGGAGTCATTTATTCCGCAGAGCGGAATAAAATTCCATTTGCAGGACAAACTAACCCACGCAATCCACGCCGACAACGTCGCGCAGCACATGGGGCTATGCCCGCTGCGCTCACAATCCGGCATGGAACTATGAGCCCAGCCCTGTACGATCCGCCCCCGCCGATCGACCGGTCGGATCAGATTATCTACGACTGCTTGCACCAAATCCGGAGAATGGAATGCCCGAAATCAAGATCGTCACCGACGTTGCTGGACGTGTTTGCGCTGTAGCGGCCGAAGTCGGCAGCAGCATCAGCGAGGGTGACGAGGTTGCCTTCGTCGAGGCAATGAAAATGGAAATTCCGGTCGTCGCATCCGCGTCGGGAACGCTGAAGGCCGTTCTGGTCAAGGTCGACGATGTCGTTGCAGAAGGACAAGCCGTCGCAGTCGTCGAAAGCTGACGACGCGTTGCTCCCTCGTTCGAAACGTTGAAACGACAATCGCTTCACACTTCTGCTTTGCGAACGCAAAGCCGCGACATTCTGTCCCATCGCACTGCAAAGCAACGCTCGCGGATCGCGAGCGTTGCCAATGAAGTTCTGCGATGACATGATCCCTCAACACAAATCGAATCCGCAAAGCGGATCCAGTTCGGGGGGAGACACATGTTTCATCGCATCGCTGCACGTACGACCATGGCCATCGCTGGCGCGGCCCTGATTTGCGCCACCGCCGTGCAGGCGGACGACGTGAAACTGCCCTCCTCCATGGCATTTACGGCTTACGATACCGGTTCGTCCGGCTTCAACATCGCCGTCGCCGTCGGCAAGATGATGCAGGAGAAATACAAATCCAGCGTCCGCGTTCTGCCGGCCGGCAATGACGTCGCACGTCTCGCGCCGCTGCGCGCCAAACGCGCGGTGGTGTCTGCGATGGGAACCGGCAGCTACTTCGCACAGGAAGGCGTGTTCGAATTCGGCGCCAAGGAATGGGGGCCGCAACCCGTTCAACTCATCCTCTCGACCATCGACTGCAACGGATTGTCGGTCGGCATCGCGCGCGATACCGGGGTGAAGGATCTGAAAGACTTCAAAGGCAAGCGTCTCGGCTTCGTCGTCGGCTCACCGGCGCTCAACCAGAACGCGCTCGCCGTCATCGCCTTTGCCGGCTTGACCAAGAACGACGTCAAGATCGTCGAATTCTCGAGCTATGGCGCCATGTGGAAGGGCCTCATCAACAACGACGTGGACGGCGCCTTCGCCTCGACCATTTCGGGTCAGGCCAAGGAAGCAGAAACCTCGCCGCGCGGTGTCGTGTGGCCAACGATGTCCAAGGACGACAAGGCCGGTTGGGACCGCGTCCACAAGGTCGGCCCGTTCTTCACGCCGCACAGCGTCACATGCGGTGCCGGCATCGAGAAGGACAAGCCGATCGAAATGGGCACCTATCCCTATCCGGTGTTCATCGCCTACGGGAGCGAGCCTGCCGACAGCATCTACGCGATCACCAAGGCCATGATCGACGGTTACGACCTGTACAAGGACGGCGCTCCCGGCGCCGTCGGCCTCGAACTCAAGCGTCAGGCGATGAAGTGGGTGATCCCGTTCCATCCCGGCACGGTCAAGGCCTTCAAGGAAGCCGGCCACTGGACCGACGCCGATCAGGCGTACAACGACGGCCTGATCAAACGGCAGGGCGTACTCGCCGCTGCGTGGAGCGCCTATACCAAGACCAATCCGCCGGACGACCAATTCGCCGAGGGATGGATGGCGGCGCGCAAGGCAGCGCTCGCCCAGGCCAAGTTGTCTGACGCATTCGATTGATCGGGAAGCCTGTCAGAGTTTCCATTCAGCACGATCCTGCATAACGAAACGCCCGCGGAGGAGCCGCAATGTCGCAATCCAACTCCTCTGGTGATGCATCCGTGCAAGCCGTTCCGGCAGGATCGGTTGCACAGGCTGCCTCCGAGAAAATCGTATTCGAAGATCCCCATGCCAGCATGGGTGGAATGCAGGAAGCCGAAGTCACCCGCGTCCGCACGTTACGCGGATTCTGGCGCAACGCGCTGATCGTCGCCACGGCGGCGACGATCTTTCTCTGCATCAATCAGCAGTTCGCACTCCGGTTCTTCATCGGCTACACGCAGCTCAACACCGAATATTTCTATCTTCTGATCGCGCTGTTGCTGCCGTTCACGTTTCTGATCTTTCCGGGCGCGGAATCCGCGCCGCTCGATCGCGTGCCGTGGTACGATATCGCGCTCGCCGTCATCACCTTCGCTGCATCGCTGGTGCTGATGTCATATATCCGCAAGGCTGCTGAGGCCGGATGGGAATTCGGCGGCGCGCCGACGGGCGCATTCGTCGCGGGCCTCGTGATGTGGGCGGTGCTGATGGAAGCGCTGCGGCGCACCGGCGGCTGGAGCCTCTTGCTCTGCATCCTTCCCTTCACGTTGTATCCGCTGTTCGCCGACATGAGCTGGCTCGGCCCGATGCGCGGCACGCAGTCGACGCTGGAACAGGCGACCTCCTATCACATGCTGTCCGGCGAAAGCCTGCTCGGCATTCCGATCCAGGCGTTTGCCGACACCGTGATCGGCTTCCTGGTATTCGGCGTCGCGCTGATGATGACGGGCGCCGGAAAATTCTTCATCAACATCGCCTTCGCGCTGTGCGGGACGTTCCGCGGCGGCGCGGCGAAAGTGTGCATCTTCGCCAGCGGCCTGCTCGGCATGATGTCGGGTTCGATCATCTCCAACGTGCTGACCGCCGGCACCATGACCATCCCCGTCATGAAGAAGAGCGGATTTCGCGCGTCCTACGCCGGCGCGATCGAAGCCTGCGCCTCCACCGGCGCGGTACTGGCGCCGCCGGTGATGGGCGCGACCGCGTTCATCATCGCCCAGTTCCTCAACATCAGTTATGCCGAAGTCGCCCTGGCGGCGGTCGTCCCGGCAGCACTTTACTACACCGGCCTGTTCCTGCAGGTCGATGCCTATGCCGCGCGCCACGGCCTCGAAGGCATTCCGCGTTCGGAGCTGCCGCGCGCATGGGATGCCGTGAAAGAAGGCTGGTACTACATCTTCGTCATCGCGCTGCTGATCGTGATGCTGCTCTACTTCAAGCGAGAGAGTCACGCGCCGTTCTATGCCACGGCACTGCTGCTGGTGCTCAATCAACTGTTCTCGAAGGACACGCGCTGGACCTTCGCCACCATCGGCAAGTTCTTCGAGGTCAACGGCCGTACCTTCGTCGAGCTGGCCGCGATCCTCGCCGGTTGCGGCCTTCTCATCGGCGCCTTCTCGATGACCGGCGTGATCTCCAGCCTCGCCAACGACCTGCTGCGCATCGCCGGCGACAACGCTTTCCTGCTGCTGGTCATGTGCGCCGTGACCAGCCTGATCCTCGGCCTCGGCCTGACCACCACCGCCTGCTATATCTTCCTTGCCATCCTTGTCGCACCGGCGCTTGAGAAAGCCGGCCTCAACCGGATGGCCGTGCACATGTTCATCTTCTACTGGGGCATGCTGTCATCGATTACGCCACCGGTGGCCATCGCCTCCTTTGCCGCAGCCGGCATCGCCGGCTCTCCGGCGATGAAGACCGGATGGGAGTCGATGTGGGTCGGCTCCATCATCTACTTCATCCCGTTCTTCTTCGTGCTGAATCCTGCGCTGGTGCTGCAGGGCAATTATCTCGAAGGACTGGGATTGATGGCGCTGATCGCTTTCGGCACTGTCTTCATTTGCGGCGGCATCCAGGGATACCAGATCGGCGTCGGCGACCTGCGGCGCTCGGGCGCTCTGGAGTGGCCGGTCCGTGTCCTGCTGGTGCTGGGCGGCATCGTCGTGGCTACGCCCGGCGGCGGCATCGTTCCGCTGTCGCAACTCCAGGTAACGGGACTAGGATTGGCCATCCTCGTCCCGACGATTCTGGTGGCGCGGCTGCTTGCAAGCCGCAGCACCCTCGTTATCCCGACGCGGACACGCTCGATGCGCAGCGCTACGCCTTCCTGAAGACCACCGCGTCGACAACGACGCAGCCCTTGCCTGCGCTATCGAGCATCACCGGATTGAGATCGAGGCTCATCACGTTGGCCACGGGATCGGCCATCAATGCACCGATCTTCACGATGGCATCGCTGAGCGCATCCACATCCATCGGCGGCTCGCCGCGTACGCCGGCAAACAACGGCGCAATCCGCAACCGCCCGAGCGCATCCTTCACGTCGGCCATGCCGAACGGCGGCAGCAGCAACGTAGTATCGCGGAAGATCTCGACGTACTTGCCGCCATCGCCGACCGCGACCACCGGGCCGAATACCGGATCGCGGTGCGCGCCGATCATGATTTCGCGACGACCGCCGGCCATCGCCGCGACGATGACGCCATCGAATCGCGCACCGTGCTTGCGGATGATCTCTTCCATCTGGGTATAGATGTCGCCGGCCTCGTCGCGTGTCTTGACGCCGAGCTTCACCAGCCCGAGCTCGGACTTGTGCGCGATGTCGGCCGAACATCCCTTGACCACGACCGGCCCGCCGATCGCCTCGAATGCCGCCACCGCTTCAGCACGCGACCGGCATAGCCGGTGCGGCACAACGGGAATGCCACGTTCGGCCAACAGCGCCAGACTGTCGGCTTCGTTGAGCATCGTCGTCGCGCCCGATATCGCTACCGACGCCGACGGCTTGCCGTGCATGCCGCTCCGGGCGCGCGTTCGCGCCATCAATTCGTGATGAGCGAGAAACTGGTGCAGCGCGCTCACCGCTTCGACCTCGGTCGGGAATACCGTAGTGCCCTTCGCCGCGAATTCGTCCGCCACGCTCTTCTGCGTGGCCGCGACGACGAGCGGTTTGCCGGTCTGCTTGCCGAAAGCGGCGGTGTCGCGCGCAAAGGCTTCGACATCGTAGCCGGGGCCCGCGACCGGCACGCCGATCAGAAACGCGTCGGCGGCCGGGTCTTCCGCGATCACCGGCAGGATGTCGCCGAACAGGCGGCTGTTGGACAACAGCGCCGCGGTGAGATCGATCGGGTTAGTGGTGGTGGCGAAGCTCGGCAAAATCCCTTTGAGCTTCTTGTCGGTTTCCGGCGCGAGTTTCGCCATCGGCATGCCGACCGAGGTTGCGGCGTCGGCGGTCATCACGCAGACCGCACCGGAATTGCTGATCGCGACCAGCCGCCTGCCCTTCGGCTTCCAGCCCTTCAGGTAAAGCTCGGTTGCTTCGACGAGCCCGCGCATGTCCGGCGCGCGCCAGATGCCGTGATGTTCGAAGAAGGCATCGACGACGCGGTCTTCGTTGGCCAGCGCGCCGGTGTGCGATTGCGCGGCCTGACGGCCGGCTTCCGATCGCCCCGACTTCAGCGCGACGATCGGCAGGTCGCGGTCCAGAGCTACGGCTGCGAGTTCTTCGAGATATTTCTTTTCCGGAATGCTCTCGAGATAGAGCAGCAGCAGCTTAACCTCGGGGTCTTCCGCCACGGCGATGGCCAACTCGCCGACCGTGATATCCGCATCGTTGCCGGTCGCGTGGGTATGGCGCACGCCGATGCCCTTCTGGCGCAGGAAGCCGACCGGGACGGTCGAGAGCGCGCCGCTCTGGCTCAGCATCGCGACGTGACCTTCGGCGCGGTCCATATCCATGAACATGGTCGAGAAGCTGGCGATGGCGCCGGTGCCGAAATTGGCGAGGCCTTGCGAGTTCGGACCGACGATCCGCATCCCGGCCTTGTGCGCGACCTCGACCATGTGCCGTTCCTTGGCCTTGCCCGCGACCGCGTCGACCTCGCCGAAGCCCGACGCCATCACCACCGCGACCTTGACACCGCGCGCCGCGCAATCCTCCACCGCGCCGATGGCGTTGTCGCCGGCGACGGCAACGATCACCATCTCCGGCGCTTCCGGCAGATCCTTCAGGCTCGGATAGCACTTGTGGCCCTGCACTTCCGGCCGCGACGGATTGATCGGAAAAATCTTGCCCTTGAAGCCGAACTTGTCGAGGTAATGAACCGGCCGGCCGCCGACCTTGTTGGGATTCTCCGACGCGCCGATGATGGCGATGGAGCGCGGATCGAGGGCGGCCTTGAGGCGGCTCATGCTTTAGTCCTTTCGAAATACGGAACGAGGCGGTCGGTAAACTTCGTGAATTTTGCGGTGACCTTGTCGCCGATGGCAAGATCGTTGTCGCCGTGGGCCATCATGCGAAAGCCCTCAGTGGTATCGACCAGCACGATGTTGTAGGGCACATGCGCGCGCGTCTCGGGTGTTGCCGCGCGGGTGACCAGCGAGGTTGCGTAGACCGTGCCGTTGCCGCTGGCGCGCTCGACCTTCAGATCAAGCGAGCCGCATTTGCAACAGAACCGGCGGCGGAAATACTGGATCGATCCGCAAGCGTTGCAGACCTGATAGACGATCGCCTCCGCGCCAGTCGTCCAGTCCGTCGCGGTCATCGGCGTCTGATCGGTCATCGCACGCGCTCCAGAAACATGCTGACATGGGACGACAGCACGCCGCCGTCGCCGTGCAGCAGCGCGACGGATGCGTCCTTCACCTGCCGATTGCCGGCGCGGCCGGTCATCTGCAGATGCGTCTCGACTAGATGCGCCATAGCGCCGCCGACGCCGCAATGGCCGTAGCTCAACAACCCACCATGGGTATTGAGCGGCATCGCACCGTCGCGGCCGAAATGCCCGCTGCGCGCCAGCGGCGCCGCCTCCCCGCGCTTGGCCAATCCCAGGTCTTCGAGCAGCATCGCGAGCGTGATGGTGAAGCTGTCGTAGACCGCCGCGTAACGGACATCCGAAATCGCGATGCCGGTCGCGGCCCTGGCGCGCGCGATGGCGATCTCCGCGCCGAGTTCGCTCAGCGCCGGTGCGGCGGTGACGTGCTGATGGGTATGCGCCTGCGCGCAGCCGAGCACGCGCACGCCGACCTCGCCGGTCCTGTCACGGCTCACCACGAAGGCCGCGCCACCATCGGATACCGGACAGCAGTCGAGCAGTTTCAGCGGCGACGATACCGGCTTCGAGGCCATCACATCCGCGACGGTGATCTTCTCATGAAACTGGGCGCCGGGATGCGTGATGGCGTGGTCGCGCATCAGCACGGCCAGTTCGGCAAGGTCTTCCTCGGTCACACCGTATTCATGCATGTAGCGCGACGCGACCAGGCCGTAATAGGCCGGAATGGTCGGCCCCAGCGGTACTTCGTAGACCGGATGGCCGACCTGCGCCAATGCCTGGATCGAGGCGTCGCGGCTCTGCCCGGTCAGGCGGTTCTCGCCGCCGACCACGAGAACGTGCTTCGCCAATCCGGCCTCGACCACATGATGCGCCAGCATCGCCATCGCCATGCCCGTCGCGCCGCCGACCTGCACGGCATGACAGTAGGCCGGCTGAATGCCGAAATGCTCGGCAAAGACGGTCGCCAGCATGATGTGCGGCATGGTGGTGGAATACCCGCACAGCAGCCCGTCGATCTCGGACCGCTTCAACCCGGCATCGGTGATCGCAAGCTGCGCGGCGGTGCTCATCAGGTCGAGCGTCGAAGAGCCTTCGTGCTTGCCGTATGCCGTCAGCCCGACGCCGGTGATAAAACTCATGTCAGCAAAATCCTGGCGTCCATCCCGTAGCCGCGTTCGCTCCCATATGACCTGTCATCGGCCGTTCGCGCTGCGGCGATCATCGGTAGTAACGGCATGGAAAGGGCAAGATCAAGGGCGCTTGCCGTATGGCCGTATGCGCGCCGACGCGGCCGCCGAATATTCCACGGCACGGATGGATCGCGCCTGCGCAGCAGGTCCTACTTGGTCAATCTTATTTGGCCATCATCTGCCGCAGCTCGGTCTTCAGCACCTTGCCGTAATTGTTCTTCGGCAAGGATGGCAGGTAGACGTAGCGCTTCGGCCGCTTGAACCGTGCGATCGAGGCGAGGCAGTGCGCATCGAGAACCTGATCGTTCGCAGCCGCGCCGTCTTCCAGCACGACGCAGGCGACGACGATCTCACCCCAGTCCGGATCGGGTACGCCAATGGCCGACACCTCGCGGACATCGGCGTGGGTTAGCAAGGCTTCCTCTACCTCGCGCGGATAGATGTTGGTGCCACCGGAGATGATGACGTCCTTGGAGCGATCCGAGAGCGTGAGGAATCCATCCGCGTCCAGACGTCCGACATCGCCGGTGCGCAACCAGCCATCCTTGAGCGCATCGGACGTTGCCTTCGGATTGTTCCAGTAACCGAGCATTACTGCCGCGCCTTTGGCTTCGACCTCGCCGGTCTCGCCCGCCTGCAGCGGCCTGCCCTCGGCATCGGTGATGCGGACCGCGATCACGCTTTGCGCAGGCCCCACCGAGGCCAGTCGCTCCAGATAACGCGGGTCGCCGGTGCGGCCGTGCCATTCGCGGCTGAGTGCGGTGATCGTCATCGGCGATTCACCCTGCCCGTAAATCTGCACGAAGCGCTGACCCATGGTCGCGATCGCATCGCGGATATCGGCGAGGTACATCGGGCCGCCGCCATAGACGATGGTCCGCAGGCCATCGCCGTTCTCGCCGCGTGCCTTGGCGGCATCGACGAGACGCCGCACCATGGTCGGCGCCGCGAACATCGATACGTCCTGCAATTGCCGGCCGAGCGCCAACACCTCATCGGCATCGAAGCCGCCGGATTCCGGAACGACGTGACGCGCGCCCATGCGGACGTGAGGAAAATTGTAGAGGCCCGCACCGTGCGAAATCGGTGCGGCGTAGAGCATCGCATCCTGCGGCCGCACCTGATCGACGTCCGCGAAATAGCACATCGACATCGCCATCAGATTGCCGTGGCTGAGCATCACGCCCTTGGGCCGGCCCGTGGTGCCGGACGTGTAGAACAGCCACGCAAGATCGTCGATGTCACGGGCCAGCGGCGTCGGCGCGCCCTCGCCTTCGCGACAACGCAGATAATTATCACTGTCGACCGACAGCGTGGCGAGCGTCGCCGGCGCGCCAGAGTCCGCCCACGCATCCAGCGTGTCGTCGGACAGCACAACGAGCTTCGCGCCGGAATCCTCGCAGATCCACGCCGCTTCGCGCCCGTGCAGCTTGGCATTGACCGGCACCGCCGCCGCGCCGATCCACCAGATGCCGTACAGGCATTCCAGGTATTGCGTGCTATTGGTCATGAACAGGCCGACGCGATCGCCGGGCCGCACCCCATAGTTCTGCGCGAGATGCGCGCCGACCGCAGCGGCCCGTCGCGCAAAGGTGGCGTAGTCGGCATCGACGCGGACGCCGGTCAGCAATGCCGGCGCGTGCGGGCGCAGATGCGCGCTCGCCGCCAGCCAGTTCGCCATGTTCATGGACGCATGATCTCCGGCAGCGGCGCGGGCTTACTTCGCAGGCTCAAGCAGCGTCACATAGTTGGCGACGGCTGCGCCACCCATGTTGAAGATACCCGCGAGCTTGGCATCCTTGATCTGCATGCCTTCGGGAGCCTGCCCCAGCAATTGCATTGCGCTGAGCACATGCATCGAGACACCGGTCGCGCCGATTGGATGGCCCTTCGCCTTCAGGCCGCCGGACGGATTGATCGGCAGCTTGCCGTCCTTCTGGGTCCAGCCTTCCTTGATCGCGCGCGCGCCCTGCCCCTTGGGCGTCAGGCCCATCGCTTCGTATTCGATCAATTCCGCGATGGTGAAGCAGTCGTGGGTTTCGACGAAGGACAGGTCCGACAATGTGACGCCCGCGGACTGCAGCGCGCGCTGCCACGCCACCGAACAGCCCTCGAAATCGAGGATGTTTCGCTTCGACATCGGCAGGAAATCCTGCGCGTGCGCGGTCGCCTTGATGTTGACGGCCTTGCCCATCGCCTTTGCGGTCTCGGAGTCGGTCAGCACCAGCGCCGCCGCGCCGTCCGACACCAGCGAACAATCGGTGCGCTTCAGCGGGCCTGCCACGAACGGATTCTTCTCGCTCTCCGAGCGGCAGAATTCGTAACCGAAGTCCTTGCGCATCTGCGCATAGGGATTGGACACGCCGTTCTTGTGGTTCTTCGCCGCGATCATCGCCAGCGCGTCGGACTGGTCGCCGTATTTCTGGAAATAGGCCTGCGCGATCTTGCCGAACACTCCGGCGAAACCGGCGGGCGTATCGCCATCCTCGACCAGATAGGATGCGCGCAAGAGGTTCTTGCCGATCTCCGGACCGGGGGTGCGCGTCATCTGCTCGACGCCGACCACCAGCACGATGCGCGAGGCGCCCGAATTGATCGACTTCACCGCCTGATGCACCGCCGCCGTTCCGGTCGCGCACGCATTCTCGACGCGCGTGGCCGGCTTGAAGCGCAATTTCGGATCGGCCTGCAACACCAGCGCGGCGGTGAAATCCTGCGGCGAGAAGCCGGCGTTGAAGTGCCCCAGCACGATTTCGTCGACATCGGCCGCGGTGATGCCGGCATCGGCCAGCGCCTCGGTCGCGGCGCGGACTACCAGGCTCTCCACCGTCTCCGCATCGAACTTGCCAAACGGCGTGTGGGCCCATCCAACGATACTGGCTGTCATGATTGTTTCCCGTTTTTCCCAGATTTCCATGCGCCAGACGTGCTTGAGCAGCACAGGCGCCCATTTCGAGCGGAACTATAGCGCATCGAAACCGGGAGATCACGCGGCTTTGGGGGCTTTCGTATCCCGAACGGTCATAACTGACGCGCAGCCCGGTCAGAGTAACCGGGCTTCAACCGGCCGCTGCCGGGAACCATCACCCGACGAATTTACCGCCGAGTTCATCCTCGATGTGAATCCGGATGATGTCATCGAACGTCTTCTCGGCCGTCGTGAAGCCCAGCTTCAGGGCGCGATCGGTGGCGAAATTGCGCGGCCAACCGCTAACGATCCCGATGATGGTCTGGTCCGGTTCGCGCTTGATCCGTGCAACGACATTCTTGCCGGCCACTCGCTCCAGCGCTGCGATCTGCTCGCCGACGGTCGCCGCGAGGCCCGGCATGCTCAGCGCGCGGCGCGGTCCCATCGCCGCCGTGTCCATGGTAGCAGCATGGATCAGGAAGCCGACCGCCGAGCGCGGCGTGGCATGCCAGTGCATCACATCCTCGGACACCGGCAGCACCGCTTCCTTGCCAGCCAGGGGTTCGCGAATGATGTTGGAGAAGAAACCGGACGCCGCCTTGTTGGGCGCTCCCGGCCGAACGCAGATTGTCGGCAGACGAATGCTGACACCGTCGAACATGCCCTTGCGTGTATAGTCGGAAATCAACAATTCGCAGATCGCCTTCTGGGTGCCGTAACTCGTCAACGGCGCGGACAAAAACTCGTCGCCGATCTTGTCCGGAAACGGTGCGCCGAACACAGCGATCGACGACGTGAAGACGAGGCGCGGCTTGTAGTCATCGCCGACTGCGCGAATGGCGTCGATCAGATGCCGCGTGCCGTCGAGATTGATCCGATAACCCTTGTCGAACTCCGCTTCGGCTTCGCCCGAAACGATGGCCGCGAGATGGAAAATGACGTCGGGACGCTCGGCCACCAGCGGCGCTGCGGTGCCGGGATCGGCGAAATCGCTGGTGACGACCTTGACCGGAATCGAAGTCTTCGGCGGCTGCGATGCAACCACGTCCTGCAGGGTCATGCGCGTGATGTCGCGTTTACCGAGCCTGCCGTCGCGGACCAGACGCTCGACCAGCTTGCGGCCGACCATGCCGGCGGCGCCAAGAACGAGAATATGCAAGACCCAACTCCTTGTTGCTTTTGATATTGCGGTCAGTGGGTCTGCAATATCACTCCTTCACCGCGCCTGTCATCGCCGAGACGTAATGCTCGACAAAGAAGGCGTAAAGAATGACCAGCGGTAGCGAGCCGACCAGTGCGCCCGCCATGAGCGATCCCCACTTGTAGACGTCGCCGTCGACGAACTCGTTGACGATCGCCACCGGCACCGTCTTGTTCGGCGTCGATTGCAGGAACGTCAGCGCGTAGATGAATTCGTTCCAGCACAGCGTGAATGAGAAGATGAAGGCCGAGATCAAGCCCGGGACCGCGAGCGGCAGGATGATCTTGACCAGAATCTGCCAGCGCGACGCGCCATCGATCAGCGCGCATTCCTCGAGCTCGTAGGGAATGGTCTTGAAATATCCCATCAACAGCCAGGTCGAGAACGGGATCAGCAGCGTCGGATAGACGAGGATCAACGACAGGGGCGAGTCGAACAGGCCATAGGCCTGGATCACCGATGCCAGCGGAATGAACAGGATCGACGGCGGCACCAGATACGCGAAAAAGATCAGCACGCCGACGGCGTCCGCTCCCTTGAAGCGGAGCCGCACGATGGCATAGGCGGCAAGCACGCTTGCGATGATCGACAGCGTCGTCGCGCCGACGGCCACATACATCGTATTCCACAGCCAGCGCGGATATTCCGTCTCGAACAGCAGCTTGCTGATGTGCTTGAGGGTCGGATGAACAACCCAGAACGGGTTGTAGGTGTTCATGTCGATGAGCTGTTCGTCCGGTTTGATCGACGTCAGCGCCATCCAGTAGAACGGGAACAGCAGGACGATCAGGATCACGAACAGCGGCAGATAGAGGGTGACGAGCCGCTTCGGCAGTGACTCCAGATAGCTCATGCCCTCGGTATCGTCGGTCTGCGCGAGCGCTTGCGCGCCCGCGACGATCTTCTTCGATTGCAGGGTTGAATCAGTCATTGTCGGACCCCTGCTGCCATTTGCGCCGCTGCATGCCGAACCACGAGATCGCGATCGCCGCCAGCAGGAACGGGATCATGGCGGTGGCGATCGCAGCGCCCTCTCCGAGCCGTCCGGAAATAATGCCGCGCTGGTAGCTTAACGTCGCCATCAGATGCGTTGCGTTGACCGGGCCGCCGCGCGTCAGCGCCCAGACGAGTTGGAAATCCGTGAAGGTGAAGAGCACCGAGAACGTCATGACCACGGCGATGATCGGCGTCAGCAGCGGATAGGTGATGTAGCGGAAACGCTGCCAGTCGGTCGCTCCGTCGAGTGTCGCGGCTTCATAGAGCGACGGCGACACCGTCTGCAATCCCGCCAGCAGCGTGATGGCGACGAAGGGAACGCCGCGCCATATATTGGCGAAGATCACGCTGCCGCGCGCCCAGTTCTCGCTGCCGAGAAAATCGATGTTCTGATGAATCAGGCCAAGCTTGATCAGCGACCATGAGATGATCGAGAACTGCGCATCGTAGATCCACCAGAAGGCGATGGCCGACAGCACCGTCGGCACGATGAAGGGGATCAGCACGACGGCGCGGATCATCGCCTTGAACGGCATGTGCCGGTTTAACAGCAGCGCAAGGTAAAGCCCGATGGCGAATTTGATGGCGCTCGCGACCAGCGTGTAGAGCAGCGTGTTGAAGACCGACAGCCAGAAGATCGCGTCGTCCCACAGCCACTCGTAGTTCTCGAGACCGACGAAGATGCCGGCACGGCCGATGCGCTCGTCGGTGAAGCTCATCCAGATGCCGAGACCGAGCGGATAGGCCAGGAACAGGATCAGGAACGCCGCCGCCGGCAGCATGAACCACAGCGCAAGCACGTTGCGGCTGGTCCGCAGGCGCTCCCACAACGGCTGCGCTTCCACAGTCGCGGCGGCTTGCGGCGGCATTGATGTCTGGACGGTGGTCATCAGTTCCAGCTCCAAATCGGCGGACGACGCGCTGGCCTATCGATCGATCCAGGCGCCGCCCCGATTTTCAAAGAAAGGCAGCCGGCGCGGAAACCACGCCGGCCACACCGTCAGTGACGGAAGATGCGCTTGGCGGATTTTTCCGCCGTTGCCATCGCGGTCTTCACATCCTCGCGTCCCGTGCAGTAGTTCGCGAACATGTCGACCACCACGAAGTCGGCGATCGCCGCGGCCGCGTTCTCACCCATCTTGCCGATACCCGCCGGCGTCGTGGCGGTTTCCGCCACGTTGCGATACGGCGTGTTCTTGGGATCGGCGGTCCAGATCTTGTTCTTCTCGTAGCCGAGCAGGAACGGCGAGAGATAACCCTGGGCGGCCTCGACCCACGGATCGAACTGCGCCGGCTCCATCATGAAGGCGGTGAAGGCTTTGCAGGTCTGCGGGAACTTGGTGAAGTTGTAGACCAGGATCGGGAAGCCGAGATGCAGCTCCCGCGTTTTGCCATCGACGCCTGCGGGCAGATGGGCGTGATTGATATCTTCCGCCATCTGCTGGTTTTCTTTCTTCGCCGCCACATAGATCGAGATACCGTTGACGGTGAGATAGAGCTGGCCTGCGATGAACGCCTTGTTGTTGGAACTGTCGTTCCATGACGCGGTGCCGGGAATGAAGTTGTCGTACAGGCCCTTCACATATTCCAGCGCCTTTGCCGTCTCAGGCGAATTGACGACGACCTTGTTGTCCTTGTCGATCAGGTTGCCGCCATGGGCCCACAGCGCCCAATGCAACCAGCCGTTGGCGTCGCCCGAGGCGTGGCCAAGCGCCATGCCTGCCGGGGTGTTGTTCTTCTTCATGCCCTTGATCAGATCGGCGAAGCCGGCAAGGTCCTTCGGAAATTCCTTGTGGCCGGCCTTCTCGGCCGCCGACATGCGATAATTCACGAGGCCGCCGGTCGCCGCCACCGGAACGCCGATCCACTTGCCGTTGAGCATGCCGTAATCCTTGCCGGACTGCGACCATCCTCCGCATTTGTCGCCCAGATAGGTGGCCACGTCCGTCATGTCGGTGCACTTTTCCGGGAACAGGAACGGCAGCGAATACAGGCCCCACACCATGTCGAGGCCCTGCCCGGTATTCGCGGCAACCGAGGCCTTCGGCTGAATGTCATCGTAGGATTCGTTCGAGACGTTGATCGTGACGTTGTTCGCTTTCTGGAATGCATCGACGATCTTCATGAAAGCCACGTCTTCCGCTTCGACGAAACGCTTCCAGCGCAGCAGATTGACCTTGGCGCCGGCTTCGGGCTTCCACTGCGCGGTCTGCGCCCACGCCTTGGCGTAGCCCAGCAGTTCTTCGCTCGACATGGTTGCTGCTGCCGCGAGCAAAGTGGCACCACCCTTGAGCAGCGAACGTCGGTCAGTCCTGAAATCAGTCATTGTTCGTCCTCTCCCTGCCTTTTGATTTTATATGCTTATTTATACAGGCCGGATCATAGGCGCCGACCAGTATCCTTGTCGAAAAGGTGCGCCACGTTCGCACGTGGGAGCAAATGAATTTTGTCTCCCGGCTCGACTTTGTGACGATCGCGGAACACGGCGATGAGTTCCTGCGAACCGATCCGCGCGACGATCTGCGTTTCCGAGCCTGTCGGTTCCACGACCGCCACTTCGGCCTCGATGCCGTCGCTGGCGAGATCGAGGTGCTCCGGACGCACGCCATAGACGACCGGACGACCGTCAGAAGCCGTCGGCGCCGACGCGATCGGAAGACGAGCGCCGTTCTCGGTCTCGACGTAAGGCTGGCCGCCGTTGGATTTGAGGTGCCCGTTGAGGAAATTCATCGCCGGCGAACCGATGAAGCCGGCGACGAATTGATTGTCGGGCCGGTCGTACAATTCCAGCGGCGATCCCATCTGCTCGACGATGCCGTCGTGCATCACCACGATCTTGTCGGCCATGGTCATGGCTTCGATCTGGTCGTGCGTCACATAGACCGTCGTGGTCTTGAGCCGTTGATGAAGTTCCTTGATCTCGGTGCGCATCGCGACGCGCAGTTTTGCGTCCAGATTGGACAGAGGCTCGTCGAACAGGAACACCTGCGGATCGCGCACGATGGCGCGCCCCATGGCGACGCGCTGGCGTTGCCCGCCCGACAACTGACGCGGATAGCGTTCCAGCAGCGGCGTGAGATCGAGAATGTCGGCGGCTTTTTTGACGCGAGTCGAAATGTCGCCCTGCTCGGCGTTCCGGAGTTTCAGCGAGAAGCCCATGTTCTGGGCGACCGTCATGTGCGGATAGAGCGCGTAGTTCTGGAACACCATGGCGATGTCGCGCTCTTTGGGCTGCACGTTGTTCACAACGCGGTCGCCGATCGCAATCGTTCCCGAGGTGATGTTTTCGAGGCCGGCCAGCATGCGCAGCAGCGTCGACTTGCCGCAGCCCGACGGGCCTACCAGCACGACAAACGCGCCATCCTCGATCGGAACAGTTACGCCGTGCAGAACCTCAAATCCGCCGAATGATTTTCGCACGTCGCTAATCTGCACCGACGCCATCGCGTTCTCCCTAGTTGCCGGCATTGTACGGCGTTAGCCGTCGCTGCTCTGCTTTTTCGATTTCAATTTTTAGAAATCGAATTTGGCGGGCATTGTCCCATTATCTTCGCTATTAGCAATCCATTGGTAGCGCTGTCAATAATCGTTTAACTGTCAAAATGGCTGTGCTATGAGCGCGTCATGGCGAGACAGCGAACAACGTCAGGCAAAATAAGGCTCACGGAAGTGGCCAAGCTTGCGGGCGTGAGTCCGATCACGGCGTCTCGTTTTTTCCGGAATCCTGCAGCGCTCTCCGCCAGCAAACGCGAGCGCGTCGAAAGTGCAGCAAAAGAACTCGGCTATGTGCCGGACCTCGCAGCACGTGCACTTGCATCGCAACGCACCGAAGTCATCGGTGTATTGATCCCCTCGCTCACCAATAACGTCTTCTCGGACGTTCTGCGCGGCATCTACGATGCGTCGCAGGGAAGCCGCTACAGCATCCAGTTCGTCAACACGCGCTACAGCATTCTGCAGGAAGAGAAATTGCTGCGCCTGTTTCAGGCGCAGCGACCCGCCGGCCTCGTCGTGACCGGGATCAACCAGACATCCGAGTCACGCGCAGTGATGGAAGCGATGAATTGCCCGATTGTCCAGATCATGGAGATCGGCCCCGATCCTGTCGACATGATGGTCGGATTTTCGCACAATGAGGCTGCTTTTGCAGCGGTTTCTCACCTCATCGCGCAGAACTATCGTCGCATAGGATTCCTCGGAGCGCGAATGGACCCGCGTGTCCAGCGACGGCTCGAAGGTTATCGCGAGGCGATGAAGGCTGCGTCGCTGCTCGATCCCGACCTGATCTTGACGACGCCGGTGCCGACCTCGGTGACGATGGGCGGCACGCTTCTCTCCGATCTTATTTCGAGGGTGCCGGATATCGACGCTGTCTTTTGCGTCAACGACGACATTGCGCTCGGCGTCCTGTTCGAATGCCAGCGCCGGCAAATACAGGTTCCGGACGATTTGGCGATCGTCGGATTCAACGATCTCGAATTCATGGCGTCGGCCGTGCCGGCACTCACAAGTGTACGCACCAACCGTTACGAGATGGGCCGAAATGCCATCACCATGGTCATGGCAGCCATCGAGGGAAACCGCCCTTCGACGCCGGTTGTCGACCTGGGATTTGAGTTGATGATCCGGCGAAGCTCTTTAGTACGGCGGACATGACGGTCCGGTTTCGCCAAGGTCATCGTTGCGCGAGGCCAAGAATATGGTAGCGCTATCTTTTGACCG
Source organism: Xanthobacteraceae bacterium (assembly GCA_024508855.1). Taxonomy (GTDB): domain Bacteria; phylum Pseudomonadota; class Alphaproteobacteria; order Rhizobiales; family Xanthobacteraceae; genus 62-47. Next base: position 22,857 of record JANINJ010000067.1, read on the forward strand.
TGACTAACATGCGCGGCGCGGGAATGGCGCCCGCAGCCGCACGGAAAATGTTACTGCCGCGGTGTTCATCGCGGCCTGGGAGGAGAAAATGAAGAAAAGCACCGACAATAATAACTCCAAGACCGGCCAGCGCCGCCCGCTCCGCTCCCAGAAATGGTTCAACGATCCGCATAATCCGGCGATGACCGCGCTCTATCTCGAGCGCTATCTCAATTACGGTTTGACGCGCGAGGAATTGCAGTCCGGCAAGCCGATCATCGGCATTGCCCAGACCGGCAACGACCTCTCCCCGTGCAACCGCCATCACCTCGAACTGGCGCAGCGGGTACGCGAAGGCATCCGTGCGGCCGGCGGTCTCGCCATGGAATTCCCCGTGCATCCGATTCAGGAGACGGGAAAGCGTCCCACCGCGGCGCTTGATCGCAACCTCGCCTATCTCGGCCTGGTCGAAGTGCTGTTCAGCTATCCGCTCGACGGTGTCGTGCTCACGACCGGTTGTGACAAGACGACCCCCGCATGCCTGATGGCCGCGGCGACGGTGAACCTGCCCGCCATCGTGCTCTCCGGCGGACCTATGCTGAACGGCTGGTTCAACGGCGAACGCAGCGGCTCGGGAACCGTGGTGTGGAAATCGCGCGAGCGGCTCGCCGCCGGCGAAATCGACTACGAAGAGTTCATGAACATCGTCGCTTCGTCGGCACCCTCCGTCGGCCACTGCAACACGATGGGTACCGCTTCCACGATGAATTCGCTGGCCGAGGCACTGGGCATGTCGCTGCCGGGCTGCGCCGCCATTCCGGCGCCGTATCGGGAGCGCGGCCAGATCGCCTATGAGACCGGCACGCGCATCGTCGACATGGTGTGGGAAGACCTCAAGCCGTCGGACATCCTGACCCGCAAGGCCTTCGAGAATTGCATCGTCGTCAATTCGGCGATCGGCGGCTCCACCAACGCACCAATCCACATCAACGCCCTCGCCCGGCATATCGGCGTCGACCTGTCGATCGATGACTGGCAGAGTGTCGGCCATCACATCCCGTTGCTGGTGAACATGCAGCCCGCCGGCTACTACCTCGGCGAGGAATATCATCGCGCCGGCGGCGTGCCGGCCGTGGTCGGCGAACTGATGCGGCACAAGCGCATCCATGAAGACGTCATGACGGTCAACGGCCGTACCATGGGCGACAACTGCCGCAACGCGCCGAAGCCGGATGGCGACGTCATCCGTGCCTATGACAAACCGCTGGTCGCGGATGCCGGCTTCCTCGTGCTGCGCGGCAATCTGTTCGATTCCGCGATCATGAAGACCAGCGTGATCTCGAAGGAGTTTCGCGATCGCTATCTGTCCAACCCGAAGGATCCGAACGCATTCGAAGGCCGTGCCATCGTGTTCGAAGGGCCGGAGGATTATCATGACCGTATCGAGGACCCTGCCCTCAATATCGACGAGCATTGCATTCTGTTCGTTCGCGGCACCGGGCCGATCGGCTACCCGGGCGGTGCGGAGGTCGTCAACATGCAGCCGCCGGCGGCGCTCATCAAGCGCGGCATCCTGTCGTTGCCGTGCATCGGCGACGGACGGCAGTCCGGCACGTCGGGCTCGCCGTCGATCCTCAACGCAACGCCGGAAGCGGCCGCGGACGGCGGCCTCGCCATCCTCAAGACCGGCGACCGTGTGCGGATCGATCTCGTCAAGGGCGAAGCCAATATCCTGATCACCGATGCACAACTCAAGCAACGACGCGCTGAACTGAAGGCCAAGGGTGGCTTCCCCGTTCCCGAACACCAGACGCCCTGGCAGGAGCTCTATCGCAGCACTGTCGGCCAGCACGCGACTGGCGCCTGCATGGAGTTCGCAACCCGCTATCAGGACATCGCGGGCCGCACCGGCGTCGCGCGCCACAACCATTGATGACTTTGGGAGAAGTAAATGTCTGATCGATTGAAGGGCAAGCGCGCGTTCGTCACCGCTGGAGCTGTCGGCATCGGACGGGCCTGCGCGGCCGCGTTCGCCCGCGAAGGTGCGACGGTGATCGCGACCGATATCGACGAGAAGAATCTTGCATCGCTCAGCGGCGAAGGCGTCGCCGAAGTGGCACGGCTGGACGTGCGCGACGGCGCAGCCGTCGAGGCGATGGCAAAGCGGGTCGGCAATGTCGATATCCTGCTCAACGCAGCCGGCTTCGTGCATCACGGCACGGTGCTCGATTGCAACGACGCCGACTGGGATTTCTCTTTCGACATCAACGTGAAATCGATGCACCGCACCTTGCGGGCCTTCCTGCCCGGAATGCTCGCGGCGGGCAAAGGCTCGATCATCAACATCGCGTCCGCCGCAGGCGTGTTCAAGGCCGCGCCGAACCGCTACGTCTACGGTGCGACCAAGGCTGCCGTCGCCGGCCTGACGCGCGCCGTCGCAGCCGACTTCATCACCAAGGGTATCCGCTGCAACTGCATCTGCCCCGGCACCATCGAGACGCCATCGATGCTGGGCCGTGCGGCGTCGCTGGGTGCGGGCGGCCGAGAAATGTTCGTCAGCCGGCAACCGATGGGACGGCTTGGTACCGCAGATGAAATCGCCTTGCTCGCCGTCTATCTCGCCAGCGACGAGAGCGCCTTCACCACCGGCGTCGCGCATATCATCGATGGCGGCTGGACGCTCTGAACAAGGTCCGGCCAACGTCAGCCGGTCGCGCGCCAATGAATAAAGGAATCTTCACGTGAACAAGATCGATCTGAACGGCCGCTGCGCCGTTGTCACCGGCGGCGCGCAAGGGTTCGGCCGCGCCATCGCCGAACGCTTCGTTGCATCGGGCGCGAAAGTTGCCATCTGGGATCACGACCTGGCGCTGGCCGAAAAGACCGCGCAGCAGATCGGCGCGGCAGCGACCGCTCTCAAGGTCGACGTCTCCGATCTCGCCGCCGTCGAAAAGGCGCGCGATGCCACCCTCGCCGCGCTCGGCCGCATCGACATCCTGGTGAACAATGCGGGGATCGCAGGCATCAACAAGACCGTGTGGGAAACCGACCTCGACGAGTGGCGCAAGGTGATGCGCATCAATCTCGATGGGCCGTTCATCTGCTGCAAGGCCATCGTGCCCTCGATGATCAAGCAGAACTACGGCCGCATCGTCAACATCGCATCGATCGCCGGCAAGGAAGGCAATCCGAATGCCGCGCACTATTCGGCCTCGAAGGCCGGCCTGATCGCGCTCACGAAATCGCTGGGCAAGGAATTGGCGGGACATGAGATCGCCGTCAACGCGGTGACTCCGGCGGCGGCCAAGACCGCGATCTTCGATCAGCTGACGCAGCAGCACATCGATTTCATGCTGTCGAAAATTCCGAAGGGCCGCTTCGTGCTGGTGGAAGAACTCGCGGCCATGGTGGCATGGCTGGCGTCGGAAGACTGCGCCTTCTCCACGGGAGCGGTGTTCGACATTTCCGGCGGCCGCGCGACGTACTGATTTCCGCTTCGACCGTTCCCTTCGGGAACGGTCTTTCGCGCGCCTATCCGTGTCCCTTGACGCGGAAGATCACCGGCAGCGTAAAGCTAAGCCCCTCATCGGCAATCAACGGCGGCGGTGGCGGCACCGGATCGGAGCGGCGGACCATCGCCAATGCGGCCTCGTCGAACGCGGGATCGCCCGAACCCTTGACGATGCTGGTCGAGACCACGTGTCCGACGCGATCGAGGACGAAGTTCACCATGATCTCGACGGTCTTGCGCGAGCTGCCCGCCGGATAACGCTTGTGCTTGTCGAGATGGGCGACGAGTTCCTTCTGCCACGTCGTCCGAATGCGGCGCGCGCTTTCGCCCGTTCCGATCGCGGGCGCGACGGATTTTGTCGACTCCTGCGCGGCCTGTACCGTCGGCATCGCAGTCGCTTCCGACGCGACCGCCTCGGTCGATGCGGTCTGCTGTTTGGCCGCGACGTCGGGGTCGTCGTCCTTCGGCTTATGGGATTCGTCGGGCGAGACAACCCGGTCCGGCTCCTCGCTCTCGGTCGGCTGAGCCGTCGGGAGTTCGGTTTCCTTCTCGACCGCCTTCTGCTCGGTGACAGCCGGCGATGCCGCGGAGGCTTCGGTGTCAGGTCCCGGCGGCAGGTCGGTCACCTCGGTACGCGGCGACGCCATTTCCAGCCCGATCTCGATCGCCGGCGCACCGAGATCCTCGTCCGAGTCGTCGGGTTGCATATGCGCAACGGCGAATGCGACGCAGGCCGCATGAATGGCCAGCGCGCCGATCGCGGAGAGAATCCAGAGCCGCCGGGACGGCTTATGCGCAAGTTCGGAGTCGGACATATCTGCCGTCGTTAGGGCTTCGGCGTTCCCGTTGCCGGGGCTGCACCCGGAACGCCATCGGGCACGCCTTCGAGTGCCACCAGCTTGATCTTGGCGTAACCGCCGGTGCGCAGGATCTCAAGCACGTCCATCAGTTCACCGTAAGGCACCGCCCGGTCCGCGCGCAGGAAAATGAAACGATCCTTGCTCGCGTCGGGCATGGCGTCGAGCGAGCGAACCAGATCCACACGCTTGACCATGTTCTCGCCGATGGCGACCGCCAGATCGGACTTGATCGTCACGTAGGTCGGCTTGTCCGGCTTCTTCTGAGGCGTTGCCGTCGAGGTCGGCAGACTGACCGGCAGATCAACGGTGGACAGCGGAGCCGCGACCATGAAGATGATCAGCAGAACGAGAATGACATCGATAAACGGCGTGACGTTGATTTCGTGGGTTTCACCGAAATCGTCGTCGTCGCCAAGATCGGGGTCGGCAATCGAGGCGCCCATCGGTTATTCCGCCGCCGCGCGAGAGTGCATTCCGCCATGCGTGCGATCGAGATCGCGCGACAGCAAACGTCCTGCTGATCCGGATGCCCGCCCGACCTGTTCAAGATAGCCCTTCGTCACGCGCGCGAAGTGATTGTAGATGATCACCGCGGGGATGGCCGCGATCAGCCCCATCGCCGTCGCCAGCAGTGCTTCCGCGATGCCCGGCGCAACCACCGCCAGGTTCGTAGTTTGGGATTTCGAAATGCCGATGAAGCTATTCATGATGCCCCACACGGTGCCGAACAGACCGACGAACGGCGACGTCGCACCGATGGTCGCGAGCAGGCCCATGCCGAGACGGATGCGGCGCGATTCAGCACGAACGATTTCAGTGAAGCGGGACGCTGCGCGCTCCTTGATTCCGCTGTCGCTCGATATGCCGGCAGAAAGTCGTGCTTCATGCATCGCCGCAGCAAGCAACGACGACAGGACGTTCCCCTTCTTGCCGAGCGCAAGCTGCGCTTCCGCCAGCGACCGGCTGTCGGAGATCTGTCCCAACGCGCCAGTGAGCTTCCGGCGGGCGATCGCTAGCTCGAACATCTTCGCGAAGAATACGGTCCAGGTCACCAGCGATGCGAAGGCAAGCCCGATCATCACGGCCTTGACCACGATATCCGCCGACATGAACATCGACCACGGCGACAGTTCGTGCGGCACCAGCGCTTCCGGTTTCAGCGCGACCGCCGTGTTGCCGGACGCAGTCTCCGTCGCGGGAGCAGCAGCGGCCGGAGGCGTTGGCGAGGTCGCGGAAGGCGCGGCGGGCGCAGGAGCCGGACTCGATTGCGCCTGCGGGACAGACGCCGGCGCATTGGCTCCGCCGGGCTGTTGCGCAACGGCGGGAAGCGCCACCATCAGCGTTGCAATCGCGACCATTGCTGCCCGCGCGAATTGGGGTATCGACCTGTTCATACTTCCGCCCAGTACCGAATGAGGTTGTGATAAATGCCGGTCAATTTGACCGTTTCAGGGTCGTCGCGCCCCAGCCGCGCGACCAACCCCTGAATTGCAGTATCGAGGTCATAGATCATCGTACGCGCGTGAGGGTCTCGTACCATGCTCTGAATCCAGAAGAAAGATGCGACACGTGCGCCGCGCGTAACCGGCGTGACCATATGCAGGCTCGAGGCCGGATAGAGCACCAGACTTCCTGCCGAAAGCTTGACCTCGTGGGAACCGTAGTTGTCTTCAACGACCAGTTCGCCGCCGTCGTATTCCTCGGGCTCGGAGAGAAACAGCGTCACCGAGAGGTCCGTTCGAATACGCATTCCGGTTTGATGATCGCCCCGGATGGCATTGTCGACATGAATGCCGAAGCGATGGCCGTTCGACGCGACATAACGATTGAACAGCGGCGGAAAGATGTGCAGCGGAATGGCCGCAGAAACAAACCTCGGATTTGACGTCAGCGCCGAGATGACGTGATTGCCGAGCTTTCGCGCGACATCGCTGTTGGGCGGCAACTGCTCGTTGTTCTTCACCAGCGCCGACTGCGCTCCGGCGGTCGAGCGGCCATCCTCCCAATCGGAGGCATCCATGACGTGACGAAAATTCGCCACGTCACTTTTGCTCAGCACATCCGGCACGCAGATCAGCATTCAATCGATGCCCTTGGTTCAAGTGCCGGGAAATCCGCATCCGCCAAACCCCGGCAATGCGATTTTCTCAGAACTTGGCTGACAGTTGGAACGACGCGGATCGGCCAGGTGCGACATACACGAACGGCGTAGCGCTCTGGTAGAAGCCATCGTAGTAGAGCTTGTTGAAGATGTTGTTCACGAACACCTTCGCGGTCAGGTTCTTGTTGATCTTCTTCTCGGCAAAGAGATCGAAGCGCCAGTAGCTCGGCAACTCCGTTCCCGCATTTGCGGCCAGCAGCGTGCCGCCATAGATCTTCGAACGGTAGGTAGCCTGCCCGCCAAGCTCCCAGCCATCGTCGAACTTGTACTTCGTCAGTACGTTGAAGGACTGATGCGCGATGTTGGCAAGCTGCAGACCGACGTTGGAGGTGTAGGGGCTGGTCGCCGGCGGCAGTACGTTGGAGGCGGTCACCTTGGACTGCATCAGCACGAGACCGCCAAAAACGCTCCACCTATCGGTGATTTTGCCTGCAACTTCGAGGTCGATACCCTGTATTCGGTAAGCGGCGCCGGCGACGATTGTATTGGGAACACCGTCTATGGTGCCTGACTCGCGCGCGTTGGTCTTTTCGGTCTGGAACAGCGCACCCGTTACAAGCAGGCGGCGATCGAAGAACTCCCACTTGGTGCCGACTTCGGCGGCCTTGTTGCGTTCAGGCCCGAAAATCTGACCCGCGATCTGCCCCGTGTTATAGACGACACCGCCATAGTTTGCAGATGTACCATCGAGTTCCGACCCGATCGGGTTGGACGATGTCGCGTAAGCTGCATAGACGCTGGCATTCGGCAGCGGTTTAACGACCACGCCGACGTTGTAATTTACAAGCCCGTCATCGACCGATGGCGCCGACACCATGTTGTTATGGGCGGAAATACCGTAATCGTCGTAGCGAACGCCCGCATTCAGAATGACACGGTCATTGTAGTTAGCCGTATCCATCACGTAGACACTCTTCGTGTCGACGCTGACGACCGACGGATTGCCAACAAGCGACGCCCCACCAGAGAACGGGAAATACGTATAGGCGGGGTCGAAAATGCTTGCGCCCTTCAGGCTGCCCGAGCCGTTGAACACGCTGCCATCGGTCGGCACCGTTTCAGAGCTCAAGCCGCTGTATTTGTCGATCGAAACCTTTTCGTTCGAAAACTCGACACCCGTCACAGCGGTATGCCGCCACGGTCCGGTGTCGAACTTGAACGTCGCATCGCTCTGGTTGGCCAATACGTTGGTAACTTGATAGCGGCTTTGCGGATTGGCGGTAAACGTCCACAGCAGCGGATCGGGATTCGTAGTGACCGGACTTTCCGGAATCGTGCCAATGTAGTTGAGAACGGAGCGCTCGGCGCGGAAGCGCGTGTTGAGAGTGGTGTTCTCGTTGACCTTCAACTCGCCTGCGACGCTGCCGATGTCCTGTATGGCCCGCTGGAAATCGCGATTCACGAAGCCAT
>JANINJ010000068.1 GCA_024508855.1 Xanthobacteraceae bacterium
CGCTGGTCCGCGGCTTTCCGGCCAGCGTGACGAGCGCGATCGAGCATTTGCCGGCCGCAATCGCCTGGGCCGCGTGCCCGATGTGAATGATGTAGGAGCAGCCACCGGTCTCGGTGGAATCGATGTGCCGTACCTTGAGACCGAGATAATCGACCATTGGCCAGGCGCCGCCCGGCGCGTCACCGGCGCAGAAATAGCCATCGATATCGGCACTGGTCAGGCCTGCATCTTCAATCGCCCCCTTGGCGACTTCGGCATGCAGTTGCGCGGTAGATTTATCGGGTGCATGCCGGGTCGGATGCTCGTAGATCCCGGCGATATAGGCTTGGCCCTTGATGCTCAAAAAAGCTCTCCACTGGAGTTTCGTCCCCGGTGGATTTTTTGGCCTTTCGGCGCTGCCTTGGCAAGCGCCGAAATATTCCGTCAGGCGAGACGCACCTACTCCGCCGCGATCTGCGGCGTGACGAGCGGCGGCGGATTGGCGAGATCCTTCGCCAATTGCGCATAGCGCGCTTTCGCGGTCTCGATCGACTTGTCTTTTACCGGACCATAGCCGCGAATCTGATCGGGCAAGGACAGTATCTCGATGGCGATGTCCAACGTGAGCGGCGACAGCAGACGAAGCACCGTCTGCACATCTTTCTCGTAGCCCACGATCAATTCGCGCTCGACACGACGATCCTTGTTGTAACCGAAGATATCGAACGGCGTGCCGCGCAGGCCTTTGAATTTCGCCAGCGTGCGGAACGCCGGCATCATCCACGGCCCGAACTGCCGCTTCTTCGGCCGCCCCAGCGCATCGAGTCCGGAGGACAGGATCGGTGGCGCCAGATTGAAGTTGATCTTGAAGTCGCCTTCGAATTGATCGCGCAACTGCTTCTCGAAGCTGCCGTCGGTATAGAGCCGAGCGACTTCGTATTCGTCCTTGTAGGCCAGGAGCTTGGCGTAATTGATCGCCACCGCGCGCGGCAGCTCATCGCCGAAGCCGTGCTGCGCCGCTGCCGCCCTCACCTGCTCCACCAGTTTGCGGTAACGCTGCGCAAGCGCCGCGTTCTGATAGTCGGTCAGCATCTGGCTGCGATGCGCGATGATCTCGTCTAGCGACATGGCGTCCAACGACTTCGGCGCGTTCGCCTCGTCCTTGTCCTTCAGCATCGCATGGAGTCGGGCCGGGTCAGCCGCAGCGAGACGCCCGAACTGGAACGCCTGCGTGTTCATCTTGACCGAAACGCCATTGAGTTCAATCGCCTGCAGAATCGACTCCGCCGAGAGCGGCAGCAAACCCTGCTGATAGGCGTAACCCATCATCATCATGTTGGTGGCGATGGCATCACCAAGAAGCGCCTCGGCAATCTTCGTGAAATCGAGGAATGCGGAGTCCTTGGTCAGCGCGCCTTGCAGCACGCCGTTGACCTTGCGATTCTGGAAATCGAAATCGCGGTTGCGGATGAAGTCCGCGATCGGAATCAAGTGCGTATTGATGACACCGTGGGTGCGTCCCGATTCACACAGCGAGATCGTTTCCTTCGAGATCGCCATCACTTC
>JANINJ010000069.1 GCA_024508855.1 Xanthobacteraceae bacterium
AGGCGCTCAACTTCGGGATCGATCGCGACGCCTTCGTTAAGGCGACCATGGGCGGTCTCGGTGAGGCTGCGACCATGACGCTGCCGAGCTCGCACTGGGCGTACGACAAGTCCGTCTCTACGCTTTATCCGCACGATCCCGCCAAGGCGCGCAAGCTGCTTGCCGAAGCTGGCTTCAAGGATGGGATCGATCTGACCATCGGCGGCTACAACGATCAGGATTCCGTCCGGCGCAGCGAAGTGCTGCAGGCGCAATTGGGACAGGCCGGCATTCGCCTCAAGTTCACGCGCGGCACCATTCCGGAGATCAGTGCGCAGTTCTTCGCCACCGAGAAGAAATACGATCTGCTGCTCTCGGCCTGGACCGGGCGTCCCGATCCCAGCATGACCTACGCGCTCGGCTTCGACAAAGGCGCATATTATAACGCTGGCCGCGAGGCGGACCCTGAACTGGTGAAGTTGATCCAGCAGAGCCGCGAGAGCGAGGACCTGACCGAACGTGCTGCGGTATTCGCCAAGATCCAGCGCTTCGTCATGGAGAATGCGCTCTCGGTGCCGATCGCGTTCCAGTACGAACTCGATGCGTTGAGCGCCAAGGTCAAGGGTTACAAGCCGGATCTGCTTGGCAAGCCGAAGTTCGAAGACGTCCAACTCGGGTAACCATCGTCGCTGCGTCGTCACGCACCGTGCCGACGTGGCGTCTCCATCAATCCGGACGTTCATTCCGTCATGTCGCTGTCTCGCAAACGTAACCTCATCGTGCGCCGCCTGTTACAGGCGGTGCCGGTGATCTTGCTCTCGACCTTCATCGTATTCGGGCTGCTGAAGCTGGTGCCCGGCGATGTTGCGGTGACGCTTGCCGGCGATAACGCGTCCGATGCGCGGATCGCGGAGATCCGCCACATCTATGGGCTCGATCGGTCGTTCTTCGTGCAATACGGATCGTGGCTCTGGAAAGCCGTGCATGGCGATCTGTCGAATTCGCTGGTCTCGAGCGAATCCGTCCTGTCGTCGATCGCGCGTTGCTTCCCGCACACGTTGCTGATCGTCGCCCTGGCGATGCTGATGGCGCTCATTATCGGGATTCCGCTTGGCATTGCCGCGGCCAGCCGGCAGGGGTCGTGGATAGACAACTTCGTCATGACCGTTGCCTCGCTCGGCGTCGCCATTCCGAATTTCTGGCTCGGAATGTTGTTGGTGGCCTTCTTCGCGCTGAGCCTCAACTGGCTGCCGGCGACGGGAGCGGTGCCGATCAGCGAGGATTTCTGGGGGGCCATCAGCCACGCCATCCTGCCGGCATGCGCGCTTGCGGCCGGTGGTGTCGCGGAGGTTGCGCGGCAACTGCGCTCGTCGCTGGTCGAGATCATGTCGTCGCAGCAGGTGCGCACGCTTCATGCCAAGGGCCTTTCGCCGTCGGCCATCCTGTGGCGGCACGGATTGAAGAACGTCAGCGTCAACCTGCTCACGGTCATTAGCCTGCTGTTCAACCGCATGCTTGCCGCGACGGTCGTGGTGGAGGCGGTGTTCGCCGTTCCCGGCATGGGCAACCTGATCGTCAACGCCGCGATCCATCGCGATTTCCCGGTGGTGCAGGGCGTCGTGTTCGCGATGGTGCTGGTCGTGGTCACGCTCAACCTGGTGACCGACATCCTTTACAGCATCCTTGATCCGAGGATCGGTTGACATGACGGATACAGCGATAGCGCTCGATCAGCGGGTCGGCCGGCTGAGCAAATTCGGCAAGTGGTTCCGCTCCGATCTGCGCGGAGCGATCAGCCTTACCTTTCTTGTCGCGCTGATCGTTATTTCTGCGCTGGCCCCCTGGGTTTCGCCGTACTCGCCGACCGCGCAGGATTTCGATGCGACATTGGCGCCGATGTCGCTCACCCATTGGCTGGGAGCGGACGACCTTGGCCGCGATACGCTGAGCCGGCTGATCTATGGCGGAACGGCGTCGCTCTACGCGAGCTTCCTTGCAGTCGGCGTGGCGATCCTGATCGGCGTCCCGGTTGGACTGCTTGCCGGATATCTCGGCGGCTGGGTCGACGAGATCATCAGCCGTGTCATCGACAGCTTCCTCTCGTTTCCGGCGATCGTGCTCGCGATCGCGGTGACCGGCGCGCTCGGCATCGGCCTGACCAATGGCATGATCTCGGTCGGTATCGTGTTCGCGCCGCAACTGGCGCGGCTGGTGCGCGCGCGAACGCTGGTGGTGCGCAACGATCTCTATGTCGACAGCGCCCGCTGTTTCGGCGCTTCGACCGGCCGCATCCTATGGCGGCACGTTCTGCCCAACACGATCCAGCCCGTGATCGTGCAGGTAACCCTGCTGCTGGCGGGTGCGTTGCTGGCGGAGGCCAGCCTCAGCTTCCTCGGTCTCGGCATCCAGCCGCCGAACGCGAGCTGGGGTGCGATGCTGGCGCGGGCCTATCAGAACATGGAGATCGCGCCGGAGCAGATGTATCCGCCGGGGCTCGCCATTCTTCTTACGGCGCTGGCGTTCAATGCGCTCGGCGAGTCGCTGCGTGTCGCGCTCGATCCGACCATGAAAGGCCGCTGAGGGAGCATGACGATGTCGGGCGTAATGACACCGGAGCAGACATTCACAAACCTCGTCGCCGAAGGGGACGTCGTGCTGGACAAGCTCGACGAATGTGCCCGCACGGTGCCGGACAAGGTATTCATCCATTACGGCGAAGACGGCATTCAACTGACCTACGCCGAATTCAAGCGCCGCATCGATCGCATTGCAGCCGGTCTCGCCGCAATGGGCGTCACGGAAGGCGTGCCGGTCAGCGTATTGACGCGTAATTCCCTGTTGAGCGCGCTGGCGATGTTCGCGATCTGGCGCGCAGGCGCCATCTTTGCGCCGATCAATTTCAATTTCCGCGGAATGCTGCTGTCCTATCAGCTCAAGGACACCGATCCGTTCGCGCTGATCACCGATCCGTCGTTTGCCGAAGTGCTTGGCGAAGTCATCGATGAAGTGCCGTTGAAGCGGTTGATCGTGCATACGCCGAAACCCGGCGATCACGACCATACCGATGCTTCGTTCGGGCCGGCGTTCAGGAATATCGAGATCGTATCCTTCGCGGAGCTTGCGGAAAGCACCGCGCCGACGCCGGCCATTCCCCGCGGCCCGTTCGACCTCGCCAATATCGTTTACACCTCCGGCACCACCGGGCCGTCCAAGGGCGTGCTGCAGCCGTTTCGCTGGATGAACCACTACGGCTTCCAGGTCCGGCAACTGACGACGCCCGATGACGTCGTCTATTGCGACCTGCCGATGTATCACGTCGGCGGCGCGTTCTTCCTCGTGGCCCGTGCGGTCTGGCAGGGCAACACCGTAGGACTGTGGGACAAGTTCAGTCCCACCCGGTTCTGGGATCGTGTGGCCGAATGCGGGGCCACGACCTGCGTACTGCTCGATGTGATGGTGCCATACCTGATGAGCGTGGAGCCACGTACGAACGATCGTGCGAATACGCTGAACAAGGTTCACATGCAGCCGTTCCCGGCCAACCACCATGAGGTCGCACAGCGCTTCGGGTTCGATTTCGTGACGGCGGGGTTCGGTCAAACGGAATCCGGCTCCGCCTTCGCCGTGGTGATCGATCAGTTCGGCATGGAAGAGGGGACACCGAGCGGGTTATGGCGCGGTCTGTCCAAGACGGAGCTTCTTGCCCGATGCAAGATCATCGGCCGCCCCGTGCTCGATGGTTCGAAGTCGCTGCCGAAGGGAATGATGGGCGTTCCCAATCCGTTGTTCGAGGTCGCGATCCTCGACGAAGACGACAATTTGCTGCCGCCCGGGCAGGTCGGCCAGCTCGCATTCCGGCCGCGTTTCCCGGGCCTGCTGCTGCAGGAATACTTCCGCAAGCCGGAAGCGACCATCAAGGTCTTCCGCACCTGCTGGTTTCACACCGGCGATGCCTGCAAGCAGCTCGACGACGGATCGGGCCTGTATTGCTTCGTCGATCGCATGGGCGGGTTTTTCCGGGTGCGTGGCGAGAACGTTTCGTCCTTCGAGGTCGAGGCACTGATCGCGAGCCACGGCAAGATCCGCGCCGCCGCCGCGGTTCCGATTCCTGCGAAGATCGGCAGCGAGGAAGACATCGCGGTATTCATCGAATGCGTCGAAGGGGAAAGCCTTTCCGAAGACGAACTGCGCGATCATGCGCGGCGCGTGATGCCGAAATACATGCAGCCGGCGCACGTGCGTTTTGTCGCGGCATTGCCGGTGACGCCGACCAACAAGATCGAGAAATACAAGCTCAAGCGTCAGATCATTGACGAACTGAATTCATCCACCTCATAGGCGCGATGCGCAAAGGAACGGCGAGTATGGCCGCACGTCTGACTGAAAAGGAATATCTGGAACAGCTTCACGCGCTCTGGCAGAAGGCTTGGCCGAAAAGCGCGGCGCGCGAGCCGCAATATCCGCACGGCGAGGTCGCGCTCAGTGAATATCTGCGGGCCTGGGCGAAAAAGCAGCCGGAGCATCCTGCCGTCATTTTCTATGGACACGTGCTGACCTATGCCGATCTGGATAAGCAAAGCGACCGCTTCGCAGCGCTGCTGATGTCCAAGGGTGTGAAGAAGGGTGACCGCGTCGCCGTGTTCATGCCGAACTGTCCGCAGTTTCATATCGTGTTTTTCGGAATCCTGAAGCTCGGTGCTGTCCATGTGCCGGTCAGCCCGTTGTCGCGTGCGTTCGAGCTTGCCTATGAATTGAACGACACCGACGCGGAAGTGATCGTCGCGCAGGACCAACTGATCGAGACGGTCGACCAGGTCCGGGCCGAAACCAAACTGCGCGACGTCATCGTCACCAGCTTTGCCGATGTGCTGCCGGCCGATCCGACGATCCCAGTGCCGGACTCCATCCGCGCGCCGCGCATCGTAGTACCGGGCGCGACGGATTTGCTCCCGGCACTGGCGGCGATGGGGGACGTCAAGCCGTTACCGCCAGCGTCGCTCGATGACGTTGCCGCGCTCAACTACACCGGCGGCACCACCGGCATGCCGAAGGGATGCGTGCATACCCAGCGCGACATGGTCTACACGGCGGCCGCGAACTACGGCATTTCGCTCGCCATCAACCAGCGCAGCGTATGCCTGTCGTTCTTCCCCGAATTCTGGATCGCGGGAGAGAACCTGGGCCTGATTTTCCCGCTGTTCGCCGGCGCGACGCTGGTGCTGCTGGCGCGATGGGACGCGGTCGGTGTGCTCGCTGCGATCGACAAGTACAAGGTCACCATCACGGCGATGCCGGTCGATGGTGCGGTCGAACTGATGGATCATCCGCGGTTCAAGGAGTTCGATCTCGGCTCCCTCGATCAGGTTCGCGTGGTTTCGTTCGTCAAGAAGCTCAACGTCGATTATCGCCGCCGCTGGAAAGACCTGACCGGTACGACCCTTGCAGAAAGCGCATGGGGAATGACCGAGACCCACACATCCAATACCTTCACCACCGGTTTCCAGGACGACGACTTCGATCTGAACTCGCAACCGATCTTCGTCGGCCTTCCGGTGCCGGGTGCTGAATTCAAGATCACGGATTTCGAGACCGGCGAACTCGTTCAGCTCGGAGGTGAGGGCGAGGTCCGCGTACGCGCGCCGTCGCTGCTCAAGAGCTACTGGAACAAGCCTGAAGCGACGGCGGAATCGCTGGTCGATGGCTGGCTCCGCACCGGCGATATCGGATTGATCGACACCGACGGCTTCCTGCATTTCCTCGGTCGCCGCAAGGAGATGCTCAAGGTCAAGGGCATGAGCGTATTTCCGCCCGAGATCGAAGCGCTGCTGGGACAACATCCGGCGGTGCTGGGATCGGGCGTCGTGGGTCGCGAGGATGCCGACAAGGGACAGGTGCCGGTCGCCTTCATTCAGCTCAAGCCGGAAGCGAAAGGCACCATTACGCCAGAACAGGTCCAGGCCTGGTGCAAGGAGCGCATGGCTGTCTACAAGGTACCCGAAGTGCGGATCATCGACGCATTGCCGATGACGGCGACGGGCAAGGTCAAGAAACAGGAGCTGAACGTCTAGGCGCCGGTTCGGTGCCGAGGCGTAAGCTTAAGGAGCAGGCGCGATTGCGCCGCGGCTCATGAAATATTTGTTCTGAATCGGAAGCGTCATGTCATTTCGTAAGCTACTGATCGCCAATCGTGGTGAGATCGCCATTCGCATCGCGCGCGCGGCGAGTGAATCCGGCATCGCCAGCGTTGCCATTTATCCGGCGGACGACGCGCTGTCATTGCATGTCCGTGTCGCCGACGAAGCCCGCGAGATTCCGGGACGCGGCGCGCGGGCGTATCTCGATATCGAGGGCGTGGTTGCGGCCGCGAAGGCGGCAGGATGCGATGCCCTGCATCCGGGCTATGGTTTCCTCAGCGAGAACGCGGGTCTGGCACGGCGATGCGCGGAAGAGGGCATCGTATTTGTCGGACCGTCTCCGGATGCGCTGGAGCTGTTCGGCGACAAGGTGCAGGCCAAGGCGCTGGCCCAGCGCTGCAAGGTGCCGGTGATCGACGGCACCGAGGGACCGACCACGCTGGACGAGGCGAAGGCATTCTTCGCTTCACTCGGCAAGAACGCTGCGGTCATGATCAAGGCGATGGCAGGTGGCGGCGGCCGCGGCATGCGGGTCGTGGAAGATGCATCGCAACTCGCGGATGCCTATGCGCGATGCCAGTCCGAGGCCAAGGCGGCGTTTGGCAGCGACGGCGTCTATGTCGAGCGGCTGATCCGCAAGGCACGGCACATCGAAGTGCAGATCATCGGCGACAAGCATGGTGGCATCAGCCATTTGTGGGAACGCGAATGCACGATCCAGCGGCGCAACCAGAAGCTGATCGAAGTCGCGCCGAGCCCGTCGCTGAACGACAAGCTGCGCACGCGCATTCTCGATGCCGCGAAGCAACTCGCGGAGGCTGCCAAATATGACAGCCTCGGGACCTTCGAATTCCTGGTGGACGGTGAGACGTCGGGAGACGATACGGCCTTCGCATTCATCGAAGCCAATCCGCGCCTTCAGGTCGAACACACGGTGACCGAAGAGGTGCTCGGCGTCGACCTCGTCAGGTCGCAACTCGCGGTGGCGAGCGGCGCCACGCTCGAATCGCTCGGCCTGACGCAGGAAAAGGTGCCCGAGCCGCGCGGCTATGCGATGCAGCTTCGCATCAATATGGAAGTGATGGACGAGAAGGGCATGACGAAACCGACCGGCGGTCGGCTCGAAGCATTCGATCCGCCCTCCGGCCCTGGCGTTCGCATCGATACGTTCGGTTACTCCGGATACAAGACCAGCGCTGCGTTCGACTCGTTGCTTGCCAAGGTGATCGTGCATTCGTCGGCTCCGCGTTGGCCGGATGTTGTCGCGAAGGCGGTACGCACCTTGCGGGAATTCCGTATCGATGGCGTGGCGACCAACATTCCCTTCATTCAGGCCGTGCTGGCGCATGCCGATTTCGTGGCCAACCGCATCAGCACGAATTTCGTCGATACGCATGTTGCGGCGCTTGTGGGAGCCACCAAGGAGCCGGCGCGACCGCTGTTCTTTGCGCCCGCGAAGGATGCAGATCATGCGACTTCATCCGCCGCGTCGGATGGCGGGGCTGTTGCCCCGGCCGGTTCGGTGCCGGTCGCCGCACCGCTGCAGGGCACGATCGTCGCGATCGAGGTCGCCGTCGGCGATCTGGTTCGCCCGGGGCAGCAGATCGCGGTGATCGAGTCGATGAAGATGGAACACCTCGTTGCCGCGCCGCAGGGCGGCAAGGTCACGAAGATCCTGGCGGGTGACGGCGCGACGCTGATGCACGGCGAGCCGATCCTGTTCATCGAGCCGGCGCATGTCGAAGGCGACGAAGTGGAGGAGGAGGACGAAATCGACCTCGATCACATCCGTCCCGATCTCGCGGAAGTCATCGCGCGCCATGCCAACACGCTCGACGAGAACCGTCCCGCTTCGGTGGAGCGCCGCCGCAAGACCAATCAGCGCACCGCGCGGGAAAACATCGCGCAGCTGGTCGATGAGGGGTCGTTCGTCGAATACGGATCGCTGGCGGTTGCCGCGCAGCGCCGTCGTCGTGGTCTCGACGATCTGATCAAGAACACGCCGGCCGACGGATTGATCACTGGCGTTGCGACGGTCAACGCCGACAAGTTCGGCGCGAAAGACGCGCGCTGCATGGTGATCTCATACGACTACACCGTGCTGGCCGGCACCCAAGGCCACATGAACCACAAGAAGATCGACCGCATGCTGGGGCTTGCCGAACAATGGCGGATGCCGCTGGTGTTCTACGGCGAGGGCGGCGGAGGCCGTCCCGGCGATACCGACCGGCTCGGCATGACCGGCCTTGATGGTCCGTCGTTCGTGCAGTTCGCGAAACTGTCGGGCCTCGTGCCCGTGGTCGGCGTCGTGTCGGGTTACTGCTTCGCCGGCAACGCCGCGATGCTTGGCTGCTGCGATGTCATCATCGCCACCAAGAATGCCTCGATCGGCATGGGCGGCCCTGCGATGATCGAAGGCGGCGGCCTTGGCGTCTACCATCCGGCGGAAGTCGGGCCGGTCTCGTTCCAGTCGCCGAACGGCGTCGTCGATATCCTTGTGGAAGACGAGGAGGAGGCCACCAGTGTCGCGCAGAAGTATCTCTCGTACTTCCAGGGTGCGGTTCGCAACTGGAGCGCACCGGACCAGCGCCTGCTGCGGCGGGCCATCCCGGAGAACCGCCTCCGCGTTTATGACATCCGCCATGTGATCGACCTGCTGGCCGACGAAGGATCGGTGCTGGAAATCCGCCGCGATTTCGGCGTCGGCATGATCACCGCGTTCATTCGCATCGAAGGCAAGCCGTTCGGCCTGATCGCCAACAATCCGAAGCATCTCGGCGGCGCGATCGACGCTGCCGCCGGCGACAAGGCCGCGCGCTTCCTGCAGCTCTGCGACGCCTATGACATTCCGATCGTGTCACTGTGCGACACGCCGGGCTTCATGGTCGGTCCGGAGGCGGAGAAGACCGCGATCGTGCGGCATGTCGCGCGCATGTTCGTCACCGGCGCGAGCCTCACCGTGCCGCTGTTCGGCATCGTATTGCGAAAGGGCTATGGCCTCGGCGCGCAGTCGATGATTGGCGGCGGCTTCCATGCCTCCTTCTTCACGGTGGCATGGCCGACCGGCGAGTTCGGCGGCATGGGATTGGAAGGCTATGTACGGCTTGGCTTCCGCAAGGAGATGGAGGCGATTGCCGATCCGGTCGAACGCGAGACCTATTACAAGGACAAGGTCGCGCAGCTCTATGCCAACGGTAAGGCGACCTCGATCGCGTCGGTGCTCGAGATCGACGAGGTGATCGACCCCGCCGAAACCCGGGACTGGATCATGGCGGGCTTGCGGTCGGTGCCGCCGGCTGAACCGCGCAAGGAGCGGAAACGGCCCTGCATCGACACCTGGTAAAGCGGTTCCAGTCGGTACGACTATCCACAACCGGGCCCGGCAATTCTCGCCGGGCTCGACTATTTTCGACGTCAGCCTTGTCATTGTTTTGACAAACTATGGCAGCGATCGCCTTGGAAGGTATCTGAATCCTGCTGATGGAACATTGGCCAGGAAGAACGAAAATCCCAATATAATCAATGTGTTGATTGAAGATTCATTTCGGTCGGGAATCCCGTGAAGTTCCATTTTTGCACGGTTACCGTTACTTTCCATATCAGCTCAACCAACCATTGTTTTTTTGCCACATTTAAACACAAATCCGCTTCATATGAGGCGAGGTCATTGTAGAGAGTTCCATTTGTTGTTAGCGAGAACTCCATGCGTTATTTTATTTATGTATTTGCAATTATCGGATTGATCGACGCCGGCTTCTCGGGGGCTTCGTCAGCGGAGCCGTTTTCGATTCGCGATGCCATCAATCAAGCGGTCAAAACCAATCCAGGGGTCGGCGAAGCCAGGGCCAATCGCCGGGCGACTGAAGCTGAGCTTCGTCAAAGCCAGGGTGCGTTGCTGCCGCAAATCCGGCTTCAGGCGGATGCTGGTCCGGAAAAACTGACGCAATACATCACGCCCGCGCCGGTCAATAACGGGGCGTATCTGAACGGGCGCGAGGCATCGATCGTCATTCGCCAAACGCTGTTCGATGGATTTTCCTCGATCAACGACGTCTGGCGTCAGGCAGCGCGGGTAAACGCAGCTTCCTTCCGCGTGCTCGAGCGCACTGAACTCATCGCGCTCGATGCCGCCGAAGCCTATATCGATGTGACGCGTTACACGCGGCTGGTTGCGCTTGCCGAGCAGAACCTCAAGGTGCATCGCGAAGTTCGCAAGAACGTGCTGGCGCGCTTTTCGGGCGGCCGTTCGGGTGAGGGCGATACGCAGCAGGCCGAAGAGCGTGTGGCAGCCGCGGAAGCGACCCTCGCTGATTTCCGGCTGAGCCTCGATGTCGCGCGTGCCAAGTATCGCAAGACGGTGGGCCTTGAGCCGTTCAACACGCGCTTCCCTGGAAGACTGCCCGGACTGCCCGCGAGCAGAAATGAATCTCTCGACGTCGCGTTCAAGTACAACCCGACGATCCGCGCCGCGGGTGCAGACGTCGACGCTGCGAAGCGGGCGTTCGACGCTACCGCCGGCGCTTTCGTACCGAATATCTCGCTGGAAGGACGCGCAACGCGCGGAAAGGACTCGATCGTTTATCCCGGCCGTTATGACGAGGTCAGCGGCAAGGTGGTGATGAGCTGGGATATTTTCCGCGGCGGTCAGGATGCGTGGAAGCGTACCGAAGCCGCCGAGCGCATGATCGAAGAAGAGCATAAGCACGCGCGGCTGCAGCGCGAGGCGCTTGAATCGCTCGACAAGGCATGGTCGGCACGAACGATCACGACCGAACGCGCCGCCGCCCTGGTGCGCGATGTCGAAGCCGCGCGCCGGACGTTCATCGCCTACAACAAGGAATATGAGCTCGGTCAGCGTACGCTGATCGATCTGCTGAACTCGCAGAACCAGTACTTCAACGCCAACGTGTCGCTGGTATCGGCGCGGGGCGTGACGGTGTTTGCCGACTACCAGTTGCTGGCCGCGATGGGTCAACTCCTGCACTATCTCAAAACCGCGAGGCCGCCGGAGGCCGATCCAATCGAGAACAAGCCGTTCAGCTTCATCCCGATCAAATTCCCTCCGCTGCTGATGCATGCACCGGAGCCGGGCTCCGAGCCGTTGAATGCCGCGGCGCCCATCCCGGTGTGGTCCACTCCCTTCACGCCGCAGCCTGAGCCCCGGGTCGTGACCTTCGGTGATCGTTGGGGTGGGGGCACCGCTCCGGCCGCGAACGATGCGATGCTGGCCAATGCGGGGAAATTCGATCGAACGAACGCTGCCATGGGTGACCGCGCCGTGCATTGATGCATGGTCGGTCGGGGTGATGGCCTTAAGGATACACCTTAACTTTATGTCAATCTTTTAAGGCTTGGACGACAGAATCAGCGGGCGAAAGCCCGCTTTTTGTTTTAAGCTTTAGCAATTGCACCATCGAAAATGTTCCCGCCAGCCTTGTTTGGGCGGACGAACGTTGAATTGCCGAGGCAGTTTTGAATATCCAGCCGCACAAGTTCGATATTGGCATCGATGCCTCGCCCGTTGCTGCGCCTGAGATCGCGGCGTTCGAGGATCCGTTGTCCGATAGCCTGCTCTATCTTGCGGCCCGTCACGGGCGGGCATTGAGCAGGGATGCGCTGGTCGCCGGCCTGCCGCTGCAAGGAAAGCTTACGCCGGCACTTTATGAGCGCGCAGCCCAGCGGGCAGGTCTCGAAGCCGAGCTTTACGAACGGAAAGTGGAAGATATCCCGGCGCTGGTTCTTCCTGCAGTGCTGATCTTTCAGGACGGCTCGACGCGCATTCTGCTCAAGACCGACCTTGCCGCCGGGCACGTCACGCTGCTCAATCCGTCGCTGGCCGGCAGCAACGAAGTGCTGGAGCGGGTCGACGTCGTTCGCGCGCAATATTCGGGATTTGCCTATTACGTCCGTCCTGCAAATGTCGCCGATGCCCGCGCGGTCGCCACCGGCGATCTTCCGAAGAAGCACTGGTTCTGGTCGGTGATCAGCCGCTTCGGCGCCAACTACGTCCATGTCGCTATCGCGGCGCTGATCGTGAACATGCTGGCGCTGGCAGCGCCGCTGTTCACCATGAGCGTTTACGACCGCGTTATTCCCAACGGTGCCATTCCCTCGCTGGTGGCGCTCGGCGTCGGACTCGGCCTCGCCATCGTGTTCGATTTCGTGCTGCGCGTCGTGCGCAGCCGGATCATCGACATGACCGGCAAGAAGATGGACGTGGTGCTCGCCGCCGAAATCTTCGAACATGCGCTCTCGGTCAAGACCGAGCATCGTCCGCCGTCGGTCGGCATCCTCGCCAACCAGATTCGCGATTTCGATTCCGTGCGCGAGTTCTTTACGTCGGGCACGGTAGTTTCGGCGACCGATCTCGTCTTCGCGGTCATCTTCATCGCGGTGCTCTTCATCATTGCCGGGCCGTTGGCCTGGATTCCGCTGATCATGTTGCCGATCATGATCGGCGTCGGCGTGATCCTGCAGCGTCCGCTCGATCGCTCGATGCGTCGGCTGCAGGCGGAATCCGCTGCAAGACATGGCATTTTGATTGAATCGCTCAGCGGCATCGAAACGCTGCGCGCAGTTGGCGGCGAGGGACGTGCGCAGACCATCTGGGAGCGATCGGTCGCGGCGACCGCAAGGTCGAGCGAAGACGTTCATTTCTGGTCGTCGCTGGCCCTGACCAGCGCCAGCACGGCAACACAGTTGACCAACCTGTTGCTGGTCGTCACCGGCGTGTTCCTGATCCTCGATGGCAAGCTGTCGGTCGGTGCGCTGGTTGCGGCGAACATGCTGTCCGGGCGGGTGCTTGGTCCGATCGCCGGCATTGCCGCGGTCATCACGCGCGCGACGCAAACCTTCATGGCGTTGCGCTCGATCGATCGCCTCATGTCGCTGGAACGCGAACGGCCGCCCGAGAAGATTTTCGTTGCCCGCGAAGTCAAGAGGGGCGGCATCGAATTCAAGAACGTCAGCTTCTCCTACCCGAACAGCCCGGCGAAAGCGCTCGACGGCATTTCATTCAATATTCGACCCGGCGAAAAAATCGGAATCATCGGGCGCGTAGGTTCGGGAAAGACCACCGTCGGTCGGCTGCTGACATCCTTCTACGCGCCGGGCGAAGGCAGCGTTCAGGTCGATGGCGTCGACATCCGTCAATACGATCCTGCGGACCTCCGCGCCGGCATCGGGTTCGTGTTGCAGGACACCGATCTGTTCTACGGCAAGCTTCGCGACAACATCACGCTCGGCCGAACGTCGGCAACCGACGAGGAAGTGCTCGAAGCGGCGCGGCTGTCGGGCGTCGAGACTTTCATTGCCGGTCATCCGCAAGGTTACGACATGATGATCGCGGAGGGGGGCCGCAGTCTGTCCGGCGGGCAAAAACAGGCGATCGGCCTTGCGCGCGTTCTGATCCGCAAGCCGCGGGTGCTATTCCTCGACGAGCCGACCGCGCATTTCGACGTGCGCAGCGAGGCTGAATTCCTTGAGCGCCTCAAGGTTCTGGCGAAGGGCGAGATGACGATCATCGTCTCCACGCACCGCCCGTCCTTGCTTTCATTGGTGGATCGCATTCTGGTTTTCGACAACGGCAAGGTCGTTGCGGACGGACCCGCTTCACAGATCTTGACCCGGCTCCGCGGACCCACGGCTCCGGCACAGCCTCATCCAAGGCCCGCAAATGCAGCAGTCTGATTTCGCGTTCTCGAACGATGTGCGCGCGGCCATCGAGCTGAGGACGCCGCGCACCTCCCGGATGCTGCTGTTCACGGCGCTGGCATTGCTGGCGGTGTTTCTGATCTGGGCGCATTTTGCCGTGCTCGATGAAGTGAAGCGCGGCAACGGCCGGGTGATCCCTTCGCGCCAGATGCAGGTCGTGCAATCGCTCGAGGGCGGCATCATCAGCGAATTGATGGTGCAGGAAGGCGCCATCGTCGACAAGGATCAGCCGCTTGCCCGGATCGAGGATACCAATTTCGCGTCCCAGTTCGGCGAAATTCGCGAGCGTCGCGGTGCGATGGCGGCGCGGGTCGCGCGGCTCGACGCTGAAACGCAGGGCCTGAAGACCGTCGATTTCTCCGCCGAACTGAACGAGGCCGCGCCTCGTGCGGTGGAGGCCGAGAAGAGCGTCTTCGACGCTCACATGAGGAAATTGGCGCAGGACGTCGATGTCGTTGCGCAGCAGGAAAGCCAGAAGAAAAAGGAAATCGACGAACTGCATGCGTCCGAAACGCGGTTTTCGGAGACGCTGACGCTGCTCAATCGCGAGTCCGAATTGACACGCAAACTCTATAACCAGAAAGTTGTCCCCGAAATCGAAATGCTGCGTGTCGATCGTCAGGCCACCGATATGCGCGGGCAACTCGCGGTCGTGCGCGCAACCATCGTCAAGACCGAAGCCGCGGTGCAGGAGGCGCATTCGCGTCTGCTCAACATCACCACGGCGTTTCGCGCGCAAGCCGAGGACGACCTCGCCAAGTCGCGCGGGGATCTCGCGGTCCTCGACGAGAACATCAAGTCCGCGCAGGATCGAGTTCGCCGCACCGAGCTCAGGGCGCCGGTCCACGGTGTCGTGAACAAGCTGAACGTCACGACGATCGGCGCGGTGGTGGCTCCCGGCGCGAGCATCATGGAAATCGTCCCGTTGGACGATACGCTTCTGGTCGAGGGGCGCATTCGTCCGCAGGACATCGCGTTCATCCGGCCGAACCATGAAGCCGTCGTCAAGCTCAGTGCATATGACTCGTCGGTCTATGGATCGCTTCACGGCAAGGTCGAGCGCATCAGTGCCGATACGATCACCGAGGACAAAGGCGACAAGAACGAGCGTGGCGAGACCTTCTATCGCGTCATCGTCCGGACCGAAAAGAACCACCTCGGTACGGATCAGAATCCACTGCCGATCATTCCCGGCATGGTCGCCACGGTTGAAATTCTGACCGGCAAGAAGACCGTGCTCGATTACATCATGAAGCCGGCGCGGATGCTGCGCGAGGAAGCCCTGCGCGAGCGATAGGCTTCGTCCCGCATCGCTTCCGGTCGTGCGCGCCGGCACTGCTGCGGCGGACGTGGTTTATAAGTCATTGCGATCCCGGTTGTTGCCGCCTTTCGCATCACCGCTTACAGCGCCGCCGCGATGACCAGAGTCAACGATTTCTGAACGCGGCGACACACCCTTCGGATTAAATAAAATTCGATCGAATTCGCACGCGCCGGATTAAGCGCAAACCTCGGAAGTTCCCGGATTCATTGGTTCTTTAACGCGATCGAGAGCCGCAGATCCTACGCTCGCTCCATAACGATCTGGAACGAGCACGACGCATAGACGTCGGCTGACGTTCCGGACAACGGGGCGTCAGTCATGTTGCGTATCAATCATGCGCGCGTTTTTGCGTGGGCGGCTGGATATCTGCTTGCTGTATCGTTTATGGCCGGTGGGGCAGGCGAGGCGTTCGCCAAATCCCGCCTCAAGTCGCCGATTTCCGTGGGCGAGGATTCGTCGTTGGAGATCGTTGCGCGGCCACCGGTGCGTTTTTTCACGATCAGCGCGGTTCTTGCCAAGCACGACCGTCATGCCGTCAGCAGTGTCGTCAAGCTCGCGAGTGCGGACACGTCGCTTCAGTCATCGCCGATCATCGATAGCGATATGCCCTCGCCGCAAATGCCGGCGACCAGCGAAGAGCCGTTCGGTCTCTTCACGTTCCGGGCGCCGGAGGGTCTGCTCTGGGCGAAGTGGCGTACCATTCAGGCCAACATGGAGCGCGAGGCTCTGGCGGTCAGTCGCTGCAAGTCGGACGACGATTGCTCGCCGGGAGCGCGGAAATTCATTGCCGTTTTGGAAGCGGCCGCTCAGGGGGCCACCCGCACCAGGATCGAGACCGTCAACGACAGCATCAACCGCTCGGTCCGCTACGTGAGCGACCTGCAGCAGCATGGCGTGGTCGATCGCTGGAGTTCGCCGCTGGAAACATTGGCTGCGGGCCAGGGCGACTGCGAGGACTACGCGATCGCCAAGTACGGCGTGCTGCGTGCGTCCGGCTTCGCAGAGGCCGACGTGAAAGTTCTTCTGGTCCGCGACCTGGCCGTTCGGCAGGATCATGCCGTTCTTGCCGTTCGTTTGGAAGGGCGCTGGGTCATCCTCGACAATCGCCGTTCGGCGCTGCTGGAAACCCGTGATCTGCCGCACTTCATGCCCCTGTTCGCCATCAACCAGACCGGCGTCAGCCTGTTTGCCGCGCCATACGCATCGCTCGTGCATCATGAGAGCGAGACCGACTTGTTGCCGGCGACGAACAGCGATGCGGTTGCCGGCGGTGGCCAGACGCTGCAACTCCTGCTCTGAACGACGGGATCGCGGCTGGCGATTCAACGCCGCTTGTGTCTGCGATGGTTTTCCGCTCATACTCGTCTTCGCACATGATTTGCGAGGAGACGTAGAATGCGTCTGGGGCATGGGTTGTTGCTTGGAATTCTGGCTTTGCCGCTGCTCGTGGGCGGGGCGTCCAAGGCTGTTGCGCACCAATGGACCGCACGAGCGAACTTTGTCGTGTCGTGCGAGAATGGCGCCAATTATCGGCTTCAGTCCGATCCTGCCGTTGCGCCCGGCGATATCGTCACGGGACGTTTCTATTGGTCGCGCAGGCATGGCACGCCGGTGCGTCTGATCCCGATGGGTGAGGGCTATCGTTACGCCGGCCGCGGTATCTGGCTTGATGGCATTCGCGAACATGCGTTGCTTTACCGGAGCAAGTATCACCCGCTTGCCTGCGTCGTTTCACGCATCTGACTTCGTCCATGAGACTGCAAGCGCGCGGAAACGTCATCCCGCGCTTGTGGATTGTCTAGAGACGAACCGATCGAGACGAGTCGCTACGCGCGCATTTTGTCGCCGTGAGCGACCGTTGGACTGCCGAGAGAAATCAGTCGCTGCCGAGGGGCTCCACAGAGCGCCGACACGTCATTGGCTCGCTTGTTTCGGGCGATGGAAGCTGGTCTTTTGCACACGGCAATGCGGCGTTGTTGCCCTCCGAAAATCGGGATGGACGACGATTACCATGGGCCCGAGCAATAGTTTCCACTCGCGTAATCGTACTGTTGCCTATTCGTTTACTCGCAGCGGATATCTGCGACATTTTTCCAAGTAAAAGTAACGGGCTCTGTCGTCACGCGACGCCGAATTAACGAATATTAATCTCATTATTCCGGAGACTCGGCTCGTTAGATCACTATATATACTTGTGTGACAGTGTATACTTGCAAGATTATTTGCTTTTATTAATGGCGGTCGGTGCCGTTTGGCTTAACCAAAGGTGTAGGAAACCTTTGGCCTTTATCGGTATTTCTTGACGGTTCCCGAGTTTTAATAATATTTTAACCTCATCTTATTGGCCTCCCGTTTGGGGCGGCAAAATTTATTTGAGGTTTAAGGCGATGAACGCTCCCGTTTTGGTTGCACAACTGTCCGGTGCTGCTCCTCAGACAACGCCTCCGAAAAATCTCAAACTAGAAAAGCCGCAAAACGGCCAAGCCATCACCGTTCATCTGGATGGCAACACCAGACTCGATTTCACCGACATCGCGAGCGAGAAGCTGACCTTCGTCAAGGTCGGCGAAAAGCTGATCGTTTTGTTCGACAACCAGTCGACCGTCACCGTCGATCCGGTTTTCGATTCCGGCGGACATCCGCTGGCCAATGTCGCGTTCGAAGTCGGTCCGGATCGTATCGTCACCGGCGACGAATTCGCTTCGCTGTTTCCGATCACTACCGATCAGTCGGTGCTGCCTGCCGCCGGTAACGGTGGCAACGGGCCCACGGGCGGCGCGAATTTCTCCGATCCGCATGTGTCGGCGTTGAATGACCCGAATAATCCGCTGGCGTTGCTTGGTGACGAAAACACCAATTCGCAATTCAGCACCTTGAACGATCAGGTGCCGGGCAGCGCGCCTACCGCGAGCGGTGCCGACGCAGGATCGATCAATGAGGATCGGCTGCCGGGCGGAAACGTCGACGGCTCCGGCTCGCTCAGCGTCACTGGATCGCTTCATATCGATTTCGGGTCGAGTGCTGCCAGCCGCGAACTGTCGTTCGATATCGCGCAGCCGGGTCTTTCCGGTCTGACCTCCGGCGGCCAGGCGATCAGCCTGTTGATCACGACCGTCAACGGCGTACCGACGCTGATCGGCTATGTCGGTGCGGATTCCGGCAATGCTGCCAATTACGTGTTCACCGTGTCGCTCAATGCGGGGCCGATCGAAGGCGAGTACACATTCAATCTGCTGCGTCCGCTGGACCACGCAGTCCATGGCAGCGAGGATCTTCTCGGTCTCACGATCAATGTCATCGGCAGCGATACCGCCGGCCAGGTCACGACAGCAATCAATATCAGCGTTCAGGACGACGTGCCGGTTATCGTCGCGGCTAACGAAACGCATACGACGCTGCTTGATCCCGTTTCGGGCGGCATTGCTACGGAAACCGGATCGCTGGGCATTTCGTGGGGCTCGGATCGATTCAACGACCATGTGAACGGCGGCACCTCGACAGGAAACGGCGACCGCGCCGTCGTCTTCGCAGATCAGGCTGTTCTCGCGACGGGCAACGGCGAGGACGGTGCAACCTCGATCGCACAGCTCACGTCCCATGGCGAGGCGGTGCACTATGTACTGGCCGATAACGGTACGACGCTGATCGCCTACACCGGCACGGCGGTGCCGACCGGCGCGCCCGCGGATGCGGCAGCGGCCGCTGCGGCCCATGTGGTGTTCGTCGTCACGCTTTCCGACAGCGGCGATA
Source organism: Xanthobacteraceae bacterium (assembly GCA_024508855.1). Lineage (GTDB taxonomy): Bacteria > Pseudomonadota > Alphaproteobacteria > Rhizobiales > Xanthobacteraceae > 62-47. The sequence goes on from JANINJ010000069.1 coordinate 18,901, forward strand.
CCGGCGGCTATTCGATTTCCCAATACCAGCCGCTCGATCACGATGCCGGCGGGCAGACTTTCTCGTCGATCGATCTCAAGTTCAACTTCACCGCGACCGATAGCGATGGCGATCCGGCGTCCGGCGTGCTGAACGTGACCGTCGCGGATACGAATCCGGTCAGCACCGGCGCGATCGCTGACACCACCGTGGCCGAAAGCACCCAGCAGGGGGGAAGCAACGCCTTCATTCCGGCTTCGACGTCGGAGTCGCTCCACATCAACTGGAATGCCGACGATGCCAATCCGACGGCGGGCGCCGGTTCGCACGATCGTTCCGTCGCCTTCACGGACGCCACGATCGCGGCGCTGGTTGCGCAGGGACTGACGTCGAACGGTCAATCGCTGAGCTACGCCATCACGACCGCGGCTGACGGCAGCTCGGTGCTGACGGCATCGGTGCAGACCGGTGAGGGCGAGACCGCTCAGGCTCGTGTTGTCTTTACCGTCACGCTGTCGGACGACGGCAGCGGCTCCTATACCTTCAACCTGCTCGACAACCTCGATCATTCCACCGGCAGCGGCAAGAATGATCTCGCGCTGGCCTTCGATAACGTGGTCGCGACGGATTCCGATGGCGACACGGTGCCGGTGCATTTCACCGTGCATGTGACCGACGATGTTCCGCTCGTGACCGCGCCATCTCAAGCCGGTTCGATCGACGAATCTCACCTCGTCGCGCATGGCGAGCAGCAGGGGCAGACCCAGAGCACATTCGGCAATCTCAACATCGACTGGAACGCCGACGATAAGAACACGCATCTTGAATTTGCGTCGACGACCATCACCGATGGCAATGGACATGCGCTGACGCTGACTTCGGACGGTGTCGCGCTCGACTTCACGGTCCGGCAGGCCGGCAACGGTACTGATCAGGAACTGGTGGCCTACAAGCACGGCGATCCGCTGGGGGCCGACAATCCGGTCTTCATCGTGTCGCTGAATGCGCCGGTGAATCCGGCCTACATCTTCACGCTATTCCAGAACCTCGATCATCCGGGCCAGGGCACCGATACACTCTCCCTTCATTTCACCGTCAACGGTTTCGATGGGGATGGCGACTCGGTCCAGCAGACTTTTGCGGTCGACATCAAGGATGACGTTCCGACTGCGGGCGCGGTCACAGACAGCACCGTTATCGAGAGTACCCAGAGCGGGGAAAGCAATGCATTCGTTGCGGCGTCCGCCTCGGAATCGTTGAACATCCACTGGAACGCCGACGACGCCAACCCGACTGCAGGCGCGGGCGCGCACGATCGCTCTGTGGCGTTCACGGATGCCACGATTGCAACGCTGGTTGCCCAGGGTCTGACATCGAACGGTCAGTCGCTGCACTATGCCATCACCACGGCAGCAGACGGCAGTTCGGTGCTGACGGCATCGGTTCAGACCGGCGAGGGCGAAGGGGCCCAGAGCCACACCGTCTTCACCGTGACGTTGTCGGACGATGGCAGCGGCTCGTACACCTTCAACCTGCTCGACAACCTCGACCACGCCAATACCCAAGGCAAGAACGATCTCGCGCTGACGTTCGACAACGTGGTTGCGACGGACTCCGACGGCGACACGGTGCCGGTGCATTTCACCGTGCATGTGACCGACGATGTCCCGCTTGCCACCGCGCCGGCCCAGGTTGGTTCGATCGACGAATCTCATCTCGTCGCCTATGGCGAGCAGCAGGGGCAGACCCAGAGCACGTTCGGCAACCTCAACATCGACTGGAATGCCGACGACAAGAACACGCACCTAGAATTCGCGTCGACGAGCATTACCGACGGCAATGGCCATGCATTGACGCTGACGTCGGATGGCATCGCGCTGGACTATACGGTCCGGCAGGCCGGCAACGGCGCCGATCAGGAACTGGTGGCCTACAAGCACGGCGATCCGCTGGGGGCCGACAATCCGGTCTTCATCGTGTCGCTGAATGCGCCGGTGAATCCGGCCTACATCTTCACGCTATTCCAGAACCTCGATCATCCGGGCCAGGGCACCGATACACTCTCCCTTCATTTCACCGTCAACGGTTTCGATGGGGATGGCGACTCGGTCCAGCAGACTTTTGCGGTCGACATCAAGGATGACGTTCCGACCGCGGGCGGCAATATCGCAGATCAGATCGTTGGCGAAGATGGACTGGCTGGCGCCAACCCCACCGGAGGCAGCTTCGATGCGGTCGACAATACCGGCGTGTCGAATGTCTCGCTGAACATCAACTGGGGTGCGGATGACGACATCCATACCGGCGCGAACGATCAGTTCGGCCGGACGCTGTCGTTCCTGAGCGCGCAACAGGGCGAAGGCGGGCAGACGCTGACTGCGATCGCCGGATCCGATGCGACGGTTTCAAATCTTGCGCTTGCGATCACGGGCGAGGCAGGCTCCGAACTGAGTTCGGGCGGCGTTGCCTTGCAATATGTCGTGACTGCACTTCCCAACGGCGGCGAGGTGCTCACCGCGTACAAGGGCGATGCCCGTGGCGATGAGGCCAAAGTCTTCACACTGACGCTGGACCCGACCCAGCCGCACGGTAGCTACAGCTTCGAATTGCTCGGCACGCTGGATCATCAGTCTGACGCAAACCATCTGTCGAACTCGGATTCCATCGGCCTGACCTTTACGGTACAGGCGGCGGATGCCGATGGTGATACGGTCAACACCAGTTTCACCGTCAACGTCCAGGACGACGTGCCTGTGATCGTCGCGCCGGTGGTCGGCGAGAACCTGATTCATAACGGCACTTTCACGGACGGCGCCTGGAGCGATGCTTCCTACGGCTCCACAGGCGACGCGGCCGGCTGGACCTATACGGTCGGTGGCGAGAATTCCGGCCAGCATCTCGAGCGGGTCAACCTGCCGTATTCGGTCGGCGGGGCCACCGTTCACGGCAACGGTCAGGCGCTGGATCTCGATCTATCGCCGGGCGACGTGGCGCTGTCGCAGGCGGTGGCGGGGGTTCAGGCCAACGAAGTCTATACGCTGAGTTTCAACGCCGGAGGTCTATCCGGATTTAGCGCGGGCCTCGATGTTTATTGGGGCGGCGAGAAGGTCTTGTCGCTGACCCAGGCCGAGCTTGCCGGCGATATGCGGAGCTATGCCGTCAACGTGCTTGGCGGAGCGGGCGACGGCAGCAATCTGCTGACCTTCCAGGAAACCGGCACGCCGGACAACAGCGGTACCTTCCTGGCCGATGTTTCGCTGACGCTGGCCGGAACGGCCACCGTTGTGGATGAGGATGGTGGGTTGAGCGGCGGCAATGCCGGTGGACCGGGCGACGTCGCGGCGATGAATCACGCGGTCGGAGCACTCGGTATTCACTGGGGCGCCGACGTGACCGACGTTGCCTCCGATGCCAACGGGCTTCAAGACGGCGCGCAGCTCGATTCCGAGTCTTCGCCGACAGCGTTGACCGGGCGCGCGGTGTATTTCACGGATTCCACCGTCGCGGTCAGTTTCGACGTGAATGGCGAGGGTAACCAGCATCCGGCCCTGACCTCGAATGGGCAGGTTGTGCAGTTCAGGGTCGTCAACGACGGGACGACGCTGGAAGGTTATGTTCATCCGGAGGGCAAAGAGGGCGGAGACAGCATTGTCTTCACCGTGTCCTTGTCCGACGATGGTTCGGGGCACTATGATTTCAAACTGCTCGGAACGCTCGACCATCCGGTTGCCGGAACCGAAGACAATATCGCGCTGACCTTCAATTACACGGCGCGCGATTTCGACGGCGATACCGCATCGTCCACCTTCACTGTCACGGTCAACGATGACACGCCAACAATCGGCGCCGTTGCAGTTCAGTATGTCGACGAAGATGGCGTCAACGGCAACGCCGGCGACAGCTATCCGCAAAACGGCTTTGGCACTGCGGGCGATGTCGAGGGAAGCGCGACGACCGCCCATGCCTCGCTGAACATTTCCTGGGGTGCGGACGCCGGAAACAGCAATCCGGACGGCGGGTTCTCCGGCTTGCAGACCAATGGCGACCGGTCGGTTGTGTTCTCTGCCGATGCTATTTCACATCTTGAGGACCAACACCTGACGTCCGACGGCGTCGGGCTGCAGTATGAGCTTTCATCCGACGGCACGACGCTGACCGCGTATAAGGGCGATACCCATTCATCGACGACGGAAGTGTTCCAGGTCCATCTCTCGGATTCCGGCAACGGCAGCTACGATTTCAATCTTACAGGCAATCTCGACCATCCCACGGCCAATATCGAAGACAATCTCTCGCTGACCTTCGGCTTCACGGCGCGAGACGGCGACGGCGATGCCGTTTCGTCGAGCTTCGATGTGGTCGTCAACGACGATGCGCCGGTTGCGGGACAGGCCGTAAATGGTGTGGTCGATGAGGATGGCGGATTCTTCACCGGCAATCCCGGCGGCAACGGCGACGTTTCGGCGGGAACTGTCGCGTTGCATTCCCTCGGGATTTCGTGGGGCGCCGACAACGATCTGAAATCGGAAACGCTCAGCAACGGCACAATCGGTTCGGTGGACGATCCGATCGGGCGGACGCTCTCGTTCGCAGCGGCCGACGGCAACTCTGTCCTGGGTGGCACGCCGACCTTCGTTTCCGGTTCCAACGTCACGCCCGAGATATCGGTGACGGATACGGCGTCGGGACAGACCACCGACGTTACCGCGGCGCTAACCTCCGACGGCGCCGGCCTGTCCTATGCCCTTAGCTATCACACCGACAGCGCGGGGAATTGGGATGGCGGCTACGTGCTGCTGGCCTACAAATCAACCGGCAGCGCAGACCACGTCAGCGACCAGGTCTTCAGGGTTACGATCGACCCGACCAGCGCCAACGGCAGCTACAAGTTCGAGCTTCTCGGCAATCTCGATCATCCGGTCGCGAATACCGAGGACAACCTAAACCTGACATTCGGCCTGGTCGCGGCCGATGCCGATGGCGACCAGATTCATACCGCGTTCACGGTTGCGGTGAACGACGATACGCCGGTCACGATCCTCAGCATTCCGGACAGCAATGTCGAGGAAGAGCAACTCGCGAACGGCAACGAGGATGCGAAGGGCGCCGGCGATAGCGATCTCAATATCCTGGGTCACATCGTCAATCTGACGACGGCGCATGCCGACGGCCTGTTGAACGTCTCGTGGGGCTCGGATTCCGGCAACAGCCAGCTCGACGGCGGCTTTACCGGAACGCAGGTCAACGGCGATCGCTCGGTGGTCTTTGCCACAGGAAGCGGCCAGGACCAGACGCTGACCGATCCAAGTCAGGTCAAGGCGTTCCTGAGCGTTTCCGACAACGGCCAAGGCTATGATCCGACGACGCTGACCTCAGGTGGCGTCGCGCTGCAATACGTCCTGTCGGCCAACGGCACGACACTGACCGCATACGCAGGAGATCCGGAGCTCGGGCATAAGGTGTTCACCGTCTCGCTGTCGGACCAGGGCCTGCTCGGCACCGGCGCCTACAGCTTTGATCTTCTCGGTGTGCTGGATCATCCGGTGCATGGCACCAGTGCGAGCCAGGAAGATGCGCTGTCGTTCAAGTTTACCTTCACCGCGCGTGACGGCGATGGCGACAGCACCTCGGATCATTTCACCGTCAATGTCAGCGACGACAGTCCGGTCGCTGCGGTTGGAACGGCGTCGACGGTTGAGGACGAGTCTCTGCCGGGCGGCAACAACGAAACCGAAACGCCGAACCTGTCGGCGTCGGTAAGTCATGTTTCGCTGAACATCGCCTGGGGTGCGGATAATTCGAATCCGACCGAACACGGCGGTCTGGGCGATCGTTCTGTCGCCTTCACGGACAATCATGTCGCGGTTGCCGGGGCTTACAACGGCTCGACACTGACGTCGCTCGGGCAGACGGTCTCCTACGCTGTCCTGGCAGATGGTCAACTGGTCGGTTACACCGGTTCGACAGCGCCGACGTCGACCCATGGCGGCAACGTGGTGTTCTATGCGTCGCTGTCCGATGGCAATAATGGCGAATACAACTTCACTCTGGTGAAGCCGCTCGATCAGTCGGCGGGCCACGGCGAGAACAGCCTGACGCTGACGTTCAACTACACCGCAACGGATTCGGACGGCGATACGTCCAGTAATCATTTCATCGTATCTGTTGTCGATGACGTGCCGCTCATCGACACAACCCATGTTCAGAACGGGACGGTTGAAGAGGAACAGCCCATCGTTGTCGGGGCCGGCAACGAAGATGCCAGCGGTGCCGGCGATGCGGACCAGAGCATCCTGGGTTTTATCTACAACGATCGAACGACCGAGAAGGCGACGGGATCGCTCGGCGTCAACTGGGGCAGCGACAACGCCAACGACAATAACGGCCAGCCGGGCGACCGCTCGGTGCAGTTCGTTGCGGGTCTCTCTGCGCCGGAAGGACTGACCTCGCGTGGCGAGGACGTGCACTACAAGGTATTCACGGTCGGGGGCGAACAGACGCTGGTGGCTTATACCGGCACCGAGCCGACGTCCGTGCCTGCAACGACGCAGGCAGCTATCGCCGCGCATGTCGTGTTCACGGTGGCGCTGTCGGACGTGAGCGCTCACGGCGACTACACGTTCACGCTGGTCGATGTGCTGGACCAGCACCAGCAGGGCGAGGATTCGCTGCCGCTGACTTTTGGCTACACCGCGACGGATTCCGATGGCGATACGACGGCGCCCGGATCGTTCACGGTGAGCGTGATCGACGATACGCCGATTGCGATCGGAACGATTGCACCGCGCTTTGTCGAGGAAGAGGAGCTTGCCGGCGGCAACGAGGATACCCAGGGCGCGGGCGACGGTGACTTGAGCGTGTTCGGCTTCCCGGTCGATGTGACGACGGCGCATGCCGACGGTCTGCTGAACATCCTTTGGGGTGGCGACGATTCAAACAAGAACGTGAACGGCGGATTTGTTGCGGGCCAGGCAGACGGCGACCGCTCGGTGGTGTTCGGTGGTGCGAACGGCGATTACATCGCGGACGGCAAGGTCGATCCGACACTGGCTGCGAACTTCCTCAGCGTGGCCGGTGGTCACGGTGGCATTGGCCTGGGCAGCCTGACGTCGGGCGGCGTGGCGGTACAGTATGTGCTGTCGAACCACGGAACGACGCTGACGGCGTATGCGGGCGATCCGAGCCTTGGCCACAAAGTGTTCACCGTAACGCTGTCCGACCAGAATGGCGGTGCGTACGACTTCCAGCTCAATGGCGTGCTGGATCATCCGGTGCACGGCACGAATGCAAGCCAGGAAGACACGCTGTCGTTCAAATTCACCTTCACGGCGCGCGATAGCGATGGCGACATCGCGCAGAACGACTTCACCGTCAATGTCATCGACGACAGTCCGGTAACGTCGGGAGCGGTTGCGGCCAGGATCGTTGGCGAGGACGGATTGCCCAGCGCGAACCTGACCGGCGGCAGCTACGACGCGGACGACCATGCCGGCGTGTCGAACGTCGCGCTGAACGTCAATTGGGGCGCGGACAACGACATCCACACGGGGGCTGGCGACCTCGTCGGGCGGAATCTGTCCTTCAACATGGCGGGCGGCGTTCCGGTAGACGGTTCGGGCCACGCGTTGGCACTGAGTTCGGATGGCGTAACGCTGAGCTACAGCGTGGTCGACCTAGTCAACGGCGGTCAGGAACTGCACGCCTACAAGGGCACGGATACGGCGGCGAACCGCGTATTCACGGTGACGCTGGATCCGACATCGGATCACGGCTCGTACAGCTTCACGTTGAACGGCAATCTGGATCATGCGGCAAGCGGCGTGAAGGGGAACGAACTTCCGCTGGACTTCGGCCTGACCGCAACGGATTCGGACGGTGATACCGTCGGCACGCACTTCACCGTCAAGGTGCAGGACGATACGCCGACCATCGGCACCGCGGCGACTACTAACGTCAACGAAGACGATCTTCCGAACGGCAACGACCTGTTCAAGGAGACACGCACGGTTCACGGCGATCTGGCGATCCACTGGGGCGCCGACGACGGTGCTGCAAAGCATATCCTGATGGCGGCGAACGGCCTGCCTGCGGGCCTGACGTCGGATGGCGTTGCGATCGATTATCAGACGACGGTGGATGCCGACGGCAACGCCGTGGTGGTGGCCTACAAGCACGGCGGCTCGGCGAATTCGGCGTCGGATCAGGTGTTTAGCCTGAATTTCAGCGAGAATGGTTCCGGGACCTATACGTTCAAGCTTCTGGGCAACCTCGACCACGATGTCGGCTCGGATGATCGCGCGCTGCAATTCACGGTGAACGCAACCGACAGCGATGGCGATTCCGTCGCCCAGAACTTCACCGTGCATGTTGCCGACGATACGCCGATTGCGATCGGAACGATCCTGACCCGTACGGTCGAGGAAGAAGAATTGTCCGGCGGCAACGAGGATGCGCAGGGAGTGGGCGATGCCGACTTCAGCGTGTTCGGCATTCCGGTGGATGTAACGACAGGACATGCCAATGGCCTGCTGAACATCCTGTGGGGCGGCGACGACGCCAACCGGAACGTCAACGGCGGTTACAACGGGTCGCAGATCTTCGGCGACCGCTCCGTCGTGTTCGGCGGCACGGCCGGTGCGCACATCACGGACGGCACCGTGAGTGCAGCGAATGCGTCGGCATTCGTGAACGTAACCGGCGGCCACGGATCGATCGGGCTTGCTGACCTCACGTCGGGCGGCGTTGCGCTTCAGTACGTGCTCTCGGGTAACGGGACCGTGCTAACGGCATATGCGGGATCGGCGCATGACGCCGCGCATGCGGTGTTCACGGTAACGTTGTCGGATCAGAACGGCGGCTCGTACGACTTCCAGCTCAACGGTGCGCTGGATCATCCGATGCACGGAACGAGCGCGAGCCAGGAAGATACGCTGTCGTTCAACTTCACCTTCACGGCGCGTGACGGCGATGGCGACGGCGCGCAGAACAACTTCACCGTCAATGTCATCGACGACAGTCCGGTCATCAACGCCGCCCATATCCAGAATGGCGCTGTGGACGAGGACGCGCTGGCGAACGGCAATGCCGGCGACAGCTATCCGGAAGGGTCGGTGCCCGCCGAATTGTCCGGTGTCCTTCCGGTCGTGCACAACACGCTCGGCACCGCCGGCGACATCAACGCAACCAACCAGGCGAGTGGTACGCTCGGCGTCAGTTGGGGTGCCGATCATGGCACCGCCAGGACTCTCACATTCGATCAGTCGTCGCTGCCGACGGGCCTCAAGTCCGGCGGTGCGGATGTCCACATCTGGGTGTCGGCCGACGGCACGAAGCTGGAAGGTTATATCGGTGCAGTCAGCACGACCGAGCCCTCCAATCCGGTATTCACGGTCACACTCGACGCAACCGCTCCGAATGGGGCCTACACTTTCGTGCTTCAGCAGCCTCTCGATCAGCCGGTCGCCAATCAGGAAGACAGCATCAACCTGAAGTTCGGCTTCATCGCCACGGATTCGGACGGCGATACGGCATCGAGCAGCTTCACCGTCGCGGTGAACGACGACGCGCCGACCGCGGATTACCTCGGTCTTGCGACCATTCAGGAAAGTGCCAATGCGGACGGCTCGTTCCACACGGTGACGGACGCGGGCACGTTGCCGTTCCATGCCGGCGCCGACGGCGCGACCGTTACGAATTTGCTCTACCGTTTCTCCGGTGCGCCGAATGTGGTTGCGGATGGCGATGCGACTGGCTTCGCGACGACTCCGATGACCTCCGGCGGTCTGCCGGTGACGATCACCCAGACCATTTCGGGTGGCTTCATTATGCTCACCGGTGCCACCACTGCGGGTACGATCTTCACGTTCCAGGTCAATCAGGCGACGGGTGCCTATACGTACACGCAGTCCGGGCCGCTCGATCACCCCGATCATGGTGTCAACGGCTCAGAGACCGGCAGCGCGGATCCCGTTGTTCTGACCTTCGACTATATTGTCACCGATCGCGACGGCGATAACGCCACCGGCGCGATCAACGTGGCGATCGACGACGACGGGCCGACTGCAACACTGAGCAAGCTGGTGACGCAGGAATCCGCCAATGCGGACGGCAGCTTCCACGTCGCGCCGGTGACCAGCCACTTCGTATTCACGCCGGGTGCGGACGGCGCCAAAGTGACGGCGATCCATTACGACTTGGGCAACAATATCGCCGATGGCGATGCGCCGACGTTCACGAGTCTGCCGCTGACCTCCGGCGGCCATCAGGTCACGGTGACGGAATCTGCCGACCACCTGACGCTGACGGGTGCACTGGCCAATGGCGACAAGGTATTCGTCATCCAGGTCACCAACCCGACGACCGGGGAATACACCTACACGCAATACGCGCCGCTGGATCACCCGGACATCAACGAGAGCGGGGCACAGGACCCGCTGCGGATGCGGATCAGCTTCACCGTCACCGACGGCGACGGCGACACCGCGACCAATCACATCCAGCTCGATGTCAATGACGATGCGCCGACCGCGACGCTGAGCAAGCTGGTGACGCAGGAATCCGCCAATGTCGATGGCAGCTTCCACGTTGCACCGGTGACCAGCCACTTCGTGTTCACGCCGGGCGCCGATGGCGCCAAGGTGACGGCGATCCATTACGACTTCGGCACCAAAATCGCCGACGGCGATGCGCCAACGTTTACTTATGTCGATCTCAAGTCCAGCGGCCAGCAGGTGACGGTGACGGAGTCCGCCGACCATCTGACGCTGACGGGCACGCGGCAAGATGGCCACACCGTGTTCGTGATCCAGGTGACGAATCCGGCGACTGGAGAGTACACCTATACGCAGTCTGAGCCGCTTGATCATCCGGACATCAACGAGAGCGGGGCGCAGGACCCGCTGCGGATGCGGATCAGCTTCACCGTCACCGACGGCGACGGTGACACCGCGACCAATCACATCCAGCTCGATGTCAATGACGATGCGCCGACCGCGACGCTGAGCAAGCTGGTGACGCAGGAATCCGCCAATGTCGATGGCAGCTTCCACGTTGCACCGGTGACCAGCCACTTCGTGTTCACGCCGGGCGCCGATGGCGCCAAGGTGACGGCGATCCATTACGACTTGGGCAACAACATCGCCGATGGCGATGCGCCGACGTTCACGAGTTTGCCGCTGACCTCTGGCGGCCATCAGGTCACGGTGACGGAATCCGCCGACCACCTGACGCTGACGGGGGCACTGGCCAATGGCGACAAGGTATTCGAGATCCAGGTAACGAACCCGACGACCGGGGAGTACACCTATACGCAATACGCGCCGCTGGATCACCCGGACATCAACGAGAGCGGGGCACAGGACCCGCTGCGGATGCGGATCAGCTTCACCGTCACCGACGGCGACGGCGACACCGCGACCAATCACATCCAGCTCGATGTCAATGACGATGCGCCGACGATCAGCGGCAGCGCTACGCAGGCGAACCTTCTGACCAACGGCGATTTCTCCGGCGGTACTTTCGCCCATCAGGAATCCTGGG